>JAZRTP010000022.1:0-172439 GCA_045652105.1 Acutalibacteraceae bacterium
CAGTCGAACCCGATAAGGTTTAACGGAGTATATTTTCACTGCAACATTGTTAAAAAGCCTCGAAAGGCGGCAGCCTTTCTGCGTTTTTTGCCTTGCTGCAGCAAAAATCTTCAGCCGTTAAACTTCGAAGAACCTTAAATGTCCGAGTTACAGTGCATTTAAGGATTTCTTCGACGAAACAATACTCGCGTCTTGCGAGGAGAAAAATCATTAAAGGTGCTGTAAATCGGACTTTTAAGGCTTGTCAGGTTCGATTACCGTTACCTTAAGGAGAATCAAAAAAATAGGAGAGTGTTTTTATGAAAAATAAAACAGTTTTTCTTCAGAAAATGTGCTATTATATCACCTTGCTTTTGTTTGTTCTTTCAACAATTGCAGGCTGGTTCGGCATTTCCGGTGACAGAACGACGGTACGTCTCAAGTCATATCTTCCTCAGCAGGAAATCACAGGCTGGGGCACATCTGCTGCCTGGTGGGCTCAGATGGTTGATTCAGAGGAAACTGCCGAGGAATATGCAAAGCTTCTTTATTCAAAGGAGGGTCTCGGTCTTAACGTTTACCGTTACAACGTCGGCGGCGGTGAGGCTGAGCATCCTGAGCCCAGATGCTATTCAGACCGTTCAAGAATGACAGAAAGCTTCCTTGTTGCTGATGCCTATGCCGCAACGGGAGAGCTTACATACGACTGGTCAAAGGATGCAAATGCTCAGCAGATGCTTTTCAAGAGCCTTGAGTACGGCTGCATTGACACTGTTGTTCTCTTTGCAAACTCACCTCATTATCTTATGACAAAATCAGGTCATGCTTCAGGCAGCTTTGAGGATAACACAAACAACCTTAAGGAAGAATGCTATGAGGACTTTGCCGATTATATGCTTGACATTGCCGAGCACTTCATCGGTGAAGGTGTGCCCGTCAAATACATCAGCCCCATCAATGAGCCCGAATGGTCCTGGGGCGGCGGCTGGGTCGGACAGGAAGGCTGTCATTACGATTTTGAAACAGTCATTGAGGTTGCAAGAGTTTTTGCTCAGAAAATCAAGGAGAGAAACCTTGACGTCAAGCTTCTTATGATGGAAAGCGGTCAGGTAAGCATCGATAATCCCAATCATTACGCCTTTGACGGTATTGATGCTCTTTATGCCGATGAAGAAATTGCTTCGGTTCTTGGTCCCTATGCATATCACAGCTACTGGACAGACGGCAATGTTGCCCTCAAGAGCACCTACGGTAATTACCTTGAGCTTATGTATCCCGACGTTGAAATTGATATGAGTGAATGGTGTGAGCTTCCCAATTCACACACAATTTATGACATTGAAGCTGCAACTTATATGGCAAAGATTATCGGTGAGGATATCACCCTTTCGGGAGCAAGCTCCTGGTCAAGCTGGGTTGCTGTCAACATCTTCGGTGAAGACGGTGAATCAACAGACTCAATGATCGGTGTTGATGCAAGCAATTATGATGATTATGAAATCGGCAGCAGATATTATGCTTTTGCCCATTATTCAAAATTCATTCCCGTCGGCAGCAAGGTTATTGATTTTGACCTCAGCGTTGCAGACATCAAGGCAGAAAAAGCAGAATGGATTCAGTGGATTAATGACAAGAAATATCCCGTTTATCTCATTGAAAACAATCTGACTGTTTCCGCTTATGAAACACCCGAGGGTGATTATGTTGCAGTTATTGTCAATGAGAGTGATGAGGAAAAGCAGATTAATTTCTCAGGTCTTCTTCTTCGCGATATGAAGGTTTACACAACTGATGCAGACAGCAACCTTGAGCTTACAGCTCAGCAGGGCAACGGCATCAAGAAAATCAATATCGGTGCAGACAGCATCACAACAGTTGTTTTCAGCAAATAAATCAAAAGCGGTCTTCAGACCGCTTTTTTATTGCTTTGAGCTTCACGGTATCTCTGCACGGCTTTGGTATTTTTGTCACATTCTCAACAGTCTGTCAGCCAGCGGGAATAATCCCACGCGGACAGCTGAGCCTTATACATAATTATACATTTGACATTCATTGTGCCATAAGATATAATGAAGCTGAATGACAAAATACAATCGGCTTCGGCCGATATTTTTCAGGTGATTTATTTGAAAAAATTTTCACGGATTATCTCAGCAGTCATTGCTTCGGCTGCGGTAATAATGCTTGTTTTTGCTTTCGGCTCACAGCAGCAGCCGACAGTATTACCCTTCGGAGAAGGTGGAATTGAAATGACCCAGGCTGTCAATCAGAATCAGGAATATTTCCGTACCTTCAGCCCCTCGGAAAATTATGTCAGATACGTCGGAAGAACATATTATGACGGAGAAAGACTGATTCTTTCTTATTCGGGCTCGGGGCTTGAATTTTATTGCAAAAGTGATTATGCAAAAATCACTCTTACTCCTGCAACGGACAGCTATGTGCTTTCCAATAAGCTTCCCAGAGTTGCCGTTTTTGTTGACGGAGTTCAGGTTGCGGACACTCTTGTTTCCGGAGAAACGGACATCAATGTCACAACGGCAAAATGGGGCAGCACAGTCAGGGTTGTCAAGCTTTCCGAGGCAATGTATTCCTCGGTTGCCGTTGACGAAATCAGCGTTTTCAGTGCTGACGACATCTGCCCGACAAACAAAAAAGAGCTTAAAATTGAGTTTATCGGTGACTCCATAACCTGCGGATACGGAATTGATGCAGGCAGCAAGGGCAGCTTTTCAACTGCCACGGAAAATTTTGTGAAGACTTATGCTTATCTTACAGCCGAAAAGCTGAATGCGGACTGCAGTGCAGTCTGTTATTCGGGCTACGGAGTTTACTCGGGCTTTTCAGGTGACGGAAGACGGAACAGCAATGCTCTTGTGCCGACTTATTACGGCAAGGCTGTTCACGGTTCAGAAGAATATCTTTGGGATTTTTCAAAGGCGGACAACGATTTTGTTGTTATCAACCTGGGCACAAACGATGCATCCTTTTGCCTCGGGAACAATTTCAGAAAACAGTCCTTTGCCCTTGCTTATAAGGATTTTCTTGCTGTTATCAGAGAAAAAAATCCCGAAGCATATATTCTCTGCATATTGGGTGATATGAATAATTCCCTTTTCCCGTGCATTGAAAAGGCTGTTGAGGATTTTCAGCTTGAATCAGGTGACACAAGGGTGAGCGCACTGACAGTTAATTTCAGAATGGGTGAAAACCCCATTGTTATTGACGGTCACCCCGGTGCTGAATCCAATGAAATTGCAGCCGAAATCCTCACAGCTGAAATCAGAAGAATTCTCGGAGGCGCACAGTGAAAGATATATTTCTTTTTTCCTTCAATGCCGTAATGCCCATTCTGCTTCTTGCGGCCTTGGGCTGGTGCCTGAGAGTGTTTAACTTTGCAGATGACGGCTTTTTCAAAAAACTTAACAGACTTGTTTTCAGAGTCTTTCTTCCCTTGCTTCTTTATGTCAACATTTATTCCATTGACAGCATTGACGAAATCAACTGGAGAGTAATTCTTTTTTGTGCTGCAATAATTGTTGTGCTTTTTGTTCTGGGTTATGTCCTTTCAGGTACTGTTGCAAAAACAAGAGGACAGAAGAGTGTTCTCATTCAGTGCTTTTTCAGATCGAATTATGCAATCATCGGTCTGCCTCTTGCTGAAAGCCTTGCAGGTGCAAAGGCTCTTGCTTTTGCAAGTATTCTTTCAGCCGTTTCAATTCCCTTGTTCAATATCATTGCTGTTACGGTTCTTTGCCGTTATTCAGACAAGGACAATAAAAACACTCTCAGAAGCACACTCATCACAACGGCAAAAAATCCGCTTATTCTTTCGGTTTTTGCCGGCATTATAACGGTTGTGCTGAGAAACACTCTGCCAATTGAATTTTCAATCAGGGATGATCTGCCTTTTCTTTATTCGGCTCTTTCAAGTGCCGCAAAGGTTGCTTCACCTCTTGCTCTTGTTGTTCTCGGTGCAAGATTTGATATGGGCAAGGTCAGTCAGCTGAGAAATCAGATTACCTTCGGTGTTGTCACAAGGCTTGTTGTTGCCCCCGTGCTTGCCATTGCTGCAGGCTTTATTCTTTCTGAATATGCGGGGATTATAAGCCTTACGGAAATTGAATATCCCGCTCTGATTGCTCTTTTTGCAACTCCTGTTGCGGTTTCAAGTGCAGTTATGGTGGGTGAAATCGGGGGAGACGAGCAGCTTGCGGGTCAGCTTGTGGTCTGGACGAGCTTTGGTTCAATCTTCACAATGTTTGCAATTATATTTGCGGTCAAAGCATTAAATCTTATATAAAAGGAGAAAATTTATGAACGTCAAAAATGCAGTCACAGCGGCAGCGGCAACGGGTGTCACTCTCGGAGTGGGTATTGCCGCCAAAAAAATCAACGAAAAAACCTTCTGTCCTCTTTGCAGCATCAAAAAGGCTGTCGGCAAAATGAGAGTTACTCAGTGTGCCGAAAGAGGCTATAACAACGGTGTTGCCCTGACTCCGCCGATGGGCTGGTCAAGCTGGAATCTTTTCCGTCACAAAATCAGTGAAAAGCTTATCAGGGAAATTGCCGATGCAATGGCTGACAGCGGTCTTGCTGAGGCAGGATATGTTTATGTCAACATTGATGACTGCTGGCAGAGCTCCGCAAGAGACAAGGACGGAAAGCTTCAGGCTGACAAAATTACTTTCCCCAACGGCATCAGGAGCCTTGCAGAATATGTTAACAGCAGAGGCATCAAGCTGGGCATTTATTCCTCAAACGGCACTCACACCTGTGAGGATTATCCCGCAAGTCTCCGCCACGAAAGGATTGACGCTGACACCTTTGCCGAATGGGGCATTGAATATTTCAAATATGATTTCTGCCATAACGAGCCCATTCCCTCAAACGCACCCCACATTATTGCTGTTTCCTTTGCAAAGGAGGGAGAAGGTAAGCCCTTTGCTTATTTCACCTCAAAGGAAATGACCCTCAGAGGTCTTGCGAGAATCGTACCCGATGAAAAGGTCGACACGGGCAATTATATTGACGGACTTGATGCAAGATCCGGCAGTATTCTCATTGAGGTTGAAGCTGACTGTGACGGTGAATACATAATCAATCTTGATATCCGCAAGGATAAGAGGAAGGAAAAATTCATTATGGCAACTGTCAACGGCCACGATGAATATCACATTTACTGCGCAAGCAGAAAGAACTGGACTCCTGACGGAAAGCTTCAGGCTGACATCAGACTCAAGGCAGGTGTCAACACTGTTGTGCTTTCAAACCCTGTGGGCTCAAGAATGGACAGCGCTGCAATTCAGTATAAGCTGATGGGCAGAGAGCTGAAAAGAGCAACCCGTGAGTATGCCGAAAAGAACGGCACCGAGCATAAGCCCATTATCTATTCACTTTGTGAATGGGGCTTCAACACTCCTTACAAATGGGGTGCAGAGGCGGGTAATCTCTGGAGAACAACAGGCGACATTCAGGCAAACTGGAAATCGGTTTCACTCATTTATGAGCATAATGTCCGTCTTGCCAAGCACGCTTGTGTGGGCGGCTGGAATGATCCCGATATGCTTGAGGTGGGCAACGGAAGCCTCACTCACGAGGAAAACAAGTCACATTTCAGTCTCTGGTGTATGATGAATGCACCTCTGATTCTCGGCAACGATGTCAGAAGCTTCATCAAACCTGACGGAAGCATCGACAGGGAAAACAAGGTTTATCAGATTCTCACCAACAAGAAAATGATCGGAATCAATCAGGATCCTCTTGGCGTTCAGTGCCGCAGAATCAAGGCAGGACTTGTTGACATTCTTGTCAAGCCTCTTGAAAATTCAAGGGCTGCCGTTTGTGTCTTCAACAAGTGCTCAGGTTCAAAAACTGCAGAAATTGATCTCAGGGAAATTGCAGACCTCGGCTTCGTCAATCTTCCCTCAAAGCACAGCTTCAGCGTTTTTGATGTCTGGGAGGAAAACACAATTACCGATGTTTCAAAAATCAGCACAACTGTCAACGGTCACGGTGTGAAGGTTTATATTATCGAATAAAAAAGTAAAGAGCACGGTCACAAATTGTTTGCGGCCGGGCTCTTTTTTATGTCTTGTGATTTTTTATAAATTCAAGCAGCTCCTCTTTTTCGTTTCTGACCCTTTCTTCAATCACAGCTTCAAGGGCAAGATTCAGAGCCTTTCCGATTTCCTTTCCCTCAAGGCCCAGGCTCAGCATATCTCTGCCGTTTACGGCAAGGCTTCTGAGCGAAAAACAGCTTTCACTTGAAAGCACATCTCTGACAAGCTGCTCAAGGGCATCGAAATGAGCCGTTCTTGAATGAAATTCGGGTGCAAGACCCATGGTGTCTGCTCTTTGAAGGGTGATAAGATCAAGCAGCATTTCCTCTCCCATGCTTCTGAGCTTTCTTTTGATTGCCTTTTCATTTTCTTCAATGGGGGCATCGTGTCTTCTGACAAGCTCCGTAACCCTTGTGAGAGTTTCCTTGTCACATCTCAGACGGGTGAGAGCCTCCTGTGTTTTACGGGCGCTGAGTGATGCGTGGGAATAAAAGTGTCCCATTCCCTCACTGTCAAGGGAGAAGGTGTCAGGCTTTCCCGAATCGTGAAAAAGAGCGGCAAGTCTCAGATGAAGAAGGGGAGGAGCACTTTCAACAACAACGGCAGTGTGACTGAGAATGTCATAAATATGATGGGGATTTTTCTGGTCAAAGCCCTTCATTCCTTTGATTTCGGGAATGACCTGCTCAAGCACATCACTGAAATTTTCAAGGATATATCTTACATTTTTGCCGCAGATAAGCTTTGAAAGCTCCTCAAAAACTCTTTCCTTGCTGATTTTGTCAAGAAGACCGCAGCAGTTGTGCATTGCTCTTGCCGTTTCTTCTTCAATTGTGAAGCCGAGCACAGAAGCAAAGCGCAATCCTCTGAGAATACGAAGAGCATCCTCTCTGAAGCGTTTTTCAGCCTCACCGACACAGCGGATTATCCGTGCCTTAAGGTCTTTTCTGCCGCCGTAAAGGTCGGTGATTTCACCCTTGCTGCTGCAGGCAATGGCGCACACGGTAAAGTCCCGTCTTGCCAGGTCCTCTGTCAGACTTTTTGTGAAGGATACCGAGTCGGGATGGCGGGAGTCGGTATATTTGTTTTCTGTGCGGAAGGTGGTGATTTCCACAAGCTGTGAGCCGATGATGACGGTCACGGTGCCGTGCCTGATGCCGATGTCAAGGGTTTTCAGATGAGAAAAGATTTTTTTGATTTCCTCGGGCTCGGCATCGGTGGTGATGTCGGCATCGTGGGGAGGGGTGTTCATCAGCATGTCTCTGACAAAGCCGCCGACAATATAAGCCTTGTGTCCTGCATTTTCAAGTGCACTGAGAATTTCCAATATCTCACTTGAAATACTGTTAATCATTTCTTCACTCTCCCTTCATACCTCAGAGTTATTATAGCTCTGCGGAATTAATTTTTCAATACGGTTGCAATTATTATCGCTTTTTGCTATAATTAATCTGAATAAATTTGATTTAAAAGGCAGTGAAATATTATGGATAACAATTTCAGCAATCTCAGAAAATCAACCTTCGGAGGCTTCAACAGAAAAGACGTTGTTTCTTACATTGAAAGAGTCCGCAATGTTCATTACTCCGAAAAAAGCAAAATGGAAAAGGAAATTTCAGAGCTTAAGGCTCAGCTTGAAAAGAGTGATGAAATCATTCAGCAGCAGGCGGCACTTATTTCCGAATGGGAGAGCAGAGTGGCAAGCGCTCTTGAAGAAAAGCAGGAATTGAAGGA
The DNA here is from genome assembly GCA_045652105.1 of Acutalibacteraceae bacterium. Classification (GTDB taxonomy): domain Bacteria; phylum Bacillota; class Clostridia; order Oscillospirales; family Acutalibacteraceae; genus UBA6857. The sequence continues at coordinate 7,776 of JAZRTP010000022.1, forward strand.
AATGGCAGAAAAGCTCAACGCTGAAATTCTTGCAAGTGCAGAAAAGGTAGAGGAAAATCCCGTTTCCGAAATCAATCAGGCAACAAGCCGTCTCAGAGATGTTGCTGACGAGCTTTGCAACAGCCTCAAGGATTTCATTGAAAGAATTTCTGAAAACAGTTATTCTCTTGTGATTGAGTCAAAGCCTGCCGACGGCTTCGACGGCAAGAAGATTCTTGACGAAATTGAAGCTCAGCTTCAGGCTGAGTTTGACGGTGCTGCCGCAGAGGAGATTGAGGAAACAGAGTCTGCCGAGGCACAAGCACAGAAGGATGACGAAATGATTGGCTCAATTCTTTCTTCAATCATGGGCTTTGCCGTTGAAAAGGAAGAGGCTGCAGAAAAGGCAGAGGATGAGGCTGTCAGCTCAATTCTCAGCGGACTTTCCTTTCTTGAATGAGTAAACTGTACTCTGAACCACAGCTATAAATCGGAACAGACAAAATTTTGGGATGTGAATAAATGAAAAAAACACACATAAAAAAATTATTCATGGTGTCAGTAGCTTTGATATTGACGGTTATGAGCTGTCTTGTTTTCAACGGATTTGCCGCTGATGACGGTTTTGAGCAGCAGATTGCTGCCTTCCCTGAAAGCTATAAGCCTTATTTGAGGGAGCTTCACGAAAAATATCCCAACTGGGTATTTCAGCCGATGTTCACTTATCTTGACTTCAATGAAGCAGTTGATAATGAAACGGGTGAAAAATCACTTGTCCATCACTCAACCGCCTCTGAGATTTATAAAAGCAGAGATCCGGGGGATTATAACAGTGCAACGGGCAGCTACATTTATAAGGACGGCGGTTTTGTTGAAGCAAACAGACTTGCGGTTTCCTTCTATCTTGACCCGAGAAACTTTCTCAATGAAGAGGGTATTTTTCAGTTTGAGCTTCTTTCCTTCAGTGACAACATAACCGTTGATGCCGTTGAAAAGATTCTCAAGGGCTCCTTTATGTCTGAAAAGAAGATAACCTATTACACCACTGACGGCAAACAGAAAACCGACTCCCGCACCTATGCTCAGGTGATTTATGCCGCAGGTAAGGAAAGTAACATCAATCCCTGCTATATTGCCTCAAAGATTCTCAACGAGGTAGGCACCTACGGAAGCCAGAGCGTCAGCGGTAAGCATGCAACTTATCCCGGTATTTATAATTTTTATAATATCGGAGCAACAGACGGTGAAGGTGCAATCACAAGAGGTCTGGCTTGGGCGTCTTCGGGTGAGGATTATTACAAGCCCTGGAAAACCCCCATGCGCTCCATCAAGGGCGGTGCAGAATATATCGGTGAAAAATATATTGCAAAGGGTCAGTTTACGGGATATCTTCAGCGTTTTAACGTCAATCCCGAATCAAGCTATGCCACATATACTCATCAGTATATGACAAACCTTACGGGTGCTCTGTCTCAGGGCTATACAACTTATCTTTCCTATAAGTCAATCGGCCTTCTTGATGGCAACATTGTTTTCTCCATTCCCGTTTATGAGAATATGCCCTGTGCAGATGATGAAAAGGGTGAGGGAAGACTTTATGAGGGCTCTGTGCAAAACGGTGTTGTCAAGGCTGATTTCACCCGTGTAAGACTCGGCCCCTCAACAGATAATTATGATGTTCTTGCTGACAGCACGGGCGCAACCGTCAGACTGCTCAAGGGAACACCCGTTAAAATTCTTGATAAGGTCAAGACTGATTCGAAATATTACGCTTCTGTTCTTCAGTATCCCTATTGGTATTATGTCAGCTTCAGCTATAACGGCAAGACCTACAAGGGCTATATAACGGAAAACTTTATTGAAATCACAACTCAGACAAAGGTCAACAAGGGTCTTTGCGATGTCAGTTATATCAGAAGCTCCGGTGTTGAGCTTTCCCTCTGGTCCACAGACACAAAAATTGCTCAGATTACGGAAGACGGAAATATCAATTTCCTTAAAAACGGAACAGTTTATGTTGTTGCTTATGACTCCCTTGGCAGATTTGACCGTGTCAGATTCACTGTGGGAGACGGCTCAACTGCTCCCAAGGAGCTTTCGGCAAAGGTGATTTCCGATTCTGAGGTTTCTTTCAGCTTCAAAAAATCCAATGCCGCATCAAAATATGCGTTGACCGTTGTCAATGCGGTGACAGGGGAGGTTGTTCTCAATAAATCCCTTTCCTCTTCACCTTATAAGATAACGGGGCTTTCAGCTCTGGTACCCTATAACATCTTCCTGAGAGGAAAAATTGATGATAATACCTACGGAGAAACTGTCTGCGTCAGCGTGAAAACCCAGGTGGCAACGTCAGTTATAACCAAGCTGACGGTTAATACCAAGGGTGAAAAAGAAATCTTCTGGGAAAAAATTCAGAGTGCTGACGGTTATGAGGTTTTTGCTTATGATGCAGAAAGCGGCAGCTATACCTTCCTTGCCTCTGCTAAGGCCTCTGCAGGCTCACTGAAGCTTTCCTCTGAGATGAGTCAGGCTGATAATTTTGTTGTCAGATGCTTCAGAATTATTGACTCAGTAAAATATCCGGGAGATTATTCCGCTCCCGTTTACAGCTCAAATCTTCCCACAGGTAAAATCAAGGATATTACCGTTACCGATGTGACCGACAGCAGTTATTTAATCAGCTGGGGCAAGGTCAGCGGTTACAAATACAGAGTTTATAAGGGCTCAAAGCGTATTGCATCCTCATCGAAGAACACCTTCCTTGCGGAAAATCTCACTCAGGGTGAAAAAAGCAGCTATAAGCTTTCTCTTTATAAGTCCGTTGATTCGGTGGTTTATGAGGGCGCCTTCACAAACACCTTCACCGCTTCCTCAAAGCCGGGCAAAATAACTTCCCTTAAGGCTGTTAAGACAAGTGACGGCGGTGAAATCACCTGGGCAGAGGTTGTCAATGCAACACATTACGACATTTATCTTTATGACTTTGCAAAAAGCAAGTTTATAAAAACCGATTCTGTGAAAACTGCCTCTTACACCCTCAGCGGAAAGACTCCTGCAGAAAAGGTGAAGATCAAGGTTGTTCCTTACATTCAGACAACTTATGCACTTGCAAAGGGTAAGTCGGCTTCAGTTTCCTTCTATACTGCTCCCGAAACCGTTTCGTCGGTTGCCGTGTCAGATATCAAAGAAAATTCTTACACACTTTCCTGGACAGCGGCAAAGGGCGCAAACAAATACTGCATTTACCGCTTCGACGAAGCAAAGGGCAAGTATGTCAAAATTGCTTCAACCAAAAAGCTGACCTATACTCTTACGGGACTCAGCGGCGGTAAATCGGAGAAATATAAAATCCGTGCCGTATATCTTGTCAGCGGAAAGATTGTTTCCTCCTCTTACACTCCGGAGTACAGCTTTTCCACTCTTCCTCTGAAGGTGACAGGCATGTCGGCAACAAAAACCACTTCCTCCTCAGTGACTCTTTCTTGGAGCAGCGCAGGGGAGGTCGACGGTTACATAGTTTACTGCTATGATAAAGAAAAGGGCAAATTTGTTGCATTAAAAAATGTCAAGGGTACATCTTACACCGTCAAAAATCTTGAAGCGGGCACAGCTTATAAATTCAGAGTCAAGGCCTTCATAAAGCTTGACGGTGAAAAGTGTTTCGGTTCAACCTCGGCCACTTTCAAGGTGTCCACGGCAAAAAGCTGACACAAAGGGGAGCGGCTTCACCCTTCTGATGAGAGGTCGGCCCTGAGTATCTAAAAAATTTGACATAAATTTCATTTTGTTATTGACAAACCAACCCTTTATCTATATAATGTATCTGTTATATGAGGTGAGTTATGATTATTGCACTTGAAAGCTTATTCGGCGGAGGCGTCGATAAGATTCCCCTTAATTGTGAATTTGATTTTTCAGGAGAAGAATATGGCGGTGTGTTTCCATTCACAACACCTGTTGTTCTTTCAGGTGAAATCAGTAACAATGCGGGTGTCGTGACCATTGAGGCTGATGTGACTGTCAGACTTGATGCTACCTGTGACAGATGTTGCGAAAAAATCAGCTTTAACAGTGACTTCAGAATGAGTCACGGTCTTGTTTCGGCTCTCAACGATGAAGAAAACGATGATTTCATCCTCGTTGAAAATATGAGACTTGATCTCAGAGAACTCACTTTAGAGGACATTTATCTTGAGCTTCCCGGCAAATTGCTTTGCAAGGAAGACTGCAAGGGTGTTTGCTTCAAATGCGGAGCAAATCTTAATGAGGAAGTCTGCAGCTGCGAGAAGGACGTGGATCCCAGATTCGAAGCTCTTCTGGCAATGCTTGACTGATAACAAAGTTTTATATTTTATTATTATTTTATAAGGAGGTGCTGGAAATGGCAGTACCAAAGAGAAGAGTATCAAAGGCAAGACGTGACAAGAGACGTTCAAACGTTTGGAAGATTGAAGCTCCTACACTTGTAAGATGCGCAAAGTGCGGTGCTTACACAGTTCCCCACAAGGTTTGCGGTGAATGTGGTTACTACAAGGGTAAGCAGGTTATTGTTAAGGACGAAGACTAAGCCTTTGGAACTTTGAGAGGTGGAGAAGCTAATGTGTTTCTCTGCCTTTTTTACTGTTTTAATGAGGCATATTTTCCCCACAGCTGTGTTAAAAATCCTCGAAAGGCCGACGCCTTCCTTCGTCTTTTTGCCTTGCTGTGAGAAAAATCTGCGCTCATTAAAAGACTTAGCTTATTTAATTTTATTTAATGAGACACACTTTCCCATAGCTGTGTTAAAATCCCGAAAAGGTCAACACCTTCCTTCGTCTTTTTGCCTTGCTGTGAGAAAAATCTGCACTCATTAAAAAGACTCTGAATTTTATTGGTTTGATGAGGCATATTTCCCCATAGCTGAGTTGAAAATCCCTGAAAGGCCGACGCCTTCCTTCGTCTTTTTGCCTTGCTATGAGAAAAATCTGCGCTCATTAAAAAGACTTTGAAATTTATTGGTTTGATGAGGCGTATTTTCCCACAGCTGAGTTGAAAATCCCTGAAAGGTACAACGCCTTCCTTCGTCTTTTTGCCTTGCTGTGAGAAAAATCTGCGCTCATTAAAAAGACTTTGAATTTTATTGGTTTGATGAGGCATTTTTCCCATAGCTGAGTTGAAAATCCCTGAAAGGCCGACGCCTTCCTTCGTCTTTTTGCCTTGCTGTGAGAAAAATCTGCACTCATTAAAAATGATTACTGTTAAACTTCCTGAGCTTGAATCTGAATTCGGGAAGGATATTATTATGTCGGAAAGGAGAATGTATATGGCATCTGTCATTGAAGCTGTTATAAAAAAATCCTATGCATATAAAAAAGGAATAAAAGCAGGAGATATTCTTCTTTCTGTCAATTCTCATCCCATCAGAGATTTCCTTGATTATCAGTTTTTTGTCAAGGAAAGTGTGCTTGAAATTGAATTTGAGCATAAGGGTAAGGTGAAAAAAGTCAAAATCAAAAAGGATCCCGACGAGGATATCGGTCTTGAATTTGAGACCTTCCTTATGGACAAGGAAAAGAGATGCAAAAACAAATGCATTTTCTGTTTCATTGATCAGCTTCCCAAGGGTATGAGAGATACTCTTTACTTCAAGGATGACGATTCAAGGCTTTCCTTTTTGTTCGGCAATTACATCACCCTGACCAATCTCACCGATGAGGATGTTCAGCGCATCATTGATATGCACATCAGCCCCGTCAATGTTTCCGTTCATACCATGAACAAGGAGCTTCGTGTCAAAATGATGGCAAACAAAAATGCAGGTGAGTGTCTTGATTACATCCGCAGATTTGCCGAAAACGGCATCAAGGTCAACACTCAGCTTGTTCTCTGCCCCGGCATCAATGACGGTAAGGAGCTTGTTTATTCCCTTGAGGAGCTTTCAAAGCTTCACCCCGGTGTGATGAGCATTGCCGCCGTACCTGTGGGTATGACAAAATTCCGTGAGGGTCTTTTTCCTCTTGAGGAATACACAAGGGAAACAGCCGGTCAGGTTATTGATATTATCGAGGAATTCGGCAACAGCTTCAAGGAAAAAACGGGCACAAGACTTGCTTATGCCGCTGATGAATTTTATCTCAAGGCTGAAAGAGAAATTCCAGATGCAGATTATTATGAATCCTACTGTCAGATTGAAAACGGTGTCGGAATGTGGACAAGTCTGAAGGAGGAATTCACCGATTCCCTTGAAAGAGAAAGCTTTTCGGGTGAAAGAAGAGTCAGCATTGCCACGGGCAAGGCTGCTTATCCCTTGCTCAGAGAGCTTGCCGAGAAGGCTGAAAAAAGCTTTCCCGGAGTGAAAATAAATGTTTATGAAATCCTCAATGACTTTTTCGGTCACTCCATAACCGTTGCAGGACTTATAACGGGAGGAGACCTTATCCGTCAGCTTAAAGGCAAGGAGCTTTTTGATGAGCTTCTTATTCCCGATGTTATGCTGCGCAAGGAAGGGGATATCTTCCTTGACGATGTGACCGTTGAGGAGGCGGAAAATCAGCTCGGAGTGAAAATCACTCCCGTTTCTTCCGACGGCTACGAGCTGCTGACTCAGATTTTAAAGGAGGAATAAAAAATGGCAAGACCAATTGTTGCAATTGTGGGAAGACCCAATGTGGGCAAATCCACACTTTTTAATAAACTCATCGGTCAGCGTCTGTCCATTGTTGATGACACACCCGGTGTCACAAGAGACAGAATTTACGGTGACTGTGAATGGCTGTCAAGGCATTTTCTTCTCATCGACACGGGCGGTATTGAGCCTCAGTCAGATGACATTATTCTCAAGCAGATGCGCCGTCAGGCTCAGCTTGCAATTGACAGTGCAGATGTTATTGTTCTTGTGACTGACATCAGAAGCGGCGTTGTTGCAACGGATGCTGAGGTTGCTGCAATGCTTCTCAAAAGCGGCAAGCCCATTGTTTTGTGTGTCAACAAATGTGACACCGTGGGTGAGATGCCTCTTGAGTTTTATGAATTTTATAACCTCGGTCTCGGTGACCCCATTGCAGTTTCATCTGTTCACGGTCACGGAACAGGCGACCTTCTTGATGCTGTGCTTGAGCATCTTCCGGAGCCTGAAGAAAACGAGGCGGAGGACAACACAATCAAGGTTGCCGTCATCGGCAAGCCCAATGTCGGCAAATCCTCACTTATCAACGCCATTTCCGGTGAAGAGAGAGCCATCGTTTCAAACATTGCAGGCACAACAAGAGATGCAACGGACACTTACATTTCCAACAGCCACGGTGACTTTATGTTCATTGACACTGCGGGTCTGAGAAGAAAAAGCAAGGTTGAAGACCAGATTGAAAAATATTCGGTTATCAGAGCCAAAATGGCAGTTGAGCGTTCAAGCGTCTGTGTCATTATGATTGATGCCCTTGAAGGCTTCACAGAGCAGGACTCAAAGGTTGCGGGTATTGCTCACGAAATGGGCAAGGCTTGCATCATTGCCGTTAACAAGTGGGACGCTCTTGAAAAAGACGGAAAAACAATGGATTCATACAGAAAAAAGCTGATGAACGATTTTTCCTTTATGTCCTACGCTCCCATTATTTTCATTTCTGCAAAAACAGGTCAGCGACTTGACCGTCTGTTTGAGCTTATCAAGTTTGTTGATGAGCAGAATTCAATGAGAATTTCAACAGGCAGGCTCAACGACGTTCTTGCGGGTGCAACAGCAAGAGTTCAGCCTCCCACGGATAAGGGCAAGAGACTGAAGATTTATTATATGACTCAGGCTTCAACAAGACCTCCCACGTTTGTCTGCTTCGTCAATGACAAGGAGCTTTTCCATTACAGCTATCAGCGTTATATCGACAATCAGATCCGTGAGGTTTTCGGTCTTGAGGGCACTCCCACAAGATTTGTTGTTCGTGAAAGAGACGGAAAATAAAATATTATATAAGCGGTCGGCTTTGCAGCTGACCGCTTTTTCCTTCATAATTAATGAAAGGAGCGTTTCTTTCCTTTGCAAAAAACAATTTTTGGGGATATAATTCACTTGAAGAGGTGACTTCCTATGAGAAAAATTTATGATCCCGTTGTTGAATATTCAGACTCACTTGAGCAGGTGCATTATTACAATGCAATTAAGTATTTTCAAAACCTGGTCAACAGCTCGGGAGTCAGCATTGAAAAAAGCCGTAGCAAAGCAGAATATTTTCAAAGCTGTCTCAGAAATAAAGCGGAGCATGAAAAAACACTCAGGCAGCTTCGTATTATCAGAGTGATTTTATTTATCACGGTTTTTCTTATTCCCGTTGCTGTTTTTTTGGTAACTCCCGAAATACGTTATCACAGAGAAAAGATTGAAGAAAAAGAGAAGACTCTTGAGTGGATAAAAGCTGAGGAAAAAAAGCATATGAATAAGCTCGTTGAGCTTTTTTCGGACAAGGATGCACTTCTGATTGCACAGCAGACCCTTCCTTTTCTTGTCTTTGACGATTGTCTGACTGCTGAAAATGAGGATTATCTCAAGGAAAATTACGGTTTTGATGAGCATAACGGCAATGAAGAATCGGTAATTGATGTGCTTTCGGGAAGATGGAAAAATAATCCTTTTGTTTTTGAGCGCGTTTTAAGAAAAACCGAAACTTACCAATCTTACTCACAGACGGAGATTGTCAGCCGTCAGGTACAGGTGAAGGATGAAAAGGGCAAAATAACTGCAAAAACCGAAACGGAAAGCATCTCCGGAAGCTGTTGGGAAAAAATGCCCTTTTATAAAGAAGAGGTACGCCTCAGGTTCTTTTCCCGCTGGGGTCAGGAGCTGTCCTTTGAAAGAAAGGCGGGGCACTGGGAAAAATTAACTCAGAGACAGAAGGACAAAATTCAAAAAATGACTGCAATCTCTTTGAGCAAGATTTGCAGAAAAAAGGGGTATGACAATTTACCCAATATATTATTTGAAAGCTTTTTCGGCGCCGCGGATAAAAGTGATGATGGCTTATATGCGGTTGCATTTGATCCCTTTGTGAGCAAGACTCTGATTAGTCTTGCCGAGTCAGAGGTAGGATACGGAGATGATTTCGATTTCAGTAAAAAAGGTTTTGTCAGCACAATTGTCACCGAGCACAGCAGAAATCGTCAGCTCAGGCTTCATCCCGAGGATTATAAGGGCGTGTTTTATGATGAAATCCGTGAAAGCTTCATTAATAAGAATGTAGAATTTTTCAAGGCTCTTTATTTTGATTTTGCTCCGGTGGCGGCTGTTTCGGCTTTTGAGGATGAAGAGGATGTATCCTTTTGCTTTGCGGAAGGGGAGCACTCCCTTTCGTTCAGAGAATGTGAGGCTCTTGTCAACTGCCTTGACAAAAAGCTTGTTTCACATCCTGAGTCGGCTACCTCTGCCATATTAAAGACGGAATTTATTTCCGGGGATGAAATAACTGTCACTGCTTACAGCTTCGGTAGGTATCTTTCCGACGAAAGCGTTTGGGAAAAAGACAGTAAGGGTAAGGAGCACTGTATTAAGGTTGATGTGTATAAATATTACCCTCTGCAAATGCAGAAAAGTTTTTTGATATCTTCTTCACCGAGTCTTGAAGGCAAAACCCCTGCAGCTCAAAGAAGGGGATTATACCTTTATGAAATATAAAAAAATACAGATACCCTCAATAACGCCGACGCCACATAAGGCAGTATTTCTTTAAAAAGTGAAATAGCATCACAATAATGCGTTAAAAAGCACCGATATGCGTCAGCATTATCGGTGCTTTTTGCCTTTTCTTGCAACACTATTTCGCCTTTTAAAGTGCTTCGCAGTTTCGTAAGAACTAAAAATTTCTTGTATTGAAGCCATAAAATGCAGCAAGGCTGTCGCCTTGCGAGGCTTTTGGCAAAAATACAGGGAATTTTGTTCGAGAAACAAATACTTCCTTGTGTGGCGTCGGCGAACGTCGGTATCTGTATTTCTTTTGTTCAGCTGTGACTGAGTCTGAGCTTTTCACTTATCATTGCAATAAATTCCGAATTGGTAGGCTTTCCTCTTGAATTGAGAATTGTATAACCAAAATAAGAGCTTAGCACATCAACATCACCTCTGTCCCAGGCAACCTCGATTGCGTGACGGATTGCTCTTTCAACGCGTGAGGAGGTGGTTGAATTTTTCTTTGCAATTGTGGGATAAAGCTCTTTGGTAACTGCGTGAATAAGGTCAGGCTTTTCTCTGACAAGCATAATTGACTCGCGGAGATACTGGTAGCCCTTGATGTGAGCGGGCACACCGATTTCCCTCATAATGTCCGCAATGACCGCTTCGGTGTTGCGGCTGTTTTTCTGAATGGCAGTTCTGTTCTTTTCGTTCCAGGAAAACAACTGTCTGATTCTTTCGGCAATAAGAGAAAAGTTGAAGGGCATGAGAAAATAATAATCCGCACCTGCCTGAATCAGTTGAGAATTGAAGGTATAATTGTCCACCGAGGACATCAGAGCAATTATCGGCTTGTTTTCCATTGAGGATATTTTTGCAAGAATACCCAGCGCATCGATATGCTGCATAAAAACATCCATAAGAACGATATCGGGCTTAAGTTCAATGATTTTTTCAAGAACAATGTTTCCGTCTTTGGGCAGATATGTGGTTTCAAACTCTGTTGAGGGAAGAAAGTTTTCAAACTGATTCTGGAAGGTGAGGTCTTCCTTTGTAATTAAAATCTTGATTCTTTTTGACATGTTATAAATCTCTCCAATGTGTTAATATTTAACTTTATTACAACGTTGTAGTGGAATAATATCACATTTTTCACACGATATCAAGGGTTATTTTGTCGAAAAATGGCTTTTTCGTAAAATTATTTCACGAAATGGCTAAAAATACAATAATTTTGATGTGTGGTATAAAGTGGAAATATTTAACAAAATGAAGCTTATTGTGAGAAAAAGTATAACCTTGAGGAAAAAAGTCGGAAGATTTTTGAATGTAAAAAGTGTTTTAACTCGTTATTCCCTTAAAAGCTCATCATAGCTTTTTGAAAAAAATTGAAAATATATTTTTCTTTTTTGATATTTAATAATTGTCAATAAGATTATTGTGTGTTATAATGCAAAAAAAAGAGCTTTGTGTTACACAAGCGTGAAAGGTAGTGGAAAAATGAAAAAGACATTTTCAAAATTAACTTCTCTGTTTCTGATTCTGACTCTTCTTGCGGGAGCCTTTGTCTTTGACGGTGCAGCCCTTGGCAAAGAGTCCGACGGTAACGAACCTGATGTTTTTGACGGAAATCAGATTGTTGTCACTTATGAATGCTGTGACAGCTGCGGCTACCGTGAAGAAGTGGAATATTCAGCCGACGCAAAAATAATTGCCGACAAAAAGGGCTACTGCAAAAATGACGGTGAAGCCTTTGCCTGTTGGGTGGCTGACAGCGGTGAGGAATATTCTGTTGGTGACACTCTGCCGAATGCATCCGTAACTCTTAAGGCCAAAAAGATTCCCTTGCTTCTCAAGGGGGATGAGGTTTTAAGCTTTTCAAACTCCGATCCTTATTTTTATACCGATGACTTCAACGGCTATTATATGAATCAGGATGATAACAGAATGATGCTTCGTAACATCAACAAGGTTTTCCTTTTCGGCTCACCTTTATCTGTGGGGCTGAGTATTGCTCTTTCAACTTATCCTAACTGGTATTGGAACGGCTCCTGCTACGGAATGTCAACTCTTGTTTTTCTTCAGCATCACGGAGTGATTGATGTTCTTGAGGACAGCGGTGCAGCTTCTGTGAGTGAGCTTAAAAATACCGCAGATGTTGTCAGCAAAATCAATTATTATCAGTGGGCGGCATCGGGTAGCTTCCTTTGTGAAAATTTCAGCACGGAAAAAGGCACAAAGATGTTTTCTCAGCAGCTTAAGGATATGTTTGATACAGTTTCAGCCGGCAATATAGTTCTGTTTACTTTTTACTCAGGCAATATTTTCAACAGCTCAGGTCACACAGTGGTCCTTACGGGCGCTTACTCTCTGGATGACGGCACCCATGTTCTTTATGCTTACGACTGCAACAGTCCCGAGGATTATATGTCAGGAGCCTGTGAGGGAAGATTTATTATCTCTTCAGATTTTACTCAGATCACAAAAACTTACAATATGCCTGTAACTGCCTGGCTTAATATCGGCTCATTCAACTGGACTGACAGCTGCAAGCAGTTTGAGGCCTTTGATATCGACGGAGAGGGCAGTGCACTTACCTGGTACTCTCAGTTCTTCAGTCAGATTATCAGTTACTTTAAAACCTTGGTTAAAATTGCATTTATTTAAATTAAATTGAATGTTTAGCAAAAAAACAGATGTGTTCACACGGACACATCTGTTTTTTTTATTATCCTATGGTTATTGAAGAAAGGTGCTCGATTACTACTCTTACCTGAGGGGAAACCCATTTGTTTTTGTGATGGATAATCTGCTTCCATAAATCAATTTTCATATCGGGCACGTTGATAATGTTTACATTTGAGTTTTTGGTAACATAATCGGGGAGGAAGGAGATGCCGTTGTTTTTTTCAACAAGCTTGCAGATAAGGTCAGCACTTGAAATTTCAAGTATGGGAGTAATTTCTGCATTGATGTCGGCAAGAAAATCGTCAAGCAGCTGACGGTAGCTCATTCCCTTTTCCGTGAGGATAAAGGGCTGGGAAAGAAGCTGACGGATTGAGGTTACCTTTGCGGCGGCAAGGTTTTCTTCGGCACAGATGAAGTGTGCGCCAACCTTTTCCTCGTGAGCAATTTTATATTTTGATGAGAAAATATGTCTGTCAAGGGTGCACACAATGTCCGCTTCGTTGTGGTCAAGGAGACGGAAAAGCTCATCGGTACCTGCTGTCATAATCTTGATGTTGATTCCGGGATAATTTTTTCTGAAAACATCAAAGCCTGAAAGAATCAGAGGCATACAAAGGGAGTCAGCCATTGCAATGCGGACAGTGCCTGTGAGAATATCGTTTTTGATGCTGTTGAACATTTCACAGCTTTGCTTATAAATCTGCTGGGAGTGATTGAGAGCAATTTTGCCGTTTTCTGTCAGAGTTACGGTGTGACCTATTCGTTCAAAAAGCTGAACACCCAGCTCGTTTTCAAGCTGCTTTATCTGAAAGGAAACCGTGGGCTGAGAATAGCCGAGATAATCGCCGGCTTTTGTAAAGCTGCCCATTTCGGCAACCTGAATAAAGGTTTTTATGTTTTTAAGATCCATAATATCCTCCATACAATTTATTAATGGCAAATATACATATAATTAATTTGACAAATGATATACAATATATTATATTAAAAAGGATAGATTTGTCAATGGAGGAATTATATGAAAGTTATTTCTGCAATTTACAATTTGTTCTGGGGAGATCTGTTCACCATTCCTCTGGGAAACGGTGATGGACTTGGAATTTCACTTCTTGTGCTTATTCTTATTCCTGCCGGTATTTTCTTCACCTTCAGAACAAAGCTTCTTCCCATACGCTGTCTGCCTGAAATGCTCAGACTTACTCTTGAGAAAAAGGAGAAAGGGAAAGGCTCACTTTCAGGTGTGCAGTCTCTGATTGTTTCAACGGCAACAAGAGTCGGAATGGGTAATATGGTCGGTGTTGTTGCTGCTGTTTCCGCAGGCGGTGCGGGTGCGGTTTTCTGGATGTGGGTGACTGCTGTCATCGGTGCTTCAACGGCTTATGTTGAAGGCACTCTTGCACAGAAATACAAGCAGGAGGATGTGCTTTACGGCGGCTTCAGAGGCGGTCCTGCTTATTATCTTCACAGACTTTTTGCAGGCAGAAAAAAGAAAAGCGTAATTGCCTGTCTTTTTGCCTTCTCGGGTCTTCTTTGCTGGGGCGGTGTAAGCCAGGTTATAAGCAACTCTGTTTCAGAGGCCTTTTACTGTGCTTTCAATGTTCCTACAATTGTTTCAACTGTTATCCTTGTTGTGCTTTCAGCTGTGATTGTCCTTCGAAAAAATGCAACAGTGAAGGTGCTTGATGTGATTGTTCCCGTCATGGCAGTTTTGTATTTTGCACTTACAATCATAATTATACTTATGAACATCACAAAGCTTCCCGAGGTCTTCTCACGAATCTTTGCTGAGGCCTTCGGTCTTCGTCAGGCAGCAGCTGGTGTCTTCGGTGCGGCTTTGATGAACGGTGTGAAAAGAGGTCTGTTTTCAAATGAAGCAGGCAGCGGCTCTGCTCCCTGTGTTGCTGCAGCGGCAGATGTTGACCATCCCGCAAAGTCAGGTCTTATGCAGGCCTTCGGTGTTCTTATTGACACCGTTGTAATCTGCACCTGCACAGCAATGATTATGCTTCTTGTGCCCGCTGAGGTGGGTGAGGGTCTTCAGGGTATGGAGCTTTTCCTTGCCGCAATGAATCATCACATGGGCTTTGCAGGTGAGGTTTTTGTAACGGTTACTCTTTGGCTTTTCTGCTTCTCGACCTTTATCGGTATTCTTTATTATGCAAGAAGCAACGTTGCTTATATCTTCGGTGACAGCAACAAGGCTCAGCTTGCTTACAAGCTTTTTGCTCTTGTAATGCTTTTCATCGGCGGTCTTGCAACCTATACTTTTGTCTGGGAGCTTGGTGACATCGGTATTGCACTTATGACAGTGTTCAATATGATGGCAATTATTCCCATGAACGGTGAAGCAATCAGAGCTCTGAAGGATTATCTTCAAAACAAAGAAAAATACAGAAAATGAACATGAAAAAAGGAGATGAATTTTCATCTCCTTTTTGTTTTGTATTAATCAGCCTTCAATGTCCTTGAGAGCTTCAATTTCGTTTTTGTTGACTCTGATGTGTGAGTCTCTGATGAGCTTGACGTCCTTTCTGTTGACGGTGATGGGGGCGGCTTCGCGCTTCTTTTCAAGAGAAACCTTGAGAGTGCCTGTCAGAAGGTTGACGTCAATAACAGTGCCCTTGCCCTCGTTGGTTTCAACAATTGCACCGCATTTGGGTGTAACCTTGAGAAGATGGTCGTAAGCCTCCTGCTCATACTTGAGACAGCACATCAGTCTGCCGCAGGTACCGCTGATTTTGACGGGGCTGAGAGAAAGGCTCTGCTCCTTTGCCATTTTGATTGAAACGGGCTGGAAATCACCAAGGAAGGAGTTGCAGCAGAAGGGTCTTCCGCAGATGCCGAGACCGCCCAGCTTTTTGCTGACATCTCTGACACCGATCTGTCTGAGCTCAATTCTTGTTCTGAAGCAGGCGGCAAGATCCTTGACAAGCTCACGGAAATCAATTCTGCCGTCAGCGGTGAAATAAAAGAGAATCTTGTTTCTGTCAAAGGAATATTCAACGTCAACAAGCTTCATTTCAAGCTTGTGAGCGGCAATCTTTTTTTTGCAGATTGCAAAGGCTTCAATTTCCTTCTTTTTGTTTTCCTCAACAATTTCAAGGTCACGCTCCGTTGCAACACGGATAACCTTCTTAAGAGGGCTTTTAAGCTCATCGTCGGGAATCTGTCTGCTTGCAATTGTAACCTCACCGCATTCAAGACCTCTTGCGGTGTCGACAATAACCTTGTCCTTGCAATTAACTGTGATGCCGTTGGGATCGAAATAATAATTCTTACCAACCTCTTTAAATCTGACTGAGACAACCTCTGCCATTATAATCATCCTTTCCGGGAATATTTGAATTTAATTTTCAGCTTGTTTTGATTGAATATAAAATTGCTGAAAATCTTGTGATTGACAAATTGTGATTTGCGGGCTTTTCCACATCCTCAAGAAGCTTGTCAACAGCTTCATAAAGCAAAAGAATCTTTTTCTGTGCAAGAGCATTTGCAAGAGCCCTTGCCTGAGCCTCACAGCCGCTGAGAAGCTCCTTGCCTGAGCTTCGGATGATGAGTGCATCGCGGATTACGGGCAAAACACACTCAAGGGTGTTTTTGAAAAGAACCCTGTCCTTGAAAAACACAGCTGTTTTTTTCAGAAAGCTCAGCTCATTTTCATTGATGAAGCAATCAATCACCTCACAGGCAAATTCCTTTGCCTTGAGCATTTCCTTGCTTTCAGACTCGTTGTCGGTGCTTTCACCGAGGGAGTATGAAGTGGCTCTTGAAATGATTGTTTCAAGCAATGAAGCTTTTGAATCACAGGTGAGAATGAAGGAGACGTGGGGAGCGGGCTCTTCAAAAATTTTCAGCAGAGCATTCTGAGCTGAAGCGTTCATAAACTGAGCGTCATTGATGATGAAGATGCTCCTTGAGCCTTCGTTTGGAAAAACCTGGGCTTTTTTTCTGATGTCTCTGATTGTGTCAACATTGATTATCTTGCTGTCCTCAGGCTTTGACCTGATGTGAAGGTCGGGGTGTGAGAGGGCGGCAGTCTTGATGCAGGCAGAGCATTCAAGGCAGGGCTTTTTTTCACCCGTACAAAGAAGTGCCTTTGCTGTTTCAAGAGCAGCCAGAGCTCTTGTGTTTTTGTCACAGCCTTCAAAAATAAGAGCGTGGGAAAGTCTTGAGGCACTGACAGCTTTTTCTATTGAGTTTTTGAAATTCTCTGTTACTGTCAGATTTTCAAACAATATAATTCACCTGCTTTTAAGTAATTCTTATTGATTATACAACAAAAGTGTTTTTTTTACAAGAGAAAGATAAATTTTATTTTCAGGAACGGACAGTTATCTGTCAGTGGCTTTCAAAGGCCCTTCGGTGAAGAAAAAAGGAAAGAAAAATACAAAAAAATATAAAAAAACAAGTTTTTCCTATTGATATTTTTATTTTATATGTTACAATAGGAATATCAAAATAAAGGGAGGTAACAAAAATGGCATACGTAATTAATGACGATTGCATTTCATGCGGCGCATGTTGTGACACTTGCCCTGTTGGCGCAATTGCTGAAGGTGACGGCAAGTTCGTTATCGATGCAGACGCTTGTCTCGATTGCGGTAGCTGTGCAGAGGGTTGCCCTGTAAGTGCTATCAGCGAAGGCTAATTTGTTTCGACAAGAGAAAAAACAGGTGTTCTCGGTTTATGACTGAAAATGCCTGTTATTTTTTTAATCATAGGGTGACGAAAAATAATAAAGGAGTGAAGACAAAAATGAAGAAAAAGCTCTTTGTTCTTTCCGATGTTCACGGGCATTACACGCCGATGGTTAAGGCTCTGACTGAGGCAGGCTTTGACAAGGAAAATCCCGACCATCTGCTCATTTGCTGCGGAGATTATTTTGACAGAGGCAGAGAAAATTATGAGGTGCTCAAATATTTTGAAAGGCTGAAAAATGCTGTGCTTCTCAGGGGAAACCACGAGGATATGCTTCTTGATATTTTAAACAGAGGTTATCTTGAAGGTCACAACATCCTGAACAATACCGATGTCACAATTACTCAGCTTTTGGGCAGAGGCAGAATCAATCCCGACAACACCCTTGATCTGTGCGGCTGCACAAGAGAGGTTGACAGAGTTCTTGACTTTCTTGAGGGGTTGAAGGATTATTACGAAACGGAAAATTATGTTTTCACTCACGGCTGGGTGCCGAACACCCTTTATGTCATTGATAAAAACTGGCGCACTGCGTCCGCAGAGAAATGGAAGAAGGCCCACTGGGGCGAATGGAACGTTATGCTTGTTCAGGGGGACAGAATTGAAGGTAAAAAGCTTGTCTGCGGTCACCGCAGCACAGCATATGCTTCACGCTTTGATTCAAACAGAGGACACAACTGCTTTGATATTTTTGAGCTTGACGGAGTGATTGCAATTGACGGCTGCACCGTTGCGTCAAATCAGGTTAATGTTCTTGTTATTGAGGACGAGCTTCTATAAAAAAACGGGGGACTATGTTATGAAAAGAAAGATTGACGGAACCTTTTTTGAATTCAGCCATCATAATATACCTGAGGGCAAATACTGGAATGAGCAGCTCAGCCGCTTCACCGCTGAGCAGTGGCGTGAAAAAATCCGTGAAATTTCGGCTCTGGGTATGGAATATGTTGTTGTTATGGCAACGGCACTTTATGACAAATGCTTTTTCTCCTCATCTGTTTTTTCGAAATGGCAGCTCGGCTGTGAGGATGCTCTTGAGGAGCTTTTCTCTCAGGCTGACGAGTGCGGAATAAAGGTTTTCCTGGGAAACGGCTTTTACGGTGACTGGAGAAAAGCTGCCGATAATATCAGAAGCGAACAGGTTCTTGCTCGCTCCTTCACGGCAATGGACGAGCTGTCGGGCCTTTACGGACATCATCCCAGCTTTTACGGTTGGTATTTTCCCGACGAGACCTGTATTATTCTCAATTATTCAAAAACCTTCACCCGTTATGTCAATCTCTGCTCTCAGCGTTGCCGCACAATAACTCCCGAAAAGAAGCTTCTCATTGCTCCGTACGGAACAAACCTTGCTCTGACAAACAGCCGTTTTGTCTGCACTCTGACAGAGCTTGATGTTGATTTTATAGCCTATCAGGACGAGGTCGGTGTCAGAAAAACCAAGGTTGACCGCACACGGAGAATTTTTGAAAGACTCCGTGAGGCTCACGATAAGGCAGGCAGGGCAGAGCTTTGGGCTGATATTGAGCTTTTCGATTTTGAAAGCGTTGTTTATAAAAGTGCACTTGTACCCGCTCCCTTTGAGCGTATCGAAAAGCAGATTGAAAATGTTGCTGCTTATGCGGATAAAATTCTTTGCTATCAATACCTCGGAATTATGAATCCCGAAGCCTCTCGGTCCTTTGCGGGTCATTCCGAATCAGCAAGGCTTTACAGAGATTACAAAAATTATCTTGACAAAATTTAACAGTGGTGTTACATTATACCTAGAGACTCTATGTATTGGAGCTCTAGGTATATTTTTCTTATAAGGAGGTATCTTCATGAATATCAAAAAGGAGCTTTCAAAGGGAAGCAGTGCAATGCTTGTTCTGTCCGTTCTTGAAAAGGAGGAGCTTTACGGCTATATGATAATCAAAAGAATTGCCGAAAAAAGCGACAATACCTTTCTGTTCAAGGAGGGAACCCTTTATCCCATTCTCCATAACTTTGAAGCCTCAGGCTATGTTGAGTCATATACCGTTGAGGCTGAAGGCAGAAAAAGAAAATATTATAAAATAACCAAAAAAGGACTCAGGGAACTTGAGGGTGCAAAAGAGGAATGGAGCGCTTACACCTCGGCGGTTGAAAAGGTTATCGGTAAAAATCCCACAACCGCCCTGGCCTGATACAGGGAGGTGCTGTTATGAACAGAATTGACGAATTCGTAAAGGGCTATATTCCCGACAATCTTTCAAAAAAGCGTACTGCGCAGCTCAGAGATGAGCTTACCTGCCATCTTCTTGATAAGGCTGATTTTTATATGGAAATCGGTTACACTCAGCAGGAGAGTATTTCAAAGGCAATGGCTGATTTCGGTGATGAGGATTTCATCAGAAGCTATGTTTCAAAAGAGTTTGAGGAGCTTTACAGTGAAAAGAGAATATATGCCCTTTTGGCCTTTATTTATGTTGCGGCGTTGAACTTTCTTTGCTTTTATCTTGATCTGTGGGTTCTGTCTTTTGATTCTAACAGAGAGCCTGACGGCATCAGCGCCTTTGGAAGCTTTGTTATAATTTTTTCGGTAATTCTTTTATGCTTTTTTGCAAGAGTCAGAAAATACAGAAAAAGCCTTATTGCAATAGGAGTTGTCAGTTTCCTGACAAGTGTAACGATGTACTGGTGCATGTATCCTCAGATGGCGGGCTTTACAATCTGCTATGATGCTTTATATCTTATTGACCATCTGACTCCCTTTTGTGTCGGAAATATTGCTTATTCCGCTTATGAGGGTACAATCGGTCTGCTGATAAGCTTGGCGATACCGATGATAATTTCCTTGTATTGCTTTATTCAGGCATTCCGAATCATAAAGGGGAGAGCGGGAGATATTCCGCAGTGGGGAAAAAAGCTTGCTGTGTTCAGTGCGGTTTTTCTTGCTGTTTCCCTTGGAGCAAGTCTGCTTTGCGAAAAGAGTGAACATTATATCGATAATTACCCAAGATGGTTCTATGAGCAATCTAGCTACCCGAGCTACTCTGAGGAGCAGATGCTTAAACAAATTCCTCTCGGCTTGTCCTATGAGCAGGCATGCAGAACGCTCAGAAGCAACGGTTATTATACCCTTGCGGATTATAAAAATCTTGTTGACCCGCTGACAAGAAAGCAGTTTACCTCAAATCTGAGAATGTTTGATTTTGAGGAGAATTATGAAATCTGGTATAAGCCGAAGGCGGACGGTGATGAATATTGGGGTCAGGGTCTGCTCGGTATCATTCAGAAAAACGGAGCTGTTGTCGGTATCGGTATCGGCTGTCTTGAGAAGGAAATGTATAAGGGCAGATATTATGATTTCTCCTTTGCTGATTGGAATTACAAGTATAATAATATGCCTGAAATGAAGGCGTATTTCCTGTCGCTTGAAAAGGGCGGCTCAGAGGAAGAAATTATAGGAAAATACCGCAGAGATTTCGGTATAATTTATTCCAAGCGATATTGTATTGATAAGGGAATCCTCAGAAGCTATTACAGAATTTACAGCTACGGCAGACTGCCTCAGAGCTATGAGGAATCCTTTGAGTCAATGCCGAGCTACATTTCAAAAAACGGCAGAATTTATACAGAGCTCAGCTTTAAAGACGGTGAATTTGTTTCGGGCAAAATTTATGAGACAACCTATGACGAAAATTTTGAAATAAAGATTGTTGCACAGTCAATAAAAAAACAGTAGACAGAGAAGAAAAAAAGTGATACCATAATGTTACATTATGGTGTTTCGGAGGAAATAAAATGAAAAAAATAGTTTCTCTTGTTCTTTCTGCTCTGGTGATGATTTCTGTTTTGAGCCTCGGTGTGTCCGTTTCCGCAGAAACTCTTTCTGTGGGCAACGATGTCCTTGACAGCCGTTTTCTTGACGGTGAGTGTCCCGACGGACTAGATTATGTTTATTATGAGCCCGAAACGAAAAAAGGGGAGAAGTATCCTCTTATGATCTGGCTTCACGGCGCAAAATCCGGTGATAAGCCCCGAGCTCAGCTTGAGTGGTACCGCTTCAGCAACTGGGCTTCCGATGAGTATCAGTCACGCTTTTACGGCTCTGAGGGCGCGTTCCTTCTTGCACCCCGCTCCTCAAGGGATATCACTCACAACTGGTATGAAACGGGCTGCAGCACTCTGAAAAGGACAATTGATTATTTCATTTCTCTTTATGCCGATAAAATTGACACAAGCCGCATTTATATCAGCGGATACTCAACGGGCGGCTCAATGGTCTGGCATATGGTCACAAAGTATCCGGAATTTTTTGCGGCAGCAATGCCCGTTGCGGCTCTTTATAATCCTTCAACAACGGAAATGCAGAAGCTGAAAAACACTTCAATCTGGATTTTCTCAAGTGACAAGGACTTTTATGCTTCAGCGGCAACAGCCGTAGCAGAGGAAAATTTTGAATATCTTTCCTCAATCACCAATCGTCCCGGCGGAGTGAGAATAACAAGCTTTTCACAGGCTGTCTTTGCCGACGGCTCAAAAAAGGATGCCATTGACAAGGAGCATTATATCTGGTGTGCCGTCACAAATGATATGATTATGGACAGCGGTGAGCAGTATTATTATTCCTCAACCGTTGATGCTGATGGAATTGAATATTCCTTCGGTCAGGGTAACGGAGTCATCAGCTGGCTTTCACGTCAGACCAATGAAAAGAATACCTCGGGAAGCAGTCTTTCCTTTTTTGAAAAGCTGGCTGCCTTCTTCCGTGATTTCTTTAACAAGCTTCTCGGGCTTTTCGGTATTTAAGTTGGCAAATGTAATCCGCAGACAGCGGAGAATGTTTTGATTGAAAGGAGAATATATTATGAAAAAACTTATCAGCCTTCTGCTTTGTGCAGTAATGCTCTTCACCCTCGGTGTGCCTTATGTCGCTGCTGAGGAAACCGCACCCGCAGCTTATGACGGCAACCCTCTTGTTATTGTCAGAGGCTTTGATGCAACAGGACTCAAAAGTGAAGACGGAAGCTTTGCAATTAATCTGCAGTTTTCTGATGTTGTGACCGTTGCAAAGTCCTTTATTCTTGATTTTGTTGTATCAAAGGACTCAGAGCTTTTCCTTGACAATGTTATGACTGTGCTTGGAAATGTCTTTTTTGCCTTGGGCAATGATGCGGAAGGCAACAGCATTCAGACAATTTATTTTGATAAATATGACGGCTCAATGGCAGAAAATGAGCAGGCACTTGCTTCCTTCGGTGACATTGCCGAGGAAGGTCTTGTTAAAACTGCCTGTGACAAAATCGGCAGTGAAAATGTTTATTATTTCACTTATGATTGGAGAAGATCCGCAAAAGAGCTTGCATCTGATCTTAACACCTTCATCAAGTCTGTTACAAAAGCTTCAGGTGCCAAAAAGGTCAACATCGTTGCTGTGAGCATGGGTGGTATGGTGACAACCTCTTACCTTTATCAGTACGGTGCAGGCAAGGTTGACAATCTGACCTTCCTTTCATCAACTCACAACGGTACATATACCTGCGGTGACTGCTTCAACGGAGATATTTATTTTGACGGCACTGTTTTCTATAATCAGACAAAGAGACTCATTCAGGGCAATATCATCACCGACATTCTTCTTACGGTTATGAACAGTATGGGACTTTTTGACTCTGCGGCTCAGGCTCTTAATGACATTGTTTCCGATACCTCATATATTCTTAACAGTGATATTATGAGAAACAGCCTCGGCTCACTTCTCGGTCTGTGGGCGCTGTGTCCCGATGATGTTTTTGACAGCGCTGTTGAGTTCATTTATTCAGGACATGAGGAAGAATACCCCGTGATGATGGAAAAGCTTGAGGAAACAAGAGAGTTCCTTTTTGCAACAGAAACAACTCTTAAAAAGGCAGCTGCAAAGGGTGCAAAGCTGAGCTTCATCTCTAATTACGGCTCACCGATGGCTCCTTATTACAAGCATTCAAACCTTATGGGTGACAGTGTGCTTGAAACAAAGCTTACCTCAAACTTTGCAAATGTTGCCCTTTACGGTGAAACTCTCACAGATGAAGAGCTTGCAGGTGTCAGCTCAAAATATATTTCACCTGACAGAACAATTGACGCATCTGCGGCAAAGTTCAAGACAAAGGTATGGTTTGTCAAAGATGCAGGTCACGTTCCTACTGAGTATAACAGCGAATTTTCAGAGTTCGTTCTCTGGCTTGCTCTGAGTGAAACTCAGCTCAATGTGGCTTCAGACAAGGCTTATCCCAGATTTATGATTCTTGATTCTGAGGGCAAGCTTACTGCTGATGTGGAATAATTTGCTGAAAATACACAAAAAACTCTTGAAAAAAGATAAGTTTTAGTGTATAATGCTATTATTATCCTAAGGAGGGAACAACAATGCCAACTTTAAACACAATGAAGTATGAAACCAAACGTAAGAATCTGTATCTCAGAGTTGCAAGAGGTCATTTTGCAACAAGTAACTGTCACAGCAATTATTACATTGATGTTGTTTCCCAGAAGGCCCGTCTTTCTGAGGCAAGAGCAGTTGCTGAAGAGCTGAGCGGTTATTATTATGCAGACACCGTTGTTGACACAATTCTCTGTCTTGACGGCACAGAGGTCATCGGAGCTTGCCTTGCGGACTGTCTTTCAAAGGGTAACCTTGTGAATATGAATCTTCACAAAACAATTTATATTGTTACACCCGAGCTTACAAGCGGAAATCAGTTCATTTTCCGTGACAACATTATTCCCATGATCAGAGGAAAGAATGTTATGATTCTTGCAGTTTCCGTTGCTTCAGGCAAGACTGCACGCTCTGCTGTTGATGCTGTCCGTTATTACGGCGGCACAGTCAGCGGTGTTTCGGCAATCTTCTCAACAGCAAAGGAATGCGGCGGACTTCCCGTGCGCTCAGTTTTTGATCCGACGGACCTTGACGATTATCAGTCTCACCCGGCTCACGAGTGTCCTCTTTGCAAGGCGGGAGTAAAGCTTGATGCGCTCATCAACAGCTACGGCTTCTCAAAGCTGTAAGATCAACCGAAAAGAATACATAAGAAAAAACGGTCACAGAATTCAGCTGTGGCCGTTTTCGGTATATCGGTGAATTTGTCTCTTTTTTGCCTTTTCGGGCGGTATAAAAGAAAAAGCGGCAGCAATTCTGCCGCCGCAACACAATCATTATATCAGATGATTTATACCCGTGTCAATAACCGAAGGCTGATTTCTCCCTTTTAAATAAAGGCGGCTTCTTATCTTTATGAAACATTACATATTGTAAAAACGGTCTTTATGTGATATATTAAAGATGCAGAAAGGGAAAGGTGATACCGATGTACAGGTAAAACTCAAAGGCTCATAATCTTCCCGAAGGAAGAAAATAAAAAATGAGCTCCGACTCCTCAGTCTTCAAATTGAAATAACAGATTGCATTGAAGATATATAAAAAAATTTAAAAAACAGAAGATGCAGCTGTTAAAAAATGAAAGAGACTGAAATTGCAGAAAGAGAGGATAACAAAAGATGTTAGATAACAAAAACGAACAGAGATAACCCCCCGGACCAACAAAGATGTGTGAAGAAACATCGGTCCCAGGGGGTTATTTCATTTTATATGAGTTTTTCTTTTTGCGCCGGTCAGGGCGCTTTGTTTTTTGTCTCAAAAGCCTTTTCTGCTGCTCTGCTTCGGCGGAAGAGTAAGAGGCTTGCACTGAGCTTTTGAAAGGTGAATCCTATCAGGCTTAATAAAAATGAAATGAAAAAATCCGACTCTTGTCAAAGAAACAACCGTCGGAGAGGGGAGTATTGACTTAATGGTGTCTGATTACAGCACGCCAACATAATCAGTATATCAAAATTATTAAGTAAAGTCAATGTCTTTTGTATAACTTTCACATTTTCTATTTTTTATATAAAAGAAAACAAGCAAATTTATACAAAATTACATATTGCAAAAAGTGAATTCTTGTGATATATTAAAGATGCAGAAAGGGAAAGGTGATACCAATGAACAGGTAAGATCCCAAAGGCAGAAATTCTTGATAACACCGTAAAACAAAAAATAAAAATCAAAAGTCAAACGGTAAAAAGAATCAAAGCCTTAAACAGTCTTCAGAAAAATTAAACAAAGCACAAAAACAAAAAGAAAATATGAAGAAAGAAAAAATTACAGTGCGCAGAAAAAATGAAGACTGACATTTCTGTAGAAAGAGAGGTTGACCAAAGAATGTTAGATATCAAGAGTGAACAGAAATAACCCCCCGGACCAACAAAGATGTGTGAAGAAACATCGGTCCTCGGGGGTTATTTCATTTTATGGAGAAATTACGGAATGCAGCGCCCTCGGGGCGTTTTTTTGTTTTGTATTTTTCCGTTGACCTGTCCGCTGATTTCTGTTATAATAACACAGGAGCAGGCACATAAAAATATTGTAAAAAACTTTGAAAAACCAATTGACAAATATTGACTCTTGTGCTATACTCGTTCATACCGCATATTACGGGCGGTGCATTTTTGTGCACCACAAGTGAGCTTCTCCGCCCCACAGTAGCGAGTCCATAATAAAGGAAGGAAAGAAACTATGTACGCAATTATCGAAACAGGCGGCAAGCAGTATAAGGTAGAAGCAGGCGACGTTCTCTACATCGAAAAGCTTGACGTTGAAGCAGACTCCGAAGTTACCTTTGACAAGGTTATTGCAGTTGGCAACGATGACGGCATCAAGGTTGGTGCTCCTTATGTTGACGGCGCAACAGTTGCAGCAAAGGCAATCAAGAACGGTAAAGCTAAGAAGGTTGTTGTTTTCACTTACAAGTGTAAGAAGAACTCAAAGCGTAAGATGGGTCACAGACAGCCCTACACTAAGGTTGAAATCGCAGCTATCAACGCTTAATTATGGTTCACGCAACTTTTTACATTGAAGGCAAAGACCTGAGAGGCTTTGAAATTTCGGGTCACAGCGGATACGCTGAGGCCGGCTCTGACATCATTTGTGCATCGGTTTCCTCTGCGGCATATATGGCTGCAAACACCGTGACAGAAATTGTTGGTGCAAAAGCCGAAATTGAAATTGATGACGGTTATTTCAGATTTGTCACTTATAACAAATCAGAGGCTGTTCAGACTGTTCTCAAGGGGCTCAGACTTCATGTAAGCTCTTTGGCAGATGATTATTCTCAATACATCGTCTGCAACGAAAACTGTTTAAATAATAATACGGAGGTGTAACAAATGCTTAAAATAAACATTCAATTATTCGCTCACAAAAAAGGTATGGGTTCAACCCGTAACGGCCGTGACTCAGAATCAAAGAGACTCGGTGTTAAGCGTGCAGACGGCCAGTTCGTTCTTGCAGGTAACATCCTTGTTAAGCAGCGCGGCACACACATCCATCCCGGCAACAACGTTGGCAGAGGTTCAGATGACTCTCTCTTTGCTCTTATCGACGGTAAGGTTAAGTTCGAAAGAATGGGTAAGGATCGTAAAAAGGTCAGTGTTTATGCTGTTGAGCAGTAATAAGCATTTATAATTGCAGAATTCGGCACGTAATTAACTACGTGCCGATATTTTTTTTGAAAAACTTTTGAGCTTCACACTTCGTCACAGCTTAAGCGGCTTTTCATTAAACAACGCACTTGACAAGGGCAA
The DNA here is from genome assembly GCA_045652105.1 of Acutalibacteraceae bacterium. Lineage (GTDB taxonomy): Bacteria > Bacillota > Clostridia > Oscillospirales > Acutalibacteraceae > UBA6857. Next base: position 34,396 of record JAZRTP010000022.1, read on the forward strand.
GAACTTAAAGGTATAATATTTTCATCGAATTAAAGGAGAATGGTTTATGACACTTAACATTATTCCCAAACCAAATAACATTGAATTTTTCGGTGGTGAGGTATGGGCAAAGGAGTTGCCCGTTACTTATGAAACCAACGAAAATTTCGGTGATGAAAAGTATGTTCTTGAAATCGGAAAAGAGGGCATAAAAATTGTTTCAAAAGGTGAAAAGGGTAAATATTATGCAAAGCTGACCCTTGATCAGATTGCCGAGAGGGGAAAGGCACCCTGTTGCAGAATCATTGACGAGCCCGCTTTTTCTTACCGAGGCTTTATGATTGACTCTGCAAGACATATGCAGACTGTTGATGAGCTTAAAAGATACATTTCTGCAGCGGCTAAATATAAGATGAATGTTTTCCACTGGCACATCTGTGATGATCAGGGCTGGAGAATGGAAAGCAAAAAATATCCCCGTCTTAATGAGGTGGGCTCCTGGAGAGAGTGCCATGGCTTCGGCTCTGAAAACAAAGAGAAATACGGCGGTTATTACACCGAATCGGAAATGAAGGAGATTATTGCCTTCTGCGGTGAAAGATATATTGATGTTATTCCCGAATTTGACATTCCGGGTCACACAACGGCAGTCATTGCTTCTTATCCTGAGCTTTCCTGCAGGGGAGATCAGATTGCTGTTGAAACGGTTGGCGGTATTTTCAGAGACATTCTCTGTGCGGGCAAGGAAGAGGTTTTTGATTTCTGCTTCGGAGTGATTGATGAAATCTGTGAAATCTTCCCCGGCTCCTTTATTCATATCGGCGGTGATGAGGCTCCGAAGGCAAGATGGTGCAGCTGCAAGGACTGTCAGAAGAGAATCAAGGAAGAAAAGCTCGGCAGTGAGGAAGAGCTTCAGGGTTATTTTGTCAACAGAATTGTTGCTTACCTCAAGCAGAAGGGCAAAACAGCAATTGCCTGGAATGAAAGCCTCAATTCAGGTATTCTTGATAAGGACACAATCATCTGTGACTGGATGGACAGAAAGCATAAGAGTGAGGAGTTTGCCAACAAGGGCGGCAGGATAATCATTGAGGATTTTTATCATTATTATCTTGATTACGTTTACGGTATGACTCCGCTGAAAAAAACTTATACATATAATCCTTATCTTGAAAAGCTTACTCCTCAGGGCAGAAAAAATGTTCTTGGTGTTGAAGCTCCCATCTGGACAGAATATGTTGAGGATTTTGACAGAATGAGTTATATGTGCTTCCCCAGACTCATTGCCGTTGCAGAAAGCGGCTGGACTGAGAGATTTAACAGTGATTACAAATCCTTCAGAATCAGAGTCAGAAATGAAAAGGATTTTCTTGCCTCTCTCGGCATAACACTCTGTGATGAAAGCGAATGGGATCCCTCTGCTTTTGTCAGAATGGGTGAAACCTTCAGACATCTGAAAAAGAGTCTCACTCCTGCAGCAATCAAGGTTGCTCTTTTCCCCAACAAAGACGAATAAAAGCATATAAAAAAACGGGAACAAAGTGAAATGTTCCCGTTTTTTACTTTTGTTATGAATTTATCTTCTGACAATCTCACCTGTTTTTGCGTTGATAATGTTGTTGAAAACACTGATGTGAGTTGTTGAAATGAACTTGTCAAGATGGAGTGAGCCGAAATACCAGTGGTCAAATTCACAGGTTCTGCTTACGTCATCAAGATAAGTGTTGATTGCAGTGATGCTGGCATCCGAGCCGGTCTGGAGAAGAAGGAAATCCTTGATTTTTGCAGGGGGCTCGTGGGTGATAATCAGATCAACCTTACCCGCATATTTCTGCAGATTCTCAACGCCCTCAATGAGCTCGTCTCGGGTGGGGATTTCCATATCTGACCAGGTGTTCATTTCAAATCTGATGTCGATATCGGGGCTTTCACCGCCGCCCATTGTGAAAATCTTTGTGTTTTCAATGGTGAAAACCTGACCTCTCATCAGGTGGAAGATGTTTGAGGCAATGTGATGAACCTTGCCTCCGTTCCACTTTTTGATTTTGAGCTTTGAAAGCATATCAAAATTTTCGTGAGTTCCGTCAACAAAGCAGATGTTGAACTTTTTCTTGCTGAGCTTTTTGAGAACATTCATTTCTTCCTTTGAGCCGTTCCAGAGAAAGCCGAAATCTCCGCAGATAATCAGAGTGTCACCTTTGTCAAGCTTTTTGAGTCTGGGGTCATCGAGTCGGGAGGCAACGCCGTGGGTATCACCGGTAACATAAATCATATTTTTAACCTTCCTTTTTTTCTTCGGACTGAAAATATTTTTTTAATATATAAGAATAATTTAATTAAAAGTATATACTTTTGTAACTAAAATTGTTATAATTAATCTGTGTTTATATATTCTAACATATCTTTTTACAGATTGCAATTATAAAAGCATATTTTCAGAATTTAACAAAAGTATTTTTTAAAGCTAAGGAGACAGAAAAAATGAAAAGAATCGTATCACTTGTTTTTGCTTTGTTGCTCATTTTCACCGCCGCATTCCCTGCAGGAGCTTCCTTTGATTCGGGAGCGGTGACATCAAATCTTAAGTCAAAGATTTATTTTATGCAGAGTCTTGACGGTGACACGGTGTTCTTTGAAAAGAATGCTGATAAGAAAACCGCTCCCGCAGGCTTTGTCAAGCTGATTATTGCTGTCACTGCTCTTGAAAAGTGGAACAATCTTGATGAATATGTGACAGTTACAAATGATAATCTTTCTCTTATCAAATACACCTACGGAATCAGAACTGCCTCCTATAAGGCAGGGGAGAAGGTTTCAAAAAGAGAGCTGATTGATGCTCTTGTTGTTTACAGTGCAAACGATGCCGCAAGCATTATCGCTTATGAAATTTCAGGCAGTGTTGAAGCTTTTCTTGAAGAGGTTAAAAAGACCGTGGAAAAGATGGGCTGCACATCAACCGTCATCAAAAACATTCACGGCTTTGATGAAGAGGGACAGTTCACAACTGCAAGGGATGTTGCAAAGATTATCAAATATGCAGTGCAGTATCCCGTATTTTCTGAGGCGTTCTCTGCTGACAGTGTTATTCTGAAAAAGACACAGCTCAATAATGAAAGAGAAGTCAAGGCAAGCAACAAGATGAAAAACTCCGCAATTCCCGATTATTATCACGCTTCCGTAACCGGTGGCAAGCAGACCTCAACGGATGAGGCGGGTGAGTGCATTGCCGCAGTTTCTTATATGGACGGTTATTCATATCTTACCGTTGTAATGAACGGATCTCTTCAGAATGTTGACTCAGATCCCATTGAAGAAAACACTTGTATGACTGATGCTCAGAGTATGCTCAGATGGGTTTACAAAAACATCAAATACAGAGTTGTTGTTGCAGAAAAACAGGTGGTTGCCACCGCAGAGGTTGTGGCTGGCAGAAAAACTGACAAGGTAAGCCTGATACCCTCAAGTGAGCTTTACGCTCTTGTGCCCGAAAAGGCAACAACAGGCTCCGTTCTCATTGAGCTTGTTGAAGGAACTGTTCCCGAAAAGCTGAAGGCTCCTCTCAAGGCGGGAGACAGTGCAGGTCAGGCAAGAGTTTATTATGCAGGCGTTGTTCTTGCAACAATTGACCTTGTTGTTGCCGAGGATGTCAAAATAAGCTTCTTCGGTCTGATAATGAGTGTCATCCGCAGCATTATGACCTCAACTGTTTTCATTGTGCTTCTTTTTGCAGCCGTCATCGGCATTGCAGGTTACATCGGATATCTTTATTATCTTTATAAAAAACACGAAAAGCAGGAAAATCTCCGCCGTGAAAAGTTTGAAAAAAGAAGAAAAGAAATGGCTGAGAAGATCAGTAAAAAATAAAAGGGAGAAAGGAAATAACGTATGAAAAAGTTTTTAAAGGCATTATTGCTCGCTGCTCTGACAGTAATCACCGTAACATCGATTTTTGCAGTTTCTTCATCAGCTGCAGTCAAGGGCAAATGGATTACCGCCTGGAGCACCGCTCCGGTTGAAATCAATCTCACCGATTATGATGAAACCCTGAGTTTCCTCGGCTCAATCAACACAAGATCAGTCATTACCCCCACCGCATCGGGTAAAAAAATCAGACTCAAATTCTCCAACTATTACGGCAACCAGGACCTTGTTATTAACAACGCAACCGTTGCTTACAGCAAGGGAGACTCAAAAATCGACACCGCTTCCGTTGTGCCCATCACCTTCGGCGGCAAAAAGGGAGTGACAATCAAGCCCGGTGAAGAGGTTTACTGTGACTCCGTTGACTTCAAGGTCACCGCACTTGATGACATTGCTGTCAGCCTTTTCATCAAGGATCTCAAGGAAATCAAAACTCTTGGTCTTTCAGGTGCAAAGACTTATATCACCTATGACAACAGCAAGGACTCAACAAGTGCATCAAGCTTCAACACCTTCAATATGCTTGATATGGATGCTAATCTTCAGATTTTCCTGAACACCTTCCTTTCACTGTTCCTTCCCGATGGCGTGCTCGATCCCTCACTTTCAATTGACATTATGGATATTGTTCCCTGTGTGACCTCAGTTGAGGTTTTCAATGAAAGTCAGAGCTCATACAGCGTTGTTGTTCTCGGTGACTCAACCGTTGCCAACGATTTCCCCAAATATCTTGCTCAGTACATTGTTTCAAAGGGCGTTGAAAACGTCGGTATTTCAGGCAAGGGCGTCATCGGCAACAGAATTCTTGACGAAAACGTCGGTTATAACTCACTTATCAAAAGTGAATCTCTCATTGACAGACTTTCAAGAGAGGTGCTCGGAGTTGACGGCAAAAACAGAAACAATGTCAGATATGTTATCATCAAGGCGGGTGCAAATGACATCATTGATGCTGTCTGCAAAGATATAAAGGCAGAGGATCCCACAATCACTCAGCCCACCGCCCTTGATATCAAAATCGGCTTTAAAAAGATTTTCAATTTCTGCCACGAAAACGGAATCAAGGTTGTTGTGATCGGCATCACTCCCTGGAAGGGCACAACAATGGATTATTTCGGCACAGGCAACATCAATTATGACAGAACGGACGCTGAAATTGCAGCCGACTGGAAAATTGCAAAAAGCGTCAACAAATGGCTCAAGGACTGCGGTTATCACGACGGTTATGTTGATTTCAACTCCTTCTCTGTTTCCGCAACCGACAGCATGAGTCTTGATCCCTCTTACACAACTGACGGACTCAATCCCATTCCCGCTCTTGCAAAGCGCTGGGCAAAGGAATTCAAAAAGTCACTCATCGGTATCGGTACATCCGTTCAGGGTGTCAAGCTTTCCGACAAAACAAAAACAATCTATAAGGGTGAAACCGCAACTCTCACAGCAACAGTTTCTCCCGAAAAAGCAAAGAACAAAAAGGTGATCTGGACATCATCAGACACCTCTGTTGCCACTGTTGACAAAGACGGCAAGGTTACTGCAGTTGCAAACGGCACCTGCAAAATCACAGCCACCACAAAGGAAAGCGGCTTTACCGCAAGCTGCAAGGTGACTGTTTCAACCAAGCCCGAATCAATCACCATCAAAAAGAGTACCTCAACCATTTACACAACCCAGAAGCTTCAGCTTAAGGCTGTTGTTCTTCCGAAGGATGCATCCTACACATCAGTCAAATGGACAACCTCAAACAAAAAGGTTGCAACTGTTTCTTCAAAGGGCGTTGTGACAGGTGTGGGCAAGGGTAAGGTTACAATCAAGGCAATTTCAACCTTTGACAGCTCAATTGTTGCAAGCTGCACAATCAAGGTTTCCAAAAAGGTTCCCGTTGAGGCCGTTTCTCTCAGCAAGGACATTGTTACAAAATATAAGGGCGATACATATACCTTCAAGCCCACCCTTACCCCTTCAAATGCAACCTTCAAGGATGTCACCTGGACATCATCTGATACATCTGTTGCAACTGTTGACAAAAACGGCAAGGTAACGGCAAAGAGTGCCGGTGTTGCAGTTATCACCTGCACAAGCGTTGACAATCCTCTTTGCACCGCCTCAAGCAAATTCAAGGTTAAAATCAAGACAACGGGTGTTGAGCTGTGGAAATCAAAGCTTAATATGTATGTTTCCCAGAGTGTAAACTTCAAAGCAACCGTTCTTCCCTCTGATGCAAGCAATAAAAAGGTCAGCTGGACCTCTTCAGACACATCCGTTGCAACCGTTGACAAAAACGGCAAGGTGACAGCAAAGAAGGCAGGTACTGCCGTTATCACTGTTATCACCGACAACGGCAGTTACAGAGCAAGCTGTACTGTTAAAGTCAAAAAATATGTTGCCGTCAAATCTGTTGCTCTTAATAAAACCGCAATATCAATCAAGGACGGCACAACCTATACTCTTAAAGCAACAATAAGCCCCGAAAAAGCAAGCAACAAAAAGCTTGTCTGGTCCTCAACGGACAAATCCGTTGCAACAGTTTCTTCAAGCGGTGTCATCACGGGCATCAATCCCGGCACCTGCAAAATTGTCTGCAAATCTGCTGACACGGGCAAGAAGGCTGTCTGCACAGTAACTGTCAAAAAGGTTTCCGTTGCCTCTGTTTCTTTTGCAAAGAGCACCTATAAGGTGAACTACGGTGAATCAATCAAGCTTAACCTTGAAATTCTTCCCGCAAATGCAAGCAATCAGAAGGTAACCTGGAAATCAAGCAATACCGCTTATGCCAAGGTTTCCTCCTCGGGTAAGGTGACAGGTCTCAAGGCAGGCACAAGCGTCACCATCACCGCAACAACTCAGGACGGCAACAAGGTTGCAACCTGCAAGGTGAAGGTTCTTTCCGTTGCGGTAACGGGTGTCACTCTTGACAAAAAGGCAATTTCACTCACTGTGGGCAAATCAGCAATGCTGACTCCTGCAGTTGCTCCCTCAAACGCATCAAACAAGGCGGTCACCTGGCTTTCAAGTGACCCAAAGGTTGCAACAATTTCCGCTCAGGGTGTCATCAAGGCTGTCAAGCCCGGTACGGTTGTCATTGCCTGCAAAACAGCCGATGGCGGCTTTGTTGCATACTGTGTTGTCAATGTTCAGACAATCGCTGTAACGGCTGTTTATCTTGACAATTCAAGCCTTATGGCAAACAAGGGTGCAACCTTCTATCTTGTGCCCACAGTCGTTCCCTTTGATGCAACAAACAAAAATGTTACCTGGTCCTCAAGTAACACTGCAGTTGCAAAGGTTTCCTCAACAGGTAAGGTCACAGCCGTAGGCTACGGCACCTGTTACATCACCGTAACAACCAAGGACGGCGGCTTTACCGCTCAGTGTAAGGTTACGGTTATCTGATAACAGATACTGAAAAAGCCGCGGATATAATAAAAATATCCGTGGCTTTTTAGCTTTTTAGATAAAACGAGGTGTTTAATATGAAGAAAAAATCAGCTCTGATTCTAACTTTTTTTATGACAGTCTGTGTTCTTTTCAGCTTTACTGTCCTTGGCGCTCAGGCGGCTGATGCAAGGTCGGGCAAATGCGGTGAAAAGGTCAGCTGGAAGCTTGATGACAAAGGCGTAATGACAATTTACGGTAAGGGTGCTATGTGGGATTTCAGAAATGATTCCGACAGGTTCGATTATCATGAGTGTCCCTGGGATTCTCTGAAAAATAAAATTAAAAAGGTTGTAATCAAATCAGGCGTAACCTATATAGGCGCAGATGCCTTTGATTACTGTAAAAATCTTAAAAAGGTTGTTTTTGGAAAAACAGTAACCTCAATCGGTAGTTTTTCCTTTCTGGGCTGTGAAAAACTGCAGAACTTTACGTTGCCTGAGAGCCTTACATCTCTCGGACAGCAGGCCTTTGACGGCTGTAAGACAATTACTAAGGTTGTAATCCCCGATAATGTTACCTTCCTTGATGCAGGTATTTTCGGTTATTGCACATCCTTAGTTGATGTTTATATCGGCGGCAGCAAGGATGCAGGCTGTTATATTGCGGCAAACAGTATTTTCAGTGGCTGTACCGCTCTTGAAGAGATAAAGGTTTCCGAAGACAATATCGGTCTTACCGCTGTTGACGGAGTACTGTTTACCAGTGATAAAAAAACACTTATGCAGTATCCCGCCGGCAAGAAGGATAAGAAATATGTTATGCCCTCTGAGGTTAAGGAGATTATACGCTTTGCCGTCGAGGACAATAATTATGTAGAGGTGTTTGTTCTTAATAAGGGTCTTGAATATCTGGATGATGTGGCTATCCGCTGCTGTGATAAACTTAAGTATATAAGCATACCTTCATCGGTAATTGCAATCGGTCCGGATAATTTCAACTTCTGTGAGAATCTCTTATTTGTTGAAAATAAATCCGATGCTATATGGGAATATGAAGGCTCATACAATGAGACCTGGGTAAATAGCAAAGGCAAAAGCTTCACTCAGCTGAAAAAGGGCATTGCTTACAAGCTGAACACCTCCTTCAAGTCAGGTGAGAACAAATATAAGCTCACAGGGCCCAACACCGTTGCATTCACGGGAGTCAGAAGCTCAAAATATAAGGATGTTGTTATTCCCGAAACAGTTACCGTCGGCTCACAGAGCTTCAAGGTAACGGCAATCGGCAAAAAGGCTCTTTATAAAAAGGATTTTGTTGAAAGTGTAAAAATCGGAGCAAATGTCAAGTCAATCGGCTCTTATGCCTTTTACGGCTGCTCAAAACTTTCTAAGGTGATTGTCGGAAAAAATGTAACAACAATCAAATCAAAGGCATTTGCCGGCTGCAACAGTCTTAAGGTAATAAGAATTAACTCACTTAAGCTTAAGACAGTGGGGGACAGTGTCTTCAAAGGAATTTATAAAAAGTCGGTTATTAAGGTGCCTGCAGAAAAGCTTGCTTCATACACTAAGCTTTTCAAGGGAAAGGGACAAAGCTCAACAGTTAAAATCAAAAAGTATTAATAAAAAAGCGGTTCATAAGAACCGCTTTTTTGTGATTAATTCAACTGATTGACTTAAGCCAGTCAAGAATATCGGCATAAACTTTTTCCTTGTCATCCTCGTTGAGAATTTCGTGTCTGTCACCGGGATAAAGAATTGTGGTGGGCTGATGTCCTGCACTTTCAAGGTTGTCGCTGACAGCAATAACACCCTTGCCGTTGAGACCGATGGGGTCCTTGGCGCCGGAGATAATCAGAATGGGCAGTCCGAGGGGGACAAGATAAGCCCATTGACTTGTGCAGCAGCTGTTTGCAAGAGAAAGAATGTCTCTCACCGCACCGAGAGTGAGGTTGTTGCCGCAAAGGGGATCGTCTATGTAGTGCTGAACGTTTTCTTTGTTTCTGCTGAGCCAGTCCTTTGAGGTTTCCGCATCCTTGATTGCAATGCAGCTTGCTCTGTCAAGAAGGGCAGCGGGAGCAACTGCTCTCACACCCATTTTTTTGCAAAGGAATCTGACAGGCTCCTCAAGGGCTGCCATTGCAGCGGGAAGCTCACCTGTGCCGCAGATTACAAGGCCTGAAAGCTCATGGCCGTAAACAGTTGCATAAACTCTTGCACAGAATGAGCCCATGCTGTGACCAAGAAGATAAAATGGGAGAGCGGGATAACGCTTTTTCATTATGCAGTGAAGAATGTGCATATCATCAATAAGTCTCAGGTCACCGTTCTCTTCTGCAAAAAATCCGAGCTCATCGGTGCTGCTGACACTCTTTCCGTGTCCGAGATGATCATTGCCGCAGACGATGTAGCCCTCCTTTGCAAGAAAACGCGCAAAATGGTCATATCTGCCGATGTGCTCACTGACACCGTGAGCTATCTGAAAAACACCCTTAGGCTCAACGCTGTCATCCTGCCAGATACAGCATCTGATTTTGTTGACTGCAGTTGAAGATGTGAAATAAGCTTCTTTTTTGATTATAGCCAAGATATATTCCTCCTTGATTTTCATTATATTCAGATTATATAACAAAGAGGGAAAATAATCAATAGTGACGGCTGTCGTATTATTTGTTTTTAAAGTATTTACTTTAAAAGGAAAATGTTATATAATTATCTGACAGGAAAATTAAAGAGGGTATAAAATGTTTGGTTATGTAAAAATTAACAAGCCTGAAATGAAGGTCAAGGAATATGAGGCTTACAGAGGAATTTACTGTTCCTTGTGCAAGGCTCTGAAAAAGCATTTCGGAACTCTTGCCGCCATGACGCTCAGCTATGATCTGACCTTTCTTGCTCTTATCAGACTTTCCTTCGGGGGAAAGCTTCCCGATTTCAGAAGCGGCAGATGCCGGTATAATCCTTCAAAAAAATGCAGCTACTGTGTCAACGGTGACGAGGAGCTGAAATATGCGGCGGCGGTTTCTGTTATGATGGTTTATTTCAGAATCAAAGATAACATTGCCGACGGAAGCCTTTTGCGCAGAATACTTATGTATCTGATTCTTCCCTTTGCTGCTGTCAAATATAAAAAAGCAAAAAAGATGTACGGTGAAATTGCTCTGATGCTTGAAAAAAACATTGAAAATCAGGCTCAGACGGAAAAATCACAGACAGCTTCCACGGACATTGCCGCTCACGCTTCGGCAGATATGCTCGGCAGAATTGTTGCTTTCGGCTTTGATGATGAAAAGGGTCAGCTTTACAGATTCGGCTATGCCATCGGCAAATGGGTTTATCTTTGCGATGCGGCTGATGATATTGAAAAGGATATCAAAAGAAATAATTATAACGTTTTTGTGAAAAAATATAATCTGCTCACGCCTGAGCTGCCCGAAGAGGCAAAGCAGGAAATCACGGGCAGTCTGAACCTTTCTCTTGCAATGGCGGATGAGGTTTATGATGAGATTGAAAACAAAACAATGAAGCCCATTATTGAAAACATTATTTATGACGGAATGTTCAATGTGATGAATAATATACTGAAAGGAAACGATGAAAATGAAAGATCCTTATGAGATTCTCGGCGTTCCTGCCAATGCAACCCAAGAGCAGATTAAATCTGCATACAGAGAGCTTGCAAAGAAATATCATCCTGACAGGTACATCAACAGTCCTCTTGCAGAAAACGCAAACAAAAAAATGCAGGAAATCAACGAGGCTTATGATGCAATCATTTCCGGAAGCAGAAACGGCAATACCTATACCTCTGCTTCAACAACTGATTACAAAAAAATCAGAGAGCTTATTGTCAGAGGTCAGCTTGATGAGGCTGAAAAGCTTCTTGAAAATGTCAATGAGGTTTACCGTGATGCAAAATGGCATTATCTGAAGGGTCAGGTCAATTACAAAAGAGGCTGGACTGATCAGGCTTACACTTATTTTTCAATGGCTCACAGAATGGAGCCCTCAAATCTTGAATACCGCAACGCCTTTGAAGCAGCCAATGCAAAGAGAAACGGCGGCTTCAGAACAGACAGAGGCTATACCTCAAAGAACCGTGAGTGCAGCGGATGCAGCATCTGTCAGGGCCTTCTTTGTGCCGATTGCTGCTGTGAATGCTGCGGCGGAGACTGTATTCCCTGCTGCTGAGGTGTGAAAAATGAGTCAGAGTTCGAAAACAGCTCTGGGCGGGATGCTGACAGCTCTTTCCGTTGTCATTCTTCTTCCCACTGCCCTTGAGATTTTTGTTTATGCACTTGCGGCTTTTGCGGGAATGGTTGTTATGCTCAGTGTCATTGAGCTTGATAAAAAATGGGCATTCGGAATTTTTTCCGCAACGTCAATTTTGTCAGCACTTCTTGTTCCCAACAAAGAAGCTGTTGTGTTTTACATTGCCTTTTTCGGTTATTATCCCATTGTCAAGGCTCTGCTTGAAAGCAGAATGCCAAGGGTAATTGAGTATATCCTTAAGCTTCTCATTTTCAATGCCGGTGTCATTGCCGCAACGGTGTTTATGGTCAAGGTTCTCGGTATGCCCTTCGACAAGGTGATGGGAATTGAGGGTGAACAGGGATTTTTCAAAGAATTTGCCGTACCCCTGCTTCTGATTCTCGGAAACATTGTTTTTCTGGCTTATGATATTGCCCTTACAATGCTTTTCACAACCTATATAAAAGTATGGCAAAAAAGATTCAGAAAGTTATTTCGTTAATTACAGAGTAGATTTATACGCGCTGAGTGCCTTGAAGACGGGGAGTTGCTTCAGGGACGAAAAGACTGAGCTCTTGCGGTGTGTAAATCGCATCCCGCTGTGATGAGGTAAAGAATAAAAAACACTTTCTTTGTTTCATCACCTGATTTACAAAGGAAGTGTATTATTATGCAAAAAAAGAAAACAGAAGAAAAAATATTCGTTCTTGTCTGTCTTGCTTTGCTCACGGCAATGCAGGTTGTTCTGGCAAGATATCTTGTTATACCTATCAGTGTGAGTCTGAGGCTTTCCGCGTCATTTATTCCCGTTGTTATTGCGGCAAGACGCTTCGGAATTCCCGGAGGAGTCTGTGTTTACGCCCTCGGTGATTTTGTCGGAGCTGTTCTTTTTCCTTCAACGGGCGCATATTTCCCCGGATTTACTTTGACAGCTGCTGTCAGCGGTCTGATTTACGGATTATATCTTTCAAAGAAAATAAACCTTCTGAGAATTATTCTTTCTGTTGTGACCTCGCAGGTTGTCTGCACTCTTTTGATGAACAGCTTCTGGATCAGTGTTCAGTACGGCTCCGAATTTTCAGCCCTGCTTATTTCAAGGCTTGGTCAGGCGGCTGTTGTGGGCACTGCGCAGATTATCTTTATGGCTCTTTTCCTTGAGAAGATATGCTCGCTTATAAAGCTTCCGCACAGATAATATAATAAAAAAATATAACAGGTGTTCTCTTGATTTCGGAAGAACACCTGTTTTTTATTATTTACTCTGAGCCTTGTTGTAAATATATCTCAGACCGTCAAGCAGAAGGTTTTCGTCATAGGTGATTTCAGTTTCACAGCAGGGGATAATGCCGCTGCTGTAACCGCCCGTGGCAACAACGGAGCATTCCTTATACCCTAACTCGTCCTTGATTCTTTTGACAAGACCGTCAATCATTGCCGCAGTGCCGAAAACAATACCGCTTTGCATACATTCCGTTGTGTTTTCACCAATTGCCTTTTCAGGCTTTGTGAAGCTGACGGAGGGAAGAAGGGCAGCGTTGTTTGCAAGGGCATCAAGTGAAATTTTGACACCGGGTGAAATGGTACAGCCCTTGAACATTCCGTTTTTGTCAATGACAAGAATTTTTGTTGCTGTGCCAAGGTCAGCCACAAGGCAGGGCAGAGGATACTTTTCTCTTGCGGCAACGGCGCCTGCAATGAGATCGGCACCGAGGTAAGAAACGGGAAGAATGTCTACCTTGAGCTCACCGTTATATTTTTCGCCGACAAGCATAGGCTCAATTTTTGTCACGGTTTTGACAGCGCGTGAAAAAACCTCCGTAAGCTCGGGGACAACGCTTGCCATAATGCAGCCTGAAAAATCCTCGGGATTGACGTTGTAAAGTCTGAAAATGTCAAAAAGATTGATGGCATATTCATCACTGCTCTTTTTTCTTGCTGTATAAAGGCGGGAGATGAACACAAGCTCATCCTTTTTATAAGCACCGAGGGTAATGTTGGTGTTACCCATATCTATTGTCAAAAGCATAATATCACTCCTTAAAACTGCAGCCTTTATGCTGCTTCATAAAAAAGTATAATCTAAATTATGGTAAAAGTCAAATAAATGTGCTAATATATAAACCGAAAAAGATTGGCTGTTATTCGGGAAAGGCGGTGATTATCTGTGAAATGCAATATCTGTCCGAGAAGCTGCAATGTTGACAGAGAAAAAGAAACGGGTTGGTGCGGCTGTCTGAACACTCTCAGGCTTGCAAGAGCTGCCCTTCATTTCTGGGAGGAGCCCTGCATAAGCGGAAGCAGAGGAAGCGGCACGGTGTTCTTCTCAGGCTGTAATCTCGGCTGTGTTTACTGTCAGAATTTTTCTCTCAGTCATGGTGCAAAGGGAAAGGACATAACCGAAGACAGACTCATTGAAATCTTTTCTGAGCTGACAAAGCAGGGCGCTCACAACATAAACCTTGTTAACCCCACTCATTATGCCCTTGAGCTTAAAAGCACTCTTGAAAGGGCAAAGCCCTCTGTTCCCGTTGTCTATAACAGCAGCGGCTACGAAAAGGTCAGCACTCTGAAAAGCCTTGAGGGTCTTGTTGATATTTATCTTCCCGACATCAAATATATTGATCCTCAGCGCAGTGAAAAATATTCTCTTGCTGCCGATTATTTCACTTATGCCGCCGAGGCTGTGAAGGAAATGAAAAGACAGTGCCCCGAGGATGTTTTTGACGGTGATGGGATTATGCTCAGGGGAGTTATAATCAGACACCTGATTCTGCCGAAAAACACAAATCAGTCCCTTAAAATTCTTGATTGGATAAAGGAAAATCTCGGCACGAAGGTTTATCTCAGCCTGATGGCACAATATACCCCCTTCGGTGAAGCCGAAAAATATCCTGAGCTTACAAGGAAAATAACTCAGAGGGAATATGAAAAGGTTGTCTCTTATGCTGAGCAGTTAGGCTTTGTCAATGTTTTCACACAGGATTTTCTTTCCGCCCGGGAGGAATTTATTCCCGATTTTGATTTTACCGGCGTATAAATTTAAAAGAAACTATTTATTTTTGAAAAAAACTGTGGTAGTATTAATATTATAAAATTTCTGTTCAGGAGGAATTGAAAATGAAAGGATTTATTTCAGAATTTAAAACCTTTGTTATGAGAGGAAATGTAATGAACCTTGCTGTCGGTGTTATCATAGGCGGTGCTTTTCAGGCAATTGTGAATTCACTTGTCAATGATGTTGTTTCACCTGTGCTTTCTCTTTTGACAAAGGGCATTAACTTTGCAGACAAATTCATTGTGCTCACAACCGATGAGGTCTTTTATGCAACAGCAGATGCTGCAAAGGAAGCCGGCTATGCAACTCTTAATTACGGTGCCTTCATCACCGCAATTATCAACTTCTTCTTGATGGCAATTGTCATTTTCCTTCTTGTTAAGGGTATCAATAAGATTATGGAATTCGGTAAGACAGAAGAACCCGCTGCGGCTCCCACAACAAAGACCTGCCCCTTCTGCAAAAGTGAAATCAGCATTGATGCAGTCAAGTGTCCCAACTGTACCTCTGACATTCCCGAAGCACAGGAGGTAGAATAATGCTTGGTTTTATCGGCGCGGGTAATATGGGCTCTGCCATCATCAGAGGTATCTTTGCTTCAGGAGGAATCGGTAAGCAGGTGGGCGTGTATGATGTGCACCTTGGTGCAATCGCTCTTCTTGACGGTGATTATCCCGTGAAGGTTTTTGATGATGCAAGAGAGCTTGCAAAGGAATGCGACATTATCGTTCTTGCTGTCAAGCCCAATGTTATTGCATCGGTTATTGACGGAATCAGAGATATAGTCTGTGAAAAGAATCCGCTTTTTATTTCGATTGCCGCAGGCAAAAGCCTTGCTTTTCTTGAGGAATGTCTCGGATATGATGCAAAAGTTATCCGTGTTATGCCCAACATCAATGCGGCCGTGCTCAGTGCAGTTTCCGCTTATTGTGCAAACAGCGCAGCCGACGCTGATGACAGAGAGTTTGCCGAAAAGCTTTGCTCCTGCTTCGGTGGTGCAGTTGAAATCAAGGAAGAGCTTTTCTCAATTTACAGTGCAATCGGCGGCTGCAGTCCCGCTTTCACTTATATGTATATTGATTCAATGGCAAGAGCTGCCGTCAAAAACGGAATGACAAGAAAGCAGGCTCTTGAGGTTGCCGCTCAGGCTGTTATGGGCAGTGCCAGAATGATTCTTGAAAGTGAAAAGCATCCCTGGCAGCTTGTGGATGAGGTCTGCTCTCCCGGCGGAACAACAATTGAGGGTGTTGCCTCACTTCAGAAAGACGGCTTTGAAAAAACCGTTATCAATGCCGTTGAAGCAAGCTTCAAAAAGGATAAGCTTCTTTAAGATGAAAAATAACTCCCGATTTCTCGGGAGTTATTTTTTTTTTACTCTGCAGTCTTAAGCTGCTGATAATTTTCTTCAATTCTTTGCCAAATATAAGGGTCTTTATTCCTATATGCTTCAAATTCATCGACGGCAATTTTCAAGGCCTTGCGCTGAGTCTCATTTTCTTCAGTTTTGTAAAGCTCAAGGACATTATAAATTTCCTCAACAGTTGTAATAATCTGATTATTTTCTGCCTTGTTTTCTTTAAAATCGGAAAAGAGTGCCCTGATTTTGAATGCTTTGACCATATTTGAACGCTTTTCTTCCGAAAGATCGTAAAACAGGAAGGGGATGATTGAAAGAAGCGTTCCGATAAGGCTGCAGACGATAATGGCCTTGAGCAATGGGTTTCTGAAATCTGCATTATAAAGGTCGGAATAATTGTTTGTCAGACCGTAATGCTTGAGGACGAAGGGGATAGCATAACCTGTAACAAGGGAGAATATGCTGCCGAGAAGAACTCCGCTCTGGTCAATAAAGCCTTCAATGCGGTCACCTGTTTTATACTGCTGATAATCCATAATATCGGCTTTGATTGCAGGAAGATAAATAATTGAAAGAGCACCGAAGGTATCCTTAATAAACATCAGAGCAAAGAAAAGTACATAGCTTTCATAGCAGGTGAGCATAAGAGCAATGCAGACTGCCTGAACTGAAAGGGAAAGCAGACAGATTCTTTTCTTTCCAAGCTTATTAGTCAGCGGAGCACCGAGGACAAGACCGGGAGTTGAAGCCTCTCCCTTTATGACGGTCATAAGAGAATAGAGTGCAGGATTGTTCATTCCGTAATAGAAGGCCCACTGGAAAAGATAGCCGTAGCCCATATTAAGGAAGCTTATCCAGGAGGAGATGTTGATAATCCAGAAATATTTGTTCCTTGAAACCTTTTTCAAGCCCTCAAAAAAGCCCATTTTCTGAACATATTGCTTGGGAACAATGATTTTTTCCTTTGTGCCGAAGACACAAAGCATACTGACAATTACACCGAGAGTGCAGAATATCGGGAAAACAATGCGGTATGTTCCGATGTCATCCAGAGGACCGACAAGAGGCAGCACGGGATTAACAACGGTCGGCGCAAAGGAATAAATAATTGAGCTGATGCTGATTAACCATGTGCGCTCATTTGAGTTGGGAGAAAGAACCTGAACAAGACTCAGATAAGCGGTCTGATAAAAGGGGGAGAAGAACTGCAAAAGGGTGTAAACTACAAATACTGAAATCAGCTTTTGCTGATATTCCATTGTTTCATAGGGCAGATAGACAAAAAGTGTACCGAGAATTGCGGTGGGAAGACCGAGATAAAGTATGTAAGGTCTGAATTTGCCCATTTTACTTTTTGTGTTGTCAAAAATCATTGCTCTTGTCGGCGCAATCAGGAGCATTATTACCGTTGAAATGACATTCATCGTCTGAATGTCAATGGCTTCAAGTCCGATTGAAGCTCCGACAATCATGCTTCCTGCATTAAGAGCAATCTGACCGATAAGGGAAATTATGAAATAAACACCCGCTCCGCCTACGGAATAGGCAGCAAGCTCCTTATAGGTGACATATTTTCCTTCTCCCGGAACCTTCCATTGTGATCTGACATTTGTCAAGGTGGTTTTTCCTTTTTCTTTAAGCTCTGCAATCTTCATTATAAATTCTCCTTTACAAGCTCATAAAGCTTCTGTGAGAAGCCGTATTTATTTTTAAGCTGTTCAATCTGATTCAGGTCAGGTGTAATTTTCTTTTTCATTTTGCAGCGGAGCATCAGATTTTTGGGGGAATGGGCAAAATCCACAAACTCAATGATATCAACCTCATATCCGCATTTTTTCAGAATATCGGCTCTGATGCTGTCTGTCAGCAGTGCCGAAAATCTTTCTTTGATAAGTCCGTGATTCAGCAGAAGGTCAAAGTCTCCGCCCTTTTCAATTGAGGAGCAGATTTCGTGCTGACAGCAGGGCACGGAGAAAATGTGGGGCACATTGTGGCTGATTGCGTGATAAAGAGCAAAATCCGTTGCAATGTCACAGGCGTGAAGGGTGATGACCATGTCCACCTTCTCTTTGTAAACCTCACCCTTTGTGACGTCATTGACAAAAAATTCAAGGTTTTCATAGCCGTATCTTTTTGCTATTTCATTGCAGCTTTTCACAACATCTTCCTTCAAGTCGTAGCCGAGGACACGGGCTCTGACTTTTTTTATTTCAGTGAAATAATAATACACAATGAAGGTCAGATAGGATTTGCCGCAGCCGAAATCAAGAATTGTGATTTCATCCTTGTTCATTTTGTTGAAGCTGTCATCAATGATTTCAATAAAGCGGTTAATCTGTCTGTATTTGTCATATTTGCTGTTGACAATTTTGAAATCCTTTGTGAATACTCCAAGGTCAACAAGAGCAGGGATGTTTTCACCCTGACGCAGAAGGTAAGCCTTTTCCTTGTTGTGAGAAGAGGAGACGGCTTCAACCTTATTGCCGCTGACCTTTCTTTTGATTTTGTCGGGGAAAACCGTGTAATGAATTGTGTAACCTGTGAAGGTGATGCATATCTGTCGGAAATTTACCTTTCCCTCCTCTGTGAGCCATCGGAGAAAGTCATCCTTTGAAAGATTTTCGTGAAAGACCTGGTTGTTTTTATATTTTTCAAGCTGCCAGACGGTTTTCTTGCCCGCAGTGAAGGTGCGGACAGAAATTTTACTGAATTCGTAAGCCTTGTTTTTGCTTTCACTCAGAACAATTTTTTTGATTTTTCCTTCTGCTTCATTTATATCTCTTATAATTATTGAATCCATATTAACACCTCTTTTTTTATAATAGCACAAAGTTTTATTTTTGTATATACTTGCCGTCTTAAGATTTTTATCTATTGACGAAAAAGGTAAAAAGCGGTATAATTACGCCATTAAACGAAAGGAATCCGCATGTGCGGAGAAAAAGGTGAATTTATGAAAAAGAAAATTTCTCTCGACACCTCCAAAAAGGTATTTCCCGTTATTCTTATGCTTCTTGGAATCGGTGTCATGGCAGCTCTTCTGATTACAAGACTCAATCTTGTCAATCTTGTGTGTCTGCTTTATTGCTGCATTATGTCAGCTGTAATCTTTGTTTCACTCATTGTCAAGAAAACAGTTTATGCTCCCATGATTTTCGGTTATGCCGCTTCAAGCATCGGTATGATTATTTTCCACGTTATCTGGGGTGCGGATGCAGGCTTCGGTGCTTTCATTTCCGAGGCTGTTGCAGGCTGGTCAAGCGCTGAGCATCCTCTTATGACAGGAGAGGGCAGTATTCTCACAAGACTTGCCGGCAACCTTCTTCTTGCTCTTCCCGCTGCAGTATGTCTCTGGGGTCTTTTCTTTGTTGCAAAGAAAAGCTGTGAAAAGTCCGCTCTTAAAAAGCTTTCATCCTTTGCTCTGAGTGTGCTTCTTATGGCTTCATCAGTGTTCTCGGTGCTTTTCGGCAACATCAGAACAAAGCCTGTTGCTGAAAGACTCTGGGACGGACACGACGATTATCTCGGCAAGATTGACAAGGCTGACAGCAACAATCCCAACGTGCTCATCATCCTTATGGATGACCTTGGCTACGGTGACGTTTCACTCAACGGTGCAATTTATGACACTCCCAACATCGACTCAATCGGTGAAAACGGACTTAATTTTGAAAACTTCTATTCAAGCTATTCCGTCTGCTCTCCTGCACGTTTTGCTGCTCTTACAGGCAGATATCCTTACAGAGGCTATGCGGATAATGTTATTTATCCCACAGTGCAGACCTCAGCAAGCTTTGCTCAGACAAGAGTTTATAACTCCTTTGAAATGGGCGGCAATGTTGACGGTATGCTCGGTGATGAAATCACAATTGCTGAGGTATTCCAGCAGGCAGGCTATAACACAGGCGCCTTCGGTAAATGGCATCTTGGTGATTACGGTGAATATCTTCCCACAAATCAGGGTTTTGATTATTTCTACGGAAGTCACCACGTAAACGATATGTATGCCTTCTATCACGTCAGTGAAGAAAATGGTGAATATGAGGTCGTTCACGGCTCATCAGAAATGAGAGACGAAAACGGCAAAAAGGATCAGAGTAAGCTCACTCAGTGGATTCACGGTGAAATTACAGATTGGATTACCGAGGTTTCAACAAACAGCAACGAGCCCTTCTTTGCTTATTATGCAACTCCCTGGCCTCACGGTCCCGTCTTTGCAGGTGATGATTTTGACGGCACCTCAGGTATGGGTACATACGTTGACTGCGTGACTGAATTTGATACATATCTTGGCAAGCTTTTCAACACCCTTGAAGAACTTGGAGAGCTTGAAAACACAATCATCATTTTCACAAGTGACAACGGCCCCGCTCTTGAAGGAAGTGTTGCAGATCTGAGAGGCGGAAAGTATCTTGCTTACGAGGGCGGTCAGAAGGTTCCCTTTATGATCCGATGGGACAACAACGGCGGTCTCTTTGAAGCAGGTGAGACAAGAGAAAACAGCGGTACCTTTGTTGACCTTTTCCCCACTCTGATTGACCTTTGCGGAATCACAGGTGACAGCGGAAAGACAAATTACCTTCCCTCTGACAGAGAGCTTGACGGTGCTTCAATCCTTCCCGTCATTCAGAAGGACGCAGTTATTCACGATGAAAACACTCCCATTCTTCATATGAAGCGTGAGGATATCAAGGCAATTCAGTACACAGTGCCCACCTCATATATTCTCGGCAAAGAGGAATACAAGGATTACACTTATCCCGTGCTTCTTGAAAATAAATATCTGACCTTCAAATATTTTGACAAGATTCAGAATGACAACTCAGCCTTCTGGGATAAGAACAGAAAGAATTGGCTTCATATTATGACCGACGATTATCAGGAAAACTATAACCGTACTCCTGTTTATCCCACAATTTCCGATGAAATGCATGCAAAGCTTGATTCAATTCAGAAGGGCTTTGCAGATAACAGAAGAGGTATTATTGAATAATGCCGGCTCTGTCAATAATGATAAAACCCGCTTCAAGCCTTTGTAATCTGAGATGTAAATATTGCTTTTACTGTGATGTTGCATCTCAGAGAGAGGTTTTCTCTCTCGGTGTTATGAAGGAGGAAACGGCTGAAAAGCTTATAAAAAGTGCTCTCAGCTTTGCTGACGGCTGCAGTGTGGCTTTTGCCTTTCAGGGCGGTGAGCCGCTGATTGCCGGACTTGATTATTTCAGATTTTTCACAAGCAAGGTCAAGGAGCATAACACAAAGAATTCCGAAATTTATTATTCGGTTCAGACAAACGGAACTCTTGTCACTGATGAATGGGCACGCTTTTTTGCAGAAAACCGATTTCTTGTCGGTCTGAGCCTTGACGGTGATTTTGAGGGAAACAAATTCCGTCTTGACGAAAAGGGTCAGAATTCTTATTACAAGATTACTGCTGCCGCAAACAAGTTCAGAAAGCATAAGGTTGAATTCAATATTCTGACTGTTCTCACGGGTTACTGTGCCGAAAATGCCGAAAGAATTTATAAGCATTTCAGATCGGCAGGCTTCGGTTATCTTCAGTTCATTCCCTGCCTGAGACCTATGGGTGACAGCTCGGAAAGTGAGCTTTATATGACAAATGAGCAGTACAGTGATTTTCTTATCCGTACTTTCAATCTTTATGTCAAGGACTTTGTCAGAGGTAACTATATCAGCATCCGTCAGTTTGATAACTGGGTGAGAATGTATCTCGGCGAAAGGGCTGAGCAGTGCGGACTTATGGGGCATTGCACCCATCAGTTTGTTGCGGAGGGTAACGGCAACATTTATCCCTGTGATTTTTACTGCACAGACGAATGGCTCCTCGGTAACGTCAATGAGGAAAGCCTTGAAGCAATGGCAAAAAGCAAAAAGGCTTTTGAGTTCATAAAGGAAAGCGTTACTGTTCCCGAAAAGTGTAAGCAGTGCAGATTTTACCCCTTGTGCCGTGCAGGCGGCTGCAAGCGAAACAAGGAAAGCGAGGATTACTGTGAGGCATATAAGCGCTTTTTCTCAGCTTGTCTGCCGCTGTTCAGAGCTTTCAGAAAATAATATGTATAATAAAAAACCATCAAAGCTCAGTGCCTTGATGGTTTTTCTTTTTTATTTAAGAGTTAATGTTGCATTATAATCGTCAATATCATAATTTCCGACGGTGTTTTTCAGCACATCGTAAAGGTCAAGCTTATCTCCCTTTTTATCCTTGAGCTCAATTTTTTTGAGGATAAAACGGATTCTTTTGAGAAGTGAAATAATCAGATCACCCTTGGGTGTGCCTTCCATGAAATACTGATTACCCTCAAAAATGTTTCTGACCATTTCTGCGGCATAATCAAGAAGCTTCATATTTCTGATGCTCTTGTCACACTTAATGAAAAGCATCCTCGCAAGAGTTCCTATTTTAATGGAGCAGATTATCTTGCCCACAACACCAAGGATTTTTTTAATCATACCCTTGTCTTCAATATGGAATTTGCCCATCATTCTCGGTGTGTCGTAAGCCATATCCTTAAGTACATTCACTATCATATTATCGAACATATCTGAAAGGTATTGCTTGCAGTCCTTGCCCTTTGTGTCAAAATCAAAATCGGGGGTAGGGATGCTTTTGATTTTGACGGTTTTTTCATCATCAAAGCTTACAAGACGGATGACAGCCGGGTCGGCAATGATTGCACCTGTGCAGACATCATAAAATCTGTTGCCTTTTTCCGTGATATATTCATTGATGCTCTGGTTGTGCATATGTCCCGTAAAAATCAGATGAACACCTCTGTCGGCAAGAAAAGCGGCAAAATCAAAATTCTTTCTGATTGTGGCAGGCTTGATGATGGAGAAAAGGGGCTGACCGGGCAGCACGGGATAATGAAGCATCGCAAATATTGTCTGACCGTCCTCGCGTGCCTTTTTTGCCTGCTCATCAATCCATTCAAGCTGAGAATCCTCAAAATGATATTGACCGTTCTTTTTGAAATCTGCATTAAGACCAAGAAGTCTGACGCTGTCTGAAATCTGAGCAACATAAGAAAGGTGCTCTCTGTCCTCGGCAATGGCCTGACCGAAGCCGAATTCCGAATACATATCCCAAAGCTCATCTCTTTTTACGTCCTCGGGCTCATATCTGCCCTTTTCTCCGAAAGCAAAGCAGCCTCCGTTATATTTGAAATCGTGGTCAGCAGTGATGACAAAAATTCTCTTTCCGCTGTTTTTAAGCTCTCTGAGAAGCTCAAGAAATTCCTTGTGGCTTTCCTTTTCTCCGTTGAATGTCAGGTCACCTGCAATAAGCACCGTGTCAGCCTCATCGGCATTTTTGAGAAATTCAAAAACGCTCTTGTTGATGCTTTCAGTTTCGGCAAAGCATTTCTGCTCGAAATGCATAAAATCGTCATATTCCTCACCGCTGCAGCCGAGAGAGGTTGCGAAATAATGAGGGTCTGCAATAAGATAAAATTTTGTTTCTTTCATTTTTTTCTCCACTCTTTATTTTGTCAGTCTGAAAATTTTTGCTGAGTGAGGGGCAAGGATCTGCCTGAGCTCCTTTTCAGCGGGGAAGCTTTCCTTTGTCCAGAGCTCAAAAGCTGTGAAGGGACCTTCAATTGAATGCTCTGCAAGGTCAAGACAGATTTCTCTTTCCTCATCGGTGAGATTGAAAAGTGCAACAACGTCATTTCCCTTTTTGTCCCTGCAGTACCAGACGGCTTCCTTATTTGTTCTTGTCAACTGTCTGTTGCGGGAGGAATACTGATTGATTTCAAGGATGTCTCTGTTTGTGATAACCTCAAGGTCTTCGGGTCGGTTTTCTCTCAGTTCACCGCCAAGAATAAGAGGGGAGCGGAAAACTGACCAAAGGGTGAGCATTGTTCTCTGCTCATCGGAGGTGAAGCTTGTGTATCTGTCTCTGTCACCAAGGCAGGAGCAGTTTTTGCTTATCTTTCCGAGGGGGAGCATATCACAGTCGGGCCAGCAGCCCTCTTTGACATGAGGAGCCCACTTTTCACATCTTTCAAACATAGCCTTCAGCTTGTCCCAATGGTCCCAGAAATCACCCGTCATTCTCCACATATTTGCATTTTGTGAAAGATGGAAGGCTTCTGAAATAACTGCGGGACCGGGGGAAAGGGAAAGCACCATTTCTCTGCCGCAGCTGTCAATGGCTTTTCTTATCATCTCAATTTCCCTTCTTGCGCTGTAAGGGTCGTGGGGCTTGAATTCCGTGTTGGCAATGTCATCAACCTTGACAAAGTCAACTCCCCATTGAGCGTAAAGCTCAAAAAGACTGTTATAGTATTGCTGTGCACCTTCTGTATTAGGGTTTACACCGTACATATCCGTGTTCCAGGAGCAGACGGAAAAGCCCTGGGCAATGTCTCTTGCGGTTTTATCCGTGCCGAGAAGGGCGGTATTTCTGTGAACTGCCTGACGGGGAATACCTCTCATAATATGTATGCCGAACTTGAGTCCCATAGCGTGAATTTTGTCGGCAATTGTCTTGAATCCCACTCCGCCCGCAGAAGATGGGAAGCGGTTTTCTGCCGGTATCAGACGGGAATATTCGTCCATGCAAAGCTCAGTGAAATTGTTATAAAAATTTGAAACAGCCTTGGGCTCATACCACTGAATGTCACAGGTGATATATTCCCAGCCGTATTCTCTGAGATTGTCGGCAACATACTGAGCATTGCCGAGAAGCTGCTCTTCATTGACCGCGGCTCCGTAGCAGTCCCAGCTGTTCCAGCCCATCGGCGGACGAAGGGAAAAGGTGTCTTTTTTCAGCATAATATTTTCTCCTTGCTATTTTTCATTATTTTAACAGTTCAAGGGTGAAAGGTCAATGTTTTTTTCTTTTTGAACCAAAAAAGACGGCGGCTTTTATGTTGTTAAACTCAATCTGCTCTTGACTTTTTGACCATAATGTTTAAAATATATATAAATATTTAAAATGAGGTATTATATATGAAAGCTATTGTAACAGTAATTGGTAAAGACAGATTCGGCATCATCGCAGAGGTCTGCACTCTTCTTGCTGAAAACAAAATCAATATTCTTGACATTTCACAGACAGTTATGCAGTCCTTTTTCACAATGACAATGCTCATTGACCTTACAGCCTGCACACTTGATTTTTCACAGATAAGTGACAAGCTTGCTGACAAGGGCGTTGAAATGGGTCTTAACATCAGAGTTCAGAGAGAAGATATCTTCGATCAGATGCACAAAATCTGAGGAGGTCGGCAAAATGCATAATCAGAAGGAAATCCTTTCCACAATTGATATGATTGACAATCAGCATCTTGACGTGAGAACAATCACAATGGGTATCTCACTTCTTGACTGCTGCAGTGACAGCGTTGAGGTAACCGCTCAGAAAATTTACGATAAAATCACGACAACCGCAAAGGATCTTGTGAAAACAGGTGAAGCAATTGAAAAGGAATTCGGAATCCCCATTGTCAACAAGCGTATTTCCGTCACACCCATTTCAATTGTTGCCGCATCCTGCAAAGAAAGTGATTATTCACCCATTGCTCACGCTCTTGACAAAGCTGCAAAGAAGTGCGGTGTCAACTTCATCGGCGGTTTTTCCGCTCTTGTCCACAAGGGCATGACAAAGGGTGACATCAACCTTATCAATTCAATTCCCAAGGCTCTTGCGGAAACAGAAAGAGTCTGCTCAAGTGTTTCTGTTGCAAGCACCAAAGCAGGCATCAATATGGATGCCGTTGCTCTTATGGGCAGAGTCATCAAGGAAACAGCTCAGCTCACAGCTGATAAGGGCGGCTTTGGCTGTGCAAAGCTTGTTGTTTTTGCAAATGCAGTTGAAGACAATCCCTTTATGGCAGGTGCTTTTCACGGTGTGGGTGAGGCTGAGTGCGTTATCAACGTTGGTGTCAGCGGACCGGGTGTTGTTCATCACGCCCTTCAGAAATGCAAGGGTCAGCCCTTTGACGTTGTTGCCGAAACAATCAAGAAAACCGCCTTCAAAATCACAAGAATGGGTCAGCTTGTTGCTTCCGAGGCTTCTGAAAGACTCGGTGTGCCCTTCGGAATTGTTGACCTTTCACTTGCTCCCACTCCCGAAAAGGGTGACAGTGTTGCAAGAATTCTTGAAGAAATGGGTCTTGAGGTGTGCGGAACTCACGGCACAACCGCTGCACTTGCTCTTCTCAATGACGCTGTCAAAAAGGGCGGCGTAATGGCAAGTAATCACGTCGGCGGTCTTTCGGGAGCTTTCATCCCCGTCAGTGAGGATGAGGGTATGATTGAGGCTGCAATGAAAAATGCACTCACTCTTGACAAGCTTGAGGCAATGACCTGTGTGTGCTCTGTCGGTCTTGATATGATTGCCGTTCCCGGCAACACCTCAGCTCACACAATTTCAGCAATCATTGCCGATGAAGCCGCAATCGGTGTTGTCAACACAAAAACAACGGCTGTAAGAATCATCCCCGCTGTCGGCAAGGACGTGGGAGAGATTATTGAATTCGGCGGTCTTCTCGGCTCTGCACCCGTTATGCCTGTTCACGAATTTTCAAGTGAGGCATTCATCAGCAGAGGCGGAAGAATTCCTGCTCCGATGCATTCTCTTAAAAATTGACGGGAGTTGTTCTTTTTGAAAAAAATCATTGATATAATTACTGCTGACAAGCCGTCACTTTCCTTTGAGGTGTTTCCTCCCAAGACGGATGATTTCTTCGAGGATGTGAAAAAGGCAACGGAGGAAATTGCTCTTCTTACTCCTGATTTTATGAGCGTTACTTACGGTGCGGGTGGCGGAACATCTGAATATACAGCATCAATTGCTGAAAATCTTCAGAAAAAATACAATGTACCCGCTCTTGCTCATCTGAGCTGTATCTCCTCCAACAAAAGCGACATAAAAAATCAGCTTGACATTCTCAGAGCAAAAGGCATCACAAACATCCTTGCTCTCAGAGGAGACATTCCGCAGGGAATGAGCAGAGAAAAGCTTGATTATCATTATGCAAGTGAGCTGACAAGGGAAATCAGGGAGTACGGCGGCTTCTGCATTGGCGGAGCTTGCTATCCCGAAAGCCATCCCGAAAGCCCCACCTCCTTTGAAGATATAAAATATCTGAAGGAAAAGGTTGATGCCGGCTGTGAATTTCTCACAACTCAGATGTTTTTTGATAACAATGTTCTTTATAATTTTCTTTACAGAATCAGAGAAGCGGGTATTGATGTGCCCGTAATTGCGGGAATTATGCCCGTGACAAATCCGAAATCAATCAAGCGCATCTGTGCAATTTCAGGTGCCGCTCTTCCTCAGCGCTTCATCAGAATTGTTGACCGTTACGGCAATTCTCCCGAGGCAATGAAGCAGGCGGGTGTTGCTTATGCAACAGAGCAGATTGTTGATCTTCTTGCAAACGGCATCAATGCAGTTCATGTTTATTCGATGAACAAGCCCGATGTTGCACAAAGGATTATGGACAACGTCTCTGCAATAATCAAATAATTCAACTGTGCCATATCTTCCCGAGGTGTAGATATGGCATAAGATTTTAGGTGATAATTATGAAAATTCTTGATATTCTCGGAAAGCAGCTGCTTTATTTTGACGGCGGAATGGGTACCTGTCTTCAGAAAAGGGGACTCAAGGGCGGTGAACACCCTGAAAGATGGAACCTTAGCCACCCTGAAGAAATTGTTTCAATTCATCTTGATTACCTCAATGCAGGCTCCAATGTGATTACAACAAACACCTTCGGTGCAAATTCACTGAAGTTTTCTGACCTTGAGGAGATTATTTCCGCTGCAATCGGAAATGCAAGACGGGCAATTGAGCTTTATGAGGGAGACAGAGAACGTTGCTTTGTTGCCTTCGATATCGGTCCTCTCGGCAAAATGCTTGAGCCGCTTGGTGAAATGAGCTTTGAGGAGGCTGTGCAGATTTTTTCACAGACGGTGAAAATTGCAGAAAAATATAAGCCCGACTTATATATCGTTGAAACAATGAACGATTCCTATGAAACCAAGGCGGCTGTTCTTGCCGTCAGGGAAAATTCCTCTCTGCCTTTGTTCGTTACCAATGTTTTTGACGAAAAGGGTAAGCTTATGACGGGCGCAGATGCAAAGGCAATGATTGCTCTGCTTGAGGGTATGGGTGCCGATGCAATCGGTATGAACTGCTCACTCGGACCACGTCAGATGCTTGAAATTGTCAGACAGTACAGCACTTATGCTTCCGTTCCTGTTATGGTCAGCCCCAATGCAGGGCTTCCCAAAAAGCAGGGGGATGAAACTGTTTTTGATGTTTCCGCGGAAGAATTTGCCGACTGTATGAGAGAAATTGTTCTTGCGGGTGCATGTGTTATCGGAGGCTGCTGCGGCACAACCGACGAATACATCAGAGCTGCCGTCAGAAAAACAAAGGACATTTCAGTCACTCCTCCCGTGAAAAAGAATATCACAATGGTTTCCTCTTATACTCATGCCGTTGTTATCGGTGATGAGCCTGTTCTTATCGGTGAAAGAATCAACCCCACGGGCAAGCCGAAGTTCAAGCAGGCGCTTCGTGACGGTGATATGAATTATATTATCAATGAGGGCATCTGTCAGCAGGAAAAGGGAGTTCACATTCTCGACGTCAATGTGGGGCTTCCCGAAATTGATGAAAATGCTCTTCTTGCCGACGCTGTGAAAAGACTTCAGGCGGTGTCCGATCTTCCTTTGCAGATTGACAGTGTGAAGCCTTCGGCAATTGAAAAGGCAATGCGCGTTTATAACGGCAAGCCTCTGATCAATTCCGTCAACGGAAAGCAGGAGAGCCTTGATGCAATTCTTCCCCTTGTGAAAAAATATTCAGGTGCGGTGATTGCTCTTACTCTTGATGAAAAGGGTATTCCCGAAACCGCTGAGGGCAGATGTGAAATTGCTGAAAGAATCATCCGTGAATGTGAAAAATACGGCATTGACAAAAAGGATGTTATTGTTGATCCGCTTGCAATGACCGTTTCTTCAGACAAAAACAGCGGAAAAATCACCCTTGATGCAGTCAGGCTTATCAAGGAAAAACTCGGAGTGAAAACAAGTCTCGGCGTGTCAAACATTTCCTTCGGTCTTCCTAACAGAGACATTGTCAATTCTCATTTTCTGACAATGGCCTTCGGATGCGGACTTGACTGCGCAATTATGAATCCCTTCTCTCTTTCAATGATGGAAAGCTATTACAGCTTCAGAGCTCTTTCGGGCTTTGATGATAACTGTCAGGATTATATCTCATTTGCCTCTGAGCTTAAAAAGGAGACGGTGACCGTTGCCGAAAGGAAGGCTGATGAATCAGCTGACTGTCAGCCTCTTGTCAGAGCAATCATAAAGGGTATGAAGGACTCCGCTTATGAAAATGCGCTTAAGCTGACAGAAAGTGTTCAGCCCCTTGAAATCATCAATGAATATATCGTTCCAACTCTTGACGAGGTGGGCAAGGCGTTTGAACAGAAGAAAATGTATCTTCCCCAGCTTCTGATGAGTGCCGAGGCGGCTTCAGGTGCCTTTGAGGCGGTCAAAAGCAAAATGACCTCAGAGCAAAGCTCAAAGGGTGACATCATTCTTGCAACAGTCAGGGGCGACATTCACGATATCGGCAAAAATATCGTGAGAGTTCTTCTTGAAAATTACGGCTATAACGTAACGGATCTCGGAAAGGATGTTCCTCCCGAGGACGTTGTCAGAGCTGCAAAGGAAAAAAATATCCGCTTTGTCGGTCTTAGCGCACTTATGACAACTACAACGGATGCGATGGCTGAAACTGTGGCTCTGCTGAATAAGGAGCTTCCCGATACAGTGACTGTTGTAGGTGGTGCAGTGCTTACAAAGGAGTTTGCAGAAAAAATCGGTGCAGACTTTTATGCAAAGGATGCAATGGAAACTGTGAGAATTGCAGAGGATTATTTTTCTTCGGGCAGATAAGAGCCTAATATCAGGTGTGTGATTATGAAATATAACAATATTGTCAAGGCAGTTTTTCTTCAGCGTCTGAACAGATTTGTTGCAAGGGTGCTTGTGGACGGTGAGGAAATTTTATGTCACGTGAAAAACACGGGAAGATGCCGAGAGCTTCTTAAAGAGGGGGTCACGGTTTATCTTGAAAAAAGTGATAACCCTTCAAGAAAATACCAATACTCACTTATAACCGTTGACAAGGGCGGAAGACTTGTGAATATGGATTCTCAGGCACCTAACAAGGCGGTTTATGAGTTTCTTTCCTCAGGCGGCTTCAAAAAGGGTATTGAGCTTATAAAGCCTGAATGTACTCACGGAAAATCAAGGTTCGATTTTTACATTGAATATCAGGGCAGACGTGCCTTTATCGAGGTTAAGGGTGTTACCCTTGAAAATGAAAACGTTGTTTCCTTTCCCGATGCGCCTACCCAAAGGGGCACAAGGCACGTCAGAGAGCTTTCCGCTCTTGTTGAACAGGGATATGAATGTTATATCATATTCGTTGTGCAGATGAAGGATGTGGCTTATTTCACACCCAACAGAGATCACGACCCCGATTTCAGCAAGGCTCTGAAGCAGGCTTATGAAAAAGGTGTGGAAATCCATGCCTTTGACTGCTTTATCAGTGAGAATGAAATGAGAATCTGTAACAAAGTTGAGATAGTTTTGGATTAAAAAAATATTGCTAAATTCATAAATTTATGTTATTATACTTTTAAGGATTATTAAACGGTGTTAAGAAAGGTTCAGTTATGACTTTTTATAAAAGGCTTTCAGCTTTGCTTGCTGTCATTGTAACAGCTTTTTTCTGCTGTGTGACGGCTTCTGCTCAGAACTCAGATTTTTCTGAGCTTCTTTCGGTTTCTTTCAGAGGTGACACGGCAAATTATCCGGCAAATTCACTTGAGGCGGTTGTTTCTGCCGAAAAAATCGGTGCTGATATGGTGAGTGTCGGTGTCAGAAAAACAGCTGACGGAGTTTTCATTCTCTGTGACAGTGAAGACCCTTCCTCTTTTTCAGATGCTTCATCTGAAAGTGTCAGCGAAACCGCTTATTCTCAGCTTGAGAAATGCTTTCTTACCGATAACACGGGAAGGCTGACCGAATATAAAATTGCAAGGCTTGAAGAAGTGATTGCAGAAACAAAGGATATTGTTCTTATTCTTGATTTTCAGTGGGAGGACCGTGACGGACTTTATGCTCTCACGGAACAGGCAGGAGCTCTTGAAAGAACTGTTTTCAGAATCGGTCAGTCCGCAAAGGAAATTGTTTCTTGGACACAGACAAAGGAAAAAGCACCTTATGTTCTCGGTGTTTATGACGGAAATATTATTTTTAATGCCATTTCCCATTTTAACCTTCTTACAAAGGCGGGAATGCCTCTTATTCAGTATCAGAGTAAGAATTATTTCAATGTGATATACGGTGAGGCGGTATATAAGAGATTTCTTGAAAATGATTCCGTCGGCATGGTTGCTCCCATGTATTCAGCGGAGCTTTGCGGTCAAAGACACGACAGCGGAGCATCCTGGAGTGAAATGATTGATAAGGGCTTCAATGTTATTGAAACAAATAACATCAGCTCTCTTGTCAGCTATATTGGTGAAGCAGAAGAGCTTAAGGCTCAGCTTTCAGAGCTTACCGAAAAAGCAAAGGCGATTCAGACAGATGCTTATTCAGACCTTTCCGCCGACAGACTTCAGCAGGCTGTGACTCAGGGTGAGGAGCTTGTTCGGAATACAAGCTCCGCGGATAAGCTTCAGAAGGGCTGCTCTCAGCTGATTTATGCAATGAACAACCTCAACCTGAAGGACGGCACAGAAAGCCAGAAGGGTGAGCTGAAAATTACCGCAGGAAAAATAATTGCCGCAGCTGTTGTGGGCTTATTCATCCTTGCGGCACAGATATATGCACATAAAATGCAGGGAGAAAAGGGGAGAAAAAAGGAAAGTTAATTTTTTCCTTGCATTATAAATAAAGGAGGAGAATTATGAAGACATTGGAGAAAACCTGGCTGCCGAGAGCAAAGACTCCCGAAGAGGTTGGCGTTTCATCGGCTGAGATTCAGGCTTTCATTGATCACTGCGAAAGAGAGAACAAGGAGCTTCACTCTTTTATGGTTATCCGTAACGGTAAAATTGCCTGTGAGGTTTACAAGGAGCCTTTTTCAAGGGATTACAAGCATATGATGTATTCCGTCAGCAAGAGCTTCACCTCAACAGCTATCGGCTTTGCTGTTGAAGAAGGATATTTTGACGTTGAAACAAGATTTGTTGACATCTTCCCCGAAGCAAGAGGGGACAAGGAGGATGAATATCTTGAGGAAATGACCGTCGAAGACCTTCTCACAATGAGAAGCGGCAAGTCTGTCAGCGTTTTTCTTGACAGAACAAAGGACCGCTGGTTCAAGGATATTCTGAGTTCACCATGGATTTCAGAGCCGGGCACGGAATTTCTTTACATAAGTGAAAATATGTATCTTCTTTGCTGCATTATCCATAAGGTAACTGGAATGACGGTTCTCGATTATCTCAAGCCCCGTCTTTTCGAGCCTCTCGGCTTTGGTGAGGTTTTCTGGGAAACCTGTCCCAGAGGTGTTGAAGCAGGCGGCTGGGGTCTTATGATCAGTATGGATGACCTTGCAAAATATATTTACTGCTATCAGCAGATGGGTAAGTTCAACGGTAAGCAGGTTATTCCTGCCGAATGGATCAGAGTATCCTCCGCTTATCACGCTGACAACAGTGTTGCCAACAAGGAAATCGACACAACCGTCGGTTATGGCTATTGCTTCTGGAGAAACGGCGGCTATAAGAATTCTTACAGGGCAGACGGAATGTTCTCTCAGTTTGGTATTGTATTTGAGGATCTTGACGCCTGTTTTATCTCCCTTGGCGGTGAGGTTAATGAGCAGGGCATGAGAGACGTCATCTGGGAGCATTTTCCCAAGGCCTTCATTGAGCCCGACAAAAAAGCAAAGAGCGTTGAAATTTCAATCAAGCCCTATGAAAAGGCTCCCGTGAAGCCTCGTTCACTTGCTCTTGAAAGCAGAATCAACGAAAGAAAAATCCGCTTCAGAAAGCCCATTGCCGTCAATCTTGCGGGTTATCCCGTCAGCGTTGTGCCTCTTCCCGCTCTCTTTATGGAAAGTGATAAGGCAGGCAACATCAGTGAGGTAACCTTCCGTTTTGACGAAAACTCAGTGTTTATGACCTGGGTTGAGGGTGACGAAATCAATACCGCTGAAATCGGACTTGACGGTGAATACCGTTGGGACAATATTATTATCGGCAAAATTCCTTACACAACCTGCTCCACAGGCTGCTGGAACAGTGAAAATGAGCTTGAGGTTCATATCCGCTGTATTGAGGTTGTTGCTGAAAGAATAATCAAATTCAAATTCAACGGCGACAATGTTGTTATGAGACCTTCATCAAAGCCTGATGTTGGTGTTATGGCAGATACACTTAAGGAAACAGTCAAGGATATTATCAAGCGTCCCGTTATCCAGACAGCTGTCAGCAAAGCGCTTCCTCACATTGTTCCTCTTGTTGATGCGGTTCAGAGAGGTAAGATTGCGGTTGATACATACGGACGCAAAAGGTAAGGAGGAAACATAAAAATGTTAAAAGTATTATTGGGTCTGGTTATTGCGGCGGAATTTTTCACGGTTCCGATGTTTCTCAGATATTACTGGCCGAAAAAATGTAAGCAGTCACTGATGTTCAAAATGATCAGCGCAACTCTGTTTGTTGTCTGCGGTCTGCTTGCTGTGAAAATTTCAGGCAACAACACGCCCTATGCAACAATGATGATCTGGGGCCTTGTTCTCGGATGGGTGGGGGATTTGTTACTTCATTCTCTGTCAAACAACCAGATTCATTTTGCAGTCGGTTTTCTTGCTTTCTTTGCAGGACACGTCTTTTATATCATAGCCTTCCAGCAGGCAGTTGAAATCAATTATCCCGCAGCAAAGGCTTTTGAATGGTTTGAAATTCTTTTTGTTCTTGCTCTTGTCGGTTTTTTTACAGCTATTTTCTTCATCAGAAAGACCTTCGAGGAACAGCCGATATTTAAAGTAGCATTTCCCTTTTACGGCCTTATCCTCGGCACAATGCTTGTCAAGGCTCTCAGATACGTTATCGGTGAAATCGCATACGGCACAAATGACCATATGGTAGCAACAACAGTTACCGTTGGTCTCGGCGCAATCCTTTTTACAGTTTCCGATATTCTCCTCGGATTCATTCTTCCGAAGAAGAATCCCAAGAGAATCGGCAGAATCATCAACATTGTCACATACTTTGCCGCTCAGATTCTTCTCGGCTGCAGTATTCTTGTTGTTTTCTCACGATATAACTGATTTATATATTAAGATAAGGGATGCATGAGCATCCCTTTATTTTTTGCCTTTCGGAAGCTGAAAAATGTATGACTGAGGATGATAAAAAAATTGTGAAATTTTTTTTGAAAAACCCTTGACATTCTCTGTGTCAGTGTGTATAATATCTTACGTTCGTTGCGGAATTGTGTAAGGGTAGCACAGCAGACTCTGACTCTGTTTGTCTGGGTTCGAATCCTAGTTCCGCAGCCAAAAAAAAGAGAAGCTTGAAAAAGCTTCTCTTTTTTTATTCAATCCGAAGGATTGATATGTAATCACGCATAGCGTGTATGTAATCGCCGTAGGCGTATGTCATCACCTTTGAGCATTCCACCTTCGGATTGATTACATGCCTTTCTGCGAAAGGATTTCATCCACAACTTCGTTGTGATTGCATGCCGTCTGTGACGGATTACATACAAGGCTTCGCCTTGATTTTTTTAGGTTGATTTGATATAATCAACTCAACAAATAAGAATTTGTAGAGGAGAAAATGAAATGAGCGCAATAATAAGATATGTGATAAATATGATACCGTATATGATGCTTGCGGTTCCTGTATATCTGGTGGGAAGGTTAGTGTTTTGTAAAACCAAAAAAGTAAAAATAAACTGGTATCGAGAAGTGACGTTGTTCGCATTTGTTATTTTCTTAGTCGGATTAGCATCCCAAACCATTATCCCTAAATTTGAGACAGGTGTGAATGGTTTTAATATTGTACGTAGTGGTATTCATGAAACAAATCTAATTCCTTTTAAGGTATTGTTCGAAACCTATCAAGAAGTGTTTGTTAATGGCTATATAAATTATTTCTTGATTAATTTTTTAGGCAACATTATTTTGTTTATTCCTTTTGGATTGATAGTTCCACTGTTGTGGAAGACTTCGACCGTAAAAACAATACTTGTTGGATTTTGTTCCTCTCTGTTCATTGAAATCTGCCAATTGTTTTTAACGAGAGGAACTGATATAGATGACTTGATGCTAAATACAACAGGAGTCTTATTAGGAATACTTGTATTAAAGTTTTTGCAGAAGAATTGCAAAAGTTTGGTTGAGAAATTTAACTCATAAATTCCAATTTATCGAGCTGTTGCTATTTTAAGCTGTAAACACAAAAAAACCTGTTCCGAAGAACAGGTTTTTTTCGCCTTTTGTTTTTATGCTCAGCCTGACTGATGATTTCGGAACATACAACGAAACAAGTGACAGCGCTTGGAAATGCAACGGATATACATATTCTTTTGAGCTGATACGGAAGGCTGCGGGCGGCAGCAACAACTCATAAATGTATCCTTTTTAATTGTTAATTTTAAAAGAGCGGAGTAAAAAAACTTTGGGAAAATTTTTTATCAGATAAAAATAAAGATTATCAGTTGACAGAGATTATATTAAATGTTAAAATAATTTGAACGAAAAAAATGAAAGGTGTGTGTAAAATGAAAAAAATTATTTCACTTGTTCTTACCGCTGTGATGCTTTTTGCCGTTATGGCACCGATGGCTTTCGCAGCTGAAGAAAGAACGCCCATTGTTTACATCAGAGGCAACGGTGACGGTCTGTATTATCCTGACGGCACTCTTCTGGTGACACAGTTTGAAGAGCTTTCTCTCGGCGGAGAAGACGGACCTGACAAGGATGCTATTGTTGATTCAGTTGTTAACATTCTTAAGCCCTTTGTTCTTGAGGGTATGCTTTTTGATAATTGGGATAACTACGGCAGAGTTATTTACGATGAGCTTTCACCTTTGTTTGTGGATGCAGGACTTGATGAAAACGGCAACCCCAAAAATGGCACAGGTGTCCTCAAATCTGTTGAGGAAGCATCAGTGGCAGCTTCAAAGTCTGATTATAATTACAAAGTGAACGTGTCATATCAGTTTTCTTATGACTGGCGTCTTTCTCCATATGACCACGTTGAAAGACTTCACGAATATATTCTTCAGGTTCTTGATTCAACTGATCAAGAACAGGTTTCAATATATGCAAGATGTATGGGCGGCAGCCTTCTTATGGCTTACCTTAAGGAATACGGACATTTAAACCTTGTTAAAAACGTGCTGTTCTGTGACGTTCTTTCAAATGAATCAACTGTTATTTCCAAGGCCTTCAGCGGTCAGATTGAGTTTGATGCAAAAACTGTTGAAAGATATGCAGGTCAGCTTGATTTCTGCGGTCAGAATGACGTAGGCGTAGGTTTTGTTTTCGGTGATGTTCTTAATGAAATTGTTACCAAGACAATGAATTTCTTTAATCAGGTTACTGTTACAGATGCGGCTCTTGACGGTGTTGAGGAGCTTTATGCAAAGCTGTATAAGGCGCTTATACCTGCTTTGTGTCACGCCTTCGGACTGGCAACTCAGATTAATTACTGGACAGAAATTGCCGAAGAGGATATGGATGCTGCTCTTAATCTTCTTTTCGGTGAAGAAGGCTCAGAGCTCAGAACAAAATATGAAGGTCTTATTGCAAAAATTGAGCATTACAGATCAGAAATTTCCTCGGACCGAAAAGGCTTTTATGAGTATCTTGATGAGCTTGGCATTCATTATGCCTTTGTTGCAAAATACGGCTTTATGAATTTCCCCATTACAGAGGATGCTGACCTTATCAGCGACGGACTTGCAAGTGTCAAGCACGTTGCCTACGGAGCAACAACAGCTCCCATCGGACAGACTCTTTCTGATGAGCATATTTCAAAAATCTCTGATAAAAATCTCAGATATCTTTCACCTGACAAACAGATTGACCTTTCAACCTGTGTTGCTCCTGACAGAGTATGGATTCTTAAAAACGCACATCATGACGAGATTGAAGCGCTTTATCCTGTAATTTATGCTTTCCTTAACGGTACAAATGAAAACATTGATACCGTTTACAACAAGACAGGTTACAAGCAGTTTATGGTTTATGATTATGAAACAGCAACAACCTCAAATATGACAGAGGAAAATTGCGGTGATCTTGAATTCATAACCCGTCCTGTTGAAAAGCCGACAGTATTCTCAAGACTTTCCGCCTTTTTTGATTTCTTTAAAATGATTGTCGGATATCTTAGAAAAATATTCAACGGAACCTTTGCGTTTTCCGATATCTTCGGTTGATTTTAAAGCTTCAGATCAATAATTTGAAAATCCGGTTTTATCCCGGATTTTCTTTTTTTATAATAGGTTTTCGTTGAAAGGCTGTATGACTTTATTTATATCAGCACCGCAAGGGGTGTATTGCGGGGCTTTTTTGCTTTAAACTTTGTATTGCTTTTATATAATTGTTGTGCTATACTTAATATTGTTAAAAAAATTTTAAAAATTAGCTTTGCATTGCTTGTTGTGCGAAGCTGAAAAAAACAAAGAAAGAAGGCTTTTTTATGAAAAAATCTGTGAAAAAAATAGTCTCATTTGCTTTGGCTTGTCTGCTGATTTTCACAGCGGCACCTTCCGCTTTTGCTGCAGGAACTGCTGAAACCGTCACAACGGTGACTGACAGCGGTGAGACCTACAATCATTATCCTCAGATTGTTGTCAAGGGCTTCGGCGCCGGCTGCGTGGATATTTATTATGAGGATGATCCCGAGCAGACATCTTTGTTCTGGCCTCTTGATGAGGAAAGATTCATCAATAATCTTTATAACATTGATGATTATATCATTGAATCCGCACTCAGTGACAACCCTCAGATTCTTCACGATGTTATCTATAACTATATTATGGATACAATGGGTATGCTGGCAATTATGCCTGACGGCTCAAATGTTGAGGGTGTTACAACAGAGCCCGTGGGCTTCCGTTACAGAGGACAGGGTAAATATGAGTTTTATTATGACTGCAGACAGTCTCCCGTGCTCTCAGCAAAGCAGCTTTATGATTGCATTGATCAGGTCTTTGAGGAAACAAACACCGATAAAATTGAAATGATCGGCTCAAGCTACGGTGCAAACATTGTCACCGCATTTATGTACGCTTATCCCGAGGAGCTTGAAAGAATTGACACAATTCTTCTTTGTGCTCCCTCTGTGGGCGGTATGAATTTCCTGGGTGAGTTGCTCAGCGGTGATTTCAATGTGAACTCTCTGGGCCTTTGCGATTACATCAGCCAGCTTTCCGAAAGTGAATTTTTTGCGGATTTCTTTTATATTCTTGATGAGGCGGGCGCTCTCGAAATTCTTCTGAATCTTCTTGCCGAGCCCGTGCTTGCAGAGGTTGTTTATTCTGCAGTTGTTGATGTAACCCGTGATTTTCTTGCAACTCTTCCCACACTCTGGGTCTGTGTGCCCGACAAATATTTTGAATCTGCAATGCGCTTTGTTTACGGTGATGATTATATGAATCCCGAGCACACTTATGCAAAGCTGATTGCCGAAATGAATCATTATCATTACAACATTGCCAGCAAGGCTGCTGAGATTTATCTCAATGCTCAGGAAAATGTTCAGGGTCTTGATGTTGCCATTGTTGCAAAGTTCGGCATTGCTGCAGTACCTCTTTATTCAGGTGAAAACACAATGGATGACGGTCTTGTTACATTGCCCATTTCATCCTTCGGCGCAACCTGCACAACCTTCGGTGACAAGCTTCCCGCTGATTATCAGCAGCAGAGATTTACAGATTATAACTTTATGTCTCCCGATTGGAACATTGATGCTTCAACAGGCGTTCTTCCCTTCAGAACCTGGTACATTCAGGGTCTCGGACACGGAAAGAAGAATGTCGATTACAACAGATTTATTGAAGAGATTATCTTTAAGGAGCTTGATGTTTTCTCAGATTCTTACAGACCGCAGTACCTCACCGTTTCTGAGGAAGATCCCGAAATGCTCGAGCCTCTTGTTCCTAAGGAGGAAAACACAGAAAAA
Organism: Acutalibacteraceae bacterium; assembly: GCA_045652105.1. Classification (GTDB taxonomy): domain Bacteria; phylum Bacillota; class Clostridia; order Oscillospirales; family Acutalibacteraceae; genus UBA6857. The sequence goes on from JAZRTP010000022.1 coordinate 73,552, forward strand.
ACATTTTATCAGAAATTCATTGAAATTATCAAAATGATTATCCGTATTCCCAAATTGATTCTCAACCATCTCTTTGGTGAAAAAATCAAATAATCCTTATTAAAAGGAGAATGATAATATGAACGTTAAAAAAGTTCTCAGTGTACTGCTTGCTGTTATGATGGTTTTTACACTTTTCATTCCCGCTTCAGCAGCCGCAGAAGATCAGGATTGTCCCGTAATTTATATCCCGGGAATTAATACAAGTCCGATTTACACCGACAAGGATGACCCATCAACTCTCATAACAGTTCCCGACAATCAGCAGCTTATTGATTTTGTCAAAAAGGATCTTCTTCCTGCTGTTATCACTTATGCCGCTGATAAGAATGCTGAAAAGCTTTCAAAGGCTGTCTGTGAGCCTGTCAATGAAATGTTTGCAGGCTGGTTCAATAATCCCGACGGCTCAGCAAAGGGGAATTCGGGTGCGGTTGTCACAATCCCCGAAAAAATCAGTAAAAATGATACAGTCCGCTTTGATTATGACTGGAGAGGTGACCCTGTTGAAATTGCAGATGAGCTGAATGCTTTCATTGAAGCCGTCTGTCTCAAAAGTGAATGTGAGCAGGTTGCCGTTGTTGTTCATTCTCTGGGCAGCATCATCACAGGGGCTTATCTCGGTGAATACGGAAACGGCAGAATCAAGTCAATTGTTCTTGATTCACCCGCAATTGACGGCGTGTCTTATGTTGGTGAAATGCTTTCGGGCAGAATGAACATTGACAGTGCTGCATTTATGAATTATCTCAGAGGAGTTCTCACAGCATCAGAATATGACGAGCTTGTTCACAGCACGCTTGATATTCTTGAAATTGCAGGTATGTCAGATTATTTCATTGAGCTGCTTGATGACGCCCTTGACGTGATTGCTCCCGTGCTTATCAGTGACACACTTGTGCCCATTTTCGGCTCTTGGCTTACAGTTTGGGCATTGGTACCCGACGAAGATCTTGATGAGTCAATGAACTTTGTTTTCAATGAGATTTATAAGGATGAGGATATGTCGGGCCTCAGAACAAGAATTGAAGCTTACGGCTCACTTGTCAGAGAAAACAGAGAGGAGCTTCTTGTTGAGCTTGATAAAAATGCAAAGCTTGCCGTTATTTCAAGATACGGCTACTCTTCAATTCCCTTGACGGATGAATGGAGAATTCTCAGCGACACTGTTGTTGACACTGTAAAAACCTCACTGGGTGCAGTGACTGCTGATTACAACAGCACTTTCTCAGAGGAATACCTTGCAGACAAGGCTTCGGAATATATCTCACCTGACAGAACAATTGATGCTTCAGGCTGTCTTTTCCCCGAGAAAACATGGTTTATCAAAAATGCAACTCACAGTGAAATTTGGATAACAAACAAGCTTAATTCAATGTTCCTTTTTGCTGAGCAGGAGCTTACCTGTGACAGTGGTGAGCTTCCCAGATTCTTATATTATGACCGTGAAAACGATGTGATTGTTGAGGATACAACCTCACCCTCAAAGGCTGAAAACACTTCTGCACTTGCAAAGTTTTTCAATTTCCTGAGAATTATTCTTGAAAAAATTGCAGACTTTTTCAAGAGTATTTTCAAGGCTTGATAAGAAGCGGACATAATAATCAAAATAAGTTAACAATCTTTATTCAAATCATTGACTTTTTGCTATATAAAATGTTATGATTATATCATCTTAAATTATGGAGGAATATAGAAATGAAAAAAGCTCTTGCAATTATTCTTTCTGTGGTAACACTGTTTGCTTTTTCAGCAGTTGCTTTTGCCGCAGTTGAATACGATCAGGTTTTTGACGCTGGTGTTCTCGGTTCAGAAACTTACCGTATTCCCGCACTTTACACACTCAACGACGGTTCAGTAATCGCTGCAGCCGACATCCGTTATGACCACGGCTCAGATTCACCGAACAACATTGACACCGCAATTGCAATTTCACCCAACGGTTACACAGATTGGGAATACAAAATTGTCAATTACTTTGATGATTTTGCAGACGGTGAAACCGATGCTTACAGCGCATCCTTCATCGATTCAGCAATTGTTCAGAATTCAGAAGGCAAAATCTTCCTTATGACAGACGTCTGGACCTCAAACGGCGGCTATCTCAAGGCTAACAAAGGCTCAGGCTTCAAAGAAATTAACGGCGTTAAGCGTCTTCTCCTCACAACAGGTGACAACAATGACGCTCTCAGAACCTTCCAGAACTATGTCGGTGATTTCGACGAAAACGGTTTTGCAGCAGTTTATAAGGTAAGTGACTCAACTCAGACTGTTTACAGCGTTGACAGAGATTACAACCTTTACAAAAACGGTGAAGCTCTTATGATGAAGCAGTACGGCAGTGACAAGGAAGTACAGCAGAAGGTTTTCTATAATGATGCTGAGCTTTGCTGCTATAACACATGCTATCTCTGGCTCATCACTAGTGAAGACAACGGTGAAACCTGGAGCAAGGGTGAGCTTATTTCTGCTCAGGTTAAAACAGAAGATGAAAGCTTCCTCGGCATCTGCCCCGGTAAAGGCTTTGTAACAACTCTTGAAGACGGCACTGAAAGAATCATCTTCGTTGTTTATGACAACAACGTTGGCGGTATTGCTTGGAACGTATTCGAGAACGTAAGCACCATCTATTCAGATGACGGCGGTAAGACCTGGAAAAGAGGCGCTGAAACAACATCAAAGGTTGTTGTCGGTAAGACAAGTGAATCTCAGATTGTTGAGCTTAACAACGGTGTTCTCCGTCTTTATGCAAGAAACGGTTATGACTATGTTGCTTATGCAGACAGCAAGGACAAGGGTGTAACCTGGTCAACCTTCACTGCAGACCTTGAGCTTAAGGCTAACGGCAACTGCATGGTTTCCTTCATCAACACAAGCAAGACAATTGACGGCAAAAAGGTTATCCTCGGCTCATATCCCTCAAATCAGGCTTCAAGAGCTGACGGTGTAATCAGAACTGGTGTTGTAAACGATGACAACACAGTTACATGGATTCAGACTTATCACGTAAATCAGAGCTTCTTTGCATACTCATGTCTTACAGAGCTCAGTGACGGCAGATTCGGCTTCCTCTTTGAAGATGAAGCAAGCCACATCAGATATATGATTCTTGAAATGGATAAGGACGGCGTTCTTACCGAAGTCAACGGTGAAAACTTTGAATACGAAAGAAAGCCCTACACTCTCTGGGACAAGATCGTTATCTTCTTCAAGGCTCTTCTTATTGAAATCCAGAAGTTCCTTGGCATGATCTGATTGTGATTTACACAGTCTGACAATAACATAATCAATAAACGGCTGAAGACAAATCTTCAGCCGTTTTTATTTTGTCGGAAAACGCTTTTGAGAAAAAATGAAAGACTGCTGAGAAGGTCAAGGGATGTTCTTTTCTTCAGCTTTTTTTGTTTGATTCTTTCGCAGACGGCTTTTGGTGAATAATCTGCGTTTAATGGCTTTTTTAAAGACCTTTTCTCCAAATGGGGTGATTCTTTCTCAGAGGACTCAGAGATGCTTTATAAAGCTGATTTGAAAGAATTAACGGACAACGTTTTAACGACAAAAAAACAGCTCTCCGATTCATTCGGAGAGCTGTTGCGATAAGTTGGTTATTCTTTATTCTTTGTCTTGGTTTCAAGTGTGTCTTCCTGATTGCGGTAAACAACAAACTTGCAGAAAAGATATTCAAGAACAAAGTTTGATGCCATTGTAAGACCGAGAACAATGTATTCATTCACGCCCTTTGTGGCTGCAATGTTTCCGAGCCAGGTTGAAAGGGGAGTGAAGATAAGATAAAAGCCGAAAATCTTTGCCATTGCAACGGGGATGTTTGCTGCTGAGCGGAAGGTGTAACGTCTGTTGAGTGTGAAATTCCACAGAATTGACAGGATGAGAGCAACCAGGTAAGAGGGCCAGTAGCTGAGCTTTGCAACCTCATTGAGCAAAGTGAAGGCTCCGACCTCAATGATTCCCGCTGAAGCGGAAAAGAGTGCAAACTTGATGGCTTGTAAGGTGTTTTTGTTTTTCATTTTGTTTTCTCCTTTTTCTTTTTAAATTTCCCACTCGGCAAGCCGGCTTGCAAACTCTGAATAAATGTCATTGAGCTGCTCTTCATAGGAGTCAGCGTTATTCATTTTATACTGAGTTCTGCCGTTACCGAATGTGGTGGTATGTTCTGTTGCGCTTATATATTCGCCGTTTTAAGGGCGGTTAACGCTTTTTTTGCAAGAATCTGAGCCTTTCTGATGTTTTCGGTAAGCTCTGAGAATTCGCTTGCGTTTACCTCTTCGATGGTTGAAATCATCTTTTCAAAATAACCGTCTGCGTAGCCGTAATTGAACTGTGCACCCTCCTGAGTGATGAACTGAAGAGCAACAGGCTGTGAGCTTTACCTTCTGATTCACGGGCAGAAGCTTTCTGAGACCCTTTGAAGAAAAAAGATTTTTTCCCGAAAGCAAAGCCGTACCTGTAATCACAAAAAAGCCGAAGAAAGAAAGGCTGACGGCGGCAATAAAAAGCTGATTATTATGACTGACAAGAGCGCACAGGGAACAGCTTTCCTCAGAGCATCAGTGTCCGTCAACGTCAGAAAGAAGCCCCGCGGAAAAAACAGTGGCCGTACAAATAAAGATGCAGAGCACGGCGGCAATGATTTTTAAATGCTTTTTCATTGTTTTTTCCTCCTTTTATTTCTTTAGCACGTTAAAACAATTATACTCCCTTGCTCCTTTTATGTCAATAAGGCTGAGTCGGGGTAATGGTTTGATATAAAAGGAATTTTTCTCCGCAATTACCGAAATAAAAAATTGATTGCGGATAAATAAAAGGATTTGTTTTGAGTTTGCGTAACAGCATGAATGAATTCGATATCGTGAGCAAAAGCTGAAGGCATAATTTTTTAGAAACTTATTATATTCCTTATTGCAAAATTGTCTGACAGTGTGTTATTATAAAGCTGTAAAAAACTTTTTTACAAAAAAGGAGAGATAAACGATGAAAACAGCAAAAAAAATTATTGCGGGGATTTTATCCTTTGCAATTGTGTTTCTGATTCTGGCAACGCCCGTTTCAGCAGCTTCAAAGCTTGACATAACTCAAGGTCCTCTTCAGAGAGTTCAGGCGGTGCTTTATATGATTCTTGACCGCTTTGTTCAGATTTTCGGAAAGGCAGTCAATGCCTTCATCCCCGGTCTTGACTGGTGGAAGAGCTGGCAGAATTATGATGATTATCAAACTCCGGAAAGCTTTTATTCGGGTGAGGAAACCTTTGAAACTCAGGTTGATTCCTCTGCTGTGTGGAGTATGGGATATTCTTACGGCTCACTTCTTGAGGGTCTTGATGTTCTCAGCGGAGAATATGCAATGGCAGGAGCTTTGCAGACCTTTGCTCCTCAGACTCCCACCGCAATTATCGATGATCAGGGTGTAAGCATTTATGCAATTTCCGACGGTGTAAGCGGTATTGTTGTCCAGGCAGTAATCGACGGCTTTGGCATTGCAAGAGGAGATGTGCTTAAAATCAGAGAAAGACTTGCTGAATTTGCTCAGGAAAAGGGCATTGTCAGCCTTAACATTTCAGTTCTCCATCAGCATTCAGCCATTGACACACTCGGTATGGGTGTTGCTCTTGTTCCTGCAATTATTATCAATCCCGGCTTCAGTGCAATGGGAACCGATGAAGATAAATTCATCAGCGGAAAATCTGATAAATTTATGGAAAATCTTTATAACGTTGTTGCAGAAAATGTTGTTGCCGCTGTTGATTCAATGACTCAGGGAAGTCTTTATTATTCAAGTGCCTCAGCTGAGGATCTTATGCATGACAAGCGTGCCCCCGAGGTCTTTGACGGTGAAATTCACCGATTCCGTTTTGTTCCCTTTGATGAAGGTGAAAATGAAATCTGGATTTGTGAAGCCGGTATTCACTGCACGGGCTTCAGCTCCGACAACACAGAGATTTCCGCTGACTTCCCTTATTATTTCAAGGAATACGTCAAAGAGACTCAGGGTGCAGACGTTGTTTATGTTCAGGGCGCTGAGGTTGCAATAACAACCGACAGAACAAATGTCAGCTATCAGGCAACCGCCAAAAATTCAAAAATCAAGGCTTACGGCATCGAGCTTGCAAAGAGAATTATTTCCTCTGACAATGAAATCGAGCTTGAGCCTGTGCTCAACATTGCCTTCGCTGAGGTCAGCGTCACCGCTGATAACCCCGTACATATTCTTGCAGTAAGAGAGGGTATAATTGATTCCGTTGCCGTTAAACAGGGCAGTGACTTTGCCGTTATTACCGAAATCGGTTATATGGAGCTGGGCAACAGAATCGGTGTTGTTATGGCTCCCGGTGAGCTTGCTCCCGAAATCGTCTGGGGCGGAGCCGTAACTGCAAGTGAAAGCTGGACGGGACAGAGCTGGGGTTATTCTTCAATGGAGGAAACCGCTCAGGTTGAAAAGCTCATTTGCTTCGGCCTTAACAATGATCAGATCGGATACATTCTTCCCGACAATGACATCCGTTCAATGTTCACGGAAAATGAAGAAATCAATGTTTGCTCAACAAAGGCTGGCTCAGTTCTGACCGAAGCCTTTGCACAGCTTATAGGAAAGGTGAAATAAAAAATGACAGTACTTGCTAAATTTCGTTATTATCTGACATTATTGCTTTATATTATCACAGTAATCACAACTCCTGCCGCAGTCAGCTCTGAAAGTGCAAAGCTTATTTCAACTGACACCGTTGTCTTTGATCAGGCTTTCATTACAGGTCAGGGAATTACCACTGACGGTGAATATTTTTACACAAGCGGAGCAATCACAGCTCTGAATCTTACTGCTCTCGGAAAGTTCTCTGTTGATTCAATGGAATTCGTTGATCAGAACATCAATCCTCTTCCCGAGGAATGCTCTGACCGCGGCAACAACCATATCGGCGGTATCAGTTATTACAACGGAAAAATTTATGCTTCCGTTGAAGGCGGTGAGGAGGTTCCCTCCTGCATTGTTGTTTTTGATGCTCAGACACTTGAGACCACCGGTGAGGTTTATAATCTTCCCGTTGAAAAATTTGAATCAGGTGTGCCCTGGTGTGCGGTTGACAGTGAAACAGGTCTTCTTTATGCAAGCGTCTGGGAAAACACAAAAACAATCCACGTTTACGATGTGAACAACTCAATGGAATATGTCAGAAGCATCAGCCTTAACGGTTACGGTGCAATAAAGCGTATTCAGGGCGGTGAATTCCTTGACGGTACACTTTATCTTTCTCAGGACACAAAGGAAAGCAGCATCAAAAACATTTTTGCCGTTGACACCGAAAGCGGAGAGGTAACTGTTGTGGCTGAAAGAAATGTCGGTTCAGGCAACATTGAGGCTGAGGGTATGACCTTCACCCGCACAGAAAACGGAACTGTTCTTCACGTTCTTGATTACAACAGAGTTATCGGTGTGTCCGTTCACCATTACGAATTCTGATTCAGGTAACAATTAAAAACTCAAGGCAGAGGCTTGGCAGACGTCAGGTCTCTGCTTTTTTTGTTAAGTTTAACCTCAATATGTTCTTGAGCTTCCGTCAGCTTCGGATTTTCGGAAAGGGGACAGAGGCCAAAGGCTTTTTTGACGCTTTTTCTTTATTTTTTGCCTCTTTATTTCACATATTGTTATTGAATTTCTCTTTTACATTTGATATACTTAAACATAATAATAAAATTAAAAAGGAGTTTTTTATGGATAATTTACAACAGATTAAAGAACAGATTTGCGACGTGTGTCACAAAATGTGGCAGCTCGGTTGGGTTGCGGCAAATGACGGAAACGTCAGCGCAAAGCTTCCCGACGGCAGAGTGATTGCAACTCCCACAGGCATCAGCAAATCCTTCATCACTCCCGAAAAGCTTGTTATTCTTGATATGCAGGGTAACATCCTTGAGGCTCAGGAGGGTTACAGACCTTCAAGTGAAATCAAAATGCATCTTCGCTGCTATGAAAAAAGAGAGGACGTGTTCAGCGTTATTCACGCTCATCCTCCCGGAGCAACAGGCTTTGCCGTGGCTCATAAGGCAATGGATATGTATAATATGATTGAAGACGTTGCCGCAATCGGCTCAGTTCCTCTCACTCCTTACGGAACTCCCTCAACCTCAGAGGTGCCCGATTCAATTGAGCCTTATCTTGAGGAGCACGATGTTATGCTTCTTGAAAATCACGGTGCACTTGCTGTCGGCGGAGATGTAATTACCGCCTTTTACAGAATGGAAAGTCTTGAGCTCTGGGCAAAAATCACAATCAATGCTGTTATTCTCGGCGGCAGCCGTGACATCAGCAGTGAAAACATTCAGAAGCTCATTGACCTGAGAAGCTATTACAGAATCACAGGCAGACACCCCGGATATAAGGTGTTCAATCCCGATGATGAGCTTCTTCACAAGAAAGACTGATTGAGAGGTAAAAAATATGCTTAAAGGAATATCACCGCTGATTTCACCTGAGCTTCTCAAGGCTCTTGCTGAAATGGGTCACGGAGACGAGGTTGTGATTGCAGACGGAAATTTCCCTTGCCACAGTGTTGGCAGGAATTCAATTGTCATCAGAGCCGACGGACACGGTGTGCCCGAAATTCTTGATGCAGTGCTTCAGCTTATTCCTCTTGATACATACACGGAAAAGCCCGTTGCACTTATGGAGGTTGTCAAGGGTGACACTTGCGGCACTCCTGAAATCTGGGGCACCTATGATGAAATTCTGTGTAAGTATGAGCCTGAGCATCACAGCATTGACTTCACCGAGCGCTTTGCTTTTTATGAAAGAGCAAAGGATGCTTATCTTATAATTGCAACAGGGGAAAAGGCAATTTATGCCAATATTCTTCTTAAAAAGGGTGTGGTTAAATGAAAACTGTTTTAGCCTTTGATTTCGGTGCTTCAACAGGCAGAGCAATCAAGGCTGTTTATGACAGCGGAAGCATCACCTATGAGGAAATTCACCGTTTTGAAAACACTCCTCTTAACGTTGACGGTCACGTCTGCCATAACGTTGATATGATTTACGGTGAAATTATTCAGGCAATCGAAAAGGCAGGTCAGATTGACTCAATAGCCTTTGATACCTGGGGCGTTGATTACGGCCTTCTTGACAAGGAGGGCAAGCTTATTCATCCGCCTTATCATTACCGTGACGAAAGAACAAAGGATGCTCTTTCCGTGGCCTTTGAAAAGCTTGGCGCTGATGAGATTTATGCTGAAACGGGTAATCAGATTATGAACATCAACACTCTTTTTCAGCTTATCAGCGACGAAAATCTTCCGAAGGCGGACAAGCTTCTTTTTATGCCTGACTTGTTTGCTTATCTTCTTACGGGAGAAAAGGTCTGTGAAATGACAATTGCTTCAACCTCACAGATGCTCGATATGAAGGAAAAAGCATGGAGCAAAAAAATACTTGATGCCTTTTCTGTCAATGAGGAGCTTTTCCCGCAGCTTAAAGGCTGTGCAACAGTCAACGGTTATTACAAGGGAATTCCCGTCATCAGCGTTGCAGGGCACGACACACAGTGTGCCGTTGCAGCAATGCCAGCAAAAACAGAAAATCCCGCTTTCCTTTCTTGCGGCACCTGGTCTCTTATCGGCTGTGAGCTTGACAGCCCCGTTATGACAAAGCAGAGCAACGCTCTTGAGCTTTCCAATGAAATGGGAGCCAACGGAAAGGTCAATTTCCTGAAAAATATCAGCGGTCTTTGGCTGATTCAGGAAACCAGACGCGACCTTGCGGAAACCGATAGAAAATATTCTTATAACGAGCTTGAGATGATGGCGCGTGAGAGTGAAAAATTCAGAAGCTTCATCGATCCCGATGCTCCTTCACTTTCCGCTCACGGAAAGCTTCCCGATAAAATCAGAGCTTATTGCAAGGAAACAGACCAGCCGGTGCCCGAAACAATCGGACAGCTTGTCAGATGTATTTATGAAAGCCTTGCAATGAAATACCGCCTTGCCCTTGAACAGATCAGTGAATGCACAGGCAAAAGCTTTGACGTTCTGCATCTTATGGGCGGCGGAACAAAGGACGGATTTTTGTGTGAGCTGACAGCGCAGAGCCTTGGCATACCCGTTGTTGCGGGTCCCATTGAAGCAACGGCGCTCGGAAACATTGTTCTTCAGCTTGTTGCCCTTGGTGAAATTGAATCCATTGAAAAGGGCAGAGAAATCATTGCTGAGGCCGAAAAGGTGAAGACCTTTGAGGAAAACCGCACTCCCGATTGGGATGAGGCTTATAAAAGATTTTGCAAAATTATAAAAAAATAAATATTAAGGAGAAGATGTTATGTTATATCCCAGAATTGGTATCAGACCCGTTATTGACGGACGTTGGGGCGGTGTAAGAGAAAGCCTTGAGGTTCAGACAATGAACATGGCAAGGGCAGCTGCTGAGCTTATCAGCAAAACTCTCAGATATCCCGACGGAAAACCCGTTGAATGTGTGATTTCAGAGACAACAATCGGCGGCGGTGCAGAAGCTGCAAAATGTGAAGAGCAGTTTTCGGTTCAGAACGTTGTTGCCACTCTTTCTGTAACTCCCTGCTGGTGCTACGGCTCAGAAACCTTTGATATGAATCCCAACACCGTCAAGGCTGTGTGGGGCTTCAACGGAACAGAAAGACCGGGTGCGGTTTATCTTGCTGCAGTTATGGCAGCTTATGCTCAGAAGGGTCTTCCCGCTTTCTCAATTTATGGCAGAAATGTTCAGGATCTTGATGACAAAACCATCCCCGAAGACGTTGCAAAGAAAATTATCAGCTTTGCAAAGGGTGCAATTGCAATCGGATGGATGAAAAACAAGGCTTATGTTAACCTTGGCGGCATTTCAATGGGTATTGCCGGCAGCTACTGCGATGCTTCAATGTTCCAGAAATATTTCGGAATCCGCGCAGAGTGGGTTGATATGAGTGATATTATCAGAAGAATTGCTCTTGAAATTTATGACAAGGAAGAATTTGAAAAGGCTTACAGCTGGATCAAGGCAAACTGCAAGGAAGGCTTTGATGTAAATGCAGGCAAAAATCTTCCCGAAATCATCAGAAAATCAAAGGTTATTGATCCCGACAAGGATTGGGAATTCATTGCAAAATTCTCAATCATCGTCAAAGACATCCTTTACGGCAACAAGAAGCTTGATGAGCTTGGCTGGCACGAGGAGGCCCTCGGCAAGAACGCTGTTGCAGGCGGCTTCCAGGGTCAGAGAAACTGGACAGACTGGCTTCCCAATGCTGACTTCACCGAAGCAATTATGGCTTCAACATTTGACTGGAACGGCCCCAAGGCTCCCACACCCTTTGCAACAGAAAATGACACTCTCAACGGTGTTGCAATGATGCTCGGTACACTTGTTTCAGGCAGTGCTCCCTGCTTCCACGATGTCCGTACATACTGGAGTCCCGAGGCTTGTGAAAGAGTGACAGGAATCAAGCCCGAGGGCAAGGCAAAGGATGGCTTTATCCATCTTATCAACTCGGGTGCAACTGCTCTTGACGGCAGCGGTGCCGCAAAGAACGACAAGGGTGAAGGCTGCATGAAGCCCTTCTGGGAAATGACTCAGCAGGACATCGATGCCTGCCTTGAGGCAACAGACTGGTGCAGAGCAAACTATGAATATTTCAGAGGCGGCGGATTCTCAAGCCATTTCCGTTGCAAAGCAGAAATGCCTGTCACAATGCTCAGAGTCAACATTATTGAGGGTATCGGCCCCGTTATGCAGATTGCTGAGGGTTACACCGCTGATCTTCCTGATGCAGCTCACACTGTAATCGACAAGAGAACCGACCCCTCATGGCCTACAACCTGGTTTGTTCCCAACCTCACAGGCAAGGGTGCATTCAAGGATGTTTATTCAGTTATGGCTAACTGGGGCGCAAACCACGGTGTTACAGTTTACGGTCACGTTGGTGATGATCTTATCACTCTTGCTTCAATGCTTCGTATCCCCGTGAATATGCACAATGTTCCCGAAGACAGAATCTTCCGTCCCCACTGCTGGGCAGCCTTCGGCACAGAAGACAGCCAGAGTGCAGACTATGAGGCTTGTAAAAAATACGGTCCCATTTACGGCTGAGAATAAATCCGAAAAGCCGAATAACTGTTTTCCTTGCGAAAGGGAAACAGTTATTCGGAGCAGTTCTTATTCAGATAAAATAATTTAAAGGAGAAATATTTATGGCAAACAGATTCGTACTTAATGAAACATCCTATCACGGAAAAGGTGCAATTAATGAGATTGCAACCGAAATCAAGGCAAGAGGCTTCAAAAAAGCTTTTGTCTGCTCAGACCCTGATCTTATCAAGTTTGAGGTTACAAAAAAGGTAACTGATATTCTTGATGCAGCAGAGATTGCTTATGAGATTTATTCAAACATCAAGCCCAACCCCACAATTGAGAACGTTCAGACAGGCGTTGAAGCTTTTAAGGCTAGCGGTGCAGACTGCATCGTTGCAACCGGCGGCGGTTCTTCAATGGATACTGCAAAGGCAATCGGTATCATCATCACAAACCCCGAATTTGCTGATGTACGCTCACTTGAGGGTGTTGCTCCCACAAAGAATCCCTGCGTGCCCATCATTGCTGTTCCCACAACAGCAGGTACAGCCGCTGAGGTAACAATCAACTATGTTATCACAGACGTTGAAAAGGACAGAAAGATGGTTTGTGTTGATGTGCACGATATTCCCGTTGTTGCAGTTGTTGACCCCGATATGATGGCTTCAATGCCCAAGGGACTCACCGCAGCAACAGGTATGGATGCTCTCACTCACGCAATTGAAGGTTACATCACAAAGGGTGCCTGGGAAATGAGTGATATGTTCCACATTAAGGCAATTGAAATCATTGCAAAGAGCCTGCGCGGAGCAGTTGAAAACACCGCAGAGGGCAGAGAGGGCATGGCTCTCGGTCAGTACATTGCAGGTATGGGCTTCTCAAATGTCGGTCTTGGTATCGTACATTCAATGGCTCATCCTCTCGGTGCACTTTATGACACACCTCACGGTGTTGCAAATGCAATCATCCTTCCCACAGTTATGGAATACAACGCCTGTGCAACAGGTGAAAAATACAGAGACATTGCAAAGGCAATGGGTGTTGAAGGCACAGAAGCAATGAGCCTTGAGGATGCAAGAAAGGCTGCAATTGACGCTGTCAAGCAGCTTTCTGTTGATGTGGGCATTCCCACAGACCTTAAGGAAATTGTCAAGACTGAAGACATTGACTTCCTTGCTCAGTCAGCATTTGACGATGCTTGCCGTCCCGGTAACCCCAGAGACACAAGCGTTGAGGAAATCAAGGAGCTTTATCTTAAGCTTATGTAATTCAATAAAACAAAAAGATGTGACGGTGAGCTTCACCGTCACATCTTTTTTTTACTGCCTTATTTTTTGATTACAATTTTGTCACCCTTATCCTCAACCTCAACAAAATACGGATGCTCAAATCCGTTGAGATTGGGTGTGTGATAGGTCAGAATAAGCTTTTCGTTTTTATCCTTGAAAATCATTCCGTGTCCGCCGTCATTATCAACAAGGGGAGGAAGATGCTCAAAATTCATGCTCAGCTCACCGTCATTGAAGCGGACAAGGCACTGGGCATATTTTCCCTTGATGAATGTTGACCAAAGCATAAGCAGAGTGCCTTCCTGTGTGCGCAGCATAAAGGGGCCGTCGGTGATTCTGTGTTCCTTCGGAAATCTGCTTTTGTCTGCCCAGTAAGGCTCAGATGCCTTGAACAGTGTCACCGGCTCTCCGTCAATTCTTTTCAGGTCATCACTCAGCGGAGCATAGCAGATTGTTCCGTCTATAATCTGTGTATGCTCGTGGCAGAAAACAATGAATGGCTTACTTTCGCTGTTTATGTAAAGAGTGCCGTCAAGGCATTCCCATTCTTCAGGTGTTACAGCTGTGTCACTGTGGGGGACAAAGGGACCAACGGGACTGTCGGAAGAAAGAACAAAGGTGCCTCTGAGCTTGTTGCTTTTTCTTGTGAAGGTTGCAAACATATAATATTTGTCTTTGTATTTGTGTACCTCGGGAGCCCAGTTGACAATATAATTAAGTCCGTGTTTGACTGAGTTGAAGCATTCCGTCGGTCTGCTCCAGGATTCAAGGTCATCTGAAACATAAACGTCAAAGCCGCCCGTTTTCTTGCCGAAATTTTTTGCTCTTGTTCCGTACATATAATATTTTCCATTTTCACAAAGAACAAATGGATCACGGATGTTTATATCCTTGCAGGTGAGTACGCTTTTTCTTTTGAAAAAATTCATTAACTTCACTTTCTTACTCCTTAATTCAAGATTTTGTTTTCACGCCCCAGATTGATTCGTTGTTTTCTCCGATTGCTGAAAAAACAATTTTTTCAGTGCCGCTGTTTTCTTCTGTCTGTCTGCAGAAAACTCCGCTGAAGACAGTGCCGTCAAGGGTGAAGGTGACATAAGCCGTGCCTTCTCTGATTTCCCAGGCCCCGCTTACATTTCTTGATGAGACAGCGGTGTTTTCTTTTTCTGTTTGATAGACCTTCAGGCCTGAGACGGTGCCGTTTGAATTGAGAACAATTGTCTGAGTGGGGGAGATGATTTTGTCAACATTCTCCCAATGAGCACAGCCGTTGCTGATTGTTCCGTGGTTTATGAACTCGTATTCACCCTCAAGGTCAATTTTATCAATGCCCTTATAATCAATTGTTTCACCGGTATATTCAAAGGGAAGCACCGTTGCCCAGCCCTCTGCTGTTCTTGCCATCTGATGCACTCTGACCTGATGTCCTTCGGTGCCGTCGTTGAATCTGGTGTGATAAACCTGGAACATTTTTCCGTCCTCGGTGATAAGAGAGGAAGAATGTCCCGCAGCAAGATAAGCCTTGTCAAAACTGCTGAAGCTGTAATTTCCGAAAAGCTTCACGCCGCTGTTGACCGCATCAAGAGCGCTGTTTCCTGCCGCATCAAGATAAGGTCCGTCAACGGATTTGCTTCTGTATTCTCTGATATTGTATCCGCCGAGGGAATTGAGTCCGCAGTAGGACACATAAAGATAATAATATCCGCTTTCCTTGTCGTAGGTTATGTAAGGGCCTTCACCTGTCCATTCATTTGCTTCAGCGGTACTGAGAAGCTTTTTGCCGAAGTAAATATCATAGCCTTCAGTTTTCTTCATTAATTTATAATTGGGCTCTCCCGTTTTTTCGTCAAGGGGAATAAGGAAAATACCGCCCGAATAGGATCCGTAAACCATCCACATTTCACCCTTTTCGTCAAAGAAAACGTTGGGGTCAATTGCATTGGGATAACGGCTGCTGTCATAAATTGCGTCAGAATTATACCAATCTGCCTTGCGCACGTCATTGACAGAGAGCTTGCCCTTTTTCATCAGCTCGGGAATGTTTGTGAACTGATAATGGGTTGAAAATTTGGGAACAAAGGCTCCTCTTGTTATGTTGTCAAAGCCGGAATATACAATGCAGCGGATGTTTTCATAAGGACCTTCAATGCTGTCACTTGTGCCGAACCAGATTACAGAATGAGGAGTACCCCACACAGATGAGCAGGCATAATAACAGTATTTACCCATTGCTTCGTTATATATTACATCGGGGGCCCATACGTTTGTCTCCCAACGGCTTTCTTCAAAAAGGTGATGAGTCTGATAGGTGTCTGTCCAGCTCAGAGGTGCCGCAAGAGCCTGTCTGAGTGTGCTTCCCTCGGAAACAAGCATTCTGTTGCTGTCGTTGATTCCGCAGGAAACATTTTCAAAATTTTTCAGATCATTGCTTTTTCCTGTTGCTCCGTGTGAGCCGAAAACATAAAATGTGCCCGAGCTGTCCTGAATAACAGAAGGATCATGAACACTGACTCTTCCGTCTCCGACAAAGCAGGTGCTGTCTCCGTCAATTGTGTATTGTTTTGCTTCAACCTTTTCAGCAACAGGGGAACCGATTATATTTGACACCATAAACACCACCCAAAGAAAAATTGAATAAAACCAATAAATAATCACGTTCATGTCAAGGCCTCCTTTATAACACTTATATAATAACACAATATTTTCAATTTTGCACGGTTTTTATTTACAAAAGCACAAGTGAGTGATACTATAATAACAGTAAAAAGGAGGAGATACAATGAAACCGTCGGTTTATGATAATTTTGATCTAAGAAATTTTACTGCAGAAATTATCTGTGAGAATAAGCTTAGTGATGCAAAATATGAAATTTCAGGGGAGGACGATCACCTTGAGCTTTGGTTGACAGCTCAGCTTGACCGCCCCCAATTCCTCCGTCTTCACTGGGATGTTGAAGCTGATGAAAAAACTCTTGTTCTCGGTGACGCCTGGGAAAGAAGTTACGGTAATCTTGAGTTTCTTCCTCTGAGCAAAAATGACCGCTTTATGCCCTGGTATTTCATTGCAACAGACAAGGAGAAATCCTTCTGCTTCGGTGTCAAGACGGGCTGCAGAGCCTTTGTCAGCTTCACCTTTGACTCAAAGGGAATAACTGCAATTGTTGACTGCAGAAACGGCGGCAGCGGTGTTCATCTTGAGGGAAGAAAAATCTGCCTTGCGACCTTCGTTGCTTCAAAGTATGACACAGCCGATGTTTATGAAAATCTCAGAGATTACTGCCGAAAGCTCTGTGATAATCCCATACTTCCCAAGGAAAGAGTTTACGGCGGTAACAATTGGTATTACGCTTACGGAAAAAGCAGCTTCAGTCAGATTGTTTCCGATGCGGCTTTTCAGGCTGAGCTTGCAAAGGGGATTGACAACAAGCCCTTTGAGGTTGTTGACGACTGCTGGCAGGTGAAGAAATGTGCAGGTCCCTGGAAGGCTAACAGAAAATTTAAGGATATGAAAAAGCTTGCCGATGAAATCAGAGCTCAGGGTGCAAGACCGGGCATCTGGGTGCGTCTTCTTCGTAACAAGGACAGAGCAATCAGGCGTGAAATGAGAATTCTCCGAAAGGGAAAAAGAACTTATCTTGACCCCACAAGAGCAGATGTTCAGGCTTATATCAGAGCTGACGTTGAAAGAATCAGAGACTGGGGCTATGAGCTTCTCAAGCACGATTTTTCAACTGCTGACCTGTTCGGTGATTACGGCGGAAATCTCAAAGACGGCATCACAAATGTCAAGGGCTGGCATTTTTATGACAAGAGCAAAACCAATGCTGAAATTGTTCTTGATTTTTACAGCCTTGTCAAAGAAGCCGCGGGGGATATGCTGATTATCGGCTGTAACACGGTTTCTCATCTTTCTGCAGGCCTTGTGCACATTTACAGAACAGGTGATGACACAAGCGGCAGAGAGTGGCAGAGAACAAAGGAAATGGGTGTCAACACTCTTGCATTCCGTCTTGCACAGAATGAAGCGTTTTATATGTGTGATGCTGACTGCGTGGGCATTCTCAAGGATTATGTGCCCTGGGAGAAAAACGGGCAGTGGCTTCATCTTCTTTCTTACAGCAACACTCCGCTTTTTGTTTCCTGCACAAATAAAATTTCTCAGCAGCAGAAGGAGGATATCATCAAGGCTTACAGAGTCTTCAATGAGCCTCATCAGATAAGACCTGTGGACATCTTTGAAACAAGAACTCCCTCTGTGTGGGAAATCGACGGAAAAACCGTTGAATATAATTGGTAAAATAATCTGAGGAAATTATTATGGAAATGGTATTGCTTACAGCGCTCGGAGTCGGCTCTTCTACGGTCTTCGGCTCAGTGCTCGGTTTTGTGTTCAAAAAAATATCTCACAAATTTTCTGACATTGTTCTTTCCTTTGCTGCAGGAATAATGCTTTCGGCTGCAGTGCTCGGTCTGATTGTTCCTTCCGTTGAATATGGCGGGGATTATGGAATAATTATCACCGTTATCGGCGTTTTTGCAGGCGCCTTCAGCCTTAACTTTATTGACAAGCTTGTGCCGCACGTTCACAGACTCATCGGCACACAGGAGTCCGGGGAGTCAGGTGCAGACTTAAAAAAGGTTATTCTTTTTGTTATGGCAATTGCAATTCACAACCTTCCCGAAGGCATTGCTGCAGGTGTGGGCTTCGGCTCGGGTAACAGCGCTCAGGCTCTTCTTATTGCCGGCGGCATTGCTTTGCAGAACATTCCTGAGGGTATGGTTATTATCGGTCCGATGCTTGCGGCGGGCGTGAAGCCCTCAACAACCTTCATCTGTGCGCTGATGACGGGAGTTGTTGAGGTTGTGGGCACACTTATCGGTTATTTTGCCGTCAGTCTTGCTTCTGCGGTGCTTCCCTTTGCTCTTGCCTTTGCCGGCGGCACAATGCTTTATGTTGTCAGCGCCGATATGATTCCCGAAACCCACGCTCACGGAGCGGAAAAGGCAGCAACCTATACTCTGCTTCTCGGCTTCTGTGTTATGCTTGTTTCAGATCATTTTTTGGGATAATTCTTGCATTGCAACAGCAAAAATGTTATAATAAATAAGTTAAAGCTTAATCAATTCAAAGAGGTGACAGATATGCCCATCAAAATAGATGACAGACTTCCCGCAAAGGAACAGCTTGAGCAGGAAAATATATTTGTTATGACTGAGTCCCGTGCAAAAAGTCAGGACATAAGACCCCTTAAAATCATCATTCTTAATCTTATGCCCACAAAGATTGACACGGAAAATCAGCTTCTCAGACTTCTGAGTAACACTCCGTTGCAGGTTGATATTGAATTTCTTCAGACTGCAACTCATCAGTCAAAGAACACTTCTCAAAGCCACCTGAACACCTTTTATCAGACCTTTGACGATGTAAAACACAAGAAATATGACGGTATGATAATCACGGGTGCACCCGTTGAACAGATGGATTTTGAAGAGGTTGATTATTGGCCCGAGCTTTGTCAGATTTTTGAATGGTCAAAGACCAATGTTTATTCAACCTTCCACATCTGCTGGGGCGCTCAGGCAGGTCTTTATTATCACCACGGAATCCCCAAATATCCTCTTAAGGAAAAGATGTTCGGTGTGTTCCCGCACAGACCTCTTGATCTTTATCATCCCATTATGAGAGGCTTTGATGAGAAATATAATGTTCCTCATTCAAGGCACACAGATGTCAAGTTTTCCGATGTGGCTCTTTGCAAGGAGCTTCAGATTCTTTCTTATTCGGAGATGGCGGGAATTCATCTTGTGTCAGACCTTGAGTGCAGAAATTTCTATGCAACGGGTCACTCGGAATATGACGCGGACACACTTGCCAAGGAATATTTCAGAGATAAGGATAAGGGTCTTGATATCAAGGTGCCTTATAATTATTTCCCTGATGATGATCCCACCAAGAAGCCTGTTATCACCTGGCGTAACGTCGGAACGCTGATGTTCACAAACTGGCTCAATTATTTCGTTTATCAGAGAACTCCCTATGACATAAACGACATTTAAAATCAAAACAGAAAACGGTCGGAGGCTTTAAGCTTTTCCGACCGTTGTTTAATTTAAAAGCACAGGTTTTCCCGGGAAAACCTGTGCTTTGATTTATTGTGCTTTAAGCTGAAAGTCTTTAGACTTATTCAGCTTTGTCGTCACTGATGACAACAGTTGCATCGTCACAGTTTTCAACGTTGATTGTGCCGTTGACATCTGCAATGACGATTTCCTCATCATCTGATGCGGTACCGCTGATTTCGATGGTATCTGCTGAGATTGAATCAGTGTAATCAAGAATAACGGTGTAATCCTCATTTTCCTCTGAATCAATTGTGACTGCATTTGTTTCAAGGGTATCACTGACGGTGAGGGTAACATTGTCAGCCTCTGTTGTGACAGCTGTGCATCTGTCAATGCTGATCATTTTGACCTCGAAGCTTTCTGTTTGCTCATCGTTGTTGATGAAGGTGTAGGTCTTATCAGCGGGAAGATAGAGCATATAAGTGCCTTTTTTGATGAAGCTCTGAACAAAGGTGATGCCTTCTTCTTCAGTTGTCAGAGTGCCGTTTTTGAGAGTTGCAATGATTTTTCCCTTTTCGTCACAGATTGAAATATCATCTGAGTTGACAAAGAGTGCATTGCTCTGTGCGGCAGTTTTAATGAAGGTTGATCTGTCTGTCCACATTTCAGCGCAGTCCTCATAAGCAAGATAACCGATTGCTGAGTAATAGTCACTGCTTGACCAGGTCAGACCGTCATAAAGGTTGTAATACCAGCCTGTCGGATTGCCCTGTGAATCGGTGTAGATGGTGAGTCTTCTGTCAACAAGAGGATGGTTTGAGTCATAAAGGAGTATTTCTGTCTCAGAATCACTGACCTTTTCAACGCCGTAAGCAAGAAGTGAGTGACCGCTCTTGTTTCCGTAATTATCTGCGCCGTAAACCGAAATAACTGCGGGGATACCCGTGCTCTTGATTTTCTTACATTCTGTGAGGATGTAATCAAGATCGTCAAAGACCTCACTTTCAAGAACTGAGTTTGCATACTGAGATACCTGCATAGCTTCAATGAAGGTTGTCAGACTGATTCCCAGTGAGCCCATATCATCACATGCAAGATCCTTGGGATATGTTGCCGATGAATTGAAGTCCTTGACGGTTACGCCTGAGGATTTCACATTGAACATAGCAACAGCCGTACTCATACCGTAACAGTTACCGCCCCAAACATAGTTTGTCTGATAATAAATCTGCTGAGCAAGAGCCGTGTCACCGTAAATGAGGGTGTAGGATGAATAGGGGATATAATAGCTGTAAGGATAATTGAAGCCCTCATTGCTGTTTGAGAAGGAAAGTGAAAGGGTATTGATTGAGAAGGTCGGAACCTTTTTGTAGGTTGTGATTTTCTTTGCATCACTGAGCTTGCCGTAAATTGTTTCACCGTTTACCTTTTTATAGGATCTGACCTTGTAGTAATAGGTTTTTCCTTCCTTGACGGTTGTGTCTCTGTAAGAGCCTGTTGAGGAAGAGGTGATTGTTTTGATTCTGCTGTATGAATCACTCTTTCCCGTTGTGCTTCTGAAGATGATGTAGCCGTCAGCCTTAGTGCTTGTTGTCCACTTGATGAGAACATTCTTGACCTTGTTTTCTGTTGAAAGGGAGATTGTGCCCACAGAAGGAGCTGTAACGGGCTTCTTTGTCTTCACGGAGTAAACCTTGGACATCTTGCCCTTATAGCCTTCACCGCCCTTTGAGTATGAACGTACGGCAAATTTATAGGTCTTGTTACTCTTGAGTGAGCTTACCTTATAGGTGGTTTTTGAGGTTTTTCCGAGATACTTGTAATCACCCGTAGATGAGTTATATGAGTAAACATAATAAATAACATTGTTGCCTGCGGCCTTGCTCCATTTGAGAGTGACGGAGTTTGTTGTCACCTCTGAGTGAGTCAGACCTGTTACTGTTGCCGGCTTTCCGTAGGGTGTTACCTTGACGCTCTTGCTCTGGTCGGAATAATAGGTTTTCTCTCCGACGGTTTTATATGCCTTGACAACAAAGTAATAGGTTGTTGTACTCTTGAGAGAGGAGATGGTGCAGGTGGTTTTGCTTGTTGCCTTAAGGAAGGAAATCTTTTTTGTTGAGGGGTTATATTTGTAAACTCTGTATTTGACATTGCCGCTCACGGCATCCCAGGAAAGAACAGCCTTGTTTTCCTTGGGCTTGACGGTCAGAGTCTTTATCTTGGCGGGATTGATTGTGAATTTGAGCACCTTTGAGCCCTGATAGTAAGCGCCCTTGAGGGTGATTCTTACGTTATATGTGCCGATATTCTTTCTGCCCGAGCCGTATGCAATTTTGTAATAATTCTTACTCAGAGCCTTTTTTGCACTGTTCTTGACTGTAACGGAGGGTGTCTTGACCTTGCCGTTATATGTATATTCCTTTGTTGAAAGGCTTAAATTGCTGACCTTTTCAATTTTGTCTGTATCCTTCTTCTTACAGCCCTTGCAGATTCTGTATCTGCTGCCGTCTTCGGTGAAGGAGGCCTTTTTGGTAACCTTCCAGTCACCGTATGAGTGTTCGTGGGTAAGCTTATATCTTACTCTGTATGAATCGGCGTTGGGATCAATTGACTTAACCCATCCTGAAGCCATTTCATAGTTATAATAATTTACAAGCTTTTTATCCTGATATTTACAGGTTTTGTACCATACATAAGATCTCTGTCCGTGGTAACCGAAGCTGCCGTCACAGGTATAGCCTGAGGAGCAGTAAACGTATCCGCCGTCATAATATTTGAGAATATAAGACTTGTAGCGCGGATCGTCATCATCGGTATATGTGCCTGCCTCATAAAATGATGATGAAGGGTTAAGGGAGTCATAGTGGTTGTAAACCCCTGCAAGATCAAAATTTACTCTGATGCCCATGCTGGCTGAGCAGTAGTGATAATAGTTATAAGCAAGAAGAACGCGTGTGTCACCTGTTTCAAGCTCAATGTTTGAAAAATAAGGGTCACCGTCATTTACATATTCAGAGTACGCAAGGCTGCCTTGTGCCCATTCACTTCCGGGAGAGGAGGAGGCAACGGTTGTGTAAATGTTCTTGTATTCGATGGTGTATAAATCCGAAGTGATTCCGGCGGGAAGCTTGCTTGTGTAAGTCCAGCCGTCTTCTGCCGCGGAGCCTGAAAAGGCAAAGATGCACACAACGGTGAGAACGGTGAGAATAAAGGTTACGGATTTTTTTAATGATTTTTTCATTTTTTACCCTCTCTTTCATATGCTTGTTTCGGATACCTTGAGCTTGAAGCTGTATCCGCTGTCGTTGAATTTGCTGATGTGCTTAAGAATATAGCCTGCGCCCTTTGCGGCACAGTGGCGTGGGTCTGCGGCCCTGACAACCTTGATTCCTAGCCTTGCTGAAAGCTCCTTGTCAAGTCCTGTCAGATTTGCTCCTGCACCCGTGAGGATGATTCCTTCGTTGCATATGTCTGAGTAAAGCTCAGCAGGAGCCTGATCCATTACTCTGACGATTGCTTCAAAAAGAATGTTGATCTGGTCTTTCAGAGCATTAAAAATTTCAGTTGATGAAACGCTGAAGACAATTGGCTTGTCTGTGACTGAGTCCTTGCCCGAGGCGGACATTTCAATTTCTTCGCTTCTGAGAAAGGCACAGCCGACAGTGTGCTTAATTTTCCGTGCTGTGTGGCATCCGATGTGAATGTTACGCTCACGTCTGAGATAGTTGATGATTGCTTCGTCCAGGTTGTTGCCCGCTGTTTTCAGTGACTCACAGTAAGCAACGGTGCCCATTGTGATAATTGCAATATCCGTTGTGCCTGCGCCTAGGTCAATCACCATAACTCCGTGAGGCTTGTCAATTGAAAGTCCCGCACCCACCGCTGAAATAATCGGCTCATCAATGACGGCAACCTTACCCGCACCTGCAGAGCAGGCGGCTTCAATAACGGTTTTTCTTTCAAGGGCGGTTATTCCGCTGGGAGTGCTGATGATTATGTTGGGTCTGAAGATACGGTTTTTGCACAGCTTCTGAATATAATGGGAGAGAATCTGTGTCATAACGGAGAAATCGGAAATGACACCGGAAATGACGGGACGCTTGACCTTGATGGCCTCAGGGGCTCTTTCCTCCATGTTGCCCGCTTCATTTCCGTATGCAATTATTTCTTCATTGAGTTCGTCATAGGCAAGAGCGTTTTCTTCACAGAAAACGATGCCGCGGTTCTGAACAAAGGCAGCAATTTTGCTTGTTCCGAGGTCGATACCTATATTTATACCCGCCACTTTTTTCACCGTCCTTCAGGGTTTTTATCGTCACAAATAATTTTACTTTATATTACACTTTATTGTCAATAGATTTTATTATTCAGAATGAGGAAAAATAAGGCGTCACCGCAAATGTTATGCAGTAAACATCCTTTGCACCGGCATTGAGAAGCACCTTTGAGCATTCATTCAGTGTTGCTCCCGTTGTTTTGACATCATCACAAAGAAGAACGGTTTTTCCTTTTATGTCATAATCGGAGGTGAATCTGATTTTTCCCACAAGGTTTTCTGTTCTTTCTTTTGAAGAAAGGTGGTGCTGATTTTTCGTGTGCTGAGTTTTGGTCAGAAGATTTTCCACGGGCAGAAAAAGATGCCCGGCAACACCTCGTGCAAGAATTTCACTCTGGTTGTAGCCTCTTTCTCTGAGGGAGATTTTGTCTGCGGGAACAAAGGTCACAAGATCAAAATCAATCTCAGGAAAAACAACTGCAACTCTTTCGCTCATTGAAAGTGAAAATTCAGAGCCGAGAGCCTTTTTACCGTTGAATTTGAAGCTGTGCAGCTTTGTTTTTGCCATTGCTTCATAACTGTAAACAGAGGCAAGATGGCTAAGTATGATGTTGTTTGGTGCCTTGCAGCAGCAATCGGACTTTTCCTTGCCGCAGCCGAAGCAGATATCGTTGCCGATGGCAATCATTTCTTCACCCTGACAGTGACAGAAATCCTGATGAAAGGGGATTAACTGTCTGCAGATGCTGCATTTGTCGGGGAAGAAGATTCTTGAAATTCTTTTAAGCTTTTTCATCTTGAGAGTAAATGTTTAAGAAATGAATATCTTTTTGTTTTTTTGTCGTTGTCAACCATGGCGTTGACCTGCATTTGTGAGCCAACCAGAATCAGTCTGCTTTTGGCTCTTGTCACAGCGGTGTAAAGCAGATTGCGGTAGCTCAGCTGAGGGATAACGGAAAACACGGGCATAATAACAGCTTCAAATTCACAGCCCTGACTTTTATGCACCGTTATTGCATAAGCAAGCTCAAGCTCACCGATGTTCTCAAAGGGGAAAACAGCAACTCTTCCGTCAAAGTTGATTTTCATAATTGAAGCGTTGTGATTGATTGAAATGATTGTGCCGATGTCACCGTTGAAAATGCCGCTTGAAACATCCTTTTCCTTTGTCCAGACAATGTCATAATTGTTTTTGATTTGCATGACCTTGTCACCCTCACGGAAAAGCTTGCCTGCTCCCGAAAATTCCTCCTTGTTTCTGTCGGGAGGATTAAGAAGCTTCTGCAAAGCATTGTTGAGGTTGACGGTGCCGAGCTCACCCTTTCTTGAAGGGCAGATTATCTGAATGTCGCTGACGGGGTTATATCCGTAAGCCTTCGGCAGACGGGAGGTGTAAAGCTCAGTGACCGTTGAAGCACAATTGAAAATATTGCTTCTTCCGAGAAAAAAGAAATCACTGTCGGTTTTTGAAAGGTCGGGATATTCACCCTTGACAATGCGGTGGGCATTTGTGACAATGAGGCTCTTAAGACTCTGTCTGAAAACCTCTGTCAGTGCAACAACGGGCAGAAGCCCCGAGGAGATGATGTCCTGAAGAACATTTCCCGTGCCGACAGGCGGCAGCTGATCAGAGTCTCCGACCATAATGAGTCTGCAGCCGAGGGGAAGAGCATTGAGAAGGCTTGCAAACAGATGGGTGTCAATCATCGAAAGCTCGTCAATGATTACCGCATCTGCCTCAAGAGGATTTTCAAGATTTCTTGTGAAAATCTGTCTGTCTCCGTCGCTCCATTCAACTTCAAGAAGACGGTGAACGGTTTTTGCTTTTCTTCCCGTAACCTCACTCATTCTCATTGCGGCTCTGCCTGTGGGGGCGGCAAGAAGAACACGAAGCTTCTTTTTTTCATAGAATTCGAGAATACCGTTGAGAGTGGTTGTTTTTCCCGTGCCGGGACCTCCTGTGAGAACAAGCAGACCTTTGGTAACGGCTGTTTTGATTGCAAGACGCTGTTTTTCTTCAAATTTTATGTTTTTCTTCTGTTCAATCTTATCAATTTCCTCATCAACCGTTCTTCCGGGTGCAGGGGGGAATCTGAGCATAACCTTCAGTCTGTCAGCAATGCTTTTTTCGTCAAAATATTCTCTCGGTAAAAACAGATAGCTTCTTTCGTCAATGAAATCTTCAATAATTTCCTTGTCGATGAGAAGGTCTTCAATAATCTGCTGGGTTTCTTCACGCTCTGTGCCGAGAAGCTCCCTTGCTGGAATAATCAGCTTTTCTCTCGGAAGGCAGGTGTGTCCGTTTCTCAGATTGTGCTTGAGAATGTGAACGATGCCGGCTCTGTGACGGAAAACCGGGTTATACTTAGCGGGAAAATTCTGAGCAATTTCGTCGGCTCTGTCAAATTTGAGACCCACTCTTTCCGAACAGAGGATGTAAGGATTTTCCGTGATTCTTTCAACGGAATTGCTTCCGAAGGCCTTGTATGCATTCAGACATTCCGTGGGGCTCATGCCGAACTTTTCAAGAGCAATCATAACCTCTCTGACAGCAAACTGCTCCTTGAAGCGCTTGCCTATATCTTCAGCCTTTTCCCTGGAAATACCCTTGATTGAGGCAAGAAGGTGAGGGGAGTTTTCAAGCACATCAAAGGTCTCTTCTCCGAATTTTTCAACAATCTTCACTGCGGTTGCAGGGCCGATTCCTTTGATTGTGCCCCCTGAAAGATATCTGAGCATATCGGCTTCACTTTTTGGCAGACTTCTTTCTGCCGCCTGAGCCTTGAACTGAGTGCCGAAGGTCTGATGCTTTGTCCAGATGCCCTTGACCTTCAGCTTTTCACCGGGACAGCAGGAGGGCAGGGTGCCCACAACGGTAATAAGGCTGTTGTTAAAATTAAGCTCAATGACGCTGTATCCGTTGTCTGCATTGGTATAAATTATGTTTTCGACAATGCCTTCAATGATTTCAATTTCTTCCATTACTGTCCCTCCTTTTTTACATATTAATTTATTATACTACTAATTTTTATACATTTCAATCATCCGCAGTTATATTGCCCGAAATTATTTTGCAAATCTCATTTTCACTGCAGAAAAGGATGGGGGAATAAGGCTGTGCAAGGGCGGTGCATCTGAGCTTTGTTTCTTCCGAGAGGTTATAATCAACAATAATCAGCGGGATTTTTCTGCCCGAGGTAAGAAGACTGAGCTGTGAAGCGGCGCAGTAAACATCGTCAAGCAGGTGCTCCTTTTCTTCATAGCCGGCAATCACCGTGTAAAAATCCTTCTCACAGCCTAGGCAAAGGCATTTGTTGACAAGAATGTAAAGTAAAATGAATATTCCCAGAAGAGAAAAAGCGACGGCAGCTGAATATAAAAGTGAACTGAGCATAAAAAATCACCTCATTGTATTTTACTCAGATAAAAAACAAGAGGTGATTGATTTTTAAGAAGGTGAGTGAGTCTGTAAGCCGAGTTCTGTCATTTAAGGCAATCATCTATCTTGGCGGCGGATTGCTCCGACGCTCCAGCCACCCGTCGGTTTGCGTCCGGCTGACGTATCATATCCTGTCGGTGTTGCTCCGGGTAGGGTTTACATGGCCACTCAGTCTCCTGAGTGCCGGTGAGCTCTTACCTCGCCTTTCCATCCTTACCGTAAAAATACGGCGGTTTATTTCTGTTGCACTTTCCCTAAGGTCGCCCTCGGCGGTCGTTAACCGTTACCCTGCCGTGTGAAGCTCGGACTTTCCTCATATTCCTCAAGTGGAATACGCGACTGCCCAACTCACTCACAGTCAAATATTTTACATAAAAAGAGCTTAAAAGTCAATTGAGATTTAAGATTTTCTCTCTTTTTTCATAAGGCAGATTCACTGATTTTAAATTTTTTGGTTATTGGGGCATTGAAAATCTATGGTTAGTCATATCTTATTGATCAATTAAAGGAAATGTTATAACGTATATTACGCTTTTGTAACAATTTTTGATAAGTGTTGAAAAAATATGAAAATGTGTTATAATTATCTGAAATAATGTCAACGGAGGATGAAGAAATGAATTTATTCAGGAAAACCTCAACAAAAGATTTATTCGGTTATATAACCGTTGCTTTGCTTATATTTGTGGTGATAGGACTTGCGGCAGTGTGCTTCGACTCAGCAAAGATGCCTGAGGATACAACAAATCCCACAGCATCACAGCCTGTTTCACAGACAACGGCAGCACCCGTAACCCAGCCGACAACCGTACCCACAACGGTTATCACAACGGTATCGACAACTGTTCCCACAACAACTCAGCTGAATCCTCAGCCTGACACAACAGTGCCCACAACTCAGCCCACAACATCTGTTCAGCAATTGGGTAAGGCTGAGATTCTTGCAAAGGTGCGTGACGGTGTCAATGCCCTTAAAAGTGACACAGCAACTTTCAGCGCAAAAAAGACACAGACAATCAGTGTAACAATTGATGATCTGAGTCTTCCTGCTCTTTTGCCTCTGGTCAACGGAATTATCACAAGAATAACGGGCGATCCTGAATACAGTGAATTTGAGTTCGTCAACGGCAAGGGATATGACCCCGAGGACAAGAAAGAAACAACATCAATGGAGGTTATTCCGCCCACTCTTGCTTATTTCACTTTGACAGACATTAACGGCATCAGTGAAGCCAAGACGGAGGAAACCGCCAAGGGAATAAAATATACCATCAGACTGGTTCCCGAAAAGGCAACAATTGAAAACACAAAGCCGCCTTATCATCTTGCCGCATGTGATGTTTTTGATTTTTCACTCTTTGACCTTCCCGTCGGTGAAATAACAAGAGCAGATCTTGATTATCAGGGAGCAATCATCAGCGTTACATACAATGCCGAAGGTCAGGTTGTGGAATATTATGAAAACATGGCCATTCAGGGCTACGGTGAAGCAACAGGTCTCGGATATACAGGCAACGGAACTCTCAGCGGTGTTGTTGAAGAGCTCTGGGAAATAACCTGGAAAAACTGATTGAAAAAACCAAAGGGGGTAACTTAAATGAAGAAATTAATTTCACTTTTACTTTGCTTTACAATGATTTTCGGCAGCCTTGCTGTTTCGGCTTATGCTGAAGAGGATGTGCTTTCGCTGACAATTGCAAATGACCTTCATCTCAATCTGGAGATGTCATCTCAGGTTGTGAAAATGAACAGTATCAGTGAGGATTTTGCTCACGTTGCTTCAAAGGGACAGATGGGCACTGAATCCGTAGCAATCATCAGAGCTTTTCTTGAAAAGGCTTGTCAGGATGAAAGTGATTACATTTTGCTTAACGGTGATTTCTCTTGTAACGGAACAGAAGAGGAAAACCTTGCTGTTGCTGCAATCCTCAGTGAGTTTGAGTCAAAATACGGCAAGAAGATACTTGTAAATATCGGCAACCACGACGTTTACAGTACCCCTGTTGAAAGATTCAAGGAAATTTATTATCAGTTCGGTCCCGATGAGGCCGTTGACAGAGATCCTGACTCAGCCTCATATACCTATGACCTTGACAGTGAATACAGACTTATATGCATTGATACCACCGAGCCCGGAAGCCACCTCCACGGTATGACTCAGGAGAGAATTGAGTGGATAAAGGCTCAGGGAAAAAAGGCAAAAGCTGACGGCAAAAAGCTTGTTGCTGCCGTACACCATCCCGTTCTTGAGCACTATGTGATGGCAAGCGTTATTTATTCAGGCTCAGTTATAACCGATAAAGAGCTTGCTCTTGCCGAAGTACTTGCTTCCCTTGATATCAAATATGTTTTTGCAGGTCACACACATGATCACGATATTGCAAAATATACATCAGCGGATTCAAAGGTAATGTATGAGGTTGTAACTTCAACCCTTAATTCATATCCTTGTCTTTACAGATATGTTACCTTCTCTGACAGCTTTACCTTTGAAACAAGAAAGGTTGATTCAATCAATCTTTCTGACCTTCCCTCAGGTATCAGTGAAAACGCCCTAAGTCTTGCGGCAAGTGATTTTACCGAATATTCAAAGCAGTGTGTATGGACGGGCTTTGCAGTGCTTCTCAATGATTGCACAGTTCCCGAGGGCATCAAGATTCTTCTTAAAATTGAAGATGAAGAAATGAATTCAATCGTTGATAAAATAGGAAGCAAGCTCAACGAGGCTCTCAACATGCCCTTGGAAAAGGTCGATGAGACAGAGGAAGGCAAGAGCATAGAGACTCTTGTTAAAAAGTATAAGACAATCATACCTGACACCGATTATAAAAATCTTATAGATCTTGCAACTTCAATTTTCCAGGCTCACGTTGCGGGTGATGAAAATATTCCTGCTTATTCAGATGAAATAATTCTTGCGACAAGAGGTGTTGCGGCGGCTCTCAATTATGCTCTTTCTGATCTTACCGCCGAGGAATATGCGACAATTCTTTCCTATGTGTCTGAAAAGCTCGGTATGAAGCTTTCCGTTGATTATCTTATTTATGCAGGCGACGGAATCAAGCGCTTTGAAGGTCTTGAAATTTTTGTCACAACCGCTCTTATACCTGTCTTGGCAGCTTACGGTACTGATTCGGGGGTTGCTGACAACGATGTTGTTCTTCCGGGTTATGATAAGCTTGTTGAAGACAATCAGGAACAAACCTTCATCAGCATTATATTTACTTTCTTTGAAAAAATTATTTATCTTATCAGAACGTTAATAGCTCTGCTTCCTGTTGATTTTTAAACAATAAAAAATCAAAGCCCTCGGAATTTCCGAGGGCTTTTTCATGTCTTTATTCTGCATTTACGAGCCATTCGTGCTCGGGAGCATAAAAACGTGAGGTTTTGTACCAGGTGTCATTTTCAAGATGACGGATCATCCACACATAGCACATTTCATAACCGGGGGCAACAACCTGATGGTGATCGTGTCCGTCTGTGATGAAAGAGGCTGAGCCGTGAATGCTTTTGTAAACATCGTCACCAAGGAAGCAGGCGCCGAAGCCCTGGGGCTTGTCAAACTGATAATAATAAACCTCAGGCTGCGGATGATGGTGGGGAGGATAGCTTGACCATCTGCCGGGCTGATTGAACACCTCACCAAGCACCATGTTTGAGTAGGGGGCGTTGTCATAATCGAAAACCGTTGAGCAGATTCTGTGTGCAGTTCCGTCCCACTGACCCTTGCCGAATTCCTGATAAAGAATATCCTCGGGCTTATAGAACACAGAGGGGAAGTCTCTGTCGTTGTCAGTCTGCTGAATAAGAATTTCTGTTCCCTGAGCCGCTGTTATTTCAACTCGGATATTTCTTGCAACGTGAAGACAGTAGGGCTTTTTCTCAAAGGGATCTCTGCGGGCAATTTCTTCGCTTCGGTTTTCCCATTTGATTGTTGCACTGCCTCTGAGAAGAAGAAAGGCTGTTTCACAAAGGGCATCCTCAACGGTTATTGTTTCATTTTCATTGAATCTCTTGACCTTTATTGTCATAAGCATATCGGCATTTTTGCCGTTCATTTCGCAAAGAAGCTTTTCGCCATGAGCGTTAAAATCTGTGAATTCAAACATTGTTGTTCCTCCTAAAGTTTTGTTGCCTTCATTTTACATCACGGTGAAAATTTTTTCAAGATTTGTTTTTAAAATTCCTTTATAATGTTGAAATTATCGCTTTAAAGTGATATAATAACTCAAAATTGCTCTTCAGGAGTGTAAAAATTTATTAGGAGAGATGTAAAAAATGGAACAAAAAATCCTCAAGGTGCTGGGGGTCAAGGGTACATTCAAAAAAGACGTTGTACCAATGATTAATTATAGCAGCGCAAACATCACCACCGCCGGCTCAGGCTATGTTATCAGCCTGTATTTCACGCTTTTCCTCACAGGCGTTGTTGATCTCAAGACGGAGCAGGCCGCAATTGTCACCTTCATTGCAGGTATCTGGGATGCCGTTATTGACCCGTTCATCGGCATCTTAACTGACAGAACACGTTCAAAATACGGCAGACACAGAAGATATATTCTCTGGGCAACGCCTCTTTATGCCGTAAGCTTTGCTTTACTGTGGAATTCCTACGGTATTGACGGCAAAGAAAGACCCGTACAGGCGATTATTTATTTTACTGTTGTATATCTGCTGTATAAAACGGCATATTCCTTTGTTGACGTTCCCCATGTTGCAATGCTTCCCGAGCTTGCTCCCGACTATGATCTTAGAACACAGTATAATTCTGTCGGCTACATATTCAATTCTGTAGGTATGTTCCCGTCATTCATTCTTGCAATGGTTGTTCTTATGATTTTCGGCTTCGATGATCCCGCACCCGGAGCAGAATTCCCAATGCTTCTTGTAGGTATTGTTCTTGCAGTGGTATATGCCTTCAGTCTTATCTATACCTTCAAAAAGACAAGAGAAAAGCCCTCTCTTGATCTGCAGCTTGAAAAGTTCGATTATAAATATTTTTTCCAGGAATACATTCTTGTTCTTAAAAATAAGGCCTTCAGACAGTATTTCACGATGAGCCTTTTCTATAACACAGCTTGTAATTTCTACCGTTCATCACTTGTATTCTATATCAGATACATTGCCCGTCTTATCAAGCTTTACGGTCTTTTCACCATAATCGAGGGTGCAGCTGAAACCTCAGCCTTTCCCTTTAACTATGCAATGACAATGAAGCACGGAAAGAAAAGGTGCTCTTATGTTGTCACTCCCATTATGCTTATGGGCTTTGCAATCTGTCTTCTGATGAATCCCACAGACAGAAACAGCGGCTCATTTATCTGGGTGCTTATCCTTATGCTCGGTGCAATCTTTTATCCCTTCGGTAAATCAGGCATCGGCTATACCGCAACAAACATCTTCCCTGACATCTCCGACATTGACGAGGCAATCACAGGCAGAAGACGTGAGGGTGTTATCGGTACCTTCAACACACTCATCAAAACCTGTGTTTCAACAACAGTTCAGAGCCTTGTGCTTGTAATTCTCGGACGCTTCGGTCTTGTAACCGGAAGTGAGGTTACCGAGTATGAGAAATCAGGCCTTCTTTATCAGCAGTCTGACAGTGCGCTTTTAGGCGTGCGTCTGTGTGTTGCAATTATTCCCATTGCGCTTACTCTTGTTTCACTTTATCTTCTTCACAGATTTAAGATGAATAGGACTGACCACAGACTTATCTGTGCTGCAGTTGCAACAAAGCATAAATTCGGCAACGTAACTCTTACCGAAGAGCAGATTAAAATCGTTGAACAGATTACAGGTCAAAAATATGAAAACACATGGCTTGGCCGTGACAATGAGGGTGAAGCTCATACCGTTGAGGCTAATGCTGACGGTGAATATGACATTCTTCTTGAAAAAGAAGCTGAAATGGCTGCAATCAGAGCAGGCAAGAAAAACGAATCCGAGCAGGCTGACGAAGCAAATGAAAGCATTGAGCTTGCAAAGAAAGCTCTCGGTGAAGATAAATAAGGAGGAAAAAATTATGGCAAACATTGACGTAAATCAGAAAGAACCTATTCCCGAGGCAAAAGGCTGGAAAAGAAGCCTGAAAGCATTTCTCTTTTATCTTGTTCAGTGGACCTGGTGTCTGCCCGTAAACATTGTCGGCGGCATTGCATATCTCATCTGCACAAAGATCAAGGGCTACCGCTGGCAACATTTCGGCTATGCAAGAATTGTATATATGCCATGGAATGCAGGCGGTCTTTCAATGGGACTTTTCATCTTTATGAAGGATCAGCACAAAGATAAGAAATGGACTCACGATACAAGAATCCACGAATACGGCCACACCTGGCAGTGCCTTCTTCTCGGTCCTCTCTATTATATTGTTATTGCTATTCCCTCAGTTATCTGGTGCAACGCTTTTGCCGGTTACAGAAAAAAGAACAACATTCCTTACGGAAAGCTTTACTGCGAAGGCTGGGCAAATGCCTGGGGTCAGAAATTCAGCAAAATGGAGCAGATTGTAAAGGGCAGATAAGCTTTTTCGGTCACTGAATTAATAAATCAGACAAATAAAAAATCCTTCAAGGCTTATATCTTGAAGGATTTTTTGTTTTTTTACTTATTGATATTCTTTGCAAATTCCTTGGGCGTGATGCCGTATTCTGAGGTGAATGCTCTGTAAAAGCCGGCATAGTCATTGAAGCCGCAGGCTTCGGCTGTGGTTGTGGGCTTTATACCGCTTGAAAGCATCTGTTTTGCATTAATAAGCCTTTTAAGGATAATATAACGGTGAAGGCTTGTTCCGACAACATCGTTAAAGGAGTGGGAAAGATAATATTTGCTGACAAAAAATTCATCGGCAACAGAAGCCAGAGAAAGCTTCTCACAGTAATGAAGATTGATGTAATCAAGCACCTTTGAAATCAGAGGTGAGGAGGTTTTTGTGACATCCTGCACCCGTGTGTTTCCGCCAATGCGGTTAAGCTCAACAAGTATTCTCACAAGAAGGGCAGTGCAGACAAGATCGGAGCCGTAACGCTTTTCTCTGCTTTCGTCAAGCAGCTCTTCAAGCTTTGCTGAAATGTAATTCTGCTGACTCTGAGTCAGACGCAAAAGGTTTGAATGCCCGGGATTTGTGTTGTCAAAGCATCTTGTAAGGCTTGTGTTGTTTGAGCACAGAGAGGAAAGAAAGTTTTTGTTTATCCAGAGAACAATTCTTTCATAGGAGCTTTGAGCGGGGGAGATTCTCGGCTGATGAAGCTCAAGGGGGTTAATCAGAAGAATGTCTCCCGATTTAAGATGATAAGATTTGCCTTCAACGTTATATTCAACGCTGCCTCTGATGAAAAAATAAATTTCATAAAAGTCGTGCTGATGGACGGGAACGCCCTCAAATTCAGCATCGCTGTAATGGAAAATCTCAAATTCACCGCTTGACATACTCTGTCTCGGATCAAAAATTTGCATAAAATCACCTCGGATTATTTTCTGTTTAATCATATAGCAAGATTAACAATTAGTCAAGCAATTTTAACTATTTTTATTGTTAATTAAATATGATAAACTAACAATGAATTAAAATATGAAAGGTGTGTGTAATTTGATCGGATTTATGACGGAGGATTTCCTTTTATCAACTGAAACGGCAAAAAAGCTTTATCATGAGCACTGTGAAAAAATGCCGATTATTGATTATCATTGCCACGTCAGCCCCAAGGAAATCTATGAGGACAAGCACTTTGAAAACATTACTGAGGTATGGCTCGGAGGAGACCATTACAAATGGCGTCTGATGAGATCCAACGGTGTCAGTGAGCATTTCATCACGGGAGACGCTCCCGCAAGAGAAAAGTTCCAAAAGTTTGCTGAGGTGCTTCCCAAGGCAATCGGCAACCCGATGTATCACTGGTGCCATCTTGAGCTGAAAAGATATTTCGGCTATGACGGAGTTCTTAACGGCAATACCGCTCAGCAGGTCTGGGATAAGGCAAATGAAATCCTTGCCCGTGAGGATATGGGTGTAAGAGGAATCATTGAAAAAAGCGGCGTTGCATTCATCGGTACAACTGATGATCCCGTTGACTCACTTGAATATCACGGACTTATCAGACAAGAGGGAAAGCTTAAGGCTGTTGTTGCTCCCTCCTTCCGTCCCGACAAGGCATTTAACCTTAATGCAGATATTTTCTGCGGTTATATCAGACAGCTTTCCGATGCTTCGGGGGTTGAAATCAAGGACATTGAAAGCCTCAAGGAAGCTCTCAGAAACAGAATGAGCTTCTTCGATTCAATGGGCTGTAAGGCAAGTGACCACGGTCTGAACTATATTCCTTATTTTGAAATGAGTGAGGAGGATGCTGACAAGGCATTCTGCAAGGCTCTTTCGGGTGAGAAGGTTTCAAAGCAGGAGCTTGACGGAGTACAGACTCAGCTTCTTGTTTTCTGTGCTCAGGAATACAAAAAAATGGGATGGGTTATGCAGCTTCATTATAACTGTCTGAGAAATCCCAACAGCAAAATGTTTGAAAAGCTCGGTCCCGATGTGGGCTTTGATGTAATCGGACCCGACAACTGCTCAAAGGAGCTTGCAAGGCTTCTTGACAGAATGTATGTAAATGACGGTCTGCCCCGAACTGTGCTTTACAGTCTTGACAGCAGTGATAACTCCTTCATTGACACAATTCTCGGTGCTTTTCAGCAGGAGGGCTATCCCGGCACTCTTCAGCACGGCAGCGCCTGGTGGTTCAATGACACAAAGCACGGCATGAGAGAGCAGATGACAAGTCTTGCATCCCTCGGTCTTCTCGGAAACTTCATCGGTATGCTTACCGACTCAAGAAGCTTCCTGAGCTATACAAGACACGAATACTTCCGCCGAATTCTCTGTCAGCTTATCGGACAGTGGGTAGAAGACGGTGAGTACCCCGCAGATATGGAGACACTCGGCAAAATGGCTGCGGACATCTCCTACGGTAATGCTAAAAGATTTTTCAGTCTGGAGGAAATAATATGAAAATGACATTCAGATGGTACGGTGAGGGTAATGACCGTATCAAGTTATCTGACATCAAGCAGATTCCCGGTGTTGACGGTATCGTCTGGGCTCTTCATCACAAAATGCCCGGTGAAATCTGGGAGGAGGATGAAATTGCCGAGGTAAAGCGTCAGCTTGACGAATACGGCTTCAATATGGATGTTGTCGAATCGGTAAATGTTCACGATGACATCAAAATCGGTCTTCCCACCCGTGACGCTTACATTGAGAATTACAAAACAACAATTCGCAACCTTTCAAAGTTCGGCGTAAAGGTTATCTGCTATAACTTTATGCCTGTATTTGACTGGACAAGAAGTAATCTTTTCCATCCTGTAGGTGACGGCTCAACCGCTCTTTTCTATGAAAAGAATATGATTCAGGATGACTACAACGCTATGGCAAAGTATATTCTCGATTTCACAGAGAAATACAATATGTCCTTTCCCGGCTGGGAGCCTGAACGTATGGCAAAGCTTGACGAGCTTTTCAAGGCATACAAGGATGTTGACCATGAGAAATTATGGGCAAACCTTAAATATTTCCTTGAAGCAATTATGCCCACCTGCCGTGAGTGTGACATAAAAATGGCAATCCACATGGATGATCCTCCATGGGACATCTTCGGTCTTCCCAGACTCCTCGTCAATGAAGAAAACATCGACCGTTTTCTCAGAATGGTTGATGATGAATACAACTGTCTCACACTCTGCTCGGGCAGCCTTAATGCAAATCCCGACAACAACGTGGCAGAAATCGTACGTAAGCACTGTGACAGAATCGCTTTCGCTCACATCAGAAACGTAAAGCATTTTGAAAACGGTGATTTCTCCGAGGCAAGTCACCGTGACTGTGACGGTGACACTGGCATCCTCGAAATCCTCAAGGCATACCACGACGGCGGCTTCGACGGCTATATCCGTCCCGACCACGGCAGACACCTCTGGGGTGAGGGCCCCGGCACAGTCCGTCCCGGCTACGGACTTTATGACCGTGCATTAGGTATTATGTATATGCTCGGTGTATGGGACAGCCTTGATAAGTTCGATAAATAATTAAATCTATTTAACAGGAGATAAAATTATGATTAAAAACGTTCTTAACACAGATCTTACAGGCAAGGTGGCTGTTGTCACAGGTGCGGGCGGTGTTCTTTGTTCCGCATTTGCCAAAACTCTTGCAAGAGCAGGCGCAAAGGTTGCTCTGCTTGACATCAATGAAGAAGCTGCAAAGGCTTATGCTGAAGAAATTGTTGCTGAAGGCGGCACAGCAAAGGCTTATAAGTGCAACGTTCTTGACAAGGAAAGCTGTTATGAGGTGGCTGATGCTGTTCTCAATGACCTTGGTCCTTGTGATGTTCTTCTCAACGGTGCAGGCGGTAACAATGCAAGAGCAACAACTGATAAGGAATATTATTTCCCCGGTGATATAGACGATGACTGCAAGAGCTTTTTCGATCTCGAGGCAGACGGTGTAAGCTTTGTTTTCAACCTTAACTTCCTCGGTACACTCATTCCCACTCAGGCATTTGTTCGTCAGATGGTGGGGAGAGAGGGCTGTAACATCATTAACGTTTCATCAATGAACGCTTACACTCCTCTTACAAAGATTCCCGCATATTCAGGTGCAAAGGCTGCAATTTCAAACTTCACACAGTGGCTTGCAGTTCACTTCTCAAAGGAAGGCATCAGAGTCAATGCAATTGCTCCCGGTTTCTTCTCAACAAAGCAGAATGCCGCTCTTCTTTTCAATCCTGACGGCTCACCCACAGCAAGAACAGGCAAAATTCTTGCCGCAACTCCCATGGGACGCTTCGGTGAAGCTCAGGAGCTTGACGGAGCCCTTCTTTTCCTTCTCAACAATGAAGCAGCATCCTTCATCACAGGTGTTGTTATTCCCGTTGACGGCGGCTTCTCATCATATTCAGGTGTTTAATTCTTAAAGACAGGAGACAGAAAAATGAGCGATATGTTTAAAACTATTTATGATCTCGGCATCATTCCCGTTGTTGCAATTGATGATGCTGACAAGGCAGTTGATCTTGCAAAGGCTCTTCGTGACGGAGGTCTTCCCGCAGCTGAAATCACCTTTAGAACAGCAGCTGCAGAAGAAGCAATCAGAAGAATTTCTCAGGAATGTCCCGATGTTCTTGTCGGCGCAGGAACTGTTCTCACTCCCGAGCAGTGTGACAGAGCAATCGCCGCAGGTGCAAAGTTTGTTGTAACCCCCGGCTTTAATCCCGAGATGATCAGATATATCAAATCAACAGGTATTCCCATGATGCCCGGTGCTGCCACTCCCGGTGAAATGGAGCAGGCAATGAGCATGGGTCTGACCAACATCAAATTCTTCCCCGCAGAAGCCAACGGCGGTGTCAATAAGCTTAAGGCTCTTGCAGGTCCTTATCAGGCTGCAAAATGGATGCCCACAGGCGGTGTGAACGCTAAAAATCTCAACGATTATCTTTCCTTTGACAGAATCATCTGCTGCGGCGGCACATGGCTTGCAACAGGTGCTGATATTGCTGAAGGTAACTGGGAGGGCATCACAAACAAGTGTAAGGAAGCTGTTAAAATTATGCTCGGCTTCAAGCTTGGCGGAATTGTTCTTTATGATGAAAATGCAAAGGATGAAGCAAAGCTTCTCTCTTCACTTTTCGGCTTTGAATATAAAGAAAATGAAAACGGTGTTTCCGCAGGTGACATCACTTTCTCAAAGGAAAAGAGTGATGCAAAGGGCTGCATAATCATCAACACCCTTAACGGTAACAGAGCAAAGGCTTATATCGAAAGACTCGGTGTTGAAATCGATCCTGATATCTGGTACGATAAGAAGGGCAATGTAAGCTGCTTCGGTCTTAAGAATACAGTTGCAGGCTTTGAAATCTGCATTGAAACAAAATAAATTGATTTTTTGAGGTGATAAAAATGTCCAAGAGAATTATTACATTCGGTGAAATTATGCTTCGTCTTGCTCCTGAAGGATACCTTCGTTTCTTCCAGAACGATACAATGCAGGCAACCTTCGGCGGCGGTGAGGCAAATGTTGCAGTTTCCCTTGCAAATTACGGTATGGATGCAGCTTTCATCACAAAGCTTCCCGCTCACGCAATCGGTCAGGGTGCAGTCAATTCACTGCGCGGTCTCGGTGTTGACACAAAGGGTATCGTCAGAGGCGGTGAAAGAGTAGGTATTTACTATCTTGAAAAGGGTGCTTCACAGAGAGGTTCAGTATGTATCTATGACAGAGCTTATTCAGCAATTCAGCTTGCTTCAAGAGATGATTTCAACTGGGATGAAATCTTTGAGGGCGCCGATTGGTTCCACTTCACAGGTATCACTCCCGCACTTGGTGAAAACCTTGTTGAAATCTGCCTTGATGCTTGTAAGGCTGCAAAGGCAAAGGGCGTCAAAATTTCCTGTGACCTTAATTACAGAGGCAAGCTCTGGACAAGAGATCAGGCAAGAGAGGCTATGACAAAGCTTTGCAAATATGTTGACGTCTGCATTTCAAATGAAGAGGATGCAAAGGATGT
Source organism: Acutalibacteraceae bacterium (assembly GCA_045652105.1). Taxonomy (GTDB): domain Bacteria; phylum Bacillota; class Clostridia; order Oscillospirales; family Acutalibacteraceae; genus UBA6857. The sequence goes on from JAZRTP010000022.1 coordinate 113,299, forward strand.
CTTCGGCATTGAAGCTGAAAACACCGACATTTACGGCGGCAAGCTTGACAAGGAAGGCTACAAGTCAGTTGCAAAGCAGCTTATGGACACCTTCGGCTTTGAAAAGGTTGCAATCACACTGCGTTCTTCAATTTCTGCCAACGATAACGATTGGGCTGCTATGCTCTATGACGGTGAAAATTATTGTTTCTCAAAAGAATATCATCTTCACATCGTTGACCGTGTAGGCGGCGGTGACAGCTTCGGCGGCGGACTTATTTATTCACTGCTTAACGGCAAATCAACTCAGGAAGCAGTTGAATTTGCAGTTGCCGCATCTGCTCTCAAGCACTCAATCGAGGGTGACTATAACAGAGTTACTGTTGCTGAGGTTGAAAAGCTTGCCAAGGGCGACGCTTCAGGCAGAGTTCAGAGATAAAATGATTGACAAAAGAGCTGATTGCCCGATATCTTTCGGTTTCAGCTCTTTTCTTTTTTTACATAATATGATAAACTTATCGGGAAAAAGAAAGTTATTTCATAGCAACTGAAGGGGGAGTTATGTTGAAAAAAATAATCATCTTATCTGTTGTTATTGCCGTTTTTCTCATTTTCAGCGGCTGCGGAAAAGCTCAGGAGCCTCAGCTTTCAAATCCGTCGGCAACTGAGTCGGCAAAAAGCTTATACAGATATATTACTTCTCTTGGTGACACAGCCTGTCTGAGCGGTCAGCAGGAGTCAACCTGGATGGGCAGTGAGGATTATGAGTTTGAGTTTCTTCTTGATGCAACGGGAAAGCTTCCTGCAATCCGCGGCTTTGATTATATGAACGATGACTTTGACGGAGTCAACGAAAGAGCGGAGCTTTGGTCAGAAAAGGGCGGAATTGTCACAATCTGTTGGCACACAGGCTCAGACTTTTTCGGTGAATGGAGTGACTCTCAGGCAGATGAAATAACAGACTGGGAAAAAGCCTTCACCGAAGGCACAGCTGAATATCAGAGTCTTATTGACGGTATGGACAAGGGTGCAAAAGCTCTTAGACAGCTTCAGGAAAAAGGAATCACGGTTTTGTGGAGACCCTTCCACGAATTTGACGGCGGCTGGTTCTGGTGGGGCAAGGGCGGTGCCGAAAATTTCAGAAGGCTCTGGATAATGATGTATGAAAGATATACTGATTACTGGGAGCTTGACAATCTGATCTGGGTGCTCGGTTATTCTCATCTTGCCAAGGGTTACAAGAATTGGTATCCCGGTGATGAATACTGTGATATTATCGGTGCAGACAGCTATGAGCCCGAGCTTCAGGCAAAGCTTTGCAAAAAGGTGGGGAGAGTTGCCGACAAGCCTTTGTGCTTTCACGAATGCGGAGCAACGCCCTCGGCGCAGGAGCTTGAAAAAACAAAGTGGACCTGGTTTATGACCTGGCACACAGAGTATCTTACACAGAGAAATTCCAAAAAAGATTTATACAGCCTTTATAACAGCGAATATATCATAACTCTTGATGAATTACCCTCTGTGAATGGTTAAAGAATATTGACATTTTATATTGATAATGCTAAAATAGTTGGGTCAATTATTAATTGATTTATAATACAAAGGAGTTGTTACAATGCGTGAAATTAAAACAGATGTCATTATTGATGTAATCGAGAAGCTTTGCATCAAGGCAAACTGCCATCTTCCTTCAGACGTAAAGTGCGCAATCGAAACTTGCCGTGCTTGTGAAGACGGTGAAATTGCAAAGGGTATTCTTGATGACATCATCAAGAATTATGAAATTGCTGATTCAGAGGTTGTACCCGTATGTCAGGATACAGGTATGGCTTGCGTTTTCCTTGAAATCGGTCAGGATGTTCACATTGTCGGCGGCGATCTTACAGAAGCTGTCAACGAAGGTGTACGCCGCGGTTATGATAAGGGCTACCTCAGAAAGAGTGTTGTTAAGGATCCCATCAGAAGAGGTAATACAGGTGACAACACACCCGCAATGATTTACACAGAAATCGTTCCCGGTGAAAACATCAAGATTACTGTCGGCCCCAAGGGCTTCGGCAGTGAAAATATGAGTGCAATCCGTATGTTCAAGCCTTCAGCAGGTCTTCAGGGCATCAAGGATTTCATCATTGAAACTGTTGAAACTGCAGGTCCCAACCCCTGTCCTCCCATGGTTGTCGGTGTTGGTATCGGCGGCACCTTTGACAAGGCTGCTCTTCTTGCAAAGAAGGCTCTTATGAGACCCGTTGATTCAGAAAATGCTGATCCTTATTATGCAGACCTTGAAAAAGAAATGCTTGAAAAGATCAATGAGCTTGGTATCGGACCTCAGGGCTTCGGCGGAAAAACAACAGCAATCGGTCTTAACATTGAAACACTTCCCACACATATTGCGGGTATGCCCTGTGCAATCAACATCAATTGCCACGTAACCCGTCATCAATCGGAGGTAATCTAAAATGGATAGAAAAATTACTTTACCCCTTACAAAAGAACTTGCTCAGACACTTAAAGCAGGTGACAGAGTTCTCCTCACAGGTATCATCTACACATCAAGAGACGCAGGTCACAAGAGAATGTGTGAAAGCCTTGCAAAGGGTGAACCCCTTCCCATCGATCCCATGAATGCAACAATTTATTACGTTGGCCCCACACCCGCAAAGCCCGGCACAGTTATCGGCTCAGCAGGCCCCACAACAAGCGGTCGTATGGATGCTTATGCACCCACAATGATGTCCGTCGGTGCAAGAGGAATGATCGGTAAGGGCGCAAGACTTCCCGAGGTTGTTGAAGCAATGAAGGAGCACACAGGTGTTTACTTCGGAGCAATCGGCGGCGCAGGTGCTCTTCTTGCAAAGTGCATCAAAAAGTCAACTCTCATTGCTTATGAGGATCTTGGCGCTGAAGCACTCAGAGAGCTTTATGTTGAGGATATGCCCCTTACAGTTATCATCGACTGTGAAGGTAACAACCTTTATGAGCTCGGCAGAGAAGCTTATCTCAATTCAAAGAAATAATTTCAAAAGCCTTTCCTTTCTTACAGGGAAAGGCTTTTTTTCTTACAAAAATATTACAAATGTTGTCTGCTTCAATTTACTGTGTTATAATCTTACTGCAATTCAAGGAAAAGGGGGCGGCGTTGTGAAACGCTTTTTAAGATATTTATTTCTTGTCTGCGGAATTCTTCTGACAGGCAACGGACTTCTGATGACTCTGATTTCAAATTTCAATATCGGTCTTGTACCCGTTTATGCTCTGGGCATTATGCTTCTTTGCTACGGCGCGTTTTTTCCAAAGCTTGAGGGTAAAAAGCTGATACATATTTTTGTCGGTGTTCTGCTTTCGGTTCTGATCTGCTTCGGAAGCTTTCTCGGTGTCTTCGGCAACAATGACACCGCAACCTACAATGAAAAGACGGTGATTGTCCTTGGCTGCGGAATCAGAGGTGAAAGGGTGAGTGTGGGTCTTGCCAGAAGGCTTGACAAGGCTTTTGAGTTTTATGAAAACAGCCTTAACCCCAATGTCCGTATCATTGTTTCAGGCGGTCAGGGTCCTCAGGAGGATATCTCCGAGGCACTTGCAATGAAGAGATATCTTGTTGAAAAGGGTGTCCCCGAGGATGTTATAATTATGGAAGATAAATCCACATCAACCATAACGAATTTCAGAAATTCCTACGAAATAATGAAGGAAAAAGGATTTCCCGCCGATTCGGTAGCTTTCATCACCAATGCATACCACGTTTACCGCGCAGCCTCTTATGCTCAGATGGAGGGGCTTGAGGTGACACATCTCGGCACAGATATCATCTGGTACACGGTACCGATGAATTATATGAGAGAGATGCTTGCGGTTTTGAAAATGTGGGTGCTTGATATATAAATTTTAGAAAAGGACTCTGAGGAGGCCTTTTCTTTTTTTGAGCATTCGATAGTATAGGTTAATAAGGAAATAAAATAGCAGATTGAGAGATTTTGTGCAATTTGTAATATTATCATCTTTGCTTTTTGATAATGTGTCAAGTGACAAAGTGAGATTTAAGTAGTATAATATCAATGTATTATGTTATTAGAAGGAGATTTTAAAATGAAAAAGGTTTTAAAAATAATCATATGTTTAACGCTTGTAATTCTTTTGTGCGTCACAAGTGCGCCTCTTGGTGGCTTTGTTGGTTTGAGCCTTGAGGCAAAAGCAGTTAATTATAAGGTTGGAGACATAATTGAATTCGGTACATATCCCCAAAGCAAAGTTACAGATGAGAATTTAATTTCTGAATTAAATGATCTGGCTCCTGAATGGAAGGATTGGATTGATTACGGATATTACAGTGGTGACAGCAATAGTAATTTCGGGTCAATGGAGCAAGGCGATTGGATGAGATATATTGACATTACATATAAAGGTAATACCTATCGTGGGGTTAAATTTACAAAGTATAGACCTTATAGTACATATCATCCCAATGACTATACTCTTGCCTGGCAGGATGATAATGGATATTCTGCCAATAAAACATACTGGTTTGCCTTTGAGCGCTTGAGATGGAAAGTTATTGATCCGGCTGAAGGCTTGGTTGTTGCAGAAACGGTTATAGATTCACAGCCCTTTAATAATCTTGCCTATTGGAATAAATATGGTGATAATGAATTTTATATCGATTGGGATTTTACCAAGTACACAAGTGACTATGCATCAAGTTCAATAAGAAAGTGGCTTAATGATGATTTTTATAATACTGCATTCAGCCAAAGTCAAAAAGAAAAAATATTAAAAACAACACTTGATAATTCGACTGTAGATGAAAAATATAATAGTGAAGCTACAAATGATAATGTTTTTCTGCTGTCATATAAAGATATTGATAATGAGGCTTACGGTTTTATAAAAGCGGAAGATAAAATGGCAAAAGGCTCCGATTACGCCAAAGCTCAGGGGCTGTATGTTTCTGTTAATGGATATTCGAACTGGATAACCAGAAGTGCCGGTCTTTGTTCTTATTATTCCTGGGGAATTGATTGTTATGGAAGAACGGATAATACCTTTTGGACTTATGGGACAGAGATTGGAATCAGACCGGCAATCAGAATTAAGGATATTTCAGATATAGGAAATTTGATGCTTAATTGTAACAGTCTCACCGTTACAAACAATGTAAATCCGGTTATTTATGTAGCTGAATATCCTTTTGGTGTAACTAAGGATGATATTGTGTGGTCATCTTCCAATGAAAATGTAGCTTATATAACAGACGAAGGCACAGTTAAGCCGATTCTTTACGGTAAAACCAGAATTACAGCAACCACAAAAGACGGAATGTATGAGGCTTTCTGTGATCTTACTGTTGAGTCATCCTTTGTTCTTGTTTCAGAAAATGATTCAGTTTCATCAATAGCCAAAGGTAAAACAAGTGAATACAGAATCGGATTTTTTGACTATGAAGGTACAGTGTTACCGGTTGATGATGTTAATGTTGGTGTCAGTGATGAAAGTATATTGAAAATAACGGAAAAGAAAATTGAAGATAATCAAATTATCATTAAAGTTAAAGGGTTAAAAAGCGGGGTTGCTTCAATTAACGTTGGCTATGACTCACCTGAAACGCAAGCATTCAGTCAATTTGCAGTTTCTGTTTTTCCGGAGCCTGTTACATATAGGGCGGATGGTGTGCCTGTTGAAAACAAGAAGTATAATCTGAATTTTGTTCGTTCGGATATGTATGTAGAAGATTTCGAATATACATTTGATGAGATAAATGGTTTTTATAATGCATCAATGGAAATTTATAATAAATCAGGAGCAATCGGAATAGTTGCCTCTTATTATCAGGACGGAACATTATATGATGTAGCACAGGTGAAAAGACATGTTCCTTTGCCGACAAAGTTCTTGGATTTTATTTTTGTTTTGGGCAAGGCCACGGTTGATTTAATGGCGGGGGATATGTTTAATTACAGATACAGTGTGGAAAGCACAAAAACAAATGTAAATATTAAGGTTCCTGAAAATGGTTATATCACTGTATCTAATGATATTGCTCAATGTAAGCCTTCCTTTATATGTAATTTAGTTTCTGTTGCTGTTGAAACAACGTTTTTAGCAGTTTCATCTTTGTCTGATAAATTGGACAAAAGTGATGAAGTTGCTAAGAAAATTTCTAAAAAGCTTTGGGATAATTTATTAAAAGATGCAAAAGCAGATATTGTGGATAATATTGTCAATGAATTAACTCAAAACGCTTTTACGGTAGCTTATACCAACAGTGTTGTTGATGCCGGTGAATACTCCTTAGATGTTGTTGACAAGCTTTTTGCTGAAATAGATGTGGAGTTTTTTGATTTGTTCAATGATGTTGTATATGATGTCGTCGGGGAAACAATCAAAGGTTCTGTTTCAAAAGCCACCTTGAAAACATTGATAAAAAATAATTTGGTATCTTCTGCAGCAAATGCCTACATTAATTATGGTAAGATTATATTTAAATCAGGAGAATATATAAATCTTTTAAATCAGCTTCTTGGAACATTTGTTTATAACTATAATGATGGATTAACAACCATTAATTTTGGAGTTTGCGGTGAAGATGGTTTTCTTTGTAAGGATAATATAAAAGTCAAAACAGATGAAGAGGTTGTTAAAGAATTGACATTACAGCATTATGTTATTAAACCGGCATTAGGTCAGACTAATGTATATACAGATTTGGATATACAAGAAAGCGATATAGTTGAAATACATGAAATTTCTGTTTATAAAGATGGTAAGCCTTACAAAATTAAACAGGCAACTGTAAAAATTGATTTGCCGTCATCGACTTGGGCAAATAAGAAAATTGAGGTTTTCAGACTTGAAGAAGACGGAACATATACTAGTATTCCTGTCAATATATTCGACGGTTCTAAAAACACATTGATTTTCAATACAGAGCACTTCAGCAATTATATAATTGTTGGAAGAGCAGAAGAGGTTCACGTGCACAATTATGTTACAGTTGTAAAGAATCCCACTTGCGTTGAAAATGGGCTTATAACTTATACCTGCGATTGCAGTTTTACTTATACAGAAACAGTTGTTGCAAAGGGTCATATATTTAATGACGGTGAATCCAAGTGTATAAACTGTGATTATGATAACTCGGATAACTGTTTATGTAATTGTCATAAAAACGGATTTGTTGGATTTATATGGAGAATTTTAAGGATTTTCTATAAATTATTTGGCTTAAATAAAATATGTAACTGTGGTATTATGCACTATTAAAGATTGATTTCTTGTTAAAAAATACGCTTGGCCGTCAGTTTTTACTGACGGCTTCTTTATTTTTCACTTCCCTTGTGTTAAAATAAGTTATAACCAAACCAAAGGAGAAAACATTATGAGAAAAAACTTCGGAGCAAAAGCAATTCTTTATCCCATGCCTGTGCTGATTGTCGGTACCTATGACGAAAAGGGCAGAGCAAATGCAATGAATGCCGCCTGGGGCGGAATCAGTGAAGAGGATGAAATTTCAATCTGTGTTGACAACGGACACAAAACAGCTGACAATGTTGTCAGAGCGGGTGCTTTTACTGTCAGCATTGCCAACAGAGATAATGTTATAAAGGCGGATTATGTCGGCATTGTGTCGGGTAAAAAAGAGAATGACAAGGTTGAAAGGTGCGGCTGGACAGCTGAAAAAAGCGATTTTGTCAATGCGCCTTTGTTTGCCCAGCTTCCTCTTGCTCTTGAGTGTGAGCTGAAAAGCTATGATGAAAAAACCTGTCGTCTTGTGGGCAAAATCATAAATGTATCTGCTGATGAAAGCATCCTTGATTCAAAAGGAAAAATTGATGCCGATAAGCTTCAGCCCATTATTTATGACCCTGTTGCCCATACCTACCGTGTAATCGGTGAAATTGTCGGCAAGGCATTTTCTGACGGAAAGGAGCTTAAATAAATGAATCAGGAGCTTGAAAGAACCTATGTTCCCTTCAGTCATTGGAAGGAAAAATCAAAGCAGACTGAATACACTGAACCCACACCTCTTCTTAACGCTGACGGAACTCTTAATGCAAAGGGATGGGCAAGACACAATGTTTTTCAGTATGACCGAAGTCTTGTCAGAAGAGAACGTCTTATTAGCCACAAGGAATGGGATTATTATACCGTCACCGACGGCAGAAAACAGCTTCTTATCAGCTTTGCAAATGTTGGTATCGGAGGCTTTATGGGCGTAAGACTTGTTGACCTTAAAACAGGTGAGGTCAATGTTGATGCTTCAACCGTTTTCGTGGGCGGAAAGCGCTTTCTTCCCTTGAACAGAATTGATGCTCCCGGAGTTTTCTCGGGTAAAACGGGTAAGACGGAATTTGAATTCAATACCGAAGAAAGAGAAAGAAATGTCTTTTTCAGAACTCAGCTTAAGGGTAAGAATGTTGAGTGCAGACTTAATATGGACATTCCGGAAGGACTTGAAAGCATCACAACCGTTCTGCCCTTTAAGGAAAACAGTAAAATGTTTTTTATGACAACCAAGCAGAACTGCCTGCCTTCCTCAGCGACACTTGTTTACGGTGATTACAGCTATGAATTCACCAGGGACAAATCCTTCTGCTCTGTTGACTGGGGCAAGGTCAACACTCCCCGAAGACTTGTCTGGTATTGGGGAAGCGGTGCTGACTACATAACTGACGAAAAAGGGGAGAAGCATATTTTCGGCTTTGAAATCACCTGGGCAATCGGTGATGAAAGCAATGCAACGGAAACCTGCCTTTTTTATGACGGCAAGGTGCATAAAATCGGTGCTGTTGATGTTGAAAAATTCCCCAAGAACAGATTTATGGAGCCCTGGAAAATCATTTCAGAGGACGGAAGGTTCAATCTTACAATGACCCCCGAATTTAACAACGTCAGCGATCTTAATCTGGGTGTTGTTGCCCGTATGAACTGCAATCAGATTTACGGCAGATGGAACGGCAACGTGATTCTTGATGACGGGACGGTTCTTGAAATCAGAGATATGTTTGCTTTCTGTGAGTATGTGGAAAACAGATGGTAAATAAAAAAAGAAGCTGTTTATTTTTCTGCTTTAAGCGGGGGATTACAGCTTCTTTATTTTATATAAATGATTGACAGATTTTTTCTGATATGTTAATATGAAATTGTTATAATTAACTATAAAAAGGAGTGACTAAATGGAAAAATTAAAAAAATTAATCATAGGCATTGCCGCAGTTGCCGTGCTGATTTACGGCGGATTTTCAATGTTCTCCAAGAGCATTGATCATATCGAGGACCTTAACGGTGACGATAATTACACCCTTCAGCAGATTACCGATCTTAACATCATCAAAATGGATATAGGCGCAAAAAATATTGCTGAAAAAACGAGTGTTCTTTCTTCACTTCCCGAATATTCCTCAAAAAAGTTTACGGGCGTTTATGAGCTTTACCGCACAAATATCATTGCCAACCGCTTTGATATAACAATTTATAACCTTTGGGTTGAATCGGGAAATCTCAGAGTAGTTCTTCTTCTCAATGACCAGATCGTTCACGAGTTCACTCTCAACGAGCTTTCACAGTCCTTCACTCTCGAAAATCCCAAGGGCACAGTTTCCCTCAGAGTTGCGGGTGAAAGTGCAAACTTTGAAATGAGCTATGATCTGATAGCCTGATAATGTAAATCCGGCTTCCATGAAAATAAAATTCTGAAAGGAGTTAAAAATATGAAGAAAATTTTAGCATTGATTTTATCGGTAGCAATGATTCTGTCGAGCGTTCCATTTGCCTTTGCGGCAGAAGGTGACGGAGAACAGACTGTAATTAATGTAGGTAACGGATCGGTTATTTTCACTGCAGACGGTGTTATATTGGATGGACAAACGATTCCTGAAGATCCCGACGGATATGTGCTTACAGGAAGCAGCACAGGAGTGGACACGGTTATTAAGTTTGAAAATTATTCGGGTGCCGAGCATACCTTTAACGTCACCTTCAGAGATTTGTATGTCTCTCCTTCTTCTTATTCAACAGCTCTTACAATCCGCAGTAATTATGTTACAAGGCTTAACATCAAAATTGAAGGTACCAACACCTTTTCAATGTCTAACTGGTGTTTGTTTGCGGGTATGTCCGGCGGATTTGAAAAGCCGGTTCTGACTTATGTTTATATCGATTGTCCTGAGGGTAACAGTCTTAATATAAGCAGAAGTGACGACGAACCTTACTATTATGTTTCGGCAGGTGATAGTTACACAAGGGTTTATATGAATGATGTGCCCATCGGAACTGACGGTCACGCACATTCCCGCTCAGATGAGGATGTTCTTACCTGCAGAGGATATAAGTGTAATACCTGTTCTTATTATTATGACCTTGGTGAGTTCGGTGATCATTTCGGCGGTGAACAGACCTGCAAGGGTTATATGTGTGAATTTTGCTATAATTGGTTCGGTGAACCCGGTGACCATAATACTGTGCCCACCTGCAAGGGTGATTACTGTCCGAGCTGTTATGAGTATTTCGGTGAGCCTGATCTGACAAAGCACAGTTGGGATTACGGTTATTGCTATCTATGTGGTGCTTCTTTCCCGGATGATGCTGAATGTGAGCATGATTGGAGCAGCAGCGGAACCTGCAGACGCTGCGGCGCCCCGTGCGGACACGAGGAGGTGTCAGATAGCGGAGTATGTCAGATTTGTGATTGTGAGTTTAATTTTGCACTTAAATCTCTCGGCAAGGAATTACGCTTTTATCAATACTTCGGAGATGCTTATGATGAGGCTGTTGCTTCGGATGAAATAATACTGTTGCGTGACATTGATGGTTTTTCTTTTGCCGAGCATGAATTAATTAAAGAAATAACAGTTGACCTCAATGGCCATGGGTGGTGTTCCTATGATTATCTGAGAGTTTATGATTTTATTACCTTTACCGACTCTGTCGGAAACGGTTATTTCAGCGGTTTTATTTATCTTTACAGCCCTGCCGCTTTTAAAGGCGGACGTTACAGTGAAATATTAATAAAGGACGCGGAAAAGGTTGCCAATCTTGCATGCTGCTTAGAAGACTGTTATTTATTTTATGATTATTCTAACGATGAAATTATAGATGCAGAAAACAATACCTACGGTTCAAACTATGTTGAGGTCAAGACAAATCATACACTCTCTGATACTCAGACCTGTGGCGGTTATAAATGTACTGTCTGCGGTGAAAATGTTGGTGAGGGTGTTGGTGAACACAGCTTCGGCAGTGAATTGACCTGCAGCGGATATGAATGTCTCATCTGCGGCGAATTCTCAGCTGAAAAGGGCAGTCTCACAGCGCATAAGGGCACAACTCAGACCTGCTTGGGCTTCAGATGTGAAATCTGTGATAAGTGGTTCGGTGAAAAGGGCAGCCATTCAGGCGGAACGCAGACCTGTATGGGCTACAAATGTGATGTATGCAAAGAATGGTACGGTGAAATAGGCGAGCATTCAGGCGGCACACAGACCTGTGACGGCTATAAGTGTGAAATCTGCTACGAGTGGTACGGAGAGCCGAAGCCTCACTCATCCGGAGAGAATAACACGTGCAAAGGCTATCAGTGTCAGGATTGCGGTGTCTGGTTCGGCGAAAAGGGTGAGCATGATTTTAATGAAGATGATATTTGTACACTCTGTTATTATAAAGATTCAGAAGAAATTGTAATTGTACTTACTGAAAGCTACGGAGATTCCTGGAGCGGCAATGCTGTTAAGCTCCATTCCGTTGCGGCCGACGGAACCGAAAGTCTGATTGATACTTATGCCGTTGAAGATAGCAATGTCAAAAAGTCAGTTATTACCTTGCCTGCAGTTACACCTTCAATCACAAGATTTTATTGGGTGTCCGGCGATTATCCCGATGAGTGCGGTCTATATTTGATTTATAAGGGCAAGGAGCTGTATTCAAATAATACCTTCAGCAACGATGATGACGATAAATTGCTTTATACGCTCAGATTTGTTGAAGGTGCTTCAGAATTTTCAACCATTCAGAATTCACTTATTACGGAGCTTAAAGAAGAATACGGTGAAGCTGCTTGGAATGAATTTGCCGAAAGGACAGGGGACAGATATGATGCTCAGCTTGGTCAAATTCTTTCAAAAGCTTCCGTGATTTCCGGCTTATATGAGGATAACGCTGAGATTCTTACTGAAATTGAGAATGAGCTCAAGGCTCTTTACGAAAAAATCGATAAGTGTCTCTCAGGCAATCATAATATAGAGGGAGCAACTCAGGATCTTATCCGACCCGTTCAGAATCCCGACGGCACCTGGGCAAAGGGCTCAATAGTTGCTGCTTGTAACAATTGCGGTCTTTCAGTTGTTATTCAGGAGGTTGAAAGAGACCACGAAGGCTATGCCGCATTTGAGGAGGCCGCTTCAAGAATGGAGACTCTTCTTAACAACGGTCAGCTTACCGACAGCGCCCTCAACGGTTATACTACATCTTTTGAATATCTTAGAAATGCTGCATATTCAACAGTATTTACTAATATAGAAACTGCTATGTCTTTAATTACAGAAGATTTAAACAGTTATATAGCAGAGGTCGATAAGGGTCTTGCTGACGGCACAATGAGAAAAGCTGACCTTACTGATATAATCTCAATTTTTAATCAGATTGAAGCCATTATCGGCGGTGACCCCGATAAAATTATCACCAGCGCAGTAGGCTATTATTACGGTCCCTATTATTATATTCAGGCACAGAAGGTTAACTCAAATCTCAGCCAGGCTGACTATGACAGAAATATGGCTGAATACGATTTTGAGAATCAGCTTCTTACTCTTCTTGCAGGTCTTAAGGACGGCTCAATGCTCAAGGCTGATTATATTGAGGTTGATGCATATGTTGTGATGGTCGAAGAAATGCTCACCAAAAAGAACTTCAACGATGATATAAAGACAGAGCTTGAAGCCATCAAGGCAGACATAGCAACAGCAAAAGCAAACTCGCTTTCCACAAGAAATGATGCACAAAGACTCCTTAATGCTATTTTAGCTCTTATGGATAAAATCAGCGGCTGTCTTGAAAATAAGCATACTGCGGATTGCGAGGTTACATCACCTGCAAAATGTGAAGTAAATGCCATTGAATCAGGCACTTGTGAATATTGTGGTGAAGCTTTTGAAAGAGAGGTTGACGGTACAGCTCTCACTCACTCCTTCACAACATATAAGGTAACAGCTGCCGCTACCTGCGGCAAGGCAGGTAAGGAAATTGCTTCCTGTGATCACGGTTGCGGAGCTACAAAGGAAAGAGCCGTTTCCGCCACAGGCAAGCATACCTTCGATAACGCTTGTGACACAAGCTGTAACAACTGTACTTACAAGAGAACAATTACCCATACCTATAAGAAGGTTACAACCAAGGCTACACTTACCAAAAACGGTGAGATTAAAAACGTATGCTCAGTCTGCGGTAAGGTGAAATCAACTGAAAAGATTTACTATCCCAAGACAATCACTCTTTCACAGAAGGAATTCGTTTATAACGGCAAGGTGCAGACTCCCACAGTAACCGTCAAGGATGCAAAGGGCAATGAGCTCAAGAAGGATACTGATTACACCGTTAAGCTTGAAAGCGGAAGAAAAGCAGTGGGTAAGTACAACGTGAAAATCACCTTCAAGGGTAAATATGAAGGTACAAAAACTCTTACCTACACAATTAATCCCAAGGTGACAAGCAAGGTTTCTGCTGTTTCGAGCACAAAAGCAATCAAGCTTACCTGGAAAAAGGTAACGGGCGCTGACGGTTACAGAATTTATCAGTATAACTCAAAAACAAAATCCTGGGATACCGTTAAGACTCTGACAGGCACAAGCTATAAGGTGCAGAATCTTTCATCGGGTACAACCTATAAATTCAGAATCAAGGCTTATGCAAAGGACGGCGGAACAATCTGGGGTGCGGCAACAGACACAATCATCGTTGCAACAAAGCCTGTTACTCCCAAAATTACCAAGCTTACCTCCTCAAAGGGCAAGGCTGCATTCACCTGGACAAATGTCAGCGGTGAAAGTGGCTATCAGGTTTATTACTCAACCAAAAAAGACAGCGGCTTTGAAAAGGTCAAGACTTATTCTGCCAATGTGACATCAGGCACAAAGAGTAAGCTTACCGTCGGCAAGACCTATTATTTCAAGGTCAGAGCCTATAAAACAGTTGACGGTGAAAAGGTTTACTCAGGCTGGTCATCAGTCAAGAGTATTAAAATCAAATAAGTATTTATAACTTGCCGACAGAGATTTTTCTCTGTCGGCTTTCTTTGTGTACGTCTTTAGAATCTTTACAATTTGCTAACATTTACAATCTAAAATGTGTTATTATAATTATGAATAAATTTTAAAGGAGAGATTATAGTGAAAAAATTATTTTCTTTGGTTCTCACAGTTGTCATTGCGCTGACTGCATTCTGTCTTCCCGTTTCAACGGGTATTGTTGCAGGTGCTGAAAGTTTTGAAACTGAAAACGGTGTAAAGGTTGAAATCGCATCCTACCTTTACAAGTCAGCTCTTTATCAGATGGAGTTCCCCAGCCATCAGTCTTATGCAATTAAAGAAAAGAGCACAGAAGGGGATTATGCAATTTCCCGTGAGCTTAATGACCTTTCTTACACCTTTACTTTCCCTGCAGGCACAACAAGAATTGAATGTATGCTTTCACTCAACGGCGAAACAGACTGGCGCGGCTTCCGCATCAATTCCGATGAGAATCCTTCTTATTGGGTAAAGGATGCCGAGGGTAACATCGATTACACTCAGCCTCTGACCTTCAGGCGTGACGAGGTAACTGCAGAGCGTGATGAATACGGTGTAATTTACAGAGACTATCTTCGCGGCACAGGCGTCGAAGGTTATAAAAACTTTGACAAGATTTACTGGAGCCTTAATTACACCTGCAACGGTGAAACAATCACCGAGTATTTTGACATCAAGCTTTATGACTATGATGCATCAGAAAAATTCTCTCTCAAAACTGTAAACCTCAATGTTGCAGGTCTTCCCTTTGCAGCACTTTCAGGTGAAAACGTTGCAGGCAATCAGGCAGTTGCCGCAAAGTATCTTTCAGAAAATAATTTTGATATTGCAGCTGTTCAGGAGGACTTCGGTTATCACAATAACCTTGTTGACAACCTCAGCGGTTACAATTATCTCACAATGCATATGGGTAGCATCCCCGGCGGTGACGGTCTCAACGTCTTCACCAAGGAAATGCCCGTTTACAACGAAACAAGAGTAACCTGGGACGAAGCAAGCGGTATCCTTTCAGACGGCTCAGATGCTCTTACAGCAAAGGGCTTTGTTTACACAGTTATCGACATCGGCAACGGAGTTTATGTTGATTTTTATAACTTACACGCTGATGCTTACGGCGGAGCAGGCTCAGTTGCAGCAAGAACAAGCCAGTTCAAGCAGCTTGCCGAGTTCATCAAGGCTCGTTCAGCTGAAAATGACAGACCTGTTATCATCACAGGTGACTTTAACAATCACCTTCATTCAAGGGAAGATAACTCCGCTCTTTATAACATTCTTTGTGTAGAGCTCGGCTTCAAGGATGCTTGGGTTGAATTCCACAACAACGGAGATTATTTCAATATGCACGACTGGTATGCAACAGGTGTTCCCTCCTGGGGCAACTGGGACTCAGTTGAAAGATTTATGTATAAGTCAGGCGGCGGTGTTGACCTTGTTGTCAGTGATTTCAGATACACCTCAGTTGCTGATGAAAGCGGAAAAGCAGTTTCTGACCACAATGCCGCAGAGTGTGATTTCACAGTCATCAAGACCGAGGATTTTGCTGAAAACACTCAGGAGCTTCACGTTGTGAAAACCTCAAAGAACACCTTCCTTTACCGTCTCAGATGGATTTTCAAGGCTCTTATTATGGTCCTTTCAGACATTGAAAATCTTCCCGAGCTTCTGAAGGAAATCTGAGCATAAAACCCCGATTAAACCAATTAAAAAGCCATTACGAAGTATCGTTTTCGTAATGGCTTTTTTGCTGTTCTATATTCAGATGCGTTTAATGTCTGCTTTGTTTCTCGGGGGAATACGCTCATATTTCACATCGGGGTAACCGATTACAAGGCAGGTGACGGGGCTTTGTCCCTTAGGTGTGGGAAGTTTTTTTGAAATCTTCGGGTTAAGCTTTGCGGCGGCAATAAAAAATCCGCTGTATAAAACACCGAGACCAAGACTTTCTGCCATAAGCTCCATATATGATGAAGCAAGGCAGGGTGAGGTCTTTCCGCTGCTGTTGACAAGGATTACAAGGGGAGCACCCTTGAAAAAGAAGTGATCATCAATGGTGCTGTTACGGATATAAGCTGAGAGCTTTCCGCCAAGCTTCTGAGCCTTTCTGAAAAAGCTCACCGCATCCTTTTCAAGCTCATCAAGAGAATCTGTAATGACGGTGAAGGAAAAATCCTGTGCATTGGTGCCTGTGGGGCAGTATCTTCCCGCTTCAATGATTTTCATGATATCCTCTTCGCAGACCTTTTTATCTGTAAATCGGCGGATTGAGCGTCTGCTTTTTATGAAGCTGAGAAGCGACTCACTGCTGATGATGTCAAAGTCTTCAGCCTTTTCCTCGGGAATATCACCGTATTTTGCAAGAGTGACTGCGTTGACGGGACAGATGGCATAGCAATGACCGCAGAGAATACATCTTTCATACATAAACTGAGCCTTGCCGTCAACAAGTGAAAGCTTTTCACTGACACAGTCACGGACACATTTTCCGCACCCGATACAAAGGTCTTCATTGATAATTACAGGTTTCATTTTTTTGCTCCTTTCAGTAATGCTTAAAGCAAGCTTACGGATATATTATATATGATAAAAGAGAAAAATGCAATTGTAAATTTTGTGTCAAAGGATGAAAAGACCTCAGCAGCCGAAAGGTTGCTGAGGTCTTTGATATGTTAAAGGTTTGTCAGGATTAATTAATAAAATTTACGATAATTAAATCCAGAATAATAATTGCTGCAAAAATGCCCCACTTAAGCAGTCTCTGCTTCTTGCCGTAGTTGCCATGAAAAACAATTTTTGCAAATCCGGGTGCTGAAACAATTGTTGCAAGACCGAGAAGCACTGCGGGAACAATATTTAATGCTGAGGGAGCCGAAATAAGCTCTTTGATTATTGAAATTTCACCGCTTATCAAAGCAATTGTAAAAATGATATTTACAAGTAATGCGGAGAATTTAACTGTGGATTTTGCTCCTTGTGTTCCGACAGTTTTTGCAATCTTCACTGATTGCTCACCGATGTTTTTTGCAGTTTCCTTGAATTGCTCATTGATTTTGCTCCATGATGTTCCGTCACTGAACATAATGCTGTCAATTTCAACAAGAAAAGACTTTGCATTGTTGTCATCCATATAGACGGGAGTCTGAGTACCAAAGAAAGAACCGGGATCAGCAATCAGATTTTCATACCGAAATATAACATCTGCGGCAATAGGTGAGAGCTGTGAATCAAAAGCTTTCAAAGTAACAGTCATATTTTTTATGCTTTTAACCGAGTTGTTTTTGAACTTTACCTGACCGAGCACCTGGTTTAATGTATTGTCAATAAGAAGCGCACCCGCTTCAACACTGACGGGGCAGTTAAGGGCCGCTGAAGCATTCTGTTCAGGTAAGGTGAAAATTCTTGTATATTTTTCTGCCATTTCTTTTTCTCCTTATAACTCGGGGAGGTCGTTTACAACAGTGCTTGTTTTAACAAATGCAGGATTGGGGTTTGATGACAGCTGACGGTTTCTGTCGGGCAGAGCAATTACCAGCAGATAACCGGCAATGGGAGCCCAGAAGGCAAGCTTCAGATATACGGTATCAGTGTATCCCTTGATTACTGCAACTGAGTAAAAGTGACCTGCAAGAATTAATTTGAGCTGGATTCCTGCAAATAAAACAATTCCGGCAAGAAGGGCAGGAATACCGATTTCAGCCTCGTCATTTGCCACTGCAAAGGCAAAAAATACAATGACGCCGATTGCAAGAGTTAAAAGGGCAAGCAGATTTGCTGTGCTGTAAAACTTTTTATCCCACGCAATAATTCTTTTTTTCATAATTTAAAATCCTCTCTTTTTCAAAATTTGATATTATGCGGTTTTTTTCTTCATGTCCTCCTTTTTGATGTGCTGCACAGATTTACCTCCGCAAAATAAAAAAGTGCGCCCGCCGAAGCTTTATAATTTCTAGTACAGATAGTATATCATAATAGCTTGAAGGATTTCAATATTTTAGATAAAAAAGAACTCAGCAACGGAAAGGTTGCTGAGTTGTGGTGCGGGAGTTCATAACACTGGTTCTCGATCTCCGGTAAAACATATTCCACGTACGGTTCGTTTTTCTCATCATGAATGAACAAATCATCTTCTGAAAGTGTTTTTTACCGAAAAGAACTTTAAAAAAATGTTTAATACTGTTGACAAGTTAATAATTAAAATATAAAATATAATTCAGCAATTTATATTTTATGTAGAGAAAGGGTGTTTAAATGGCAAGTAATTGTCCAAACTGCGGCAGAAAACTCAAGTGGTATAACATCAAAGCTGAGTGTCCTGACTGCGGAGTAAGCATTCCCAATTTTAACTGGGAAGCACGTCTTGAAGAAGACAATATTTTGGCTGAAGCGAAATTCGGCGCGTTTTATAAGACATTGAATATTCTCTCATATTCAATTTACGGCACAAAACTGAGAATAGCAAGAATAGTTTTGTCCATTGTACCCGTTCTGGGATTGCTTTTCCCCTGGGTGACCGTTACAAGCGAAAAAGCAACCTTGAGCTTTGACCTTCTCGGTCTTTTCACAGAGGGGACAAACACCATTGAGTTTGTTGAGCTTCTTCTGCCGAACTTTGGAAATATTTTTTCTGCAATGAACGGTGAGGGCTTCAGCGGACCTGTGTCATTTGTAATGCTCGGTTTACTCTTTATTCTTATGAGCATTATATCTCTGGTTATTGCTTTCTTTCTCATTTTTATTACCTTTAAGAGACCTAAGACAAATGCAATGTGGATTGCAGATGTTATCGGAATAATATTTGCAGGTGTCGGTGTCGGATTTTTTATTGAAGCGGGCTCAAAGATGACAGATGTAACCTTCTCAATTGCAACGCTTGAATTTACAAATGCGACAGCAAGTGTTCTTTGGGGTATCTTTGTTCTTATTGCCCTTTATTTTGTTCCTACAATCACTAATATTCTTGTTGCAAGAGCTGACGTCAAGAGTGAAGAAGAGCTCGAAAACGAAAGACTTGAAAGAGTAAGAATCAAGGAAGAAAAACAAGAGCAGGAAAGAATAAAAAAAGAAGTTGCCAAGGCTGAGGCTAAGAAAAAAGCTGAAGAAGAACAGGCAGAAAAGGTAAGAAAAGCCAAGGAAGCTTTGGCTAAAAAAGATAAAAAATAATTCGACCTAAAATATCTTTGGAAAGAGTGATAAAATGTCAGATACTCAAGTGAAAACAGACGCTGCCGTACAGGCGGAGGCTCCTGAGCAAGATGTTCTCGATAAATTGGCCTATACAAAAAAGAGATATCTTGCACCGAAGGAAATAGCAGCTTTTATTCTTGTAAACTTCGGACAAAAGAACCTTAGCCAGTTCATCAATTCTAATAAACAATTTTTCCTTACTCAGTTTGCAGGACTCAGCGGTAAGGCTTATGCAAACATAAACCTTTTTTCAACTATCTATGATGCAGTTGATGATACACTTTCCGGTCTTATCATCGACCGTACAAGAACACGTTGGGGACGAGTAAAGCCGTATTTCATCCTTCCCTTGCCTTTATGGCTCATTGGCGGTGTGATGCTTTTCTCAACTCCCTCGTTAACGGGCGGAGCTCAGACGGCTTTTGTCGCAATCGCAACAATTATCTACGGTTTAGGTATGAGTTACTTTGGTGCATGGAACCTTATGACTTATAACATAACACCGAATATGAATGAACGTAATAACCTTATTACCCTCACAAAATTCTTCGAGAATTTCGGAGTATGGCTTCCGTCGTTATTGCCGTTCTTTGTATCTTTGCTTCCGAAAATAATTCCTTCAATAAAAAGTGCAAGTGTTTATAAAGGATTTGCATTCTTTATGCTTATATTCTCAGCATCATTTGCCGTGTTCGGCTTCTTTAATATGCGAGAAAGAATCCCTCTTCAGAGCCGTGAAGAAATGAATCAAACTTCAATCTGGGGATCACTCAAAAACATCATTACCAACAGACCCATCCTTGCTATCATCCTCTCTGATTTCTTCAACAGCTTCAAGAGTGTCGGTGGTGCAACAGAAAGTTATTTCTGGCTTAATAACACAGGCACACTTGCAAATGCAGGTGTATGCGGCTTGTTTACAGGTATTCCCAACTATGTAATGGTGCCGTTTTCTGCAAAGCTTGTTAAAAAATTCGGAGCAAGAGCAACAGCAATCGGTGCAGGCCTTTTCGGACTTATTGCTTATTTGCTTTTATTTATTCTCGGCTACCCCAACGGAGCAATTTTCAGCAGTAATTTTGAGGATAAAAATATCTTGAATCTCATCGCAGTTATTATTCTTCTCACTATTGCCGGACTTCCCAACAAGGTTATCACTGTTTGTAACCCTATTCTGACAGCAGATGCTCTTGACTATATGGAATGGAAAAACGGTCTTCGCAACGAAGCACTTGTGACAACCGTTCAGGGTTACGGTACAAAACTTTCAGGTGCTATCACCGGTTGGCTTTCGGGTATGGTACTTCACTGGATCAATTATGTACCCTTGGCCGATGAAGCGGGTAACGCAATTGCCAATAAAGACCCGGGCGTTCTCAGAGGTATATGGATAGTGTTCTGTGTTCTTCCTGCCCTTGCAAGAGGTCTTTACGGTCTTTCATTTATTCTGTATCCCATCCACGGTGAACTTCAGCATAGGCTTATTGTTGAACTTGCTGACAAGCGTGCGGCAGTTCTCGAAGAAACTAAATAATATACATAAAATTTTATATCCTACATAAGAAAGTAAGAGCTCAAGTCATTTGTGACTTGAGCTCTTAGTGTTAAAGACGTGACACCACTGTACGAGCTGCCTCTCAAATGTTTGAGGCGCGTGTCACATAAAGAAAAAAACCAAGTCAAAAGACTTGGTTTGGTGCGGATGACGGGACTTGAACCCACATGAAATTGCTTTCACTAGAACCTGAATCTAGCGCGTCTGCCAATTCCGCCACATCCGCATATTTAGTTAATTAATCTTGCTCCGAGAAGGAGCGCGTGACTCTTGCGGTGCCCAAAATTCATTGCTCGTTGTCACTCACAGAATTTTGACCGCTGCGCCTTTTCGTGTTCCCTTTATCGTCCACAGAACGCGGTCACACTCAAAGCTGCCAATTCCGCCACATCCGCATGACGCTGTTTTGAAACCAGCTTTATAATATTAGCATATAATATTTTTCTAGTCAAGTCTTTTCTTTTTTTATTTAATATTATATAATATTTAAAATCTGTTTGTGGGGTAAAAAATATGAAAAATAATAAATATCTTTTCTGTTATTTCAAAGGCAATGAACCTGAAAATGAAAGCATTAACTTTGCTCTGAGTGAGGATGGATTTCATTTCAACGCTCTTAACGGCAATGAGCCTGTGCTTTTCAATCAGCTCGGCACAAAGTGTATCCGTGACCCTTTTATTTTCAGAGATGTTGAAGGCGGTTATTTCATCATCGGTACCGATATGAAAAGTGCTGACGGCTGGAACTCAAACCACGCAATGTGCATCTGGCACAGTGATGATATGATTTCCTGGCAGCAGTATCCGGGTATTGATATGAACGATTATCTTCCTTCCTCCTGTCGTACATGGGCACCTGAGGTTTTTTATAACAAAGAAAAGCAGATGTATATGATTTACTGGTCAAACTGCCAGTATTTTGAGGAAGAGGACAGATGGACGGGCACAGTAATCTGGTATGCTTACACCCGGGATTTCAGAACTCTTGAAACCGAGCCTGCAATTCTTTATGCGCCGCCCTGCGGCAAGGATGCCATTGACGGTGATATTGTTGAAAAGGACGGCACATATTATCTTTATTACAAGGATGAAAACGAAAAATATTGCTGTTATGTCTCTTCCGACAACCTTGAAGGGCCTTATGCCGAGCCTGAAAGCAAGAATGTAACAATGATTCCCGAATGCACCGAGGGTTGTTGTGCTTACTTTGTCGGAGACAGCCTTATGCTGATTATGGATGTTTACGGTGAAGGCTATTACATTATGGAGAAATCTGAGGATATGGTGAACTTTGTTCTCCTTGATAAATCTCAGTACAGCCTTGATCTTTCGGCTCGTCACGGCTCTATGCTTGCAATCAGTGACGAGGAATACGACAGACTTATTTCACATTTCGGCAAATAAAAAACTTTATAACAATATAAAAAAAGCCGTCAGAAGCGAAGCATTCTGACGGCTTTTAAGTTTCAATTGTCTGCATCTGAAAAAGTCTGTTTTATTCCAGTGGGAGAGTGACAGTGAACAGACTGTATTTTTCGGGCTCACTTTCAACGGAAATTTCACCGCCGATGATGTCAATGATTTTTTTGACAATTGTCAGTCCCAGACCGTTGCCCTTGGTAACTCTTGAGGCATCAGCCTGATAGAATTTTTCGAAGATATGATTTTTGACCTCTTCGGTCATTCCGCAGCCTGAATCCTTGATTGTTACAATTGCCTTTGAGCCTTGCTTTTTGAGGGTAACGGAGATAATGCCATTTTCCTTGTTGAATTTTGTTGCATTGGAAAACAGGTTCGACCATACAATCCATAAAAGCTCATTGTCCGCATTGATTTCGATTGATTCATCAAGGTCTGTGATAATATCAATGCTTTTCTTTTCCCATTCGTTTTCAAAAGAAAGAAGACTCTGACAAAGCTGTTCGGCAAGATTGAACTTGCTGAGAGAGGGATAAATTTTCTGATTTTCAAGCTTGTTGAGCTTTAGTATTGACGAGGTGAGATCTGAAAGATTCTTTGAGGCTTCAAGAAGATTTTTGCAATATTCATTTCTCTTTTCCTCACTGAGAGTGGGGTCCTGAAGAATGGTTGCATAATTCTGAATAACGGCAATGGGAGTTTTCAGCTCGTGGGAAACATTGGCAATAAAGTCGGTTTTCAGGGTTTCAATTGAAGAAAGCTCGGCTGTCATTTTGTTGAAATCCTCAATTATTGCATCAAATTCGTCTCTGCCCCAGATGGAATTTATGGGTTCAATTCTTGTTGAAAAGTCACCGCCCGTAACCTTATGGGTTGCATCAAGAATTTTAAGGACGGGTCTGCCGATTGAGATTCTTTTTCTGATTCCGTCAATGATGCTGAAGCAAAGACAGAGAAAGGCAAGATTTGCAATGTTGATCAGGGCTTTTTCTTTTGTAAGATTTTCTGAAATGAAAAGCGCCTTGGGAGAGTCAGTGCCGAAAAAGATAAGAAAGCTGCTGGAGATGATAACTCCCGCGCCCAGAAACACACCAAGGAAGCGGCGGAAGGAGAAAAGACTGTTTTTGACTCTTCGGTCCTTATATGGCTTTTGAATTTTTATTCTTTCGTTTTTCATTTTGTGACCGCCTTATATCCGAGACCGTGAACGGTGATAATTTCAATTGAAGGGCAGTCAGCAAGCTTATCTCTTATTTTTGCCATATAGACATCAACAGTTCTCGGACCCGAGGAGGTCTCCCAGCCCCAGAATTCGTCCATCAGCTGAGCACGGGTGAAGGTTTTGTTGGGGTATGAAAGAAGCTTATAAAGAATATTATATTCTCTTGCGGTGAAGGAAAGCTCTTTGCCGTCAAGCTTTGCACTTCTTTCGTCCATATTCATTTCAAAATTACCGACGGAAAGCTTTTTGCTTGAAGCAATTTTTGCTCTTCTCATAACCGCTTCAATTCTCAGAATAAGCTCTTCAAGGTTAATCGGTTTGACCATGTAATCGTCAATACCGGCATTGAAGCCCTTCTGTTTCGAATAAAAGTCATCTCTTGCGGTCATAAAAATGATGGGTATGTCTGAGTTTGTTTCTCTGACCGTTGAGGCAAATTCATAACCGTCAATACCGGGCAGCATAATATCTGAAATAATCAGATCATACACACCTGAGAAAAGCTCATTATAAGCCTGCTTTGCATTTTCACAGGGGGTTGCGGAATAACCCTTTCTGTTGAGGTAAGAGCAGACGGTACGTGCAAGGTCATTTTCGTCTTCAAGGACAAGGATTTTAAACATTGTGATTATCCGGGACAGCTTATTCTGTCTTACTTCCTTTCTTATTTTGTTTCTTGCTGCAAAAAGCGGCTTGAAAAACAAGGGCTGTCACATTGCTGTGACAAGCCCCGATTGTTGTTTATTCAGCACTTGCTCTGATGATGTAATTCTTGAAGAAAACAAGAGCATCTTCCATGCAGGCAATGGGGAGTCTTTCATTTGTGCCGTGAGTGCAGCGGAGAAGGGGAATGTCAACTCTGAAGGGCGCGTAACGCAGAATGTTGTCACAGATTGCCTCATAATGATAAGAGTCTGTGCCTCCCATTACAAGATAGGGGGCAACAATTGCATTGGGTTCAAGTGCCTTGCAAAGCTCACCGATAATTTTGAATGCTCTTGACTCTGTTGATGAGAAGGGTGAAGCCTCCTTGGAATTGAGCACCTTGATTTCAATGTCCTTGTTTCTGACAACCTTTCTGATGTGGTCAACAAGATCCTGCTTTGTCACGCCGGGCATTGCACGGAAATTGACAGTGATTGAGGCCTTCTGAGGAAGAACATTTGCTGCGGGGCTGCCCTGAGCCATTGTGACTGCTGTTGTTGTTCTTACAAGGCAGGCTGCAAAGGGAATCTGCTTGCAGACCTCGAGAAGAAGAGGCTTGAGCAGGGGAAGATTGCAGGTGACAAGACGTGCGGGGAAGGTGCATTCTCTTGCAATTGAATCCATAAGAGAGCTCATGCTTTCGTTGAAGGATGCCTTGAACTGATGAGCCTCAAGGTCTCGGATTACCTCGGCAAGCTGACCGAGAGCGGTGTGAACGGGAGGCTGTGATGAGTGACCGCCCTTTGCATTGACGGTGATTTCAATGTCTGAATATCCTTTTTCTGCAACACCGATGCCGGCAAGATATTTGTTGTTAAGCACACCTGGAATGTTGAGCGGAAGGATTGCTCCGCCCTCATCAATTACGCTGTCAAGCTCAATCCCTCTGTTTTTCAGAGTGTTCATGAGATCCTTTGCTCCGTTGTCATAATTTGCAACAACCTCTTCGTTGTCACCGAAAAGAAGATAAACGTCTCTTTCGGGCTCAAAGCCCTCAGCAAGAAGAGTCTCAACGGTTTCCATAACTGCAATGAGGTGGTTTTTCATATCAATGGCGCCTCGGCCCCAGATAAATTCACCGTCATCAACGCCTTCAAAGGGACCGTGCTCCCAGTCTGCTTCCGTACCCGCTGAAACGGGCACAACATCCTGATGAGCAAGAAGAGCAATGGGCTTGAGATCCTCTCTTGAGCCCTTCCAGCGATAAAGAAGGTTTGCGGGAGGGACAATCTCTTTTTCAAGCCTTTCGGCAATCAGAGGATATGCTTCATCAAGGAATTTGTGGAATTTTTCAAATTCCTTCCAGTCAACCTTTTCTGTATCTCTTGATGAAATTGTTTTGAACTGAATTGCCTTTGAAAGATTACGGCGGTAGCTGTCAACGTTGACGTTGTCGCGGATAAGCTCTCCGCATTCTGTCTTTTTTGGTCTGAATGCAGCTGCGTGAACAGCGTTGCCCACAGCGGCGGCAGTCAAAGCGGCACAGAATATTTTTGTTGATTTTTTCATTGCAGGACCTCTTTTCTTAAGAATTAATCAGATAAATTATATAACAAGCAGAAAGTAAATTCAATATAGTTGAAAAAATATGTGGTCAAATTTCTTTACAACGGCTCAGTCTGAGTGTATAATAAATAAAAAACTGATTAGGTTGTGATTATATGTTCAATGTTGAAATGATAACAAAGGGCGCAGTTGAATGGATTCGTCAGTGGTTTGAAGAAAACGGAAAGGGCTGCAATGCCGTTGTTGCAATTTCCGGCGGTAAGGATTCATCAATTGTGGCAGCGCTCTGTGCTGAGGCTCTTGGCAAAGACAGAGTTGTCGGCATTCTTCTTCCCAACGGAATTCAGAGTGATATTGACGATTCTCTTCAGCTTGTCAATCATCTGGGAATTAAATATTATATCTGTAACATCAAGGACGCTTACGACGGTGTAATCAAGGGGATGACCGACTGCGGCCTTGCTCCGGGAGAGCAGACAAGAATCAATCTTGCTCCCCGAGTCAGAATGACCGCCACTTATGCTTTTTCACAGTCTCTTAACGGAAGAGTTGCCAACACCTGCAATCTTTCAGAGGATTATGTTGGTTATGCAACCCGTTACGGTGACGGGGCGGGGGATTTCAGTCCTCTTGCAAATCTTACCGTTCAGGAGGTTGTTGAAATCGGTAAGTACCTTGGTCTGCCTGAGAATCTTGTGGTTAAGGTGCCCTCAGACGGTCTTTGCGGTTATACCGATGAGGATAAGCTCGGCTTTACCTATGCGGTGCTTGACAGATATATCAGAACAGGTGTCTGTGAGGATAAAAAAACAAAGGAAAGAATAGATTGGCTCAACAGAATCAATGCCTTCAAGCTTAAGCCTATTCCCGGTTATGTGCCCGATGAAAAATACCTTTGAGATCAGAAAAGCCGTCAGAGAAGACCTTCGGGAAATTCTTGACATTTATGCAAAAGCAAGAAGCTTTATGGCGGCAAACGGAAACCCGAATCAGTGGAAAACCACAAAGCCCGATCCGAAGCTTGTTGAGCAGGACATTGAGCAGAGCCTCAGTTATGTCTGCATCTGTGAGGGTGAAATTGCGGGGGTTATGGCTTTCATCCCCGGTGAAGATCCCACTTATAAGGTGATTGTTGACGGAAGCTGGCTTGATGATGAGCCTTACTGTGTTGTTCACAGAATTGCGTCCTCGGGAGCTTACAGAGGAACAGGCACCTTTTTGCTTGAATGGGCCTTTGAGCAATGCGGAAATGTCAGAATTGACACACACACAGACAACAGCGTAATGCGCGGACTTCTTGCAAAGCTGGGTTACAGCCGCTGCGGAATAATCTTCCTTGCTGACGGCGATGAAAGAATTGCATATCAGAAGAATAAAAACAGCTGATTTTACGGCTGTTTTTCTTTTGTTTTAAAGGGAATTTATTGCTTATGGGTATTGTAAAAAGGGAGAAATCGGTGTATAATATTCTAAATATACTCAGTGCATATCTTTTATATTTAAAAGGAAGTTTATTATGAGAAAGAATACCTTTGAATGGTTCAGACTTGACAATGCGGCAAAGATTTTTCCGGGACAGAATTCTCAGAGCTGGTCAAATATTTTCCGTCTCGGAGTTCAGCTTAAGCAGGAGGTTGATCCCGAGCTGCTTCAGACTGCCCTTGAAAAAACTCTCAAAAGAATACCTACCTTCAATGTTGTCATCAGAAAGGGCTTTTTCTGGTTTTATTTCAAGAAAAATCCCAACGAGGCTGAGGTTAAGCCTGACATCCGCAACATTTGTTACAGAGTCAAATTCAATGAAAACAAAGGCTTTCTTTTCCGTCTTTATTATCACGGTGACAGAGTGAATCTTGAGGTTTATCATGCACTTTGTGACGGATACGGAGCAATGGTTTTTCTTTCAACTCTCATTGCCGAATATCTCAGACTGCAGGGCCACAGCATTCCCTCAAATCAGATTGTTCTTGATATTGACGAAAAGCCGAGAGCAAAGGAGCTTGAGGATTCTTACGGAAAATATGCCGATTCAAAGGTTAAATATAACCGTAAGGACAAGTGGGTTTATCATCCCAAGGGAACAAAAGCGCCCCGTCATTATAATTATTACACCTCGGGCACAATGTCATTTGCCGAGCTGCGCAAAATTGCAAAAAGCTACGGTGCAACGGTGACGGAGCTTCTTGCGGCAATGCTCATTGATGTTCATTACAAAAAGCAGCTTGCTGAAAACAAAAAGCAAAGAGAAATCTGCATCCAGGTTCCCGTAAATCTCCGCAAAGCCTTTCCCTCAGAGAGCCTGAGAAACTTTGTTCTTTGTCTTAGGGTTAAAATCGACCCTAATCTCGGTGAATATACCTTCGAGGAGATAATCAGAAGTGTATCCCTGCAGCTTAAGCTTGCCAATGATCCCAAGCTTCTTAACTCACTTATGACTCAGAATCTTAAAATCGAAAGGAATCCCGTTGCTAAATTTCTTCCTCTAGCGGTTAAAAATCTCGGTGTCGGCGTGGCATTTATGATTACCGCTGAGCAGACAACAACCTCATTGCTTTCAAATCTCGGTCCCGTTGTTCTGCCTGAGGAAATGATTCCCCACATTGAAAAGTATTATCTTTACACAGGTGCGGGAATTGTCAACAGTGCAAGGTGCGGTGTTGTTTCCTTCGGTGACAAGCTTGTTTTCACCTTCTCCAACTGTCACAGAGAAAGTGATATTGAAAGAGAATTTTTTACCCGCCTTGTTAAAATGGGCGTTCACGTAAAAATCGAAAGTAACAGAAACTGAAAGGAGAATTAAAATGTCATATTGTGTCAAATGCGGTGTTGAGCTTGATGCAACTGCAGAAAAATGTGTTCTTTGCTCAACTCCCGTGATTAATCCTGTTGAAACCGAACGCGAAAAGGCTGTTGCTCCCTTTGCAGATAAGGTTTATATGCCGAAGGAGGTTGAAAGAAGACTTGTTGCGGCAATAATTTCCACTGTTATGGCAATTCCTAACGTTGTCTGCATTCTTCTGAACATTTTTCTTTTCAAAGAAAGCCCCTGGGCTGCTTATATCTGCTCAACAAGCTTTCTTGCCTGGGTGGCATTTGTTTTTCCTTTCTTTCTCAGAAAGGTTTATCCTCTTGTTATTCTTGCCTTTGACGGAGTTGTTCTGAGTCTTTATCTTTTTCTTCTCAATCACCTTGTGGGCGGCAAATGGTTCTTTGACTGTGCCTTGCCCATTGTTGCCGTCAATGCCTTGCTTGTTCTGTTTTATATTCTCTGGACACATAAGAAAAGACATTGGGTGCATAAGCTTCTTTGCATTGCCACTCTTATTGCGGCGGCAGTGCTGTCAGACGGAATAATTCTTGATTTCGGCGGCGGAGTCAAATATGCCCTTGAATTCGGCGTGATTGTTTTTTGCTGTGTTCTTGCCGTTGTTGCTTTTCTCGGTTATTGCTTTATGAGCAAAACCGTCAGAGCATGGCTCTCAGAAAGATTCTTCATCTGATTCAGCAAAAACATTGGAGGCAATACCCCTTGGACAAATACGAAGTTCTTAAAAAATATTTCGGTTACTCCTCTTTCCGCAACGGACAGCAGGAGATAATTGACACAATCCTTGAAGGCAGAGATGTGCTGGGAATTATGCCCACAGGCGGAGGAAAATCCCTTTGCTTTCAGGTGCCCGCTCTGATGCTTGAGGGTATAACAATTGTTATTTCTCCGCTGATTTCTCTGATGAAGGATCAGGTCAGCGCTCTTGTGCAGTGCGGAGTCAGATGCGCTTATATCAATGCATCCCTTTCGGAAAGACAGATTCAAAGGGTAATCGAAAATTCCGCAAAGGGCATGTATAAAATCATTTATGTTGCCCCTGAAAGATTGCTGTCAGAGGCCTTCAGACAGCTGTGCTGTCAAATCAGAATTTCAATGGTCTGTATTGACGAGGCTCACTGTGTTTCTCAGTGGGGACACGATTTCAGACCCAGCTATCTTGATATTGCGGACTTTATTTCTTTTCTTCCCGAAAGGCCCATTGTGACAGCATTCACCGCCACCGCCACAAGCAAGGTCAGAGACGATATCGAAAGGCTGACAGGCCTCAGAGAGCCCCTCAGAGTTGTTACGGGCTTTGACAGAGAAAACCTTTACTTTGAGGTTGTGAACTTCAAGCAGAAATATGTGGCTCTCAGGCGTTACCTTGATCTTTATTCGGGAAGAAGCGGAATTGTTTATTGTGCTTCAAGAAAAACCGTTGATGAGCTTTGCGAGAGCCTTGCGGCTGAAAAATACAGTGTGACAAAATACCATGCGGGACTCACCAAAAAGGAGCGTATGGTCAATCAGGAGCTTTTTATTGCCGATGAAAAAGAGATAATAATTGCAACAAATGCCTTCGGTATGGGAATTGACAAGTCAAATGTCAGCTTTGTCATTCATTACAATATGCCCGGAGACATCGAAAGCTATTATCAGGAAGCGGGAAGAGCGGGCAGAGACGGCAGTGAAGCCGACTGCATTCTCATTTACAGCCCCTCCGATATAAGAATGCAGAGATTTTTCATTGACAATGCCGAGGAGAACAACCATCTGTCTGCCGATGAGGCTGAAAAATTCAGAAGGCTTCGTTTTGAAAAGCTTGATAAGATGATTTATTACTCAACAAGGGCAACCTGTCTGAGGCATTATATTCTCAATTATTTCGGCGAAAAGACCTCGGGCAAGTGTCACAACTGCTCAGGCTGTAACGGAGTTGAGATGAGTGTTGACATAACAACTCAGGCAAAGAAAATTTTCTCCTGCATCAGAAGAGTCCGTGAAAGTGAAAACAAGCAGGTTATCACCGATATTCTTAAGGGAAACAAAACCGAGCACATTGTTTTAAAGGGCTATGATAACATAAAAACCTTCGGTGCAATGAAGGATTCGGCAGAATCGGAGATTGAAAAGCATATTGATTATTTTTATAAATATGCCTTTATCGGCAAAAAACGCACAGGCAGTCTTTATCTTGAAGACAAGTGTGAGGACATTCTTTTCTCCGGCAAGCGTATCAGACGGATTGCCGAAAAGAAAATTCCCGATGAGCTTAAGCAGAGTCCGGCTCAGGTGGACATCCGCCTTCTCATCAGACTCAGAGCCGTAAGAAAAAACATTGCTCTTATTGCAGGTGTTCCTGATTATTCAGTCTTCACTGATGCGGTCATTGTTGAAATGGCAAGAAGAAAGCCCACTGACCTTGAGTCAATGAGAGCCATTGAAGGAATTTCATCCTTAAAGATTGAAAAATTCGGTGTGAAATTTCTGAAAGAAATTAACCGACATGTGTCTGAAGTTATTGAAAATACTTCAGCAAAGTGATATAATTCTCAATTATAACAAAAAGCTGAAAAGCAAAAAAATCAAGGAAAGGATCGATAACTATGAGTCGTAAAAAATGGCTTGTTTCGGCAGTTGATAAAGAGCTTGCCTTTGATCTTGCGGAAGAATCGGATATTGATCCTTTCGCAGCCCTTCTTCTTGTTTCAAGAGGAATGACAGACGAAGATGAGATTGCAGAATTTTTCTCTGATTCCGTCTCTCTTATATCTCCTTATGAAATCAAGGATATGGACAAAGCCGTGGCAAGAATTCAGAAGGCAATTGACGGAAAAGAAAAAATTGCGGTTTACGGTGATTATGATGCTGACGGTGTTACGGCAACTGCTCTTCTTCACAGATTTTTCACCCGTGAGGGAGTTGACGTCATCACTTACATCCCCGACAGAAACACTGAGGGCTACGGTCTTAACAAAAAAGCGATTGAAAAGCTTTATAATATGGGCGTAAAGCTCATTGTAACCGTTGATAACGGAATCTCCGCAATTGAAGAAGCGGAATATATTTACAGTCTCGGGATGGAGCTTGTTGTTACCGATCATCATAAGGGCTCTCTTTCTGAGCCGAGAGCCGAAGCAATTGTTGACCCTCACAGAGTCAGCTGCCCGAGCAGCTATAAAAGCTGGGCGGGAGTCGGTGTTGCCTTTAAGCTTGTGTGTGCTCTTTCAGATGAGGATGACGAAACAATGCTCAGAAATTATTCTGATCTTGTAACTGTCGGCACAATCGGGGACATTGTTTCTCTGACAGGTGAAAACCGACTGATTGTCAAGCACGGACTCAGACAGCTTAACAAGGATACTTGTCTCGGTCTTTCACGGCTGAAAAAAGCATCAGGATATGAAGAAAAGCAGCTTACCGCAACAAGCGTTGCCTTCTCTCTTGTGCCGAGGCTTAATTCCGTCGGCAGAATGAATCTTGCCAAAAACGCTCTTGAGCTTCTTGTCAGCAATGACAGTGAAAGAGTGGAGGAAATCTGCCGTAACGTTGATTTTTCAAATTCACAAAGGCAGGAAATCGAAAAGCAGATTACTCTTCAGGCTCAAAAGCAGATTGAAGAAAACCCCTCAATGCTTTTTGACAGAGTTCTTGTCTTTTCCGGCAAGGACTGGCACGGTGGAGTTATCGGCATTGTTGCCTCAAGACTTGTCTCAAAATACGGCAAGCCTTGCATTGTTATCACCGAGGAGGGAGAAGAGGCAAAGGGCTCAGGCAGAAGCATTGAAGGTTTTTCTCTTTATGACGCCATCTGCTCTGCTTCTCATCTTCTGACCCATTACGGCGGACACGTTCTTGCTGCCGGATTCGGTCTTCACAGCGACAAAATTGAGCAGTTCAGAAAAACCGTCAATGATTATGCAAAAACAGTTGAAATGCCATTTCCGGTGATTGAAATTGACTGCAGACTCAAGCCTGAGCTTATTTCATCTGATATTCTTCCCGTTATCAGCTCTCTTGAGCCTTTCGGCGCCGGCAATCCTCAGCCTCTTTTCGGCTTGTTCGGTATGACTCTTGTCTCAGTCAGCTCTCTGAGCGGAGGCAAGCATCAGAGACTTACTCTGCGTAAGGGTGACACGACGGTCACAGCGCTGTATTTTAATGTCAGTGACAGTGAATTTCCTTACAAGGCGGGGGACGTTCTTGACCTTGCAGTCAGACTTGAAAGAAACGAATATATGGGGCAGGTCAGAGTGAGCATCTATGTCAAGGACATCAGAATGTCAGGCACGGATGACGATAAATATCTCAGGTCCGTCAGACTTTATGAAAAAATCAGAAGGGGAGAAAAAATTTCTCTTTCTGCCGTAAAGCAGGTCTTTCCCGAAAGACAGATTGTTGCGGATGTTTACAGATTCATCAGATCCGTCGGTCAATGGACATATGATACGGATGTTCTTGCCTACCGTCTTGGCGGTGACGGCAGCAACATCTGCAGTGTTCTTCTTGCCGTTGATGTTCTTACGGAGCTTGGTATATTCAAAAAGGAAAATGACAGCATAATTCTTGCTGATACGGCTGCAAAGGTGAATCTTGAGGACTCTCAGATTCTCAAAGGCCTTGCAGATTACATAGAAAGGGGAGAGGAGAATGACTGATTATAAGCTGCAGTTCAACAAGCTTATTGAAACTGTTTCTTTGAATTTTTCGGCTGAAGACATCGAAAAGGTAAAGCGCGCCTTTGCCGTTGCCGAGGAAGCTCACGGACAGCAGAAAAGACGCTCAGGTGAGCCTTACATCATTCATCCCATTGCAGTTGCTCAGATTCTTGCCGATACGGGTATGGACAAGGATGCAATCTGCGCAGCCCTTCTTCACGACGTTGTTGAGGACACAGAAAAAACCGCTGAGGATATTAAAAATATGTTCGGTGAAGATGTTCAGCTTCTTGTTTCAGGCGTAACAAAGCTGGAAAAGCTTCCTCTTGCCAAGGACGGCGAAGAAATTATGACCAAGGAAGAGGTGCAGAACGAAAATATCCGCAGAATGCTTATTGCAATGAATGAGGATATCAGAGTTATCATTATCAAGCTTGCCGACCGTGTTCACAATATGCGTACCCTTTCTTTTATGAGAGAGGAAAAAAGACGAAGCATTTCAAGGGAGACTCTTGAAATTTATGCTCCCATTGCTCACAGACTTGGTATCAGATATTTCAAGGATGAGCTTGAGGATCTTGCAATCAGATATCTTGACCCCGTTGCCTACGATGAAATAGGAAAGACTCTGAGAAAGCAGGTTGAATCAAGACAAGAGTTCCTTGACAGCATTAAATCAAACATTCTTGAAAGAGCGCGTGAGGATGTTCCCAATGTGCATCTTGAGGGCAGAATCAAGAGTGTTCACAGCATTTACAGAAAAACCTTTATGCAGGGCAAAACCATTGACGAGATTTATGACATTTATGCCGTTCGTCTGATTGTGGACTCAGTTTATGAATGTTATTGCTGCCTTGGTATAATCCACGATATGTTCAACCCCATTCTCGGCAGATTCAAGGATTATATTTCAACTCCCAAGCCCAATATGTATCAGTCCCTTCACACAACAGTTATCGGTAAAGAGGGTGTACCCTTTGAGGTTCAGATAAGAACCTGGGAAATGCACCACGTTGCTGAAATGGGTATTGCGGCTCACTGGAAATATAAGCAGGGTCTCAGCGGAAAGGTCAAGTTTGAAGAAAGGCTTTCCTGGATAAGACAGCTTCTTGACAGTCAGAAGGAAAGTGACGACGTTGAGGAAATTGTAAAAACAATTAAATCTGATTTTGTGCCCGAGGAGGTCTTTGCCTTCACTCCCAGAGGAGATGTTATCAGTCTTCCCATGGGCTCGTGCATCATTGACTTTGCTTATGCAATTCACTCCGCTGTCGGCAACAAGATGATCGGTGCAAAGGTTGACGGAAGAATCACAACCCTTGACCACAAAATCGGCAACGGTGAAATTATTGAAATTCTTACCACCTCTCAGCAGAGCAAGGGCCCCAGCCGAGACTGGATAAAAATGGCGACCACCGCTTCTGCAAGAAGCAAAATCAGAGGCTGGTTCAAAAAAGAAAAGCGTGAAGAAAACATTGCTGAAGGCAAGGCCGAGGTTGAGCGTGAATTTAAGCGCAACAACATTATCCTGCCTGAAAAGCAGATGAATGAATTCATTGCAAAAATTGCGGAAAAGCAGCATTGCAACAATGCAGATGAATTTTATGCCGCAATCGGCTACGGCGGTCTGACACTGACAAAGCTTATCCCAAGAATCAAGGATGCTTAT
This sequence comes from Acutalibacteraceae bacterium, assembly GCA_045652105.1. Lineage (GTDB taxonomy): Bacteria > Bacillota > Clostridia > Oscillospirales > Acutalibacteraceae > UBA6857. The sequence continues at coordinate 148,272 of JAZRTP010000022.1, forward strand.
TCAAGACTTATCAAGGAGCAGCAGCCGGAAACTGCTCAGCCCGCAGAGGCTGCGCCTGTCAAAAAAATCACAAAAAGTGCAGAGGGCATAATCATTGAGGGTATTGACAACTGCCTTATCAAGTTTGCTCACTGCTGTGATCCTCTTCCCGGTGATGATATTATCGGCTTCATCACAAGAGGCAGAGGCGTTTCAATTCACACAAGAAAATGCTCAAACGTGCCTCGTGACATTGCCGGCTGTGCAGAGCCTGCCAGATGGATAAAGGCATATTGGGACAGCAAGGTCAGCAACTCTTACCGTGTTACCCTTGCCGTTACCTGTATGAACAGGGTTGGTATGCTTGCCGATATTTCATCGGTTATTGCAAATATGCACGTTATGATTCACTCAATTTTTGTCAAAGACGGAACTGACGGCAGATGCACTGTTTTTATGACTCTTACAGTCAACGGTGCAGAGCACGTCAAAAGCATCAGCGAAAAGCTGAAAAAGGTCAAAGGTGTCCTGACAACAGAGCGTTCGGGACAGTAACAGTGCGGAGGAAAAAATATGAAAGCGGTTATTCAGAGAGTTACCAATGCAAATGTCACCGTTGAAGGAAAGACAGTCGGAGAAATCGGAAAAGGCTTTCTTGTACTTCTAGGCGTTGCAGAGGGTGACAGTGAAAATGAGATGGAGCTTCTTGCAAAAAAAATCAGTGAAATCAGAATTTTCACCGATGAAAATGACAAGATGAATCTTTCTCTTGATAAGGTTGACGGTGAGGTGCTTGTTGTTTCTCAGTTCACTCTCTGTGCCGATACCTCTCACGGAAGACGCCCCTCCTTTATCAAATCTGCACCCGCAGGCCTTGCAAATGAGCTTTATGAGGCCTTCTGTCAGAGGCTCAGAGATCTTGGTGTCAGTAAGGTTGCAACGGGCATCTTCGGTGCAGATATGGCAGTTTCACTTGTCAACGACGGACCTGTTACAATCATTATGGACACTGATGAATGGAGGAAGGGCTGATGTCTTTTAAAATCTTCAATCTGATTTTAGGTTCATATTATGCAAACTGTTATATAATCAAGGATGAAGCCACGGGAAAGGCTGCTATTGTTGATCCGGGCTTTTATACCCTGGGTCTGAAGTCAAGCCTGAAGAAAGCAGGCTTTGAAGAATTTGAATATGTTCTTCTCACTCACGGTCATTATGATCATATTCTCGGTGCCGCGGATTTTAAGGAAAATATGGGAGCGAAGCTTGTCATTCACGCTGACGAGGAGGAATTTCTCCGTGATGACAGCCTTTCTCTGACTGATGAACGTCCTTACGGTTATGTATCCCCGAAGGCTGACCGTTGTGTCAGAGACGGTGACGTTATAAGTCTCGGTGAGACAAAGATTAAGGTGCTTCATACTCCCGGTCACACAAGAGGAAGTGTGTGCTTCATTCTCGGTGACACAATTATTTCCGGTGACACCCTTTTCAGAAAAAACATCGGCAGATGGGATTTTCCGACCGGAGATAAACAAGAGCTTCTTGACTCACTCAGAATCCTTGCGGCTCTTGAAGGGGATTATACCGTTTTGCCCGGACACAGTGAGGAAACAACCCTCAGCTATGAAAGAAACAACAACCCTTATATGAAAGGTCTCTAATATAATGCAGATAATTACCGTAAACAATTCATTTCATTATGAAACAGAAAATCTTCTGCGAATATTTTTCCCTGACAAAAAGTTCCTTTCTTCCGAAAGCATACAGGATAATGAGGAATACTGCCTTATAAAGCTTGAAGGAAGCAGAATTTTTGTTGAGGTTTTATTTGACGGAGAAACAGTTTCTGATGAAAAAGTTTTTGATATCGCCCAAAAGCAGTGCGGTGAGAGCGATGAAGCCTTTTTTGAAAGAAAGGCTGAAATTATGCTTTATGAGCTTCTCAGAGAAAAAACAGGCTACACTGCTCCCTGGGGTATTCTGACAGGCGTCAGACCTGCCAAGCTGATGACAAATCTCATCAGTCTTATGGGCAAAGACGAAGCACTTGATTATTTCATCAATGAGCTTAAGGTTACCGAAGAGAAGGCTCAGCTTGCTCAGAGTGTTGCCTTTGCGGAGGCTCCTCTGATGGAAAAAAGCCGCGCAGACTCCTTTTCTCTTTATGTTTCCGTGCCCTTTTGCCCATCAAGATGCAGCTACTGCTCCTTCATTTCCCATTCAAATGAAAGTGCCAAAAAGCTCATTCCCGATTACGTGAAAAAACTTTGTGATGAGCTTGATGCAACGGGTGAAATTGTCCGCAGTCTTTCGCTCAGACTTGAAAGCATTTACATCGGCGGCGGAACACCCACTGTTCTTTCTGCTGAGCAGCTTAAGGCTGTTACGGATAAAATCAAAGCAAATTTTGATTTCTCACATCTTAGAGAATATACCGTTGAAGCGGGCAGACCTGACAGCATAACCGATGAAAAGCTTGAGGTTATCAAAAACTGCGGCTGCACCCGAATCAGCATCAACCCTCAGACTTTTTCTGATTCCGTGCTCAAGGCAATCGGCAGAAACCATACCTCTGCAATGACACAAGAGAGTATGCTTTCCGCAAGAAGAAAGGGCTTTGACAATATCAATATGGATCTTATTGCGGGACTTCCCACGGATACGGTTGAAAATTTTGAAAAGACTCTTGAAAAGGCAATTTCATTTTCTCCTGAAAACATAACCGTTCACACTCTTGCTCTCAAGCGTTCATCAAACATTGTCACAAGAGGCGAGCAGACAAATTCCGGGGACAATGCGGCAAGAATGCTTTCAATTGTTCAGAAGCGCCTTCTTGAAGAGGGATATATTCCTTATTATATGTACCGTCAGAGCAAATCTCTGGGTAATCTTGAAAATGTCGGTTGGGCAAAAAAAGGCTTTGAGGGACTTTATAATGTATATATGATGGAAGAATGTCATACAATTCTTTCAGTTGGTGCAGGAGCGGTTATCAAGCTCAAAAAGCCTGACGGAAAAGAAATTGAGCGCATTTTCAATTATAAATATCCTTATGAATACATAAGCGGTTTTGATGAAATAATAAAGCGTAAAGATTATATATACGAGTTTTATAACAAATGAGGTGATGTTATGTCCGTGATTACTGTTGATGGAATCAACGGCCGTGCAAAAGCTCAGACTGAAAAATTTGTCAAGGAATGTGAACAGCGTTATAAAAAAGAAATTATGCGCACCGCAGAGCTTCTTTCTCAAAAAAAAGGCAGAAGTCTTCTGATGATTGCGGGGCCCTCCTCTTCCGGCAAGACAACAACCGCAAAGTTGATTAAGGCTGAGCTTGAAGGGCTTTCCCGCAGAGCAATTATAATTTCTCTTGATGATTTTTACAGTGAAAACAATCTCGAATATTATTTTGAAGACGGAACCGTTGATTATGAGAGAATTGAAACCCTTGATACAGATTATATTTTTGAATGTCTTGACGGGCTGATGAAAAGGGGCAGGTGTCTTCTTCCGCATTTCAGCTTTATGACAAAGAAAAGAGAGGGTTATGAGGAAATTACCGTCGGAAAAGACGATGTGATAATCGTTGAAGGTTTGCATGCTCTCAATCCTCTCATTACACAGCCTCTTGAAAAGGAACAAATGCTCAGACTTTATGTGAGTGTTTCCTCACGTGTTTACAGCGGCGATGAGGTTTTTCTCTCAAAAAGGGATATCCGTTTTATACGTCGGCTTATCAGGGACTATCACTTCCGCAACAGCAAGCCTGATTATACCTTTTATCTCTGGAACGGAGTGAGAATGGGTGAGGACAGATATCTTTTCCCCTTCAGCGACCTTGCCGATATAAAAATTGACACAATTCATCCTTATGAATTCTGTGTTTTTAAAGATATTGCTCTCAGACTTCTTGACTGTATTGACGGTGAAAGTATATACTTTAATAAAGCTCAGCTGCTGAAAGAAAAGCTTTGTCGCTTTGAAGCTCTCGACAGCTCGGTTATACCCGAAAATTCTCTTCTTAAAGAATTTATATAAAAATTTAAAGGAAATGAGTTGATAATATGGCTGAAAGAAAAAAACAGACTCTTTTGACAGGTGCAGGTGCATTGGCAATTGCAACAATCATTGTCAAGCTTATCGGTGCCGTTTATAAAATTCCTCTGCTTAACATTCTCACAGAGCAGGGCAATGCATATTTCATCGGAGCTTATGCAATCTATAATCCTCTTTATGCAATTTCAATGGCAGGACTTCCCATTGCTGTTTCAAAGATGGTTTCTCAGAACATTGAAATGGGAAGAATCAAGGATGCACAGAAAATTTTCAGTGTTTCAAGAAAGCTCTTTTTCAGTGTCGGTCTGTTCGGAACATTGATGCTTATTGCTCTTGCGGTGCCTTATTCACGTTTTGTCGGTTCACCAATGAACTACATAAGCATTATTGCCGTTGCACCCTGTATTCTTTTCTGTTGCATGATGTCCTCCTTCAGAGGCTATTACGAGGGTCTGAAGAATATGACTCCCACAGGTGTCTCTCAGGTTATTGAGGCAGCTGTCAAGCTTGTTATCGGTCTGAGCGTGACTTACCTTTGCATGAAGAAATGGAAGGCAGATTTTGAAAAGGATTTTGCCGCTGACGGTGTTGCAACTGTTTTCGGTGTAACTGTCGGCAGTGAGGCTGAGGCTCTTTCGGCAATGTATCCTTATGCTGCTGCTGTTGCCATTCTCGGTGTAACCTTCGGCTCTGTTCTCGGTTTCCTTTATCTTTTTGTAAAATATAAGAGACACGGCTTCGGCTTCACAAGAGAGGAGATTGTCAATTCTCCCGCAGCAGAAAGTGACAAGAGCATTCTCAAGCAGCTTGTAAGAACTGCCGCTCCCATTGCTCTTTCCTCAATCGTGCTTAATATCAGTAATATCATTGACGATACAACAATCAGAACCCGTCTTGATTATGCCTTTGAGGTGGGCGCTGATGTTCTCAAGGAAATGTACAGCACGGCAATTGCTGCAACCCAGACTCTTGATGCAGGTATAGCTGATATGCTTTACGGTGCTCACGGAGCTGTTCTCAATCTTAAAAATCTTATTCCCACAATTACTCTGACTCTCGGTATCAGCGCAATTCCTGCTCTTGCAACCGCCTGGTCAGCAAAGAACAAAAAAGAAACCAAGGTTACCGTTGAGTCAACCCTGAGAGTAACAATGATGATTGCAATGCCTGCGGGTCTCGGTCTTGCCGCTCTTGCAAAGCCGATTCTTGCCCTGCTTTATTCCTCAAGACCCGAGTCAATTCATGCTCTTGAAGCACCACTGCTTGTGACCTACGGTCTCGGAATGTTCCTTTTTGCCGCAACATCACCAATGACAAATATGCTCCAGGCTGTCGGCAGAATGGATATTCCCATCAAGTCAATTGCTCTGGGCAGCTGTGCAAAAATTGTTCTTAACTATATTCTCATCGGCAACCCCAATATCAACATCAAGGGTGCACCCATAAGCACAACGGTGTGCTATGTGATCATTTTTGCCGTTAACCTTATTTCTCTTCTGAAAATCACAAAGGTTAAAATTAATGTTGTTTCCGTTTATCTCAAGCCCCTCATCGGTGCTGCAGTCTGCGGCGGTACAGCTTTTCTCACAAACTGGCTTATTGCCGAAAAGCTGATGATTCAAAGCAGACTTGTCTGTGTGATTGCAGTGGCTGTCGGTGCATTTTGCTATGCCGCAACAATGCTTTTAATTAAAGGAATTGTTAAAGATGATGTGGAAATGTTACCAAAAGGAGAAAAAATTGGAAAAGTACTTGCAAAATTCGGTTTGTTAGGTTAAAATAGGAGTGTTGAATATTTATGACAGAGAATTTTAAAATCAAGGAAAGATACGATATTCAGGATCTTCTTGAAATTATGTCAGTTCTCCGAGCTCCCGGCGGATGTCCCTGGGATGCAGAGCAGACTCACGAAAGCATCAAGAAGGATTTCATCGAAGAAACCTATGAGGTCATTGAAGCAATCAATAAGAAGGACAAAACTCTTCTTGAAGAGGAGCTTGGCGATGTGCTTCTTCAGGTTGTCTTTCACGCCCAGATTTCAAAAGAGGCGGGGGACTTTGATTTCTCCGATGTCTGTGACGGAATCTGCAAAAAGCTTGTTGAACGTCATCCTCACGTTTTCGGCAGTGTCAGTGTGTCGGGCACAGAGGATGTGCTTAACAACTGGGACACAATCAAAAGAAAGAGCAAGGGTCAGAAGACTCAGGGCGCATCAATGCTGAAGGTGCCCAAGGAGCTTCCCGCTCTTATGAGAAGCCAGAAAATTCAGTCCAAGGCTAAAAAAGCCGGCTTTGACTGGGATAATGTTCAGGGTGCATTTGATGCTCTCAGAAGTGAAATTGATGAGCTTAAAGAAGCAATGGACAGCGGAAACAGACAGGATATTGAATCTGAATTCGGAGATGTTCTTTTCTCTTGTGTCAACATTGCAAGATTTATTGATATTGATTCGGAAGAGGCTCTGAATAATTCAACAGAAAAATTTATAAGCCGCTTTGTTGAGGTTGAAAAACTTGCTCAGCAGCGGAATATAGATATGTCGGCTTCAGACATTGAAACTCTTGACAAGCTTTGGAATGAAGCCAAAAAAATCTTAGGATCCAATAGGGGTTAAACCCTTGGAAAAATATATTTTTGGAGGAACAAAAAATGAATAAAACTGAATTAATCAATGCAGTAGCTCAGAAGGCTGCTATCTCAAAGAAGGACGCAGAAGCTGCTGTTGCAGCAGTTCTCGGCTCAATCGAAGACGCTCTTGTAAACGGCGACAAGGTTCAGCTCATCGGCTTCGGTACATTCGAAGTTAAGGAAAGAGCAGCAAGAACAGGTCACAACCCCAAGACAGGCGCAAGCATCGAAATCGCAGCTGCAAAGGTGCCCTCATTCAAGGCAGGCGCAGCTCTCAAGAACGCTGTAAAATAAGTTTTTGACAAGGACTGCAGATATGCAGTCCTTGGTTTTTAAGGAGGAAAAAATGAGACTTGACAAATATCTCAAGGTTTCAAGACTTATCAAGCGCAGAACAGTTGCAAATGAGGTCTGTGATGCCGGTTATGTTACCGCTAACGGCAGAGTCGCAAGAGCATCCTATGATGTTAAGGTGAACGATATTCTTGAAATCAAAATGGGTCCCAATGTTGTTAAGGTTCAGGTGCTTGTTGTCACCGAGCACGCAACAAAAAATGATGCGGGACTTATGTATAAGGTGCTCTGATAAAAGCCTAAAGGCATATTGACAGCCGACTTTGAATATTATTTTCTGGGAGGTTGTTACTATGAATGAAATTAAGGATAAAATCAGAACTCCGCACAGCGTGCTGATGAAGGACAGGGGACAGCTCAGTCTCAGCGGTGTCACGGATGTTGATTCCTTTGATGAGTCAGCCATAATTGCTTACACTGATTACGGTGAGCTTACCGTCAGGGGCAACCGTCTTCACATCAGTCAGCTGAACATTGAATCGGGGGAGCTTAACATCGACGGAGAGATTTCCTCACTGACTTATCTTGAAAATCAGCCTAAGGCGCAGAGCTTTCTTGCAAAGGTGTTCAGATGAGTTACAGTGAGCCGATAATCAATCAGATAATTGTTTTTTTTCGGTCGGTCGGCATCGGCACCGTTATGGGGGCTGTATATCTTCTGCTGTCCTTGGTCAGAAAGCTTTTCCTTGACAGAAAATGGATATGCTTCACCTGTGACATTATATTCTGGGTGATTTCTTTTTATATATCCTTCATTTTTATGCTTGTTTATAACAAAGGTCTTGTGAGAATAACGCTGATGATGGGAGAGCTTGCAGGAGCATTGGCTTTTCATTTTGCCTTTGGCAGAGTCGCTTTGGGCTTTGCCGAAAAAAGACTTGAGCCGCTGAAAAAAATCCTTGATGAAAGGTTGAAAAAGGGGCGAAAAAAGCCAAAGTTTTCAACATTGAAGACAGCATTGTTGAAAAAGTACGGGCATAAAATTAAATTGCGTAAAAAAACTTAAAAAACTCGGAAAAAGTTTTTATTATTTTCAAAATACCTCTTGCAAATTATATCTTTTTAGGTATAATTATACATAGTATTTTTGTTGGAGTGATAAAACTTGGCGGTCAGGAACATAAATGAAGCAAAAGTTAATAAGAAATTCAGATTTTCATTTGTCAAGGCAGTTATATATTCGGCTTTTGCTGCACTGATTCTTGTCGGCGGAGCACAGATTGTCCGTTACGGCGCTGAGTATCTTGATTACGAAGACAAAATTGCTGCAATCAGTTCAGACATTGCCAAGGTTGAAGCTGAAAATGCTGATAAAGAGCTGATTCTTGTCGATGAAGACAAGCAGGCTGAATATTTTGAGCGTAAGCTCAGAGAAGATTACGGATATTGCAAATCCGGTGAAAAAGTGTTTTACATTTCATCGTATTCTGAATAAATCATAGGAGGACTCATTCACTATATGCTTGAGGTAGGAGCAGTTGTTGACGGTAAAATTACCGGTATTATGAACTTTGGTGCTTTTGTTGCTTTGCCTGACGGTAAAAGCGGCATGGTTCACATTTCTGAGGTGTCCAGCACCTTTGTCAAAGACATCAATGAACATCTTAAGGAAGGCCAGGAGGTCAAGGTTAAGGTGATTTCAATCAACGAGGACGGAAAGATCAATCTTTCAATCAAGAAGGCTGAAGAACAGCCTCAGAGAAAAGAGTTCAATAAAGCTCCTCGCAGAGAAAGATCTTCTCATGCAAATGTATGGCAGGGCCAGCCCAAGCAGGAAAAAGAGGAAATGTCCTTTGAGGATATGATGGCTCGTTTTAAGCAGGTCAGTGATGAAAAGATGACCGATCTTAAAAGAAACTCTGATGCAAAACACGGCGGCGGTTATTCCCGCAGAGGTTCAGGCAGAGGTTAATCTGAAAAAAGCAAGAGGGAATCTCCCTCTTTTCTTTTTGCTTGTTGCAAATAAATTCAAAATGGTTTATTATAGCATTAACGATTTATTGAAAGGGTGATTGATGTTATAAAAGATTACTTTCATTGCTTCTGGCGGCTATGATGATTTTTTCTCTCTGTTCATCCGCTGTGTCAGCTGATGAAGCGCCTTTTGAAAACAGCAGCTTTTTCTCTGTTGGTGATTTCAGCCTTCATTAATATGCTCAGAGCTATGAGCTTGAAAAGGTGACTGCTCCCTTTATAATCAAAGGCACGGGCGCCGGAATTTCAATTATGTCCTCTCACACAAGAGGAACGGATTTTGAAGCTTTCTCAGCACTTGAAATTCCTTGTATTATTGTTACCGCCTCTAAGGACAAGATTGCTTCAGCAGATAACCTTCAGCAGATTATTGATTCTGCTCCGCGCGGCACAGTTGTTGAAAATGCGGAAAAGGGTGGCCATATGATGATGGAATATGATCCCGTTTCTGCTGCTGAGCTGACTTTGCCTGTCATAGCTCAGTGTAAATAAAGAAAGCAAATAAAGGTCAGTTCGAAACCATCCTGACCTAAGCCGATATAAATAAGGCTAAAAAACAAAACTAAGGAGACAAAAAAAATGAATAACACAAAAAACACACACCGACTCGCTTTGGGTGCAGTCATTGCTGCACTTTATGTTGCAGTAACCTTCGGTCAGGAAATGATTTTCCCCGGAACAACCTCAATGTCCGTTCAGTTCCGTCTGTCAGAGGTGCTGACGGTTCTTGCTCTGTTTACCCCCGCAGCAATCCCCGGTCTTACAGTGGGGTGCTTCATTGCCAATCTGACCGCTCTCGGTGCTTTGCCCGTTGATATTATCTTCGGCTCCTTTGCAACTTTTCTTGCCTGCTCTTTTATGTATAAGCTCAGAGATGTAAAAATCTTCTCTTTGCCCGTGGCTTCTCTTCTGATGCCCGCCTTGTTTAACGGTGTGATTATAGGACTTGAGATTGAAATATTCTTTATTGACGGCAGCTTCAATTGGCTGAGCTTTCTGACTCAGGCTGTTTTTGTTGCTTTAGGTGAGCTTGGAGTGCTTCTTATTCCGGGAACATTATTCTATAAGGTAATAAAAAGTAAAAAAATCGAAAAATATCTCAATAACATTTGATTTTTCGTGTTTATTTGTTATAATAAACGGGTGTACAAAATATTGCACTTTTTAAATTAAAGAAAAGGAGAAAGTTTATGGAAAACAAGTTAAGTAAAAGAACCTGGCTGAACATTATCGTATTCAGTTTCATGGGCGGTATTGCATGGAATCTTGAAAACATGTATTTCAATACCTTCCTGTTTGATTCGGTTTATGATAATGTTTCAAAGTCAAATCTTGAACAGTGGGGTATAATGGCTCCCACAACTGCAATCAGCCGAATGGTTGCTCTTTCTGCCATCACTGCTGTTGTAACCACCTTTATTATGGGTACTCTCAGTGAAAAGATGAAAAAGAGAAAGGTTTTCATCTCTGTCGGTTATATTATCTGGGGTGTAATTACTGCTTCCTTCGGTTTCATCTCAAAAGAAAATATAGCTTCTCTTTTCGGTATTTCCGATGAGGGCAAGATTCTTCTTTTCACAGTATGGGCAGTAATCATTATGGATATGGTTATGACCTTTATGGGCTCCACAAGTAATGACTCGGCATTCAACGCCTGGACCACAGATGTTACCAACCCCGTTGTCAGACCTACAGTTGAAACAGTTCTTCTGTTTGTCGGTCTCTTTGCTATGCTTGCCGTTATGGGTGTCGGCAGTCTTTGTCAGGCTGACGTTGTGTCCTATCAGGTATTTTTCCTCGGTCTTGGCATCATCGTTACTCTCAGCGGTGTTTTCGGCCTGTTTGCTCTTAAGGATCCCGAAATCAAGGGAGAAAAAACAAATTCAAATTATTGGAGCGATCTTTTCTACGGCTTCAGACCTTCTGTTGTCAAGGAAAACTCAATGCTTTATCTTGCTCTTGCAGCAATCTGCATTTACAACATTGCAATTCAGGTTTTCTTCCCGTATCTTTTTGTTTATCTCGGCAGCGTAATCCTTCCCGGTGCAGTTTTTGACACCAAGACAATTATCATTGCTGTGGCTGCAGTTGCAGGTCTTGCAGCGGGTGTAATTCTCCTTCTTAAAGCATCAGGCAAAAACAAGGTGAATTCTTACATCGTTACAATTGTTCTCTTTATTGCAGGTCTTGCCGTTCTTTCAACATCAACAAATATTGCTGTTGTGCTTATCGGTATTGCGCCCACACTTATCGGTTATGTTGTTCTTCAGATTCAGCTTAATGCATCTGTTCGTGACTACATTCCTGAGGACAAGGTTGGTCTCTTCCAGGGCATCAGAATGATTTTCTTTGTTCTTATTCCTATGGTTGTCGGTCCCTGGCTCGGAGATATTGCCTGCCGTACCTCAAACTTCACAATCATTGAATATGGTGAGGAAAAGCTTGTTCCTTCCACCAGTATGTTCTTCTATGCTGCAGTTGTTGCTCTTCTTATCTTCGTTCCGCTTTATCTTCTTATGGGTAAGAGCGAAGGAAATGGCAAGAGCAATAAGGGTAAATTTATTCCTGCAATTATCGTTGCAATTATAATCATTGTTGTTGCTACGGTTGCAGTTAATGTTATCGGTGACGGCGGTGCAGCTGCAGAAGCTGTCGGTGAAGCTGTTCAGACAACAGCCGCAGCAATTCAGTAATCTAAGAAAAAAGCAGTTAAGCTTTTGTAGGCTTAACTGCTTTCTTTTTTCAGTTGTTTTAATCAAGAATATAAAGTCCTGATTTGAGCCAGACAAATTCTCTGCCCATGACATTGATGTATTTATACACCTTTTCATTGAACACACGGTAATCTCTGACAGAATTGGTCTGAATGTTGAGAGAGCGGATTTTCTTTGAACGCTGATTGCAGATATAAAGCATATTGCCCTGAAGGGTCACGGCACAGGGTGATTCAAAGGCAGTTGCTTCACCGCCGCCCACGCGAAGTAAAACTCTGCCTTCACGGGGAGAATACTTGATGATTGCATTTTCGGCGGGAACAGCACACCAGACGTGAGCTCCGTCAACTGCAATGTCACACACGGGTGAGCCGTGATAGGTGAGAAGGGAGGAGACATTCAGTGAGCCGTCGGTGTTAAAGATGTTATATTCTCCGTTGGGGAAAACAGCCATAATTCTGTTGTCACTGAGAACACCGACATCGCAGGAAACATAATCTCCAAGCTGCTCGGCAATTTCTTCATATTCAAATCCGAATTTGACCTTGAGAAAAATGTTCTTTTTGATTCTTGTGAATTTATCGTTTATTGCATCATAGCCATAAAATTCGGCCTTGAGTCTGCCGTCCTGAGTTGTGGTTTTTGCCGCAAAAACAAAACCGTTTTTAAATGGCGTTATATTTAAAATTTCTCCTGAAAAAGCGAGTTCCATTTTCAGCTTCCTTTCTGTTGGAAATACATACTTATTTAGTATATAATACAATATAATTTATTTAAGGTCAAGGGTGAAATTTTAAAAATAAAGCTGTTAAATTTCTTTGTTAATAATATGGGAACAAACAAAGAGCAGATAATGAATAAAATCCCTTTATTTTGTTGACAAAAGACCACTTTTAAAGTAAAATAAATCTGTTATCCGACACTGTGGAGAAAAGGTCGGAAATTTGTTAATCAGAGGTAATGAGTATGGAAGCTGAGAATTGATATTTGCCTGAATGGGTATGTGTCGTTCTCATTTTTTCTTGTCTTACCAAGGAGGAAGAAATATGAAAGAAAAACTTATACTGTCTCTCGATCAGGGAACAACAAGCTCAAGAGCCATTGTCTTTGACAAAAAGGGCAACATTGTTGCAAAGGCTCAGAATGAATTTGAGCAGATTTATCCCAAGGCAGGCTGGGTTGAGCACGATCCTCTCAACATTCTTTACAGTCAGCTTAATTCAATCACATCAGTTCTTGCGTCAGGCAAATTTTCTGCATCTGATATTGCCGGGATCGGTATCACCAATCAGAGAGAAACAACAATTCTCTGGGACAGAACAACAGGCAAGCCCGTGTATAACGCAATCGTATGGCAGTGCAGAAGAACAGCTGATATGTGTGAAAAAATCAAAGAGGATAAAGAGCTTACACAGTATATTGCAGACCACACAGGTCTCATTGTTGATGCTTATTTCTCAGCAACAAAGATCAGATGGATTATTGACAATGTTCCCGGTGTCAAGGCTCTTGCCGAAGCCGGTCAGCTTCTTTTCGGAACAGTTGAAACCTGGCTCATATGGAATCTTACAGGCGGCAGGGTGCATGTAACCGATTACTCCAACGCTTCAAGAACAATGCTCTTTGATGTTGATAAGCTTTGCTGGGATGAATATCTGTGTGAAAAGCTTGGCGTGCCCATGTCTGTTCTTCCCACTCCCGTGCCTTCAAGCAAGGTTTACGGCAGTGTTGCTCACGGTATTCTCGGTCTTGAGGAGCTTGAAGGTGTGCCCATCTGCGGCGCAATCGGTGACCAGCCCTCAGCTCTTTTCGGACAGGCCTGCTTCAAGCCCGGTATGTCAAAGAATACATACGGAACAGGCTGTTTCCTTCTTATGAACTCAGGTAATAAGAGAGTTATTTCAAAGAACAATCTTCTCACCGGTGTTGCATGGAGCCTCGACGGTGAAACAACATATTCAATTGAAGGCAGTGCCTTCAATGCAGGCTCAGTTATCAAGTGGCTTCGTGATGAGCTTCAGCTTGTTGACAGCCCCAAGAGATGTGATGAGCTTGCTGAAAGTGTACCCGATGCAAACGGCTGTTATATTGTTCCTGCCTTTACAGGTCTCGGTGCTCCTTATTGGGATATGTATGCAAGAGGCTGTATTGTCGGTCTTACAAGAGGTGTCAACAGAAAGCACATTTCAAGAGCTGTTCTTGAATGTATCACTTACCAGATGACCGATCTTCTTGAAGCAATGAGCGCTGACTCGGGCATTGAGCTTTCAGAGCTTCGTGTTGACGGCGGCGCAAGCGTCAGCAACATTATGATGCAGATTCAGGCAAACATTGCTCAGATTAAGGTTGACAGACCCAAAACTGTTGAAACCACCGCTCTCGGAGCTGCTTACCTTGCAGGTCTTGCTGTCGGTGTGTGGGAAAGCCTTGAGGACATCGAAAACAACCGTGAGGTTGACAGAGTGTTCATTCCCGAAATGTCCGCAGATGAGAGAAACAGACTTTATAACGGCTGGAAAAAGGCTGTTGAAAGAGCAAAGAACTGGGAAGAAAAAGAATAAGTAATTTAAGCTCAAAGCTTGAATATATAAAAAGAAAAAATCCATAATTAAATTAGGAGTGATTAAAATGGCAAAAGTAATTCTTGACTGGAAAACAACTCACGATTTTATCAAAGATGCATTCATCGGTGTCGGTGTTCCCGCTGACGAAGCAGAAATCGTAACAGACGTCCTTCTTGAATCTGACAGACGCGGTATTGAATCACACGGCTGCAACCGTTTCAAGCCCGTTTACATTGACAGAATCAATGCAGGCATTCAGCAGCCCACAACCAACTTTGAAATTCTCAAGGAAACTCCCACAACCGCAGTTGTTGACGGACATCACGGTATGGGTCAGGTTATCGGCTACAAGGCTATGAGCATGGCTATCGAAAAGGCTAAGCAGTACGGTATGGGTATGGTTGCAGTACGTAACTCAACACATTACGGTATCGCAGGTTATTATACCTCAATGGCAACAAAGGCAGGCTGCATCGGTATGACCGGTACAAACGCAAGACCCTCAGTTGCTCCCACACTCGGTGTTGAAGGTATGTTCGGTACAAACCCCTTCACACTCGGTGTTCCCACAGATGAAGATTTTGATTTCAACTTTGACTGCGCAACATCAATCACTCAGAACGGTAAGGTTGAATATTATGCAAGAATCGGTGAAGAAATCCATCCCGGCACAATTGTTGACCTTGACGGTAACCCCGTTGAAGGTGATGCAGGCGTTGCTCTCAAGAAGATCCGTGAAGGCTCAGCAGCTCTCACAACTCTTGGCGGTATCGGTGAAGCACTCGGCGGTTACAAGGGCTACGGCTTTGCTCTCTTCGTAGAATTCCTTTCATCAATCCTTCAGGACGGTATGTACGGTAAGGATCTTGACGGTAAGGATGCTGAAGGCAACATCCGTCCTTATCACCTTGGTCACTTCTTCATTGCAATTGACACAAATCACTTCCTCGGTGAAGAAATTGCAAGAAAGAAGGCAGGCGACATCATTCGTTCAATGAGAGCTTCAAAGAAGGCTCCCGGTGAAGACAGAATCTACACAGCAGGTGAAAAGGAATACGACATCTGGATGCAGAGAAAAGACAGCGGTGTGCCCATCAATGAATCAGTTCAGGCTGAAATGAACAAGGTTCGTGACGATCTTGGCCTCAGCTACAAATTCCCCTGGGAAGACTAATCCTTAAATAATAACAACCTCACATAAGCGGAAATCCGCTGAATGTGAGGTTATTTTTTTGTTTTAAATTTATTTCTTTTTTGCCGTGAGCTTGTTTGTAATATTGTTCATTGCAAAAAGACAAATGCTCAGGGCAACAAGCACATAAGGGGTGATTTTAAAGCTGATTCCCGTTGCCGCAAAGCCGTAAAGCATCTGAAGGGTGAAGCCGATTGCATACGCTCCGCCCATATGAAAGCCTGTGATGTCGGCAGAATAGGTTTTACCGAAGCGCTCGGGAATGCAGTGAAGAATACTCGGGAAAATGGGGCCGAAGCCGATGCCGATAAGAATAAAGCCGAGAAGTGAGCTTTCTCCGAGAGGGAGAGCAAAAACAAAAATGCCGAAAAGGGAAACACCGATGCCGAGGGTGATAAGAAATCTGTCAGACTTTTTCATTGAAAGGAAGCCGGCAATGATTCTTCCCAGCATTATTCCGCCGTAATAAATTGAAACCCACTTTGCCGCTTCATCGGGTGCCAATGCAAAGGTGTTTACCGCATAGGAAGCACCCCATGTGCCGATGAGAAACTCCATACTGCAGTAAAAACCGAGGGAGAGGATTCCTGTGGGAACACCCTTGATTCTGATGATTTCAGTGAAGCCTTTTTTCTCTGCATTTTCCTCAAAATCTGAAGAATCATTTTTCTGAGCTTCAAGTGTGTTCCATTTTTTTATGCTCAAAAGCACAAGCAATGAAATTGCAAACTGCATCAGCGCAATCACTCGGTAGCCATCACGCCATTTTGTGCCGCCGTCACCAAGAAAAAGGGACATAATCAGCGGACTCACCGTTACGCCCACACCCCAGAAGCAATGAAGAAAATTCATGTGATGTGCTTTGTAATTCAGTGAAACAAAATTATTCAGTCCTGTGTCAATGGCCCCTGCACCGTAGCCCATAATGATTGAAAAAATCATCATCAGAACAATGTTGGGTGAAAAGCTGATTCCGATAAGTCCGATTACAGTCAGAAGAGTGGAAAAATATGTCACCTTTGCTGTGCCGAATTTTCTGATCAGAATACCTGAAAGAAAGCTTACACCGCCCGTTGCAACACTTATAATTATACTGTAAACAGATGCAAAGCTTTCGTTGATGGCAAACTCATTATGTACCACGGGCCAGCTGACACCGAAAAGAGAGTCGGGCAGACCCAGGGAGATAAAGACAATATAAATAACAATTAAAACAAAAAGCATATTTACCTCCGTGCTTTTTTTATCTGATGATTTTATAAATCAGCGGTTTTTCTTCAGGTGCTGTTTCAGAAAATGAAATTGCCGAAAGGAAGAGCTCTCTTGCATGTTCAATACAGCTTTTGTTGTTTGTTCGAAGCTCTGCAATAATTTCACCCTTGCTGACCTTTTCTCCCGTCTTTTTGAGAAGGATTATTCCTGCCGAATAATCAATTTCATCTTCCTTCTTCTGCCTTCCGGCGCCAAGCAGAACAGCGGATAAGCCAATTTTTTCCGCGTCAGTTGAAGCAATATATCCGTCACACTGAGCATAAACCTTTTCTTTGATTTCCGCTTCGGTAAAAAGACTGAGGTCGTCAATTACCGATATGTCTCCGCCCTGATAAGAAATGAATTCTCTGAATTTTCTGTAAGCTGAGCCGTCATCAAGGCTTTTCTTTGCAAGTGCAAAAGCCTCTTTTTCATTGCAGCCCTTTGCAAGTGAAATCATCTGAGAGGCAAGGATTAGGCAAACCTGACGAAGATCCTCACTTCCGTGTCCTTTGAGAATTTCAACTGCTTCTGCAATTTCAAGAGAGTTGCCGATGTTTCTTCCTAAGGGAGTGTTCATGTCAGAAATAACCGCTGCCATCTTTCTGCCCGCCATATTGCCGATTGTAACCATTTTTTCAGCAAGAAGCTGAGCATCTTCAGGAGTTTTCATAAAGGCTCCGCTGCCTGTTTTTACGTCAAGCACAATACATTCTGAGCCGGCAGCAAGCTTTTTGCTCATTATGCTTGAAGCAATCAGCGGCAAAGAGCCGACGGTTGCCGTTGCATCTCTGAGCGCATAAATCTTTTTATCGGCGGGGGCAAGATCTCCCGTTTGTCCCACAACGCTTATGCCGATTTTTTGCACCTGAGAGATGAAGGATTCAATGTCGGGAGCAACGTTGAATCCTTTGACTGACTCAAGTTTGTCAACGGTTCCGCCCGTGTGGCCGAGACCTCTGCCGCTCATTTTTGCAACCTTGATTCCAAGTGAAGCAACAATGGGAGCAACAATAAGTGTTGTTTTATCTCCGACACCGCCTGTTGAATGCTTGTCTGCAGTTTTTCCTTCAATGGCACTCAGGTCAAGCATTTCGCCTGATTTTGCCATTTCATTTGTCAAAGTGAGTGTTTCTCTGTCGGTCATACCTTGAAGGTAAATAGCCATCAGAAGAGCCGAAGCCTGATAATCCTTGATGCTTCCTTTTACAAAGCCTTCAACAAAGAATCCGATTTCCTCATCCGTAAGCTCAAAGCCGTCTCTTTTGCGGGATATAATTTCATATATTGTCATAATTTATTCAACCTTCCAATCAATTGGCTCAAGTCCTGCTTTTTCAAGAAGCTCATTGCATTTTGAAAAATGTCTGCAGCCAAAAAATCCGGAATAAGCGGAAAGGGGGCTTGGATGCGGTGCAGTAAGCTTGATATGAACAGGATTTGTGATGATGTCACATTTCTTTCTTGCATTGGCTCCCCAGAGAATGAAAACAATGGGTGTTTCCTTTTCGTTGAGCTTTGAAATGACTGCATCTGTGAACTGCTCCCAGCCTTTATCCTTGTGGCTGTTTGCGGCGGCTCGTCTGACGGTGAGCACATTGTTGAGCATCAGAACACCGCTTTTTGCCCACTTTTCAAGGTATCCGCTTTGACTCGGCTCAATGCCGAGATCATCCTTGAGCTCCTTGTAAATATTTTTAAGTGAAGGGGGAAGGGGTGTGCCCGGCATAACGGAAAAGCACAGTCCGTGAGCCTGACCGGGCTCGTGATAAGGGTCCTGACCGATGATGACCGCTCTGCAGTTTTCGAAGGATGTATATTTCAGAGCGTTAAAAATGTTGTGCATATCGGGATAAACGTCATAATGGGAATATTCATATTTAAGAAACTGACGAAGCTGCTGATAATAAGGCTTGGACCATTCATCCTTGAGGATTTCATCCCAGTCATTGCCGATTTTAACCATATTGATTCTCCTTTAAATTTCGTGTCCTTTTTCTTTTATAGTGTCGACAATCATATCAACACATTCCTTGCAAAGCTCGGGGGTTGAAGCCTCCGCCATAACTCTTATAAGGGGCTCTGTTCCTGATTCTCTGACAAGAATTCTGCCTGAGTCACCAAGCTTTTCATCAGCTTTTCTGATTGACTCGGTCACATCAACGTCACTGAGAGCCTTCTTCTTGTCAGCAACTCTGACGTTGACAAGAAGCTGAGGATAAACGTTGAAGCCCTCCTTGAGCTGACTGAGGGATTTCTTTGTGCTGAGCATTACCTCCATCATTTTAAGACTTGTCAGAATACCGTCACCTGTCGTGGCGTATTTTGAAAAAATGATGTGGCCTGACTGTTCACCGCCAAGCTTGCAGTTGTGTTCAGTCATATATTCATAAACGAATCTGTCACCGACGGCTGTTTTTGCATATTCGATGCCAAGCTCGTCAAATGCCTTATAAAGACCGAAATTTGACATTACCGTTGTAACAACAGTGTTGTTGTCAAAGAAGCCTCTTTCCTTCATATATTTTCCGTAAATATAGAGTATTGCATCTCCGTCAACAATATCTCCGTTTTCGTCAACACATAGGCATCGGTCAGCGTCTCCGTCATAAGCAAAGCCAACATCAAGACCTTTTTCTCTGACAAGCTGCTGCAGAGCTTCAATATGGGTTGAGCCTGCATTGAGATTTATGTTGGTGCCGTTAGGCTCCGCGTTGATGATGAAGGTTGTTGCGCCAAGAGCATCAAAAACTGCCTTTGCAATTGTGTGAGCACTTCCGTTTGCACAGTCGAGTCCCACCTTCATACCCTTGAAGGAGAAAAGTCCAAGGCTGATAAGATATCCGATGTATCTGTTTCTTCCCGAAATGTAGTCGACGGTTCTGCCGATTTTTTCCTTCTGAGCATAGGGGAGGGTATCACCGCTGTCAAGATATGCTTCAATGAGATCGGTGACACTTTCATCCATTTTTTCACCCTTTGAATTGATGAGTTTGATGCCGTTGTCATAATATGGATTATGACTTGCGGAAATCATAATGCCGCAGTCAAAGCCGTCAATTCTTGTGATATATGCAAGGGAAGGCGTGGTTGTAACGTGGAGCAGATAAGCATCAGCTCCCGAAGCAACAAGACCGCCCACAAGAGAATATTCAAACATGTAGCTTGAGCGTCTTGTGTCCTTTCCGATAATTATTTTTGCCGGTTCACCGGTGCTTTCTTTGAGGCTGCTGAAATAATGCCCGAGAAAACGTCCGATTCTGAAGGCGTGGTCAGCGGTAAGGCTGACATTGGCTTCACCTCTGAAGCCGTCCGTACCGAAATATTTCCCCATAATTTTACCTCTTTTCTGCAATGTTGTCTTTATCCTTATAGATGTAGCCGCCTTTGACAAAGCCTCTGACACTTGAAAGGGGATAAATATTAGAATTTCTGCCGATAACTGTGCCCGGGTTAAGAACGCTGTTGCAGCCAACCTCAACTCCGTCTCCGATCATTGCTCCGAATTTAATAAGTCCTGTTTCCGTTTTGCCTTCTTCTGTTCTGACGGTGACGGGGCTTCGGTCAGATTTGATGTTTGAGGTGACAGCGCCCGCACCAAGATGCGCTCTGTGTCCGAGAATGCTGTCCCCGACATAATTGAAGTGAGGCACCTGACAGCCGTCAAAAATGATTGAGTTTTTCACCTCAACGGAGTTGCCGATAACACAGCCCTTGCCGATTACAGCTGAGCCTCTGATGAATGCGCAGTGACGGATTTCGGTGTTTTCATCAATAATGCAGGGGCTTGCGATGAAAGCTGTGGGAGCAATCCTGACGGTTTTGTGTGCCCAGACCTGAGGTGAAATTTCATTGAATTCATCTGTGCTGAGCGCTTCTCCTTTTTTGAGAATATATTCCTTGATTCCTTTGAGTGCCTCCCAGGGATAAGTGAAGCTTTCTAGGTAATCCGCGGCAATTGTATATTCAAGATCAAACAGAGATGATATTTTAAGCAATTTAATCAACACCCTTTGAAAAATTTGTATCTTTATTATATTATTTACATTCTACAATATTATGAATAACTTTGCAATTAATATAAAGGCAATTATTACAAAAAAATAAAGCCTTAAAAAAATACTTGACAATCTGGTCTATTTAAGATAGACTAAAAGTGCGATCGATTGACAATAGACCAAAGGAGGAAGAAAAAATGGAAGATATTAAGCTTGGTGCGGTTGAAGGTCGCTTTGCCGACATTATCTGGGAAAATGAACCCATTTCATCAGGGGAGCTTGTGAAAAAGTGCGAAAGTATGCTTTCTTGGAAAAAATCAACAACTTACACTGTTCTCAAAAAGCTTTGTGAAAAAGGTGTTTTCAAAAATGAAAAAGGAATCGTTACCTCTCTTATCTCCAAAGCTCAGCTTAATTCTCTTCAAAGTGAAAGATTTGTTGAAGACACCTTCAACGGCTCTCTGCCTGCTTTTATTGCAGCGTTCACTCAGAGAAAGAGGCTGACCGAAAAGGAAATCAGGGAAATCAGAGAGATGATTGATTCCTACGGGGAGGTTAAATGATGTATTTCTTTGATGAGATATTTATGAAGCTTATTAATCTCAGCTTTTCGGCAAGCTTTTTTGTTGTTGCTGTTGTTTTGTTCAGGCTGATTTTTAAAAAGGCACCAAAATGGCTCAACTGTATGCTGTGGCTTCTTGTTGCCCTCAGATTAGTTTGTCCCTTTTCTCTTGAAAGTGCTCTGAGTCTGATTCCCTCTGCCGAGCCGATAACAACTCAGCAGTTTTATTATTCCGCTGAGCCTGTTATTGAAAGCGGAATTGAAATTATCGACAGTGTTATCAATCCCGTTATCAGTCATACTCTTGAGACCGATGCAGTGGCAAGTGTCAACAAGTCTCAGATTTTCGGCTTTGTCTGCGGTGTAATCTGGCTTATGGGTATGAGTGCAATGCTTGTTTATGCCCTTGTCAGTTATCTTCTTTTGAAAAAGAGTGTGTCTGCATCAGCTGAATACAAAGATGGGATTTTTGTTTGTGATAACATTGATTCTCCCTTTATTCTCGGGATTTTCAGACCTCGCATATATCTGCCGTCAGAAATGACCTATGATGATTCGGAGTGCGTGATTTCACACGAAAAAGCTCATATAAAGAGAAGGGATTATATCTGGAAGCCTCTCGGATTTTTACTTTTATCTGTTTATTGGTTCAATCCGCTTATGTGGCTTGCATATGTTCTTCTTTGCCGAGACATTGAGCTTGCTTGTGATGAAAAGGTAATTAAAAGCATGACCGCAGAGGAAAAGAAGGCTTATTCAGAATCTCTTTTAAGCTGCTCTGTCAGAAAAAATTATATTGCTGCCTGTCCTGTTGCCTTTGGTGAGGTGGGTGTGAAAAACAGAATCAAGGCTGTTCTCAGTTATAAAAAGCCTGCCTTCTGGGTGATTGTTTCGGCGGCTGTTGTGTCTGTGGCAATTGCTTTGTGCTTCGGCACAAATCCGAATGAGCCTGACCTTATAAGCTGTCCTTCAGAGCTTGAAGCTGCAGTTTCAAAAGCCATTATAGACATTAACTCTCAATACAGTTATTTCGGTGAATGCTATACAGAAGGACATCTGATTTACGGTGTTGAACAAAAGGATGATGAATATAAGGTCTATATGACGGAGCGTTTTTCCACTTTCGGCTTTGAAAACGGGTATTTTATGAGTCAGAGCGGACATATAACGGGAGTTGTTATGACCTTCCAAAAGGAAAATGACGAATATAAATTCATTGATGCCGATTACACTGAGGACGGCTCAAGGCTCAAGCCTTCGGTTGAAAGGCTGTTTCCCAAAAGCCTTGTTAAAAATGTTCTTAATGATACACCCGAAGAAAGAGAAGAAATGCGGAATCAGTGTGTTGTTCAGGCTCAGGCTTATCTTGATTCAATCGGCAGAGAGGCTGAAATTTGCTCCTACGGTGACATTGAGCATATTCTTCTTACCGACCTTGGAATTTCTGTTGATGTGTCAAACAAAATCGGAAATCTTCCCATTTCTTACAACACGAACGAAATCGGTTATTTCGAGATTGTTGATGGGGGAGTCCGTTATATCAGACGCACCTCTTATCTTTCGGAGCAGAATGTTATCCTTTACACAACCGAGGAATACGGTACGGGAAAAATCACCGAAAGAATCGAGGTTGACGCTGTAACGGGTAACGTGATTTCAACAAACGGTGTTGCAAAATATTTCAATGCAACGGTAATTGAGAAGGTCAACGACCTTGTTCTTGTTGAGCCCTTTCCAAATACCGCTGAAAGAGCCGTTTCCGACAGAATATGGGTATCCCTCAATGTCAAATCATCTGTTCCCGTGCCTGTAACCTATGAGGGACTTCATATCAGAGTCATATACGATTCAGCTATAAGAACAATGGATACATATCCCTGCATTATTACAGATGTTCAGGCAATATATCTTTATGCTGACGTGAATTATGTCGGCAATTATGCGACAAAAACCGAGCCGACAACAATTGCTCAGTATGTTGAGCAGGAAACAACCAAGGCTGATGTGAATGAGCTTCCCGATGATTTCGGAATCTGCTTCATTTTCGGAGTCTTTTCCGACAATATCTATGATACATACAACGGTATCATTCAGAAGGATGTTGACGTCAATAACGATCCTTCTGTCAGTTTCACTCCCGACAGGGAAACTCTTAAAAAGATTTATGACAGGATTGTTGAGCTGAAGCTTACTGAGATTGACAAAAAGATGACCTCTGAAAATCTCACAGACAGCGGTAATGTTATTGCTGTTTCACCTTTGGTCAATTATGAAATCAGCTTCACTATGAACGGAAAAACTTATTCCGTGTCGGGTGACAGTACGGCATTTTCATATGCTGATGCTGTGGAAAATCCTCAGGCAAACAGCTTTTGTGAGTTTGTGAATTTTCTTTCCGATATTTATTATGCAACACCTGAATATAAATCATTACCCGAAGCAGTTGTAACTTACAGCTAAAAAGAAAGAAGGCGGAATCATCTGATTCCGCCTTTAGTTTTTATTTGATTAATACATTCCGCCGCCCTGAGCTGCCATTGCCGCTGCCTGAGCTGCATCAGCTGCGGGATCGGGTTTATCTGTAACAAGGCTCTCTGTTGTAAGAACCATTGCCGCAACTGATGATGCGTTCTGAAGTGCTGAACGTGTTACCTTAACAGGGTCAACGATACCAGCCTTAATCATATCAACATACTCATCAGTAAGTGCATTATAGCCGATGCCCTTATCAAGAGATTTTACCTTATCAACGATAACGCTACCCTCAAGACCTGCATTCTTTGCAATCTGCCAAGCCGGCTCTTCAAGTGCCTTAAGTACGATTGAGACGCCTGTCTTTTCGTCGCCCTCAGTTTCCTCAAGGAGCTTTGCAACAGCAGGGATAACGTCG
>JAZRTP010000023.1:0-6348 GCA_045652105.1 Acutalibacteraceae bacterium
TCTTTCCGAGGTTTACGGAATCTGTGAAATGGACAGTAATGCAGTTGATGCGCTGTTTGTCTTTGAAAATTATTTCACGGGTGATTTGTCAGAGCTTGAAAAAGGCATTCTTTCACCGAAGCTTATCTCCTTTGATGAGCAGACGGAGTTTAATCTGACATTGACTGTTATGAAGGAAAATGGCACTTACACACTCACAGCGGCTTATGCTGAGGGATTATACAGCCAAAAGGAAATGTCAGCTTTCATTGAAGGATATCTTTCCGTTTTGGAGCATTTTGACAACAAAAACAAAAAGGTCTGTGACATCTGTGTTGCTGACACGGCTTTGGTGGAAAGGTTTAACGACACTGCACATAAATACAGTGTTCCCGTTACTTCGACCCTTTACAGTCTGTTTGAAAAAACAGCTTTGGAAAATGCGGATAAGGAATGCATTAAGGCCCACGGTAAAAATCTTACCTATGGTGAATTGTTGAAAATTTCGGAAAATCTTGATGTTGAAATCAGAGAGCTTACGAAAAACAAAAAATCCGTTATCGCAGTAATTTCAGAGCGTTCGGCAGAAATGTATGCGGCGATTTACGGCATAATCCGCGGCGGCAATGCATATCTTCCCGTTGACCCGGAATATCCTCAGGAAAGAATCAGATTCATTCTTGAAAACAGCGGCGCTGCAGCTGTTGTTGCTCAGGAGAATTTTACAGGTCTTGTCACAGATGTGCCGTGCATTGATATGACTAAGGCAATCGGAAAAACAGACAAAGCCGTCGGGGTTGCTGAATGTGCCGCTGAAGCAGATGATACTGCATATGTAATTTACACTTCGGGCTCAACAGGCAGTCCCAAGGGCGCAAAGGTGAGCCACAGATCTGCTGTTAACCGTATATTGTGGATGCAGGATAAATATCCCTTGGAAAATCACAGTGTAATTTTACAGAAAACTCCTTACACCTTTGACGTGTCGGTGTGGGAAATCTTCTGGTGGGGTATGTGCCCCGGAACTCTTGCGGTGTCAAAGCCGGGAGAGCATTTCCTCCCTGCGAAAATACTTGAAGAGGTCAGCAGAAACAAGGTCACACACCTTCATTTTGTTCCCTCGGTCTTTGAGCTGATGCTTAATTATCTGGAGTCTCATATGCAGGAGGCTGACAAGTTCGGCAGCGTAAGATATGTGTTCCTTTCAGGTGAGACTCTGACGTCAAATCTCATACAGCGCTTTTACAGACTCTTTGATTTCAGTAAAGTCACTCTCCATAATCTTTACGGGCCTACCGAATGTGCCGTTGACGTAACTTATTATGACTGCACAAAGTCGGATGCTGATCCCGTGCCTGTCGGTAAACCGATTTATAACACACAGATGTATGTTGTAGACAGTCAGCTCAGGCTTCTTCCCGTCGGAGTTACGGGTGAGCTTTGTATTGCGGGTGTCAATGTGGGTCAGGGTTATCTTAACAATGCTGCTCTCACGGATGAAAAGTTTGTTGACAATCCCTTTGGAGAAGGAAGGCTTTACAGAACGGGAGACCTTGGATATTGGAAAGAAGACGGCAATATCGTGTTCTGCGGAAGACGGGACAGTCAGATAAAGCTTAATGGTCAGAGAGTGGAGCTTGGTGAAATAGAAAGTGTTATTTCTCGGATTTCGGGCATAGACTCCGCAGCTGCGGTTATAAGAAAGCACAATGACCGAGAGGTGCTGGTTGCTTTTTACTGCGGAAAAGAGGGCGCGGAAGCCCATGTCAAGGATGTCTGCCGTGAAAAACTGCCGAAATATATGGTGCCGAATTTTGTTGAGCGTCTTGAAAGTATGCCTCTTAATCAAAGCGGAAAGCTTGACAGAAGGCTTCTTGAATCAGTGAAAATCAACCTTCGTGAGTCTGAGGTGCAGCCTCCTGAGAACGCTGCGGAAAAATATATATGCGGTCTTTTTGAAGCTGTGCTCGGAAAAAATAACATTGGCAGAAACAGTGACTTCTTTGAAAACGGAGGCACAAGTTATCTGATGATTTCACTTTTAAGTGAAGAAGGCCTTGAGAATATATCGTCAGCAGAGTTTGTGAGAAACTCAACACCGGCTCTTATTGCTGAGCTGCTGAACAGAAAAACAGCGCAGGAAAGCCGATATGCCGAAGCACTTTATGTGCCTGAAAACCCGAAGAGAGCATTGATTCTTTTGCCCTTTGCGGGTGGCGGAGCAGAATCCTTCAGCGGCTTTGTGACATCCTTAAAGAAAGCAGATAAAGATACAGCTGTATATTTTGTGCGTTATCTTCATTCACTACAGCAGTGTAATGAAGCTGCCGCAGAAATTGCCGAAGCTTTTAAGGACACGGATATTTTCTTCTATTCTCATTGTGTCGGATCTGCAATGGCCTTGAATATGATTTCATATCTTGAAAAAAGCAATGTAAAAGTCAGACATTATTTTGCGGGTGCAAGTCTGCCACCGACAAAACCGACGTTGAAAAATGTCTGGAATCTGATGCCTGATTTTCTTCTTAAAGCAATTCTTTCAAGAGCGGGC
Organism: Acutalibacteraceae bacterium; assembly: GCA_045652105.1. Taxonomy (GTDB): domain Bacteria; phylum Bacillota; class Clostridia; order Oscillospirales; family Acutalibacteraceae; genus UBA6857. Next base: position 2,531 of record JAZRTP010000023.1, read on the forward strand.
GTTCAGTTCGGAACACTTTCCGATGAAAACACGGCAAAGCTTCTGAAGGCTTTCAGAACAGACACTGATTTTGCCGGTATTGGCTTTTCTGCAGCAAAGGAAAAAATCAAAACTCCCATCAGCGTTATTCTGAGCAAAAGGGATCCCTTTACTCCGAATTATAAAAAAGCAGAGCTTTTGTGGAAAAATTATGCTCAGACAGTTTCTCTTGTCAGCTTTATTGATTCGGATACTCATTATTTCCAGAATGCCGCCAGCGGTGAGCTGGTCAGAATTATTCTGAATATGATATAACACAATCCGAAAAAAATCCCCTGTTCAACAAAGTTGAGCAGGGGATTCGTTTTTATTTCGGTTGTTTTTTTGACTGTTGTTCGGGAGCCTTGTTTTCAGATTTAACCTTTTTATCAAAATATCCTTTGGCTATAATGATCGGAATGATACTGACTGCTGAAATCAGAGTGCCGATTATAAATATTTTCTGATTTGGGATATATTCATAGCGCTGAGTGATTTCATTGAATCTGTTTATTCCTTCGTTTCTGATAATCCATTCACCGATATTTGAACCGAAAAGCATGGGAATAAATGCATATGATATGGCCCACAGACCTTCATACTGACCCTTGCTTTCTTTCGGGTACATATTTTTGGTCCAGGTTTTTGTTGCCTGCAGCATAATAATATAACTTGCCGAAACAAAGAATATGCCGGCAAACAGCTGTAAATTGAAGGCTTTTGAAAGGTCCACGCTTTGCGGTGTGATGTTGAAAACAAAAGAGCTTCCGAGCAAACCGAGAGCAATGGAAATCAGGGTCACGGTGATGAATTTGTTTTTATTGACCAGCTTTGTCATGGGTAGTGTCACAAACATTGCAATTACCATGGGAATTGCTTCAATAAGCCCCATTTTATCAGCTGTATAGCCCAAATACTGTGTTATAAAATTACCGATGTGGGGGAAATAACTGCTGAATCCGATGAAGAAAAAGGTTATGGTAACATTTATCCAGATAAGCTCTTTTTGCCCCGAAAGACTTCTGTAATCAAACAGCTCGGAAAGCTGACTGAAAAAGCTTCCTCTGACTGAAGGCTTTGCATCGTTCTTTGAGTCAAAGAGATAAACTGACAGCCGTCCCACAAAAATCAGAATTATACCTGAAACGATAAACAGTCTTACATAGTTGTTGCCTTTGCCGATGAGAGCACCGCCGATAACATTGGCAAGCAAGGCTCCGAGGACGGTTTGAGCGGCAAGAGCGGCGCCGACTTGTCCGCTGTTTTTTTCATTCATAATGTCAGTTATCCAGGTGTTAAAGCCTACACTGACGCTGACAGCGGCAAAAAAGCTTATGAGCATATCGATAATAATTACACATACAGCCGCCAGAGTCAGATTGATTCCGGGCAGAAACTGAGTAATACTGAAACCGATGCTCAGCAGACCCCAGACAACAAAGCCTGAGCTTATCATTGTTCTGCGCTTTCCCGTACGGTCTGAAATTGTGCCGAATAAAAACACGGCAACCGTTGATGCAAGAGCTCCCAAAATAAGCATCGGGGTCATAATTGCGGGGTTTTTGTCAATCTTTTCATAGATGTAAGTGCTGAACCAGGTTGACTCGATATTCCATCCGATCTGTCCCATAAGACCGAGGGACCAGATCAGAATCCACTTTTTCATATTATCGGTTTTTGCGCTTTTAAGATTTTGGATATAAGGGCTTTTTTTCTTTTTTTGCTTGCTGTGATGAACTACGGTACCCTTTCTTTTTTCTCTGATTTTATTTGTAACGTCATAGTAAATGTCTTCTGCCGCATCAAAGTAACCGGTGCAGAACTGCTGAATTTTTGTTTTATAGTTTTTGACAACAAATAATTCAAAAACACCAAGAAGCACACCGAACAGACACAGAATCTGATATGTGTTGAAAATCAGAAGCACCTTTTCCGCACCGCTGAGAAATTCGGAAAAAAATCTTGTTGAGCTGTAAAGAATCAGATAAGTGGGGAACATTGTGCCTTCTTCCGCTTTTTTGCGCCGCAACAAAAGAAAAACAAAAATCAGTGCAGCAATGAATGCTTCAAGCAGTTGAACGGGAAATTCAACCCTGTCAGTAACGTGATTGTAAAATCCGAAGGAACAGGCAATACCGTTACAGCAGCCTTCACAAAAACAGGCAAGTCTGACAAAAATCATTGTGAAGGGATAAGCCAAAGTAACCATATCGGTCTGCTTGAATATATCTGTTCCGATGAAAAAACATAAAAAAGCAATAAAAAAAGGTGAAAGCAGAAGCATTGAAAAATAATTTGCACCTGTACCCACCAGAGTGCCGAAGGTTCGGTTGAAGCTGCCGCCTACGGCATATTGAAAGAAAGAAACGAGCAGGATTTCAATTATAACCAGAAATGTTTTTATATTCGGATTTTGCTTTTTTCTCACAGGAGATTCATAAATGTTGGTTGCCAGTCTTCCTAATGAGCCTGCCTTTTTATTGAAATGTAAAAAGTTGATAAACAAAAGGGCAATTGCGGAAATGTTGTTGAAAAAGTCATACATCAGAATACCGGTTTCGCCTAAATATTGATACAAATTATCACTTCCTTTTGCTTTGTAGTGTATCATAAAAGGGGTCTTTTTTCAAGTTTTTTGAAAAAGTTGTTCAGAGCTGACCTTCTTGTATGCACGTACCGTTTTTCACCACTGCTTCTTTGACGCATAAAATGTAGTGGGAGGTGAATCAATATGTCAACATCGTGCAGAAATTGCAGAACGGGATGTGTGGTCATTGCTGTTGCAGCAAGTCTGATTGTCGGCGTAATCACTGCTTTCCTCAGAATAACTGCTGCAATCACACTTACTCCCGCATTTTTGTGGGTGCTTCTCGGTGTTGCCGTGGTGTATCTTGCTGTTATTCTTATTGCGGCGGCTCTCTTTGCGGGGGATTGCTGTAATGATCTGTGCAGCATCGTCACTGCGGTGATAGCCGGTATTCTCGGCACAATACTTCTTTCGGTTGTGCTGCTCGGCATTGAGTTTGCGGCAACAAGTGTTCTCGGTGCGGTTATTGCTGGCAGTCTGCTGTTTTTCTTTTCTCTTACAGTAACATCTGCCGCCTGTCTTGTGCGTTGCTTTTTAAACTGCAACAATTAAAAGCTGAAGGCTGTTTGCTTGAATAAATGGGTACGGGCATACGCCGACACATAAGGCAGTATTTCCTTAAAAAGTGAAACAGCATCACAATAATGCATTAAAAACCACCGATATGCGTCAGCATTATCGGTGGTTTTCGTCTTTTCTTGCAACACTATTTCGCATTTTAAAGCGCTTAGCGTTTCGTATGAACAAATACTTCCTTCTTTGGTGTTGGCGTAAGCTCTACTCATTTATTTTGTTATAAGTGAAAAATAAAATAATAATGCTTAAAAATTCAGACGGAAGCAACGGAAAACAGGACGTCAAATATGAACTAATTTGGAAAAAGTTATTGAATACAGATGAAAAATGATGTATAATGACTTAGATATAATGGAGAGTACGGCTTTATTTATGAAACCGGAAATCTTAAGCTGAAAGGCTTTGACGGAAAAGGGGAAAATCTGAGCTTGTTACTCAGAATTTCTTCGCAAATCCACATTCAAAAAAACTGTTTCGGATTACACTGCCGTTACCTTAAGGTAACGGCAGTCGAACCCGATAAGGTTTAACGGAGTATATTTTCACTGCAACATTGTTAAAAAGCCTCGAAAGGCGGCAGCCTTTCTGCGTTTTTTGCCTTGCTGCAGCAAAAATCTTCAGCCGTTAAACTTCGAAG
>JAZRTP010000024.1:0-62609 GCA_045652105.1 Acutalibacteraceae bacterium
ATACACCTTTCTTATCCAAAACAGAATCAAATGTAAAATGGTTGAAATGGCAAATATCTGGTCGAGATTATTGGGTGGATACAGATATTTGTCCGTATTGTGCTACTAATATTTCTGACAGTAAAGATGATATTGAAAAGATTTCACAAAGTTTTGATTCAAAAGAAATTGATAGTTTAAACAAAATTTTAGAAATCTTAGAAAAATTTAATTATTATTTTTCAGTAGATACTAAAAGAAAAATTAAAATCATTTCAGATAATATTAGTGGTGTTTCGCCTGAACAAAAAAGTTATCTTGGGGAAATCAGAATACAGGCTGTAACTTTATTAAATAAACTTATTGAATTAAAAACAATAGGATACACATCTTTAAGCAATGTTGATAAAGTCAGTATGATTATTAATGACTATAAAATAGACATTAATTTTCTATCTCATTTTGACTCGGATTTTGTTAGAACTAAACTTGATTTGATTAACCAATCAATTGATGGCGTTGCAGAAAAAATAGGTGAGTTGCAAGGGCAGATTAATCAGCAGAAAAATCTGATAAAAAAGACTATAGATGAATATGAAAAACAAATTAATGAGTTTTTGGAGTATGCTGGTTATAAATACTGTGTTGCATTAGAGGGTGACGCTACTGATTATAAACTTAAGTTACATCATAAAGATTATGCAGAAGAAATACCTGGAAATGAAAATCATTTGAGTTATGGAGAAAGAAACGCTTTTGCATTGGCCCTATTTATGTATAGTGCATTACACGAAAATCCTGATTTAATAATTCTTGATGATCCGATTTCTTCTTTTGATGGTAATAAAAAGTTTGCTATAATAAATATGTTGTTTATGGGTAGCAATAGTTTTAAAGATAAAACAGTATTGCTTCTAACTCATGAGTTTAACATAGTAATAGATACTATATATAATTTTAAAAATAGAATCCTTCCTGTACCTACAGCGAACTTTTTATCAATAAAAAATGGAGTTCTGTCTGAAAAAGCTATTGAAAAAGCAGATATTAAGTCATTTGTCGAAATTGCAAAAGTAAAAATAAATAGCTCAATAGATATGATAAATAAAGCGATATTTTTAAGAAGATTGCTTGAACTTCAAGGCGAAAAGGACGATAAGTGGAATCTCTTATCTTCTTTGTTGCACAAAAAAGACAAGCCTACTAAACGTACTGGGACAGAAGAAGTTTTTATGAGTTTTGATGAAATTAAGAGAGCTGAAGAAGAAATACAAGAATATATAGGGAGTTTTTATTACAGTGAACAAATTGAGCGAGTTAAAGATACTACTGTTTTAAAAGATTTATATGATAATTGTAATAGCAATTACGAGAAACTCCAAATTTTTAGAATTGTATTTGAAGACGCTGAGTTGAATGATGTAGTAAAACAGTTTATTAATAAGACATATCATGTTGAAAATGATTTTATTTTCCAATTAGATCCAGCCAAATATGATACTATTCCACAATACATTGTGGATATATGCGATGATATGATTGATACTTTTGTTTTCAAAACAACAGTTGAACAATAAATATGAATGTATTTATCGCTTTAAACCCTTGAATTTTTATCTGTGTTATGCTATAATAAAACAGCAGAAGGGGACAGCAACACGTGATCCTCGGCAACACTATGGCAACCAAAAATCAGACAGTCCATATTTTTAGTATAATACAACCACTCTGTATACCACGTTAGATATCACCTATACAAAACTGTTTAAGTTTTTCTTTATAGGAGTGAGTGGGAATAATTGACTTAAACCCGAAACCCTTTATTTTACAAGGGTTTTGGGATTTTGTTTTAAATTTGATATGACTTTTGATACTGCAAGCCAAGAGGTATTATTCACCCTGACAGTTTGTTCGTAAAATATACTGCATTTATTTAAAATTCTAGCATCCTTTTTAGTCGAATTTTTACTCTGAAATTATATATAGCGATAAAATTGAGCCTGCCGTCATTAGGTGACAGGCTTGAATATTAGTATTTTTATGTAATAATATTTGCTAGCTTTTATCTTTTTATAAAGCTGGTAATTGAGGGTGGTATATTTTCTATATCAAGCAAATTACCTTTTCGGTAAACTATAAAAAACCATTTATATTTCACCTAACACAAATGATAATCCTGAGTGACAGGCAACCATTCAGCATATCGCAATCGAAGGTAAGTGCTATTTTAACAATGCGGATATGATTGTAAGAAAGGCTTCTTATCCGACTGACCCTAAAAAAGGATGTTATCGAGCAGTTACCTGAAAAGGTATGCCGTGGCGGCAGTTGTATTATCGACCCCTACGGTCATTATGTAACAGAGCCTGTGTGGGAAGAGGAAACTATTATTTATGCAGAGCTTGATATGAGTTTGCCATCGGCCTGTAAAATGGAGCACGATGCAGTTGGTCATTATGCAAGACCTGATGTGCTTGAACTGATTGTCAATGACAGATGATTACTTGAATTAGAGATTGTTGCTTAAACAGCCACTGAGAAGTATTTTACTCAGTGGCTATAACTGTTTTAAACTTGATTTTTTAATAGTTTATTAATTGATTATTTTTCTTATTAAGATATAATACAATTATAGACATAATGTGTCTGTAAATTTTATAATAAGGAAAAGGAGATTTAGTATGTTTGAAAAAATTATAGGAATTATTATGGCAATTCTCACATTCGTAAGCTCAACATTTATGGGTCAGACACCGAAATATGATGCGTTTACCAATATTTCGTATGGTGATGGTGAGAGAAATGTAATTGATATTTACGTACCTGCAGATGCTTATGAAAAGGAGGCAAACGGCTGTATTCTTTTCATTCACGGCGGTTCATGGTCATCGGGCAGTAAGGATGAAATGCTGGGTGAGTGTGTGGCTCTTGCAAACGAAGGCTACATTACTGCAACCATGAGCTATACTCTTATTAACGACGAAAACAGAAATACAACATACAGTGTTATGACTGTTCTTGATGAAATCACTATGGCTATTGAGCAAATCAAAAAGTTCTCAGATGAGAAGGGTCTTAATATAACTAAACTTGCAACCTCAGGCTACTCAGCAGGTGCACATCTTTCTATGCTTTATTCTTATTCTCGTCCTGAGGAAAGTGCTATCCCTCTTGCTTTTGCTGCAAATAAGGTAGGTCCCTCTGACTTTACCACAGAGGCTTGGGGTGAAGCAGGTCCCAGAATTGCGAAAATGCTTGCAGGTACAGCTCTTACCGAGCAGTATATGAGTCAGGGCAAAGAGAAGGAGCTTATTGAGCTTGTTTCGCCTGTATATTATGTAACTGAAAATTCAATTCCATCACTGCTTGCTTACGGCGGTAAGGATAAGACTGTACCCGTAGGCAATGCCGATTCAGTTAAAAAGGCTTTTGAAGAGTCAGGTGCAGTTTACGACTTTATCCTGTTCCCGTACTCTGACCATATTCTGATTTTTGCCCCCTTCAGCAGCGTGCAATATAATTTAAAACTGAAGGATTATTGCAATAAATATTTCCCTTGATATATTTCAGCGAAAAGTACTCACACCGGTGAGTACTTTTTGTTTAATCTGAGTTATAAATAAAGTTGAAAAATTAAGCAATATATGATAAAATTCTTGAAAGAAAATATGGAGGTGTTAATATGAAGAGAAATGCTCAATTTTGGGTATGCATCGCGTTGCTGCTGTGTCTTATCAGCTCTGTCGGTGCATGTGTTTTTCAGACTGATTTCGGTGCTGTGGAGTACCATGATCTGACTATCGAAACTGACAGCAATCATAAGCTTGACGCTCTTTTGCTTGTACCCGAAAATGCAACTGCTGAAGATAAGGCACCGGCTATCGTTGTCAGCCACGGTTGGTACAATAACCGTGAAATGCAGGACCTTAATTATGTTGAGTATGCTCGCAGAGGTTATGTTGTTCTCGCTATAAGTATGTATGGTCACGGTGATTCTGAGGTTATTGAGTCTAATACCTGGTGGGATGATGAAAATAACGCCAACGGTCTTTATGATGGCGTGAAATACCTTTCCCGTCTGCCTTATGTCGATACAGATAAAATAGGTGTTACAGGCCACTCAAACGGTGCTCTTGCCTGCCGTGAAGCAGTTTTGCAAGATGAGGAGGGTCTTATTTCTGCTGCACTTCTTGTTTCAAATGATGCTGTGTATAAGGATGAAAACGATTCCTTTTACAATATGTTCGGCAACCGTGATGCAGCAATCGTTGCCTGTCAATATGATGAATTTTTTCACCGTGTTGACGGCAAGGCTCCGAGAGAATTTATAAATCAGTCAACGGCTCAGTCTTTCCTTAATTTCGGTGCAGACCCCGATGGCCTTGAAGCAAGAACTGCTGATGTTTTCTATGAAAAAGAGATTGACGGTGAAATTGCTGTTCGTGCTATCTATAACCCTGCCATTACACATCCTTGGGCACATTTTTCTTCACGGGTTGTATCTTTCAGCACTGACTTTTTTAACAGAGCTTTAGGTGCTCCGAAAGAATTAGCGCATACAAATCAGATATGGCAGTACAAGGCGGCGTTCAACGCACTTGGTGTTGTTGGCTTCTTTATGTTTGTTTTGTTCTCGGCTCTTGCTATGCTCGATTTGCCCTGGTTCAGTGAATTGAAGGTAAAAATAGATGTAGCTCCTTGGCCCGCCCCCGAAGACAAGGTACGCAAAAAGATGCTTCGCAGTCAGATTCTTACTGCTGCTTTGAGCATACCTGCTTATCTTATTGCTTTTGCAATAGGCTTCCTTTTACAGAGTTCCTTCTGGAATCAGGGTGCATCACGTGTTATCGGTATCTGGTCGGTACTCTGCGGCCTTATAACTCTCATCGCTCTTCGTGTAAGTCAGAAGAAAAATCCTATAGAAAAGGCGGAACGAGGCATTACAATCAGCAAGCAGAAGCTTCTGAAAACCATTGTGCTTTCACTGTGCGTTGTCGCTGTATCATTTGTGCTCGTTTACCTTTCTGATCATTTCTTTCTTACCGACTACCGTCTGTGGTGCTTTGCGACTATCCGTGCCTTTGGAGCTCAGCACTGGGGTATGATTCTCCGCTTTGTACCTATGTGGCTTTTCTATTACATAATCATCAGCATTTCGGTTAACTGCTCAGGCTATATCGATACGGGCAAAAACAAGTGGAAGAGTCCTCTTCTGCAGATGTTCTTTGTTTTCCTCGGACCGCAGATTATGATTATGGCACAGTACATCACATTTTTTGTGTCGGGCAAGATGCTCCTTGACCCGATAACAGGCATTATGGGTATATGGCTGTTCCCCATTGTGTTGATTTTACCTCTGGCATCATTTATCAGCCATATTATTTACAAAAAGACCAGGAATCCCTACATCGGCGGAATTATAATGGGTATAATTGCGTGTGTACTTACAGTAACCAACACATTGACAGGCTGAGTGTTATAATGAAGTGAAAGTAAAATTAAGTTCAGCTGAAACTATGAAAATTATAATTGATGCCGACGCTTGTCCTGTTGTAGATATTACTGTGGATACAGCAAAAGAGCGAGAGCCGGAATGCATCATCGTCTGTGACAATACCCGCTCCATTGAAAAAGATGGAGCGACAACTATCGTAGTTGATAAGGGTGCAGATTCTGCTGACTGCTGTATTGCAAACCTTACCGAAAAGGACGATGTGATTGTTGCTCATGACTACGGGCTTGCAACTCTTGTGCTTGGTAAGGGCGGAAAAGCTCTTAATCAGAACGGACTTATCTACACTGACAGCAATATAGAAAATCTTCTTTTCACCCGTTTTATCGGCAAAAAGGAGAGAATGTCAGGCAACAGAACAAAGGGGCCGAAAAAGAAATCTGCTCAGAATGATGCTGATTTTCTGAAGGCGTTGCTATTGTGCCATCCGTAGAGGCGGCATTTTTGCTTGTGATAAGCTATAATCATTTTGATAAAAAATCAACAGGGTGTCATGTTGAAATAACGATGAGGTGATTGCTATGTTAAAAGCCAACTGGATACAACCATATTATAAAATCAGCAAAGCCTGTCCTCTTTTTAAAAAGGGGTTTTCCGTTAATAAAGAAGTTGATTCGGCGACGCTTTTTATAACTGCCCGTGGTGTGTATGAGGCAACGCTGAACTCTCAGCGTGTCGGAAATTTTGTTATGGCTCCGGGGTGGACTTCTTATCACAATCGTCTGCAAGTACAATCGTATGATGTAAAACATCTTCTTGAAAAAAATAACATCTTGATTTTAGAGCTTGCAGAAGGTTGGTTCTGGCGACTCAAGAACCAACAACCAAAGGCTGTAATAGCTCAGTTGCATATTGTATATACTGACGGTACCACTGAGGATATCGGCACTGATGAGAGCTGGCTTGTATCGAAAGGCAATCTGAAATTCTGTCATTTATATAACGGCATCAAATATAATGCTGCTTATACTCCTGAATTTAAGCACCATGCGAAAATTGCAAAAGATAACTCTCAGACTCTGCTGATACCGCAAGAGGGCGAAACAGTAACAGAGCATGAACGCCTGAATGTAAAAGAAATTATCATTACACCTAAAGGTGAAACTGTACTTGATTTCGGTCAGAATATGACAGGTTATCTTGAATTCACTATAAGAGCAAAAAAGGGTGAAAAGGTATCTTTTTCTTTTGCTGAAATTCTTGATAAGGACGGTAATTTTTACAATGCAAATTACCGCAAGGCTAAAGCTATCTATAAATATACCTGCAAAGATGGACTTCAGACCTATAAGCCTAACCTGACTTTCTACGGTTTCAGATATGTAAGAGTTGATGCGTACCCAACTGAAATCAAGCCTGAAAATTTCACTGCTATCGTTGTGCACAGCGATATAAAGCGTACCGGATATATTGAAAGCTCTGACCCTATGCTCAACCAATTATTCAGCAACATAATCTGGGGTCAGAAAGGCAACTTCCTTGATATTCCCACTGACTGTCCTCAGCGTGATGAAAGATTAGGTTGGACAGGCGATGCTCAGGTGTTTGTGCGTACCGCAAGTTATAACTATAATGTACTGAAGTTTTTCAAAAAATGGCTTAATGATATGAAAGCTGAACAGTACGAGAATGGTGGTGTACCTGACTTCATACCCTACATTCACCCGGCAAAGCCTAAAATCAGTACCGCCTGGGCTGATGCCATTGCTATATGTCCGTGGCAATGTTATCTTACCTATGGTGATACCGAGATTATAGAAAATATGTTTGATCCCATCTGTAAATGGGTTGAATATATCTCACACAAAACCACTAAGCCAAATTTATGGCTTGGTGGAGACCACTATGCAGATTGGTTGGAGCTTGGCGGGGAATACGGGAAAGTCAAAGGGCCTACACGTGACGATATTGTTGCTTCTGCATATTACGCCAATACCGTAAACATACTCATTAAAATGGGCAAGGTCCTTGGCCGTGATGTTTCATATTATGAAGAGCTTCATAAAAACATCCGCAAAGCATTCATCGATGAATTTAAAGACGATTTCAGGACTCAGACCGAGCATATAATGGCTCTTCAGTTTGAGTTGACTGACAAGCCTCAGGCTGTTGCAGATTCTCTCGCAACTCTTATACACAAGCAAGGTGATATGATACAGACCGGTTTTGTTGGTACCCCTTATATTTTGCATGTATTATCAAAATATGGTTATACGGAACTTGCTTATACCCTTATTCTCAGAAAAGAATATCCCTCGTGGCTTTATCCTATAACAAAGGGTGCCACAACGATATGGGAGCATTGGGATGGCATTAAACCCAACGGCGATATTTGGCCAAAGTCTATGAATTCATACAACCACTATGCATATGGTGCAGTCGGTGACTGGATGTATGGAGTTATGGCAGGTATCAATACTGTCGATGACTCACCGGGATTTGCAAAAATTAATTTTACTCCAACTACTGATGATCGCATTGATTGGTTCAAGGCTGAAATTGATACTGCATATGGTAAGATTTCTTCCCGTTGGTGGCACGAAAACGGCAAGGTTAAATATGAAATCGTAACACCTGTTGACGCTACTGCTGTTATTGCCGGAAAGGTATATACACTTTCTCCGGGTGAACATAAATTTTTTTGAGTAGCTTTGCTCTTTCAGATGCATTTTCTAAACTGATATGTTAAATGAATAAACACAGCCGACGGATGTTTTTCCGTCGGCTGTGTTGCTGTGATTTGGTGAGAGATGATTAAAAAACTGCGTTAGGTGGGGAAGGAGTAATGCTTTTTAATATCGGTGATTGAGAAAAAAGAAAAACACCTGATTGACAGATGAAGAAGGGGAGATTATAATTGAACAGTAACGCAAAATCAAAAAAATATTTCAATTATCAAATCACTGCATTGAGGTGACTTATGGCTAAAATTACAACAACAAAGCCCCATACCAGCGGTATTGCCCTTGGCGGCATCGGAAGCGGCAGCGTGGAGCTTCTGCCCGACGGTGAGTTTCATTACTGGCTGATTGCAAATCAGCCCAGGATAACTGAGTCCTGCTGTGAAAAAAAGGTTGATGACGGTGAAGGCAGTGCAGGTGCTCTGTCCTTCTGGGTACGTGAAAGCCGAGACGGCGGCAAGCCGATTGTCAGAAAGCTCGGTATGAAAACCGATGCTGAGGATTTCACATACCGTATGTTTGCCTGGAATAAGCCCGTTGAAAAAATTGAATTTGAGGGCAGATTTCCCGCCTGTGACATTAATTATGTTGACAGCGCTCTGTCCTGTAAGCTGAAGCTGAGGGCCGTTTCTCCCTTTGTGCCTCATAACAGTGACATTTCGGCAACTCCCGGCTTTTATATGGATTTTACTGTTGAAAATCCCACTGACAGCAATCTGAGCATCAGCCTTCTGAGTGCCCTTGAGCCGAGTGTCGCCAACAAAAAGGCAGGTAACAAAAACTCCCTTCATTCTGTGGGTGAGGGTGTGGGTATTCATATCGAGCCTTCAAGGGTGACCGATTCTGCCGACTGCGGAAGCCTTTGCCTTTCTGTTGACGGTGACGGAGAAAAATCATATATAACCGCTGATTATTACCGCTTTATGAAGGAGTATGTAGCAAACTCTGTTTTCGGTGTAAGTCAGGAATCCTTCCTTTTCGGCTTCAGAGAAAAGGGACGTCTGCCCGACAGTAAGGTTGGTGAAAAGCCCAAAGCAATTCCTCTGAATTTTGCTTTGATGAGTGACAGCCGCCTTGAAGGTCTGTGCGGTGAATATCTGAAATATCCCTTTGCCGCATCTCTTGTCAGCCGAATAAAGCACTGCAATCCCGATTATCTTTCTTCAAGAAAGGATAAGATACATTTCCTTGAATGCTGTCTGAGACAGCTTTACAAAATGGGAAAGGATTTCGGTTCCTGCGCTCTTTGCTCTCAGGTGAGCCTTAAGCCGGGTGAAAAGAAAAATATCCGCTTTGTTCTTACCTGGTATTTCCCGAATCTCAAGTATAAAAAGGGGAACAAGCTCGGTCATTATTATGAAAACCTTTATCAAAGTGCCCTTGATGCAAACAGATTTCTCAGGGAAAATTATGACAGTGTATTCAGAAAAGCCGTGGATTTTGCAGACCTTCTTTATTCAACGGATTTGCCCGAAATTTATCCTGAATGCTGGTCCTCTCATCTGTCACCCCTTGTGAAAAGCTCCGTTTATCTCAAAAACGGAAAATTCGGCTTGTGGGAGGGTCTCGGCTTCTGCGGACTTCACACAACGGACATTACATATCATGCATCCTTTTCTCTTGTCAGCCTTTTCCCTGAGCTGCAGAAAAGGCAGATGAAAATGGGAGCTGAGCATCAGAGAAAGGACGGCAGAGTGCATCATCTGTTCAAGCCTGATATGGAGCATACCGATGACAGCTTTGACCGTGTTGATATGAATATGCAGTTTGTGCTGATGGTGCTTCGCGATTATCTTTTCACGGGAGACAGAGAATATCTTTTTTCTCTTTGGGACAATGTCAGACGGGCAATGGATTCCATTGAAAAGCTTGACACCGACGGTGACGGTCTGCCGGATTTTGACACAAAACGAAACACTTATGATGCCTGGAATTTTTCGGGTACACCCACATATATTTCTGTTCTCTGGCTGTCTGCTTTGAAGGCGGCATCGGTTATTGCCGACAAAGCAGAGGACAAGGTTTGTTCTGACAAATGGAAGAATATTCTTGAAAGGGGTAAAAAATCCCTTGAAGAAAGACTCTGGAACGGAGAATATTACAATCTCTGGAGAAACAGGGAGGAAACAGACGAATCCTTGATGACCGACCAGCTTGACGGAGAATGGTTTCTTCGTATGGCGGGACTTGAAGGCAACCTTTCCGATGAAAGAATCCGTGAGGTTATAAGGCTGATATTCCGCTGCAATTTTGACAGTGAGCAGGGTCTTGTCAATGCCACCTTCCCCGAAAACAGAAAAACAACGGTACACACCTATAAAAACTGTCAGGCGGATGCGGTGTGGACAGGTATCGGTTATGCCTTTGCCGCCCTTGCTCTTTCCGTGGGATTGAATGAAATTTCCGACACCGTTGTGGCTTCAATTCATGCCAATCAGCTGAGACTGGGCTGCTTCTGGGATCACTGGGAATGCGGGCACCATTACACCCGTCCCATGTCAAGCTGGTCAACTCTCATTGCTGCCTCGGGACTTTGTGTCGATTATGAAAAGAAAACTCTTTCCTTCAGTCCTTCAGAGAAAAACATAAGCTTTCCTCTTGTTCTGCCGGATATTCTGGCAAGGGTCAGCTTCAACGAAGGTGAATGCAGCATTGAGCTTTTAAGCGGCAGTCTTGAGGGCTGGGAAATAAAGGTTAAATAAAACAGTAGTAAAAAAGAGAGAGAACAGATTCTCTGTTTTTGCTTTATAATCTTCTTAAAAGAATTTTTACTTGTCTGTTATTTTTCTTTTTGCTATAATAAAGATGAAAAAATAAAATACAGAAGGGAATGACTGATATTGAAAACAAGAGCTTATAAAAGATTTTTCTGTATCCTTCTCACATTGCTGCTCGGAGCGAGTATTTTAATACCTCAGCTTGACAGCTCAACCTATGCGGCTTCCTTGAGAAAATACACGGTGAAAAGCAGTGCGCTTCAGAAGGGACAGCAATTCACACTGACTAATATGCCTTATAACAATGAGGCAAGCATTATCAGTGAGTATAAAGGAAAAGAGCTGACTGTCAACTGCGTTCAGAACTTTGCATACACTCCTGACGGAAAATATATTTTCACAATCGGAGAAAGCAACACGGACAATAAAAAGCACGGTCTGCTTACACGCTGTAAGCTTCCCTCAAAAAAGGGCGTGACAGCCAAAGCCGAATGTCAGCAGGCAACCGTTCTTGCGAATTACGGCCACAGTGATGTTCTTGCCGTCACTCAGGATAATCTTTCCAAGCAGGTATATAACATCTGGGTTTCCTGCAGTCCCGGCACAAACGGTCTCGGACGTAAAATTACACGTCTGACCTATAAGGTGAACAGCTCGGGTGTGGGCAAGATTACAAAAACTGTTTATATATCCGGCTTTGAAAAGACAAACGTCAAAAACGGCAAGGCAGGATATTTCAAAGACAAGGTCAAGCCCGAGTGGGTACAGTGTGCCGTTGACGCTGACAGCAATCAGATTGTTTTTCAGCTGAATCTTCCTTCAGGTTACAGCTGTGCTTATCTGTCATATAACTTCAAAAAAATCAACAGCGCCCTCAATTCTCTCAAGGACAAGGGCACCTTCAACCTTTCAACAAAGCCCAAGTGGCAGCTTGCACACATCACCTGCGGTCTTTCTCCCTTGTGCTCTTATCAGAGCTTTGCCGTTAAGGGCAAGAGCCTTTATATCGGCGGAGGAAACTTCGGTCTCGGTGCACAGATTTATGTAATCAATTACAAAACCTATAAGGACGGCAAGGTTACTGAGCTTTCAATCAAAAAGAAATCAGCTCTTTCTGAAATAATCACCATTGACACTGTTATCAAGGTGGATGATGCAAGCTATAACGAAAATTATCTTGAATTTGAAGGTCTTAAGGTGGAGAAAAGCGGAAGCAAAACATATTATTATGTCAGCTTCAACTGTGCAGGTCCCAGCCTTAAGGATTCAACGGCAATTTACAGATTCTCAGCATAAGAAAGAGGTGTTGAAATGAAACGACTGACAAAAATTTCTGTTCTTTTTATCGGTGTTTTGATTTTGTCTGTGTCACTGCTGTCAGCAAGAGCGGCATCTTCAAAGATTGCTTTGGGAAGCATTGAGCTTTCTCAGGACACCTTTGTTTACACCGGTGAGGAATGCAGACCCGAATTTGTTGTTTATGACGTTGACGGAAACATTGTTGACCCCGCCAATTATACCTGTGAATACATCGGTGCAGTCAATGCAGGAAATGAAAACACCAAGGTTTATGTCAAAGCAAATGATGATTCTGAATATAAGGGCGGACTCAGACAGCAGTTTTTTATCAATCCTGCTCCCATCAGTGAGGCAGTTGTTGAGGAAATTCCCGATTATGTTTATTCCGGCAGCAGCATTAAGCCCACTCCTGAAATCACTTATCTTGGCAAAAAGCTGACAAGCGGAACGGATTATGTGCTTTTCTATGAAAACAATAAATATGCGGGTACAGCTACTGTCTCAATCAAGGGCTCGGCAGATGTAAGTGAGGAAAAGAAAAACAAAAACTTCACAGGTGAAATTTCCGTGAAGTTTGAAATCAATCCTCTTTCAATCGAAAGCGGAAGGATTGAACCCATTGCCGACAAGAGCTACACGGGAAGCGCCATAACTCCGGGCATTCAGCTGATCCTTGACGGAGTGAGACTCAGCTCAGCACGTTATAAGCTGACCTATACAAACAATGTCAATGCAGGTACTGCAACAGTTACTGCAACGGGTGTTGGTGATTACTGCGGAACACTTACAGCAAAATTCACAATTCTTCCGAAACAGGTGACACCCTCAATCACTCTTTCAGCAACCAAGTTTTCTTATGACGGAACGGTCAAAAAGCCCAAGGTAAAGTCTGTCACTTACGGCACGGAAAAGATTAAGCTTTCCTCGTCGGATTATACCGTCAAGTATTCCTCGGGCTGTAAAAATGCGGGCACTTACAAGGTTACAGTCACCCTGAAAGGCAATTTCAAGGGTTCAAATTCAAAAAGCTTCATCATTGCTCCCAAGGCTGTCAGCGGTGCAAAGGTTGTGCTTTCAAAAAGGACTTATACCTATTCGGGTAAAGCCTGCAAGCCATCTGTTACCGTTACCCTTGACGGAAAGACTCTGAAAAAGGGCACGGATTACAAGGTGATTTATTCATCAAACAAAAATCCGGGAAACGGCAAGGTGCAGATTGAAGGAATCGGAAATTACAGCGGAAAAGCAGCAAGCGTGCTCTTCCTGATAAGAAAGGACATTCAGAAATTCCGTGTGTCTGCAAAAGCGGAAAACTTCAAGCTTTCTTACAGCAAGCTGCAGAAGGCTGCTCAGAAGCTGACCGCCGCCAAAACTCTGAAAATTTCAGATTCCGTGGGCAAAATTTCTTACAGCATCGGTTATATGTCGGGCGGAAAATTTTCCATTGATGAAAGCACGGGCACAATCACCGTGGGCAAGGGAACCAAAAAAGGCACTTATGAGCTCACTCTCAGACTTTGTGCCGAGGGTAATACTTATCATATGATGTGCTACCGCCTGGTTGATATCAGCGTTACGGTTAAATAAATTCAAAAGAGGATGTAAAAAAACTCGTTTTTTTACATCCTCTTTTTAGGGGTTAGGAAAAAATGCGCAGAATGAACAAACCGAGCCCAAATAAGGCTTTTAGCCTTATTTGGGGTTGCCCGACGGCGTACATAGGTACTCCGAGGGCGAGGTTTGTTTATAGCATAAACCGCAAAAACACAGTTTTTGCAATTCTTTTATATAATTTTATGTTTTAAAGGGTTTCTTCGGACTTAAAAGTCTAAAGAAACCCTCTGTTTATCTTGGTTTATGCGGTCTGCACTTTTTTTACAGCCCCTGTTTTTTATTTGTTGAGTGACATTGCAATTGCTTCGGGGGTGATTGGCAGCTCACGGTGCCAGACTCCTGTTGCTCGAAAGATTGCATGAGCAATTGCGGGTGCGGGGGTGTTGATGACAATTTCACCGATTGACTTTGCGCCGAAAGGTCCCGAGGGCTCATAGCTTTGTTCAAATTCAACTCTCAGCCTGCCCATATCAAGACGGGTGGGAATTTTGTACTGCATAAAATCTGCTTCAATCGGGCGTCCCTTTTGATTATAAGTGATGTTTTCAGTCAGCGTGTGACCGATGCCCTGAACAATTCCGCCTTCTGCCTGAATTCTTGCAAGGGCGGGATTGATGGGTGTGCCGCAGTCAACAACAGCCATATAATCAATTATGTCAACCTTGCCCGTGAGCTTGTCAAGCTCAATTTCAACCATACCCACCATAAAGGGAGGGGGAGAAACGGGGGAGGTGTGAGTTGCCGTTGCTTCAGCGGGTATGCTGTTGAAAAGCTGAGCCTTGTAAGCAATATCCTCAATTGAGGCGGTGATGTCCGAATCGGCCTTGCGGACTCTGCTTCCCTCAAAAAGCACTTCCTCGGCTGAGCATTTGAGAAGCTCGGCTCCGATTTTGCAGATGCGCTGTTTAAGCTCGGTACAGGCCTTGACAACTGCCTGACCTGTTATATAGGTTGTCGATGAGGCATAGGAGCCTGAGTCATAGGGAGAAATGTCTGTGTCGGCACCGAAAACGGAAACCCTTTCAACGTCACAGTCCATAAGCTCCGCAACCATCTGGGCAAGAATGGTGTCACAGCCCGTGCCCATATCCGCAGCACCGATAAGAAGAATATATCCGCCGTCTTCATTGAGCTTCACCGTTGCAGAGCCCACGTCAACAAAGGAAATGCTGCTGCCCTGCATTGCCATTGCAACACCTGCGGCTCTGACCTTTCCGTTGCCAAGGTCACGAACCTTTGAGCGCTCCTTCCAATCAAAAATCTCACGGCAGTGTTCCATACATCTGTCAAGGGCGCAGGCGGAGGCTGTTTCGTTATAATAGGCAGGCATAACCATACCTTCTCTGAGCATATTTTTGTCACGGATTTCAGTTGCATCAATACCGAGCTTTTCTGCAAGCTCGCTGACAAGGGATTCCACGGCAAAGATGCCCTGGGTTGCACCGTAGCCTCGGTAAGCACCGGCAGACATATGATTGGTATAAACAACATCAAAGCTAAAGCGGAAGGCTTCAACGGATGCGGTGTATAAGGGGATTGATTTGTGACCTGAGAGTCCGACGGTTGTGGGGCCGTGCTCACCGTAGGCACCCGTGTCGGAAAGGGTGTACATATCCATTGCACGAATAATGCCGTCTTCGGTTGCACCGAGTCTGACGGTGATTTCCATTTCGTGTCGGGGAGAGCCTGCAATCTGAGATTCCTCACGGGTATAACAAATCTGAGCAGCACGTCCTGTTTTCATTGCAACAAAGGCGGGATAAACATCACAAACAGCCGTTTGCTTTGCTCCGAAGCCGCCGCCGATACGGGGCTTTTCAACACGGATTTTGCTTTTGGGGATTCCGAGAGCGTGAGAAAGAATTCTTCTTGTATGAAAAACTATCTGAGTGGAGGAAATGACGTGCAGACGTCCGTAACGGTCAAAGCTTGCATAGCTGATGAAGGGCTCCATCATTGCCTGATTGAAGGCCTTGGTGTGATAAGTGCGCTCAAGGACAATGTCACATTCGGACATAACCTTGTCAACATCTCCGTAAGCCTCGGTGTCAGAAGCAACAAGGTTTCTTTTTGCATCACCGCCCACCTGACAGGGAGGAAACCAGTCCTCCTCGGGATGAACAAGAACAGAATTGTCCTTTGCGGTGCGGAAATCAAGAACTGCCTCGAGAATCTGATATCTGACCTTGATAAGCTTCATTGCCTTAAGTGCCGCCTTTTCAGTTTCAGCGGCAATTATTGCAACAACATCGCCCGCAAAGCGCACATGACGGTCAATGATAAGACGGTCATAGGGTGAGGGCTCAGGATAAGTCTGACCTGCAAGGGTGAAGCGTTTTTTCGGCACATCCTCCCAGGTGAAGATGCCGACAACGCCGGGAACCTTTTTTGCGGCAGCGGTGTCAATTTCTTCAACAATTGCGTTTGCGTGAGGGGAGCGGAGAAGCTTGACGGCAAGAGCATCCTTCGGTGTCACGTCGTCTGTGTAAACGGGCTTTCCGAGAAGAAGCTGCATTGAGTCTTTTTTTCTGACAGATTTATTGACTGCCTTACATTCTTTATTTTCCATGGCTGCCTCCCTTTTCTTTGCGGAAATTCAGAAAGCTTCTGATTCCTCTGAGCTGACCCTCATAGCCTGAGCAGCGACACAGATTACCCGCAAGAAATGCACGGATTTCGTCGTCGGTGGGGTCGGGATTTTCTCTCAGCAGAGCAATGGTGTTCATAACCATTCCCGGATTGCAGAAGCCGCACTGGTCGGCGCCCTGGTCAGCAATGAAGCCGACAAACTCCGAAGCCTGATGCTGAAGACCCTCAAGGGTGAAAATTTCGTGGCCGTCTGCTCTGACGGCAAGAAGAGAGCAGGATAAAACAGGCTTGCCGTCCATAAGCACGGTGCAAAGTCCGCAGTTTGAGCTGTCACAGCCGCGCTTGACACTCAGACAGCCTTTTTCACGAAGCAGATCAAGAAGAATTGTGTCCGCTTCGGCAGAGCATATAATATTTTTTCCGTTAAGTGTAAATCTGATTTCCATAATTATTTACCTCCAAGGAGAGAAACAGCACGCTCGGTCAGTACTCTGACAAGGTGGGTGCGGTAAGCGGCACTGCCTCTGAGATTGCCCGATGTGGAAACATTTTCCGCAACAAAAGCGGCAAAGACTTTGGCATCGGTGATTTCTCTTTCAAGTATGACTGCCCTTGCAGGACGGGCTCCGATGGCGGCTCTGAGATGTCCGCCGATTTCCGATACGGCACAGGTCAGCACGGGAAAATCCGTGCGCTGATTTCTCATTGCGGTGTAAACAATTCTGCAAGGAGTCTTCTTTACAATCAGACGTATAAGAATATCGTTGTCGGGCTTCATTTTTGAAAACTCTTCAAGGGGGATAATACCGCCCTTATAAAGCTCGACATAGCTGTCAAGGGCAAGAAAAACCGTCAGCACATCGGAAAAGCCGAATCTGCCCCAGATGCTGCCGCCCACAGTTGCCATGTTACGAAACTGCACGCCCACAATATCCTTGACTGCATCGGCAACGGCTCCCTTTGTGTAAGCATTGATTCCTTCGTGTTTTTCAAGGTCACGGAGAGTTGCCGAAGCTCCGATTGAGAACTCCTCCTCGGTTTCATTGATGAAGTCAAGACCGAGGTCGCAAAGGTCAATTGCGGTGTTAATGCTTCCTTTGCTCAGTCTCATCCAGAGCATACCGCCGACAATGCGGTTGCGCTTGCTCTGATTAAGCTGCCAGGCTTCTTCGAGGGATTGAGCACGGACATATTTTTGTATTGTGATCATCGGTAATGCCCCCTTTTTGATGTTTATCTGAATTTTGTTTTTATTATAGCATTTTTTCTTGCATAAGCAAATGGTATTTGCTATAATATGGTTATATTTTTAAAACTACAACGATAGGAGAAAAAATTATGAAAAAGCTAATTTCAGTTATTCTTGCTCTCACAATGCTGTTTGCCCTTGCAGGCTGCGGCGCACCCGACACCTCTGACAGCACCTCGGCTCAGACCACCGAAGCCGTCAGCAGTTATCCGATTACCGTAACGGACCAGGCAGGCCGTGAGGTTGTTATTGATGCTCAGCCTGAAAAGCTTGTCAGCGGTTATTACATTTCAACAAGCCTTCTCATTGCCCTCGGTCTTGAGGACAAGCTTGTTGCCATTGAGGCAAAGGCAGATCAGCGCGCAATTTATAAGCTTTCAGCCGAAGCACTCATCAGCCTTCCCAACGTGGGAACAGCAAAGGAGTTTGATCTTGAGGGCTGTGCCGCTGTTGAGCCTGACCTTGTTATTCTTCCCCTTAAGCTCAGCGGTGCCGCTGAATCTCTTGAAGAGCTCGGCATTGATGTTCTTATTGTCAACCCCGAAAATCAGGAGCTTCTGACAGAAATGATCAGCCTTATTTCCGAGGCAACGGGAACAAAAGAAAAGGGAGAGGCTCTTGCAGCCTTCACCGCTGCCCAGCAGAGCTATCTTGCTCAGACACTCGAGGGTGCTGAAGCACCGAAGGTTTATCTTGCAGGTAATTCAAATATGCTTTCAACAGCGGGCAAGGGAATGTATCAGTCTGATATTATCCGTCTTGCAGGCGGTGTAAATGCAGCTGAGGAAATTGAGGACAGCTATTGGGCTGAAATTGATTATGAGCAGCTTCTTGCCTGGAATCCCGATTTCATCATTCTTGCCTCCGATGCTTCATATACCGTTGAGGATGTGCTGAATGACCCCAATCTTGCTCAGTGCACCGCAGTTGTCAAGG
Source organism: Acutalibacteraceae bacterium (assembly GCA_045652105.1). Classification (GTDB taxonomy): domain Bacteria; phylum Bacillota; class Clostridia; order Oscillospirales; family Acutalibacteraceae; genus UBA6857. The sequence goes on from JAZRTP010000024.1 coordinate 18,577, forward strand.
GCAATGTTTATCAGATGCCCGACAAGGCTGAGGCGTGGGACAGCCCCGTGCCAAGCGGAATTCTCGGCGCGGTATGGCTCGCTAACGTGCTTCACGGAGACTTGGTGAGTGACGAAGACTGCAAAGCAAGGATTGATGAATACTATGAAACATTCTACGGCTTCACATACAGCGAAAACTAAATATTACATCACAGCCGGAGTAATCTTACTGATTGCTCTGGCTGTCGGCAGTTTAACGGTGGGAAAATATCCGCTGACACTTGAAAAGCTTCTTGCAGGAGACGAAATGCAGAGAAATGTTTTTCTGACTCTTCGTCTCAGCCGCACCGTTGCAGGTGTTGTGGGCGGTTTTGCGCTGGGTGTTGCGGGCTTTGTTTATCAGACAGTCTTCCGCAACTCTCTTGCTTCTCCTGATGTTATCGGTGTATCCTCAGGGGCAAGTGCTGGTGCGGCAGCAGGAATTCTTTTTCTTTCAGGTGCCCTGTCTGTTACCGTGTCAGCCTTTGGCGGTGCTCTGCTTTCAGTTGTTCTTGCCCTTGCACTTTCAAGGCTTGACCGAAGCGGAAAAAACAGCACAATTGTTCTTTCGGGTATTGCTGTGCACTCTCTTGCCCAGACGGCACTGATGTGCCTTAAGATGACGGCTGATCCCGAAAAGGAGCTGGCTTCAATTGAATATTGGATTATGGGCAGTCTCAACGGAGTGAGCCTTTACTCTCTTGGCGGAAATATGCTTTTGTGTGTAATCTGCCTCGGAGTGTTGTTTCTGCTTCACAGACAGATTGTTCTTCTTTCAGCCGAGGAGGGTGAGGGAAGAATGCTGGGAGTGAACGTTGTGAGACTCAGACTTGCGGTGCTGCTGACAGCAACCCTTGTTGTTGCCTGTGTGGTGAGTATTTCGGGTCTTATCAGCTTTGTGGGGCTTCTTGCTCCGCATACGGCAAGGCTTCTGACCAAAAACAACCGTATCGGAACAATGCTTCTCAGCGGTCTTACGGGCGGTGTGCTTCTTGTGGGAGCGGATATTCTTGCACGCAGTGTTGCTCAGACGGAGCTTCCCGTGAGCATTTTCACAAGCGTTCTCGGTGCACCCTTTCTTATTTTTCTTATTGTCAGAGGGAGGCGGAAGGTATGAGCTTTTTTTCGGCAGAGAACATAACCGTCAGCTACGGCAGACAAAAGGTTATTGAAAATGTATCCTTTCAGCTTGAAGGCGGATGTCTTACGGGTATTCTTGGTGCAAACGGAAGCGGTAAGACAACTCTTCTCAAGGCAATCTGCGGTATTGTTTCCCACGGGGGCAGGTGTGTTCTTGAGGGGAAGACTCTTGAAGAAATGTCAGCAGGTCAGATTGCAAAATCAGTAAGCTATATTCCTCAAAGAAGCGGTATTTCCATTGACATTTCCGCTGCCGATGTTGTGCTCATGGGCTTTAATCCCGTGCTCAGACTTCTTCAGCAGCCTGACCGTCAGATGAAGGACACTGCCGCTGAGGCTCTGGCAAGGGTTTCCCTTGAGGGAAAGGAGCAGACAAATTATCAGCATCTGAGTGAGGGTCAAAAGCAGCTTTGCATTCTTGCAAGAACCCTTGTGAGCCCGGCAAAGCTGTTATTGCTTGATGAGCCTGAAAGTGCAATGGATTTCCGTTTCCGCCATCAGATGCTTTCATTGATTAAGGAAAGGACGTCAGCGGGGCAATGCAGTGCACTTGTGGCTCTTCATGATCCCTTTCTTGCTTTGAATTTTTGTGACAGATTGATCATTCTGTCTGAGGGAGGGATCCTCGGCATTGTTGAGCCGAAAAAGGACCCCCTTGAAAAAACAGAAGAAATGCTCAGCAGTATTTACGGAAATGTCAGCTTGCAGCTTTGCAGCAACCGAAAGGGTGAGACTCAGCTTGTAATGCTCAGGGAGGACTGAAAATGAAGGCTGTAACAAAAATTATATTCCTTGACGAAAATGATGAAAAATTTTTCGGCGAAGGTCCTGCCCGTCTGATGCACGCCATTGAAGAAAAGGGCTCTCTGAGGGCGGCAGGTATTTCAATGGGTATGGCATATACCAAGGCTCTCAAGCTGATTAAAAATGCTGAGGATGCCCTTGGATTTCCCTTGCTGACAAGAGTCACGGGAGGGAAAAACGGCGGCGGAAGCTGTCTTACCGAAGAAGGAAGGGAGTGGCTGCAGCGTTATGAAGAATACAGAGATGCCTGCAAGCAGGCTAACAGCAGACTGTATAATGAATTCTTTCCGAAGCAGCGGTAAGCGTCACCTTATTCTGACAGGCAAAAGGGGAAGCGGTAAAACCACTCTTCTTTCAGAGCTTTTCGATGAAAAAACCGCAGGCATCATAACCTTTGCCGAGAAGGGAAGGGCTGTGTGGCTTGAGGATAAACTTTCGGGTGAAAGGGCGGTTATCGGCTCATTTGACGTCTCATCTGAGGGCAGTGAAAAACGGATGATACCGCAGACGGAGGGCTTTCTTACTTTGGGTGTGTCTGCTCTCAGACGCTGTGCAGAGAGTGAGAGTCAGTGGGTCACCGTTGATGAAATCGGTTATCTTGAGGCTCACTGTGAGCAATATAAAAATGCTCTGCTTGAGCTTTTTTCAGAAAAGCAGGTCTGTGCCGTTGTACGTAAGGACGGGTCTGATTTTCTCAGAAGCATCACGGAAAGAGAGGATGCCTTTGTTGTTGATCTTGATGACCCCTTCGGAAGCATCGGATGTGTGATTATGGCTTCGGGTATGGGCAGGCGCTTCGGCGGAAACAAGCTGATGGCGGATTTTTCATCAGAGCCGATGATTTCCCGTATTCTTTCGGCAACAGAGGGGATTTTTTCTCAGCGGGTTGTTGTGACAAGACATAAGGAAATTGATCAGCTTTGCCGTAAGCAAGGCATAAGGACGGTTTTACACTCTCTCCCTCACCGTAATGACACTGTGAGGCTTGGCCTTGAAGCTCTTGAGGGAGTTGACAGATGTCTTTTTGCTCCCGCAGATCAGCCCCTTCTCACAAGGAAAACTGTTGCCGCAGCGGCACTTTGTTCAAAAAATGCTCCTGATTATTTGTGGCGGACAAGCTGCGGTGAATCCGAGGGTATGCCTGCCGTTTTTCCGAAGGCACTTTTTTCTGAGCTGATGAAGCTCACTGAGGGAAAGGGCGGATCAGCGGTAATAAAAAAATACCCCGAGCTTCTGCGGAGGTTGGAAATTGATGACATTCTTGAATTGAAGGATGTTGACACTCCCGAGGAGCTGATCGAGCTTTTAAGGGCTATGACATAATATGAAACAGTAAAGCCGCCTTCTTGATGAAGGCGGCTGTTGTTGTTGTCTTGTAAATTGAAGGCTTGTCAATGGTTTTTAAAATCCACTAAAACCGCATCATCTACCGGGAAATAATCCTCCGTATTACTGCTATATCCCGCTGCCTTCCAGGCTTGCTCAAAGGAAATGCTTTCTATATTGCTCAAATAAATGAAGGTAGAATCAACAGCCGCGTTGGGCATTCTGCCGCGGATTTCCAGCTTATACTTGTATATATGTCCATCACATTCCCAAGAACCGTCGCTCAATTCGTAGTATGTTTTTGTTTCACTTTTGAAGGTTTGAACACGCTCGGTGGTTTGATTACCACAACCAATCAAACATAACAAAAAAGCCATTATAAGGATAAAAGCAACTAACTTTTTCATTTGAATACACTCCTTTGTCAAATTCTTATTTTCAAAACTCTTTCCCTGATTTAATTATAATCAAACAGCATTGAAAAAAACAAGTCTTTTTTCGGATCTTGTGTTAAAGGCGTGTTCTGACCGACGGGACAGGGCGTCTTTGGTTGCAATCGGCGGTTTGATATGGTATAATTCCGATATGAAAGAGAGTGATTTGTATGCGTAAAATTATGTTTGTCTGCCACGGCAATATCTGCCGTTCACCTATGGCGGAGTTTATCCTTAAGGATATGGTCAGAAAGCAGGGCAGGGAGGATGAGTTTCTTATCCGCTCCACTGCCACAAGCACGGAAGAAATATGGGGTGACAGAGGCAATCCCGTTTATCCGCCCGCAAAAAGAGAGCTTAAAAGACACGGTATTTCCTGTGAGGGCAAGACGGCTGTTCAGCTGAAAAAAAGTGATTATGACAAATATGACATTTTTGCCGCAATGGACAGCAGAAACATCCGCAATATCGGTCTGATCTTCGGCTCAGACCCTGAGAATAAGGTGCATAAGCTGATGGATTTCACCGCCCGCAAGGGAGATGTTGCGGACCCCTGGTACACGGATAATTTTGAGGAGGCTTATGAGGATATCCTTGACGGGTGCAAGGCCTTGCTTGAATGGCTTGATTCACAGAGTAAGACCGAGGGATATTAATAAAATTCAAAGAAGGTGCAGCAGTGTGAGCGGCACCTTTTTTGTTTTCGGTCAATTAAATTGTTGAATATCCGTCAGGTTTGTGATATGCTGATGATACAAAAGAAAAGGAGAGATGAACTGTGGCAAAGAAAAAAAGAAGAAACAAAAAAAGAAAGCTGATTAAATTAATTTTAATCCTTGCCGTGATAAGTGCTGTTATTGCGGGAATGAATTATTCCTCAGTTGAAAGGCTTATTTCTCAGGGTAACGGTTATAAGACAGTGAAGTTTGAAAATCAGCTTGTTCCCGAAATGGATGAAAAGGGAAATTGGGTGTTCACAACCGACGGTGACTTCAAGGTTATGCACCTGACAGATATTCACATCGGCGGCGGATTTCTTTCAAAGGACGTTGACCGAAAGGCACTCAATGCCGTTGCGGCAATGATTACGGCAGAAAAGCCCGACCTTGTTATTGCAACGGGTGACATTGCCTTCCCCGTGCCTTACACAGCGGGTACCTTCAACAATTACAGCGGCGCAAAGGCCTTTGCAAATCTTATGGAAAGCCTTGGTGTTTACTGGGATGTTACCTTCGGTAATCACGATGCTGAGGCATATTCATATTTTGACAGAGAGGCTCTTGCAGAATTTTATGAAAGAGAAGAATATGAGCACTGTCTTTTTAAGGCAGGTCCCGAGGATGTTGACGGCTTCGGCAATCACGTCATTGAGGTTAAGAACACCGACGGCATAATCACTCAGGCTTTTGTTCTCATTGACTCTCAGGCTTATGTCAAGGACAACATCATCGAAAGCATCAAGGGTACATATGACAATATTCATCCCAATCAGGTTCAGTGGTATGAAGCTGAAATCAGCAGAATGAATGAAGAAAACAGAGCTCTTGACAAGGATGCTCAGACAGTCAGCTCCCTTGCATTTTTCCACATTCCCCTTGTTGAAATGCTTGACTGCTGGACTGAATTTTCCGAAAACGGATATAAGAATACAGAAAATGTAAAGCACATTGAAGGTATTATGGGTGAAGGCGGCAAGGTTGTTTACTGCGGTCTCGGTGAGGATGAGCTTTTTGAAAAAATGCTTGAGCTCGGCTCAACAAAGGTAATGTTTAACGGACACGATCACCTTAACAACACCACCTTTGAATATAAGGGTATTCAGTTCAGCTACGGTTACAGCATTGACTATTTTGCTTATTCGGGTATTGACAAGCTGGGCTCACAGAGAGGCTGCACAATGATTACCTGCAAGGCGGACAGCTCCTTTGTTATTGATAAATATAACTATTACTCAGACAGATATGACCTTGAGGGCTTTGAGCGTGAAGAGGTCACAATGCAGCATGAGGGCGTGACAATTGTTCCCGATGAAAACCTCAAATAAGCTGTTAAAGAATCTTAGGAAACCGGATTAAGGAGATTATATGATATGAACAAATGGGATTTTTACACTTCAAATGAGATCAAGGCTGAGGGCTGGCTGCGCAGACAGCTTGAGATTCAGGCTGAGGGTCTCAGCGGAAATCTTCACAAAATCTGGCCTGACATCAGAGACAGTGCCTGGATTGGCGGAAAACGTGAGGGCTGGGAAAGAGTGCCTTATTGGCTTGACGGCTTTGTGCCCCTTGCATATCTTCTTGAAAATGAAGAGATGATTGCAACAGTAAAAAAATATATTGACGCCATCCTTTCAAAGCAGCTCAGTGACGGCTGGATCTGTCCCTGCAAAAAGGAGATGATTCCCGTTTATGACACCTGGGCTGTGCAGCTTATCTGCAAAACCCTCAAGGTTTATTATGATTGCTCAGGTGATGAAAGAATTCCTGAGGTTATTTACAAGGTGCTCAGAAATTATTACGAGCTTCTCAAAAACAAAAAAATCAAGCTTTTCGGCTGGGGTAAGCACAGATGGTTTGAGACCTTCATTTCTCTGAATTTCATTTATGAAAAATACGGTGAGGAGTGGATGAAGGATCTTGCGAAAATCATCAAGGAGCAGGGCTTGGATTACAACAAGGTTACTGATTCATGGAAAAAGCCCAGCCACGTGTGGAAGATGAACACTCACATTGTTAATCTGACAATGATGCTCAAAAGTGAGGCGGTGTCACACAGCCTTCTCGGTGAAGCCTACACAGACAATGCGGAAGCTCTCAGAGAGGTTCTTGACCGCTATAACGGTACGGTGTTTGAGGGCTTCACGGGGGATGAGGTGCTTTCGGGTATTGACCCCTCAAGAGGCACGGAGCTTTGCTCTGTTGTTGAGCAGATGTATTCTTATGAGGAAATCTTTGCTCACACAGGTGACAACAAATGGGCAGAGCGTCTTGAGGTGCTTGCCTTCAATGCTCTTCCCGCAACAATCAGTGAGGATATGTGGACTCATCAGTATGTTCAGATGGTCAATCAGATTGCCTGTCAGAAAACAATGATTTTGGCTCCCTTCAGCACAAACGGTCCCGAGGCACACCTTTTCGGTCTTGAGCCCAATTACGGCTGCTGCACGGCAAACTTCAATCAGGGCTGGCCCAAGCTTGCTCTTTCAACCTTTATGCATAAGGGCAACACAATCATCAATGCTGTTATGCTTCCCTCCGAGCTAAAAACAGAGGGTGTCACAATCAGACTTGAAACCGATTATCCCTTCCGTAACAAGATGAAATACAGCATTTCATCAGATAAGGATTTCTGCTTTATTGTCCGTATTCCCTCCTTTGCAAAAAATCTCAGAGTCAACGGAGAAAGCCGAAGCACAGAGGATGTCAGACTTGAAATCAAAAAAGGTGAAACTGAAATCACCGTTGAGTTTGAAACAGTCGCTCAGCTTAAGGAAAGACCCAATAATCTTTATGCTCTCAAGGCCGGCTCATTGATTTTCTCAGTGCCCATAAGCTATGACAAGAAAATCAAAGAGCATAAGAGAAAGGGTGTTGAACGCAAGTTCCCTTACTGCGATTATCAGTTTATTCCCACAAGCCCCTGGAATTACGGCTTTGCAGGTGATGATTTTGAAATCAGTTATAACAAGGTGGGTGAAATTCCTTTCTCACAGAGCTGTCCTCCCGTAACGGTGAAGGCAAAGCTCAGCAAGATTGAATGGGGACTCAAATTCCCTTATAAATCAGTTTGCGCAAAGGTGCCCAAATCAACAAAGCCCGTCTCCGCTCCCGAGGAAATTGAGCTTTGTCCCTATGGTTGTGCAAGGCTGAGAATGACAGAAATGCCCCGTCTTAAATAAGCATAAAAAAAGAAAACAGATGTAAGCGGCTTTGATCGATACATCTGTTTTTTTCTTTGGATTTGCTCGTTATGACCTTGCTTTTTTGTCGGGTGAAATCTCGTTCCAGAGAGTGAAGCCGAGAATCAACGCGCCGCCGCAAAGCTGAACAAGTGTCATTGACTCGCCAAGGACGGTGACAGAAATCACAACAGCAACAAGCGGGTCAATATAGCTGAGGATGGCAGCCTTCTGACCGGGCAGCTCCTTGAGTGAGGAGAAATACATACAGTAGGTGATGCCTGTGTGTAAAATGCCCACAATCAGAAGATTCATCAGACCTTTGTTGTCAAGGCCGCCCAGGGTGATACCGCTTGTGAAAAACACATAAGGCAGCAGAGTGATGATTGCTGAGAAAAACTGAAGGATTGTTCTTTGCAGACCTTCAACGTTTCTGATGAATTTGTTGAGAAGAATAACCGTTGCATAAAATACAGCCGCACCCAGACCGAAAAGAATTCCTGCAAGGTCGTTGCCGCCCTCTGATTTGCCGATTCCCGTGATAAGCACAAGTCCTGCGGTGGACATCACAAAGCAGATAATCTGCTTTGCCGTAAGCTTTTCCTTGAAAAGAAAGGGGCAGACCACCGTCACAATTACGGGAGCAAAATAATAGCTGAGAGTTGCAACTGAAACGGTTGTATATTTGTATGCCTCAAAAAGAAGAATCCAGTTAATGCCCATTGCAACGCCGGAAAGCAGAAGCAGAGGAATTTCTTTTTTTATTCCCTCAAAAGAGAATTTTTGTTTTGTCAGAATCAGATAAGCACCGATCATCAGTGCCGCAAGCACAGCTCTGTATAAGGCAAGCTCTCCTGAGGAGACATTGATGTTTCTGACAAAGGGAGCCAGTGTGCCGAAGATGGCCATTGAAGCCGTCATCATCAGACGGGGATTTTTTATTGCTTTCATTGGTTTGTCCTTTTTTAATGAATTTTTACTGATGATTGAAGAGGTCCTTTGTGTAAACACTGCCGTTTTCAAAAACAACGGCAGTACAGCCCTGAATCCATTCATTTTCGGGGGAGCCCAGTGAGGATTCCATTGTGTATGAGCTGTAGCCTGAGGGCTGGATATAATTGAGCATAATGCCGTCACAGACAAAGGAAAAATCGTTGAGGTGGTCGTGTCCGAAGAAAACATTTTCAGTTGTGCCCTTTTCTCTGAGGGCATCAAAAAGACCCGAGTCAAAGCCTGATTCACAGATGCCTTCTCTTTGCGCACCGCCGAGAATTTCATCCTCTGGAGCCTGCTTTGTCTGATAAAGGGGGATGTGGAGAAGGAGAGTTGACTTGAATGAGCCAAGTTCCTGAGTCAGCTCATCGTGCTTTGCTTTGTACCACTCGACCTGAGATTCCTTGACACCGTCATAGACCTGACCCTCATTTTCAACACCGTACTGCTGCTTGAGCTCGTCGGTCATATAATTGCCCGAGTCCATAAGGAAGATGACCTGCTGAACCTCATCGTTGCTGCCGAGAAGAGTGATTGTGCAGTTTCCGAAGCCGTCAATATCCTCCTTGCCCATTCTTACAAGGCAATGCTCCTGAGAAGCAAATAATTCAACAAATTCTTTTCTTGAATAAGTGAAAATGCCCTCACTTTCGTGATTGCCGAGAACAGCTGCCCAATAAACACCTGTTTTTTCAAGGATTTCAACAAGCTGCTTTGTTCTTTTTTTGTTAAAGCCCGAGGAAATGCTGTCACCGCCGAGAAGCACAAGGTCAGGCTTTTCTTCGGTGATGTTTTTGACAAGCATTTCAACGGCAGTTTTGTCAGTTTCTTTTTTGCCGTTCAGGTGAATGTCAGTGAACATAAGCACCTTGAAATTGCCTTCAACGGTCTTTTTCACCGTCACACCGTCCTGAGTGTCGGACACAATTTCAAGAGAACTGCCGACAGGCTCAAGGGCTGAAATGTCATAATCAATATTCTGACAGATTTCCGCAGCAACAAATCCGCCGCCGATAAGCGCTGCTGCAAGAACAACAATAACTCCGGCAAATAAAAGCTTCTTCATAATTTTACCGTCCTTTTTTTTATTTTCATTGATTATATCACAAGGCTGATATTCTGTAAACCTTTTATATGTTGCATTTGACAGCCGTTAATGCTATCATTTAAGAGTGGCAATCAAAGCACGGCTGTGTCCTGCTTTTTAAAAGGAGAGATAAAAATGAAAACAATACTTTTTCAGGGAGATTCCATAACCGACTGCTCAAGAGTCCGCAATCCCGACGCTGACGGTCTGCAGAAGCTTTATAACAGCTTTCTCAACCTTTCGGGAAAAACAGTTATGGGCAGCGGTTATCCGAATTTTGTGGCAAAAGCAATTGAAAAGCAGCACCCGGGTGCATATCAATTTGTCAACAGAGGCGTTGGCGGAGACAGAGTGCCGGACATTTATGCAAGAATTGTCAGAGACATAATCAAGGTCAGACCCGATTATATGAGTATTCTTGTGGGCATCAACGACGTATGGCACGGCTTTGATTTTAACAACGGCACAGGCATTGAAAGATTTGAAAGGGTGTTCAACATGCTTCTTGAGGAGCTGAAGGCTGAGCTTCCCGAAATGAAAATTATGCTTCTTGAGCCCTTTGTTCTTGAAGGTCCTGCAACTCAAAGCAGAGAGGGAGAGCCCGACCGCTTCAGAAAGTTCAGACAAGAGCTTGACGAGGTTGTTGAAATCACAAAAAAGGTTGCAGAAAAGCATGGAGTGAAATTTGTGCCCCTTCAGTTTGCTTTTGACAAGGCTGCGGAAGGCTGTAAGCCCACCGACCTTCTTTCAGACGGTGTTCATCCCACACGCAAGGGTCATCTGCTGATTATGAGAGAATGGCTCAAGGCCTTTGATGAGTTAAAAAAATCCCCGATATAATTCGGGGATTTTTTGTTTATGCTTTGTTTTTTTATCAGAGCTTGTTGATCTCGTCAAGATTCTTCTGTCTCTTTTCTTCAAGAGCCTTGACAATCTCCTTGTGCTTCTTGCCTGAAAGCTTATAGAAGAACATGGGGATGATTGAGGTGAAGGAGAACAGACCGGGTGTGAGTGCAAAAAGGTAAATAAGGCTCTTTTTTGCATCAACGGGCATAAGCTCGGGAGTTTCGGCATAATGGGTATAACCGACGTAAATGAGGAAAATGTTAGTAACGTAGGTTGTGCAGTTTGAAAGAATTCTTGACAGAGTGCCTTTGACGGAGCTGACCGTTGCCTCGTTTCTTTCACCGAATTTGTATTCACCGTAGTCATAGGCTGCCATCTGGATAAGACCGGGAACCGTGTTATAAAAGCCTGTTGTAAGACCGTGAAGAGCATACCAGAAAACAACATTGATGAAAATTTCCTGGGGAGCGTGTTCTTCATAGGGGTATATTGACAGGAACATCATAACATAACAGAAGCCTGTTCCCAGCTTCATGCCGATGTAAAGAATTTTATCGTCCACCCATTTGCGTATAATGGGGGCAAGGAAAAGTGAAATGCCCGTTGTGACAAAGGAAGCAAGGGATGCAAAGGAAAGCAGAGCCGCATAGTTTCCGTCGTTGTAGGTATAAGTGAATTCAAGGAAGGTGTCTCTGAAAAAGGTGATTTCAAACTGCTCGGTTCTGAAGCAGGCAATGAAGGCATAGGTCATAAAGCCGTAACCGATTGAGAAGCCGTGACCGAGAATTTCTGAAATCATATAAATCATCAGGGGCTTGTTTTTAACAATTGTCTTGTAAAGCTCCTTGATACTGCTGAACATCTTGTCTGCGGGGACAGCTTCCTGAAGATTTGAATCAGTGATTCGTTCCTTGGTTTCAATAATGTTCCATATTGAAAAAGGAATTGCAAGAATTGTTACAACGCTGTATCCGTAGAAATATCTTTCCGCGTCTGAAAGATTGGGCATAATGAAGGGAAGGAAGGCGGCAATGTATGTACCCGTTGAGCCGATGGCTGAGCCGAGAATGCTGTCAATTGCGGCAATGTATCCGCGCTCCATATTATTTGTTGTTCTTCTTGCATTAAGAGCAGTCAGCGCAGCATTATAGAAGGTGCTGAATGCATCATTGAGGAAATAAAGCAGAACAAGGTAAGCAACCTTGAAGGTGTCTCCGACCTGAGGGAAGAAATCCTTGATGGGCAGTGTCTGCAGAATGACAACAAGATTAAAGGGAACAATTGTCAGCATAAGCCAGGGCTTGAAGCGGCCCCATCTGCCGAATGAGCGGCGGTTGCGGTCAAGGAAGGTTGAAACGATAACGTCGTTTGCAATATCCCAGAAGCCGAGAATGAAAACAATTGTGCTGTATGTTGCGAAGGAAGCTTCGCTCAGACCTAAAAATGTTGAAGCAACAAGACCTCCGAAAAAGCCGCTCATTGCTGAGCCGATTCTTGAAACGGCTGAGCTGGAGCTGTAAGCCACATACTCTCTGACGGTAAGCTTTTCGTTGACGTTTGTTGCGCGGGAGTTTTTGATTCTCTTCATAATCCACCTCACTAAACTTTATGAAACGATTATACAATAGTTCAGAGGCATAGTCAACAGATAAAGGTGAAGCTGAGAAATGATTTTTGTGACATTTCATTAAAAAGTGAGGCACTTTACGCGGCGTCCGTTACAGCTTTTTTCTCATCAGACCGTGTCTGTTGCAGAAAATATAAAGCAAGCCTCTTCCGCGAAGCTGCAGACGTGTTTCCGCATTGCCTTCGGGATAAAGCTTGACAAACTGAATTTTATCCGTTGTGACGTGGGCAATAAAGGAAATAAAATGGGTTTTGCTCATTTCGTGGCTCACGGTGATGAACTTTTCATCCTCAACATTTTCAATTGAAATGAGATGTTCGGAATCTGTCTCTTCAGCTTCAAGGGGCGGAAGAGCAATGCCGCAGCAGCTGATAACCGCTTCACCCGTTGAATGAATGACATTCTTACAGACGGGGCAGACATAAAACTTTGAAAAGAGAAGATTTGAGGAGGTGTTTTTGTTCATCACCCTTTCTCCTGACATCAGCTCCATAACCGAGCAGCCGAGAGCCTTGCTCAGCGGCTCAATGAGGGTTATGTCGGGCAGACCTTTTGCTGTTTCCCATTTTGAGACAGCCTTGCTGCTCACACCGATTTCTTCCGCAAGCTGAAGTTGGGTAATTCCTTTTGCTTCTCTGAGCTTTTTGATTGTGGAGCCTGTGATATAGGTATTCATATTTTTTTCTCCTTTGGTATTTTGTTTTACTGTCCGTATTATAAACAAACTGAAGAAAAATGACAACCTACGGATAGTGGAGAGTGGGGAGGATATTGAAAAAGGGTCAGAGTATAGGAAGATACCTTAAATATGACATAAGCTTTTAATAACAACCCCCTCCGTGTATTTATATGCTCAGAGGGGTTATCTTTTTTATTCAACCTCAAGCAGAAGCTTTGATTATTTCCCTTTTCTGCTCTTATAATCCCTGTCCAGATCTGCGCGCCAGGCTCCGCCGAGGGCTTTGTTTTTTCTTACGCTGCTGACAGCGTCGGAAACGGAGCTGTAAAGAAGGTCGGTGCCCTTTGAGTCGGCAAGATAGTTTACGGCTTTTTCTTCTTCAATGCCGTAACGTCTTGCGGTTTCAACGGCATCAATGTTTGCGCCGATGAAAAGAAACTCCCAGCCGTATTTTTCCTTTTGTCTTTCAATCATCTGCTTCACTTTTTCACTGCTGTAACGGTGGCTTGCATTTTCCATTCCGTCGGTGGTGATGACAAACACCGTGCGCTCGGGCACATAGCCCGCAGGAGCATATTTGTGAATGTTACCGATGTGATGAATTGCATCACCCAGAGCGTCAAGCAAAGCCGTACAGCCACCGGGAAAATAGTCCTTGTCTGTCATGGGTCTGATTTCATCTAGGGGCACTCTGTCATGAAGAACCTTGCTTTTTGTGTTGAAAAGCACCGTTGAAACAAAGCAGTCTCCCTTCTGCTTTTTCTGTTTTTTAATCATGGCGTTGAAGCCGCCGATTGTGTCGTCCTGAAGTCCTGCCATTGAGCCGCTTCTGTCAAGGATAAAGACAAGCTCTGTGAAATTATTTCTGCTTTTTTTCATTTTAATTACCTCCGAATAAAATATGACTGTAAGGATTCTTTTCTTCCTTACAGCCATAGCTTAGCATATTATCGGATAAATGGGGTCTCTTGACGGGAGACCTTTTTCATAAGTCGGTATAGAGATTGTTTTTTCGGACTTTTAACCTGCAAAGCTTCTGCTTCACACTCCCAGCAATACCTGATCAAACTCAAAGAGAGCCTCATTGATAAGGTGAATGTCATAAATTTTCTTTTGGATAAAATATCGGATAATCTTGTCAAAAACAAAGGAGCGTGAAAGGGTAAGACCTGCTGAAGCAAGCAAATCCTGTGTTTCGTCAAGATTTAACTCAAGAGCAACAGCAAAGGCAACTGCCGTCTGCTTTGAAGGACGGTAGGTCTGAGGATTGCATTTGATTTTTGAGAAGGTCTTTTTGTCAACGTTTGCCTTTTTATAGCATTCAACATCAGTCATTCCGCTTTTGTCAATCAGGTCAAAAAGCTTGAAGGCAAAGGGCTTGTCCATTGACTGCATATATTCATCAAGGGTCTGATTTCTGATAACTGAGGAGCAAATTTCCTCGGGCACTCCGCCGCCCTTTGGAGCGCGTCCGATGAAGTCCTCTTTTTCAGACAAAGCAAAGCTGCGGCGTCTGACTGAGGGGGAGGGTGCCTTCGGACAGCGGGAAGCTTCTTTTGTGTTCTGCTGAAGAAAATCCGTGATGTCGTCATAAAGCTCTCTGCTGAAATTATAAGAGGTGCGGTCATAAACACAAAGATAAACCGACAGCTCGTGGTCACGGAGAAACTCTGTTATTACCTGAATTGCAAATCTGAGCACCTTGTCCTTGGGATAACCGTAGGCACCCGATGAGATAAGAGGAAAGGCAACGGATTCAAGTCCGTTTTCAAGTGCGGTTTCCATTGAACGCACATAGCAGGATTTAAGAATGATGCTTTCTCCCTTGAGGCCGCCCTGCCAGGTGGGACCTGAGGTGTGGATGATGTGTTTTGCCATGAGCTCAAAGCCGGGAGTGATCACGGCATTTCCCTTGCCGAGAGGAGGAAGCTTTTCACAAAAGCCTTTAAGCTCGGGTCCTGCGGCTTTGTGAATTGCAAGGTCAACACCGCTAAAGCTTAACATTTTTTCGTTTGTTGTGTTGACAATTGCATCAACCTTCATTTTTGTTATATCCTGACGGAGTATCTGAAGGGGCATAAGGTCACCTCGTTTGCATGGAATTTAACTTAATTATAAATTCAATGTCAGTCATTGTCAATGTCATAGCTTTTTCAGTACCGTTATCTGTACTCCGCTTTACAGCTTTGCCGGTGAAGACTCAAGAAAAAACTTTCAGGCTTTTGTCAAAAAAATCAAAAAAAAATAAAACAATCAATTTATTCAAGGAAAACATAAGAAAACTTAAGTATAATGATATATTATAAAGATAATAAGATGGTAAAGGAGCTGTAATAATGGCACATTTTCTTTATTCGGCATTTTGTGATGAATCGGGTCATGCAAGCATCGGCGGTCAGATGGCTGCCTGCAAGGCTAACGGCATTGAATTTATGGAGCTTCGCGGCTTCGGAAAGGGTCAGAATATTAACAGACTTTCTGTCTGTGAGGCTGAAAAAATGAAGGCTGAAATTGACCGTGAAGGAATGAAGGTTGCTTCAATCGGCTCAGGTTACGGAAAAATCAACATCAAGGAGGATTTCGAGCCTCATTATCAGGCATTCAAAAATACCGTTGAGGTGGCAAAAATCCTTGAAGCAAAATACATAAGAATTTTCAGCTTTTATTTTTACGAGGGTGACAGCTTCACGGAATATAAGGATGAGGTCATCCGCAGAGTGAAGGCAATGGCGGATTATGCCGTCAGTCAGGGGCTTATCTGCTGTCACGAAAATGAAAAAGGAATTTACGGTGATAATGCTGAGCGCTGCCTTGAACTGCTTGAGGCCTGCGGCGGCAAGCTCAGAGCTGTTTTTGATCCCGCTAATTTTGTGCAGTGCGGAGTTGATACTCTGAAGGCTTATGAGTTGCTTGAGGATTACATTGAATATTTTCACATCAAGGACGCCCTTTATGAAGGCGGTGAGGTTGTGCCTGCCGGTGAGGGTGAGGGAAATGTTGAAGAAATTCTCAGAAGATTTGACAGTCACAAAAAAAGCGTGATTCTTTCCCTTGAGCCTCATCTCAAGGTCTTTGCAGGACTTTCGGCCCTTGAAGCAAAAAGAGAAAGCGAAAAGGGAATGAAGGTCAACGGTTATGCTTCTCACGATGAATCCTTTAAGGCTGCGGCTGAGGCAATGTTTGCCGTGACAAATAAAATTCATCCCATCCGCTTCGGTATTATCGGTATGGGTAATATGGGTACCTCCCACGCAAAAAGCTTTCTTGCAGGCAAAATAAGAGGTATGCGCATTACTGCAGTTGCCGACACCGAGCCTGAGAAGCTGAACTGGGCAAAGGAAAACATAAAGGGTGTCAGGGCTTTCACTTCGGCTCAGGAGCTTTTTGAAAGCGGTGAGACCGATGCGGTCATCATCTGCACACCCCACTATTCACACCCTGAGCTTGTGATTAAGGCTCTCCAAAATGGGCTTCACGTTGTTTCAGAGAAGCCCGCGGGGGTTTATACAAAGCAGGTTCGTCAGATGAACGAATTTGCCGAAAAGCAGGACAAAACCTTTGCAATGATGTTCAATCAGAGAACAAACTGTGTTTACAGAAAAATAAAGGAAATTGTTGACAGCGGAAAATACGGTGAAATCCGCCGTGTCAACTGGATTATCACCGACTGGTACCGTACTCAGTCATATTATAACTCGGGCGGCTGGAGAGCTACCTGGTCGGGAGAAGGAGGCGGAGTGCTTCTGAATCAGTCTCCCCATCAGCTTGACCTGTGGCAGTGGATTTGCGGAATGCCGTCTGAGGTGAGGGCTTTCTGCCACGAGGGAAAATGGCACGATGTTGAAATTGAGGATGATGTCACCATTTATGCCGAATATCCCAACGGAGCAACGGGTGTCTTTGTGACCTCAACGGGTGATTTCCCCGGCTCAAACCGACTTGAAATCACTCTTGAAAAGGCAAAGCTTGTCTGTGAAAAGGGTGAAAGCATTACCCTTTATGAGCTCAGTGAGTCTCTGACGGAAAACATTGCTGAATGTGAAAACGGCTTTGCCCGTATTCCCTTTGAGGAAATCAAGGTTGAAACCGACGGCATCAATGATCAGCATCCGGGTGTGCTCAATGCCTTCTCAGACCATATTCTTTACGGCACGCCTCTTGTTGCCGACGGCAAGGAGGGCATCAACGGTCTGATGATTTCCAATGCCGCTCATCTTTCAAGCTGGACAAATGAAACTGTTTCTCTGCCCGTGGATGAAGAGAAATTCTTGTGCCTTCTGAATGAAAAGGCGGCTTCGTCAAGGGTGAAGGAAAATGTTGTTTCCTCTGTCAGAGAGGATATGAGCAGTACCTTTTAATTAATCTGATGAATTTGAGGAAGTGAATTTATGCGAGTTGCGGTGGTGGGCTGCGGAGCTGTTTCACGCAGTCATCTGAGAGTGCTCAGAAGCATGAAGGGAATTGAAATTTCTTCGGTTACGGATATAGTAAAGCAACGTGCCGATGAAACCGCAAGGCAATACGGCTGTAAGGCATATTACGATTTTGAGCAGATGCTTTCTCAGGACAGACCTGACAGTGTTCATATCTGCACTCCCCATTATCTTCACGTGCCGATGTCTGTTGCGGCACTTGAAAAGGGGATTCACGTGCTTTGTGAAAAGCCCTGCGCAATAACAGAGGAGAGCCTTGCACAGCTTCGTCAGGCTCAGGAGAAAAGCGGTGCAAATTACGGTGTCTGCTTTCAGAACAGATATATTGAATCCGTCAGGGCTGTCAGAAAAATTCTTGAAAAAGAGACCTACGGAAAAATTCTGTCAATGAGAGCCCTTGTGCATTGGAGCAGAGATGAGTCTTATTACAGTGACGGCTGGCACGGCTTTGCGGAAAAAGAAGGGGGCGGAGTCACCGTCAATCAGGCAATTCACACTCAGGACCTTATGAGATATCTTTGTAAGGGAGATATGATTTCTGTCACCGCTCACACCTTCAACGATCATCTCAAGGGAATTATTGAGGTTGAGGACACGGTGCACGCTCTTTTTACCTATGAAAATTCCGTGACTGCACTTTTTGATGCAACAACCGCCTTTTCCCTCAATGCACCCTTTATGCTTGACATTTTCTGTGAAAAGGCCACGTTGAGAATTGAGGGCAACAATGCTTTTATCGTCAAAAAAGGAAAAATCAGACAGCTTCACCTTAAAAGCAGCAAGCTTATTGTGGGCAAAAGCTATTGGGGTAAGGGACACATCTATCTGATAAAGGATTTTTATGACTGCATTGAAAAGGGCAGAGCCTTCCCGATTGATGCTTTTGAAGGGGGAAAGGCTGTTGAAGAATTTCTTGCAATTTATAAATCCTCTGAAACTGGAGAAAAAATATATTTGAAATGAGTTGAAAAATATGAAGAAGCTTAAACCTGAGCTTTTCAGCGCTTCGTGTATCAGAAAAATTGAAAAGCCTGTGCTGACAAAGGATGATATACCCTATGATGCATCACTGATTTTCAATGCGGGTGTTGCAAAATTCAAGGGTCAGTATGTTATGGTTTTCAGAAACGATTACGGCCCCACGGAGAAAACCTATCCTGCCGTACGCTTCAGAACATCCCTGGGTGTTGCCGTGAGTGATGACGGAATCAGCTGGAGAGTGAAGGAGAAAACCATTTTTGATAACAAGGACCTTCCTGCCGACTCTGAAATCAAAAGGCTTTACGACCCGCGCATAACTGTTATTGACGGCAAGCTTTATCTTTGCATGGCAATGGATACCCGACACGGAGTCAGAGGCTGCATTGCTGAATTTGACGAGGATTTTGAGTCCTTCAGCATCATCAGTGCCTCTGCACCCGATAACAGAAATATGGTGCTTTTCCCCGAAAAAATAGGCGGAAAATATGTGCGTCTTGAAAGACCCTTCCCCGTTTATTCGAGAGGGGGCAAGGACAGATTTGACCTGTGGCTTTCAAAATCACCCGATCTTGTTTATTGGGGTGAGACAGAGCTTGTTCTGGGTGTTGAGGATGTGCCTTATGCCAATGATAAAATCGGCCCCGCCGCACCGCCGATTAAAACGGACAAAGGGTGGCTGACGGTTTTTCATGCCGTTGACAAAAATGAAAGAAGAAGAAAAAACGGCTGGGAAAGAGCCTGGAAAAAAAGATACTGTGCGGGAATTATGCTCCTTGACCTTGAGGATCCCACAAAGGTTGTGGGTATGAGCAAGCTTCCGCTGATTGCCCCCGAAACCTTTTATGAAACACAGACGGGCTTCAGAAGACATGTTATTTTCCCCGGCGGTATGATTGCCGAGGATAACGGTGAGGTCAAAATTTATTACGGAGCCTCAGACACCGTTGAGTGTCTTGCGACAGCAAGGCTTGAGGACTTGATTGCCCTTTGTACCGAAAGCAGATAAGACGAAGATTTTATCAAAATTAAAACAGATGTAATCCGAAAAGAATTACATCTGTTCTTTTTTTATTTTGCTTTGATTGTGAAATCGAAGCTTGCGTTGTTCTCGTACCAGAGGGGGAAATTTGTGCCCCAGACATTGTTATAAAGGACAAAGCTGATTCCGTCCTTCAGTACATCCTCGGTTTTGTTGTCAAACTCAAGAATCTTGCCCTTGCCGAAGGAAAGAAGGGGACAGTGGCGGCTGACGGTCTCACAGCCGTCCCAGATAACACTCTGCACGGCATGAAGGTTTCGGCTTCCCTTTGAGGCAACCTCATCAGGAGAAACGAGGGTGCCGAGCTTTTTCATAAGCACCGAGGAAGCATTGGGGAAAAGGTTGAAATAAATTGCCTCGGTGAGTCTGTTTGCATCCTTGCCGAACCAGCTGAGGTTGATTTTCAGCTCCTCATTTTCAAGGGTGTAGGTAATCTGAATAAGTCTCGGAGCACCAAGCTCGTCACAAAGCTTTTTGTCACAGGTGAGGTTGACTGTAAGTGAGGAGCCGTCCTTTTGAATTTTTTCCGTTTTATAGGGGAATCGCCCCGAGGGATATCTGCCCTCAAAGGTTTTAAGGTTGGGTCTTGCAAAGTCACCAAGGGCCCACACCGCTGTTTCTTCAAGGTCTCGGGAATAATGGCTGAGCCAGAAATCATAATCGGCATTTGAAAAGGAACGGTAGGTTACGGCGGGCTCATTGTTTTTACGGATGAGCTCCTTTCCCTTAAGGGTAAGAGAACCGATACCGCCGAATTCGTTGACAGTGAGAGAGCAGCTGCCGTTTTCTGCCGTGCGCTCTGAGCCGTGTGTGATTTCCTTCGGATTTTGAGGGATGAGGGCACGAAGCTTGATTTTTGCTTCCTTTTGGTGCTCAGGGCTAAGGGCGGCAAGAGCCTTGGTTATATATGCTCTCTGCTCTGTCCAGCTTTTTTCAATAACGCTGTAATAGCCTCTTTTACGCTTGCCGTCAAAAAGGCTGACAAGGGGAAGAAGGCTCTGAGGAAGGTCAGAGAAAAGATAACGGAACTGCACCTTATTCTTTTTTCTTGCCTTGATGAAATCCTTTTTAAGATAGTGTCCGTAATCGGAAAAATATGTTTTTGAATCCATTCCGCAGGTATGCTCGGCAAGGCAGAGAATGGCGTCGGAAAGACCCGTGTATTCCTTGCTGTCTCTTTGCATTGAGCCGTCGGAAAGCCACTTTTTCTTAAGGCTGATAAGCTCTCTCAGAGCTGCAGCTTTGTAAGGGTCTGTTGTGCTGCCGTGAATCCAGCTGTCACCCATTTCACCCTCGAAAACGGGAAGCTGATTTCTCTTTTCCCAGATGACATCGGCAAAATCGTCAATGGTACCTGCGGTTATTTCATATCCCGGGTACTGCTTCTGAATTTCATCAAAATGAGCAAGCACCTTTTCGGGAGAGGGGGCACCGTGATTGTCAAGGGTATGGTCAAAGTAAAGGATTTCCTCTGTCAGCTCACTTTCAAAGGCGCCGCCATAGGCTCCCGAATAAATCACAACAACCTCACTGTCTCCGTTTTTCCACAGAAAGCAGGGCGGCACATCAACAAGGGCAGAGGCTCCGTTGACGCCGATGTGTAAAAGCTTGATTCCGTGCTTGGCAAGAAGGGGAACAAGCCCCTTTGTGTGACCGGGTACGTCGGTCATTTTTGCCGCAACGGTTTTTCTGCCTCTGAGACTGTCAAGGCTGTCAGCAAGAGAAAGACCGAAATCAAGGGTGTCCTCGTCAAGAAGCTCCGTGTGAGTGGTGAAGGGCATTGCGTGGGGGACGATGTTGCCCTCTCGGAGCGCTTTTTCAAGACGCTCCTTTTTTTCGGGTACCTTGAGAGCCTCTCTGAGAATCCAGGAGCCCGTTGTCCAGACAAAATATTTTTTGCCGTTTTTGTTGACCTTTTCCGCAAGGTCAATAGCCTCGGGAATGAAGGTGTTGATATATTTCTGTCTGATGTTTTCCGCATAATCGGTAAAGCCCAGATCAAGATGAGTTTTTGAAACAACAATTACTTTTTTCATAGTGCACCTTTTTATAAAGAGCATAAATTTTATGCCCTAAAAATCCTTTCTGATTTCTGAGTTTATGCTGACAAGCTTTTCGGGACATTCACCGATAAGATTGTTTTCAAGAATAACATTGCCCGAGTCCTTGATGTCAAAGCAGGGTCTTTCACATTTTTTGAAGCAGTTGTCCGTGACGGTGATGTTTTTGTGTACCGCTGCGGCATAGACCTTGTTTTCGGGTTTGATGAGAATTCCGTTTTCTCCGCAATAATCAAAGGTGTTACCCCTGACGGTAAGGTCAAGGCAGGGGCCGCTTTCAAACCAGTTGTCCGCGTCGTCGGAAAGAAGAATGCCGCTCATTGTTGTGCTTGTGAAATGATTGTTTTCAATGAGCACTTTTCCTCTTGTTGTCAGCAGAAGGCCTCGGGTTATGATGCGGTCAACCTCATTGCCGATGAAATCAACATCGGGGCAGGCGGTTGTGTTTTCGATGAATTCACCCACACGGGCATTTTCTGCCGAGTCAAGCTCAAGCTCAAGGTCATATTCATTGATAAGACGGGATGAAATGACTCTTGCTCCGCCTCTTGAAAGAAGAGTGTCGGGGCAGATGAATTCAATTTTGTCGTCCTTTTCAAAGGCGTTGAAGCCGTGGGACTGAGGATGCATGAAGCGGACGGTGACGGTGTTATCCCGCTTTCCGACAATTTTGAAATGAAAGCCGTGAACATTCATGCAGTCGTCACCGGCACCGCTGAAGCGGCTGTTTAAAACACTTACCTTTCCTCTGCACATACAAATCTGAATGAAATCTGCCACAGAGCACAGCACTCTGTTTTCTTCGGGGGTGAAATCAAGCTCTGAAAGGGTGATGTTCTCCGTGTTCTGAGCAACAAAGGCAAGGGAGTAATTGAAGGGCTGACGTATGCCTTCAAGAGTGACATTCCTGCTGTTTTGCACAAAGATACCCGCATACTGACGGCGGACATCATAAAGATAATATCGGTCGCCCTTTCTGAATTTTTTTGTGCTCGGATAATATGCTCTGATTTTGCCCTTTCCTTTTTCCGTGAGTCTGAAGCAGTTTCTCAGAGGATGAAGGGTTCTTTGGCAGAAATGAGGTCTGTCGGCGGGAAAATGTGCAATCCACCAGGCCGTTGTCAGACAGTCTCTGAAGCTTCGCTTATAGCCGTGACCCGTGAAATAAAATCCGCTCTTTTCTTTGACGTATCGGCTTTCGGGGTCGATTTCATAGTCAACAAAAAGTCTTCCCTTGTCTGCAACCTTAAGCTCGTGCATTTCGGGGTTGTCTGAGGTTATTGTGAGATTTTTCAGAGTAATGCTTTCACAGCTGTCAATTACGATATGGGTTGCTTTGCCGTGAATGACAAATCTTGCGCCGTTTCCTTCAACCGTCAGATTTTTAAGTCCGCTGAAAAACAGCGGTGTCCTGTTAAGATGGGGTGTTTCGCTTTTGGAAAACTCTGTGTCACCGACGGTATTTGTGATGAAAAGCATTTTTTCCTCAAGCTTCAGCGCATTGATAAAATATGTACCCTTTTCGAAAAGTAGGGTCTTTTCCTCTTCATCTTTCGGAAGGGAATTGAGAAACTCGCAAAGCTCCTTTTGGCAAAAGCCGAAGGGTCTGACACCATAATCGGCTGCTTTATAAATTTTCATATTTTTTCATCCTGTCTTTTTCAAAAGTTCTCAGAATCTTTCCCAGAAATCCACACCCCAGGGATGCTTCTGCTCCTCCCAATTGTCACGGTGGGTAAGAAGCTTACGGCGCATTTCGGAAACCTTCTGAGAAAAGGCCTTGTCTCCGGCAAGGTTTTTTGTTTCCCAGGGGTCATTTTTTATATCGTAAAGGAAGGTCCATTTGTCCTGCTCGGCATCACCGTTGCGGTATTCGATAAGCTTGTAATTTTCATCCTTGACACCGCGGACAAATTTGTCAAAAATCAGATAAAGCTCATCACGGAAGCTTTCTCCGTGCGCTCCGTCAAGAAGCGGGGCAAAGCTTTTTCCGTCAACGGAACAGGGAATTTCCGTGTCCGTTAATTCACAAAGGGTGGGGAAGATATCATAAAGATAAACATAAGCATCGTTTCTTTTGTTTTCGGCAATTCCCGGACCTGCCATAATCAGAGGGATTCTTACTCCGTGCTCATAAATGTCCTCCTTGCCCAGCCAGCCGTGCTGACCGACAGCAAGACCGTTGTCTCCCGTGAAGACAATGATTGTGTTTTCCTCTTCACCTGATTCCTTAAGGGCGTCAAGGAGTCTGCCGATTTCAAAGTCA
This sequence comes from Acutalibacteraceae bacterium, assembly GCA_045652105.1. GTDB lineage: Bacteria > Bacillota > Clostridia > Oscillospirales > Acutalibacteraceae > UBA6857. The sequence goes on from JAZRTP010000024.1 coordinate 42,210, forward strand.
AGGTGGGTTATCATTGCAAAGTATTCGGCAATGTGCCTTTTGATTTCCTTTTCCTGACGGGGATAGGCGGCAAGGGCTTCGTCACGGTGCACCATAAGGGGATAATTGGTGTCGATAAGCTGCTGAAAATTCGGCGGCAGAGTGATTTTTTTCTCGTCGTACATTTTGCGGAATTCATCGGGCATTGTGCGCGGGTCGTGAGGCGCAAGATAAGCAAGGTACATAAAGAAGGGCTTTTCTCCGCCGGCATTCTTTTTCAAAAGCTCAATTGCCGAATCTGTCAGAAGGGTGCTTGAGTGTTTGCCCGGGTCAAACTCATCACAGTGCTGCTTCTGAGGGGAGTTGTCCTTATAAAAATCCACAACAAAGTTGATGACATTGTCATATTTTCCCGTTTCGTCAAAGCGGCAGGTGGGCACATTCCAATGATCCCACATTCCGCCGAAGAAAATTTTTGCTCCCTGAGTGAAGCTTCTTGCATAGGCGGGGCAGCCGTTGTGCCATTTGCCGAGACCGATTGTCTCATAGCCGTTGTTTTTGAAGGTTTCTCCGAGAGTCTTGTGCTCGGCAGGAATGTCTGCTCCGAGACCGTCAAGATGGAAGGGGTTTCTGCCTGAAAGAATCATTGCTCTGCTTGGCATACACACAGCTCCGCAGGTTCCTCCCGCAATATGAGCGCGGACAAAGGATGTGCCGCGTCGGGTGAGGGCATCAAGGTTGGGGGTGATGATTTCACTGTTTCCCAGAGCGTGTATTGTGTCAAAGCGCTGATCGTCGGTGACGATGAATAAGATGTTGGGCTTTTTTGTCATTGCAAGCACCGCCTTGTTTCAAAGGATTTTTTTATTTCGGAATTATTGTATCACAGAGAAAAGTTAATTTCAATTATATCGGAGCAAAAGGCTGAATTTTAAATAAAAAAGAGGAAAGGGAGTTTTATTAAAAAAACAACTTTAATCTTTTAAAGTGTTGATTATGTTTTTCGTTTGTGCTATACTTGAACGCAATGAGGCTTATCAGGTCAGATTAATATTGAATTTAGTTATTTATAAAAGAAAAGAGGAAGAAAAAATGAACAACACAAGGACACTTGCCAAAAAGGCTCAGCTGGACACTCTCAGCACTCTGAAGCAGATTGATGACAATGTGTGGGTTATGGAATATAAATGCTCCTACGGACTTGACGGTATTCTTGAAAAAGGAACAAAGGGAATTATGGATGCGGTACGCTTTCTTCAGAAGCAGGTGAAAATGCCTCCCCTTAAGGTCAATCCCGAAAACGACGGCTTTGCCTGCTCAACCTTCAATGCAAAAACTCCCGAGGGCGCTTATCTGCTTGGCAGAAACTTTGATTATAAGGCTGCTCCCTGTCTTGTGTGCTGGACAAATCCCGAAAAGGGATATAAGAGTATGTCCGTTGTGAACACAACCTTCTTTATTCACGGCACAAAGTATTTCACAATGGCAAAGGCAAAAAATCATCTGCGCTCTCTTGCCGCTCCTTACACCTCAATGGACGGAATCAATGAAAAGGGCTTTTCAATTGCCGTTCTTGAAATTAAATCAAAGGCAACAAAGCAGAGCACAGGCAAAAAGCCCATCATCACAACTGTTGCAATCCGTGCCGCTCTTGACAAATGCGCCACCGTCAAAGAGGGTATTGAGCTTTTCGCTTCCTATGATATGCAGGATCTTCTTGGCATCAATTATCATTATCAGCTTGCAGATGCTCAGGGCAACAGCGCAATCATTGAGTATGTTGACAATAAGATGGTTGTAATCAGTCAGGAAAAGGACAAGGAAAATCTGGTTCTTACAAATTATTTCCTTACCCCCGGCGGTGACAATCACGACGGCAGAGGTTATGACCGTTATGAAAAAATTGAAACAACGCTTAAAGCAAATCAGGGTGAAATCTCCGAGGAGGATGCAATGAAGCTTCTTTCCGAGGTTACTCTCCATTACCGCCACCCCGCTCTTAAGCATATGGTTATTACTCTGTGGAGCTCAGTTTATAACTGCAGTGAAAAATCAATGCTTATGTGTGCAGGCATGGATTATGACACAATGTATAAATTCTTTGTGGACAAGCCCTGTGAGGTTGTTAAGGTAAAATAATATAAAACAAAAATACGGTTGGAGCTCCAACCGTATTTTTTTTCAAGGGGATAGGAAAAAATGATGAAGAACGGATAAACCGAGCAAAATCCAGGCGTAGCCTTGGTTTTGCTTGCCCGAAGGCGTACAAGGGTACGTCGAGTGGCGAGGTTTATTCGTAGTATAAAACATAAAAATTTACTGATTTTTAAATTTGAGACAGATTTAAGGGGTTCTTCAGATCTAATAGTCTGAAGAACCCCTTGATATATAATGTTTTATACGGTTTTCGCTTTTTTTACAGTCCCTTTTAAGCCTCTTTGATTATGTATCTGTAGAAATCAACTGCAGGTGCAAGGGTTTCAACGTCAACATTTTCATCAATGCCGTGAACGCTGTCAAGCTGCTGCTTGTTGATTTTGAAGGGAACAAAGCGCATACAGCTTTTGCAGACAATGTCAAAATATCTGCTGTCTGTTGCAGCGTTCATAATGTAAGGCACGGGCTTGTATTCGGGGAAAACGGCGCCCACTGCCTTTTCTATGAATCTGAAGGCTTCGCCCTTGAAATCGGCAATGTTTGACTCAATACCGTCATCGATGATAACTGTTTCAATGTCATATTTCTTTGCAAGTGCGGTGATTGCATCAACACTTGCCTTTTTGCCCTGATGGTGTGAGAAGCGCATATTACCCACAACCCAGGCCTCCTGAGGAATAACGTTTGCTCCGTCGGAGCCCTTACTCATTGTGAAGGCAAGGGTTGTTCTCAGAAGAGCAGCACCTGCGGGGGAAATCATGGGCATAACCTTCTTGAGCACAGGCTTGAAGGTGTTGACATTGCTGCAGGCTGTTTTCATAATACCGCTCATTGTGGGAGAGAAGCGGCTGAGCATTTCCTTGATGGTGTCTGACATATAAACGTCAAAGCATTCTGCTTTTTCTGCTTCAGCCATAAATTTTCCGAGACGGACAAGGGGAGTGTTCTTGCCGGGTGCGGAAGCGTGTCCGCCGTTTGAATTGGCAATGAACTTGAGGTCAACATAACCCTTTTCACCAACACCGATCATTGCAAAGGTGCCGTCAGCTCCGCCGATGGGATCATATATAATCATACCGCCTTCGTCGAGGACAAGGTGGAATTCGATGTTTCTTTCCTTGAGTGCCTTGGCAATTGCTTCACCGCCTTCGCCGCCGATTTCTTCGGTGCAGGCAGAAACAAAATAGGTGTCTCTTCGGGGTGTGAAGCCCTCTTTGATAAGCTCCTCAGCTGCCTGAAGCATCATTGCAAGACCGCCCTTTGTGTCAAGGGTGCCTCTGCCCCAGACCTTGCCGTCAGCAATTGCACCTGAAAAGGCAGGGTGAGTCCATTCACCGCTTGCTTCAACAACGTCGTGATGATTCATAAGTAAAACAGGCTTGAGTGAGGGATCAGTGCCCTTCCATCTGAGAAGAAGGCTGCCGTCAAAGTTTTCACACTCAGCCACCTTGAAAAGATTGGGATAGGTTTCACGCAGTACCTCGTGGAATCCGAGGAATTTGGTGATGTCGTTGCTTTCTCTTGATGAAATTGTTTCAACCTGAATCAGCTTTGAAAGAATTTCAGCATATTGCATTGCACGGTTTTCGCTCATTTTTTTCATCTCCTGAATAAATAATGAAATAATTATATCACAAGGATTTAATAAAATAAAGTGGTTTATATCAAATTGAGGTAAATTCTTCCCTTTTCGTCAAGCTCCTTGTGAATCCGTCTGTATTCGGGAAGAAGCCTTTCAACCTCTGCGTAAAATTCCGCTGAATGATTCATATGCTTTCTGTGGCAGAGCTCGTGAACAACAACGCTGTCAATTACGTCAAGAGGAAAAAGCATCAGCAGGCAGTTGAAATTAAGATTGCCCGCTGATGAGCAGCTGCCCCAGCGGGTGCGCTGACATCTGATTGTTATTCTGCCGTAGGTGACACCGAGCTTTTCGGCATAATAAGCCACTCTTTCGGGTATGATTTCCTTGGCTTTTTCAGTCAGAGCTTTGATTTCATCCTGAGTCAGAGGTGCAGCATCACCGAGTATCTGCTTTTGTTTTTCCATTTGGCTGAGATGCTTTTCAATCCAGGATTTTTTTGAATTGACAAAGAGGAGAATTTCTTCCTTCTTCATCCTCAGGGGAGCGCGGACAAGAATTTCATCAGGCTTAAGTTGAAGGGAAAGGCTTTTTCTGTCTGAGCGGATGATTGTCAGCTTCGGCATAGCGGTCTTATTCATTGCCGAAAGCTGAGAAGCCGATGTCTGAGTCGGCTTCGTCAGATTCATCCCCGTCCATATCGTCGATTGATTTTCCTACGTTGCCCTCAATAGCTGCTCTGTATTCGAGATATCTTTCGAATTCGTCAGCTTCTCCGTTTCCGTCAAGGTCAAAGATATTGTCAAAAATACTCATAATATTACCGCCTTTCTTAAAATGAGTCAGCCTTGTTCCCTTTCATAATACACCAAAAATCCTCACTTTACAAGAGCGAGGGATTATTCTCGATAGGTGAGTACAGATAATCGGAGTGAGTGCTTGATGTATCTTGAAATAAAATAATGTGATAATATACAGTCAAAGGAAAAAAGGAGGAATAAGAAGATGTTCTTTATACTGTTGTTTTTATTTTATGCCTTGCTTTGTATTTTGGGAAAATTCTGATTTAATAAAAAACGGAACAAAGGTCATTTGTTCCGTTTGATTTTATATAAGGTTATTCCGCCACAACCTCAATTTCCGTCACGCCGTAATAAAGCAGAAGCTCCTTTTCTCTTTCACCTATTCTTTCGCCTGCAACAACAACGGGAACAGCAGGCGGACAGCTTACATTCAACGCTGCACAGATTCTGCCCGCGGCCTTGTGTGTGCTGATTTTTTCCGTGGGAAGAAAAATGCATTCACTTAAGGCAATTGCCCTTTCGGGTGAGGTGATGAGGGGAGGGGATTGTGACAGCTCTTCCTTTTTTTCAAGAGCCGAAAGACTTTCTTCAAGCCTTGTCAGATCCTTTTCCGTGTTTGAGGGGGAAAGCATAAGCACGGTGTAATCCTCATCTGCAAATTCACAGACAATGCCCTTTTCAAAAAGATAAGAAGCAAATTCCTGTCCCTTATAGCCGTATTTTTTTGCTTCAAGGGTAAGCTTAAGAGGTTCATCTCCCACAAAGGAGAAGCCTTTTTTTATAAGTGAGTCTTTAAGCTTCTGTGTTCTTTCTGAAAATGCTTCAAGCTCCGCGGCATAACCGGAAGCAAGCAGTCCGTTTGCCATGTCAAGTGAACGGAGAATGAGATAAGAGGGGCTTGTGGAAGCAAAAAGGGTAAGGGCATATTCAGCCTTTTCTTTGAAAAGAGGGGGTGCATTTTCTGAAAGATGAAGATAAGCACCGCCTGTGAGCACAGGGAGAGTTTTGTGAGCCGAATCACAGCAGATGTCAGCACCGAGATGAATGGGGTGCTGATTTTCCTTGAGAAAATTAAGATAAGCACCGTGAGCGTTGTCAACGGCAAGAAGAATGCCTTTTTCACGGCAAAGCTTTGAAAGGGCTCTGATGTCTGCCGTGTTGCCGAGATAATCGGGAGAGGTCACATAAAGTGCAGTGGGAAGGGTCTGTCTTGCTTCAAGGACAGCTCTGACCTCATCGGCAGAAATGCTGCAGCTTGTGATGCCCTTGCTTTCTTTTGAGTAAAGCCAGGTTATTTCCGTGCCGAGAAGGGCTGAGGCGGTGATGAAGGTCTTGTGTGCATTTCGCAAAGCAAGAATTTCCGCCTTCCTTCCCTTTGAAAGAGCATAAAGCCTGATGAGATAAACCATTGCTCTTATTGCAAGAGAGGAGCCTTCGGTGCTGTAAAGGGTTTTTGCCGTGCCGAAAAGGGCTGAGGCGTTGTCCATGCTTTGTTTCAGAATACCGTCGGCACTGTAAAGCACATCTGCGCCCTCAATTTCGGTGATGTCCTTTTCCTCGGCACCGGTGAGGCTTTTGCCCTTGTGACCGGGCATATGAAAACGGGTTTTGTTTTCCGATGAGTATTTTTCAAGAAAATCGTTAAGGGGAGTTTTCATTTTTATTCACCGAGAGTTTTTGCAACTTCAAGCATTATTGCACATTCCATTCTCTTTTTGAAAAGCTCACAGCCTGTTTTGTAAATGCCTTTGACGCTGCCTGTTGCGTGGTATGCATTGGCGGCACAACCGCCTGAGCAGTAAAGTCTTGCCCAGCAGCTGCGGCACTCCTGACGGGTATAAACATTGCATTCGGCAAATTCATTCTGAATATCGGTGTTTGTGACACCCTTCCAGACGTCACCGAGTCTGTATTTTTCCTCACCCACAAACTGATGGCAGGGATAAAGGTCACCCCAGGGGGTAACAGCCATATATTCGGTGCCTGAGCCACAGCCTGAAATGCGCTTGTAAATACAGGGACCGCCCTTAAGGTCAATCATATAGTGATAGAAGGTGAAGGGGTTACCCTCCTTGTGCTTTCTTAGCATAAGCTCGGCAAGCTCCTCATACTGCTTCATAACAAGGGGAAGATCCTCATCAGTGAGCGCGGAGGGATCATCTGCCGCACAGACAACGGGCTCCATGCTCAGCTCCTTAAAGCCGAGGGAAAGCATTTCTTTGATATCCTCAAGAAAATCGGGATTATGATGAGTGAAGGTACCTCTCATATAATAATTTTTACCCTCACGGGCTTCAACAAGCTTCTGGAATTTGGGCACAATTTTTTCCCAGCTTCCTTTTCCGCTGTAATCAACGCGGAAGCGGTCGTGCACCTCTTTCCTTCCGTCAAGGCTGAGAACAACGTTGCTCATTTCCTTGTTGGCAAAGTCGATAACATCGTCATCAATAAGCACACCGTTTGTTGTGAGAGTGAAGCGGAAGTTTTTGCCGTGCTGCTTTTCAATGCTTCTTGCATAAGCAACAAGCTCTTTTACCACGTCAAAATTCATCAGGGGCTCACCGCCGAAAAAGTCAACCTCAAGGTTTCTTCTTGTGCCTGAGTTGGCAATCAGAAAATCAAAGGCCTGCTTGCCCACTTCAAAGCTCATCATTGCTCTTTCTCCGTGGTATTTGCCCTGACTTGCAAAGCAGTAAGAGCAGTTGAGATTGCAGGTGTGAGCAATGTGCATGCACAGAGCCTTGACAATGCCTGCGCTTTTTTTCTTCAGATCACCTGCCATCGGCTCAAAGGTGTCCTCGGAGAAAAGCTTGCCGTCAGCTTTGAGCTGCTCAAGGTCGTCAAAGCAGTCAAGAAGCTCCTGCTCGGTAACATCCTCTCTGCCGTCATATTTTTCCAGCATAAGAGCAATAATTTTTTCTTTTTCTTCCTTTTCATAAAGGTTGATTATATCATAGGCAACCTCGTCAACAACATGGACTGAGCCTGAGCAGATGTCAAGAACAATGTTGAGGCCGCCGAGTTTATATGAATGTATCATTTTTAATGTCTGCCTTTCGTTATATTTGCCAGCTTTCTCTATCACGGAAAAATGCCACCGAGCTTAAGTCGGCGGCACTTCTCAATAATCAATAATTATTTCTGCTTGCTTTCGCACTGCTGATTAGCGATACCGCAGCTTGTCTTACATGCAGACTGGCAGGATGTCTGGCATTCACCGCAACCGCCGTTCTTTGCTGATGTGCAAAGATTTTTTGTTTCCATTGTCTTAATACGTTTCATGGTCTGTACCTCCTATGAATTTGTTCAGCTAATTATAACACGGTTTTTATTTCAAGTCAATAATTTTATCAAGAAAGCTAAGGCATTTTGCTTTTAGTTTTATGCTGTTTGTGTTTCGGTGAAAGGTAAGGTAAAATTATCCTTGATTTTCCTTCGGGACTCAGGGCTGTTATATTGACAAATAATATTCAATAGTCTATACTTAAGCGGATACTTTCAGTATAAATTTTTATAATATATTACCTTGTCATAAGGGAATAACAGAATGGCTTCGGAGGTCAAAATGCGCAAAACAAAAATAGTATGTACAATAGGTCCCGCAAGTGAAAGCGAGGAAATTTTAAAGGGTCTGTGTCACGCAGGTATGAATGTTGCAAGACTGAATTTTTCTCACAGCACCTATGAGGAGCATCAGAGAAGAATTGATGCAATCAAAAAGGTGCGTTCAGAGCTTAATCTGCCCATTGCAATTATGCTTGACACAAAGGGCCCCGAATACAGAATCAAAACCTTTAAAAATCACAAGGTCTTTCTCAAGGAGGAAAGCCGATTCACCTTCACAACGGAAAACATTGAGGGCGATGAGACAAGAGTCAGCGTCAGTTATGCAAACCTTCCCAATGAGCTTTCCGTGGGGGACACAATTCTTCTCAATAACGGACTTCTCACCTTTGAGGTTGTGAACATTAACAGCACGGAAATCGAATGTAACGTTGTCATCGGCGGTGAGCTTTCAGACCGCAAGAGTATGAGCTTTCCCGGCAAGGTTATGAAGCAGGAATATCTTTCACAGCAGGATAAGGACGACATTGCCTTCGGCGTGAAGAATGATGTTGATTACATTGCCTGCTCCTTCGTTTCCTGCAAGGAGGATATGCAGGCCGTTCAGGATTATCTCAGAGAGCTGGGCGCTGACGATATTGAGCTGATTGCAAAAATTGAAAATCAGTCGGGCGTTGACAACATTGAAGAAATCTGCCAGTTCTGTGACGGTATTATGATTGCAAGAGGAGATATGGGAGTTGAAATTCCCTTCAAGATGCTTCCCGCAATTCAGAAGCAGCTCATCACAAAGTGCCGTCTTCTCGGCAAAAGAGTTATTACCGCAACGGAAATGCTTGAATCAATGATTTCTAATCCCCGTCCCACAAGAGCAGAAATTTCTGACATTGCAAATGCCGTTTATGACGGAACAAGTGCAATTATGCTTTCAGGTGAAACTGCAGCGGGCAAATATCCCATTGAGTCAGTCAGAACAATGGCTGAAATTGCCGAGACAACAGAAAGCGACATCAAATATAACAAGCGCTATTACATTGATTCCTTCAAAATCAGAAACTCTGTTGACGCCATTTCCCACTCAACCTGCGGAATGGCAATTGACCTTGAGGCAAAGGCAATTGTTGCCTGTTCACTTTCGGGAATGACTGCAAGAATGGTTTCACGCTTCAGAGCACCCGTGCCCGTGCTTGGTCTGACAACGGAGGAAAAAACCTGGAGAAGACTTGCTCTTTCCTGGGGTGTTATTCCCGCAATCTGTGAAAAATTTAACTCAACGGATGTTCTCTTTTACACTGCAAAAAAGATTGCAGAGCAGCAGCTCGGTCTTGAAAAGGGTGACAAAATCATCATCACAGGCGGTGACACAAGCGGAACCTCAGGTAACACAAGTCTTATCAAAATTGAATATATATAACATTCTAACAAAAGCACCCGATTTCAGTTAAATGAAAATCGGGTGCTTCTGTTTTGGAAAGAAGGTTTGTTATGAAAAAATCTTTATTTTCTGCCCTTAAGCCATGTAATGAAATTTATGGCTGCCACAGTTACAACGGGTACAAAAATAATCCAGAAAATTATCGGATATTCAATCATGAGAAAAACGGGTATTCCTATTATGAAAGCCCAAATAATCATACCGTTGTCGTTTTTTGATTTTCTTCTTCTGCCCATATTCATTCTCCTTGAACTGTTTTTTTTAGTCTTGCTTTGATTTAATTATACTTCTTAAAAATCAGTTTTCAAGAGGGGTGAAGAGCTCAGTCCTGTTATGTGGACTTCGGCAAGAAAATTTTTATCTGAGGCTCAGACTTAATTCTTTTACTTGAGAATAATTTCAACGTTACCGATATTCTTTACAGAATCACCGCTTTGATAATAAGGCTTAGAATTGACAGTTACAACGGCTCCCTCGGGAACGGTTAATTCAGCCTTCATATCCTCGGGAAGAGTAAGGTCAATGATATAATTATCCTCTGATTTTTCATAATTCAGAGTGATTAAGCCCTTGACGGAGGGAACGGTGCAGCTTAAGGTGTCGGAAAGGTCATACTGAGGATTGATTCTGACCCTTTCATAGCCTGCCTCAAGGGGAGCAATGCCTGCAAAATGCTTGCTCATAATCACAAGAGGACCGCCGCTCCAGGCATGATTCATTGTGCCCTGCCAGGAGTTCCAGAATTCCCAGAGAGTTGAGTAATCCTCATTCACCATATCCGCATATCTGTCCTTGATTCTGGTTTCTGCAGCTTCATATTCACCCATTTTGCAAAGGGCCTCAAGAACATAATATTCCATATAGGGACTTGAATTTTTTGTGTCTGTGAGGACAGTCTTGATTGTGCTGTACTGCTCTTTGTCCGCAAGACCCGCTAAAACTGCAAGGGCATTTGCTCTGTCATCAGGCTGTTTCACGTCATCACTGCAAAAGCCTTTTTCTGTCCATAATGCCTTATAGCCTTCGGCAACAGCAGCCTTTCTTTCTCTGATGAAGGGAAGGTCATCCTCCTTGCCCAGAAGCTCAGCCATTGTTTCCGTTGCTGAAAGGGCGTAATAAACCCAGGCATTTTCAATGGCTGTCATATCAGCCTTTTTGCCCCAGTCGGGCCAGTCCCAAGAGCCGCTACGGTGAACAACAAGGTTGTTTTCATCCGTTTCCCAAAGCTTAAGATAGCGCAGGGAGGCATCATAAACCTTTTCGATAAAGGCAAGGTCACCCGTATATTCATAATAAGTGAGAAAGCCCACAATTCCTGCAAGCTGCTGAACGGGCAGCTCAAAATAATCACCGCTTATGGGTACAACGGTCTGAAGGACATCTGAGTCATCAACATGGGAAAGCATTGCCTGAACGCCCTTCTGATAAAGCAGATAGGAATTACTGTCCAGGGAATACATGGTCATAATCATTTCACTTGTGACATCACCCCACCACTGAGCTCTTTCTCTGTCGGGGCAGTCCATAAAATTGTCTCTCATTGTGACATAAAGCGTGCGCAGAGATTTCTGCCACAGAGAATCCATAAATTCATCGTCACTTGTGTAATTTCCGCTGAAGGCACTGTCATATCCTGTTTCACGGTACATCAGAGAAACAACGGTGACGCCCTTGGGGATTTTATAAGTGATATGCTCACCGTTCACCCAGCCCAAAGTCTCAAACTCCTGTTCGCCCTCTTTGGTTATGTAGGTTGTTGAAACTGCTCCGATGAGGGTGTTTTCCGTTGTTATGCGGATTTTTTTGCCTGCGGGAGCAATGATTTTCAGATAAGGTGTAAGCTGAGCGTTATAAGGGACATCAAGGGTGATCTTTTCACCGAAGCTCTTTGTCACGGTATAATTTTCATAAGTGTCTGAGTTTTCATATTCCTTCAGTCCGTAATCCTTGAGCAAGGGTATTCCGCGGGGATAAAGTCTGCCGTAAGGCTCTTCACCGCCGACGGCATATTCTGTTGCCTTTTCCCAGGATGAATAATCAAAGCCTGTCTTTGTCCAGTCAGCCATTTCCTGCCTTGCGTCAAAGTAAATGCTGTATTCGGGGAGTCTGTAATTGGGAGGATAGAGGGCGCTGTCGATATAAGCGGGATTCCTTTTCACTCTCCAGCTTTCGTCGGAGATTATGGAAATTTCCTCTGCCTCGGCTTCAAAAAGGAAGCCACCCTGACCGCTGCTGTTATAGGAATAGCTGGTTTCGTTGTCCCAGTACCACACAAGAGCACAGATTGTGTTTTCACCCTCGTGAAGATAAGCTGCAATTTCAACGCTGTCATAATAACTGCCGTTTTTCTCGGGACCGCGTTTGACTCCGCCTTCAAAAACAACGGTTTCTCCGTTGATATAAAGCCAGTATTTTGAATCGGCTGCAATGTGGGCAACAAGGCTTTCGGGGACTTGTTCAAGGCTGACTTTTTTGCTCAGGCACATCCAGACATTTTTTTCTGTCAGATTGTCCTTGTCCCAGATCCATTTTCCTTTCCAGTCACTTTTTTCCGGAGTGGAAATTGTTGTGTATTCCGGAATGATTTCGGGGATTTCGTAATCATTTTTAAAAGGTATCATTTCAGAATCACCGAAGGAAAAAAACGAGGAAATGAAAGCTGCCGCAATTGCAAGATAAGAAATAACCGTCTGTAAAACATTCATAGGAGCCTCCTTAAAAAATATTTATGTCGGATTCAGTTTAGCACAACCGCGGCGGAAATTCAACCTGAATATAAAAATCCCCCTGACTTTCGGTCAGGGGGAGATTATGCAGTCAGGGCTTTAAGCTTCAAAGCCTTAAAGCTCAACAGCCTTGCAGATTTCGGGAACAATAAATTCAATTTCGGGATGATTTTTTTCTGTCATACGCTTAAGGCGCTCAACACTTACATTTCTTGTAAGGGGAGGGAAGGCATCGTCAAAATGGTCAACGAGAATCTTCTTGGGCAGATATTTGTTTATAAAGTCTTTGGTCTTTTCGGGCACAAAGACACTGCCTCCGTTGGCAAGAATCAGAAGGTCAATGTCCTTGGGATACTGCTGTCCGGGATATTCACGGAAGGAGCCTGTGAGGAAAATCCTTTTGCCCTCTGCTTCAATTTCATAAGCAACAATTTCCTTGCCCTCGGGCATTTCGCGGTTGAGAGAAGCCTGCCACAGCAAACGGGGGAACATTGCAACACATTTGGGCAAAACGGAAAGAATGTAAACCGGGTCAAAAATAATATGTCTGAAGCGGTGCACACGGACAGTAAAGTCACCGATTTGAATAACATCGTCGGGTTTGATTACTTTTATGCGCTGTGCGGGGACACCCTTTGCCACAAGGGAATTCTTCGGCGTTTCGGTGCAGTAAACGGGGACTGCCGTGTCTTTTTCGGCAAGCTCGGGAATGCTGTAAATGTGATCAAAATGTCCGTGGGTAACCAGAACAGCATCAAAACCGACAAAGTCCTCAATGGGTGTGGTTTTGATTTTTTTGTTCATTCTCACAAACGGGTCAAAGAGCAATTTTGTTCTGCCGTCATCAATTCCGATTGTTGCGGTACCGTACCAGGTGATTTTCATTTTTAACAACCCCTCTGTTCAGTTTTTTTAAAGCATTGCTTTAATTTATTATACAAGAAAAGCAGAGGACGTTAATGACATAACTGTAAACAAAAAGGAAATAAAGGTGGGGGAAGATCAATATCTATAGCTTTAATTCGAAATAATCATATAAAAATTCAAAAATAATTGATGATAAAAAACACCAATCAAAAAATCCGCTCACTGTTGTGAACGGATTTTTATTTTAGTGCTAGTGTCCATAGGGGTTCAAGTCCGGATACCGTCTTTTTTAAGTCCTATTACAAGGGCTGTATGTATATCTAGTCTGTTTTGCACTTGAATTAAATTATACAAAATAGTATAATGATTTATCATGTCCTACCGGCAATTACTTAGGCCGTTGCTTTTTGTTTTGTTCGGGGGGATATAATTAATTTTAAAAGTAAGACTTTATGGGGGTGTTTATTTGCAGTTTTTTGTCTATTTTCTGTTAGCACTTTTTGCTACAACTGTAGGTTCACTTACAGGAATGGGTGGCGGCGTAATCATCAAGCCACTTATGGATGTTTTGGGTGATTATGATGTGAAAACCATTGGTATTGTTTCATCAATAACTGTCTTTTCGATGGCTATTGTGTCTGTTTTGAAACAGATTAAAGCCAAAACAGAAATTCCATATAAAAATGCAATACCGTTGGGGATAGGCTCCGTTGCAGGTGGATTTTTAGGTGAAAAACTACTCACATTTATTGTGAATTTTTTTAATGCCAACTCTGTTGTAACCGTTGTGCAAAATTGTTTATTGACGGTACTTGTTCTGTGTGTATTCCTTTATATGAAAAATAAACAAAAAATCAAAGGCAAGGAATGGGATGGCGTATTTGTTTCCCTTGCAGTAGGTGTTTTTCTCGGTGTTTGTTCATCATTTTTAGGTATCGGTGGCGGTCCTATCAATGTTGCACTCATAATTTTCTTATTCTCTGTGAACACAAAAACAGCAACAGTGTGTTCGCTTGTTACAATTCTGTTTGCACAGATTTCAAAACTTACAACAGTGGCACTCACAACGGGCTTTTCAAATTTTGACTTGTCAATTGCGCCGCTTATGATTATCGGTGCGATTTTTGGTGGATTTATCGGTGCCGGACTCAACAAAAAATGCAGTGAAAAAACCGTTGAAAAAGCATTCAACTGTGTTCAATTGCTTGTGCTTGGAATAGCAATATTCAATATTATAAGAAATCTTATATGACAGCAGTAGGGCAGATGCCGTTTTTATCTTTCCATAACAGTCACCCGTTATTGGCGTACGGATTATGAAATCGGATACTTCGCATCAAGTGAAATCCCACCATAAGCCGCAACATATTTTATAAATTCTTTCAGAAATTTATTTCATTAAAAAAACACTTCCGAAGAAGTGTTTTTTTGTGGTTTAGACATTCTTTAAATCTTTAAAAGCAGAAAAGCTATGCCGCCTCGAGCTTTATTCAGAAAAGGAATTCAAGATGGCCGTAAAAAAATTATATATCGTTTTAATAGCAGCAGACCATAAAATATAAAACAAAACACCTGATGCCTTTGAAGCCAAATTTTTCAGTAAATTCAAGAGTTCTGGCTAAACATAATCGAACATGGGTGGTTCATTTTGGGAATTTTTTACTGTTTCAGTTCATTTTTTAGACTGTTTTGAAATTGGTGTAGTATAAAAGATCAGTAGAAACACTTGTAAATAAAAAAAGAATCAACCTCTGACCGAACACTGACGGTTCAGTTTCAGGGGTTGATTCATATGGTGCCGGTGACCGGACTTGAACCGGTACGGTGTTGCCACCGAGGGATTTTAAGTCCCTTGCGTCTGCCGATTTCGCCACACCGGCGTGTCTTGCGACTTAGTCATTATACTTTTTTGAAGGGGCATTGTCAAGAGGTTGGGGGATTTTTATTTTGCTGCCGCAGGAAAAGTTTGACAACAGGGGAAAAGACTGTTAAAATTCCTTTTGAGGTGATTAATATGAAAGCTTATAAAAAAATACTTCTCGGTCTTGGGGCAGTCGGCGGAGGAGCCGCTCTCGGCTACGGTGCCTGCTGTCTGATTGACGATCTGCTTTTTAAAAGAAATCTGACCCTGCCCGAGAGTGTTACTCAGAAAATTTCAGGCTGTGATGTCTCACATCTCGGCGGCTTCCTTGAAAAAAATCTGCAGTGGGTTGAGGATCACGGATATGAAAAGCACAGCATAATCTCCGACAGAGGTGAAAAGCTTGCCGGTTATCTGCTTAAGGCGGAAGGGGAGAGCAAGAATTATGTTTTCTGCGCCCACGGTTACAGAAGCTACGGCAAAAAGGAATTCTGCGGCGTTGCTCAGTATTATATCGGCAAGGGATACAATGTTTTCCTTGTTGACCATATTGCAAGCGGTGAAAGCGAAGGCGGCTATTGTACCTTCGGTCATTATGAAACCGATGACTGCATGAAATGGCTTGATTATATGATTAAAAGCTTCGGCTCTGATATCAGCATTATGCTTCACGGTGTTTCAATGGGCAGTGCAACGGTAATGATGATGAGCGGCAGAAGCCTTCCTGAAAACGTCAGGGGAGTGGTTGCCGACTGCGGCTTCACAAGAGCTGTTGACCTTTTTGATTACAAGCTCAGAGACCTCGGTGTTCCTCCCACGGCTCTCATCAGGGTTGTCAATGAGGTTAATAAAAAACGTATCGGCTTTGATTTCAACAGCCTTAATCCCGTTGAGTCCGTCAGCAAAGCTGCGGTGCCCATGCTCTTTATTCACGGAGCCACAGATGCCCTTGTTCCCTGCACAATGGTTTATGAGCTTTATGAAAGCTGTGCAAGTGAGGTTAAACAGCTTCTTGTTGTTGAAGGTGCTGACCACGCTCAGTCCTTTAAGGTTGACCGTGAAAAATACACCGAAGCAATGGACAGCTTTGTTGAAAATGTGTTTGTATTATAATGTAATATATAAAATATAAGCACGGCAAAGCACACTGCAGTGAATTATATGTTTCTTTTTGGTTAAAAATGCCTACAATAAATTTACCGCAGCGCTGTTTTTATGGCACAATTACAATCTTTGGTCAATATGCCCTATGATTTAAAAAAAATATTGACAAATCATACAAACAGTTATATAATGTTCAAGCATGTGTAAATTTGATAAGTGCGCACGGGTGAATTATGCCCTGCAGACGTGTCAGTTTGCCTGCAAATAAATTTTCAAGAAAGGAGATAAACATGCCTACCTTTAATCAGTTAGTTCGTAACGGTAGAGAAACACTTGTCAAGAAGCCCAAGGCTCCTGCTCTTCTCAAAGGTCTCAACTCAAAGAAGAACGTTATGACAGATCATAGCGCTCCTCAGAAGCGTGGCGTTTGCACAGCAGTTAAGACAGCTACCCCGAAGAAGCCCAACTCAGCTCTCCGTAAGATCGCCAGAGTACGTCTTACAAACGGAATTGAAGTTTCAGCTTACATTCCCGGTATCGGTCACAACCTTCAGGAACACAGTGTTGTTCTCATTCGTGGCGGCCGTGTTAAGGACCTTCCCGGTGTTCGTTACCACATCATCCGCGGTACACTTGATACCCAGGGCGTTAACGGCAGACTTCAGTCCCGTTCAAAGTACGGTGCTAAGCGTCCCAAGGCTGCTAAGAAATAATCCGTAAATCACGGATGCCGAAAAAAAGCCGTGTGTCAGAACGGCAGAAAAAGACTATGAATTGACAAATCTTCTTGCAGGCAGTTTATCTTTATTCAGATAAACCTGAGCGGGTTAATGATTGACCTGACTTGGTGCCGACGGGAATTTGTCACTCGAGTACCTATGATATCATTACTATTATGAAGGAGGGAAGCGCAGTGCCAAGAAGAGGCCAGATTGCAAAACGTGATGTTTTGCCCGATCCGCTTTACAATTCAAAGCTTGTAACACGTCTTATCAACAGTGTTATGTATGACGGTAAGAAAGGTGTTGCTCAGAAGATCGTTTACGATGCTTTTGATATTATTAAAGAAAAGACAGGTAAGGAACCTCTCGAAGTTTTCGAGGCTGCTATGGAAAACGTTATGCCTTTACTCGAAGTTAAGGCTCGCCGTGTAGGTGGTTCAACTTATCAGGTTCCCATGGATGTCCGTCCCGAAAGAAGACAGACTCTCGGTCTTCGTTGGATTACTCTTTACAGCCGTCAGCGTTCAGAAAGAACAATGAAGGAAAGACTTGCCAACGAAATCATTGATGCTACCAACGAAACCGGTTCAGCATTCAAGAAGCGTGAAGATACTCACAAGATGGCAGAAGCTAATAAGGCTTTCGCACATTTCAGATGGTAATTATTTTTTGAACATTTTAAGTTAGGAGGATAATTATTATGGCACGTAAAGTATCTCTTGAGATGACCAGAAATATTGGTATTATGGCTCATATCGACGCCGGTAAGACCACCACTTCTGAAAGAATTCTCTACTATACAGGTGTTAACCACAAGATCGGTGAAACCCACGACGGTTCAGCAACAATGGACTGGATGGAGCAGGAGCAGGAAAGAGGTATCACAATCACCTCAGCTGCTACAACTTGCTTCTGGAAGGATCACCGTATTAACATCATCGACACTCCGGGCCACGTTGACTTCACCGTTGAAGTTCAGCGTTCACTCCGTGTTCTCGACGGTTCAGTAACAGTTCTTTGTGCAAAGGGCGGTGTTGAACCCCAGAGTGAAACAGTTTGGAGACAGGCTGACGAGTACAAGGTTCCCAGAATGATCTATGTTAACAAGATGGACATTATGGGTGCTGACTTCTACCGCGTTCTCGGCATGATCAAGGAGCGTTTCAACTGTAATGCAGTTCCCGTACAGCTCCCCATCGGCTCAGAAAGCACATTCAGAGGTATTGTTGACCTTGTCAACAACAATGCTATCGTTTATTACGATGACCTCGGTAAAGATGTAAGAGTAGAAGAAATTCCTGAGGAGGTTGCAGAGCTTGCAGCCGAATACCGTCAGAACCTCATCGACTCAGTTGTTGAGATGGATGACGAGCTCATGGAAAAATACTTTGAAGGTATTGAACCTTCAGTTGAAGAAATCAAAAAGGTTATCAGAAAGGCAACAATTGCCAGTGAAATGGTTCCCGTTTGCTGCGGTACCTCATACCGTAACAAGGGTGTTCAGCCTCTCCTTGATAACATCGTTGATTATATGCCCGCTCCCACAGACATTGAAGCTATCAAGGGTGTAAACCCCGACACAGAAGAAGAAGAGGTAAGACACTCTTCAGACGAAGAGCCCTTTGCAGCTCTTGCCTTCAAGATTGCAACTGATCCTTTCATGGGTAAGCTTTGCTTCTTCCGTGTATATTCAGGTACTGTAGATGCAGGTACAACAGTTTTCAACTCTGTTAAGAACAACAGAGAAAGATTAGGCCGTATTCTTCAGATGCACGCTAACCATCGTGAAGACATTGACACAGTTTATGCAGGTGACATTGCTGCAACAGTTGGTCTTAAGAACACCACAACAGGTGATACCCTCTGTGATGCAAAGAACCCCATCATCCTTGAATCAATGAACTTCCCCGAGCCCGTTATCCGTGTTGCTATCGAGCCTAAGACCAAGGCAGGTCAGGAAAAGATGGGTATTGCTCTTCAGAAGCTTGCTGAAGAAGATCCCACATTCCGTTGCTATACAGATGAAGAAACAGGACAGACAATCATCGCAGGTATGGGTGAGCTCCATCTTGAAATCATCGTTGACAGACTTCTCCGTGAATTCAAGGTTGAAGCTAACGTTGGTAAGCCTCAGGTTGCTTACAGAGAAACCATCCGTACAACTGCTTCCTCAGATACCAAGTATGCACGTCAGTCAGGTGGTAAGGGTCAGTACGGTCACGTTAAGATCAACATCGAACCCAACCCCGACAAGGGCTACGAGTTTGTTAACAACATCGTCGGCGGCGCAATTCCCAAGGAATACATCGCTCCCGTTGATGCAGGTATCCAGGGCGCTATGCAGTCAGGTGTTATCGCCGGCTACAGCATGGTTGACGTTAAGGTTACTCTTTATGATGGTTCATACCACGAGGTTGACTCATCAGAAATGGCATTCAAGATTGCAGGTTCAATGGCATTCAAGGATGCAGCTAAGAAAGCAAGTCCCGTTCTTCTTGAGCCCATCATGAAGGTTGTTGTTATCACTCCCGAAGAATACATGGGCGACGTTATCGGTGACCTCAACTCACGCCGTGGTGAAATCCAGGGCTTTGAAGACCGTACAGGTGTTAAGCAGATCAACTCAAGAGTTCCTCTTGCAGAAATGTTCGGCTATGCAACCGACCTTCGTTCAAAGACTCAGGGCCGCGGTCAGTATGTAATGGAACCCGATGGCTACAAAGAGATTCCCAAGTCAATTTCTGAAGGAATTATCTCAGAAAGAGCAAAGAGAGACTAATTTTTCTCAAAAAACACTTGCTTTTTTCACATATTCTTGCTAGAATATAGACAATGCAGTACAACTGCTTACTAAAAAACATTATTGCTAAAATTAAAGGAGGAGATTCCAATGGCAAAAGCAAAATTTGAAAGAACCAAGCCCCACGTTAACATTGGTACAATCGGCCACGTTGACCACGGTAAGACAACCCTTACAGCAGCTATCACAAAGACACTTTCCCTCAACAACGATAAGATCGAGTTCCAGGCATACGATCAGATCGACAACGCTCCCGAAGAAAGAGAAAGAGGTATTACAATTAACACCCGTCACGTTGAGTACGAAACCGACGCTCGTCACTACGCTCACGTTGACTGCCCCGGCCACGCTGACTATATCAAGAACATGATCACCGGTGCTGCTCAGATGGACGGCGCTATCATCGTTGTTGCTGCTACCGACGGCCCCATGGCTCAGACCAAGGAGCACCTGCTGCTGGCCCGTCAGGTCGGCGTTCCCGCTATCGTTGTCTTCATGAACAAGGCTGACCTGGTCGACGACGAGGAGCTGCTGGAGCTGGTCGAGATGGAGATCCGTGAGACTCTGTCTTCCTACGAGTTCCCCGGCGACGACATCCCCGTCATCAAGGGTTCCGCTCTGAACGCTCTGATCTCCGAGTCCAACGACAAGAACGCTCCCGAGTACGCCTGCATCAAGGAGCTGATGGACGCTGTCGACGAGTACATCCCCACTCCCGACCGTAAGGCTGACATGCCCTTCCTGATGCCCGTTGAGGACGTCTTCACCATCTCCGGCCGTGGCACCGTTGCTACCGGTCG
>JAZRTP010000025.1:0-145818 GCA_045652105.1 Acutalibacteraceae bacterium
AGCACTTTAAAAGGCGAAATAGTGTTGCAAGAAAAGGCGAAAACCACCGATAATGCTGACGCATATCGGTGGTTTTTAACGCATTATTGTGATGCTATTTCACTTTTTAAAGAAATACTGCCTTATGTGGTGTCGGCGTTCTGTTGCGTTTTTTGTTTTTATGAAAAATATAACTTTCTTTTCCGACAGAAAAATCACAATCATCGTTATATTATTATATAAACTGTCGCCTCAGGAGGCTGTTTTCTAACAAAATATACAAATCATATTAACATTTTTTTATCACCTTGTAACAAAATCACAAACTCTCTTGAATTTTGCCGAGATGGATGTTATTATAGTATATGTAGTATTTTAAATTGAGGGAGTGTACCCTTTTTGAAATACTTCTCAGCTGTCAGACAAGCTGATATTTTAAGAAAAAAGAGGTGTCCCAATGGCAAAAAACAAAGAACTCGGAGACAATACTGCTCTTTATCTTTTCCACCAGGGTAACAACCGTAAGGCTTATGAATACATGGGTGCTCATAAGGTTGACGGAGAAAAAAATCTTTTCAGCTTTCGTGTCTGGGCACCCCATGCCCTTTCAGTCAGCGTTGTGGGTGACTTCAACGGCTGGGACGAAGGCAGAGGCGCCATGAAAAAAATAAATGATGCAGGTATGTGGGAATGCTATCTTTCCGACGTCAAGGAGTTTGATAATTACAAGTTCCTTGTCACCTCACAAAAGGGAAATAAAACCGCAAAAAGCGACCCTTATGCTTTCCACAGTGAGACCAGACCTGACACGGCATCAAAGTTTTATGATCTTTCAGGATATAAATGGGGAGATTCAAAGTGGTTCAAAAAGAAGGCTGAGACCAATGTTTACGAATCGCCGATGAACATTTATGAGCTTCACGCAGGCTCCTGGAAAATCCACGATAACGGTGCTCCTTATTCATACAGAGATCTTGCCGATGATCTTGTGCCTTATGTCAAGGATATGGGCTACACTCACATTGAGCTTATGCCTCTTTCCGAATATCCCTTTGACGGCTCCTGGGGCTATCAGGTGACGGGATATTTTGCAGCCACATCAAGATACGGAACTCCTCACGATTTTATGTATTTTGTTGACACCTGCCACAAAAACGGAATCAGTGTCATTCTTGACTGGGTTCCCGCCCATTTCCCCAAGGACGAGCATGGACTTGCCATGTTTGACGGTGAAGCCTGCTACGAATATGAAAACGATCTCAAGGGTGAGCACAAGCAGTGGGGAACAAAGATTTTTGACTTCGGAAGAAACGAGGTTGTTTCATTCCTCACAAGCTCAGCTAATTTCTGGCTTGATAAATATCACATCGACGGACTTAGAGTTGATGCCGTTGCTTCAATGCTTTATCTTGATTACGGCAGAGAAAACGGACAGTGGATTGCCAACAAAAACGGCGGCAATGAAAACCTTGAAGCTGTTGATTTTCTCAGAAAGCTTAATGAAGGCATTTTCACAGAGCACTGCAATCCTCTGATGATTGCCGAAGAATCAACGGCCTGGCCCCTTGTTTCAAAGCCCACAGACATCGGCGGACTCGGCTTCAATTTCAAATGGAACATGGGTTGGATGAATGACGCCCTGAGATATTTCTCAATGGACGGTCTTTCAAGAAAGTTTAATCACAACCTTCTTACCTTCTCCTTCTTCTATGCTTTTTCCGAAAACTTTATTCTTCCCATCTCTCACGATGAGGTTGTTCACGGAAAATGCTCACTGATCAACAAAATGCCCGGTGAATACGATGACAAATTCAGGGGAGTCCGCTCCTTCCTGGGATATATGATGACTCACCCGGGCAAAAAGCTGACCTTTATGGGTCAGGAATTCGGACAGTTCATCGAATGGAAATACGATGATAAGCTTGACTGGCTTCTTCTCGGTTATGAAAAGCACCGTCAGCTTAAGGAATATGTCCGCAGACTCAATCATATCTATATTAAATATCCTGCTCTCTGGCAGATTGATTACAGCTGGGAAGGCTTTGAATGGAATGTCAGTGACGACAACACAAACAGCGTTCTTGCCTTCACAAGAAAGGACAAGGACGGAAATGAGCTTGTTGCCGTGTGCAACTTTACTCCCGTTTACAGAGAAAAATATTCCTTCGGTGTCAGAAACGAGGGTTACTATGAGGTTATCTTCAATTCCGATGCAAAGGAATTCGGCGGTGACGGCCTGGGCACAAAATCAGGTGCAACATCAAAGAAGACGCCCATGCACGGCTTTGAAAACAGCATAACAGTTAATTTGCCCGGCTTCTCATTTATGCTTCTTAAACGAAAGGACAAGAAGGCAAAAAAGACAGAAGCCGCACCAAAAACCCAAAACAAAAAATCAAAATAAAGAAACGGAGGACATAATCTATGGCTAAGAAAACCGAATGCCTTGCCATGCTTCTTGCCGGCGGACAGGGAAGCAGACTCGGTATACTCACCAAAAACATTGCAAAACCTGCAGTTCCTTACGGCGGAAAGTATCGAATTATCGACTTCCCCCTTTCAAACTGCGTAAACTCAGGCATTGAAACCGTTGGTGTTCTCACTCAGTATCAGCCCCTTGAGCTCAACGATTACATCGGCAACGGACGTCCCTGGGATCTTGACAGATCTTACGGCGGTGTGCACATTCTTTCACCTTATCAGCAGATCAAGGGCACAGAATGGTATAAAGGCACAGCCAATGCAATATATCAGAACATCAATTTCATCGACCGCTACAATCCCGAATATGTTGCCGTTCTTTCAGGTGACCATATTTATAAGATGGATTATAACAAGATGCTCAAATTCCATAAGGAAAAGGATGCAGCCTGCACAATCGCAATGCTTGAGGTACCCTGGGAAGAAGCATCACGCTTCGGTTTGATGTTCGTCAACGATGACGGCTCAATCAGTGAGTTTGAAGAAAAGCCCAAGAATCCCAAGAGCAACAAGGCTTCAATGGGTGTTTATATCTTCACCTGGAGCAAACTTCGCAAATATCTCATTGAGGACGAAAACAACCCCGAATCAGGCAACGACTTCGGTCACGATGTTATCCCCGCAATGCACGAAAACGGGGAAAGAATGTTTGCCTATAAATTTGAAGGCTACTGGAAGGACGTCGGAACAATCGAAAGCCTTTGGGAAGCAAACCTTGACCTTCTCAATCCCAAGGTTGACCTTGACCTTTCAGATAACAGCTGGAAGATTTATTCAAGAAGTCCCGATGCACCCCCTCACTTCATTGCTGACACCGCTGAGGTTGAAAACTCAATGATCGGTGAAGGCTGCTACATAGCAGGTGAGGTTGACTATTCCGTTCTTTTCTCAAACGTAACCGTTGAAAAGGGCGCATCAGTCAAATATTCAATTGTTATGCCCGGCACAACAATAAAGGCAGGCGCAGTTGTTGAATATTCAATTGTTGCAGAAAATGCAGTTATTGAAAGCGGTGCACACGTTGGTCAGAGCCCCGAAAACATTGAGGAGCTTGACAACTGGGGCGTTACCGTTATCGGTGAAAAAGTAACCATCGGAAACGGTGCGACAATCAAAGCAAAAGAAATGATCGACACAGACGTAAAGGGGGTTAACTGATTATGTACGCATCAGATGTATTAGGCATTATCTATTCAAACATTTATGATGACCACTTAACTGAACTTACAAGCATCCGTACAATGGGTTCAGTTCCCTTTGCAGGAAGATACAGACTGATTGACTTTGTTCTTTCAGGAATGGTCAACTGCGGTATCACCACAGTCGGTATCAGCACAAAATCAAATTACCAGTCACTTATGGATCATCTGGGCACAGGTCAGGCCTGGGACCTTTCAAGAAAACGTGACGGTATGACAATCCTTCCTCCCTTTAACCTTTCAGACAGCGGTGTTTACGAAAGCAGACTTGAAGCTCTTCACGGTATGCTTGGCTATATTCAGAAGGCTGCCAAGGATTATGTTATCCTTGCAGACTGCAACTCTGTCTGCAACATCAATTACGGCGACCTTCTTGACGCACATCAGGAAAGCGGTGCAGATATTACAATTGCTTACAAGAGAGGTATTGCTCCTAAGCTTAAAAACATCATGACCTTTGAGCTTGAAGGCAATGACATCAGAAAGGTCACTGTTGACCAGCATCCCGAAGAGGCTTGTAACTACGCTCTCAACATTATCGTTATGAGCAGAGTTCTTCTTGAAAGAATCATTAACGCTGCCGCAGGTGCAGGTGCAATCCGCGAAAGCTTTGAAAAGGAAGCAATTGCAAAGAATGTTGACAAGCTCACCATCAAGGGTTATAAGGTTGACACCTATGCAAAGACAATCGACAGTCTTCAGAGCTATTACGACATCAATATGCAGCTTCTCACAGGTGAATTCAGAGATCTCTTCTCCTCAGAAAATCCCGTTTACACCAAGGTACGCGACGATATGCCCGCAATTTACGGCATCTGCTCCAAGGCTTCAAATTCTCTTGTTGCTGACGGATGCATCATCAAGGGTACTGTTGAAAACTGTGTTCTTGCAAGAGGTGTTTATGTTGCTGAGGGTGCAGTTGTCAAAAACTCCATCATTATGCAGGATTCATACATCAGCACAGGCGCAACCATCAACTGCGCAATTCTTGACAAGGATGTTGTTGTCAAGCCCAACCGTGAGCTCAGCGGTGCAGAAACATATCCTCTTTATATCGGCAAGAATATCACAGTCTGATAATTGCCGGTTTCAAACTCTCCCGGAAAGGAAAATTAATATATGAAAGTTTTATACGTTGCAAGTGAGGCTCTGCCCTTCATCGCAAGCGGCGGACTCGGTGACGTTGCCGGCTCTCTTCCTCAGGCTCTGAGAAAAAGACTTATCGGCTGCCGAGTTGTAATGCCTCTTTATGACACAATCAAGCAGGAGCTTAAGGATAAGATGACCTTCGTCACCAATATCTCCGTTCCTGTTGCCTGGAGAAGACAGTACTGCGGAATCTTCCAGGCAAAGCACGAGGGCGTTATCTATTACCTTATAGATAACCAGTATTATTTCAAGCGTGACTCCCTTTACGGTCACTATGACGATGCGGAAAGATTCACCTTCTTTGCCCGTGCCGCTCTTGAAATTCTTCCCGTTGTTGACTTCAAGCCCGACATCATCCACTGCAATGACTGGCAGTCAGCTCTTACCCCCGTGTTCTATTCAGCCTTTTACAGCAAGGATCCCTGGTATCAGGGCATTAAGACTGTTTTCACAATCCATAACATTCAGTATCAGGGCACTTACGGTATGGAGCTTATCAATGACGTTATCGGTCTTGAGCCCTCCGACAGCCGCCTTGTTGAATATGACGGTGACGTCAACTTCATGAAGGGTGCAATTGAATGTGCAAACAAGATTACAACAGTTTCTCCCTCTTACGCAAATGAAATTCTTGATCCCTGGTTCAGTCACGGTCTTGATCCCATTCTGCGTGAGCGTCAGTGGAAGCTTCAGGGTATTCTTAACGGTATTGATATCATCAACTACAATCCCGAAACTGACAAGAACATTGCCGTCAATTACACCGTCAAGGATGTAAAGAAGGGCAAGAAGGCAAACAAGGCAGACCTTCAGAAATCAATCGGTCTTCCCGAAAAGGCAGATGTACCCGTTATCGGTATTGTTACCCGACTTGTTTCACACAAGGGTCTTGACCTTATTGAATGTGTTCTTGATGAGCTTCTTTCAACAACTGACATTCAGGTTGCAGTTGTCGGCTCAGGTGACTGGAAATATGAAAACTTCTTCAAGGAAATGGCTAACAGACATCCCGACAAGCTTTCCTTCACTCTCGGCTTTGTGCCTGACCTTGCAAGAAAGATTTATGCAGGTGCAGACCTGTTCCTGATGCCCTCAAAGAGTGAGCCCTGCGGACTTTCACAGATGGTTGCTCTGCGTTACGGCACTCTTCCCATTGTCCGTGAAACCGGCGGTCTGAGAGACTCCATTACAGACAGCGGCGACGGCGAAGGCAACGGCTTCACCTTCAAGTCATACAACGCTCACGATATGCTTGACGCTATCAGACGCGGTCTTGCCGCTTATGGTGACAAGGCTGCCTGGGACATACTTGTCAACAGAGCAATGGAATGTGATTGCAGCTGGGGCAAGAGCGCAAATGAATATATCAGAATGTATAAGCAGCTGCTTAAGGACTGATAACTTAATAAACCAAAAGGACAGCATCCGTTGATGCTGTCCTTTTTACTATAGAACTATTAACTTATTTGTTATTCTTAAGCTCCTCAACAAATTCACCGATTCTTTTGATGGCCTCAAGAATATGCTCCGTGGAATAACAGTAGGAAGCTCTGACGAAGCCCTCACCGCCCTTGCCGAATGCGGGTCCGGGTACAACGGCAACCTTCTTTGAATAAAGAAGCTTTTCACAGAATTCTTCACTTGTAAGACCCGTTGAGCTTATGCAGGGGAAGGCATAAAATGCACCCTTGGGCTCACGGCAGGTAAGACCGATACGGTTGAAGCCGTCAACAATAAGTCTTCTTCTGCGGTTATATTCAGCCTTCATCTCTTCAACGGCTTCATCACAGTTTTTCAGCGCCTCAATTGCTGCATACTGGGAAACTGTGGGGGCACACATTATTGCATACTGATGTATTTTGATAATCTGCTGCATAATTTCACGGGGACCGCAGGCAAAGCCGAGTCTCCAGCCTGTCATTGAAAAAGCCTTTGAAAAACCGTTGACAACAATTGTTCTTTCCTTCATACCCTCAATTGAAGCGGGTGAAACGTGAGTGCTGCCAAAGGTAAGCTCGGAATAAATCTCATCGGAAATAACAAGTATATCAGTACCTCTGAGCACCTCGGCAATCGCCTCAAGGTCCTCCTTGCCCATAACTGCACCGGTTGGGTTACAGGGATAAGGCAGAATAAGAAGCTTTGTTTTTTCACTGATGGCATTTTTAAGCTGCTCAGCAGTAACGCGGAAGCTGTCCTCCGCCTTTGTTTCAATGATAACGGGAACACCGCCGGAAAGTCTTGTCATAGGCTCATAGCAGACATAGCTCGGCTGAATGATAATTACCTCGTCACCGTCCTTGACAGTGGCTCTGATTGCAGCGTCAATTGCTTCACTGCCGCCGACGGTGAGAAGAATTTCCTTTTCCGGCTCATATTCAAGACCGTATTTTCTTGAAAGCCAGGCGGCAATTTCAGCTCTGAGCTGAATCATACCGCTGTTTGCCGTATATCGTGTTCTGGATTTTTCCAGCGCCTCAATGCCGGCATTTCTGATTGCCCAGGGAGTTTTGAAGTCAGGCTCACCGACACCGAGAGAAATAACATCATCCATTTCAGCGGCAAGGTCAAAAAAACGTCTGATTCCCGAAGGCTTCATTTCAACAACGGTCGGATTGAGAATTTTTGAATAATCAATCATACAGGTATCTGCCTTCTTTCATCGTCACTTGAATCAGTAAATATAATTCCGTTTTCCTTGAACTGATTCAGAATGAATGTTGTTGTTGTGTTTGTAACGGCGTCAATTGTTGCAATCTTTTTGCCGACAAAATTAGCAACCTCCTGAAGATTCTTAACTTTGATGATGACCTGCAGATCATGACCGCCGGAAAGAAGATAAACAGACTCAACCTCTCTGTGAGATGCAATTCTTTTTGCAACCTCATCAAAGCCCAGGTTTGCAGCGGGAACAACGTCAACCTTGACAATTGCAACAACGCTGTTGACGTCAATTTTCTGCTCATTGACAATTGCCTGATAACCGAGGATAATGCCCTGCTTTTCAAGCTCCTTGATTTCAGCTCTGATTTTTTCAGGAGTGCTTCCAAGCATTGAAGCAAGCTCATCATCGCTGTATCTTGCGTTGCGTTTTAAAAGTTCAACAAGTTCTTTATTCATAATATTCTCCTCCTTAAGCTTCCCGAGTATAATACAACAAAAAGCTTTTAAATAATTATAGCAAATATAGCATACCTTTTCAACAACAAAATATATTTTATAATCTGACAGATGTTGAAGGCTGTTTCTTTTCCGCAAAAGCACACCGAAATGTTGAAAACTGCCCTTTCAGACAAAATAAACCGCCTTTAACCTTGACAATCAGTGCTGATATGTATTATTATAATATGTAAATCAAAAAACATTTCAGAGCAAATATGCTCTGCTATGAAAGGAGTTATAAAAATGCTCGCTAACACTGAAAAATCAATGGAAAAACTTGTTGCTCTTTGCAAAGGCAGAGGCTTCGTTTATGCAGGCAGTGAAATTTACGGCGGACTTGCAAACACCTGGGACTACGGCCCCCTCGGCGTTGAGCTGAAAAACAACATCAAAAAGGCCTGGCTGAAGAAATTCGTTCAGGAAAATCCTTACAACGTCGGTCTTGACTCAGCAATCCTTATGAACCCTCAGACCTGGGTTGCTTCAGGTCATCTCGGCGGCTTCTCAGATCCTCTTATGGACTGTAAGGAATGTAAAACAAGACACAGAGCCGACAACCTCATCGAAGACTTTGACGGCACAAATGTTGCAGGCTGGTCAAACGAAGAAATGACAGCTTACATCAACGAAAAGAATATTCCCTGCCCCGGCTGCGGTGCACACAACTTCACTGACATCCGTCAGTTCAACCTTATGTTCAAAACCTTCCAGGGCGTTACTGAGGACAGCAAGAACGAGCTTTATCTCCGTCCCGAAACCGCTCAGGGTATCTTTGTCAACTTTGCAAATATCCAGAGAACAACAAGAAGAAAGGTTCCCTTCGGTGTTGCTCAGATCGGCAAATCCTTCAGAAACGAAATCACTCCCGGTAACTTCATTTTCCGTGTCCGTGAATTTGAACAGATGGAGCTTGAATTCTTCTGCAAGCCCGGCACAGACCTTGAATGGTTTGATTACTGGAGAAGCTACTGCCGTGACTGGCTCTATGCTCTCGGCATGAAGAAGGAAAACCTCAGACTCCGTGACCACGATCCCGATGAGCTTTGCTTCTATTCAAAAGCAACAACCGACTTTGAATATCTCTTCCCCTTCGGCTGGGGTGAGCTTTGGGGTGTTGCTGACAGAACTGATTACGACCTTACTCAGCACACAAACACATCAGGCAAAACTCTTGATTACTTTGATCCCGCAACCAACGAAAGATACATTCCTTATGTTATTGAGCCCTCACTCGGCGTTGAAAGACTTTTCCTTGCCGTTATGACTGAGGCTTATGACGAAGAGGTTGTTGATGCAGAAAAGAATGACAGCAGAGTCGTTCTTCACTTCCATCCCGCTCTCGCACCTTATAAGGCAGCAGTGCTTCCCCTTTCAAAGAAGCTCAGTGAGCAGGCAACAGAAGTGTTCCACACTCTTCAGAAGAAATTTATGGTTGAGTTTGACGATGCAGGTTCAATCGGTAAGAGATACCGCCGTCAGGATGAAATCGGTACTCCTCTTTGCATCACATACGACTTTGACTCTGTTGAAGACGGCTGTGTAACTGTCCGTGACCGTGACACAATGCAGCAGGAAAGAATTGCAATTTCCGATCTCGTTGCTTACATCGAAAAGAAAATTGAATTCTGATTATAATTAATATAAAAAAAGCTGTGGCGCTGCCACGGCTTTTTTGTTTTTTCAAGACTTACAGAAATAATTTCAGACTTTTGAATATATTGGCATACTGAGTCAATAATAATCATAAGATTAATCAAACAAACACAAAGGAGTCTTAATTATGAAAAAAATCTTGTCTTTAATTCTCATTGCAATGCTGGTACTTTCAGTTTTTGCCCTTGCTGCCTGCGGCTCGGATAAGGCGAAGGAAGATATGACCTCCGTCTCAGATGAAATTTCAACAGACCTGAGCGCCCTTGACGACAAGCTGACAGAAAACGGAAACGTCACCGACAGCTCTTCTTCAGAAGCCTCAACAGATGAATCAGAAGTGACAACAGATGAATCCGTTTTGACAACTGACGGCACAACTGAGCTTGTTCCGGCAGAATAAATTCTCCGACTGAAAGCTCAGAGGCAGCCCTTGCTGCATTTTCCGTCCGAATAAAAGAAAAGGCAAGATCACCGGTAATGCTGATGCATATCGGTGATTTTTACATATTATAATGTCATTGCGCTTTTTAATAAAAGCCTTATTTCAGAGTGACTGAAAGGTCTGCTTTTTTTATTTAAAGTGATAATCCGCAAAAGTTTATGCACTCTGAACAAATAATAGTGTACAAAATTAGTCAATAATCCGTTGTTTTTTTGTATAAAATATGCTAAAATTATTTCAACGTCACAATTTTGTTGGCGCGGCAAATTTCAGACCTTAAAATCAGAGTAAGGTCTCAGGAGGTATTAGAATGAAAACATATTCAGTAAACAACATCCGAAACATTGCTATTGCAGGTCACACAGGAAAAGGTAAAACCGCTCTTGCTGAGGCTATGCTTTATGTTGCAGGCGTAACAGACAGACTCGGCCGTGTTGCTGACGGTAACACTGTTATGGACTTTGACGCAGAAGAAAAGAAGCGCAAGTGCTCCATCTCCTCCGCAACAGCTTCCTTTGACTGGAGAGACACAAAAATCAACCTTCTTGATGCTCCCGGTAAATTTGACTTTGCCGGCGGTATGGCAGAAGCAATGAGAGCTGCAGACTGTGCAGTCATCGTTACATCTGCAGGCTCAGGCATTGACGTTGGTCTTGAAAAAGCAATCAAGGCAGCCAATGAAAGAAACATTGCAAAATTCTTTGCTGTTACAAAGGTTGACTCAGACAACCGTAATTTCTATAAAACCTTTGAAATTCTCAAGCAGGAGCTCGGCAACAAGCTTTGCCCCGTTGTTGTTCCTTATTATAACGGTCCCGTTTGTGAGGCTTTTGTTAACCTTTGCTCAAACAAGGCCTTTAAATATCCCAACGGCAGACCCGTTGAAATCGACATCCCCTCAGATGCCAACATCGAAGCAATGAGAGCTGCTCTTGAAGAAGCTGTTGCAACTGTTGACGAAGAGCTTATGGACAAATTCTTTGAGGGTGAGCCTCTCACCAAGGAAGAAATCATCAACGGTCTGACAAAGGGTGTTGAATCAGGTGAAATCTGGCCTGTATATGCATGCTCCGCAACAAAGGTTGACGGCTGTGATATGCTTATGGACGCCATCGTTTACTCAGCTCCCTCACCCGACAAGGCAAAGCCCGAAATTGCAACAAATGCAGCAGGCGACCTTGTTGAAATCAATGCAGATCCCAACGGCCCTCTTGCCGCTCTGTGCTTCAAGACAATTGCCGACCCCTTCGTAGGAAAGATGTCCTTTGTCAAGGTTATCTCCGGCAAAATCACATCAGACACTCCCGCTTATAACTCAAGAACCGGAGAAAGCGAAAGAATGGGCAAGCTGGTTTCAGTCAAGGGCATCAAGCAGGAGGACGTTGCCGAAATCTCAACAGGTGACATCGGCGTTATCACAAAGCTTTCAGGTCTTGCAACAGGTGACACTCTTTCCGTTGCAAAGGATCCCGTAACTCTTGAAGGCATCAACTTCCCCGCACCCTCACTTTCAATGGCTGTCACAGTAACAAAGAAGGGTGAAGAGGACAAGGTTGCTTCAGGTCTTCGTAAGATTATTGCTGAAGATCCCACAATCACCTTTGAATCCAATGACGAAACAAAGGAAATGATTGTTTCCGGTCTCGGTGAACAGCATCTTGACATTGTTGTTTCAAAGCTCAAAACAAAATACGGCGTTGAAATCGGTCTCAAGATTCCCAAGGTTGCTTACAGAGAAACAATCCGCAAGAGCTGTCAGGTTCAGGGTCGCCACAAGAAGCAGTCAGGCGGTTCAGGTCAGTTCGGTGACGTATGGGTACGCTTTGAGCCCCACACCGGTGACGAGCTTATCTTTGAAACAGAGGTTGTCGGCGGCTCAGTTCCCAAGAACTTCTTCCCCGCAGTTGAAAAGGGTCTTCAGGAAGCAATCCTCAAGGGACCTCTTGCAGGTTATCCCGTTGTAGGTCTTAAGGCTGTTCTTTATGACGGCTCATACCATCCCGTTGACTCAAACGAAATGGCATTCAAGACCGCAGCAAAGATCGCTTATAAAAACGGTATGGCTCAGGCTAACCCCGTAATTCTTGAACCCATCGGTGAGCTCAAGGTTTATATGCCCGATACATATCTTGGTGACATCATGGGTGACATCACAAAACGCCGCGGACGTGTTATGGGTATGGGCGCAACAGATGACGGCAAAATGCAGGAGCTTGTTGCTGAAGTACCGATGGCAGAAATGGGCGACTTCTCCACCACTCTTCGTTCCGTAACAGCAGGCAGAGGCTACTTCACACTCAACTTTGTGAGATATGAAGATGCTCCCACACCCGTTGCTCAGAAGGTTATCGAAGAAGCAAAGAAGGATATGGAAGACTAATCCCTAATACCTCATTCATAAATACCAAACCAAAGACGGACAGAATTTATTTCTGTCCGTCTTTGGTTTATGGCACAAATAAAAAAGCAGAAGATACGCCGACGTACACTTCTGCTTTATGTTTATTTATTTGTTGTTTACCATCTCTGTATAAAGCTCACAAACGGAATTCACATCACCTGAAGCCACAAGCTGACCGCCGGTGAGAATGATTGCCTTATTGCAGATTTTTTTAACTCTTTCGGTGCTGTGAGAAACAAAGAGCACCGTGACACCGTCTTCCATCATGTCAAGAATTCTCTGCTGACTCTTATCCTTAAAGGCAGCGTCACCGACACTGAGCACCTCATCAAGAATCAGCACATCGGGCTTTACAGCCGTTGCAATGGAAAAACCGAGACGGGATTTCATTCCTGAAGAGTAATTCTTCATGGGAGTATTGATGAAATCTCCAAGCTCTGAAAACTCAACAATTTCATCAAACTTTTCTTCAATAAACTTACGGGAGAAGCCCATTGTTGCACCGTAAAGATAAATATTCTCCGCACCCGAATAATTTGAGTCAAAGCCTGCTCCAAGCTCAAGCATGGGCGCAATCACACCTGAAACCTTAACATCGCCCATTGTGGGCTTAAGCACACCTGCAATAATTTTAAGGATGGTACTCTTACCCGCTCCGTTAAAGCCCATAATTCCGATACGGTCACCCTTTTCAACCTTGAAGCTGATATCTTTGAGCGCCCAGAATTCAGAGTAACTCATGTTACCCTTGACCATTCGCACAAAATATTCTTTTATGTTGTCAACCTTTTCCTTGCTCATATTAAAGCGCATACTGACGTGGTTGACCTCAACTGCATATTCCTTCAAAAAATCATCTCCTTTTCTCAGACATGGAGAATAAACTTATCCTGATTTTTTCTGAACATAACAACACCGATAACGAGCACCACAAGGGTCAGTCCGCAGGAATAAAGGAAAGCGTTCATTTCCGAAAAATCTCCGCCGTAAAGCACTGCACCTCGGAACATCTCAACAAAGCCGTAAAGAGGGTTAAGCTTCAGAAGGCTGAGCTGCCAGCTGTCTGCACCGTAATCGAGTCTGTCAAAGGTGTAAACAATGGGTGTTGCATAAAAGAGAAGGAGTGAAAATACATCATAGATATTTTCAATATCCTTGAAAAAGACGTTGAGGGTTGAAAGAATGAGGCTCACGCCAAAGCTGAAAAACAGCATCACAATCACGGGGAAGACCGCATAAACCACCTTCCAGGTGACAGTAATGGGATTAATACCCGCAATGTTGAAAAAGAGAATTACAACAACAAGAACGGTCAGAGAAATCAGAAAGCTGACAAACTCTGAAAGAACTGCCGATAATGTATAAATATATTTGGGAACATAAACCTTTTTAAGAATTGAAGCATGAGATCTGATTGACTTCATACCCGCCTTTGTTGCACCGGTAAAAAATGAATGCATCAGCTTTCCGCAAAGAAGATAAACGGGATAATTGACAACCTTGCTTGAATCTCTGCCGAAAAAGCTGCCGAAAACAAAGGAAATAACAATCATTGTAAGAAGAGGCTGAAGAAAGCTCCAGAACATACCGAGAACAGAATTACGGTACTGAAGCTTTATTTTTTTAACCGTAAGCTCTTTCAGAAGAAAACGGTATTTCATAAAATCTTCCATAAATCCTTTGCGCTCCAAAAGATAACCTCCTTTATTTTATATACAAAGTAATTATATACAAAGTAATCCTATTTAAAAGTATATCATATCAAAAAGTCTTTTACAAGAAAAATTTTAATCTGTGACAAAAAATCGGAATAATCTTTATCTGCCTCTGATATATTTAAAAGGCGGATTTTTTAATTATGCTTAAACTTAAGCTTTTATAATATAAACGGAAACGGAGGTAATTTTCAATGAAAGACAAAAACATGGTACTTGTTTGCGTAACAGCTCAGGCATCATCAGAAAAACTTGTCAAAGCAGGGGAAATTATATCAAAAAAACTCGGCAGTAAATTAGAAGTGGTTTCAGTGCTGCCCATATCCAAGGAAAACCGTCCCTTCGATCCTTCGATGATTGAAACATTACATTCACTGGCAAGAAAAGGCGGCGGTGACATGGCGCTTTATTTCAGCGACGATCCCGTCATCACCCTTTGTGCTCACATCGGCAAAAGAAAGCCCGCAACCATTGTTGTCGGCTTCCCGGGTGAAAACAGCAACAACTTTGTTTCTTTTATACACCTTCTTTTGCCCGACATTCCCATCAGTATGGTAAACGGTGACTCTGTCATTTATAACATACTCCCTCAGGAAGCCGCTGCACATACCGTAAACAAAATTAAATAAAGATAACGGCTGAAAATCCATCGGATCTTCAGCCGTTTCATTTGCTGACATTTTTCAACAGAAATGTTGAAAACCTTTCATCATTCTTTTCAGGGAAGCACAAAGCCGCACTTTTTCATTGTCTTTGTGAGAGTTCTTTCAGCAATTCTTGATGCTGACTGAGCACCCTTGGCTGCCATTTCCTTGAGATATGCCTGATCCTTCATCAGAATTTCATATCTTTCTCTGACAGGACGAAGCTCTTCAACAACAGCCTCACCGACAGCATTCTTAAAATCACCGTAGCCCTTGCCCTCAAACTCCTTTGCAATCTGATCATAATCAAGACCGGTGCAGCAGGAATAAATGCTCATCAGATTGTTGATTCCGTCCTTGCCTTCACCGTAATAAACACCGCCCTCTGAGTCTGTGACAGCGCTTCTGATTTTTTTCATAATTGTTTCGGGAGCATCAAAAAGAGAAACATAGCTCTTGGGGTTGGGATCTGATTTGCTCATTTTCTTTGTGGGGTCCTGAAGAGACATAACTCTTGCACCGCTTTTTGCAATATAGGGATCCGGAATTGTGAAGGTCTTGCCGTAAATTCCGTTGAAGCGGTTTGCAATATCTCTTGCAATTTCAAGATGCTGCTTCTGATCAGCGCCCACGGGAACAAGGTCAGCCTGATAAAGAAGAATGTCAGCCGCCATAAGCACGGGATAAGAGAACAGACCCACATTGACATTGTCAGCGTGGGAAAGAGACTTGTCCTTGAACTGAGTCATTCTTGACATTTCACCGAACTGTGTATAGCAATTGAGCACCCAGGCAAGCTGAGAATGGGCGGGCACGTGGCTCTGAATGAAGATAATGCTCTTTTCGGGATCAAGACCGATTGCAAGAAGAAGAGCAAAAACCTCCATAATCTGCTTTCTGAGCTTCTGGGGATCCTGTCTTACTGTGATTGCATGAAGGTCTGCAACGGCAAAAGCACAGTCAAAATCATCTGAAAGCTTTTTCCAGTTTTTAAGTGCTCCGAGATAATTGCCCAATGTGGGAATACCCGAAGGCTGAATGCAGGAGAGAATCTTCTTTTTCTTTTCGGGAGCTTCAACTGCGGGTAAAATAATTTTTTCTTCCATTTTAATCATCCTTTCAAAAAAATAAAACCTGTTCCCCAAGGAACAGGTCCAACTGTCAGCCACCTTTGGTTTCACGTACTTTCATACGCTCTCAGCTTAACGGTCTGAGTTTCCGTCAGCGCCTACTCTTTTTCATTTCGGGCTGCCCTCACAAGTCCATTCACAAATTCTCCTGCTGCCGATTTTCCACCGCCGTCGGCTCTCTGTAAGCTTCGGAATATGCTACTACTCTTGATCTGCGGTTTAATTATATTGTGGTAATTATAAATCAATTGACCCTCTTTGTCAAGGGAATAATATAAAACCCAAGGGAAAGCAAAAAGGACTGCTGCCTGTCGGCAACAGCCCTTTATTATCAAAATCAGCCGTTTGAACCCATTGAATAGTTGGGAGCTTCCTTGGTGATGGAAATGTCGTGAGGATGGCTTTCGATAAGACCTGCATTGGTGATGCGGACAAACTGAGTCTTTTCCTTGAGCTCATCAATTGTGCCGCAGCCGCAGTAACCCATACCTGCACGAAGACCGCCCATCATCTGATATACGGTTTCGCTGAGAGTTCCCTTGTAAGGAACACGACCTTCAACACCTTCGGGAACAAGCTTCTTGTTGTTTGCCTGGAAGTATCTGTCCTTACTGCCCTGATTCATTGCAGCAATTGAGCCCATACCTCTGTAAACCTTGTATTTTCTGCCCTGATAAATTTCTGTGTCACTGGGTGATTCCTCACAGCCTGCAACAAGTGAACCGACCATAATTGCAGATGCACCGGCAGCAATAGCCTTAACAATTTCACCTGAATACTTGATACCGCCGTCACCGATAACGTTGATGCCGTATCTTGCAGCCATTTCAGCGCAGTCATAAATTGCAGTAATCTGAGGAACACCGATACCTGCAACAATTCTTGTTGTGCAGATTGAGCCGGGGCCGATACCGACCTTGACGCAGTCAGCACCTGCTTCAATGAGAGCCTTTGTTGCTTCAGCTGTTGCAACATTACCTGCAATAAGTGAAATGTTGGGGAATGCATCCTTAACCTTTGCAACTGCCTTGAGAATATTCTGGCTGTGGCCGTGAGCTGAGTCAAGAACAAAAGCGTCAACGCCTGCAGCTGCAAGAGGAGCAGCTCTGTCAAGCACGTCTGCTGTTGCACCGAGAGCTGCAGCGCAAAGAAGTCTGCCTCTTGAGTCACGGGCTGAGCTGGGATACTGAACAGCCTTTTCAATGTCCTTGATGGTGATAAGGCCCTTAAGCTGACCTTCCTCATTAACAAGGGGAAGCTTTTCAATTCTGTGCTTCATAAGGATAAGCTTTGCCTCATCAAGAGTTGTGCCCACGGGAGCAGTAACAAGGTTATCCTTTGTCATAACCTCACTGATTCTGATATTGTAATCAGAAAGGAAGCGAAGGTCACGGTTTGTGAGAATGCCGACAAGCTTTCCGTTTTCACAGATGGGAACACCCGAGAAGCGGTAGCTGTGCATTATATTTTCAGCTTCATAAACATAATTATCGGGAGCAAGGAAAATGGGATTTGCGATAACACCGTTTTCACTTCTCTTAACACGGTCAACCTCTTTAACCTGGTTTTCGATTGACATATTCTTGTGAATAACACCAAGACCGCCTTCACGAGCAATTGCAATGGCCATTCTTGATTCTGTTACTGTATCCATCGCTGCAGTCATCACGGGGATGTTGAGTTTAATACCTTTTGTCAGCTGTGTTTCAAGAGAAACATCGGCGGGAAGCACGTTAGACTCCGCAGGAATAAGAAGCACGTCGTCAAAGGTGAGACCTTCTTTTACAAACTTTGAATTAAAATCCATAATCATTGTCCTTTCTGTTTAATCAGCCAGATTTTTTCAAAATTCAAAACCGGAGCCTTTTTGTTCAGCTCACAGATAATGAAAATTTATTAAGTAATTATATCACGTCAATGAAATGTTATCAAGAGGTACGAGGCATATTTTTTCTCAGATGAGTTAAAAAATATTTCCAATTCTCTTTCTTCCCCATTCTCATTATAACTTACAGCCCCTTTCCCATACTTATTCTGTGACGTGAAATTTCTCAGCCAAAGGCTTATATTTATTTTTCAGCTTATGCAAAGCTATGCACTCCTTATCCTTAACATATACATATTCCTTATCCTTATCCTTATCTTTATCCTTTTCCTTATCCTTATCCGCATTTTTGGTATCTGCTGGTATGCGAATGCATCTGTTTGCATTTTTTTATGGCTTTTTTCACCTTCAGCAAGTGATTTCCGCCATAATTTTTCTTCAAAATCACAGCGTTATTTTTTATCTGTCAGTATTTTATGCCATAAGACAAAAGAGCTCCCTCAGAGCAGAAGATTTTTAAAAAAGCTTTTAGGATTTTTCTCACAAAATTGCAGAAAAAGTCCGAAAAAAAGATTTCCACACTTTCAACATTGCTGAAAACCCCTGTATTTACTGGAGTTTTTGACGTTTTCCACAGAGTTTTCCACAGTTTAGTGTGGAAAACTCTGAAATTATGTGAAAAATAAAAACTGTAAATATGATACAAAATTATCAGATTTTTTTATGAAAAGTTCTAAATCACCTTTTATTGTGCTTTTGTTTGCCTTAATATCATTTTTATGTTATACTGTTGAAAGCATATAAATTTTTTGACAGAAAGAGGAAAAGAGATTTATGATCAGTACCAATAATGTTACTCTGCAGTATGGCGGCAGAGAGCTTTTCAAGGACGTTTCCATCAATTTCACAAGAGGAAACTGTTACGGTCTTATCGGTGCAAACGGAGCCGGTAAATCAACCTTCCTGAAAATTCTTTCAGGAGAAATTGAGCCCAACAAGGGCTATGTCACCATCACTCCCGGCGAAAGACTTTCCGTTCTTAAGCAGGACCATTATGCTTATGATGAATACGATGTAATCAGAACTGTTCTTATGGGTAACCAGAAGCTTGTTGACATCATTGATGCAAAGGAAGAGCTTTATGCAAAGGAAGAGTTCACTGAGGAGGACGGCATCAGAATCAGTGAGCTTGAAGAGGAATTTGCCGAAATGGACGGCTGGAGCGCTGAAAGCGATGCGGAAATTCTTCTTAATGCTCTGGGTATTCACAATGAATTTCATTATATGCTTATGAAGGAGCTCAGCGGTGAGCAGAAGGTCAAGGTGCTTCTTGCACAGGCTCTTTTCGGAAACCCCGACATCCTTCTTCTTGACGAGCCCACCAACCATCTTGACGTTGCCGCAATCAACTGGCTTGAGGAATTCCTTCTCAACTTTGAAAACACAGTTATCGTTGTCAGCCACGACAGACATTTTCTTAACAAGGTCTGCACTCACATTGCTGACTGTGACTTCGGCAAAATCACAATGTATGTGGGTAACTATGATTTCTGGTATGAATACACTCAGATGGCTCAGCGTCAGCTCAGAGAGCAGAACAAAAAGACCGAAGCAAAAATGAAGGAGCTTCAGGAATTCATTGCCCGCTTCTCTGCAAATGCTTCAAAATCAAAGCAGGCAACAAGCCGAAAGAAGCTTCTTGACAACCTTGTTCTTGAGGATATGCCCGTTTCCTCACGCCGCTTCCCCTTTGTTGAGTTCAAGCCCGACAGAGAAATCGGAAACGATATGCTCACCGTTGAGGGCATCTCAAAAACAATCGGCGACAGAAAGGTTCTGGACAATGTAAGCTTCACCCTCAGACCCAACGAAAAAGTTGCCTTTGTGGGCACTGACGCCGTTGCAAAAACAACCTTCTTCAAAATTATCACAGGTGAGCTTGAGCCCGATGAGGGCACCTTCAAATGGGGCGTAACAACCTCTCAGGCTTATTTCCCCGCTGACAACTCAGCTTTCTTTGACGGAGTTGAGGACAGCCTCATTGACTGGATCAGAGGCTATTCCGACCTTCAGTTTGAAACAGATGTCAGAGGCTGGCTTGGCAGAATGATGTTCTCAGGTGAGGAGGCAACAAAAAAAGCTCAGGTTCTTTCCGGCGGTGAAAGAGTGCGCTGTATGCTTTGCAAAATGATGCTCAGCGGTGCAAACGTGCTCATTCTTGACGAGCCCACCAACCACCTTGACCTTGAATCAATCACATCCCTCAACAACGCTCTCATCAGATTCAAGGGCTCTGTTCTTTTCACCTCACACGACCATCAGTTCGTTCAGTCAATTGCTGACAGAATCATTGAATTCAGACCTGACGGTGTTTATGACAAAAAGGAAACCTATGATGAGTTCCTTGAGAACAACGAGCTTCTTATCACAAAATAAAGGCTATACTATCTATATATGGCAAAAGCTGTGCTCCGAAAAATCGGGACACAGCTTTTTTCCTTTACCATAAAAAAATCCGACGAACAAAAAGTTTCGTCGGATTTTCTTTCTGTAAAATTCAGATTATGCCTTGTCAGCACAGCCGAGAACTGTCTCGATCTTGTGTGAAACAACACCTTCAATTGCATCTCTTGCGGGTGTGAGATACTGTCTGGGGTCGAAGTGCTTGGGATTTTCTGAGTAGTGCTTACGGATAGCAGCTGTCATTGCAATACGGATGTCTGAGTCAACGTTGATCTTGCAAACAGCCATTGAAGCAGCCTCACGAAGCATTTCTTCGGGGATACCGATAGCGTCGGGCATTTCACCGCCGTAAGCGTTGATTGTCTTAACGTCATCCTGGTTAACTGATGAAGCACCGTGAAGAACGATGGGGAAGCCGGGGAGCTTTTCTTCAACTTCCTTGAGGATGTCAAAACGAAGCTGGGGCTTCTGGCCGGGCTTGAATTTGTAAGCACCGTGGCTTGTGCCGATTGCAATTGCAAGTGAGTCAACACCTGTTCTTGTTACGAAATCATAAACCTGAGCGGGATCTGTGAAGTTTGCATCCTCTTCGCTTACGTTAACGTCATCTTCAATACCTGCAAGCTGACCGAGCTCACCTTCAACAACACAGCCGTGTGCGTGAGCGTAATCAACAACCTGCTTTGTGAGAGCAACGTTTTCTTCGTAGGGAAGGTGTGAGCCGTCAATCATAACTGATGTGAAGCCGCCGTCGATGCAAGCCTTACATGTTTCGAAATCGGGGCCGTGGTCAAGATGAAGAGCAATGGGAAGACCTGTTTCCTCAGCTGCAGCCTTAACCATAGCAACAAGGTAGCCGTGTGAAGCATACTTTCTTGCACCTGCTGATACCTGAAGAATAACAGGTGAGTTGTGCTTCTTAGCAGCTCTTGTGATACCCTGAATGATTTCCATGTTGTTTACGTTGAAAGCGCCGACAGCGTAGCCGCCCTTGTAAGCGTCTTCAAACATTTTTTTAGTTGTTACTAATGCCATAACAAACACTCCTTTTTTTCTTATATATTAACAGAGCAAGTATACTCCGTTATGTCAAAATTGTCAAGACGGGATAATCTGTCACTGTTTGCAAAGCTCCGTCTGACCGCTTTGCTTCAAATGCGGTTTTGATCTGCCTGTTTAAAATCAGGCGTTGGGGGTATATACAAGGGCAAAGCAATGTGAACGAATTCTGCCCTGCATAACGTTGATTCTGAAGTTGTTACCGGTCATAATTGTTCCGCCGACATTAATGCTTGAAATATAACCGATATCATCTCTGACAGCGCTGTCATGAGTGATGATGCTGATCCAGGTTGAAGGATCGCCTGTAAGATCAATGTTTGCATTTGATTTCACAAGAGCCTTGAGATCGTCACTTGTGATTGTGTAAACTGATTTGAAGTTTGCATCAAGATAATCACCGTAGCTCTTTCTGCCGCCGCTGAGGTAAGGAACAGTTGCACCGATGTTCTTGCCCCATACATTGTAATATGAGGTTGTGATACCTGCACTCATTGCGTGGAAGGGAGTAAGGGCAACATCACCTGCGTGAGAGATGTAGAAGCCGTTCTGCATAACATCATCAACAACGGAATAAGCAATTGATGAGGGTGTTTTACCGAATGCATTTGCTGATGCATCAAGATTGAAGTTGTTATACTTTGCAAAGGTATAAAGAGCAATTGCCTGAGCCTTAAGGGCTTCGGTGTGATAGGATGAGCCCATTTCTGATTCAAGGGCGCTGGCAAGGAATTCTCTTGTGTTATAGGCTGTGCCTGCATAGGTGATTGTTTCGGGATAGGTATCACCGATAACAAGCTTTGTGTTGCCGTCATAATAGTAATGGGCAAGAATTTCAGCATAATTGAAGCCTTCGTTTGTTGCAAGATAGTTTGCACCGACCTGGCTCATACCAACACCGTGACCGTAGCCGAAAACATAGAAGGTGAAGGTGCCTTTTTCAGAAACAATGGGGTTTGAGGTGGTTGTTGCCGAAACATCGGGAGCTGTTGACTCTGTCACGGAGGGAAGAGTTGCAGCAGCAAAAATATCCTGAGTTGTGATCTGAGTTGTGGGCTGAGTTGTTATAATGGGTGCCGTTGTTGAAATTGAGGTTGAAGGTGCTGTTGTTGTGGGTGCTGTGGGAGTTCTGAGCACAAGATAAGTCATCAGCATGGGGCTGAGGATGGAGAAAAGAAGCACAACGCAGGCAAAAATCATCATTCCCTTTGAAATACTGATCTGGCTTGTCTTTTCCTTTTTCTTGAAAGAGGGAGCTTCAACAGGCTCCTTCTCCTTTTCCTTAACCTCAATTTTTGCAATTGCCGTGCTGATTGCAAC
Organism: Acutalibacteraceae bacterium; assembly: GCA_045652105.1. Taxonomy (GTDB): domain Bacteria; phylum Bacillota; class Clostridia; order Oscillospirales; family Acutalibacteraceae; genus UBA6857. Next base: position 22,623 of record JAZRTP010000025.1, read on the forward strand.
AGCCTTTTCACAGACTACATCTGAAAGAATTGTGATTGCATGAGGAAGAATCAGGGGAAGATCGTCAATGTTTGTTGTGTTGATCTTCTTTGCTCTTGCAGTGCTTCTGTCAACAACTGCAACATAAGCAAAGTAAACTGTCTGACCGTTTTCGTTTTCTGTTGAATAAACCTCAGAAATTGCACCGCCGAAATCACTGCCTGTGTTATACATGGCCTCTCTTGCATGACGGATGATGTGCATTGATTCGCTTTCACGTGCTTCTTCTCCTGCAGGCTGAGGAATGGGTGTGGGAACATTGTTTCTGTCATATTCCCTTCTCTTGATACCGATTTCTTCCGTTTCCTCTGTGATTTCATCCTTTTTCTGAGCATCAATAACCTCAACAAAGTTTACAACACCGATAAGGTTGTCCACCTTGTCATAAAGGTCATAAACCCACATTGTTGCTTCACCTGTTGCAAGCGCAACCTTTTTGTTTGTCTTGTTAAGGGATGAAACAAGCTTGTTGACAGCGGGAGTGAAGTCATATTCGGGAATTACATATTCCTTTTTATGTCCCTGCTCCTGCTGAGACTCAGTCTCCTCATCATTTGAAGTCATTGACTGAGCAACGGAAACAAGAACGGGGTCAATTCTTGTGAAATCAAGAGGAATGTAAGAAAGCTTTCCTTCAAATATGTCTGTTGTGAAGCCGCTGTAAAGACCGTCGGTTGTCAGGTGGCAGACAGCACCGTCGGGAACAATGCTGTGTCCCTCCATGTCAATCTCACCGATATCGTCTCCTGCATTTTTGGCAATGCATTCACTGATTTCAGAGGATGAGGAAAGCTCAAGAATAAGCTTTGAAATAAGCTCCTTCTTTGCGCTGATATAATCTGCGGGTTCAACGGCAATGATGATATGATCGCCGTTTTCAAGACCTGACACAACTGAAGCAAACAGATCGTCATAGGTTTTGAAGCTTACGGTGTTGTCCTCGGAAAAACCGTGCTCATCCAGTGCAAGATATACTTTATAAATTGCATCGGATGAAAATGCCGAAATATCCTTGAGTTTAAAAAGTTTTATCATTGAATATACCTCCGATAATCCGGGTGAAGACCTTTCGTTGTCTCCCGGGGTATTTTAATTATCCGACTTCCCATCTGCTTGCATTCTGATAAGGATTGTCGATTTTTTTCTTGTCGTAATATGCCTGGGGATATCTGGGACTTTCATTGACTGTTGCCTTTGAAACATCAACATCTGTGCTTTCACCGGGTCTTACAAGACGGGCAACAACAACAAATCTTGCATCATCAAATTCGTGTGAACAGGTTGAAAGAGTGAGAAGCTTGTCTGTGGGAAGCACATCAACACCCGTGTCATAAAGTGAGCGCTGACTGATTTCATTCAGATAAGCCGAGAAGCGTTCCTGTGTGCTGAGGGTTGTAAAATAATATCTGAACACATAACCGTTATCCTGCTCCTTATAAGCATTGGTCACAAAGGCAGCAACAATCTTCCAGCTGTAATCCGCATAAAGAGTGTTGAAGGTGATAACGGGTGCTTTTTTGAAGCCGTCAATGCTTTTGTATTTGTCAAGGGCACCGAAAACTGTTCCGTTGTTCATATGGTGTCCGAAAATAATTGTGTTCTGATCAAGATTGATTATATCGTTGAGATGAGTAACAAAGGGACAGCCGTATTTGGTTTTCTTTCCGTAGAAATTTTTTTCCATATACTCATCGTCATTATCACCCTGGACAACGGGAAGACTCAGTCCCACACCGTCAGCTTCAAGGTAACCGACAAAATCACGGTTTGTGGCATAAAGCTTTGCATATTTAAGCTGGATAAAATCAGGGAAAACCACATTGGGATATTCTTCCTTGATTTGTGCCCACTGCTCTTCGGGAGTCAGGGGAGCAGTTGTGGGCTCCTGAGTGATTTCAGGCTCCTCATCCTCATCCTTTTTTGTTGTATCCTCTTTTTCCGTTGTTGATTCAACATCGATGATGAGGTTTGAAATCTCCTGCTCAAGCTCATTGTTTTCATTTGAAAGACGGTATTCATTGATAAGCACGGCGGCAGAAATGATTATTGCCGCAATTGAAATGCCGAGAATGATTCGTCTGATAAGATCGGCAGAGGAGGATTTTTTCTTCGGCTTTTTATCCTTCTTCTTTGATGGAGCTTCTTCAACTGTTTCCTCGAAGGCCTCCTCAACACTGAAGCTTGCCGAAGCATAAGCATTTTTTTGGGGTCGGAGCTGTTCAAATTCATCTTCAGCCGCAACTCTTGAGCGGGAACGTACCGGTCTGCCGCTTTTGATCATCATTGAATCAAGCTCAAAGGTGCTCATTTCCATTTCGTCAATGCTGAACTTTGAGCCGGCAGAGGTCTTTTCCTTTTTTTCCTCTTGCTTGCTTTCGGCTGCGGGAGCCTTGCCTGAGAAGGAAATGGTTTCTTCCTCAATTACGATATGCTCTCTTGTTTCAATTTCAATGCTGCTCTTTTTTGAAGGAGCTTCCTTTTTCTCCTCAGCCTTCTTTACATCATGCTTTTCTTCTGTCTTTTTTTCTTTATAAACGGGCCCCTGCTTAACAAAAGCTGTGAAATTATCACTGGCAAAAGCGGGGGAAGGCTCTTTTTTGTCCTTGCGGCTGTCAAAATCCGGACTCTGATAAAGAATTCTCATACCCGAGTCGTTAGCCGACTTTTCCTGAGGAGCTTCCGCCTGAGGCTGAGCAAAGGGGAAGGGCTGAGCTCCCTGCGCAGCAAAGGAATTAGGCTGAGCAAACTGAGGAAAAGCTGCATACTGCTGAGCAAGAAAAGCAAGCTGCTCAGGTGTCAGCTGAACCGGCTGGAAGGGAACTGCCTGCGGAGCATAATAATAACCGTTGGGCTGAACGGGAATGTAGCCGTAAGGAATCTGTATATAGCCGGGAGGCACCTGCTGTGCCGCCGCACCTGTTTCCTCAGGTTTTTGTGCGCTGCCGTTTTCGGCTTTTTTCATTTCTTCGGAATTTTCTTGCCGAAAATCAGAATTGCCCGAAAAAAGCTTATCCTCTCTGAATGAAGGATCGCCCTCGTTGTAAATGTTTTTCATAGCTTGTCTGTTTCCTTAAAAAGAACTTATAAATTCATTGATATCTCTGCCCTCTGACCATCGTTCAGGGCGGTTTATGATTGATAAACGCAATTCGTTGATTGCATTTGAAGCGGCGGCAAAGCGGTTATAATCTCTGCAGCTTTCACCTGAGGATCTTCCGTGATACTCCTTCAGCCACAGTTTTTTGCCGTCGGTCACTGCAATATAAATGAGTCCGACTTCCTTTTTCGGATCATCGCTTGTGGGACCCGCCATTCCGGTAACCGAAACACCGAAATGAGCACCCGAAAGTCTTTTGACACCGAGAGCCATTTCTGCTGCAACCACCTCACTTACCGCACCGTAGCGGTCAAGGTGTTCTCTGCTGACTCCCAGCACCTTTTCTTTGGTTTCATTGGAATAAGAGACAATGCCGCAGCCGAAAACCTCCGACGCGCCCGAAATGTCAGTTATTCTTTTTGCACACAGTCCTGCCGTGCAGCTTTCCGCTAAGGCAGCGGTAACCTTTTTTTCCTTCATCAGCTTGACTGTTGATTCCTCAATGCTTTCTGCATCCACTGCATAAACATATTCACCGATTTCTTCAAGCACTTTGCAAAGAACATCGGAAATAAGCTTTTCCGCCTGCTGAACAGATTCAGCCTTTGCAGTGATGCGCAAAAGTGCCTCACCTGTTTTTGCATAAGGTGCAACGGTGGGATTTTTCAGTGATAAAAGCTGTGATACCCTTTCACTCATCATACTTTCTCCGATGCCGAAGGTTCTGACGGTGTGGGAAATGATTGTTTCTCCCGTGCGGGAAATGAGATAATCCCTGACGTATCTTTCAAACATCGGCTTCATTTCTGAGGGCGGGCCGGGAAGAATGATTATTGTTCTTCCGCCGTCATTCATAATGAATCCGGGAGCGGTGCCGTTGGGATTGTCAAGAACTGTTGCCGATTCGGGAACAAGAGCCTGCTTGAGATTTGACTCAGGCATATCCTCAATTCCTCTGCGGCGGAAAAATTCTCTTAACTGCTGTTCGATTTCCGGCTCTGAGATAAGCTCTTTTGCGAAAAATGCTGAACAGACTTCTTTTGTTATATCATCCTCGGTAGGTCCGAGACCTCCCGTAAGAATTACTGTGTCAACCCTTGAAAAAGCTGTTTCAAGAGCATCTGTCAGACGGTCAGCATTGTCACCCACAGTGGTGTGATAAATGACGTCGGCACCGGTGAGAGCAATCTGCTCAGAAAGATATTGTGAATTTGTGTTGGTGATGTTGCCCAGAAGCAACTCTGTTCCAACACTTATAAGCTCAACCTTCATAACCGTCACCTTCTTAATAATACAGTGATTTGTTTATGTCAAATTAAAGGATTTGTAAATTTAATTCATCTTTTGAAATTTCTTTCGGATTATATCTCAGTCAACGGGCTCGTATTTTACGGTTTCAATTGCTCTCTCAATCATTTCACTGAAATCAAAAGCAGCCTCAGCCTCCTCAACAAGTCTGAGTGTGGGTCTTGTTCTGGGATGCTTGGGAGTGAAAACCGTGCAGCAATCCTCATAAGGAAGAATTGATGTTTCGAAAGCACCGATATTTCTTGAAACAGAGATTATTTCATGCTTATCCATACCGATAAGGGGACGGAACACGGGCATATCAACGGCAGCATCCGTGCAGGCAAGAGCTCCGAGAGTCTGTGAGGCAACCTGACCAAGACTTTCACCTGTGATAAGAGCGCCGCAGTCATCCTTTTGAGCAAGTCTGACGGCAATTTTCATCATCAGACGGCGCATAATAATTGTGAACAGCTCTTCAGGGCAATGCTCCTTGATTGCTTCCTGAATTTCTGTGAAATTGACAACGGCAAAATTAATTCTTCCGCTGTATTTTGCAACAATTGAAACAAGGTCACGGACCTTCATTTCAGCTCTTTTGCTTGTGTAAGGAGGAGCAGCAAAATGAATGGCATCAAGCTGAAGACCTCTTTTTGCCATCATCCAGCCTGCAACGGGACTGTCAATTCCACCCGAAACAAGCAGTGCGGCACGTCCTGCCGTGCCCACGGGCATACCGCCCGCGCCCTTGATCTGATTGCCGTGAATGAAAACATTTTTATCTCTGACCTCAACGGTGACGGTGATGTCGGGATTATGCACGTCAACCTTGAGAGAGGGGATGTTTCTGAGAAGATGAGCACCGATTTCACGGCAGATTTCGGGAGAGGTCATGTGAAACTTCTTGTCACTTCTTTTTGCATTGACCTTAAAGGTCTTCACGCTTCTAAGCTCGTCACCGAGATAAGCAAGGGCTGTGTCCTTCATCATCTGAAAATCCTTTTCCGTGACTGCGGCTCTTGAAAAAGCAACAATACCGAAAACCTTTTTCACAACCTCAACGGCTTCCTCGAAATCCACGTCCTCACAGGCGGGTTCTGCAACAATTGTTGACTGTGATTTGACAAAGGTGAATTTTCCCACCCTTCTCAGCAGTCTGCGCTTTATGTTTTTAACAAGAACGTCCTCAAAGGTGCTTCTGTTAAGACCCTTGAGAGCAAGCTCTCCGTTTTTGATAAGTAAAACTTCTTTCATCTGTAACCTCTTATTTTTTCATAATGACCTTCATTGCTGTCAGCAGGGTGCTTACGAAGGTGTCAATTTCCTGCTGTGTGTTATATCTTGAAAAGCTCACCCTGAGAGATGAGTCAATTATGCTGTCAGGAAGCTTCATTGCCGTCAGCACATGGCTCTTATGTCCCTTTGCGCAGGCTGAGCCCGAGGAAACATAAATTCCGCTGTCAGAAAGGAAATTAAGCAGAGTTTCACTTCGGTATCCTTCTGCGGAAAAATTGACAATATAACAAAGTGCATCCTCGGGGCTGTTGATCACAACACCGGGAATTTCCTTCAGTGCAGAAACAAGACTGTCTCTGAGACAAGAAACCTTTTCGGCGCTGCCCTTGATATTAAGCTCTTCAACAGCTCCGTAAAATCCTGCAATTGCAGGCATCGGCTCAGTGCCGGGACGAAGATCCCTTTCCTGTCCGCCGCCGAGAGTGTTGGGAAGAAGCTTTGTGCCCTTTCTGACAAAAAGTGCGCCCACACCCTTGGGACCGTGAATTTTATGGGAGCTGACCGTCACCAGATCGGCCTTGATTTTCTTGACGTTCAGAGGAATTTTGCCAAAGGCCTGAACAGCGTCAACGTGAATCAGAGCGGGGGAGTTCTTTTCACGGACAATCTCCCACAGCTTTTCCACAGGCTCAACGGTGCCCACCTCATTGTTGACTGCCATCATACTCACCAGAACGGTTTTCTCATTCACAGCCTCTCTGAAGCTGTCCATATCAACTCTGCCCTTTTCGTCGGCACCGATACGGATAACCTCGAAGCCTTCATCCTCAAGTCTTGCAAAGGCCTTGTCAACGCTGGGATGCTCAATTGCCGTTGTGACAACTCTGTTGCCCTTGCGCTTTGCCCCACGGGCAGCACCGAGAACCGCAAGGTTGTTGCCCTCTGTTCCGCCGCTTGTGAAAAGGATTTCTCCCTCATCACAGGAAAGCACCTGAGCAATTTTCTTTCTTGCCGCACAAAGAAGCATATCAGCCTGAATGCCTTTTTCGTGAAGAGATGAGGGGTTGCCCCATGAATTCTCAATGCATTCAATCATTCTGTTTTTCGCCTTGCTGCAGGGTGCCGTTGTGGCACTGTTGTCAAGATAAATACACACGAGCATACCTCCTCATTATAAAACTTTATATATTATACTATATAGTAAAAATTTTTTCAATATCACAATGCATAAATTACAGGGATAAAATAGTGAATTTTTCGTAAAATAATCTTGTACAAATCACTAATAATTGCAAAATTTATAACAGCCGACAGGAGTTGTGCCATGAAAAAAAGAAAAATATCCGTAAGCAGCAAAATCATCAGCGTTCTTTCCGTATTATCCTTTGCCCTTTGCCTTCTGAGCATAAAGCTCGGCTCAGAGCTTAAGGCAAGCCGTCAGTTAAGTGAAATTAATTCACTTAAAGTATTGGGCGAATTCTGTGAAAGTCTGGACAGTATAACCGCCTCCTTACAGAAAAGCATCTGCTCGGGAACGGCAGAGATGCTCGAAGAAAACTCAAAGGAGCTTTTCCGCCAGTCAAGCATTGCAAAGGTGAGCCTTGCCGCACTGACAGACAGTCCCGCGGATGCTGAAGAAATCTACAAATTTCTTTCTCAGGTGGGTGACTATACCCTTTATCTTTCCGCCGCCCTTGACAATAACGGCACCGTGAAAAAAGAGGATTCGGAAAGCCTCGATCAGCTTCTCGCTTATTCGGAAAGTCTGTCCCGTGCCTTTGAAGAAATAACCGCCGACTATAACAACGGAGGTGTAACTTTTTCACAACTTATCAGTGTCATTTCTGATGAAAGCGATTATGACAAAATAAGCTTCTCCCAATCCTTTTCCGACTCTCAGCAGACCTTTTCGGATTACCCGACTCTCCTTTATGACGGGCCCTTTTCCGACACAAGCTTAAACCGAAAGTCACAGTTTCTGCCCGAAAAAGAGGTAACGGCAGATGAAGCGGCACAGACAGCCGCCGACCTTCTGGGAGAAGATCCCTCTGCGTTGAAAAAAGAAGCAGATGTTGACTCTGAAATTGAAATGTTCTGCTTTTCAAAAAACGATATGAGCATCGGCATCACAAAGCGGGGCGGCTATGTGTGTTATCTGATGAATCCCGTTTTTGCCGGTGAGGCCACAATCAGTGCCGAAGAAGCAATCAAAAGAGGGCTTTCTTATCTTTCGGAAATTGGCTACACGGAAAAAATGAAGGAAAGCTACTACTCTGTTTATGACGGAATCTGCACAGTCAATTATGCTTATGAGCAGGATGACACCGTCTGCTATGCCGATCTCATCAAGGTCAGCATTTCACTTGAAACGGGAAAAATCGTTTCTCTTGATGCAAGGGGATATCTGATGAATCACCGCAGTCGTCAGCTGCCCGAAAACATTCTTTCCGCAGAAGAAGCCGTAAAAAGTCTTTCTCCGCGGCTCACCGTGCTTTCTTACAAAAAGGCTGTGATACCTCTCGAAAACGGCAGTGAGGCCTTTTGCCTGGAGTTCCGCTGCAAAACCCATCTGGGCAGTGAGGTGCTGGTTTATACCGACTGTCTGACAGGGGAGGAAAAGGAAATTCTCCTTCTGCTTTACTCAGACAACGGTGTGCTGACAAAATAAAAAAAGGAGGCGTCTGACGTCTCCTTTTTTAACATCTGATGCTTAAGATGTTGAAAACTTTGTGTGCTTTTTATTTTTCGGCTCTGATTGAAATTTCACCGCTGAAAAGGGTCTGCTCAGTTCCCTGACCGTCTTCAACGATAAGATGACACATTTCGTCAATGCCCTTGATTTCTGCCGTATATACAGACTGAGCTGAAATTACGCTGACCTTTTTTCCCTTCCACAGCAGTCTTTTGTCAAATTCCCGTGCAAAGCTCATTTCAGGCAATGCATTGTAATATTCCATAAATTTGTTTACCACAGCCGCAATTACGGAATTTTTCAGGTCGGCCTTTTCCTCCTTGGTTACCGCTCCCGCAATATCCTTTATCTCATCGGGGAAGCCCTCATCCGATTCGATGATATTGATGCCGATGCCCACAACGGAAAAAAGTGCTTTTCCCTGAGAAAATCTGCTTTCGGTGAGAATACCCGAAACCTTTTTCCCGTCAACATAAATATCGTTGACCCATTTTATGTCAGCCTTCACGGAAAGAAGCTGCTCAAGTGCTTCAGCCACGGCAACGGCGGCAATTGCAGTCAGAAGTGTACATTTTTCCGGCTCAGCCTCAGGGCGCACAAGCAGACTCATATAAATTCCGCTGTCCGCGGGGGAATAAAATTTTCTGCCGACTCTTCCTCTTCCCGCAGTCTGCTTACGGGCAACAAGAAGAAAATTGTTCAGCTTTTCATCGGCTGCCGCTTTTTTTAACTCATCATTTGTTGAGCCGACCTCATCCCTTACCTCCACGGTTATACCGTATTTTTCATTCAGCTTTTCCGAAATTCCGTCAGCAGAAACAGAAAAAGTCTTTCTCTCCTTCAACCCGAAGCCCTCCTTTTTATCTTTTCCGGAGTTAATTTTATCACCGTTTTTCTTTCTGTGCAATAATAGAAGGATATTTTAACAAATATTTTTCTTCTGCCACTTGACAAAGTTATTGAGGGTATATTAAAATTAATTTTGTTAATATATGATAAATATATTAATCCATATTTATCATGACAAAAATTGAACGGAGGAAAACAAAATGAAAAAACTTCTCGCAGTTCTCCTTGCAGCTCTTATGCTCTTTGCTCTTGCAGCATGCGGCTCAACCGGAGACGACACAACAACCAAAGCAACAACAATGACAATGGGTACCGGCGGCACACAGGGTACATACTACGCTTACGGCGGAATCCTCGGCAACCAGCTCAAATCATCAACAGGCATCACAGTCAACGTTGTTTCAACCGACGGCTCAAAGGCTAACATTCTCGGCATCGAGCTTGGCAACTATCAGCTCGGTACAGTTCAGTCAGACGTTATGGCTTATGCATGGGAAGGCTCACGTACCTTCGAAACAGAAGGTGCTCTTGAATCATTCCGTGTTATCGGCGGTCTTTATGCAGAAGCTGTTCAGCTTGTGACAATGGATCCCGAAATCAAGTCAGTTGCTGACCTTAAGGGCAAGAAGGTATCAATTGGTGCTTCAGGCTCAGGCGTTTACTTTAACGCAATCGACATTCTCAATGCAGCAGGTCTTACAGAAGAAGACATCCAGCCTCAGTATCAGTCCTTCGGTGATTCAGCTGATGCTCTCAAGGACGGCAAGATCGATGCAGCATTCATCGTAGCAGGCGCTCCCACACCCGCTATCCAGGAGCTTTGCACATCAACCAAGGCTTACCTTGTTCCCGTAGACGGTGAGGTTGCTGAAAAGCTTATGGAATCATCACCCTACTACACAACCTACAAAATCCCTGCAAACACCTATGAAGGCCAGACAGAAGACATCACAACCGTTACTGTTAAGGCTACTCTTATCGTAAGTGCTTCTGCTTCAGAGGAAGATGTTTACAACATCACAAAAGCTATCTTCGACAACGCTGAAGCAATCACAGCAGCACATGCTAAGGGCGCAGAGCTTTCAATCGAAAATGCAACAAGCGGCATGACAGCTCCCTTCCACGCAGGTGCAGCTAAGTATTTTGCAGAAAAAGGCGTAACTGTTGAAACAAAATAATCAAAGCCCTTAAATAATTATCGGCTGCAGTAAATTCAACTGCAGCCGCTTTTCTTGAAGTTCAAACAAACAGGAGGTAGTTATGGCACTTTTTGGAAAAAAAGCCCCTGAAACAGAACCTGCCGAAATGAACCTTGACGATGTTATGAAAAAGTTTGACCGTGAGTCAAACACAAGAATCTGGACAGGCACTCCGAAAATCATCGTCAATTCAATTCTTGCGGCTTTTTCTGTTTTTTGCATTTATGTCACGCTTTTTGCAACCTGGCTCGACGAGCTTCGTCTTGCATCCTTTATGGCATTCATTATTTTCATCGGATTTCTTGTTTTCCCCATAAAGAAGGGTGTTCAGAAAGCAAATCACATTCCCTGGTATGATATCATCTTTATGCTGGCGGGTACAGGCGCCTTCGGATATTATGCACTCAATGCTCTTGAAATCGTTTCAAGATATAAAATTTCCACCGTTGAAGTTATAGTGGGTATTGTCGGTATCATCTGTCTTGCAGAGCTCTGCCGCAGAAGTGTGGGTCTTCCCATTCTTATTGTTGCAGGTGTTCTTCTTGTGTATGCTCTTATCTGGGGCTCAACAAACCCCGATATGTTTGCCCGTATCACCGAAAATGTCCGTGTTCTCTTCTATTCCAAGGAGGGTATTCTTTCGACTCCCGTAAATGTCTGCTCAAAATACATTGCAATGTTCATCATCTTTGGTGCATTCCTTGAAAGAACAGGCATTGCAGATTTCTTCATCAACATTTCAAATGCTCTTGTGGGCAGATTTTCCGGCGGTCCTGCAAAGGTTGCCGTTGTTGCTTCAGCTCTTGAGGGTATGGTTTCAGGCTCATCCGTTGCAAACACAGTCGGCTCAGGTGCCGTTACTATTCCCCTTATGAAGCGCACAGGCTATAAGCCCGAATTTGCCGCCGCTGCAGAAGCCTCTGCTTCAACAGGCGGTCAGATTATGCCTCCCATCATGGGTGCAGCCGCTTTCCTTATGGCTGAAACAGTCGGCGTTCCTTATTCAAACATTGTTGTCAAGGCAATCCTTCCCGCCGTTCTTTATTTTGCAGGTGTTTTCATCACAGTTCACCTTGAAGCAAAAAAAGAAGGTCTCAAGGGTCTTTCAAAGGAAGAGCTTCCCAAAATCAAGCCTCTTCTCAAGCAGAGCTATCTTCTCTTCCCCCTCTTCCTCCTTATTTATCTTGTCGGCACAAGCACACGTTCAATTGCATATGCTGCTGCTCTTGCTATTGTTGCCGCAATCGTTGTCAGCCTTTTCAACAAGGAGCACAGAATCACACCCAAGCGCTTCTTTGAAGCTCTTGCTGCAGGCGGTCAGGGTATGATCACCGTTGCCGCAGCCTGCGGTGTTGCCGGCATCATTGCAGGTATCATCGGCGTTACAGGTCTTGCTTACACCCTCTTCAACGGCATTGTTGCTCTTGCAGGCAATCAGGTAATTATTGCTCTGTTCCTGACAATGCTCTGCTGTATCGTTCTCGGTATGGGTGTTCCCACAACAGCCAATTACTGCATTATGGCAGCAACCTGCGCTCCCATTCTTGTTCAGATGGGCGTACCCGTAATCGCAGCACACTTCTTTGTGTTCTATTTCGGTATCGTTGCTGACCTTACTCCTCCCGTTGCCCTTGCGGCTTATGCGGGTGCGGCAATTGCCCAGGCAAATCCGATGAAAACAGCCTTCACTGCAACAAAGCTTGCAATCGGCGCATTCATCGTTCCTTATGTCTTTGCACTCAATCCCGCAATGCTCTTCATTGACACAGATGTCTTTGAGGTTATTCTCATCTGCATCACCTCCTTTGTCGGCATCTTCGGTGTTTCAGCCTCACTTCAGGGCTACCTTATGCACCGTATGTCCTGGCCCGAAAGAATTCTCAGCATCGTCGGCGGTCTTCTGCTGATTTATCCCGGTGCTGTGACCGACGGTATCGGTCTTGCAATTTTTGCAGTTGTTCTTATCATCCAGAAGCTGACAAGCAAAAAATCAGACGGAGACAATCTCTCTCAGAGCGCAAAAGCCGCCTGATTAAACAGAATGAAATAAAGACAGATTGTTCTCTGAACGGCAATCTGTCTTTTCATTTGTTAATAATTACTTAATAAGCAATTTTTCTATTGACAAAAATACTTTTTTTGAGTATCTTTGTATATATGTAATAATGGTAAGGTGTACCATCTACAATAACGATTTTCTATATTAAGGAGAGAGCATAAATGAAAAAAGAAATGAAAATAATCGTCCTCGTTGTCGTTGTTATCTGGGCCTTCGTCATGGGCTTTGAGCTCGGCATATATAAAGAAAGAAAGGCAAATGTTGAAATCGCGGCAACCAATCCTCCCGTGATCACAACTCAGCCCACTGTTGCTCCCACAACTCAGCCCACCACACAGCCCACAACTCAGCCTACAACTCAGCCCACAACTCAGCTTCTTCCCTCAACTGATGTTGTCGCTCCCTCAACAGAGCCTTCAACCGCACCCACAGTTGCTCCCTCAACTGCAGCACCCACTGATGACGTTTCAACACTTTCCAAGGCTCAGATCATCGAAAAGATGAACACATATATGGCTCAGCTCAAGGCTGAACAGAATATGAGCGCAACAATGACTGAATCCATCAAGGTTGACATCAAGGACTGCTCAGTTCCCAGTGCAACAAGCACAATCAACAACATCATCAGCAACCTTGCCGGTGATGAAACAAACAGCTATACCTTCACAAACGGTCAGACATCTGACGGACAGACTCCCTTCGCACTTGTTCCTCCTGTCGACAAAACTTTTAAGCTTGTTGAGGCAGGTGTTGCTGAAGCAAAGGCCGAAAAGCAGGGCGACAATGTTATTTACACCGTAACTCTTGTTCCGGAAAACACAACAGCGGCCGCTCCCGTTCCCACCTATAGCTCAGAAGTAATCGGTTATCTTGACATTATGTCACTTGATCTTCCCACAGTTTCAATTTCAAGTGCAGACCTCAAGTACCTCGGTTCAAAGGTTTCAATCACTGTCAATGCTGCCGGAAAGGTTACACACCTTCTCAACGAGATGCCCATGTCAGGCTATGTAGCAGCAACAATTGCAAGAGTCATTTCAGGTAATGCAACATTTGACGGCGGTCTTAACGAAACCTGGGACTTCACATACTAATTTATAAAAAGAACAAAAGCCTTCTGCTTTTATCCGCAGAAGGCTTATTCTTTAATTAAAACACGGATGCCTTTTTCAATGAGTAAAAGCATCCGTGTTGGCTTTATTTGTAATATCTTTCTGTTTTCTTCAGATAATCAATCAGCATCATCGGCCAGTCGGTCTGAATAATGTCAAAGCCTCTGTCCGCAAGCCAGCCCCAACCCTTTTCTTCACTTTCCGTCAGCGCGGTGTCGTCACTGTGTCCGCCCGCAAGCTGGTTTTTATAATTGAAAATGATTGAATTGACCCACACAAGAATGTCATCCCTGTGCATTTTTTCAATGAATTCTTCACTTGCCACAGGAGAGCGGTCATCCTTGAAAAGCACCTCAACACCAACGTAATTAAGCTTTGAAGAAAGCAGCTTTTTGTGATCGGGATGATTGTCTCTGACAATGGGCATAAAGGGAAGCTCAGGTGCAAGCTCCTGCATAATCTTCATAACCTTCGGAGTGAGCCGACTTTTGACAAGAACCTGATCTGTCATTGAATGGGCCTTGATTGCTTTATAAATCTTTTCCGGATTAGACCAGAACTTGTCAATGTTTATGAAGCATCTGCCCTTGAAGCGGTCAAGAAATTCGTCAAAATCCGCAATTGTGAACTGAGTGGGCGCATTGTCAAAATTGGCATATCTCAGCTTCTTTATAACACTGTACGGAAGTGCACTGAGCAAAAGAGGCTTGTTGAGATGTGCTCTTTCCATCAGAGGATGAAAAAGAAACAGCTTTCCGTCAGCACTGCAGCTGACATCAACCTCAAGCATATCCGCCCCCTGCTTGAGTGCAATTTCATAAGAAGCAAGTGTGTTGCAGGGGATGTTACCGCCGCAAGCACCTCTGTGAGCTGTGACAATGATGTTTTCCTTTGCTCTTTCCCTGAGTGAAAAATCATTCATTACAATCTCTCCTTTTTTATTTTCTGAAAATGTTTTCAAAAATACTGAGCCACGAAACCTTCATAACCTTGCTGCTTACATTTGATCACAGAACACCCACAAGTCTGTTACCCGCGTCCATAAGATGAGCATCCGTGCCGAAAATCATATCTTTTCTTTTATGCTTCATTCCCCAAAGAATCTTTTCAACCATTCTGTCACAGTTTGTGCTGACAAAATTCATTGCCTTTTCACTCTTTGAAGAGCCCACATTACCCTGATTCCTGAAAATATTTGTTTTGGTGAAGCCGGGGCACACAAGTCCGATGTAAAACTCACCTCTGACCTCCTCTCTGACAGCATCTGTCAGACTTTTCAGTGCAGCCTTGCTTGCAGAATAAATTGATGTTCCCGCAAGAGCGCAAAGTGCAGCCGAGGAAGCAATGTTGACAACAGCGGGAGTTGAAGACCCGGCAAGCAGAGGCATCATTTCCTCCATTGAATAAACACAGGAGAAAAAGTTTATCTGCATCACGGAATGAATTTCCTCAGCAGTATAATTTGTGAATTTGTCGAACTTGGGAAGAATACCCGCTTTGTTGATGAGAATGTCAGGCTTTATTCCCTCTTGTCTGATCTGAACGGCAAAGCTCTGCCACTTTTCAAGCTCTGAAACATCGAAGGTATAAAATGAGAAATTATCTTTTTTTGTTGCCCAGACTGTTCTTAAGGTTATTGAGTCTTTCAACATTTCTTGCAACACCGATAACCCTGCAGTCATATTCTTCAATCAGCTTTTTGGTCAGACCCTCTCCGATGCCGCTTGATGCACCGGTTATCACAACGGTCTTTCCCTTAAACCAACAATTGCTCATTTTTGAATCACGCTCCTGCTTTTTTGTTCTATATTACTTTATAATCAGTTAACTTTCAATAAGTTGAACAAAAGTTTTTCACAAATATTTAAACCATTAACCCGCTATGAAAATATTGACAAACCTTTGTCAATGGTCTATAATGACAATGTAACAGTATCTATATGATACAAAAATAATTTTTCGGAGGAAATAAATATGAAAAAAGTATTATCAGTTTTACTTTCACTTGTCCTTATGTTCTCACTCACAGCTGTTTCTTTTGCAGCAGAGGCTGAGGAACCCGATTACAGCGGCTATGTAAACCTCTACTTCATTGTTGACGGTGCTGAGGTCGGTGCAATTCACGCTCTTCCCGGCAAGGTTATCACTCAGGATATTGTCAACATTGCAGGCTCTCCCTCAAAGGAAGCAACTGACGAAGTGAAATACATCTTCGAAGGTTGGTATGCAGCAGAAGCAGTTGACGGTGAATACAAGGTTGTTGACGGCGCTGAAAAGCAGATTGCAAGCACCTTCAAGGCTCCCACAGAAGCAGGCGACTACTACTATGTGGCTGTTTTCTATGAAGAAAGCATTCAGGCTACAACAACTCTCTGGTCATTCTTCCAGTCAATCTTTGCAAGAATCAACCTTATCTTTGAATACTTCGCAAAGATATTTGAAGGCATCATCGATTTCGAAAACTAAGTCCTGACAGACAGATTAAATCCCACTCCATTGTGAGTGGGATTTTTGACTGCCGATAAAGTCACAAGAACATATATGTTGCAAGAGCAATAATAAAAATTAAGTACTGTCAGAATTAAAAAGTAAAGAAAAGCCGACAAAACATCGAGTTCAGTCGGCTTTTTCATATCTTTGCCCTTTTTTCGCCCTCTCGTAGTACCCTCGTACAACTTCGGAGCGAAGAAAAGGGCATCTTGTAACATTCTCGACAGTCAGCCAACTTGTCGAAAAGACTTTTCGACAAGTTGAAATCCCACTCCATTGTGAGTGGGATTTTTTTATATAAATATGTGGAAAATCTGATTACAATATGGTACAATATATAAATGTGAATTTATGATAAAAATTTTTGTTATATCAATTCAGCCTAATTTATCCCCTTCAGGAAAGGATTAACCTAATAATGAAAAAACTTAACCGAATCAAGCCTTTGGCAAAAGGCCACGAAATCACCTGGTGGGTGTGCAGAGCCCTTCTTTTCATCTGGGGCGTGTGGGGAATGCTTCACGGATACACCTCGGAATTTGTCCAGGCAACCTTCGCAATTATTTTCACTCATCTGTGGGATATGTTTCAGCTTTTCGGAGGCAAGTCCTTCATCACAAAATATCCTGCTTATATGCAGACAATGCTGAATCTTTTCATATGCTTCGGCTGTGTTATCGGCACAACTCTCAACACCAGAACAGATTTTGAATATATTGACATTCCCGAGCACATTTTTGCCGGCTACCTTGCCTGCACGGGAGCCTTTGTTCTCTGTGAAATTATGCAGGGAGAAAAAACTCCCGCAAAAATTTCCGTCAAGGCTCTCTTCTCACTCGGCTTTGCCCTGGGTATAATTGTGGGCTGGGAATTTTATGAGTTCACAATGGACAGACTTTACGGCTTTGTTATGCAGCACGGCCACATCGAAAACTCCTACGGTCTGACAGACACAATGATTGACCTTATGCTCGGCACAGGCGGTGCCCTTGCGGCAATGTTCATTGAAGCCTTCCGCAGAGTCGGTCTCATCGGCGGCAAAAACCGCCACGAGCTCAGACGTAAATATCTTGAAGAAAGAGCTGAAGTCAAAAAGCTCAAAATGATGAAAACAAGTGGTGAATAAAATGTTACTCAGCCTTATTTTAAAAAATGTCAGCTACAGCTGCAATAATTTTTCAGACTGCGAAATCAGTGATATTGCCTATGATTCAAGAAAGGCGGGAGAGGGCATCATCTTTGTCTGCCTCACGGGAGCCTTTGCCGACGGACACAGCTATGCCCGCAGCGCTTATGACAGGGGAAGCCGTGTTTTCCTTTGTGAAAAGCAGATTGAGCTTCCCGAGGATGCAATTGTCATCACCGTTGAAAACACCCGTGCTCAGCTTGCCACAATCAGCTGCAACTTTTTTAAAGATCCTTCAAAGGATATTGATGTCATCGGTATCACGGGCACAAAAGGAAAAACAACAACCGCTCACATTGTCAAGTCCGTGCTTGACAATTCGGGATATATGTGCGGAATCATCGGCACAGTCGGTGCAGGATACGCAGACGTTGTTCTGCCCACAGTCAACACAACCCCCGAAAGCTATGAGCTTCAGAAAATGCTGCGTATTATGGCCGATGCAGGCTGCAAGGCTGTTGCAATTGAGGTTTCCTCTCTCGGTCTTAAGTTTCACCGCACCGACCATATAAGCTTTGCCGTGGGTGTGTTCACAAATCTTTATCCCGACCACATCGGCACCAACGAGCACGAAAGCTTTGAGGAATATGCATACTGGAAAACACAGCTTTTCCCCCGCTGTAAAAAAACCGTTGTCAACACCGATGATCCCTTCAGCAAGGAGGTTATGGAAAATTCTGCGGGAGAAATCATAACCTACGGTGAAAACGAAACTGCCGATTACATTCTGCAAAGCTGCCAAAAAATCAAAAAGGGCAGCAGACTCGGGATGAAAATGAACATCTGTTCAAAAGGTACCGAAAAAACCTTTGACCTTGCAATTCCCGGTGAAATCAACTGTCACAATGCTCTTGTTGCCGTTGCAATTGCCGAAGGACTCGGCATCAGTGACGAAGGCATTGCAAAGGGTCTTGAGGAGGTATTTGTCAAGGGCAGATGTGAAATTGTCAAAGCCCACGACAATATAACCGTTATCATTGACTATGCTCATAACGGAGTAAGCCTTAAAAACATCATTGAAACGGCAAAAAGCTATGAGCACAACCGGATTATAACTCTTTTCGGCTCCGTCGGCGGACGAACAGAATGCCGCAGAGAAGAGCTGGGCAGAGTGTCAGGTGCCATGAGTGATATTTCCGTCATCACAAGTGACGACCCCAATTTTGAAGACCCCGATAAAATCTGCCGTGAAATTGCAGATTTCTGTCAGAAGGAAGGCGGAGAATTTGTTATCATCCCCGACAGAGCTCAGGCAATTGACCATGCCGTGAAAATGGCAGAGCCGGGAGACATTATTATTCTTGCAGGCAAGGGACACGAAAGCTATATGAAAATCAACGGTGTCAATGTGCCCTTCAATGAAAAGGAAGAGGTGCTCAAGGCATTCAGAAACAAAGCTCTTGAAGAAAGGAAGTAAGGCTGAGATGTATAACTTCGGAATTGAAACTGATATGAATAAATTTGACGCTTTTCTTTGTGAAAACGGCGGCCAGTACATTCAGAGCTCCCGCTGGGAAAAGGTCAAAACAACCTGGAAATGCAGATATTTCTGCGGATATGAGGGAGACAAAATTGTTCTTGCGGCTCTTGTTATGGAGCGCTCTCTGCCTCTTGCGGGAAAAATCTGGTATGCATCAGGCGGTGCAGTCTGTGATTATGACAATGTTACACTTCTTGAAGAGTTCACAGCCTTCATCCGTCAGCAGATCAAGGAAAACAGTGTGACCTGCTTCATCACAGACCCGTCTGTTTCCCTTCGCATCAACTCACAGCCTCAGGAAAAAGGCACAAAGCTTCATAAAACTCTCTGTGACCTCGGCTATACTCTCAATTACTCACTGGAAAATTACACCTACAAGCAGCCCGTTCAGCTTTTCATCAATCTCAAGGATGAAAACGGAGCCGCTCTTTCAGCAGACAAAATTCTAAAAAAGTGTGACAAGGGCGTCAGATACAGCATCAGAATCGGTGAGCAGAGAGGTCTTGTTGCAGAAAGCTATACCATTGAAGACATTGAAAAGAATCCTCAGATTATGGAAGACTTTATGGCTGTTATGCGTGACACAAGCGAAAGAGACAACTTTGTTGAAAGAAACGGAGATTACTGCGCAAAGCTTCTCAGAGAATTCCGCGGCTGCAGTGACCTCAAGCTTGTTTATTATGACAAAGAGCTTGACAAGCAACTTCAGGCTCAGAGACTTGAAAACAAAGAAAAGGCTCTCAGGGAGCTTGAAGGTGCTCATGAAAAGAAGGCCCGTCAGCTCAACGAAACCATTTCAAGCGTTGACAAGCAGACAGAGCATTTTGAAAAAAGAATTGCCGAAGCTGAGGAATTCACCTCAGACAGCAGAATATGTGTTGCCGGCGGACTTTCAATTTATTACGCAGGTATGGGCAGCTGTCTTTTCGGCGGCACCCGTAACGTCATCAGAAACAACACCCGCTCGAGCCATTATCTGAATTATCTGCGCCTTTGTGAAAGTGTCAAAAGAGGCTGCAGCATTCACGACCTCGGATATGTTATCGTAAAAACTCCCATCCTCAATCCCGACGGCTCCCTTGGTGAGCTTGAGCCCCAGGATAATTTCAAGGGAATTTTCGATTTCAAAAAGAGCTTTTCAGCCGATTACCATGAATTTATCGGCGAATATATTCTTGTGGGCAACAAGCTTAAGTATTATTTCTATTCAACGCTGATGCCCAAGGCAAAGAAGCTGAAAATCAGCCTTATCAAGCTTCTCAGAAAATAATGATAGGGGATGTAAGAAACTTTTTTACATCCCCATTTTAATGGGCTAGGAAAAATGCGCAGAATGAACAAACCGAGCAAAAATAAGGCTAAAAGCCTTATTTTGGGTTGCCCGACGGCGTACATAGGTACTCCGATGGCGAGGTTTATTTATAGCATAAACCGCAAAAACACAGTTTTTGCAATTCTTTTATATATTTTTATGTTTTAAAGGGTTTCTTCGGACTTAAAAGTCTAAAGAAACCCTCTGTTTATCTTGGTTTATGCGGTCTGCACTTTTTTTACAGCCTCTGTTTTTATTGAAAAATTTCCGAAATAACCTTTTCCGTATATCCGTTCAGACCCTCAAAATCCATTGCCTGACGGTATTCTCCTTCAAGTTCATCGTGAACGGACTTTGCCTTTTTCAGCATTGCCATGCTTTCCCCGATAAGACACTGACTCATTTTTTCCGTCCATCTGACCTGTCCCGAAACAGTCAGATGTCCTTCACGGTAAAATCTTTCACAGTGAATTGTTCTGCAGAAATCAAGGCAGACATTATGCTCCTTCTTCGCGGTGACAAAGGCGAGTCTCAGCTCGGGAATTATCAGATGCTCACATTCCTTCTTCGGCTTAAGAGGGCACTGACAGAAAATAACATCATAGCCCTTGCTGAGCATAATTTCTCCGACTTTGCTGCAAAGCCTTGCCGAAACAACGCCGAATTCATCCCTTATGCCGATGACTCTGTCAGCCAGCGCTCTGAAGGTGCTGTCAAAAAACACCTCACCCTGAGGAGTGATTCCGCTGACAAAGCGTCTGATGCTTTTGCCGGGCAGTTTGCCTTTTTTACCTGCAATCTCCTTTGAAACAAGGCGCAGTGCATAGCCGGAAATTTTTTCTTCCCTGATAAAATCATTAAGCTGCTTTCTGCCATCCTCCTTGAGTGAGCCTGCCGCCGACAGATATCTTGTGCTGCGACGGTGATAAATTGAATTTTCCACCGTCAGCCTGCGGATTTTTTCTGCCCTCTGCCGAAGAATTTTCCCGTCCCAGAAATCACCTGTGTTTATTATGTTTTCAACAACACCCGGGAATTTCGGCTCAACAACGTGAGGTGAGGTACCGTCAACAAGACAGACACCTTTTTCTTCAATCAGAATTCCGTCAAGGCTTTCAGGGTCAGAGGAGCAATAAATATACTGCACCTGAAGACCCCTCTTTTCACCCTCTTGTGCAGCTCTTTTCATAAATGTTGATTTGCCCGTGCCGGCTCCGCCCTTGATTATATAAGCTCTTACATCCTGATAAGGATTATACAGCTCATCAAAAAGGGAATAAAACCCCTCGGGTGAATTTGCTCCCATAAAATAACTTATCTTCTCCGACAAAACAATTCCTCCCTTGCTTTTTAATAACAGTTTATTCGGGAGAGGTTTTTTTGTCACACTTTTATTATCTTAATATTGATTTTTAACTGCTTTATGGTGTATTATAGATTTATATCATTAAAAGAGGTGTAAAATATGATTAATGAAAGCATCAAAAAATTGATTTCCTACGCCCTTGACTGCGGTCTTATTGAAAAAGAGGATGTCAATTTCACAATCAACCGCATTCTTGAAATCATGCATATGGATGAATACAAGGCACCCGAAGCTGACTGTGAGTGGGAAAGCCTTGAAGAGATTCTCTCTGTTTTCCTTGATGAAGCAGTCAAGAAGGGTCTTATCGAGGATACCGTCACACAAAGAGACCTTTTCGACACAAAGATTATGTCCGCTCTTATGCCCAGACCCAGTGAGGTGATTTCAAACTTCGATGCCCTTTATGAAATTTCACCCGAGATGGCAACGGATTATTATTACAAGCTCAGCTGTGATTCAGATTACATAAGACGCTACCGTATTGCAAGAGACATCAAATGGGTCACACCCACCGAGTACGGTGACATTGATATCACAATTAACCTTGCAAAGCCTGAAAAGGATCCCAAGGCAATTGAGGATGAAAGAAACGCACCCAAAAGCTCATATCCCAAATGTATGCTCTGTGTTGAAAACGAAGGCTATGCAGGCAGACTCAATCATCCCGCACGTCAGACGCACAGAATCATCCCCATTGAAATTGACGGAGAAGCCTGGGGATTCCAGTATTCACCCTATGTTTATTATAATGAGCATTGCATTGTGTTCAATTCCGAGCACACACCCATGAAAATTGATGAAAAGGCTTTCAAGAAGCTTTTTGACTTTGTCAAGCTTTTCCCCCATTATTTTGTGGGCTCAAATGCTGACCTTCCCATCGTCGGCGGCTCAATTCTTGCTCACGAGCATTTCCAGGGCGGTAATTATGAATTCGCAATGGCAAAGGCTCCCATAGAAAAGTATTTCACCTTCGAGGGCTTTGAGGACCTTGAGGTCGGCATTGTAAAATGGCCCATGTCCGTCATCAGAGTAAGAGGCGAAAGCACCGAAAAAATTGTTGCTCTTGCAGGCAAAATTCTTGAGCTGTGGAGAGGCTACACCGACGCCGATGCTTACATCTTTGCCAACACCGACAACACTCCCCACAACACAATCACCCCAATTGCAAGAAAGAAGGGCGACAAGTTCGAAATGGATCTTGTTCTCAGAAACAACATCAGAACCGAGGAGCATCCCGACGGACTTTATCATCCCCACAAGGAAATCCACAACATCAAAAAGGAAAACATCGGTCTTATTGAGGTTATGGGCAGAGCAATTCTTCCTTCAAGACTTAAGAAGGAGCTTGCAAAGCTTCAGGAATTTATTCTTGAGGGCAAGGATATCTCTTCCGATGCAGAAATCGAAAAGCACGCTCAGTGGGTTGCTTCCTTCAAGGATAATTACACAATCACCAAGGACAATATTGAAGAAATCATCCGCAAGGAAGTGGGTAAGAGCTTCACAAAATGCCTTGAGCATGCAGGTGTTTACAAGAGAACTCAAGAGGGAATGGCTGCTTTTGAGCGCTTTATTGCTTACTGTCAGAAATAAAAGGGCACAGGTATCTCCCGATTTCGTGGAGATACCTGTTTTTTAATAAGGAGAAACCAAAATGAAAAAGGCAATTATTATCGGTTGTCCCGGCTCAGGAAAAACAACCTTTGCCGAAAAGCTCAGCAAAAAAACGGGACTGCCCCTTTATTATCTTGACACCATATGGCACAAGCCTGACAAAACCCACATTTCAAGAGAAGATTTTGACTCAAGAATAAAAGAAATCCTTGAAAGCCCTGAATGGATAATTGACGGCAACTATAAAAGAACAATTGAAATGAGGCTTAAAGCCTGTGACACGGTTTTTCTTTTTGACCTTCCCACAGAGCTTTGCCTTCAGGGAGTAAGGGACAGAATCGGCAAGGAGCGTTATGACCTTCCCTGGCTTGAAACCGAGCTTGACCCCGAGTTTAAACGCTTTATCGAGGATTTTCCTCAGGATACTCTGCCATATATTTATGAGCTGCTTGACAAATACAAAAGTGATAAGGATATTATTATTTTTAATTCAAGAAATGAAGCAGATGAATTTATAAAAAATCTGAAATAAAAACTGACATTTTATAAGAGAAATCTTTCAAACGCCGATGCCGCTTAAGAAAGTATTTCTCTTTTTTTATTATTCATTGTGATGAATTATCTGTATTTTTAACGAAAAGCTTCACAAAATAATGAAGACTCAAGACTGAAATTCGGAGGAAAAATTATGGATAAGAATGAAAATAAAACAACTAAAGGCTCCGACGGTCACCGCAAATTTGGTCTTGCCGACAAAATTGCATATGCGGCAGGGGATTTCGGCTGTAATATGAGCTTCGCACTTAAAGGAACGGTGCAGACCTTCTGGCTTGTTTTTATGATGATGGACACGGGACTGCTTTCTGTCCTTCTTCTCATTGTTCAAATCTGGGATGCAATCAATGACCCTCTTATCGGAAATCTTATTGACAATGACAGAAGAAGCTATAAATACGGAAAATTCAAAACATATATTTTCATCGGTGCCTGCGGTCTTCTTTTTGCGGGAGCAGCAGTTTTTCTGCCCTTCCCCAATGCAAGCGTTGCCGTCAAATCCGTTTTATACGTTTTCGGGTATATTCTCTGGGATGCCTTTTATACCGTTGCAAATGTTCCTTACGGATCAATGCTTTCCCTCATCACCGAAAACAGCGGAGAAAGGGCACAGCTTTCCACCTGGAGAAGCATCGGCTCTATGCTTGGAACAATCATTCCCACGGTTATTCTTCCGCTTCTCATCTGGGAAAAGAAGATTTATGACGGAACAGGGGATTTTCACATAAATCCTCTCACGGACGAGCCTTATGAAATCGGTGATGAAATCCTTGACCCTCTCACAGGCACAGCCAAGGAGGTTCTTCTCGGAAACCGTGTGTTTCTTGCCGCCTTGCTTATGGGCATAATCGGCTTTGCGGCATTTATGTTTATGCTCAAAACAATCACAATCCGCGGAAATGAAAGCTCTGTCAGAGCAAACAAAAAACAAGACAAATTCAGCATTCTTCAATCCTTCGGCAAATTTATGAAAAACCGTCCCGCAGTGGGCGCAACCGTTGCCGCAATGGGAATGTTTCTCGGTATGCAGTCGGCAACAACGGCAAACACAATTATGTTTGCAACCTATTTCAACAAGGCTTATCTTTCAGGTCTGATTCAGATGGCAGGCTTTGTTCCCGTTTTGTTCTTCATACCCTTTATCAAAAAGCTTACGGACAGATTCGGGAAAAAAGAGGCCGCCGCAGCGGGAACGGTAATTTCCCTTATCGGCTCGGGGATAATGCTCTTTTTCCCCGCTGTTGAAAGCCGCGAAGCAGCACTTGTGATTTATCTTATCGGTCTCACCTTTTACGGACTCGGCTCGGGGGTATTCACCTGTGTTTCCTGGGCAATTATGGCTGACGCCATTGATTATAACGAATGGAAATTCGGTGTCCGTGAAGAAGGCACTGTTTATTCCCTTCATTCCTTTTTCCGCAAGCTTTCCCAGGGCATCGGTCCGTCAGCAGTTCTTGTTGTTATGGGTCTTCTCGGCTATGAATCGGAGCTTGGCACAATCGGACAAAGTGCACAGACGGCAAAAAATATGTGCCGTCTTGTTGCGGGGCTTTATCTTATCAGCTCCGTTGTGATGTTTGTCGGCATTGGTCTTATCTGCAATATGGACAAAAAAACTCTTGCAAAAATGACAGCAGAGCTTGAAGCATCAAGAAAATCCGACGATTCGGTAGGGGAGCAATAAAATCATCCCGCTGAACAAGCCGTCAAAAGAAGATTTTTTATAAGAGCTGTTATCAGCATAAACGAAAAAGGAGCTTTCAGAAAATCACTGCTTAATTAATCCGTAAAACAGCTTTTCCGTGCGGACTCAAAAAAATGGCAGTCCTGAAACGAACAGTGTTCTCAACGAAATCAGAAGACCATAAAATAATAAAAAAAGCCACTGAACTTTCTTTTATCCCGAAATAAAAAAAGTGCCTAAAAAATATTTTTATATTGCTTTTTATTTTAATAAAGTATATAATAATAAGCAGTCAGACATAATCTGACAAATAATGGAAAGGAGTTCTGACATGGCTGAAAAAACAAACAAACTTAATGTCAAACTTACAGTATTAACCGGATTCGGCTTTATGGCTTCTTCAATTGCCTGGGCCATCTATGATCCCTATATCACAAAGATTCTTAACAAGCTTCTTACAGAATCTGCCTGGGTAACCGCTTTGAGTGCAAAGCTCAACGAGGCTGTTCCCTTCCTTGCAGAATTTGCAAGAGCTCAGGGTGAAGACGTCGGTTTCGGATCAAGCATTTCTCTTGTTCCTCTCTTCATCGGTATTATTATGACCTTTGATAACATCTTCGGTGTTATCTTCCAGCCTACCTTCGGTAAGCTTTCCGACAACTGCCATTCAAAGCTCGGTAAGCGCCGTCCCTTCATTGTTTTCGGTGCTCCCGTTTCTGCCCTTTTATTTGCTCTGATTCCCTTTGTGGCTCTCAGATCAGGCAGCCTTCCCGCAACAATGGTATGCATCATTCTTTTTGTTTTCACAATGTCCTTATGGAGAGCACCCGTTGTTGCTCTTATGCCCGACCTTACACCTCCCGAACTCAGATCCGAAGGTAACGCAATCATCAACCTTATGGGCGGTATCGGCAGTGCCGTCGGTATGGTTGCAGGTACAATTGCTTCTCTTATTTATTCTCTCTTCTTCGGTGCGGCAACTGAAGAAAGCCAGACCTTCCCCATTGTTTTCATCATCGGCTCAATTGTTATGATTGCTGGCGCTCTTGTTCTTCTCTTCTTTGTCAAGGAGCAGGACAGCCGTATTCAAGTCAAGGCTGAAAAGAACATTGCAATGAATGAAGCTGCAAAGAAAAAGGCTGAAAAAGAAGCCAAGAAGGCTGAAAAGGCTGAAAGAAAAGCCAACAAGCTTTCAAAGGGTGAAAGAAAGAGCCTTCTGTTTATGCTTTGCGCTCTGTTCTTCCTTTTCTGCGGTTCAAATGCAATCACAACCTTCTTCTCACTTTTTGCTCAGGAAATTCTTCACATGGCAACAGCTCAGGCAACAATCATCATGGCAATCTTTGCCGTCTGCTCAGCTGTAGCCGCAATTCCTGCAGGTAAGATGGGCAGAAAGCTCGGCAGAAAAAAGACAATTGCCGCAGGTCTTTCAGTATTCATTGCAGCATTCCTTGTTTTCTTCCTTGTGTTCAGCATTATGGTCACAAGCAACGGTCTTTCAGTTTCAAAATACGTTCAGGCAAACAAGGTTTATGCAAACATCGACACAACAATCAACACCGTAAACACAGAGCTCAAGGAAGCTCACAATGCTGCTGTTGAAGCAGGCACCGCTTCAGGTGATTATGAAGCTCTTTCAATTGACGGTTACATTGCTTATCTTTCAGATATGACCGAAGGCAGTGATTATGAAAAGGTTACAGCCGCACTTACCGAAACAAGCGGCGGTGAATTCACCCTTGACAATCTTGTTTCCTCAAGCAACAACATTCTCGGCAAAGAGGTTGCTGACGGAGATTATTCAGCTGCCCTGACAAACATCAGAGATTCTGTTGACGGCATTGTAAAGGTTCTCAAGATTCTCATTTATCCCGTTCTTATTCTTGCAGGCTTTGCAAACATGTTCATTACCGTTAACACCCTTCCTCTTGTTCTTGAAATCGGCGGTATTGATAAGGTAGGTACCTTCACAGGATATTACTACACAGCTACCTTCTCAGCTCAGATTGCATCTCCCATTGTTTACGGCGGTGTTGCAATGATAACGGGAACATATATGTCCCTGTTCTATTACAGCCCCATTGCCTTCCTGATCTGCTTCGGTCTGATGATGTTCGTCAAGCACGGTGAAGCAATCCCTCAGGAAATGATTGACAAAATCGAAGAGGAAAACGCTGACTGATAAAAGTTAATCAAACATAAAAAGGATGAAGCGGTATCGCTTCATCCTTTTGTTAATAACAGACAAGAAAATTTTTCCTGTTTTTTTGTTTTTTGTTTGAATTTTTTATTGACAATATTTTTCTGAGGTGGTAAAATTATGTCAGTTAGTCTTGACTAACAAACTATAAAAATAAAGAGGTCAGCTTATGAATTTACTTTCAGCTCAGGAAGGAACTGAATATATTATCAGAGAAATATGCACAGATGATGAAGACCTGAATGCTTTTCTTTTTTCCTTGGGTTGCTACGGCGGAGAGCCCATCACCCTCATCAAAAAGCTCAAGGGCGGCTGCATTGTCTCAATAAAAGACGGCAGATATAATATTGATAATATGCTGGCTCAGTCCATTGCAATTTAAAATCTAAAGAGTCGGAATGAAGCTGCATTTTTCATTCTGACATTATTTAAGACAGAGAGTTAGTCTTGCTTAACTCAGGAGGTACCTTAATGAAAATTGCTTTAACAGGCAACCCGAACAGCGGAAAGACAACAATGTTCAATGCCCTCACCGGTAAAAACGAAAAAGTGGGCAACTGGGCAGGTGTCACCGTTGATAAAAAAGAACACCCGATTAAAAAAATCTATTGGAAAGGCAATGACGAGCTCATTGCCGTTGACCTTCCGGGTGCTTATTCCATGTCACCCTTCACCTCAGAGGAAAGTGTTGCAAAGGAATTTATATGCAACGAAAATCCCGATATTATTCTTAACATTGTTGATGCAACAAATTTAAGCAGAAGCCTTTTTTTCACAACACAGCTGCTTGAACTGAACATCCCCGTTATTGTTGCTCTCAACAAATCAGACATCAACAGAAAAAAAGAAACCGACATTGATGCAAGGGCTCTTTCAGAAAAGCTGAACTGTCCCGTCATTGAAACTGTTTCAACCTCTGCTGAGGGTATCAATGAAATCATCACAACTGCATACACCCTTAAGGGCAAGTGTCAGACGGCTCCTTATGTTCAGGGTGACATTGACCTTGAAAACAAGGCGGCTGTTCTTGAGGCAGATAAAAAGCGTTTTGACTTTGTCAACAAGGTTGTTTCCGGAGTTGAAAAAAGAAAGATTTTCACAAAAGACAGAAACTCCCAGGACAAGCTTGACGCTCTTATCACAAACCGCTGGCTCGGTATTCCCATTTTTGCCGCTGTTATGTTCAGTGTTTTCTGGATTTCCCAGGCGGGACCCGGTGCCTGGCTGGCAGATTGGCTGACAGCACTTCTTGAAGCCTTTCAGGAAAAAATTGCTGTTGCTTTTGAAGGTGCAACGCCCATTGTTTCCGCTTTGCTTGTTGACGGTGTAATCGGCGGCGCAATTGCGGTTATCGGCTTCCTTCCCCTTGTTATGATTATGTATTTTCTCATTGCTCTGCTTGAGGACTGCGGTTATATGGCACGAGTTTCTGTTGTCCTTGACCCTATCTTCAAAAAGGTCGGTCTTTCGGGAAAATCTGTCATTCCCTTTGTTATCGGCACAGGCTGTGCCATTCCCGGTGTTATGGCCTGCCGCACAATCCGCAACGAGCGCGAAAGACGTGCAACTGCAATGCTTTCACCTTTCATGCCCTGCGGAGCAAAGCTGCCTGTCATTGCTCTTTTTGCAGGAGCTTTCTTTGAGGATGCATCCTGGGTGGGTCCCCTCATGTATTTTGCGGGAATTTTCATCATTTTTGTCAGTGCGCTGATTATAAACAAAATCACCGGCTACAATGCAAAAAAATCCTACTTTATTATTGAGCTTCCCGAATACAAGGCTCCCTCTCTTATCAGAGCCTTCAAATCAATGTGCAGCAGAGGCTGGTCATATATTGTCAAGGCGGCAACAATCATTCTTCTGTGTAACACTGCAATTCAGATTATGCAGTCCTTCACCTGGAGTCTGAAGGAAGCTGAAACTGCAGACAGCTCAATTCTTGCTTCAATTGCAGGCCCCTTTGCTTACATTCTTGTTCCGATTGTGGGAGTTCTTTCCTGGCAGTTTGCCGCTGCGGCAATAACAGGCTTTATTGCAAAGGAAAATGTTGTGGGAACTCTTGCGGTTTGTTTTGCAGGACTTGAAAATCTCATTGACAGTGAAGAGCTTCAGCTTATGGAGGGTGCAGGCTCTGAGGTTGCATCTGCCTTTGCAATCACAAAATCTGCCGCTCTGGCATATCTTATGTTCAACCTGTTCACTCCGCCCTGCTTTGCAGCAATGGGAGCAATGAAAAGTGAAATGAACAGCGGAAAATGGCTTGCGGGCGCAATTGCTTATCAGTTTGCAACAGGCTTTACAATCAGCTTTTTCATTTATCAGCTCGGCACTCTTATCACAACAGGCAAAACAGGTGAAGCCTTCCTTCCCGGACTTGCTGCGGTGTTGGTAATTTGCGGAATAATTTCCTTTTTGTGCATCCGCTCCGGCAAAAGAACAAAATCCGAGGGTCAAAAGAGCACATTTGAAATAAGGTGATTATATGGAAGATATTTTTGTAATTCTGATTGTATTTGTTGTTGTTCTTGTTGCAGCAGCATATGTTTACAAAAGCAAGAAAAAAGGCCAACGCTGTATCGGCTGCAATTGCAGCAGCTGTAACAGCACATCAGGCTGTGCGGGCTGCAAAGAACATTTTAATGCTTAAGCAAAAACAAAAAGAGGTGTAATTTTTTTCTGTTACACCTCTCTTTTTTTCAGAAAAAATTTGAAATTACAATTCCCAGAGCAATACCTCCAAGAAGAGACAAAACCGTTCTGAGAATCTGTGTTCTTTTGTTTCCGCTGATTTTTGTGGGGGGTGCCTTGTCGGTACAGCCGGCAATCATTCCAGCCCTTTCTCTGATTTTTCCTTCGCTGAGAAAGGAATATTCGGGCTTGACAAAAAACAGTATTCTTTCAAAATAATCGCACTCGGTTTCACTGACCTCAACCACTTGTCTGTTTACACCTTTTATCATAATTTTTTCCTCCGATAATCTTTCTTCTTGTTTAGTGTTGATTAAATTTGAAATTTTATGCCTTGAAATTAATTGTAAAAAATGATATTGTTGTAAGTATAAAACTTGTCAGGTGATTACAATGATAAATTACTCAAAAGAGCTGGACAAGCTCATTGAAAAGCTAAAAAACGACTCTGTCAGACCCTCCCTGCTTCTTCATGCCTGCTGTGCTCCTTGCAGCAGCTACTGCCTCGAATATCTGTCAGAATTTTTTGATATTACCGTATTTTTTTATAATCCGAATATTTATCCCGAAAAGGAATATGAAAAGCGCGTTGAGGAAATTGAAAAATTCATTTCTGA
The DNA here is from genome assembly GCA_045652105.1 of Acutalibacteraceae bacterium. GTDB lineage: Bacteria > Bacillota > Clostridia > Oscillospirales > Acutalibacteraceae > UBA6857. The sequence goes on from JAZRTP010000025.1 coordinate 53,385, forward strand.
AATGGAATTCTCTTCACCCGTGAAGCTCATCAAGGGTGATTTCATTCCCGCTGATTTTTACACCTTTGTAAAGGGCTATGAAAAATGCTCCGAAGGCGGTGAAAGATGCTTCCGCTGCTACGAGCTTCGTTTAAGAGAAACGGCAAAAAAAGCAAAAGAAGGGGGATTCGATTATTTCACAACAACTCTGACAATCAGCCCCCTGAAAAATGCTCAGGTCATCAATGAAATCGGTCAGTCTCTTGAAAAAGAATATGGAGTAAAGCATCTCCCTTCAGATTTCAAAAAGAAAAACGGATATAAAAGATCAACGGAGCTTTCCCGTGAATATAATTTATACCGTCAGAATTACTGCGGCTGTGTTTTTTCAGTCAATGAATAAAAGCCTTCCTCCTTGCTCATACTTTTTTATAAAAGTATAACCAAGGAGGTTTTCTTTATGGAAAACGACACAATAAAGCTTCTGAGAGAATGTGATTCGGGAGCAAAAACCGCAATCAACTGCATCAAGAATGTTCTTGACAATGTCAACAACACTCAGCTTCTCACCATTTTGACAAAAAGCATAAAAACACACGAGGATCTTCAAATAAAAATCGGTGAACAGCTCACTCAGGCGGATGAAGAAACAAAGGATCCGGGAAAAATGACAAGAATGATGTCAAAGATGGGGACAAATATGCGTCTGATGAAAAATCCCGATGACAAAACAGTTGCAGAAATTGTTCTTGACGGCTGCGGTATGGGAATTAAAAGCCTCTGCTCATATATCAATGAATATTCCTCAGCTGATGAAAAAGCCCTTTCTCTTGCAAAAAAGCTTGTGAAGGAAGAAGAAAGACTTATTGACGAGCTTAAAGCATTTTTATAAAAAAGAGGGATTCTGAAAATCCCTCTTTTTCCGTGCATTGCAAAATTTTCTCATTAATGTTATTTCCTTGACTTAATCAATCCATAGTGATAAAATTAAAGACATAAAACTTTAAGGAGAAAACATTATGAAAAAAGCAGTTAACAAAAATCCTCTGTGGCAGACCACACCGACAGAAAGAAAAAGCTATTATTCATACTTTTTCGGTCAGAATATGATTTACTGTATGGTATCAAGCTTTCTTCCCACCTTTGTTGCCTTTATGATTGATCCTCTGACCTGCTCTCTGGTTATGGGTATTGTCAAAGTATGGGACGCAGTGAACGATGCCATTTTCGGTGTCATTTTTGACAAAATCAAGTTCAAAAGCGGAAAAAAGTATATTCCCTGGCTTAAAGCCGCATGCATTATCACTCCGCTGTCAACAGTTGCACTTTTCTTTATTCCCGCTGATTCAAAGGAATCTGTTCAGGTTCTCTGGTTTGCCCTTGCTTATATCATCTGGGACACTGCATACACCCTTTGTGACGTTCCCGCCTTCGGTCTTGTGACAGCAATGTCAAACAACATTGAAGAAAGAAACTCCATTCTCTCAGTCAAGGGTCTCACTGCAGGTATCGGTATTGCTCTTACCTCTGTTATTGTTCCCGCTCTTGTAAGTGAGGATGTGGGCATTTCTTACGGTGTTTCAAGCGTTATCATTGCCGTTGTTGCTCTTGCCACCATGGCTCCTCTCATTTTTATCGGCAAGGAAAGACATCAGTCCACCGATGAAGAGCAGTTCACCGTCAGAAGAATGCTCAAATATGTTGTCAGCAACAAATATCTTCTTATTTTCTACATCGGTTATATTTTCTATTCAGGCGCTCAGACATATAACTCAATGCATCAGATTTTTGCATATTACATTTACAAAAATTCTCTTGCTTCTCTTATCACAGGCACAGTTGCAGCAGCTCCACAGCTTATTATGGCAATTCTTGTTCCCAAGATTATCAGAAAATATGACAAGGCACTTGTTTTCAAAATTTCCGCAATTGCAGCATTTGTTCTTTCTTTCTTTATTCTTCCCACAAGAAACAGCTTCCTTCTGTTCACAATCACATATATGCTCCGTTCAATTCCTCTTGCAGTTGTGGGTATTCTTTCCTTCACCTTTACTCCCGACTGTGCTGAATACGGTCAGTTCAAAACAGGAATCGAAGCAAAGGGTATTTCATTTGCAATCCAGACCTTTGCAGTTAAGCTTGCAGCTGCAATTTCCGGTTCAGCCTGGCTTGCAATTGTGGGTCTTTACGGCTTCAAGTCCTTTGACAATGCCAGCGATTTTGCAGCACTTGAAAAAATCAATGCAATTGCTCAGCAGCCCGCATCAGCCTTTGACGGAATCTGGTTTGCATATAATATTGTACCCATCTTCGGCCTTGCGGTTGCCTGCATTATCTGGCATTTCTACCGTCTTAACGACAAGGATGTTCAGCTTATGGCTGACTGCAACAGCGGAAAAATTTCTCATCAGGAAGCAGAAGCACTTCTTTCAAAAAAATATTGATTCAACTTTAAAATCAAAAAGGAGATGTAAGACTACATCTCCTTTTTTTGCTTTTTATTTTGCACTTTTGCAGTATTCTTTCATACAACAGATGTCACATTTCGGCTTTCTTGCAACACAGACCGCTCTGCCGTGAAGAACACATCTGTGACAAAAATCGTTACTTTTTGAAGGCTCAATGATACTTTTAATTTCAAGCTCAACTTTTTTGGGATCCTTTGTATTAACAAAGCCCAGCAGGTTTGTGATTCTGATAAGATGAGTGTCCGCCACAATTGCCGGCTGCTTATAAATATCACCCATTATCAGATTAGCTGTTTTTCTTCCAACACCGGGAAGAGAGGTAAGCTTTTCAATTGTGTCAGGCACAACTCCGTCAAAATCATCTCTGATTTTTATTGCAAGCTCCTTGATGTTCTGAGCCTTTGTTTTATAAAAACCGCAGGAATAAACAAGTCTTTCAATGTCCTTGACATCTGCATTGCAGTAATCCTCAAGAGTGGGATATTTTTCAAAAAGGGCAGGGGTGACAAGATTGACTCTTTCATCTGTGCACTGTGCAGAAAGCCTTGTTGCAATAAGAAGCTCAAGAGGGTTTGAAGCAACAAGAGAGCAAAGAGCATCCGGATATTCTTTTTCAAGAGCCTCCACACAAAGCTGCATACGTTTTTTCTCTGTCATTTTTTAATTCTCCTTAATATTTCTTCTCCAGTGAAAAAGATACTGTTGGGCAATTCCTTCCACATTTTTTGTGCACTCAGGCAAGCCCTCGGGATAAAGCTCCTGCATGATTCTTTTCACCCATACATCAACGGGAAAAGCTTCAATTCTTCCGAAACCGTAAAGAAGAGTACATTCTGCAACCTTTGCGCCCACTCCCTTGATTTTCATAAGTTCCTGACGCGCCTGTTCAATAGGCATATTATAAATATCATTAAGTGAAATTTCTTCACTATTTAACTTTTTTATTGCATCAATTATATACTTGTTTCTGAAGCCTGCTCTCAAGGGTGCAAGATCTTCTGCAGTTATATCTTTGAGAGCCTTATAATCAGGGAAAGAAAAATTATCCTCATCAATTTTTTCACCGAAGCTTTCACAGAATCTGCCGATTATGCCGCTTATTCTCGGTATATTGTTATTTTGTGAAATAATGAAGGAGCACAAGGCCTCCCACGGATCCTGACGGAGAATTCTTATTCCGTAATACTCTTCACAGGCCTTTTTAAGATATTCGTCATCCTCAAAACAGCAGCAGATTTTTTCATAATCTCTTTCGAAATCAAAATAATCCTTCCAAATGTTTTCAAAATCCTCTTTACTTGTGTTTTTGAAGATTATTTCATTGCCTTTCTGAAAAATTTTCACTTTTTTTCCTCTGACAATTCCCTCAAAACCCTTGTCCTCTGTTTTCTTCCATCTGAAAGCCTGTCCGCAGAAAAGAGATAATTCAAGGCTGAAGCACTTTATATCAGTTAAAACAATATCATTTTCTCTTTTTTCATAATTCATAGTATTTTGTCCTTTTTTTCTCAAAAAAGCCTCAGAAGGCTTTTTACGTCAATTTTAAGAGGTCTTTTAATTAAAACCACTTGCAAGTTTATTTATTATATGTTATACTTACTTAGTATAGTATAGTTGACTCGTAGTGTCTTGTTATATTTTATATATAATATATTATATACTTAATGCAATTAAATCAAGTGAAAATAAAAAAATAATGATTAAAAAAATAAGGAGATGAAAATATGGATTCTTTTGAGGACATCTGGGCCCTTACACTTGAAACTCTTAAAACTCAGACCACAGAAGTTGCTTACAATGTCTGGTTTGCCCCTCTTAAATATGTTCAGTACGAAAATGACACCGTTTACCTTTCAACAGACAGCAATTTTAAAATCAAATTTCTTAACGACAAGTTCCATTCAATTATCAAGCAGACTCTTTGTGACATCCTTGGCTTTGAAATTGAAGTCAAATTTATTCTTTCGGGAATTTATCCCGAGAAAAAAGAAGCTGAAGCCGATGAAACCCAGTCAAAGTATGAATACACCTTTGAAAATTTCATCACAGGCTCAAGCAACCGTTTTGCCCATGCTGCCGCAGTTAATGTTGCAGAGCATCCCGGAGTAAACCATAACCCTCTTTTCATTTACGGCTCCTCAGGTCTGGGCAAAACACATCTTCTTCTTGCAATTTACAATCAGCTTATTAAAAATTTCCCCGATAAAAATATCATCTATACCAGCGGCGAGCATTTTATGAATGAGCTGATTTATTACATCAATAAGCACAATACCCGTGATTTTCACGATAAGTACAGACAGTGTGATGTTCTTCTTGTTGACGATGTTCATTTCATTGCAAGAGGAGAAAGCACACAGGAGGAATTCTTCCACACCTTCAACGCCCTTAAAAACAGCGGCAAGCAGATTGTATTTTCTTCAGACCGTCCTCCTAAGGAAATGCTCATTCTTGAAGAAAGACTTCGTACAAGATTTGAAAGCGGTCTTCTTGTTGATATCAAGCCCCCCGTGTTTGAAACAAAGGTTGCGATTATCAAAAGAAAATGCAGAGATCTTAATTTTGATATCAGCGATGATGTTGCAAGCTACATTGCAGGCAAAATTGATAAGAACATCAGACAGATTGAAGGTGTTGTCAACAAGCTCAAGGCCTTTAACGACATTGAAGGAACAGAGCCCTCTCTTTCCGCCGCTAAAAAAGCAATCGGTGATATAATCAGTGACAACAATCAAAACAATATAACAGTTGCAAAGGTGCTTGATGAGGTTTCAAGAACAATGAGCGTCTCCATTGAAGACATCTGCTCAGAAAAAAGAAACGCAAACATTTCTCTTGCAAGACAGATTGCAATTTATGTTGCTCACAAAAGCACAGGCAAAAATTATTCTCAGATCGGTGATGAAATCGGAAAGAAGCATCATTCAACAATTATCTATGCTCTTAAAGAGATTGAAAAAAAATTTGCCAAAGATCTCAGATTGAAGGCAATTGTTGATGACATTATTAAGAATGTCAAAGAGGAATAATTTTCCGCAAAGTTTTCCTTATTCTTTCCACAATTATTCCACATTCCGCACGGAAAAAAAGTTTTTATTTTTTCTCAACATTTTATAAACACTGTTTTTAACAGAAAAAAATTCCCGTAACAGTTGTAAAATAAAGGAAAATCAGAGTTTTTCACATTTTCCTCGTTACTACGTCTACTACTAAAAATTATATTTTATATTTTGCATTTTTTTTGAAAAAGGAGTCAGATTATGAAAATTATTTGTGACAGCGCAGATTTCGGAAAAGCCTGTATGAATGTTCAGAGAACTGTTTCAGGCAAATCCACAATTCCTGCTCTTGAAGGTATTCTCATTGAAGCAGAAAACGGAACAGTCCGTCTTTCAGGCTATGACCTTGAGGTCGGCTCAAAAATTGTTATTGATGCAGAAGTTTTTTCAGAGGGCAGAATTGTTCTTGCAGCAAAAAATCTTTGTGACATCATCAGACTTGTTCCCGACGAAAAGGTATCAATTGAATGTGATGACAGAAATATCTGTAAAATCAAAAGCGGTGAAGCTGAATATTCTCTCATCGGTACATCTGCTGACGAATATCCCGAGCTTCCCACTCTCACAAAATTTTCACCCGTTTCAGTTAACATCAGTCTTCTTAAGGATATGATTAAGAAAACAATTTTCTCAGTTTCCGTGGGTGAAAGAAATCCCGTTCATACCGGTGTCAAGTTTGAAATCGGTGACGGTCTTTTTGTTCTTGTTGCCGTTGACGGTGCAAGACTTGCAATCAGAAAGGAATATATAAATTATCAGCTTGAAGAAAAAGAAAAGCTTGAATTTGTTGTTCCTTCAAAGACTCTTAATGAAATCTCAAAGCTCAATGCTGAAGAGGATGCAGAAATTGAAATTCTTGTCGGTGAAAGACACATTATCTTCAAATATGAAAATTATGAAATCATTTCAAGACTTCTTGAAGGCAATTTCATCAATTATAAGGCAGCCATCCCTCTTACAAGCACAACTCAGATTAAGGTAAATACAAGAAGCCTTATCGAATGCATTGAAAGAACCTCACTTATCATCACAGATAAATCAAGTCCTGTCAGATGCTCTGTTGAAAACAGCATTATGAAATTCTCATCAGTTACCGCAATCGGTACAGCATCAGATAAGATTGCTGCCGAAATTGAAGGTAACAATGTTGAAATCGGCTTTAACAACAAATTTGTTCTTGATGCTCTCAAGGCTTGTGATGTTGAGGATATCAGAATTGAAATGGGAAGCGCAAATCAGCCAATCATTTTCAAGCCCCTTGAAGGTGAAAGCTTCTTCTTCCTTGTTCTTCCCGTCAGAATTTAAAATAATTTGTGAGTGGTACTTATGAAAATAAAAGTTAAAGTTGCAAAAAAAGAAGAAAGAGAAGTCAGCATAACAACGGAATTCATCCGTCTTGATGCTGCAGTAAAGCTTTCAAATGCAGTTTCAACGGGCGGTCAGGCAAAAATGATAATTCAGGATGAGCTTGTCAAGGTAAACAATGAGGTATGCACCTCAAGAGGAAAAAAGCTTTATCCCGGAGATTCCTTTGAGTTTGACAGAGTTATTTATAAAATAACAAACTGACTTAAAAATTCAGCTTACACGGTGAAACAGTATGAATGTCAATCATATCGAAGTTAAAAACTTCAGAAATATTCAGACAACTGCCATTGATCCCTGTGAGGGTGTCAACATAATTTACGGTGAAAATGCTCAAGGAAAAACAAATCTTCTTGAAAGTATATGGCTTTTTACAGGCTGCAGATCATTCAGAAGCTCAAAGGACAACGAGCTGATAAATTTTAACAGCAGCAAATCAACTCTTTATATGGATTTTTTTGCTCAGGACAGAAATCAGAATGCAATTCTTGAAATCGGTGAGGGAAGAAAATTCATTCTTAACGGAGTCAAAATGAAAAGCTCAAGTCAGATTATGGGTAATTTTCTTGCTGTTATATTTTCACCGGTTCATCTTTCACTTGTCAAAGACGGACCTTATGAAAGAAGAAGATTTCTTGATATTGCAATAAGTCAGCTTAAGCCTAAATATGCAGTTACTCTTTCTCAGTATAACAAGGCTGTTGCTCAGAGAAATAATCTTCTTAAGGATGTTCAGTTTCATTCTGAGCTTTATGACACACTTGAGGTCTGGGAGGATCAGATTGCTGTTTTTGCTTCTGAAATTATAAGACAGAGAATCGGTTATATTAACAAGCTTAAAAATTATACCGATGAAATTTACAGCGGTCTTTCTTCGGGAAGAGAAAAGCTCGATGTTTCTTATGATCAGCAGACAATGGTTGTGGGTGAAACAAGGCAGGAGCTTTATGAAAATATGAAAAATCATCTTGCAGCGTCAAGAAAAAATGATATTATAACGGGATTTACCTCAGTAGGTCCTCACAGAGATGATCTGTCAATCAAAATTGACGGTCTTCCTGCAAGAAATTTCGGTTCGCAGGGTCAGCAGCGCTCAGCAGCTCTTTCACTTAAACTCGGAGAAGCGGCAGTTATCAGGAATTTTTCTGGTCAGCAGCCCGTTGCCCTTCTTGATGATGTTATGAGTGAGCTTGATTCGGGAAGACAAAATTATATTCTTAATCACATAAAGGACTGGCAGGTATTCATAACCTGCTGTGATCCGGGAACGGTTAAAAATCTTAAATACGGCAAAAAGTTTGAAATGAAAAACGGAAGCTGTAAAAGCTATTAAAGAGGTAATTTTATGTATCTTCATCTTGGACAGAATACGGTAATCAATCTTAATGAAATTGTCGGTATTTTTGATCTTGATAACACAACGGTTTCAAAAAACACAAGAAATTATCTTTCCGTTGCCGAAAAAAATAAAAATGTAAAGGTTGTTTCTTCAGAGCTTCCGAAATCCTTCATTGTATGCTCTGACAAAACAGAAAAAAATACAGTTTATCTTTCACAGATATCAACAACCACTCTTTACAAAAGAACAAAAGAGAAATATTAATGAAACGGAGGTATTAGCCATGAGTGAAATGGAAATCACGGCTACTGCTGAAAATCAGGAAATTACAGAAAATAATGTAATTGAAACAATGAACACTGTTGTTACCGAGGATTACAACGCTGATGCCATTCAGGTTCTTGAAGGTCTTGAGGCTGTCAGAAAGCGTCCCGGTATGTATATCGGTTCAACAGGTCCCAGAGGTCTTCATCACCTTGTTTATGAAATTGTGGACAACTCAATCGACGAAGCTCTTGCAGGCTACTGTACTCACATTGAGGTTGAAATTCTTCCCGGTGATGTAATTACAGTACGTGATAACGGACGTGGTATTCCTGTCGGTATCAATGAGCAGCAGGGTCTTCCCGCAGTTACCGTTGTTCTGACAGTGCTTCACGCAGGCGGTAAGTTCGGCGGAAGCGGTTATAAGGTATCAGGCGGTCTTCACGGTGTTGGTTCCTCTGTTGTTAATGCTCTTTCAGAATGGATGGAGGTTGAGGTTTCTCAGAACGGGCATATCCATCATCAGAGATTTGAAAGAGGTAATATCTGCACAGATCTTACAGTTATCGGTGATACAGATCAGACAGGTACATTTGTAAAATTCAAGCCCGACGGTCTTATTTTCCAGGAAACAACAGTTTACGATTATGATGTTCTTAAAAATCATCTTCGTGAATCTTCATTCCTTAATGCAGGTCTTGCAATCACACTTACTGACAAGAGAGATCCTGACAATATTGTTGAGGATTATTTCTGTTATGAAGGCGGTATAGGATCATTCGTTGAATATATCGGAGAAAGCTACGGTCTGACACCCGTACACGACAAGGTTGTTCATTTTTCAACTGTTGACGGAGACAGAAGTGCAGAAATCGCTCTTATGTATAACGACGGATACAAGGAGAGAATTTTCTCTTACGCCAACAACGTTAATACAATTGACGGCGGTACACACGAAACAGGCTTTAAGACTGCTCTGACAAGAGTATTTAACGAATACGGAAAAAAATACGGCTATCTTAAGGATGCCGACACAAAGCTTTCCGGTGAGGATTGCCGTGAAGGACTTGTTGCTGTTATTTCAGTCAAGCTTACTGAAGCTCAGTTTGAAGGACAGACAAAGGGTAAGCTCGGTAACACAGAAATCACAAAGCTTGTTTCAAACACAGTTTATAATAAGCTGACAGATTATTTTGAAGAAAATCCCGCAGTTGCAAAAGCAATTCTTTCAAAGGCACTTGATGCTTCAAGAGCAAGAGAGGCTGCAAGAAGAGCAAGAGAGGCTGCAAGAAGAAAGTCTCCTCTTGAAAGCAACTCACTTCCCGGTAAGCTTGCTGACTGCACTGAAAAGGATCCTTCAAAAACAGAAATATATATCGTAGAGGGTGACTCTGCGGGCGGCTCTGCAAAGGAAGGCAGAGACAGAACAATTCAGGCAATTCTTCCTCTTTGGGGTAAAATGCTCAACGTTGAAAAGAGCAGACCGGACAAGGTTATCTCAAATGAAAAGCTTCTTCCCGTTGTAACTGCTCTCGGTGCAGGCTTCAATGAGGATTTTGACGTCAATAAGCTCCGTTATCACAAGGTTGTTATCATGGCCGATGCCGACGTCGACGGTGCACACATCAGAACACTTCTTCTCACATTCTTCTTCAGATATATGAGACCTCTTATTGACGGCGGCTTCGTATATATTGCACAGCCTCCTCTTTATAAGCTGTCAAAGGGTAAAAAGCACGAATATGCATATTCAGATGAGGAAAGAGACAGAAAGATGGTTGAAATGCCCGGCGCAGACATTCAGAGATATAAGGGTCTTGGTGAAATGGATCCCGAACAGCTTTGGGAGACAACAATGAATCCTGAAAACAGAATTATGCTGCGTGTTACACTTGAGGATGCAATTCAGGCTGACGAAACCTTCTCGATTCTTATGGGTGACAAGGTTGAACCCAGACGTGAATTCATTGAAAAGAACGCAAAATACGTTCAGAATCTTGATATTTAAGGAATAAAAAAATGTTACCTTATGGAATTGTTTTTACTGAAAATATGTTTTCCTTTTCAGAATCTGTCAAAGTCTATCAAAAAGGATACGGAATATTAAGACCTGTTTCTCTTGTTAAAATATTCAGTGTTCTCTGGATAGTTATGGCAGCAGTCGGAACGGCAATATATTTTTATGAGAAGGATATCGCTTATTTAATTTATTTTTTGGTTTTGACTGTTATTGTAAATATTGTGATGTATTTCAACACGAAGAAATTTTTCATAAAAAGAATCTGCAGTGCAAATTTCTCTCCCTCTGAAAAACAGATTGTTCTTTATGATGAGTATTTTGAAATTACAACAGGCTACAGTAAATCCGTTTATTATTATGATGAAATTTATGAAATCAACATAAGCGACAGCCTTATAACAATTATTCTTGATCCTGTCATTCTTCCTCTTTCAATCAGTTCAAGTGAAATCAAAAAAGGTGAATACAGTGTTTTTCTGAATTTTCTTAAAGAAAAGGCAGCAAAAAAAATTAAGAACGGGGGAGGAAGAAGCATATGAAATATTTTTCAGTTTCTTTTTCTCTTGATGATAAAGATTATGCTTATTACAACAAGGCAAGTCTCAGAAAGATTTTTATAACAAGATGTAAAAAAATGATAATACCTATGATTTTCCTTGTTGCTTTGGGCTTTTTTTACGGATCGGTTTCATTTTTTGTTTATTCGTTGATTCTTTATTCTCTCACAGGAATAATCATTCCTCAGCTGACAAACAAAGAGTTTATGAATAAAAACAAAGCAAATTCAAGATTTCTGCAAAAGGAAACAATTGTTGATTTCTATTCAGATCATCTTGTTGTGAGAAATGAATCCGACAGTAAAACAAAGAGTTATTCTTTAAGACATTACGGTTTTGATACTGTTTGTGCCGTTGAAGAAAATGAAGAATATATCAGCTTTCTTTTCAGTACAAATAATTTTCTTATTATTCCGAAAAGAGTTCTCAGCAATGAAAATTATTCAATGATAAAAAATCTCATTGAAAATCTTTTCAGCAATATTTATATCAATCAGAAAAATTAAGCAGGAAAATAATATTGACATCAATAAATAAGATGGTGATAAAATGGAAAACTTAAATTATGAAAATCAAACAATAATTGACGTTGATCTTAACAAGGAAATGAGAAAATCCTTCCTTGATTATTCAATGTCCGTTATCACATCAAGAGCACTTCCCGACGTCAGAGACGGTCTGAAGCCTGTTCACCGCCGTATTCTTTATACAATGCATGAAAACGGACTTTATCCTGAAAAGGCATACCGTAAATGTGCTGACACTGTCGGATCTGTTCTCGGTAGCTATCATCCCCACGGTGACGCATCGGTTTATGATGCTATGGTACGTCTTGCACAGAAATTCTCAACAAGATATATTCTTGTTGACGGTCACGGTAACTTCGGTTCAGTTGACGGTGACCCCCCTGCTGCATACCGTTACACTGAAAGCAAGATGAGTAAGCTTTCAATGGAAATGCTTACCGATATTGACAAGGAAACAGTTGATTTTGCTCCTAACTATGACGACCGTCTCAAAGAGCCCACTGTTCTTCCTTCACGCTTTCCCAATCTTCTTGTCAACGGTTCAACAGGTATTGCCGTCGGTATGGCAACAAACATTCCTCCTCACAATCTCGGTGAGGTTATTGACGGTATGTGCTATTATATCGACAATCCCGATGCTGAGCTTGAAGAAATTATGCAGTTTATCAAGGGTCCCGACTTTCCCACAGCAGGTATCATTATGGGCAGAAGCGGAATCAGAGCTGCTTATGCAACTGGCCGAGGAAAGATTATTGTAAGAGCAAAAACTGAAATTGTTGAGGGTAAAAACGGCAGATTCCAGATTGTTGTTACAGAGCTTCCTTATCAGGTAAATAAGCGCCGTCTTATTGAAACAATTGCAGATCTTGTAAAGGATAAGAAAATTGAAGGTATTGCTGACATCAATGACTATTCAAACCGTGAAGGTATGAGAATGGTTGTTGACCTTAAAAGAGACGCTAATCCTCAGGTTATTCTCAATCAGCTGTTCTCAAACACACAGCTTCAGATTTCTTACGGTATTATTCTTCTTGCTCTTGTTGACGGTGAGCCGAAGATTCTCAACCTCAAGCAGATTCTTGACAAATACATCAAGCATCAGGAAGAGGTTATTGTCAGAAGAACAAGATATGATCTTCGTAAGGCTCAGGAAAGAGCTCATATTCTTGAAGGTCTCAAAATTGCTCTTGACTTTATTGACGAGGTTATCAAAATTCTCCGTTCATCAAAGGATCAGGCAAGCGGTAAGCAGTCACTTATTGACCGTTTCGGTCTGACAGAAATTCAGGCTGACGCCATAGTCAAAATGAGACTCGGTCAGTTAACAGGTCTTGAAAGAATCAAGATTGAAGAAGAGCTTGCTGCTCTTATGGATAAAATTGCAGAGTACAACGAAATTCTTTCATCTGAAAGCAAGGTTCTTGAAATCATCAAGACTGAATCAATGGCAATCAGAGATAAGTTTGCTGATGAAAGAAGATCAGAAATCACAGCAATCAGCGGTGAGGTTGACATTGAAGCACTTATTCCCGAAGAGGAATGTGTTTATACTCTCACCACTCTCGGTTATATCAAGCGTCAGCCCGTTGAATCTTATTCAATACAGAACAGAGGCGGACGCGGTGTCAAGGGTATGACAAGACGTGACGAGGACGTTGCAGAAACAATGTTCACCTGCTCAAGCCACGATTATATTATGTTCTTCACCACAAAGGGTAAGACATACAGACTTAAGGGTTATGAAATTCCCGAAGGCAGCAAGCAGAGCAAGGGTATGAATGTTGTTAATCTTCTTCCTCTTGAGGCTGATGAAAAAATCAGCTCAATGATCCGTGTACCCGATTTCGGCGGCGAAGAAACAAATTATCTTTGCATGGTTACAAGAAAGGGTATCATCAAGAGAACGGATCTTGAGCAGTATAAGAATATCCGTAAAAACGGTATTATTGCAATCAATCTTGACGAGGATGATGAGCTTGCTTGGGTCAAGCTTTCCGGCGGTAACGATGATATTCTTGTTGCAACAAGAAACGGTATGAGCATCCGCTTCAACGAAAATGACTGCCGCCCCATCGGCAGAACTGCACGCGGTGTTAAGGCAATTGAGCTTAAAGAGGGTGACGAGGTTGTCGGTATGTGTCTTATTGCCGAAAACCAGGATGACTCAATCAAGGTTCTTACAATTGCTGAAAGCGGTCTGGGAAGACTCAGTGAGCACTGTGAATACAGACTTCAGTCGAGAGCAGGTAAGGGTGTTCTTAATTATCACACTGAAAAATACGGTCAGGTTGCCGCAGTTGCAACTGTTTCAAGAGAGGATAACCTTATTCTTATTTCTTCAAACGGCATCATTATCAGAATTTCTGCTGAGCAGATCAATGTTGTTTCAAGAACATCAAAGGGTGTTCGTGTTATGAAGCTTTCAGAGGGTGAAAAGGTTGTTTCCGCAACAGCTGTAAGAGACGGCAAGGACGGAACTGAACAGCCAATTGAAGAAGTTGCCGAGGAAGCTCAGGATAACGCTCAGGAAAACTCTTCAGAAGAATAATTTCAGGGCAGACAGCTGTTCTGTCTGCCTTTGATTTGTTTTAATTATCAGCCTAATTTTTATTTCTGTTTTTAAGAAAGAAGTGGAACTATGGAAAAAAAGAATAAAAAAACAAATCCGGTTGCGGCTTTTCTTTGGAAAAATAAAAGACAGAGAGCAAAAAATTTCAATGCTCTTTTGATGGTTGTTGTGCTTCTTGTCTCAATTGTTATGGGCTTCGTCAGCGGAAAGCTTGATCTGATTGTTGATGACAGTCAGAGTGCTGATGTTGGAGAAACAACTGAGGTTGAATATGATGAAGAAGAGCTTGAGATTATGACCGCACTTGAAAGTGCCGGTTCACTTAATGATTATCTTTCAAGCTGGGCTAATAACGGCGGTACACTTTATAAAAGCAAGAACGTAATCAACATTCTTCTGCTCGGACTTGATTCGGGTGATGCTCTTGAAAACGGCGGAAGATCAGATACAAACATTCTTCTTTCTCTTAACAAAAGCACAAAGAAGATTAATATGACATCCTTTTACAGAGATACCTGGTGTTATATGAATATCAACGGCTCTGACAGATATGCAAAGCTTAACTCCTCTTATTTTTACGGCGGCCCCAATGCCACAGTTGACACAATTGAAAAGAATTTCAAAATTGACATTGATTATTATGTTGCAGTTGACTTTTCTTCATTTGTGAAAATTATTGATGCTCTTGGCGGAATTACCGTTGAGGTTCAGGAATACGAGGCAAATTATATCAACAGAACAACCAAGCATACCATTGAACACGGCCCTGCTGTGACTCTCAACGGTGAAGAGGCTCTTGTTTTTGCACGTATCAGAAAAAGTGACGCCGACAGTGACGTCAGCCGTACAAGAAGACAGAGAATGGTTATTGAATCCTTCCTCAGAAGTGCAATGAATGCGTCTCTGACTCAACTTAATGATGCTCTTGATATGCTCTTATCTTATGTAAAGACTGACATTTCAAAGGTGCAGATTCTTTCTTATGCAACTCAGGCTATCACTAACGGATGGCTGGGTTATGAAATAACTCAGTGCACAATCAGTGATTCAACCGTTTTCCGTACAGGCTATGTTGGAAATAATTCGGTTGTGTTTATGGATTTCCCCCTTGCTGCACAGCGTGTTCAGCAGGCAGTTTTCGGAGATACCAACATTCAGCTCAGCGATGACAGAATTACAATTTTCTCTTTATATTAATTTTTCATTCAAGGAGTATTTGATATGCTTGAAATTGGAATGAGTCACGAAGTTACAACAGCTGTAACCGATGAAAATACTGCAATCAGTGCAAAAAGCGGTTCACTTGCAGTTTTTGCAACACCCTTTATGGTTGCTCTTATGGAGCAGGCAGCAAGTGAATTATGTGAAAAGCATCTTGATGATGAATTTACAACTGTGGGTATTGCTGTTAATATCTCTCATCTTGCTGCAACTGTAACAGATACAGCTGTTAAGGCAGTTGCCACGGTAACAGATTATGACGGCAGAAAAATTTCCTTTGACGTTGAGGCTTATGATGAAGCAGGTCTTATCGGCAAGGGCAGCCATGTCAGATTCACCGTAAACAAAGAAAAGTTTATGGCAAAGGCAGCTGAAAGAAAAAGCAGCAAAGAAATTTAAATATTTGAAAGGAAAGCCGATTTGTTTTTTAATGAATCGGCAAGTTTTCTATGGCAAGATATGATTATGTAATCTTTGATTTCGACGGTACGGTTGTTGATACGGGAGAAGGAATTTTCAAAAGCCTTATTTATTCCTTTGAGCAGATGAATCATCCCGTGCCCGATATGAAGGATATGAAAAAATTTATTGGTCCTCCCATTTATTACAGCTATACTCAGTTTTACGGTATAAGTGAGGAAGAGGTGGGGGAATATATAAAAAAATACAGAGAGCGTTATGCCGTCAAGGGAATTTTTGAATGTCACATATATGATGGTATGAATGAGCTGCTTGACTGCCTGAGAGAAAACAATGTGAAAATCGGTGTGGCTTCCTCAAAGCCTGAGCATCTGATTTATAAGGTCTGTGACCATCTTGGCATCACCGATAAATTTGATGCCATTGTCGGAGTGTCTCTTGATGACAGCAAGCACAGCACAAAAACTCATCTTGTCCTTTCTGCAATGGAAAAGCTTGGCGCTGAGGATAAGAAAAAGGTGCTTATGGTCGGTGACAGATATTTTGATATCGACGGAGCAGCAGGTGCGCAAGTTGATTCCTGTGCTGTTCTTTGGGGTTACGGCAATGAAGCCGAATTTAAAGAGCATAATGCTGTTTATATTGCCGAAAACACAGATTTTGTTAAAAATATCGTCTTTAGTGCTTAAAAAGAATAATAAATCTCTATATTTTGTTAATATATTTCACATTTAATTCTGTTGAACAGATTTTTTAAAAATGATGTGAGATACATTTAAAAAATTTCCATTCAACAGAAATCAGCGGTTTTTATACCCTTAATTTAAGTTTTTTCTGTTTTTCTGTAAAAATCAGATTGAAAAATATGAGTATAGTTTTCCACATTTTAAGTTGATAATGTGGAAAACTTTAACCTTAAACTCAAAGCAAAAGGAAAGATTTTTTATGAAGTATTTTGCAAAGGAATATGATGTTATAGTAATCGGTGCAGGACATGCCGGAATTGAAGCCGGTCTTGCTGCTGCACGTCTCGGAACATCCGTCGGTGTGTTTACAATTAATATGGACTGGGTCGGAAATCTTCCCTGCAATCCTTCAATCGGCGGAACATCAAAGGGTCATCTTGTCCGTGAAATTGATGCTCTCGGCGGTGAAATGGGAAAAGCTGCCGATGCAAATACTCTGCAAAGCAGAATACTTAATCTTGGCAAAGGTCCTGCTGTTCATTCTCTCAGAGCTCAGATTGACCGCCGTCATTACAGTGAATACATGAAGCATGTGATGGAGCTTCAGGAAAATCTTGAGCTTGTTCAGGCAGAGGTTGTATCACTCACCCGTACTGATGATGAAAAATGGCAGATTGTGACTCAGCTAGAAGCAATTTACAATGCAAAATGTGTGATTATTGCCACCGGCACTTTCCTTGGAGGACGCATTTATGTTGGTGATGTTGCTTTTGACGGCGGCCCCGACGGTATGTTTGCCGCAACAAAGCTGGGTCAGTCACTTAAGGATTTAGGTCTTGAAATCAGAAGATTTAAGACGGGCACTCCTTCCCGAGTCAACAGAAGAAGCATTGACTTCTCAAATCTTGAAAGACAGGACGGAGACGAGCATATTGTACCCTTCTCCTTTGACGGTGAATATACTCCCGAAAACAAGCTTCCCTGCTATATTACATATACCAATGATAAAACTAAGGAAATCATTCTTGAAAATCTTCACCGTTCTCCTCTTTACAGCGGAAAAATTGACGGTGTCGGCCCAAGATACTGTCCTTCAATTGAGGACAAGATTGTCCGCTTTGCCGAAAAAAAGCGTCATCAGCTTTTTATTGAGCCCTGCGGTGAAAACACAGAGGAAATGTATCTTCAGGGAATGTCATCCTCTCTCCCCGAGGATGTTCAGATAAGCTTCCTTAAAACTATTCCCGGACTTGAAAATGTTCAGGTTATGAGAACAGCTTATGCCATAGAATATGATTGTGTTAATCCTGTGACGATGAAAAATACCCTTGAATTCAAGGAATTCAGCGGTCTTTTCGGAGCAGGACAGTTCAACGGCTCAAGCGGATATGAGGAAGCCGCTGCCCAGGGTCTGATTGCCGGCATCAATGCTGCGCTTAAAATCAAGGGTGAAGAGCCTCTTTCCCTTGACAGAGCAACCTCTTACATCGGTACTCTTATTGATGACCTTGTTACCAAGGGCTGCTCAGATCCTTACAGAATGATGACTTCAAGATCAGAATACCGACTGATTCTTCGTCAGGATAATGCTGATATCAGACTTACTGAGTTCGGTTATAAAGTGGGACTTGTCAGTCAGAAGAAAATGGACAGACTTACAGAAAAGCTCAGGCTTATTGAAGAGGAAAAAGAGAGAATCTCACTTGTTTCCGTGCCGCCCTCAACGGAGCTGAATGATGTTCTTGTTTCACGTGAAACATCACCTCTCACAACGGGCTGCAGATTGATTGAGCTGATAAAAAGACCTCAGCTCGATTATGATGTTCTTGCTCCCTTTGACAAAGAAAGACCTGATTTGCCCCGTGAAATCTTTGAGCAAGTGGAAATAGGTATCAAATATGAAGGGTATATCAGACGTCAGCTTGCTCAGGTTGAGGAAATGAGAAGACTTGAGGTCAGAAAGCTTGATGAAAGCATTGATTACACAGAGATTGTGGGCCTTCGTTCAGAGGCTCAGGAAAAGCTGAACAAGATCAAGCCTGCAAATCTCGGTCAGGCTTCCCGAATCAGCGGTGTTTCACCGGCAGATATTTCAGTTCTGCTTATTTATCTTTCAAAAACAAGCGGACGCTGATTAAGTTTCACGTGAAACATTTTATGTATTTTATAAAAAAGAAGGTAAATGAACAATGAAAGAAACATTCATTTCAAAGGACTTGCTCAGAAAAAAAGCTCTTTCTTACGGTGTGGAGCTTGACGAAAAAGCCCTTGAAAGATTTGACATATACGCTTCACTCCTTGTTGAATGGAATGAAAAAATCAATCTCACTGCAATCACAGATCCCGAGGGGATTGTGATGAAGCATTTTGTTGATTCGCTGACAGTTTTTCACGCCGTTGAAATTCCTCAGGGAGCAAAGGTTATTGATGTCGGCACGGGTGCCGGCTTCCCCGGTGTTGCAATGCTCATTGCAAGACCTGACCTGGATGTCACACTCATTGACAGCACAAACAAGAAGCTGAATGTTATCAGAGATATTCTTGGTAAAATCGGTCTGAGTGCAAATGTTGTGCATATAAGAGCTGAGGAAGCGGGTCATTCTGCAGATTTCAGGGAGCAGTTTGATTTTGCAACGGCAAGAGCTGTTTCAAATCTCAGAGATTTATCTGAATATTGTCTGCCTTTTGTCAGAAAAAACGGTGTTTTCATTTCTCTTAAAAGTGCAAAGGCTGACGAGGAAATTCAGGAGGGCTCAGCCGCAATCAGAATTCTTGGCGGTAAAATTGAAGAAAAGAAGGTCTTTGAGCTTGAGGACTGCGGTGAAAGAACCATACTTTTAATCAGAAAAATTTCCTCAACTCCCGACAAATATCCCAGACCTTCGGCAAAAATGGCAAAGTTTCCTTTGAAATAAAGCTCTAAAATGTAAAATAGGGGGCTTTTGTGTAACACGCTTTTTATGGACAACCTCTCTGTGATGTGATAGTATCAGATTACAGGGAGGTAATTTTTTTTATGACATCTGTTGATAAAACAAAGGCTGTGGGGCAGGTTGTTCTTATTCCCGCTGAAATGATATATCCCAATCCCAATCAGCCGAGAAAATATTTCAATCAGGAAGAGCTTGTCAATCTTGCAATAAGCATCAGAATGAACGGCATACTTCAGCCGCTGACTGTGAGAAAAACGGAAAGCGGGTATGAGCTTGTTGCGGGAGAAAGAAGGCTGAGAGCCTCAAAGCTTGCGGGACTTGTTTCTGTACCCTGTATTGTTATTGATGTAAACTCTCTGAAATCTGCCGTATTTTCACTTATTGAAAACCTCCAAAGGCAAAACCTGAATTATTTTGAAGAAGCCGTTGCAATTGAAAGACTGATAAAGGACTATGAAATCTCTCAGGAGGACATTGCCCGAAGACTCGGTAAAGCACCGTCAACGGTTTCGAATAAGCTCCGCCTTCTTTCACTGCCTTCGGAAATCAAGGATACTCTTTTGGAAAAAGGTC
This sequence comes from Acutalibacteraceae bacterium, assembly GCA_045652105.1. Taxonomy (GTDB): domain Bacteria; phylum Bacillota; class Clostridia; order Oscillospirales; family Acutalibacteraceae; genus UBA6857. Next base: position 73,365 of record JAZRTP010000025.1, read on the forward strand.
TTTCAGAAAGACATGCAAGAGCCTTGCTGAAGGTTGACGAAAAGAATATGGGAGAGTGTCTTAACACAATAATATCCAGAAAAATGAACGTCAGTCAGACAGAAGAATATATAGAAGACTTTCTTGCTTCTCAGGATAAGCCGAGACGCAACACAAAAATAATGTTCAGTGACGTAAAAATCTTCATTAAGTCCATTAACAATGCTGTTGAGACAATGAATAAGGCAGGAATAAAGGCAAATGTTTCAAGAGAGGACACAGGAGACAGTTACAGATATCTCATCGAAATACCGAAAAATAATGTTTATAAGGTCGCTCCGGCGGCGCAAAAAAGCTGATTTTTCTTTTTTATATCTTTCTCTTTCACACCCCATTTGCAGAGGCACCCGCAGTTGTTTGCTGCGGGTGCCTCTGTTTATATATAAAAATATAAAAGTTTCACGTGAAACAAAAAAATTTATTTTTTTCTTACTAGCCCTTTAAAATGAATTTTAAGTGTGCTATAATAATTGTCACAACCCGAAAAACAGCAGATTTTTATGAAAAATCATTAAAGCTGCAGTAATTCGGATATTTAAGGAAACAATGAAAACAGAAAGGGTATGAAAATGGGCAAAGCAATAGCCATAGTTAACCAAAAGGGCGGCGTAGGCAAAACAACCACGGCAATCAATCTTGCCGCAGCCATAGGTCATTACGGATATAAAACCCTTCTTGTTGATGTTGATCCCCAGGGTAACGCCACAAGCGGTCTCGGTATCAATAAAAGAAGCGTAAGTGTATCAACATATAATATGATTGTTGCCGGAACTCCCGCCGGTGAAATAATCAAAAAAACAGAATTTGCTAATCTTGATATTCTTCCGTCAAATATGAATCTTGCAGGTGCAGAGCTTGAGCTTGTTGACATTCAGTCAAGAGAAGCCAGAATCAAGAATGCACTTGCACCCATTAAAGAGAAATATGATTTCATTATTATTGACTGTCCTCCTTCATTGGGGCTTCTGACGGTGAATATTCTTTGTGCAGTTGACAGCGTGATTGTTCCCATTCAGTGTGAGTATTATGCTCTTGAGGGCCTGTCACAGCTGATGAACACAATCAGGCAGGTTAAAAAGCTTTATAATCCTCTCCTTGAGCTTGAGGGAGTGCTTCTGACAATGTATGACGGAAGACTCAATCTTACTCAGCAGGTTGTTGGTGAGGTTAAAAAGTTCTTTCCTCAGAAGGTCTATGCTTCTGTGATTCCGCGAAATGTGAGACTTTCTGAAGCACCGAGTTTCGGTCAGCCGGTGTACTATTATGATAAATCCTCAAAGGGCAGCGTTGCCTATGATGATTTTACAAAAGAATTTCTAAAAAAGAATAATAGAAGACCGAAAGGATAAAAAAATATGGCACCTAAGAAAAAAAGCGGTCTCGGAAAAGGTCTTGACGCTCTTTTCCTTGACAACTCAACTCAGTCTGCAGACAATGTCTCAACCCTGAGCATCAATGAAATTGAGCCCAACAGAGATCAGCCGAGAAAAACCTTTGACGATGAGGCTCTCAGTGAGCTTTGTGAAAGCATTTCGGTTCACGGTGTTATTCAGCCTCTTCTTGTCCGTCCCATTTCAGACGGCGGATATCAGCTTATTGCAGGTGAAAGACGTTGGCGCGCTTCAAGAATGGCGGGGCTGACAGAGGTACCCGTTGTTATCAGAGAAATGTCTGACAGTGAAGCAATGGAGCTTGCTCTTATTGAAAATCTTCAGAGAGAGGATCTTAACCCCATTGAAGAGGCAGAGGGTCTCAAGCTTCTGATGGATACCTATTCACTTACTCAGGAGCAGGCAGCAAAAAGGGTGGGCAAATCAAGACCCGCAATTGCAAATGCTCTCAGATTGCTTTCCTTGCCTTCAGAGGCTCTCAGACTTGTCAAGGAGGGAAAGATATCCTCCGGACACGGAAGGACTCTTCTGAGTCTTTCTGACGAGAAAATGATAATGCAGCTTTGTGCTGAAATTATTGAAAGGGACCTTTCTGTCAGAGAGCTTGAAAAAATTGTGAGAAATCTTCTTAAGCCCAAAAAGGACAAGACTCCCGCAAAGAAAAAGAGAGACTCTTATTTCGATGAATGTGAGCTTGCAATCCGTGATGCAATCGGAAGAAAGGCATCTATCAATGTGGGCAAGGGAGACAAAGGCACAATTGAAATTGAGTTTTACAGCAAAGAAGATCTGAGCAAGCTGCTTAAGGCTCTTGCCAACGAATAATTCCAAAAAATAAAAAAGGAGACTAATGTTATGTTAGATATTAAGCTTATAAGAGAAAATCCCCAGAAGGTTAAGGATGCAATGAAATCAAGAAACAAGGACATGGATGCTCTTGTTGACGAAATTCTTGATATTGACAAAAAACTCAGAGAAATTACACAGAAGGCTGATGCTCTCAAGGCTGAACAGAATGCCGCAAGCAAGGAAATCCCTGCAATCAAGAAGCAGGGCGGTGACGTAAGTGAAATTATGAAGAAAATGAACGCCATCAAGGAAGAGGTAAAGGTTCTTGATGCAGAGCGTTCAGAGCTTGCCGCAAAGCAGAAGACAATGATGTATGAATTCCCCAACGTTCCCAATGAAACAACTCCCATCGGTAAGGATGACAGTGAAAATGTTGAAATCCGCCGCTGGGGTGAGCCCAGAAAGTTCGATTTTGAAGCAAAGCCTCACTGGGACATCGGTGCAGAGCTCGGCATTCTTGATCCCGAAACTGCAGGTAAGGTAACAGGCGCAAGATTCCATTTTTATAAGGGTCTCGGTGCAAGACTTGAAAGATCAATCATCAGCTTCTTCCTTAATACTCACACCGAAAACGGATATACCGAGGTATTCCCTCCCTTTATGGTAAACAGAGCATCAATGACCGGCACAGGTCAGCTTCCCAAGTTTGAAGAGGATGCATTCAAGGTTACAAATGATTATTTCCTCATCCCCACAGCAGAGGTTCCCGTCACAAATATGTTCAGAGATGACATTCTTGACGGTAAGGATCTTCCCATTTCCTACTGTGCTTATTCAGCTTGCTTCAGAGCTGAGGCCGGCTCCGCAGGCAGAGACACAAGAGGTCTTATCAGACAGCATCAGTTCAACAAGGTTGAGCTTGTTAAGTTTGTTAAGCCTGAGGAAAGCTATGCTGAGCTTGAAAAGCTGACAAATGACGCTGAAAGAGTGCTTCAGCTTCTTGGTCTTCCTTACAGAGTTGTTGCTCTTTCAACAGGTGACATCGGCTTCTCATCAGCGAAGACTTATGATATTGAGGTATGGATGCCTTCTTACAACAGATATGTTGAAATCAGCTCCTGCTCAAACTTTGAGGACTTCCAGGCTCGCAGAGCTGCAATCAGATATAAGGATGGACCCAAGGACAAGGCTCAGCTTATCCACACTCTTAACGGCTCAGGTGTTGCTGTGGGCAGAACAACAGCTGCAATTCTTGAAAATTATCAGAATGCAGACGGCTCCGTTACAATTCCCGAGGCTCTCATTCCTTACATGGGTGTTGACATTATCAAATAAAAATAAAAATCCTTCAAGGCTTCAGGCTTTGAAGGATTTTTTTATTAAATATAATCTGAAAGGTATATTATTATTCTAAAAGATAAAAAAGAAAGGAGATTGAGTGTTATCAATCTCCTTCTTAAGTTATCAGTTGTTCACAATGATTCCGTAAACCTCCTGCGCAGATTCAGCAATGAAATCCGCACCGTTTTCAATAAGCTCCTGCCTGCTTCTGAAGCCCCAGGTTATGCCGATGCATCTGATTTGTGCATTGTGAGCCGTCTGAACATCAACCTCACTGTCACCGACAAAAACGGTTTCTTCAGCCTTGCTTGAGGAAAGCTCCATTGATTTGAAGACATTTACGGGAGAAGGCTTTCTTTCTGTTTCAACGGAAACACCGATTGCGTGGTCGATAAGTCCCGCAAAATAATCCTTGCAAAGCTCTTCAACAGCGGTGTGAAGCTTGTTTGAAACAACAGAGGTGCTGATTCCCTTTTCTCTCAGCTTCTCAAGAAGCTCAATTGTTCCGTCGTAAGCTTTTGTGTGGTCTGCCATATGGGAAAGGTAATATTTCCGGAAGCATTCCAGGCATTTTTCCTCGGTTTTTTTGTCCGTACCTGAAGGAACTGAACGCTCCATAAGCTTTTTCACACCGTTGCCGATGAAGCGTCGGATTTCGTCAATGCTTCTTTCGGGGAAGCTGTACTCTCTGAGAGCGTGGTTGACTGCGATGTAAAGATCCTCAAGCGTGTCGAGGAGCGTTCCGTCAAGGTCAAAAATAACGTTTTTAATCATTATCTTACGGGCTTTGTGTTCCAGATGTCACGGGCATAATCATTGATTGCTCTGTCAGCAGCAAATCTGCCGGCGCCGGCAATGTTCATAAGTGACATTCTGTTCCACTTTGTTCTGTCTCTCCAGATCTCGTCAATCATCTTCTGCTCTGCTCTGTAATCTGCAAAATCAGCAAGAACCATATAAGGATCGTGGTGGGGAAGTGTGTCAGCAATTTCGGGGAAGAATTTGCCGTTGATGCCTGCCTGAATGAAGGAAAGAACACGGCGCAGCTCAGCGTTGTTGTTATAGTAGGTCATGGGATTATAGGAATCCTTCATGGAAAGAACCTCAGGAGTTTTGAGACCGAAGAGGAACATATTGTCATCGCCTACTGCTTCGTTGATTTCAACGTTTGCACCGTCAAGAGTGCCGAGAGTGAGCGCTCCGTTGATCATAAGCTTCATATTGCCTGTGCCGCTTGCTTCTGTACTTGCAAGTGAAATCTGCTCACTGATGTCAGCTGCGGGCATAAGCTTTTCTGCCATTGTGACATTGTAGTTTTCAAGGAAAACAACCTTAAGTCTGCCCTTCATATCGGGATCATTGTTGATGAGATCGGCAAGAGCGCAGATAAGAGAGATAATCTTCTTTGCCATAAAGTAGCCTGAAGCTGCTTTTGCGCCGAAGATATATGTGCGGGGAACATAATCACCGTCGGGATTATCCTTGATTTCAAGATATCTTGCAACAATCTGAAGAGCATTGAGATGCTGACGCTTGTATTCGTGAAGTCTCTTGACCTGAACGTCAAAGATTGAGTTGACATCAAGGGCAATGCCTGTTTCCTTCTTGACATAGGAGGCAAAGCTCTTTTTGTTGCTGAGCTTGATTTTCTCAACTTTGTTGAGAACCTTTTTATCATCTGCAAAAGCCTTGAGCTTTTCAAGCTCGTTGGCGTTGTAAATGAAGCCGTCACCGATAAGCTCTGTGATGAAGGCGGTGAGCTCGGGGTTTGACTGACAGAGCCAGCGTCTGTGAGCAATACCGTTGGTTACATTCTTAAACTTGTCGGGATTGAGCTTATAATAATCATTGAAGAGTGTGTCCTTGAGAATCTGGCTGTGAAGAGCAGAAACACCGTTTGTGCTGTGACATGCAGCAACGCAAAGGTTAGCCATTCTGATAACACCGTCACGGATGATACCTGTTGAAGCAACAATATCCTCGTTGTGAGTAATTTCACGGATATGATTTTCATATCTTCTGTTGATTTCTTCAACAATGCTGTAAATACGGGGAAGAAGTGAACGGAACAGGTCAATGTGCCAGCATTCAAGAGCTTCCTTCATAACTGTGTGGTTTGTGTAGGCTGCAGCCTTTGTCACAATGCTCCATGCTTCATCCCAGCCATAGCCGCATTCGTCAAGAAGAATTCTCATAAGCTCGGGAATTGCAAGAGTGGGGTGAGTGTCATTGATGTGGATTGCATTGTATTCGGCAAAGTTTTCCATTGTGCCGTAATGTCTCAGGTGTCTGCTGACGATGTCCTGAATTGAAGCGGAAACAAGGAAATACTGCTGCTTGAGACGGAGACTCTTTCCTTCGGGATGGTTGTCTGAGGGATAAAGAACCTTGCTGATTACCTCAGCCATTGCCTGCTGCTCCATTGCCTTGATGTGCTGACCCTGGTCAAAGAGCTTCATGTCAAGAGCGGGTGCCTTACTCTTCCAGAGTCTGAGCACGGAGATACCCTTGCCGTCTTTACCTGCAACATACATATCATAAGGAATAGCAAGAACCTCATTTGCATTTCTGTATTCAACGCTGTGATAATTGTTGTCCCAGATTTCGTTTACCTCTCCGCCGAACTGAACGGTGAAGGTGTCTTTTTCCTTGGGAGTGAGCCATACCTCGCCGCCGGGAAGCCAGAAATCAGGAAGCTCGGTCTGCCATCCGTCAATGAGCTTCTGCTTGAAGATGCCGCATTCATAAAGGATGCTGTAACCCATACCGTAATAACCCTGAGTTGCAAGGCCGTCAAGGTAGCAGGCTGCAAGTCTGCCGAGACCGCCGTTTCCGAGACCGGGATCGGGCTCGTGGTCATAAAGCTTTTCAAGCTTTATGCCAAAATCCTTGAGAGCATCGGTTACAACCTTTGTAAGATTAAGGTTATAAAGAGTGTTTTTGAGTGAGCGTCCCATAAGGAACTCCATGCTCAGATAGTAAACCTTTTTTGAGCTGTCAACGCCGTCTTCATTTCTGAATTCACGGAAGCCGTTGTGCATCATATCCTTTACAATGAGAGCAAGAGCTTTATAGTACTGCTCATTTGTTGCTTCTTCAACTGAAACGCCAAAGTAGTGTGAAAGCTTGCCGGAAATAAGTTCCTTGGCTTGCTGCTTAGTGAGCTTATAGTCCATAAAATACCTCCAAAGTATATATGATTTTATGTGTAGATACGTCAATATCTATATATATTATACAAATTTTCGCTATCAAGTCAAGTGTAAGAGAGCAAAAATAATAACAAATAATGAATAAAAAGAAAAAATTGTATATTCAAATAACGGACTTTCGTCATTATTAATAAAAAATATACTCACCGTCTTAATTGCAACATCGGTGTGACAAAAAATGTAAAAATAAAAATCTTTACATAAACAGTCTTTTGTGATATTATGATTCTGAAAAACAGAGTAAAAAGATGTTTAAAGTAAAAATAAAGTATTTTTCATATCATATTGACTGAAATAATGAAAAAAGCTTTTCAGTCTCGGGTTTTTCCGAAATAAAATTGAAATATGAGGGATGTTTATGAACAGCAGAGACAGATATATAAAAGAAAAGCTCATCCTTTACGGCTTCAAGCTTTTTATAATTGCTCTTTTTTGCGGAACAATGTACGGAGCCTGGGTTGAGTATTATAACCCTCTGGCACCCACGCCCTTCTATCGCCTTGGTAACTATTTCCTCGGTGCTCTGATAATCACCATATACGTTTATTTTGTAAAAGTTTATGGCGGCTTTATGGTGGGTACGGCAACGGTGCCCGATCTGATATTCTCTCAGATTATATCAATCGGCTTTCTGCAGGGTGCCTGCTATGTTATTTTCTCTCTTCTGAGCTACAGACTTGTTTCTGTCTGGCCCTTCATTATCCTGTTTGTTGTCTTTTCCCTGATTGCTGTCGGTTGGTGTTATCTGATTGACCATCTTTATTATAAAATGCACAAGCCCAGAAAAAGCGTTGTGGTTTTCGGCAATGATGATTCATATCTTTCCCTTTACGGAATTGTTGATATGAAAAAGAGATACACTGTTGTTGCAACCTATGATTCAAGAAAGACAAGCCTTGAGGAGCTTCTCTCCAAGCTTGATGGTGTGAGCGGTGTTTTCCTTTGCGGTGTGCCCTCGGAATACAGAAACGAGGTTGTCAAGTATTGCATTGCAAATGAAAAAATTGCTTATGTCAAGCCGAAGATTTCTGACACAATCATCAGAGGCGGCAGAACAATTCAGCTGATGAATGTTCCCGTTTACCGCTGCAAGAGAGCAAATGCAACCCTCGCTTACCTTGTTGTAAAAAGAGCAATGGATATCATCCTTTCTTTAATTGCAATTGTTCTTGCTTCACCCTTTATGATCGGCACCGCAATTGCAATCAAGCTTCAGGACGGAGGCCCCGTATTTTACCGCCAGACAAGACTTACCACAAACAGAAAAGAATTCCGGGTAATCAAATTCAGAAGTATGATTCTTGATGCTGAAAAAGGAACCGGTGCTGTTCTTGCCAAGGAGGATGACGACAGAATAACTCCTCTCGGACACTTCATCAGAAAGGTCCGCTTTGATGAGCTTCCTCAGCTTTTCAATATTCTTAAGGGCGATATGTCCTTTGTCGGTCCCAGACCCGAAAGACCTGAAATTGCAAAGCAGTATGAAGCAGAAATGCCTGAGTTTGCACTCAGACTTCAGGTCAAGGCAGGACTTACGGGCTATGCTCAGATTTACGGCAAATATAACACTCCTCCTTATGACAAGGTTCAGATGGATCTGATGTATATTGCTAATCAGTCAATTTTTGAAGATCTGAGACTAATGCTTATGACATTCAAAATTCTTTTCGTGTCTTCAAGCACCCAGGGTGTTGAGGCGGATCAGAAGACTGCTCAGAGAGCAACCAATCAGATTGACAAATAAAAGGTGAGGGGAGCGAGCAATCGTTCCCCTTTGAGATATATTCGGAAAATTCAGTTCTGAAAGGAAGGAACAAATATGAATGAGTTTTACCGCGCGGGACAGCAATACGGCTTTGACAGTATTCCCGAAAATTATTTTCAGAAAAGGTACAGTGAGAAAAAGCAGCTGCGCAGACTCGGGCTTTTAAGCGGCGCCGCCTTTCTTCTTTATATTATTGTCCAGCAAGGCTTTGTTTTACTCCTGAGAGTTTTCGGATTGATTGATATTTACACAGACAACAGCCTTTTTCAAAGCTGTATGGACACGGTTCTGACTTTTTTGTCTGTTCTTTTTTCTTTCTGTCTTGTCAACAGAAGCATGAAAAAGGTTTCGGGAGTTTCAGAATCCGTCAGTACTGAAAGAAGGGTCAGAAGAAGCACCGTTGCTCTTGCTGTTTTTGCGGGAACGGGAATGTGTATGCTTGCAAACATTATCTCAGGATATTTTGTTGCAATTGCTTCTGTTTTCGGCTATGAGCTCAGCTCAGCAGACATTCCCATGCCGACAGGCTTTGTGGGTGTGACGGTCTGCATAATCAGAGTTGTGATTGCGGCGGCAATTTCTGAGGAAATTGCACTCAGGGGAGTCATTCTCGGCAATTTAAAATTTTACGGGGACAAGTTTGCCATCTGTATGTCTGCCGTGATATTTGCAATTATGCACGGAAATCTGGTGCAGGCGCCTTTTGCTCTTCTTGCCGGCTTTGCAATCGGATATTTTTCAGTCAAGACGGGCACAATCTGGACTGCAATCTTTATTCACGGCATAAACAATCTCTTTTCCGTGACGGTGTCATATATGCTGGATTATCTTGATGAAAGAACGGCAATGCTGTTTTATTATCTGCTTTTTGCCGCCCTTACGGTAATCGGACTGATCTGCTTTGCCGTGTTCAAGTTCAGAATGAGAGGATCAAGGCTTGAAAAATCCGCAAGTCTGCTTTCAGCAAGCGAAAAGGTGTCCGCCTTTATGCTTAATCCCACAATGCTTATGTCCGTTGCATTTATGCTTTATGTGACATCACTTTATATAAACTGACGGAGAGACAGTTATGATAGATAAAAAAAATATGGAGGCTGCCTTTGAGCTTGCCCGAAGGGCAGCGGATGAGGGAGAGGTCCCCGTGGGTGCTGTTATTGTGCACAAGGGAGAAATCATTGCCTGCGGATATAACAAAAGAGAAAAAGACAAAAATGCTCTTGGTCACGCCGAAATTGAAGCAATCGACAAGGCGTGCAAGGCCTTGTCTTCCTGGAGACTTTCAGACTGTGAGCTTTATGTCACATTGGAGCCGTGCCCGATGTGTGCGGGTGCAATCATAAATGCAAGGCTCGGCAGAGTGATTTTTTCAGCTTATGATGAAAAAAGCGGCTGCTTCGGTTCTGCGGCAGATTTTAATCAGACGGGCTTTAACCATAAGGTTGCCATTGTGGGCGGCTATATGGAAAATGAAGGAAAAAAACTTCTTGAGGAATTTTTTGCGGGCAAAAGATAAAAATAAAAAAAGAGAAAAAAAGATAAAAAAATTTAAAAAAAGGTATTGACAAATGTATTTTGTTGTACTATAATGGTCAAGCGTTGTGAGTGACGCAGTTGTATGTGGCGGTATAGCTCAGTTGGCTAGAGCATTCGGTTCATACCCGGAGTGTCGTAGGTTCGAATCCCACTGCCGCTACCAATTTTTTTAAAATAAAGAGTTAGGATAACGTGTCCTTCTCTTTTATATATAAGGCCCGGTGGTCAAGCGGTTAAGACACCGCCCTTTCACGGCGGTAACACGAGTTCGATTCTCGTCCGGGTCACCAATAACCGAACAGTATCTGTTCGGTTTTATTTTTTCAGTTTATTTTTAACATATTTAACCTTTAATATATATAAGCAAAAAGACAAAAATATTTCTGAGCGGTAAGCTCAATCAAGGAGGTTATGTGCCCTGCGCAAGAACCTCAGAAGGAGAAATATTATGTCAAAAAACAAAAGGAACAAGTTTTCTGCCGAAGATAATATTGTCGGCAAGGATACGATTTTGCCTACACCGGATAAATCAGCAGATCCTCCGCAGCCTCAGGGCAAGTATTATCTTGACAAGAGCAAGAAAACAAAGGGCAAAGGTTAATTTTAAAAACACTGAAAAAATATTCGGCAGCGCTGCCGGATATTTTTTTGTTCAGGACCGTTACTGACTGCTTAAAAAAGTTTACAAACAAGTCGGATTTATTTAGTTGACTTGAATGAGCCTGAATGATAAAATTCAAATATTGAAATAAAAGTATATCTTCCCCTGAATGTTTGTTTTGCTGTTCCGAAGCAGACGGGAACGATTTCGGAGGATTCATAATGAATAATAAAATAACAGACAGCATAAAATCTTTTGCAGAAAAACTGAGTGCTGTTCCTGCTTTTAATAAAACCTTAAGCAAAAAGTTTATAATAATTGCCTTTTCTGTTCTTCTGACTGTTGTTGCGGTGCTTTCTGTTGCAACTGTTGTGACGGAGAAAAAAGAAAAACCGGAAAACAGCACCACTGACGTCACACAGTCAGAAAGCTCCTTTGTTTCTTCAGTGAATGAAATCAAGGGTAATTTTCTTCTTGTTCTTACCCAGGACGGCACGGATAAAATCAATCTTATTTCCGTTATGAGCATTGACACCGAAACAAATGAGCTGACCTTCTCCTTCCTTTCACCGGAAAAGGAATGCTATGTCAACGGACAGGGCGGCACAATGCAGCAGCATCTTGATAACGGAGGCATAAATGAGCTTCTCTGGGCTGTTGGTGAATATGCGGGCATTGCAATTGAAAGATATATCTGGGGAGACGAGGAGAACTTTGTGAATCTGATGAAGGCTCTTGGTGAAACAGAGGTTCAGATCAAGGAAAGAATCGATTATTCCCACAGAGGACTGTCTTATATTATCGAAGAGGGTGAACAGAGGCTTACAGCAGATATGATGCTGAAATACTTTGTTTATCTGTGTGAAAACAGACAGACTCAGATGGCTTCTCTTATTGAGCTTCTTGTTCTTTATGCCAATGATATGTTCGGCACAGAGCAGGATAAGGTTGAAGAAAGCCTCGGTTATGTTGTTGCAAATTTCACAACAAATCTTTCCGTTGTTGACTGTCTGGGATATAAGCAGGCAATCAGAAAAATGGCAACCTCCCTTGCAGAGACAAAAATTTCTGTTGTGGATGAGCTTCCTTGTGCAAAATAATTATTACTTGACAAAGGATTTTCTTTGTGTTATACTCCAAGCGAGTCAGATATTGACTCATTTACATCTGAATATTACAGGGGTGCTGATTTATAATCGGCTGAGATTATACCCATAACCTGATGCGGATAATGCCGCCGTAGGTAAGTAAGTCAAGCTTTTCAGCACCACCGTTATTTTCGGTGGTGTTTTTTTATGTCCTGCCGGCTGACATAAAGACCTGGTATTCTTTTGTAAGAAAAAAGAATTATGAAAAAGGAGTTTTGGCTATGAAAGTAAGTGCAGCAATTCAGATTTTGCCCAAAGCTGAAAATGATCGGGAGCTTATCCGTATTGTTGATGAGGTTATTGCATATATTGCCTCATCAGGATTAAATTATTATGTGGGTCCCTTTGAAACAGCAATTGAGGGCGACAGCTACGATGAGCTTATGGCGGTCATAGCCGAATGCAGCAAGGTTGCCGTAAGGGCAGGCTGCAAGGAGGTTTCCGCATATATCAAAACAGTCTATAAAGAAGGCGGTGTATTAACAATAGATGAAAAAGTATCAAAGCATCATTAACGGCCTGGCTCCGTTTCTTTCCCTTGCGGGAGCGGTTATTTTCTGGATAGCGCTCAGTGAGGGGGGACTTGTGCCTTCTTATATGCTACCGTCTCCGTCGGAGGTTGTCAGTGCCTTTGTGTCTGATTTCTCTGTTCTGATGTCACACGCCGCTGTGACTCTGAAGGAGGCTCTGGGAGGTCTGGGAATAGGAATTGTGCTTGGATTTTTCTTTTCTGTGCTCATGGACAGATTTGATTTTCTTTACAAAGCATTTTATCCCTTGATGGTTGTTACCCAAACCATTCCCACAATTGCCATTGCGCCCGTGCTTGTTTTGTGGATGGGATTTTCAATGGCTCCGAAAATTACCCTTGTTGTCATCACAACCTTTTTTCCCATCACAGTTTCCTTGCTTGACGGCTTCAGAGGAGTCGACAGGGATGAGACAAACCTTCTTAAGAGTATGGGTGCAAGCAACAGACAGATTTTCCGTCACGTCAAGCTTCCCTTTGCTCTTGAGCAGTTCTTTTCCGGGCTTAAGGTTTCCGCTTCATATGCCGTTGTCGGTGCTGTTATTTCAGAATGGCTCGGCGGCTTTGAGGGTCTGGGTGTTTATATGACAAGAGTTAAGAAGGCCTATGCTTTTGATAAGATGTTTGCAGTCATTATTTTTGTATCTGTTGTATCATTACTGCTTATGGGGGCGGTTTCTCTTCTGAAGAAGCTTATGATGCCCCACAAAAACATTTCGAAAGAAAGGAAATAATTTATGAAAAAGGCATTTTGCGTTTTATTTGCAGCTTTATTTATGTTCAGCCTCAGTGCCTGCACTTCATCAGAGTCAGAGCTTGAGGAAATCGTTCTTTGTCTTGACTGGACACCCAACACAAACCACACAGGCTTTTATGTTGCAGATAAGCTTGGTTTTTATGAGCAGTTCGGTCTGAAAATTACAATTGTTCAGCCGCCCGAGGACGGGGCAGAGCTTATGACTGCTTCAGGTCAGGCTGATTTCGGAATATCCTTCCAGGATTCCATTGCTCCCGCCTTTGCGCGTCAGGAGCCCCTTGAGGTGACAGCCGTTGCCGCAATCTGTCAGCATAACACCTCGGGCATCATCACAAGAAAGGGTGAGGGCGGAAACAGACCCGCGGGTCTTGAAGGAAAAAGATATTCCACCTGGAACGGTGCAATTGAGCTTGCAATGATGAAAAACATAATGGAAAAGGATTCCGCTGATTTTTCATCTCTTCAGCTTCTTCCCAATGTTGTCACAAATGAAGCCGAAGCGCTGAAAAACAAGGACACGGATGCAATCTGGATTTATTACGGCTGGGCAGGTATTTCCTGTGAGCTCAGCGGTCTTGAATTTGATTATTTCGGCTTTAGTGATATAAATGAAGCTTTTGATTATTACACACCGATTATAATCGCAAACAACAGCATCCTTTCCGAAAAACCCGAAACAGCAAAGGCTTTTCTTGAAGCAACAAAAATGGGTTATGAATATGCTGTTGAAAATCCCGAGGCTGCAGCTCAGATGCTCATTGAAGGTGACTCAACGGGCTCACTTACCGATTCAGCGGAGCTTGTCACGGAAAGTCAGAAATGGATTTCAAAGCAGTATATTGCCGACGGAGAAAGCTGGGGTTATATTGACGCTGAGAGATGGAACAGCTTTTACAGCTGGCTTTATGAAAATTCTCTGATTGACAGAGACATTACGGGAACAGGCTTTTCCAATGATTTTCTGAAAAAATAAAAGAAGAAGGGAGCGGTTTTTACGGACGTACTCAGAGCTGAAAATATAAGTGTTTCCTATGAAGGAAAAAAGATAATTGAAAATGTATCCGTTCATTTGAAAAAAGGAGAGATTGTGTCTCTTCTGGGTGTAAGCGGTGCGGGAAAAACCACTCTTTTCAATGTGCTGTCAGGCTTGATTTCTCCCGAAGCCGAGGGCAGAATTTTCCTTGGTGAAGAGGAGATAACAGGAAAGACGGGCAAGATAAGCTACATGCTTCAGAAGGATCTGCTTCTGCCTCATTATACAGTTCTTGACAATGCTGCACTTGCACTCATTCTGCAGGGGATGAGCAAAAAAGAAAGCAGGGCAAGAGCCGAAGAGCTTCTTCCTGTTTTCGGTCTTGAGGGCACGGGCAAAAAATATCCGTCACAGCTTTCAGGCGGAATGAAGCAGAGGGTTGCTCTTATGAGAACATATCTTTCTTCAAAGGGGGTTGCCCTTCTTGATGAGCCTTTCAGTGCTCTCGACAGTCTGACAAAGACTCAGATTCATTTCTGGTATCTTGATGTGATGAAAAAAATTGAGCTTTCAACGCTCTTTGTCACACACGATATTGATGAAGCTATTCTTCTTTCAGACAGAATTTATATTCTTTCAGGCACTCCGGGAACAATCACAGACGAGATTTTTATTGACCTTTCGGAAGATAAAAGACTCAGAGACCCCCTCAGCAGTGAATTTGTGGAATATAAACGCCTTATCAGCAAAAAATTTCAGCTTTCCACTTGAAAAAAAGTTTAAACAATAGTACTATTATAAACGATATTATTATTTGAAAGGATGATTTTCTATGTGGCAGATGAAAAAAGCATTTTACAGAGCTTTTCAGATGACCTTCAAATATGCAATGTTCGTTTTTGATTGGTCAGAGCCCGAGCTCCTCGAAGGACCCGGCGCAATTCGTAAGCTCCCCGAATTCATCAAGAGTAAGGGTGTAAAGAAGGTTCTCGTTGTTACCGATAAGGGACTTATGGGTCTTCATCTTCTTGATTCTCTCTTTGAAGAAATGGAAAAGTCAGGTGTTGAATATGTTGTTTATGACGGCACTCAGCCCAACCCCTCCATTGAAAACATTGAGGATGCAAGAGCTCTTTATCTTGAAAACGGTTGTGAAGGCGTTATCGCTTTCGGCGGCGGTTCACCCATGGACTGCGCAAAGGCAGCTGCAGCAAGAGTAACAAACCCCAAGATTCCTGTAAGAAAGATGAGAGGTGTTCTCAAGCTTCAGCACAAGCTTCCCCCTTTGTTTGCAGTTCCCACAACAGCAGGCACAGGTTCAGAAACAACACTTGCAGCTGTTGTAACTGACACAGCAACTCACGAAAAGAATGCAATCAACGATCCCAGAATCAAGCCCAAGTATGCAGTTCTTGATCCCGAGCTTACAGTGGGTCTTCCTCCTCACATCACTTCAACAACCGGTATGGATGCTCTCACTCACGCAGTTGAAGCTTACATAGGCAGAAGTAATGTCAAGTCAACTGAAGAATATGCTGAGAAAGCAACAAAGCTTATTTTCGAAAACATCGAAAAGGTTTATGTTGACGGCAAGGATATTCAGGCAAGAGACAATATGCTCAAGGCTTCTTTTTATGCCGGTATGGCTTTCACAAGAGCTTACGTAGGTTATGTTCATGCAATTGCTCATAATCTCGGCGGTCAGTACGGTATTCCTCACGGTCTTGCTAATGCTGTTATTCTTCCTTATGTTCTTGAATATTTTGGTGAAACAGCACACAAGCGTCTTGCACGTCTTGCTGAGATTGCAGGTGTTAAAACAACCGGCTCAGACAAGGAAAAGGCAGAAGCGTTCATTGAAGCAATCAAGACTCTTAACAAGAATATGAATATCCCCGACGGCTTCGATATGATTCAGGAAAAGGATATTCCCGTTATTGTTGAACGTGCTCTTAAGGAAGGTAATCCTCTTTATCCCGTTCCCAAGATTATGGATAAAGCAGACTGTGAAGCAGTTGTAAGAAGACTTATGAAATAATTGATAAAAGCCGTCAGCTCTGCTGACGGCTTTACTCTTGCAAAGAAAGCTGTTTTGGTGTATAATTTCCCATAGTAATCAATAAAAGGAGACTGCTGTATGACAGATGTAATTGCGGCTGTATCAACCCCTCTTGCAGCGGGCGGTATCGGTGTTATAAGAATAAGCGGTGAAGGAGCCATTGAAACAGCGGACAAGGTTTTCAAAGCAACCTCAGGCAAAAAGTTGGTTTCGCTCAAGGGTTATACTGCCGCTCACGGAAAGGTTTTTATGAACGGTGAGGCAATTGACGAATGCGTTGCCCTTGTTTTCAGAGCACCGAGAAGCTATACAGGTGAAAATACCGTTGAGATTTCCTGCCATGGCGGTGTTTTTGTGACCAATCAGGTGCTCAGAGCTGTTCTTTCAGCGGGTGCAAGACCTGCTGAGGCAGGTGAGTTTACCAAAAGAGCCTTCCTCAACGGCAAGATGGACCTTTCCGAAGCAGAGGCCGTAATGGGCCTTATCGGTGCAAGGGGAGAAGGCGGAATGAAGGCGGCAATGACAGCTCTTGACGGTGCCCTTTCAAAAAAAATCAATCAGCTTTGCCATATTCTTGTTTCTGCGGCAGCTCATATGTCCGCCTGGGTGGATTATCCAGATGACGAAATTCCCGAGCTTGATTTTGATGTGCTCAGAGACAATCTTATTCAGGTCAGAGCTCAGCTCAGTGAAATGCTTTCAAAATTTGATGCGGGCAAGGCCATTACCTCAGGCGTTGAAACTGCAATTGTGGGCAAGCCCAACGTGGGTAAATCTGCTTTGATGAATATGCTTTCAGGCTTCAGCCGTTCCATTGTTACCGATATTGCGGGAACAACAAGAGACGTTGTTGAAGAAACCGTAAGGGTCGGCTCCGTTATTCTCAGACTTGCCGATACGGCCGGCATCAGAGAAACGGGAGATGTTGTTGAAAATATCGGTGTTGACCTTGCAAAGCAGCGCATTGAAAGAGCATCTCTGATTCTTGCTGTTTTTGACAGCTCAGAGGAGCTTGACAATGCGGATAAAGAAATTCTTGAGCTTTGCTCAGGCAGAGAGGTTGTCGGTATTGTCAACAAAACCGATCTTCCCGCCAAAGCGGATGTTGAATATATAAGCTCCGTGCTCAGCCGTGTTGTTTATATCAGTGCCGAAACCCATGAGGGCGAAAAGGATCTGACTCAGGCTATTGAGCAGGTACTCGGCACAGACAGGATTGACACAACTCAGGCAATGCTTGCAACGGAAAGACAAAGACAGAATGCTCTTGAGGCTCTTTCTGCAATTGATGAAGCAATTGAATCAATTGATATGTCGATGACAATGGATGCGGTCAATGTCTGCATTGATACTGCAATTGACGCCCTTCTTTCTCTGACGGGCAAGAAGGCAACTGAAAGTGTTGTCAACGAAGTTTTTGCACAGTTTTGTGTTGGTAAATAAGGAGTGAAACAATGGGAAAAACTGCTCTTGTAACAGGTGCATCGGGAGGAATCGGTCAGGCAATATGCTTCTTTCTTGCCGAACAGGGCTTTGATGTGGCTGTTCATTATTCATCATCTGAAGAAAAAGCAAAGGAAATCTGTGCTGAGCTTCAGAAAAAATATAAAATCAAAGCAGCCGCTTTCAGAGCTGACTTCACAAAGCCGGAGGACATAAAGCTTCTTGCACAACAGCTAAATTCTCAGCTTGGAGGAGCGGATGTTCTTGTCAACAATGCGGGCATTGCTTATCAGAATCTTTTCCAGCTTACAGATGACAGAAAGGTGAAAGAAATTTTTGACATAAATCTGATGTCTGCTCTTTCTCTCACAAAAGAAATTCTGCCCTCAATGATCAACAGAAAGTGGGGCAGAATAATCAATATTTCTTCAATGTGGGGCATAAGCGGAGCATCCTGTGAGGTGCATTACAGTGCCGCAAAGTCTGCACTGATCGGCTTCACAAAGGCTCTTGCAAAGGAGGTAGGCCCCTCGGGAATAACAGTTAACTGTGTTGCTCCCGGATTCATTGACACAAAAATGAACGGCAATCTTGATGATTCTGCCGTGAAAGAGATTGTTGAAGCAACTCCGCTTATGAGGGCGGGTACTGCCGGGGATGTGGCAGGACTTGTATCCTTTCTCTGCAGCAATCAGGCAGAGTTTATAACGGGACAGGTTATTTCCGTTGACGGCGGATACGGAATCTGATAACTGTCTGCAAAAATTTATACAGATAAAAAAATCTCCGCAAGGAATCTGAATCCTTTGCGGAGATTAATTTTTTTATCGGGGATTTATCAGCCGAACATTGCAAGAAGGAAGCCTGCTGCAACTGCAGAGCCGATAACACCTGCAACGTTGGGACCCATAGCGTGCATAAGAAGGAAGTTTGTGGGGTTGTATTTTCTGCCTTCGTTCTGAGCAACACGTGCTGCCATGGGAACAGCGGAAACACCTGCTGAGCCGATGAGGGGGTTAACCTTACCGCCGGTAACGATATAAAGAAGCTTACCGAAGAGAAGACCGCCTGCTGTTGAGAAGCAGAAGGCAAGGAGACCCAGAACAACAATCTTTAGGGTTTCTGCCTTAAGGAAGGTTGCACCGTTTGTTGTGGCACCGACTGTAAGACCGAGCATAATTGTAACAATGTTCATAAGAGCATTCTGAGCTGTGTCTGAAAGTCTGTCAACAACACCGCACTCTTTAAAGAGGTTACCCAGCATAAGCATACCGAGAAGGGGAGCTACTGAGGGAAGAATGAATGCGCAGATAACAAGAACAACAACGGGGAAAACAATCTTTTCAACCTTACTTACTTTACGAAGCTGCTTCATTTCAACCTTACGCTCCTTTTCTGTTGTAAGAAGCTTCATAATGGGGGGCTGAATGAAGGGGATAAGAGCCATGTAAGAATAAGCGGCAACAGCGATGGGGCCTAAAAGGTGGCCTGCAAGCTTACCTGTGAGGAAAATTGCAGTGGGGCCGTCAGCACCGCCGATGATTGCAATTGAAGCTGCCTCCTGAGGAGTGAAGCCGAGAGCAATTGCAATGATGAAAGCAACATAGATACCAAGCTGAGCTGCAGCACCGAGAAGAAGTGAAACGGGGTTTGAAAGAAGAGGACCGAAGTCAGTCATACATCCGATTCCGAGGAAGATAAGGCAGGGGAAAATACTTGATTTAACACCTGCATATATAAGCCTCAGAACACCCGAATCATACCAATGGGCGCCTTCAACAAGGTTTGAAGTATCCATAATACCCGTGGGGTCATCCATGAGACCTGCACCGGGAAGGTTTACAAGAAGAATACCGAAAGCGATGGGAACAAGAAGAAGAGGTTCACACTTCTTTGCAATTGCAAAATAAAGAAGAATAAATGAAACAAGAATCATAACAAGATTCTGCCACAGAAAAGCTCCGTCTGCAAAGAGTGCGTAAAAGCCTGATGATTCCCACAAGCCGATAAGGACATCTTTAATCATTTGAGAAAAACTCCTTTCTTTTTATAACTGCGGGAAATCAGATAACAACAAGTATGTCGTCTGTGTTTACTGTTGAGCCCTTTGAAACAAGCACCTGCTTGACTGTGCCGTCACAGGGAGCAACAATATCGTTTTCCATTTTCATAGCCTCAAGAACGAGAAGCACATCACCTGTTTTGACAGCCTGTCCTGCAGCAACGTTGACGCTGAGAATTGTGCCGGGCATGGGTGAGGGTACGTTTGTGCCTGAAGCTGAGGGAGCAGCGGCTGCGGGTGCTGCTGCAGGTGCGCTTGCCACAGGGGCGGGAGCTGCCACGGGTGCTGCAGCTCCACTCACGTTGAGAAGAACTGCTTCACTCTCTGTTACTTCAACCTCATAATTTTTTCCGTTTAAGGTAACTACATATTTCATTTCTTTTCGTCCTCCAGTAATTTAATTGACTTGAATGAAAGTCTGTTAAGGGGAATGCCGCTTTTGTCTGAAACAATTGCCATAATGATTGCGGCGGTTTTTTCATCTGTGTTGATTAATTCAAGCTCACCCTGATTCATGCCTGAGGGCATGGGAATGCCGGCGGGTGCGGCTGCTGCGGGAGCACTTGCCGCGGGAGCGGCGGGCTTTGCAGTTTTGCTTTCAAAGGCTCTGATAACCTTTGAAACAAGGATAATGAGAACTGCAATCACAGCAAGAATACAGATAACTGTAACGATACCGATAAGAGCGGTGGAAAGTGCATCAGCCATTGTAAATTCCATTTTCCTGCCTCCTTACACTTCTTTAATTGTATATTTGAAGGTGTTTCTTATTTTTTCCTCACGCTTGTCGAAGAATGCTTCTGCCTGAGTGGGGAAAGCAATATAAGAAAGAACATCCTCTTCACTCTTTGCCTTGTCACCGATTTCAGCCTTGGCTTTTTCGATGTAGGGTTCAAGGATATCTGCATAACGGCAGGTCACGGGCTTTTCGTCACCGAGAATCTTCTTTGCAAGCTCTTCGTTGACCTTGCCGGGAGCCTTTCCGTAGAAGCCGAAGAAATAATTTTTGATTTCCTTTGAAATGTTCTTGTATCTTTCTCCGTTGAGAACGTTTGAGGTTGCCTGAACACCGACCATCTGGCTCATGGGTGTGACAAGGGGAGGATAACCGAGATCCTCTCTGACTCTGGGCACCTCAAGAAGAACCTCTTCAAACTTGTCAAGCTTGCCTGCAGCTGTGAGCTGAGCAACAAGGTTTGAGAGCATACCGCCGGGAACCTGATAAACAAGAGCGTCGGTGTCTGTTGAAAGAACAAGGGGATTGAGAAGACCGCTTTCAAGAGCCTTTGCTCTGATAGGCTTGAAGAAATCGTTGATTTTCTTAAGAGAATCCATATTTACGTCAATGTCATAGCCGAGCTGCTTGAGAGAATAAACAAGTGTTTCTGTGGGAGGCTGTGATGTGCCGCCTGAGAAGCAGGAAATTGCGGTGTCGATGATGTCTGCTCCGGCTTCAACAGCCTTCTGAAGAGTAAGAGCACCCAGACCGGTTGTTGAATGTGTATGAACAACAAGAGGGAGCTTAACCTCAGCCTTGATTGCTTTCACAAGGTCATATGCTTCCTGGGGGCCCATAATACCTGCCATGTCCTTGATACAGATTGACATAACGCCCATCTTTTCCATATCCTTTGCAAGCTGAACATAATTTTCAAGGGAATGGATGGGAGAAAGGGTGTAGCAGATTGTGCCTGAGGGATGAGCACCGTTTTTGAGGGTTTCATCAACTGCAACTTCAATGTTTCTCAGGTCATTAAGTGCATCAAAGATTCTGATGATGTCAATGCCGTTTTCAACAGCCTTTCTGATGAAGGCACGGACAACATCATCGGGATAATGCTTGTAACCGAGAAGGTTCTGACCTCTCAGAAGCATCTGAAGCTTTGTGTTGGGACAGGCCTTGCGGATTTTTCTGAGTCTTTCCCAGGGATCTTCGTTGAGATAGCGAAGACAGGAGTCAAAGGTTGCGCCGCCCCAGCACTCAAGAGAATAATAGCCCGCTTTGTCAAGCTCAGCAAGAATGGGCTCAAATTCGTCAAAGCTCATTCTTGTCGCAATAAGAGACTGGTTAGCATCTCTGAGTATTGTTTCTGTAAATTGTACTTTCAAAATACCACCTCATTAGTTGTGATTTTTTTATATTATTGCCGAAAAATCGGCGGGAATGAAAAAATTTTCCACTCATTTTACATCATACGATAAAAGTTATCAAATTTCAATAGTTTTTAAAATCTTTAATAGTTTGCTCGAAATGTAATTGTTTTATCTGAAATTTTGGTTTAAAATATATTAAAGCATAATGTTGGCATAAAAAGTAATAAATTTGTAAGATTTGTTAAATTGACTTGTAATTTTTCAATGATATTGTTTAATCAAGGGTTGACCTGCGGAAAGGAGCATATAAAATGTACAGAGTGCTTATTTGTGACGATGATGAGGCGATACTTCGCTCAATTGAAATTTACCTGAAGGCAGAGGGCTATGAAACCGTAGGTGCGCACAACGGTATTGAAGCTCTTGAAAAAATTGCAGCACAGGATTTTCAATGTGTGATTATGGATGTTATGATGCCCGTAATGGACGGAATAACGGCTGTTGTCAAGATCAGAGAAAAAAGCAATGTACCGATTATTTTCCTTTCAGCCAAAAGTGAAGATACAGACAAGATTGCAGGTCTCGGCTTCGGCGGAGATGATTATGTGACAAAGCCTTTTAATCCTCTTGAGCTTTGCGCAAGGGTGAAATCACAGGTCAGAAGATATGTTTCCTTTGCTTCGGCATCAAAAAAGGAGAGTGTTATCACAACGGGCGGACTTTCCGTTGACACGGAGGCGCGTGTTGTCACTCTTGACGGTGAAGAGGTAAGGCTGACTGCCACAGAGTATAAAATTGTTGAGTATCTGATGATAAATATGGGAAAAACTCTTTCTTCAAATCAGATTTATGAAAACGTATGGAATGAGAACGCTTTTTCAACAGAAAAAACCGTAACCGTTCATATCAGAAGAATCAGGGAAAAAATTGAAATTGACACAAAAAATCCTAAATATATAAAGGTGGTGTGGGGAATTGGATACCGTATCGAAAAAATTTAATATCAAGGCAATAAGAAAAGCTGTTGCTTTCATCCTTTGTCTTGTCTGTGTGGCGCTGATGACGTCAAGCGGCGTAAACTCCTTTTTACTTGCAAGAGATAATAATCTTACAATGAATTCTCTCAGAGATGCTCTTTCCGGAGCTTCGTCAAAATCCGTGTGGGAAAGCGAGTCATTTAAAAGTGCCTTCAACGGTTATATAAATACTCTGTCCTCAATGGTGGGCTCCTACGGAGACGGCTCAAAGGAGGCCTTCGAGAGTGCCGATGCAAAAATTCAGGAATACAATGAAGCGGTCTGGGCACAGGCAAAGACCAACCTTGTCAAGCATCTTCAGAAGCAGAGCATCTGCTATGATTTTCTGGTTGCCGAATATGACGGCGTAGTTTCATCTCTGGGCTGTATTGCGCCCACAGATTTATCAGAGGAAGAAAGCTATTATTATGTTGAAGATGTTCTGAAGGACAGGGACTTCGATTATAATCTTCTTGTTGAGCATGATTATGATTTTGATGATACTCCGCAGATTACCATTTATAAGGAAATGCTTGAATCCGCCAAAGAACTTGGTGCTGACGGTATAGTGAAGCTTGATTACAACTGTATGATTACTTTGGATTATGAATATGAGAATACGGCAGTTATCAAAGAATATCCGTCGGGCTATTATGCCTTCAAGATAAACGAGACTGCTCTTAAAACCAAGCTTTGCGAATACGATGTGATGAAAAACTTTTTAGATTATGAGACCTTCAGAAAAAGCTATTCGACTCTTAAGCAGACGGTAGAGCAGTATTATGACACGGGAAGATATTTTGTTATGGACAGTAAGGGTAACGCCTACACCAATATGAAGGGACTTTCCGCAAAATCAACAACTCAGGAGATTGCAGAGGCTTTTGAAAAGCTGGGCTTCTTCTGTTATCAGTCGGCAGGTGAAATGTACCTTCCCGATGGAAGAGCTTATTCGTTTATGTCTATTGACGGCTATACATATTACTCCGGCTATTATGAGGTCACAACCTTCCCCAATGTTGATGTGTATTCTGCAACAACAGGCAGCTATCCGACCCTGACAACCTTACCGCCCGAGACTTCGGAGGAATCAACAACATTTATCGTGGAGAGTACAACTGCTCTTAATGTAGTAACAGCTCCCGCTGTTATGCCTGTGAGCTTTACAACAACTATGCCCGCCGATTACCCGGTGTATGATTCAACTCCCTTTATTGCCGACGGTGATGTGCTTTGCTTTGTGGGTGTTGATATTTATTCCGACGATGAAACAGTTTCAGCTTACAACAGATTCAAGACTGTCAGCGGTGAAATCAGAATTGCGGAAACCATTGTCAAAAACTTTCTTCTTGTCTGGGGCGTCTGTCTGGCTGTTATAATAATTGCTCTTATCAGACTTATTGCAATGAGCGGTAAAAGAAGCGGTGACAAAAAGGGTGTTTATCTGCACAAGACAGATAAAATCTTTGCCGAGATAAGAATTGCCGTTTCGGCTGCTCTTTGTCTTCTCGGTGCCTGGCTTGCTCTTGTGATTTTTGATTTTGTGGATTCCTCAACGCATATAGGAGGAAGCATATATGTTTACGGTCTTGCTGCTGTTGCAGTTTTTGAGGCGGCGGTGCTGATTGACATTCTTTTATATTTCACAAGACTTCTTAAAAGCAAAAGATTTTTCAGAAGCTTCTTCGTTGTCAGATTCTTCGGCAAGGCGGTGGCTCTTGTCAGAGGCTTTGTAAGAAAAATAAAGGATTTTGTCAAAAAGCTTAAGGCGAAGCTCCTTTATGTAAAGGATCTTAAAAAGACGGTGTTTATCAGAACTGCAATTGTCGCCGCCGTAAACGCGGTTGTTCTGATGTTCACCATAGTGCTCATTTACAGCAGCGGTCTGCTGCCGGGACTTTTCTCCTTGCTTGTACTCGGTCTGTTTGATTTGTTTGTCATTTACAGAGGTCTCATCTTTGTCGGCGGCGTTGACAGACTTTTCAAAGTTGTTTCCGAAATGCGCAAGGGTAACCTTGACGAAAAAATCAACAAAAATGTTCTGCCTGATTATCTTCTGCTTCCCGCTGAAAACCTTCAGGGTCTTGGTGACGGTCTTAAGGTTGCCGTTGAAGAGGCAGTAAGGCAGGAGCAGACAAAAACAGAGCTTATTACAAATGTTTCTCACGATCTCAAAACTCCTCTTACAAGCATCATCAATTATGTTGATCTTCTGAAAAAGTGTGACATCACCGATGAAACGGCAGTTTCTTATCTTAATGTTCTTTCTGAAAAGAGTGACAGACTGAAAACTCTGATTGAGGATCTTGTTGAAGCTTCAAAGGCATCAACAGGTGCAATCAGCGTCAGCTTCATTGATGTCAGCCTTAAGGAGCTGCTCAATCAGATTCTGGGTGAATATGAGGATGATTTTGTAAACAGAAAGCTTTCTCTTGTTGTCGATCTTCCCGAAAATGATATAATTGTCAGGGCGGACAGCAAGCTTCTTTACAGAGTGATTGAAAATCTTCTTGTCAATGTCAAAAAGTATGCTCTTGAAAACAGCCGTGTATATATCAATATACATGCAACGGCTGAGGCGGGTCTGATTGAAATCAAAAACATTTCAGCTGCACCGCTGAATATTTCCGCCGAAGAGCTGAAAAGCCGTTTTGTCAGAGGCGATCAGTCAAGATCTAGCGACGGCAACGGACTGGGACTTTCAATTGCAGAAAACCTGTGTATTATCCAGCAGGGCAGACTTGACCTTGAAATCAACGGAGACCTCTTTGTTGCAAGGGTAGAGATGAAGCTTTCAGACTGTCGATAAAGTCACAAGAGCATATATGAAGCGGCAACTCAAAAAATAATGCAGCTTTAAATTTAATAAATGAAGTAACGAAAAGCCGACGAAACATTGAGTTTAGTCGGCTTTTTGGGGGCACATGTTTTCCCTGCTGTCTTCTCAACAGTCTGAACCGGCATAAAAAATCAGCTGATTTTTTATGCTTTTTTCAAAATACTGTTTATAACGTCAAAAATTTCTGCTATACTTGATTTATAAAAGGAAAAGGAGATGTTTTTATGGAAAAAAGAGTTGATCCCACAGCATTATTCAACATCGGATACGGTCTTTATGTGCTTATCACCAAGGACGGAGAAAAAGAAAACGGATGCATTGTCAATTCAGTTATGCAGCTGACAAGCTCACCCTGTATGGTGGCTGTTGCTGTGAACAAGGCAAACCTTTCCCACGATATGATTAAAAACACAGGAAAAATGAATATCAGCTGTCTGACAACAGAAGCCCCCTTCGGCGTTTTTGAATGGTTCGGTTTTGCAAGCGGCAGAGATAAGGACAAAATGAAGGGAATGAATGTGAAAAGAAGTGAGAACGGACTTGCATATCTGAATTTCTTCTCAAATGCCTTTATGTCCCTTGAGGTCAGAGAATATACGGATATGGGAACTCACGGACTTTTTATCTGTGAGGTTACCGAATCTCAGGTGCTCAGCAAAGAAGAGACAATGACTTATACTTATTATCATAAAAATGTCAAGCCGAAGCCTGAGAAAAAGGAAAAGAAGGGCTATGTCTGTAAAATCTGCGGCTATGTTTATGAGGGTGAGGAGCTTCCCGAGGATTTCATCTGTCCTATCTGCAAGCATCCCGCTTCGGATTTTGAAAAAGTGTGACAATTATTCTCACTTAAACAAAAAACAGGTATCTTCTCAACCGGAGAAGATACCTGTTTTAATTTTTACATCATTGATCCTGCAATTGTTGAAATAACATTTTCTGCAAGAATTGCCATGAGGGCAAACAGAGGAGAAACACCGCCGTAACGGATGACTTCAATCACTGAATTTCTGTCAAGGGGTGAAACGTGTCTTTCATAAATTGCGGAAACAAGGTGGTTTTTATACATTTTGTCTGCAATAAAACCGCAGATGAGATGAAGAATAAACTGAGCGGCCATGAAAAACAGAACAGGGGGATACAGAGCTTCAAGCTCAGCAAGCTGAGCAATGAATTCAGCCTCTGTTGCGGTTGAGAGATTTTCTGCAATGGTCAAATAAAGCTCATAAAACTTCATCAGAGAGGGAGTTGCAACGATGCTCAGGCACATATAAACGGTGGAAAAGATAATTCCCGGCTTGATGAGCTTTCTGTAAAAGAACCAATAGGGTGAAAAGAGAAATGCCGCCCAGTTGAAGGAGATTCTTTTTCCCGCTTCAAGAGATTTGAATTTTTCAATATATTTCATTGCATTTTGTCCGAGAACAGCACCGAGGAAGTTTGTGGGAATTCCGAAGGTTTTGTCTGTGGGAGAGAAGGGGCCGGGGAAGACGGGCTGAGTCTGTTGTGCACAGCTCTGCTGAGAATCCTCTTCAGCTTTTTCTGATTCTGCAAGTATTTCAGGCTCATTCTGATTGTCAAAGCCCTCTCCCTCACCGAGAGTGAAGGGCGCTTCATATTTGGGGACATCTGACGAGGGATTGGTTTTTTCCTGCTCTTCAGCGGTTGCGTCAACAACATTGAAGCCGAAAAGAGTGAATTTCATTGAACACTGTCTGCAACTTTCGGAGCCTGCGGGATTTTCAAAGCCGCAGTTGGGGCAGGGAATCATTTTCACCTTTTCCTCAGTGCTTGCGGGAGTGTTCAGCTCACCTGAGCTTTGCCAGGTGTAATCCTCACCGTGCTTTTCATAATTTACACAGCGGTTATTTTTGTTATAGCATTCTCTGTGCTGAGGTGTGGCACATTCGGGACAGACAACAATTTCGTCATCTTCGGCAAAGAGCTTTTCGCAGCCGTCACAGATCTGATTGGAATATCTCATTGTTTATTTCTCCTTAGTATAATATTAAGTATTGTATATCTAAAGACGATTAAATGCAAGAAATTTATGACAAATTCTTCTTAACGGCAGAAAAAAATATTTATTACGTCTTGCTCTTTAAAAAGAAATGTGTATAATGTAAAAGGATAAGTTTGTATATTGCTGTTATCAGGGACATAATAACAGCAATACCTAAAATTCAGTTTAAACGCATATATACGACATATATATAATTGAAAGGAAAAAAGTTATGGTTCAGTTTGAAGAATTAAGATTAAAGCTTATGGAAAGTGAAAAGCCCATGGGTGAGCTTGCTGCAGCTCTCGGTCTTGAAGAGCTTGCAAAGGAGGTTGCCCTTCTTGAGGAGCAGACCGTTGCCGAGGATTTCTGGGGCGATCTTGCAAATTCACAGAAGGTGCTTCAGCGCATTGCTTCACTTAAAAATAAAATCAAGGCTTATGAGGACCTTAAGTCTGCTTATGAGGATGCTCTTGTTATGATTGAGCTTTCCGACGAAGAGGGCGACCTTGATATGCTGCCCGAATGTCAGGCAAGCGTTGAGGCTGTTGAGGCAGAGCTTGATAAGCAGATTCTTGCAACTCTCCTTTCAGGTGAATACGATGCAAAGAATGCAATTCTCACCTTCCACGCAGGTGCCGGCGGAACAGAGGCTCAGGATTGGTGCCAGATGCTTTTCAGAATGTACGGCCAGTGGGCAACAAAGCACGGCTTCAAGTTCACAACCGTTGACTTCCTTGACGGTGACGAAGCAGGTCTTAAATCTGCAACAGTTGTTATTGAAGGTGAAAACGCTTACGGTTACCTTAAAAGTGAAATGGGTGTTCACCGTCTTGTCCGTGTTTCTCCCTTTGACTCA
Organism: Acutalibacteraceae bacterium; assembly: GCA_045652105.1. Taxonomy (GTDB): domain Bacteria; phylum Bacillota; class Clostridia; order Oscillospirales; family Acutalibacteraceae; genus UBA6857. The sequence goes on from JAZRTP010000025.1 coordinate 101,817, forward strand.
TCAGGAAGAAGACATACCTCCTTTGCTTCACTTGAGGTTATGCCTGAAATTGATGACACGATTGAGGTTGAAATCAATCCCGAGGACATCACAATGGAGGTTTACAGAGCTTCAGGTGCCGGCGGACAGAAGGTTAACAAGACCTCCTCAGCTGTTCGTCTCATTCATAACCCCACAGGCATTGTTGTCTGCTGCCAGGTTGAACGCAGTCAGCATCAGAACAGAGAGGTTTGTATGAGAATGCTCAAATCCAAGCTTATTGAAATCAAGGAAAGAGAGCATCTTGAAAAAATTGAGGACATCAAGGGTGAACAGAAGGAAATCGGCTGGGGCAGCCAGATCCGTTCTTATGTGTTCATGCCCTATACTCTTGCAAAGGATCACAGAACAGGCTTTGAAATGGGTAACATCAATGCTGTTATGGACGGTGAAATCGACGGCTTCATCAATGCTTATCTGAAAAAGCAGAGCCTCGACGCTCTTTCAGGGGAATAAAATCAAAAAATAAAGGACAGGTTAACCGTGTTTTGTTCACGGCTTGCAGCCTGTCTTTATTTTTTTTCGAAAAACAGAGCTTTTCCGCGGAAACAACAGGGATAAATTGTGGTCAGAATTTTTTAATACACAATTTGGCTGTCAAAATCCACAATAACCTATTCATTTTTTAGTCACAAAAGACAAATTTTCAAATATATTAAAAGATTTCTTAACTCGTTCTTGACTTTATTGATTTTTTAATGCTATACTGATACTGACTAAAAGTGACTCTTTATGCTCTTTTGGGGATTTTGTGCGCCAAAAAACAGTCAGGTCAGGGGCTGAGGTGCCGATTTTCCGGGAGAAAAAGGAGCGCGCGTAAATTTCGTTTTTATGGCTTTTGCCATTTTATGAAATATACAGTTAATTTTTATTAAGGAGGAAAATCTTAATGAAAAAGTTTTTAAAATTACAAGCAAAGAAATCAATGTCCTTGTTCTTGGCAGTGGTTATGCTTATGTCCTGCTGGGTGTGGGTTGCACCTGAAGCAAAGGCAGCAGACTCACCTCACGAGGGCTACTATTGGGTTGAGGTCCGCTGTAAGCTGACTGACTGGGCATCAACTGATGAAACTGCGACAAACGAGTGGGTAGTTACTCATGCGGGAGGTACAACAACTCTGACCGCAGGTCCCAGTACTGCATATAATAACGGTAGTAATGACAGCTCAGGTAACTATGTTATTGCTAAGGGCTGGGTCAAGGGCTTCCCCACCGGTCTTAAACATACCTTTGCAACTGTAAAAGACGATTGCGGCGATGCTAAAGGTGACGGTTTCCGTGTTGAAAACCCCGCAGTTTATGTTGGTGCAGGTCCCTCTGCGACTATGAAAGCTATCGCTGAGTCAGGCATGGTATATTCAGCTGTGGATGGCAACTACGATATCGACGGTTGGAAAAGTGACGCTGCTCCCTATGCTGATTCAGTTACAAGTGCAGCTGCTACTGAAAAGAAGACAATTAGTGTTCCTTCTCTCGGTGCAACAACCAACGGCTCAGCTTCCTTCACAAAGGGTGGCGTTTATGACCAGTACGGTGTAAAAATTGCAGAGCTTGACGGTTATAATCTTTACAGTGACAACGCAGGTTCAACAACTGCATACACTAAAGAAGAAAACGGTGTATGGGTAAGCGGTACAACTGTATATGCAAGTGCTGATGCTCAGAAGGGCATTCCCAATGCTTCCGGTTCACAGAAGATTTATCTTTTCGGTGAAGGCTCAGGCGTAAAGGGCTGTCTTGCTGAAATCACACTTACTTATCCTTCATACACATTAACTGTTAATCCCGTGGGTTCAGTTACAGCTTCAGGCTTTAATCCCACTATCACCTTGAACAACAACTCAACTCAGACAGGTAACTGGACACACAATGGTCCTTACAGTTCTGCAGCTGCCACATATCCCAATGGTGAAGCAACAGCTACAGGTTACACCTTTAAGGGCTTCTGGACCACAAAGCAGCCCACAACAGGTGATGCAGGCACCGGTGCTTCTGAAGCAACCTTTGCTGCACCCGTAGATCAGGCAACATTTGATACATATAAGGCACAGGAAGGTGCAACTGTCGACGGAAGCTATGTAACTCTTTCCGACGGCAAGAAGTATTTCAATGCAGGCACACAGTGGGACGCAGCTACCCATAGAGAAATCCTCGGCAACAACACCTTCTACGGTTGGTGGATTCCTAAGGATATCGTTGTTAAGTTCTATGACGTTGACGGTGCATACCTTGGCTCAAAGACTGCAAAGTACGGCGCAACTCCGGCAGCTGACTGGTATCTCAATCCCAAGGACGGCTACAATGCAGGCGCCTACGACTATCAGGGCTTTGCAGGTAAGTGGAGAGATATCACAGGTATAGAGGTTGTTGAAGGCTCATACACCTTCGGTGCGCTTGAAGTTCTTACTCTTACTCCCATTTACACAAATAAGACATATTCCGATAAGTATCAGGTTAACTTTGTTAATCCCGCTGACGGTAACAACATCTCAGGCAACAGTAAGGAATACGAATACAGATATGTCCTCGAGGGTACTGACATCCCCACAGTAGCAGTTCCTTCAGTTCTTGTTAACGATCCCGGATTCTCATATGTGTTCGGTGGATGGACATCACAGAAGCCTTCAAAGGGCAACTACCACACAGTTGCAATGGATGACACATCAATCACTGAAAACACTGACTGGGTTGTCAGAGAAGAAATCACATACTATGCGATCTTTAGAAGCACAGTTAAGGAATATTTAGTAAACTTCAATTACACAGACTCAACAGGTGCTGCAAAGACTGAAAGCATGACTGTTGCTTACGGTTCAGCTCTTGCAACTCCCAATGTTGTTAACAGAACCTACGCTACAGGCGGTTACGGTTACACTCTTGAAGGCTGGGACTATCAGACTAACACCGGTGCTACCGTAATGCTCGGAGCAGACGCTACTCTTGTATTTGATAACACAAAGGTATTCATTACAACAAATAACCTTGCTCCTAACGGCACACCCATCGTGTTCACAGCTAACTACGATGAAGGTCAGCCCACTCCTTACACAGTAACCTTCAAGTTCAAGGATGAAGCAGGTAAGGATAAGGTAATCACTGACGAAGTTTACCACGGCTATGCAATCACACAGGACACTGTTGACAGAGTTACAGTTCCTGCACAGTATGATGACGGAACAGCACTTTACACCTTCTCAAACCTCTGGAAGGTAACAGAAGGTACAGCTGACAAGGCTGAATACACAAAGGATGAATTCACATCCTTCAAACCCGTTTCTCACGTAACCTTCGAAGCACTTTACGGTGAAGGCACACCCTTCTACACTGTAACATACATTGACGGCGCTAAGACCTACGAAGAAAGAGTTCTTAAGGGTGATAACGTTCCCGCCTGGTTTGTTGACGGTGAAGAGTATGTGCCCGCAAAGGCTGACACAGAAACAGGTAAATATGAGTTCGCAGGCTGGTTTGATGCAGAACAGACTGATAAGGATTTTGCTCAGACAAACGGCACAGAATACACTACAGCAAGTATCGTAAACAGTGACCTCGTTCTTTATCCTCAGTTCAAGTTCGAGCCCTTCAAGTTCACAATCAAGTTTATGAACTTTGACGGTACTGTTCAGCTTGCAGCTGCAGAGGTTGAAGCAGGACAGAGCTTTGAGGCTGCTTATACAGAGGCTCAGAGAGCAGCTCAGCTCAGAGATGCTGATGAAATCTATTCATATACATTCATCGGTTGGGATAATAAGGTACCTGACAACTATCTTTGTGAAGGCAAGGATATGACTTACACAGCACTTTACAGACCTAACTATGTTTACTACAAGGCTTACTGGTATAACAGTGCTGACGAAATGAATGATGCAGGTCTTCTTGCAACAACAAACCACACTTATAACGGTGCAGTTTATGCTCCCTCAGTTGCATTTGATTTACCTGATGCAACAAAAGCAGGCTACACAGTAGTATTTGACGGCTGGTATTATCTTAAAGACGGTGTAGCAACAGAATATCAGAGAGGTATGAAGATTACTTCAGCTATGAGCTTCTATGCAACATATAAAGAGGTTGCTAACGCTCTCACTCTCACAACAAATATTGACGGTGTTACAGCAAATTATCCCGTTGAATACGGTTCAACTGTTACAATCGGTGACCCCGTTGACGGTTATGTAGATACACAAAGTCACAACAAGTTTGCCGGTTGGTACACAGATGAAGCTTATACAACTGAGTTTGATTTTGACACTAAAATCACTGCAAATACAACAATTTATGCTAAGTTTGAGCAAGAAGCTCACAGCAAGACAATGAAAGAGCTCGTATCAGCTCCCACATACTATGCTACCGGTAGCGAAATAATCTGGTGTGCATGTAACAGAGAAGAGACAGAAGAAACTGTTGAAATCGATGTGCTTACTGATACAGTTGCTCCCACAGGTACTATCTATCTTGGTACACAGGGCAGCTGGAGCTCAACAGACACAATTGGTGCTGCTGCAACAGATAATGATGAAGTAGCATTCTACGCTAATGCTGACACAGACATCATCCTTACAATCAATGATACAGGTGATGTGAACGATGCATACAATCCCGCCGGTGAAGGCAAGGGTGTTGCAGTTATCCAGGGTATCATTTCAACAGGCGTCTTCGGTGCTGACACAACAGAAATTGCAGGCATTCAGACAATTTTCACAGACAGCACAGAGACTCTCAACAACACAGCTAACTATGTAATTAAACTTGGTACATATGCAGGTCTTGTTGACGGTCAGACTTACATTGCATACTATTATGCAAAGGATAAGGCAGACAATGTTCTTAACAAGAACGTTAGAACAGCTAAGTTCATCTATGATACCACTGCTCCCGAGTTTACAATCGCAGGTGACAACAACGAAGCTGAAGCAGGTGCAGTTACATACTGCGGTAAGGCTACAGTTACAGGTGTTGAGGTTGGTGCAACACTTAAAATCAACGGTGAGGCAGTTGAACTTACCACCACATCTGCTGCGGGTATCGGCACATATGATATCAAGGAAGCAGGCAACTACCTTGTAACAGTTACAGATAAGGCAGGTAACAGCACTACAAAGAAAATCAAGGTTACTGACGGTCACGATGAAATCGAAACCACAAAGGCTGTTACATGTACAGAAGACGGTTATGAGAAAATCATTTGTGCAGTTTGTAACAAGGTTATCAAGGAAGAAACAACCACAGCTGAAGGTCACAAGTACGGTGAGGTTACAACTGTTGATCCTACATGTACAACAGACGGCTATGATGTGAAGACCTGTTCAGTCTGCGGTGACGAGGACAAGACAAACGAAGTTGCTGCTGCAGGTCATACGCACACCGGCTACACAGTAATCACAGCTCCTACTTGTACAACAGCAGGCAAGAAGATTTCTAACTGCGATGTCTGCGGTAAGGATACAATTACACAGTCTATTCCTGCTGATCCTGAAAACGGTCACGTTTACGGTGCAGTCAAGACTCTCAAGGCAACTTGTGATGAAGCAGGTGAAAAATATCAGAACTGTAAGTATTGTTTTGCAAAGGTAACTCTTCCTGAGGAAGTTCCCGCTCTCAACCATAAAGATACAGGCAGATATACAAAGGTAACAACTGCAGCTACATGTCACTCTGAAGGTGTTAAGACTACCTACTGTAAGGCTTGTGACGAGCCTATGGGTACAGAGACAATTGCAAAGACAGCTCATACACTTGTTCTTATCAAGTATGACACATATATGCAGTATGAATGTCAGATTGAAGGTTGTGGTCACACAGAAGGCAGAGAAGATATTGCTGTAAAGGCAGAGTATACTGTAACCTTCAAGGGTGCCGGTGAAGAAGGCGCTGACCTTACATTCACTGTAACTGAAGGTGAATCAATCGCAGCAACGGCTGTTGCAGATCAGACAAAGGCTAAGGATGAAGTTAACGAGTATACCTTTGCCGGTTGGAAGGCTGAAGACGGAAAGGTTATCAAGCTTCCCGTTAAGGTAACTAAGAACGAAACATACACAGCTGAATTCACAGCAACAAAGAGAATTTACACTCACAGATTCCTCGTTCCTGAAGATGTAGCAACATTTGCTGCAACAGCAGAAGGCAAAGAATATGCAGTCATCGTCGGCGGCTATAATGATACCAACAAGAAGCCTGCAGTGAATCCTGTTAAGGCATCAACTGCAACTGAAGAATACAAGTTCATCGGTTGGCTTAAGGTCGGTGAAAAAGAACTCGCAAAAGACTTCACAATGACAGGTGACGCAACATTTGTTGCACAGTTCGCAACAACTTATATCAACTTCGGCGTTATCTTCTATGATGATGATCAGATGAAAGTTCTCTATGATGCTGAGGGTAACGCTAACGCTGACAGCAAAGTAGATGTTACTGAAATTGAGGGTTATACAACTCCTGTAAAGGCTCCCGATGCAGACAATCATTATGTATTTGCAGGCTGGAAGCTTGGTGACACAGTATATGCTGAGGATTATGCTTTCGGACCTTTCACAGAAACAACAAGAATTTATGCAACTTATGAAGGCACAGGCCATAGCTTTGCTGTTGTTAATGACGAAACAAAGACCTGGGCAGCAACCTGCATCAAGGAAGGTCAGACAACTGAGGCTTGTTCAGTATGCGGCTTTGAAAAGGTAACAACAATTCCCGTGACAGAGCACGTTTATGGTGAGGCCGATGCAGACGGTGTAAGATATTGTACAACTGTCGGTTGTGATGCAAAGCTTGAACCCGATGCAATCGTTGTTTCAATCAAGTTCATGGAAGGCACAAACCTTCTCAAGAACTTTGCTGAGGTTAAGGAAGGTGAGTCCAAGACATTCACAGCTCCCGCTAAGACCGCAACAGCTCAGTATGAATACAAGTTCCTTAAGTGGACAGACGCTGAAGGCAACACCGTTGCTGAAACAGCTGAAATCACTGTAACAGCAGGTAAGACTGATGCAGTTTACTATGCTGTCTACGAAGCAATTGAACGTATTTATAATGTTTCTTATGTTGACGAGAGCGATAAGGTCATCGGTGAAACTTATAAGATTGCTTATAACGGAACAGTTCCCGCAGCTCCCAAGTTTGAGCTTGCTAAGAAGTATGACGACAACAACCATTACACCTTCACAGGCTGGACAGTTGCAGCAGGCACAGTAGTCACAGAGGATATCTTAATCAGACCCATTATCGTGGCTGAAGGTCATGAATATGATATGGAAAACGGTAAGCCTGTCAATGCAACCTGCACAAGTGCAGGCGGCACAGAGTACAAATGTGCTTGCGGAAAAACATTCATTAAGGCAAATGACAACTCTGCAGTTCGTCCTCATAACTGGGGTGAAGAAATTCAGGTTGATCCCACATATGATGCACCCGGCTCAATCACAAAGATTTGTGCAGATTGCGGATTTGAGGATGTAAAGGTTCTTCCTCAGCTCAAGAGAACAGAAATCAGAGTTACAGTCAAGAATGCAGAAGGCAAGACAGTTGAAGGCGCAAAGGTAGATCTCTACAAAGACGGAACCTGGATTGCAGTTAAGTATTCAGATGCAAACGGCCTTGCAGTGTTCGAGGTTGAAGAAGAAGGCAAATACACAGTTCTTATCTCCGGTGTTGCAGGCGCTCAGAACAATCAGTTCGACGTAAACACAGGTGAAAGCGTTGAAAGCAAGCCTTCAGCAATCGGCTGCGAATGCTCATGCCATCGTAACGGTTTCTGGGGTGCAGTGTTCAGATTCTTCCAGAAGATCGTCAAGTTCTTCACAGGTGAAATCAGATGTTGCGCAGATCCCGACGGCAGATATTAATCATCAGCTTTAACGGATTCAGAACAAATTAAACCAATCAAACCCCTGACGGAAAATCCGTCGGGGGTTTTTGCGTGAAAAAAGAAAGTCAGATGAATTAGTCATTTTGTCAAAATAAGCTGAAAGACGGGTGATTTTGCTGAATTTCGAACAAATTCAATATATTGTATATATTTTTTGTGAAATACTACATTTTGAGGGTGACAAAATCGAGGTTTTTTGACGGCTATGAAAAATCAAGTAAAACTAAACAAATAACAGATTTGACATATATGCAATATGTAGAATTAAAAAAAAGTTAAAAAACATATTGAAAATTGGACAGTCAGATGATATACTAACTATAGCTGTAGGTGTCTCTATAGGATAGCTGTCTCTATTTTTAGGGACTGACATAGGTATTATTATAGGGAATCCTATTTGTAATATACAAATCTTTCATATTAAGGAGGAAAAATTATGAAAGTTGGTAAAAAAGTACTAAGCTGCTTACTTGCTATCATCATGATAGTATCCAGCGTTTCAGTGTGTTTCGGCGTTTTTGCTGCCGATAACGGCATTGAATCACTGATGAGCCAGATTGAGCTTCACCACGCAAGCTTGATTGACCTCATTGAAGCAGCGAACAAAGATGATGCAACCGAAGAGGATACCAAAAAGGTCATTGCTTCTTCCGGCACAAACATGTGGACGGTTGAACGTGACACGGCAACATCCTCATGGCATTGGGTGACCTATGCCTATGCGCAGGCTGCGAAAAACGTTGCAACAGGCAATGTAGATACCTTTGCGGATATTTACAATGCTATCAAGGGCGCAATTCAGGCAGAGCTCAATGTGAGCTCAACAGGCCGTATGCCCTTTGCACGTTACGACGAAATTCTGAAGGTTTTTGCATTTGGTGAAGATGTCACCAAAAATGCAGCAGACACAACCTACCTTTCAGGCGGTGAAGTAACCGTTGACATCAAGGCAGGCTTTAACATCCTTCAGTATAAGGATGGCGGCTACACAAGCATCCCCGCTTATAACTATGAGACAAACACTGCACCCGCAGGTCTTGAGCTTTATAAGGGTTCACTTAAGGCCACCAAGGAGTCAAACGGTACAACCTACGGTATCACAGGTACAGGTATTGAGTTTGTATCTGATAACCAGGACCCCGAAGCTATTGCTAAGGCTCTTTATGATGTTAAGGCAACAATTGCTGAGTTCATCACTCTTGCAGGTGAATGGTTTGCTCTTAACTTCGAGGCTCTTTCAGCAGAAGAGCTTGCAGCTGAGGTTTTAAGCATTGCTCAAAATCTCCAGTCATTTGAAGATTCAATTATAACCGCAGGTATTTCCAGTGCTGAAGAAATCTGGGATAACTTTGTTGTGCCCGAATTAACCGATAAGAAGACCTGGAAAGAGGTTCAGACCTGGTACACAGGTGAAGTTCTCGGTTATGTTGCTCCCGCTTATGCTGATGCATATCAGGCAAAGTTTGAAGAGCTTCTTTCAAGAGCTAACGGTGAAACCAAGGGTGAAGATCTCCTTAAGACTTATAACGAAATCAATGCTGAAATCGAAAATCTTAAGAAGGTTGAAGCTTATAACGGTAAAGAAAACGTTAGCTATTTCGGTGAAATCACAGCTGCCTTCAAAAATAAGGACGGCTATGCAGGTGATGCATACTATAATAATGTTCTTAACCGTATTGCTAAGGTAGGACACAAGCTTGCTGAAGCTTATGCTCAGGAAAATTACCTTGACTTCTTGGATCAGTTCAAGGCAATGCTTGATACTGCAAATACAAAGCACACACTTCGTACTCCCGAAGAGTCCGAGGCACTTGGTCATGTCTGGGAAAAGTGTGCTGATGCAAACTGCAACCTTACCTGTAATGCAGCAAATGCTTCCATTGAACAGGCAGACGGCACCAAAGCATACGTTTGCACAATGACAGAGGCTCACTGTATCCATTACGATTATCTCCAGGCTGAAAAGCTTGTTCTTGAAGCAACAGAGACAATCGCTATCTTCAATACATACGTGTTCCCCTATATCACAGATGCTACAGGCACTGTTGTTTGGTCATACCTCAAGAACCTTGACGACAATGCTCAGGCAAACGGTGATATCCAGACAGGTGAAGGCATCTCCCTTGACGATGCAGGTAACTGGAACAAGTACGTTTCACAGTACAACGTTTATTCACTTAACGTTGGCGGTAAGGAATACATCGACGCAAAAGTAGCAATGGACGCAGTTATCAACGGTGTCAGTGATGCTGTTCTTGCAGGTGCAACATACACCGCAATTCAGAAGCTCTATAATTCAATGATTGAAGCAGGTTATAAGAAGTGTGCAGATGTTGCAAAGGATCCTGCCACAGCTGACCTGTTCAAGGGCATCTTCGGTGAAGAAGGCATGAAGCCCTATGATGATTTCATCAAGGACCTTAAGAGACGTGCTGTTAACCGTATGTATGACCTTACAAGCCGTGTTTATGAGTACTATGAAGAAGGCGGAAAGGCAGTTAACTACTACAACTTCGAAATCATTATCCTTGCTTACAATGCAATTGTTGCTGAAGCAACTCCTGCAGCACTCGGTCAGTTCCTCAGAGCCGAGCCTGTATATGATGCAGATGCATTTGCAGAAGAAGGATATACTGCTCATACTCTTGATGAAGTTACAACACTTTATAACAGCGTCACAGAGGTTCAGACCGGTCAGCCTGACTCAATCATCAACCAGGCTAACGCTTACAAGACGGCTCTTGATGCCCTCAGATCAAAGGGCGGTAACGACGTAAGCATCCGTAAGTGGCTCTTCAATGAGGCAGGTCTCAGCTCACCCGGCGGTGACGGATCCAATCCCGCAGCAGGCCGTGTATGGAAAAAGGCTCCTGATTCAGCTATGAGCTATGCTAAGATTCAGGCTCTTCTTGACAATGTCGGTCTGACAACTCAGGTTAATGCTGAAGCAGCTGTTGATAAGCTTATCGAAGAGCTTGACGCAATTCTTATTTCAGAGGATATGGGTCAGCTTCTTGGTGGTCTTCTCTTCGGCAAGAAGCACAAGACAAAGACTAACAAGACAACCGGTGAAGTAACATACGGTTATGTTGGTTACACAACTCAGGCTGATGACAGCGGTGTTATCTTCTATGATAAGAGTGACAACCTTGCTACAGACACACCTACATCATATAACGGCAAGTCATACCAGAAGATCAAGAAGATGGATAATCCTCTTGGTTACTGGGAAAAGGTATATACATTCCAGGGTCAGACAAAGAAAGTCGGTCAGGAATGTAAGGATCTTAAGGAATTCCTTGCTTCATTTATCATCAACTATCTCTACAGCGGTGAGCTTGCTACAATGCTCTTCAAGGCTCTCAACGAGATGGTAGGTCCCATGCTTTACGACATGGAAGGTAATATGAACCTTTACATTCAAAGTGGTACTAACGGTTGGTTCTTCCCCGCATTCCTTCGTTGTACACTTGCTTGTATGCCCTGGATGTACACTGAAAACTCATCCTACGGCGCAACGGACCATAACGGTGTTCAGTTCCGTCAGTGGTACGACGGTTCATTCAATGACGACTTTAAGGCTGCAAACGCTCCTGCAGGTGCTCCTGCAAAGAACGGTTGGCCCAACTATTCAAATACATCAGATACCACAAGAAGTATTCTTTGGGTTGCTGACCAGGCTCCCATCCACAAGCCTAACTCCGACGCTTCTCTTAAGAGAGCATACTGGCTTGAAGAGACCACAATCTCAAAGGTAAGTGAGCATAAAGGTACACATGCCGGTGTTCCTCAGTCTGCATGGGATCAGCTTGACAGCAACGGCACATGGCAGATTACTGACTGGGATACTCTTTATAAGGCTATGGCTTCTGCAACAGCAGGTTACCACGCTCTTCTCGGCGGTCTTATTGCAGGTGACATGTCTGACTGGACCCTTAAAGCAAAGGTTCTCTTCAACCTTTCAGGTTACATTGAGTTCTATGCAAAGCCTGGTGGGGACACTGTTTATGATGCAGTGTTGATTCCTCTTTACGAGCTTCTCGGTATTCCTGCATACAAGGCAAACGGTACAGCTGCTGAGCAGCACGGTTACCATCCCGCATCAACTATCGTTGCTGACTGTCAGATTCAGGGTATGCTTTCAGATATGACAGGCTATATCCAGAACTACGGCTATAACGTATTCTATCATCTTCTTGATCCCCTTGTATATTGGCTCGAAAATACTCTTCTTAATAACCCCATCGGTACAATTCTTGACCTTCTTCCCAACCTTCTTGCAGCTATTGAATACAATCAGCTTCGCGAAAAACTCAGCTATATTGACCTTCAGTATCATTACAGTGTAAGTGTTCTTGTTACAAATATTGAAGCTACAGGTAATATGGACCTTTCCAAGCCCACAATTCTTCCTCTTATTGATAATCTCGGCGTTGATCTTACCAACGGTGTGTCAGGTCTTCTGAAGTCATTGACGAAGATACAGAAGACGGATCAGGCTCCGCCTGCCCACTGGGACGATAATCAGCAAGATATACCCGGCACTCAGAACCTGACAGGCTATCTGACAGTTCTTGATACTGTTGACGAAAACGGCAATCAGCTTTATGACGGCAGCGGTAAGCCCGTATATTATGATGTTGACGAAAAGGGTATCAGATACACTAACCCCTCAACAGAAGAGCCTCCCGAAGGCAGCAAGAGAGTAACAAGAAGCATCGCATACAGAGATGCTGACGGCAGCTATTATCTTGCTCCCGGTAAGCTTGCACAGACATTCTTCGGTATGGCAGGCGAAAAGATCTTTGAACTGTTCAAGAAGGAAGGTAATGTATATTCACTTCAGCTTCTTCTTCCCATCAACCGTCTTATGTCAATGTGTTCTGCAACATATAAGACAGTTGCAGGTATCCGTGAAACTCACTACATTTACCACCTCAATGCAGACCGCTCAGACGTACTTATGGTACTTCTCAGATGGATCCTCGACGATGGTCTTCTGACAACTCTTGCACCTCTCTTCGGTGATGGTGTTGCAAACATCTTCGGTGCTCTTGACGGTCAGGCAAACAACATTGTCGGTATTCTTGTTTCACTTATTAATGAATATAACATCGACCTTTATCCCATCCTTAATACCTACACAGCAGCTGATGCTGAAGGCAACAAGCTCTCATGGGCTAATAAGGATCAGGGTGTTGACGAGTTCGTTCTCGGTGAATACCTCTCCACCTACACAGGTACTGAAGGTATCGGTAAGGTTAACAAAGCAATCAAGAATGTTGACGATCTTATTGCTGAAAACCTTCCCACAATTCTCGGTGTTCTTGAACCCATACTTGGTGAAAAACTCGGCAACCTCAACGTTGCAGGTATGGATCTGAGCTTCATCAAGGATATTATCTTTGATCCTGACAACAAGTCACTTTCAGACATTGTTGCAAACCTTCTTACATCAAATCAGCTTGTTCAGACACTTGTTGAGCTTCTGTTCGAGCCCAAGCCCGTGCTTGACGAAAACGGTGATCCCGTTGTTGACGAAAAAACAGGCAAGACTGTAGAAAAGAGCCTCCTCGGCGGTATCCTCGGCAGCGGCACAGTTGCTAACCTTCTTCCCGCACTTGCTTCCTTCGGTATCGACGCAAGACCTCTCGGTTTCTATAGTGCAACAAACAGCGGCGCATTCCAGAACACAGCTATCGCTAAGTGGCTTGAAGCTGAATGGAATGCAGCTATTGCAGCTGAAACTGATCCTGTTAAGAAGGCTGACCTTCAGCGTGATGCAGGTCTTCTCACATGGGCACAGGTTAAGGCTCCCGCAGCAGGCTACAACTGGTTCCAGGGTGTAGACCTTTCAACAAACGAAAAGAAGGTTGATGCATTCTTCGATCTCATCACAGACCTTCTTTCACCCCTTAACCCAGTTCTTGCAATTATCCTTGCAGGCGGTGACCTCACACTCTTTGACAAGCTTACACTTGAAGGTGCAAACGGCTATTCAAACGGTCTTGTTGCAATCATTGAAGCATTCCGTGCAGAAAAGGTACAGCTTCCCGGCTACAATGAGACTAACAAGTGGACTGCTTCAATGTCAGAAGCAAACTACCTTAAGTATATCTATGGCGCAGACAACCTTACAGCAGGTAAGATTAATGTAAGAACACAGGCAACTGTTAACTCACCTCTTACTCCGCTTCTCACAGCTCTCAGAGCTATCCTTGTCGGTGACGATGCATCAGGCTTCACAGGCCTTCTTGAAAGTCCTCTTACCGTTCTTCTTGAGGCTATTCCCAACCTTGCATACTTCATGTATTCATACTCATATGACACAGGCAAGGTAGACGAATCCGGTAAGCCTGTACCCGGTAAGACATCCAACCTTGCACAGTCAATCAAGAACCTTGCAGCAGCAGTTCTTAAGCTCCTTGACATTGTTGATCCCGTTCTTGTAAAGATTGTTGAGCTTAACATCAAGGATCTCCTCGACGATGTTCTTAACTTCGAAGAAATGATCAACACCGCTCTTTCCAAGGCTCTTGCAGAAGAAGGACTTGGTGACCATCAGATCGCTATCAACTCCTTCATCGACTTCGGCTCTATTGCAGCTCTCGGCGGTAATAAGGAAACCTTCAATTCTAACATCAATCCCGTTGCTGTTTCAGGCGGTCAGGCTGCTGTTACACGCTTCAACGGCGTTGCAGGTCAGACCTTCGTAACACTTCTTCGTTCAATTGTTAACGATCAGGTTCTCAATCTCGCAGTTGGCCTCATTGAAACATGGTATCAGAAGGGTGATGCAACTCCCGAAGATTCAGCACGTGTATCAAGTATCTTCAAAGCGCTTGCAAAACGTTGCCAGACTCCTCTTATCACAGACGGCAAGTACGACGGTACAGCAGTTGACCTTATTATAACTATCCTTGTTGACCTTCTCACTGACTACGCACCCGGCCAGGGCAAAGATATGTACTATCAGCTTATGGCTACATCTGAAGAACATCTCGCTAAGTACGGTATCGTACATCAGGGCTATGATTGGGATTCAATCACAAAGGATGAAAACGGTAACAAACTCTTCACAGAAGAGGACGTTAACGAAACTCTTGACAGCCTTGACAGCGTTCTTCAGCAGGCTCTTCCCGATGTATTCAAGGTGCTTGCAGGCACTGGTACCCTTGATCTTTCATCACTCGGTGTTGAAGATCTCGGTGAAGCAGGAAGCCTCTTTGAGGTTCTTGCAACAATCGTAAGCGGATTCGTTTACAGTGATGAGCTTGTTACAAAAGTTTATGATCTTCTTCTCGGCGTGTTCGGCGGCAGCATCGGCCAGTGGCTTCCTATCGTAAAAGAAGCAGGTATCGATGTAACTGCAGCAAGCCTTTACAAAGAGCTTGTTAAGAACAAGACAGCAAATGCCGGCGCAATTGCATACCTCTCTTACGGTCTTACTGTAACAGATGATGCAAAGGTTAACGGTGAAGATCTTACTTGGGAAATGATCAAGGAAGCTCACAGCATCGAATCATACAAGTATGATGAAAACGGCAACATCGTAATGAACGGTGATGCTCCTGCTATCGCTTATTCTCAGATTCAGGAAACAAAGACTGAAACTGTTGAAGGCGAAGAAGTAACTAAGTATATCTACACTTATAAAGACGATGCCACAAAGACAGTTGCTCTTGACGAGGCAGGTCTTACAAAGACAACAATTGACGGTGCAGAAATTGAAATCGTAGCCAAGATGGTTGACGATACAACTGCTCCTGCAACAGAACTTGTTGGCCTTTACACTCAGATTGCAAATGCTGACGGCACTTACACATACACATATAAGAATGATGACGGTGAAGTAACTGAATACATTTCAGCAATTGCAAACCTCAAGTCCTTCGCTGTTGCAACAGATGAAAAGGATGAAGAAACAGGCAAGACAATTTACAAGAAATATGCCCTCACCGCTCAATACGATGAAACCACAGCTAAGTGGTCATTCGGCTTCAGCGCTGACGAAAAAGATTTCTATGCAAACATTAAGGTTCTTGTTAATGCTCTCTGGGGTCTCATCAGTCCTCTTGAGCCCATCCTTGAAGCAATCTTCTTCGGTGCAGAACTTGAAAAAACAGGCAGCCCCAATGCTGCAATCAAGCTCTTTGACACATTAAATATTGAAGGTATGGACGGTTATGAAGACACACTTCTTCCGCTCTTCCGCGGCCTTGGTCTTGATACTCTCCTTACTTACCTCAACACAACCGTTGGTGAAAACGGCCAGACCTTACTTGCATCTCTCAATGCAAAACGCGGTGAAAGATTCCCCGGTGCTGCTCAGATTCCTGCAAATCTTGTTAAGGGTAATGCAGGTGCTAAGCGTTCATTCGGCGGCTGGAAAGATAAGGCCGGCAATGCTGTTCCCGCAGCATTCAAGGACTTCAGCCAGGGTGCAAACTACTGGTTTGAGCAGGAAGCAGCAGGCAACATTGTTTGGGACGGCACATTTGATATGCAGCAGTTCCTCGTAGTTGTTGTTAACTATGTATTCTTCTTTGTTGAAATTCTTGCTGAATATCCCATCGCAACCCTTACTCAGCTTCTTCCCACTCTTGCATATTTCATCACAGCTGACGGTGTAACAGGTGTTGTTGAAAACCTTCTTACATTCGTAACAGTCTTCACAGACAGACTTTCACCTGTTCTTGCTGTTGATGTTGACGGTATCGGTGCAGGCTTCATGGATTACCTTGGAACAAAGACATGGTACTCCTTCCAGGATAACTTCCGCTTCTATGAGGTTGACGGAGTCAAATATTATGACGAAATCACCGAAGTAAACGGTGAAGAGGTTATCACAAGAAAGCCGGCAGAAGACCTCGGTATTACCCTCACTGAGTCAATCATATCCTTCATTGCTAACATCAAGTTTGATATGGCTGATCTCTACGGTTACGAAGAACCCTATGAGAGAACAATCACTGCATTCATCGACGCTGATGTTGAAAATGCAGCATGGGCTCATATTAATAACACAAACAGCATCCTGACAGCTGAAGAAAGACTTGAAGAAGCAAGACAGATGCGTTCCGATGCTCTCAGAGCATGGTTCAAGTCAATTGCAGCTCTTGCAGATCCCGTTGGTACAGGTTTAGGTTCAGTAACTCTTGAAGACGGTACAGAGGTTGCAAAGAAGGACCTTGTAGCTGTTAACCCTGAAAACGGTTCAATCACCGTTTCAAAGGCTGACGTACTTATGTTCATCCTTGACTTTGTATTTGAAAATACAACACTCAAGGAAGTTCTCGGTGCAGCTCTCGGTTATGACATCACCGACGAAAACGGTTCAGATGCAGCGCTCCTTGACAATCTTCTTACAGGTGTATTCCGCAATCCTGATGAAATCGTTGACCTTATTGCAACACTCTTCAATGAGTACACTGTTGCTGATTCTTCAAAGGTTACTCTTATGAAGATTGATGAATACCACTACGGTTTCAACGATGACAGCGATGCAAACGCTGACAGCCTTATCGCACGTGATAAGACTGCATATGCTATCGACAATCTCGATAAGCTTGTTGGTACAGTTCTCAACCTCTTCAAGGCTGACCTTACAAAGGAAGGCGCTCTTCTCAACGGTCTTGTAGACGCTGACGATGACCTTACACTCACAAATCTCGTTAATACTCTTCTTGAAGATATGCTCTTCACAGATGATATGATTAACGATCTTCTCGGTATGCTTGTTGGTCTTCTTTCAGGTGACCAGGTGGGTAACATCCTCAACATGATCTCCGACCTTCTTAAGAACGCTGCAGGTCTTGACATCAGACCCGAAGCATTCAAGGGCAACAACGCTGTTCTTGATAATCTTATCGGAGATGCAAAGACATGGAGCGAGGTTGGCGAAGCTCACAAGCATTACGAATATAAGTATGCAACTCTCGTTCTTGATGAAGAAACAGACACACTTGTTGAAGCTAAGAACGATAAGGGCGAAACAATCTATGCTTCCTACTTCGATAAGTCCGCAACTGCAACAACTGCAACAGTTGACGCTGACGCTGACGGTGCAGAAGATGATGTTGTAGCACTCATCCCCGTTTACAACCAGATTCAGAAGACTGAAAAGGTTGCAGACGATCCCGCAACAGAAGAAGATGAAGCAAAGACAATCTACTACTATTACTACAACACTGTAGTTGACGATGAAACAGTTGAAAACATCGTTAAGCTTGATAAGGCAGGCGAAACAGTTATCACTATCGGTGAAGGTGATGACGCTACAGAACAGCCTATCAGCGCTAAGATGATTGACGATGAAGAAAGCCAGAAGACAGCTGTTAAGATCAAGGATGTTGAGTGGAACATCACTGACATGAACGGATTTGTTGATGTTGTATGGGCAATTCTTGAGCCTCTCTCAATCATTCTTGAAGTATTCCTCACAGGTGAAAACCTTACTATTTATAACGAAATCACCATCCGCGGCTTTGACGGTTATGAAGGCGTAATCCTTCCCATTATTGAAGCTCTTGGTGTACCCGTACTCACAAAGGCAGACGGCACCGCATACCTCAACGGTTTCTATGAGAACCAGAGCGTATTTGAGGCTGCTGTAAATGGCGGTCAGGGCGAAGACAATGACGGCAACTTCGTGACATATCCCGATGCCGATAAGTCAATTCTGCTTAAGTCAATTATCAATGCACTTCTTGCAGTTGTTAATTCACTTTGCGAACGTCCTGTATCCACAATCGCAACAATTCTTCCCTATCTTGCTCGCTTCCTTGAAAGCGACGGTATTGACATCGTATTCGCTAACCTTCTTGCTCCCGTAACTGCACTTACAGACCTTATCAAGAACATTTATGATCTTGACATTATGGGTATGGTTAAGAGTCTGCTTTACAACCTTGCAAACAAGGCTGATGCTCCTAAAGCAGCTGAAACTGCAGCTGAATATGTTGATCAGATGATTGACGAGGCTAAGGAAGCAAATGAAGCAGCAGGTATTGCACTTGTTGCAGCCGAAGAAGAAACCGGTTCAGCCAATACAGGTATCGACTTTGACAAGCTTTCATTCATGGATATTCTCTGGGATCTCATCCTCGGAATTGAAATTGCAATTGAAGGCAAGGCTCCCATCAAGCTTTCAGATATCATTAATGACCAGCTCTTCGTAACTCTCGCATCCTGCGCATGGTACGACAGTGACGGTGACGGTGAGGTTGTTATCAGAAAGCCTGTAATCGACACAGCGAACCTTGACAATAGCTATATCGAAAATGCAGATGTAGAAGCTGAATACTACGTTGACCGTGAAACTGTTCTTCTTACAGTTCTTGAAACAATCGTATTCCAGCCCGGCGTACGTGAACTTCTTGCAACATTTGTTGATATGTTTGACTTCTCAGACGCAACAATCAACAAGGATTACGGTGCATTCAATGAAGACGGAAGCATCAACCTTAACGGTCTTCTCAGCGTACTTGTTTACGGTGTATTCAATGATCCTCAGGCAATCGAGGCTCTCCTCATTAACCTTCTTTCATGGTACAACGTAAATTATGCAGATCCCAGACCTGCAGCTGATGATTCAACTCTTCCCCAGTGGACAGCTCCCATCGACGAGGCTGAGCTTGAAGCACTTCCCGTTCAGCTTGATAAACTCATCACAGCAGTTCTTCCTCTTGTTGGTGAGCTTCTTCCCGCTCTTGGTGTAAACCTCGGTATCGACCTTAAGGGTGAAAACGTTGAGGCAGTTGTTCAGAATCTCCTTACATCACTCTTCAAAGATACAGATGACAAGGCAGGTCTTGCAACAACACTCTTCACAGCTCTTGTAAATCTCTTCGGTAAGGGTAACGGTCTTGACAGCATCCTTGACCTCGTTTATGAGCTCACAGGCGGTGCAGACGGCGGTGTTAACCTTAAGCTCACATACTTCAAGGCACAGAACGATAAGATTGCTGAAATCTTTGACGGCTGTGACACATGGGCTGAAGCTTATGCTAAGTACAACACCAAGGTTGCATTTGATGCTGAAAAGCACACAACATATGCTGAAGACGACACAGATAAGCTCAATCCCATCGTTCTTCCCAACGACGGTGAATTCCTCTATGCTGTTGACGAAAACGGTGATGTTGTAACAGAAGAAATCGACGGTGAAACAGTTAATGTTTACCAGTATGCTCTTCAGATTACAAATACCGACAGCTTCGGTGTAACAGATTATGCAAGCCTTCTTGATCTTCTTGAAGCAATCGTTGTTCCCTTCGTTCCCGTACTTAAGCTCCTTCTTCTTGAAAGCGGTGACCTTAAGGTACTTGACGGTGTTACAATTTCCGCAGGTGACGGTTACGACAGATTTGTAATTCCCGTTGCAGAAATGCTCGGTATTGAAATCGTTAACGATAAGGAAGCAATCAAGAATTACACAGATGCTCAGTTTGCAGCATTCGTAATCGGCGGTATTGAGAAGCTTCTCAACACAGTTCTTGATGCTCCCGTACAGTTCGTTATCGATCTTATTCCTCAGCTTGCATTCTTCATCACTTCAGAAGGTCTTGCACAGGCTGTTGAACAGATGCTTGCTCCCGTACTTACAATTGTTGATATGCTTAATGCAATCACATCAAAGGATATCGCAGTTGAAGGCGGCTCAATTAAGGCACTTGATGTATATGCATTCCTTTCCGAGCTTCTCGGCGGTCTCGGTATCCCCGGAATTGAAGGTGCAGAAACTGTAAGCGAGATTGTTGACGCTCTTCTCACAGAAGAAGGCCTCATCGGTCTCATCAAGGGTCTTGTTAAGGATGTTGATCTCTCATTCCTTGACGGTATCTTCACAAAGATTGTTGAAAAGACTGCTGCTGTTGGCAACGTTGAAACAAAGCGTTACTTCGGTGCTCAGGTCAGCGGTAACACCAGAGTTGTTAAGGGTGTAACTGCAACAAGAGCAAACACAATCGTTCAGATTATCTCAGAACTCGTTCTTGCAGAAGACGGACTTCTTGAAGATATCTTTACAGCTCTTAATGTTGAGCTTGACGATACACTTCAGACAGTTATCGACAATATTACCGGAGAAAACAGATATGCTGTTCTCCAGATTCTCCTTAACTACTTCAACCACTACGACGTTGAAAACGAGGCTATTGAATATCTGTCATTTGTTGAACAGTCCTTCGACTATGACACATACTCAGTTGACTCCAACCTCACAGCACGTAAGGTAAGACGTGCAATCAAGAAGCTCGATAAGGCTCTCATCGCTCTTATTCCCGAACTTCTTCCGCTCCTTGAAAACGTAGAATTCCTTAAGGGTGCTCTTGCATCCGTCAAGGATGAAACAAACGGTTATGCAGGCGTAAATCTTGCAAAGGTTGTTGAAGCTATCCTTGCAGATCTTGCTCTCAAGGATGAAATGATGGATACAATCGTTGGCGCACTCATCGGTGCACTTGGCACAGGCAGCCTCGGTAATACTCTTAATACCGTTCTTCCTCTCCTCAACGATCTTCTTGAAATCAACTTCACACCTGCAGCTGTTGCTGCTCATGCAACAGGCACAGAGCTTGCAGAAGTTATTAATGAAGCTATAGCTGCTACTGATCTTGCAAATGAAGACGGCACAACTCGTGCAGCTACATGGGCTGACATTGCTGCTTACTACACAGATGCTGAAACAGGCAAGGTAGTAATCACAGCTGAATGGGGCATTGATGCAGCAACAGGTATTGATGGTAAGATTAACGCATTCATCAACATTATCTGGGCACTTGCAGCTGAACTTGAACCCGTACTCAACTTCCTCTTCAGAGGCGAAGACATTGTAATCAAGGCTAAGAACAGCAATGAAGCAGCTCTTACAATCAAGGGCGGTGAAGGCTACGAATACGCTATCCTTCCTCTCCTTAAGGGTCTCGCAGCTGATCAGTTCGGCACAGTTAAGACTGCTGCTGAATATGAAGAAGGTAAGGGCAGTGCAGTAACTCTCACAGCTATTACAGACGGCGTATTCAATATCGTTGATGCACTCTGTGCTTCACCTGTTGAATATATCCTTACACTTGTTCCCTCACTTGTTTACTTCATCGATTCAAACGGTGTTGAAAAGTTCATCACAAATCTCCTTTCACCCGTCTTTGCTCTCCTTGAAGTTGCAGATCCCGCAGTCGGCGCTCTTCTTGACGATCTTCTCGGTGATCTCCTCAGCGGTATCCTTGGTGACTTTATGCCTGCAGGCACAGGTACACCCGTTAAGGCTGCTGAAGGTGAAACAGCTGATGAAAACGGCAACAAGCTCGACGAAGAAGGCAATGTTGTCAAGACATATACTCTTGATGAAATCATTGCTAACATCGGCACATCAAAGAACCTTACTAACATCATCAACAACCTTGTTGGCGGTCTCATCTTCAAAGATGCCACAACAGGTGAAGAAGGTGAAGTTGCTCAGCTTCTCAGTGAAACATTCTTTGCAGATTACATTGCTTACGCAGTAACAATCGGTGATGAAAATGCTAATAAAACTTACTTTGAAGCAACTGTTCTTGCAAACGGCGGTGCATTCGGTGGCATTGCTGGTGACAAGATTGCAGTTCCCTCAGACAAGTTTGATGCATCAGTTCACGGTGAGCACTATGCACTTACCGGTAAGGTACGTAACGTTGTCAACACATTCTCAGTTGACATTGCTGACTCACTTGTATTCATTCTTGAAAATGTTCTTTCAGCAGATCTCCTCAATGCACTTCTTCCCGAAGAAAAGAGAGTTGACGCTGAAGGTAACACAACTCTTGTAGGAACAATCATTGAGAATATCCTTGATCTTATCGAAGGTGACATTGCAGGTCTTACTCTCCTTGACGTAATCGTTGCTCTCTTCGAAGGCTACGAGATTTCCTACTCAGAATACAAGACACTTGACGACTTTGTAATCAACCATGACGGTGATATTGCTGCAGGCGAGCTTCCCGGCAAGCTTGACACAATCATCAACGAAGCACTTCCTCTTGTTCTTACTCTTCTTGTTAAGGGTGAAGCAGAAGAAGGCTCAATCCTTGATATCATCAAGAAATCTGTTGTTGAAACACCCGTCGCTGACACAACAAGAATTGAAAAACTTGTTGACGACATTATCAATGGCTTCGTAATCGAGGGTGACCTTGATGTTATGAACCTCATCGTTAACACTCTTGTTGACATCCTCGGCGGCACAGCAATCATCGACACAATTCTTGGCATGATCAAGATCGGCAACTATAAGCTCACAGCAGCTGACTTCAAGAAGTCAATTAATGATTATGCAACAACTAAGGGTATTACCGATGCAGCAGCAGTAGTTGCAATTAACAGCATCATCGGTGATGCTAAGACATGGGCTGAGGTTAAGGCTAATGCAGCTAAGACCGAAGACGGTAAGTGTGCTATCGACGCAGAGTGGGGCGTAACAAGCCTTGATACTCTCATCGATGCAATCCTTATCCTTGTTCAGCCTCTTACACCTGTTCTTCAGGTACTCTTCCAGGGCAAGACTCTTACACTTCTCTCATCCAACGGCGAATATATAGGTGACTTCGATACAGATGTTCCCGCAGCTGATGACGATGACAGAGCTGAAGAAGCAGGCGTAATCCTCGGTGACGGTTACCTTGAAATCCGTGGCTCAAAGGGCTACGAGCAGGGCATCCTTGCACTCGTTGACGCTCTCGATCTTACAGTTGAAGGTCTTCCCACAGCTGAAGCTTACAACGCTTCAAATGACATTGAAGTGGTTCTCGGCTCCGTACTCGATATCGTTCTCGCTCTTGTAGACGGTATTGCAGCAGGTCCCATCACATTCATCGCTGAACACCTTGCAGGTCTCCTCTACTTCGTAGCAGCAGGCAACCTTTCAGTGCTTGTTGATAACATCATCGCACTTGTTTGGGGTCTCCTTGAAGTTGTTGAGCCCATCACAGGTGAAACAGATGCATTCATCGAATCACTTCTTGGTGTGAACCTTGACAATTACACAACAATCGACGGTCTTCTTGAGCTCATTAACGGTCTCATTCCTGAAACAATGGATCTTGAAATCACAGTCGATATGCTTAAGACTCTCATTGCTGAAATTGGTGAAGCAAAGACAACTATCGGTATCTCCAAGACACCTGTTACAGGTTCAAAGACATTCTTCGTAAACGGTCTTCTCACCTTCGCAATTGACACAGTTCTTCCCATCTTCGCAACTGAAGACGAAAAGGCTATCATCAACCAGGTAATCACATATCTGAGTGCTGACGGCGCAGTTGCAGGCGTAATTAACTTCCTTAATAAGCTTACAACTAAGTATCTTGTTGAGTTCTTCGCAATTGCAGATCCCGCAGTTGATCTTGAGAAGATGGCAATTAAGTATGCAACCGAAAACAATGAACAGGGCGAACGTCTTGTATCCAAGGCAGAAGCAGACAAGGCTCTCGAGAACCTTGATGCACTTCTTGTTGAGATTCTTCCTCTTGTAGGTCTCCTCGAAGAAGGCGAAACTCTTGCTGACCTTGTTGCAGGTCTTCTCCTCAACGATAAGATGGTTAACACAATCGTAGGCCTCCTTGCAGGCGTATTCGGCGGTCTCAACGCTGACACTATGGACATCATCACAATCGTTGGCAATGCTCTCGGTGAAACAATCGACGTTTCAGCTGCTAAGTATGCAACCGATGCTGACATCGCAGACTTCTTCAAGAAGGCAGACGGCACATATGCAGCAACATGGGCAGAAGTAATCGAAATGTACACAGTTGACGTTCCTGCTACTGAAACAACAGAAGCAACAACAAAGACTGAATACAACTACGCATGGGGTCTTGATGATCTCGACACCATCGATGCTAAGATCGAAAGATTCGTAGCAATCCTTACATCCTTCCTTGCACCTCTTGACTTCGTTCTTGAAGTTCTTCTTGCAGGCGGCACAGCTGACGGCAATGCAGCAAATGCAGATTCCATCAGCGCATTCAAGGAAATCAACATCATGGGCGGCAGCGGATACAACTACGCTATCCTTCCTCTTATGGAAGCTCTCGGCGTACCCGCTGATATGATCAAGACTCAGACTGAATACGAAGCAACATTTGCAACTCAGGGCACACTCGGCTACATCCTTGAAACAGTTCTCAAGTATGTTGTCAGCGGTCTTGAAGCAAACACAGTTTCCTTCGTACTCAATCTCATTGCAAACCTTGCATACACAATCAGCAAGGACGGTCTTACAACAATCGTCGGCAACCTCATTGCTCCCGTAAGTGCACTTCTCAAGTCAATTGAAGGTGTTCTTCCCGTAGCAGTTGTTATCGACCTCCAGGCTATCTTCGATGAAACCAAGCAGATCTTCGTATTCAAGCTTGGTGATGAAGTAACTGCAAGCGGTTATAACGTTGGTCTTACTCTTGACCTTGACGGCACAACCCTTGAAGATCTCGTTGACACAATCATTGCTAAGTTTGCTGCAGACCTCGGTCTCAACATCGAACTCAGCTTCCGTGATATCGCAGCCGGCTCAGCTAAGGTTGACGCTAACGGTGATATCATCTTCACAGACTCCAAGGTAAGCGGTGCTTACGATATTCTCAACGGTACATGGGGTCAGAACATCCAGGGTGATGCAGCTGATACCATCATCACAATTCTTGATATGGTACTTACAACTGACAACATCAATGCTGTTCTCGGCCTTGTACTCAAGAACGAAGACGGTACACCCAAGGATCTTGCAGATGTAATCAACGGTATTATGGATGGCAAGCTCAGCGTTCTTGCAGACGTTGCAAACGCAGCAATTGCTGATCCCACACTCCTTGTTGATACAGTAATTAAAGTTCTTGCTGCAACAGATTATGAGGTAGAAAACCTTGCAGTTCTCTACGATACTCTTGCAGCTCAGATCGAATACACTTACAGCGAAGACGTTTCAAAGGCAAGAGTAGAACTTGCACTCAACAAGCTTGATGCAGTTCTCAACAATGCAATTGACGATGTATTCGCAATCCTTAAGGACCTTGACAATATGCCCGCTCTCATCACTGATATTGCAAACAGCGGTAAGACAGGCAGCATCACTGAGCTTGTTGAATGGGTACTCGGTGAATATGCATTCACAGATTCACTCATGAACACAATCGTTGGTGCAATCGCAGGCATCTTCTCAGGTATGGATGCTGCAACCTTCAACACTGTAAACGACCTCCTTGGCGAGATTCTCGGTGTTAACATCGACCTTGCAACCTTCAAGGCAGGTGCAAACCTTGCAGCATACTTCGGTAACGCTGCAACATGGGCAGACGTAACAGTTGCTGAAGATTATGAATGGGGCTTTGCAGATGCAACAGCAGCAGAAAAGGAAGAGCTCTTCATCGACATCATCCTTGAAGTTGTTGCTCCCTTCAGCAAGGTTCTTGACTTCCTCTTCAGAGGCGAAAATGTAACAATTCTTATCGACGGTCTCCAGCTCAAGGGCGGCAACGGTTGGGCTAACGTAATCGTTCCTCTCGGCAAGGCTCTCGGTATGAACCTTAATGCTACTGCCGCAACAGCAGTTGATTGCGTTGAATCACTTCTCAGAGGCATCCTTGGTCTTGTTGACAACATCGGTGCAGCTCCCATCAACACAATCATTGACATTGTTGCAGGTCTCTCATACTTCCTTGCATCTGACGGTGTAGAAGAAGCTGTTAAGGGCATCCTTGCTCCCATCACAGGATTCCTTTCACTCCTCAGTGCAATCATCGATATGGATGACATCAATGCTCTTCTCAAGGGTCTTATCGGCATGGATCTTGACGATATCGCAGGTATCGCAGGTGACAACGGTGAAAAGCTTGTTCAGGGCGTAAACAACATCATTAACGGTGTTGGCTTCATGGATGAAGCAACAGGTGAAACAACATATCTCAACCTTCTTCCTGCAAACTTCTTCGAAATGATTGCTCAGTATGCAATCACATACACCGACGTTGAAACTCTTACAGAAGGTCAGGTTGGCTATGATTATCAGCCCGAACACAAGTTCGTTGAAAGCTTCTCAGTAGACGGCGCAGACGCACTTATGTACGTTCTTTCAACCGTATGCTCAGATGAATTCCTCAACGCTCTCGGTTCTAAGCTTGGTATCAACACTGAAACACCTGATATGCTTGGCAAGATCATCCTCGGTCTCGCAGGTAAGCAGGACAACATTGTTGACATCATTGTAACTCTTCTTACAGATTACACTGTAACTTACGAGCCTTACACACGTCAGCCCATCGACAAGATCGATGTTGATCACAACGATCCTATGACTGACGAAAACCTCGAAGCTGCTCTTAAGGCTATCGATGCTATCGTTAAGGCAGTTATCCCCATGTTCGTTAAGGACAGTGAGGGTAACAACGTTGAATCACTCAAGGCACTTCTTACAGGTCTCCTTGACGGTCTTGACATTGCAGACCTTATCGTAGGCGCACTCGTTCCCGTTCTTGCATCAATCGACCTTGACACAATCGTTGGTTATGTTCAGGATCTCACAAACCTTACAGACCTTGATCTCAGCCCCGCAGCATTTGCTAACGGCAGATTCGGTTCAAAGCTTGGTGAGTTCATCGGCGGTGCAACAACTTGGGCAGAAGTACTTGAAGCACGCTTCACACCTGTTGAAGGTGCAGACGGCAAGTACACAATCAATGAATTCGATTGGAACCTTGAAATGAATAAGGGCTTCGACGGTCTCGTTAAGTTCATCTGCGACCTCGCAATGCCTCTTGATAAGGTACTCGAACTCCTTCTTGTCGGAGAAAAGCTCATTGCAATTCCCGACGAAACAGCAGGTGATGTTGTTGCAGGCGAATTCGACCACATCGAAATCGTTGGCGGCGAAGGCTATAACTACGCTATCATCCCGCTGCTTGAAGCATTCGGTATTGAAGCACTCAGCAAGGCAGATTATGTTGCAACCGCTAAGGGTACAGCAACTGTCGACGGAACAGGTCACCTTTATCCGATCCTTAATGCAATCATCGGTAAGGTAGATACTCTCCTTGACGCTCCTCTTGCAACGCTTCTTCCCATGCTTGCAAATATCTTCTACTTCATTGGTACTGACGGTATCAACAACATCGCTGAGAACCTTCTCGCATTTGCAAACTATCTTGTTCTCAAGATTGACCCCGTATTCCACATCGGTGTAAGTGTTGATCTTGGCGCAGATACAATCTTCGAGTTCGAACTTGGCGACGAAGAAGGTAAGGACGTTCCCGCCGGCGTAAACATCAACGTTGGTGCAAACGATCTCATCAGTCTTGTAAACGACCTGCTTGCAGGTATCAAGATTAACGGTGAGGCTCTCGGTCTTACACTTAACATCAACTGGCTCGACGTTGCAGCTAAGATGGCAGCATTCGACGAAAACGGTGTTATCGTAACTGTTCCCACCGCTCAGGTAGATGCAAACGGTAACAATGCAGGCTGGTACAACATCAAGGGTGATGCTGAAGATACCTTCACAACACTCATCAATACAATCCTTACAGATGCAAACACTCTTGCAATTGCTGACCTTGTAAACGGTCTCCTTGCAAATGTTGACCTTACCAACATGGACGGTATCAACAACGAAACCGGCGAAGTTGATGAAAATGAAATCAACCTTAAGGGTCTTGTTAACGATATCATCTATGATCAGAACGGTATCAAGGAACTCATCTCCGCTGTTGTTCTTCTTCTCAGCGGTCAGTACGAAATCAGCGAAAGCTCAGTTGTTTACAAGTACCTCGGCGTACTCTCAGCATTTGCTTCCGCAGCAGATCAGACAACTCTGAATAATGCAATCACAAGACTTGATGCAATCCTCACCCGTGAGGTTGTTGAAATCCTTCCCATGTTCATCGGCGAAGATTCAACAGGCATCCTTAAGACTCTCCGTGATGCATGCACAGCTGAAGGCGTAACAAACCTCAGCGATATGGTTGAATATCTCCTTAAGACTCTTCTCTTCACAGAAGAAAACTACGATGCTCTCATCGGCATCATCGTCAAGGCAATCAGCGGATTCCTTTCAGCTGACCTTTGCGGCACTCTTAAGGATCTCCTTGGCATCGACCTTGCTCCTGCAGCATTTGCAGCAGCAACAGAAAATGCAGACATCATTGCATACATCGGCAACGCATCAACATGGGCTGACGTATGGACAGCTCACAGTGCTGACGGTAAGGCAGTGGCTTACGACTGGAACATCACAACAGCTGATGACTTCATCAATGCAGTTCTTGCTCTTCTCAAGCCTCTCAACAGCATCCTCGACTTCATCTTTGCGAACGGCAGCATCAAGCTCCTTCCCGATGGTGATAAGGCAGCTGTAACACTTCCCGGCGGCGACGCATACAATAAGGCACTTGTGCCTCTGTTCAAGGCTCTTGGCGTTGATCTTGCAGCAGCAACCTCAACAACAGCCGCTCTTAATGAACTTGTTGACGGTCTTATCGAAGAAGACGGACTTATCGGCAAGCTTGCAGCAGCTCCTCTCAAGACAATCCTTGAACTCGTTGCAGGACTTTCATATCTCCTTGCAAACAATAACCTTGAACCCATCATTGAGAACCTTCTTGCCCCCGTATTCTCAATCCTCGATCTTCTCGAGCCCGTAATTTCAAGAGATCAGATTGACAGTATCCTCAAGTCACTGATTAACATCAAGGGCACAAGATACGGTCTGACAGACCTTCTTGCAATCGGAAACAACGGCGGTGCAAACCTCATCGACCTTGTCAATACTCTCATTGGCGGTCTTGAGATCACAAACAATAACGGAGATGTTGTTGACGTAATCAACCTTCTCAAGTCTGACTTCTTCGTAGAGCTTTCCAAGCACGCAGTTGACGTAACAGACCCCACTACAGACGTAGTCGGTACTGAAGTCACAGCTTGGACATACGATTCAGCTGAAACTCTCATGTTCATCCTTGACACAGTATTCAGCGCAGACTTCCTTCAGGTTCTTGCTAACATGATCGGTAAGGGCGAGACAACAGCAATTACAACAATTATCACAGGTCTTGCTGATAAGGAAATGTCAGTTGTTGGTCTCATCACAATGCTCCTTGACAATTACAACATCACTTACACTAAGATTCCGCAGACAGATCTTGATGCTGACAATAAGGCTGATTACACTGCCTTCGGCAACAACGATGGCGAAATCAAGGATAAGCTTCCCGATGCAATCGGCGCTCTTGATGCAGTTCTTGAAACAGTTCTTGGTCTCCTTGGCCAGAATAGCGACCTCGGCGCACTCGTTGACGGTCTCATCGCAGGTGCAAACCTCGGTGATCTCCTCATGGGTCTCCTTGTTCCCGCACTTTCAGGCATCAACCTTGATGAAATCCTCGGTTATGTAAACAACCTTACTAACCTCAATATCAGCATTGATCCTCAGACATTTGCAACATCTGCTAAATTCGGTTCCAAGCTTGCTGACTTCATTGGCGACGCTGAAACTTGGACTGAAGTACTCAATGCACGCTTCACAGAAACTGAAGACGGCAAGTGGGCACTTAAGACAGGTGACGATGCATTTGACTTTGGTATCGCAACTCTTGAAGACGTTGTAAACTTTGCAGCTGACCTTCTTATGCCTCTTGACATTGTATTCCAGGTACTTCTCAGCGGTAAGCAGCTTATCGCTCTTGAAGACAGTGATACAGTACGTCGCGCAGACATCAGAATCAACGGCGGCTACGGTTACAACTACGCACTCATTCCTCTCCTTGAGGCTCTCGGTGCAGATGCTATCAGCCAGAGTGAATATGAGGCAGCAGCACGTGCAAGCGGCTCATCACTCAAGCCTGTTCTTGATATCATCGTTGACAGAGTTGACGAAATTCTTACCTCACCCATCAGCGAAGTATTCGGTCTTGTTGCTAACCTGTTCTACTTCATCGGCTCCGACGGTATCAACACAATCGTTGCTAACCTCGTTGCTCCTGTTGTTGAACTTCTCAACAAGGTTTGCGAAGTATATCCCATCAGTGTATATGTAGGCATCGAAGACGGCGCATTCAAGGCTGACTTCGACTACGAAAACAAGAAGGGTCTTGCTCCCGGATTCGTATTCGACATCAGTGCAGAAGACCTCAACGCTCTCATCGGCGGTCTCCTTGCTAACATCGAAATCAACGGTGAAAAGCTTGGTCTTACACTCGACCTTAACTGGCTCGACCTTGCTGCTCAGATGGCTGCAAGAAATGCAGACGGCACAATCAAGTACACCGGTTCTGCAATGGTTTACGAATATAAGAACTCCAAGGCAGAAGGTACCGGTAACGATCCTTACAAGAATATCTCCGGTGATCCCGCAGATACAATTGTAACAATCCTTAACGCAGTTCTTACTCCCGCAAATGCAGAAGTTATTGAAGATCTCGTTCTCGGTCTGCTCGAAGGCGCTGAAATTCCTGAAGAACTCAACGGTCTCATCGAAAACGTTCTCGGTGACAACAAGGGTCTCATCAACCTTGTCGGCACAATCGTTCTGGTTCTCACAGGCGGATACGAAATTGACATCCTTCCCTTCGTATTTAAGTTCCTCGGCGACGTTGATTACAACTCTGCAAATGCTTCAACAGCTATCGAAGCTCTTGACAGACTTCTCGGCAAGGCTATCCCCGTAGTTCTTCCTCTTATCGCAGGTGAGAATGCAACAGGTATCCTTGCAGATATCAGTGAGGCAGCAGCAAATGTTCCCGCAGGTACTCCTGTCCTCAGCCATATCATCAATACACTTCTTAACGAAATGCTGTTCACTCAGGATATGATGAACACAATTTCCGGACTTGTAGTTGGTACAATCGGCGGATTCTTAAGTGAGTCACTTTGCGGAACACTTAACGATCTCCTCGGCATTGATCTTTCACCCGCAGGATTTGCAGCAGCAAGCGGCAACAATGAACTTGCAGCTTACATCGGTAATGCAACAACCTGGGCAGCAGTTCAGGAAGCTCACAAGATCACAGCAGAAGACGGCACCGTAACCGGTTATGAGCCCATCTTCACAGGTGTTGATTCTAAGGAAGAATTCCTTAACAACGTCTATGCAGTTCTTGAAGCAGTTGAACCCGTACTTGCATTCCTTCTTACAGGCGGCGATCTTAACATTGCTCAGGGCTATGACGTTGAAGATGTTAAGCTCCTTGGTAATGAAGGTTACGAAAATGCTATCTACTATCTCTTCAAGGGTCTCGGCCTTGATCAGATGGGTGCAACCTGGACAGATCTCCAGGCAGGCGACAATGCAGTTGACGCTCTTCGTTACACAGTTGATTATGTTCTTGCTCTCGTGAACAGACTTGGTGCACAGCCCTTCGATACAATCCTTGTACTTGTAGCAAATCTCAGCTACCTGATTGCAAACGACGGTGTTGAAGTAATCCTCAGCAACCTTCTTTCACCTGTACTTTCACTTCTCAATGCACTTGAAGGTACAATCTCAAGAGCAGAACTCGATGCTCTCATCGAATCACTTGTTAAGGTAGATCTCTTCGGCAAGCCTCTTAACGTAACTAACATTCTCACAATTGCCGGTGACAACGGTAAGATTCTTGTTGATCTTCTCAACGGACTCCTCAAGGGTATCGAAATTTATGATCCCAAGGATTATAATGACGACGGCACACTTAAGGAAGGCGCAGAACCCATCCACGTCATCAACGCTCTCAAGGATACATTCTTTGCAGATCTTGCTAAGGCAGCAATTGAAACAACTGATCCTGCATACACAGACGATGCTGATATCGGCAAGACTGTAAATGCATGGACAGTAAATACCGGTGATGCTCTTGCATTCATCCTTGACACAGTTCTCTCTAAGGACTTCCTGAATATCCTTTGCAACCTTCTCAACATTAAGGCAACTGATGCTAACGGCAATGACAACATGGTCTACGGCATTATCACAAGCCTTGCTGATAAGGACGAAGCAGTTCTTGATCTCCTTGTAAGTCTCCTCACAGATTACGTTGTT
This sequence comes from Acutalibacteraceae bacterium, assembly GCA_045652105.1. Lineage (GTDB taxonomy): Bacteria > Bacillota > Clostridia > Oscillospirales > Acutalibacteraceae > UBA6857. Next base: position 134,752 of record JAZRTP010000025.1, read on the forward strand.
GAATACAACGAATATGTACAGGATGAGCTTATCAAGACAACAGTTACAGAAGACGCAGGAGATTTCGAAAACATCGTTAACAACCTTGATGCTCTTATTCCCACAATTCTCGGACTTGTTGGTCTTACAGATGCAGAAGGTAACGCTGTAACCGGTCTCGCTGACCTTGTAACCGACCTTGTTGCAGGTGCAGATCTCGGCAAGATTCTTATGAACCTTCTTGTTCCTCTTCTTGCAGATCTTGACCTCAGCGTAATTCTCGGTTATGTAAATGACCTTTCAAATCTCAATGTTGACCTTGCACCCGCTGCATTTGCTCAGAACTTCTTCGGTTCAAAGCTTGCTGACTTCATCGGCGATGCTGAAACATGGGCAGATGTTCGTGAGAACCGCTTTGACAAGACAGAAGCTGAAGATGGTTCAGTAACTTACACCATCAAGCCTTATGACTTCGGCATTGCAACTCTCGACGATCTCGTTAAGTTCGTATCTGACCTTACTGCTCCTCTTGATCAGATTCTCGGTCTGATTCTCCAGGGCGGCGAGCTTGCAGTTCTTGACGAAATCAACGTAATCGGCGGTAACGGTTACAACTACGCAATCATCCCGCTTCTTGAGCTCCTCGGCGTTGACGCTATGAGCCAGGCAGCTTACAATGATGCAGTTGCTGCAAACAACGGCAGCACACTTTACCCGATTCTTACTCAGCTTATCGATAAGGTAACCGCTGAAGACGGAATCCTTGCTGAGCCCATCGGCTGGCTTGCAGAAATTCTTGCAAACCTCTGCTATGTACTTGGCAACAATGACATTACAACAATTGTTGATAATCTCATTGCTCCCGTAAATATGCTCATTGAAAAGGTTGATCAGATCATTCCCATTGCAATCGTAATCGACATCTCATACATTGGCAGTGGCAACTCCGTTGTTCAGACTTACATCGGTAAGGCTCATCCCGGTGTTGACGCAGGTATCCATGTAATTGTTGACGGCGATGCAGTAGCAGCTCTCATCAACAACCTTGTAACAGGTATCGTAATCAACGGTGCACCTCTTGTTTCCGCTGAAGGTCTTGACCTCGATTGGCTTGCACTTGCTTCCAAGGCTGGTGCTGATAACAATAACGATGGCAAGGTTGACTTCGAAGCAACAACTCTCAATGTGAACCTTGACACTTATGACGGCGATTCTTACAAGACAGTTAAGGGTAACGCAGCTGATACTTTCATCACAGTTATTAACACTGCTCTTGCAGCAATCGATGTTCAGTCACTCCTCGGCAGCCTCGGCGTTGAAATTCCCGATGAATTCAAGGATATGCTCGACGAAGTTCTTGCAGATCCCACTGCAATCATCGACATCATCAAGGGTATCCTCGGTGACGGCAACAGATATCAGCCCATCCAGAACCAGCTTGTTGAAGGTAAGGGTATTGACTATAAGAACGGCTATCTCGCATTTACAGAAGAAAGCGCAGATCTTGTAGTAAGCCAGCTTGATACACTTGTTGCAAATGTTCTTGATAAGGCAGGCCTCGGCTCACTCAGAGCGCTCCTTGCAACTTATATCTCACCGACCACTCTTAACAGTCTTCTTGACACAATTGCCGGTCTCCTCGGCGGTTCAAGTGTTGCTCCCATCCTTGAAACAGTCAAGGGTCTCGGCTTCACAGTTAAGAACGGTGCCGATGATGAAGGAACACCTCTTGTAATTGACCTTACAGTTGAAGGCTTCCGTACTGCAATCGGTGCACTTGATCTTGAAGGTCAGCACAGCTACATGAAGGCATTCTACAACCATATCAGCACTGCTGAAACATGGGCAGATGTAGCATCCTTCGCAAATGTAACATGGGGCTTCGCAGACGGTGACATCGACGGCTTCGTACAGGCAATCGCAGGCGTTCTCACACCGCTTAACGGCATTCTTGAACTTCTCCTTAACGGTGAAGGCAAGTCACTCAGCGTTCTCGGTGTAATTGACATTGCAGGCGGTAACGGTTATGATTATGCAATCATCCCGCTGCTTGAAGCATTCGGTCTCACATCCTCAGAAGTTAAGACTCAGGTAGCTTACGCACAGGCAATTGCAAATGACGAAACAATGGTTCTCGGCTATGTTCTTGAATGCATTGCAGCATTTGCAAACAAGCTTCTCGACGCACCTGTTGATACACTTCTTACAATCCTTCCCAACCTTGCATACTTCATTTCAAATGACGGTCTCCTTCTCACTGTTAAGAATCTCCTTGCTCCCGTTTACGGAATACTCAAGCTTGTACTTCCCTTACTCGGAATCGACTTTGAGAATTATCTCAGACTCGAAGGAATTCTCAGCAGCATTGACCTGACCGGAATTCTCCAGATTCTCGGCGTTAAGTACGATCTCAGAATTCCTGACATCGACTGGCTCGACTTCGCAAATAAGGGCGCATCTCAGGTTAAGGAAGTTGCAACCTCAAGAAGCAATCCCGGCAATGCAGCAAATGCATCAGCATGGGCTAACTCCTTCAAGGCTAAGCTTACTCCTGAAGAATACGCAGCTTATGCAGAAGCAGACGCTGACGGCGATGGCGTAAACAACAGAGGCGATAAGGACGCTTATAAGAATACTCAGACATTCGTAGTTGCTGATAAGGGCGATACATTGGTATATCTGATCACATTTATCTTCAATGTATTCAGCACTGAACACAACCAGAATGCACTTGTAGACTTCATCTGCGAATTCTTCGACCTCAAGAGCGGTGCAAGAGCAACAGTTGAATATGCAGTTGGACAGCTGTTCCACCAGGCTGACATCTATAACAGCTCTGAAATCCTTGCAAGCGCACTCTTCATGGCTCTCGGCTTCGGTGTTACTGTAGGTAACGTTGCAATGACAGATATTGCTGCTATCCAGCAGATCTATAAGGATCTCTTCGGAAGCATTGCTGATAACTCACAGAACATCTACGGCAGCATCGCAAGAATTATGGAAGAACTTACAGGCGTCTGGGAAGACACTGTCGGTACTCCCGAACAGAAAGAAGAAGCTGAAGAAGAAGTTCAGGAAACACTTAACTGGTTCCAGAAGCTCATCAAGAAGATCAAAGAATTCTTCCAGAAGATTTTCAGCATCTTCAAATAATCAGTGAAAGCTGATTAACAAACAAAACTTTACCCCCGTCTCGAAAGAGGCGGGGGTGTTTTGCTTTATACAGTTATAATTTTGTGCTGCAGTTCAATCTGATATCACTTATATATAATATAGAAAAGGAAATTTTCATAAAAAAGCTCTCATCGATATGCTTTTTTATACAGCTGCTCTTAAACACAGGCTCAGCAGGGAGTGAAACATACTTTTTTACAACATTATATAGTGTCTGAAAACCCTCATAATACAAGGTATTGTGAGGGTTTTTTGTTTATAAAATATTCAAAAAATAATTTGGCTTTTTTTACAAAAAATATTGACTTAATTTGTAAGGTATGATAAAATGATTCAGCATGTGGAGTGTAGTTTGGGTATAACTGCGCCTTCCACATACCAACACGATATGCGATGATGCGGGAGGTGGCTGCCCGGGAGGCAGGAAATTTCCGCGGAGTATGTCCGATTTTAAAACCGGGCGACCCATAATTTCACTTGAGACTGTTCTTGCGTTAAGTATCAGTCGGTCCAGGGGGCAGAATGCGCCTTTGACACTGACAACTTAAACAGTCAGAACGTGAATTACGCTTTTTTTCGAAGCATCGACCGGAAATAAAAAACGTTTCCGGTTTTTAAAAGAGCGGGTTACAAACACCCGGAAAGGTTTCGAAAAGAGCGTGCCCGCTAATTATTATTAGGAGGCAAACAAAATGGCAGTAAAGGAAAAGATCCGTATCAGACTTAAGGGTTATGACCACAACCTTGTTGACAAGGCAGCTGAGATGATCGTTGAAACAGCAAAGCGTACAAATGCAACTGTTTCAGGTCCCATCCCTCTTCCCACAGAAAAAGAGGTTGTAACAATCCTTCGCGCTGTGCACAAGTATAAGGACAGCAGAGAACAGTTTGAACAGAGAACTCACAAGAGACTTATCGACATTGTCAGACCCACACCCAAGACCGTTGAGGCTCTGGCTAATCTTGAGATTCCCGCAAGCGTTGAAATCGAAATCAAGTCATAAATAACTGATTTCTATACCCGGTTCACGTTTAAAGGAACAACAGGTCACGTTGCCTAAGGCAACCAATAACCAAAGGAGGATAACAAAATGAAAAAAGGTCTTATCGGAAGAAAGCTTGGCATGACTCAGGTTTTCGATGAAAAGGGAAATGTAATCCCTGTAACAGTCGTTGAACTCGGCCCTTGCGCAGTAGTTCAGAAGAAGACAGTTGAAAATGACGGCTACAAAGCTGTTCAGCTCGGCTTCGAAGACAAGAAGGTTACAAGAACAAACAAGCCTATGAAAGGTCATTTCGACAAAGCAGATGTTGCTCCCAAGAAGGTCCTCAAGGAATTCAGACTTGAAGATGACAGCAATATCAATGTAGGCGACATCATCAAGGCAGATATCTTTGCAGCCGGTGAAAAAGTTGACGTTGTCGGCACAAGCAAAGGTAAGGGCACAGCCGGTGTTATCAAAAGATGGAACTTCTCCAGACTTAAGGAAACACACGGTACAGGTCCTGTCGCAAGACATGCCGGTTCACTCGGCGTTATCGACCCCGCTCGTATCTTCAAAGGTAAGAAGATGGCTGGTCACCTCGGCGCAGAGAGAGTTACAATTCAGAACTTAGACGTTGTTAAGGTTGATGTTGAAAACAACATCATTGCTATCAAGGGCGCAATCCCCGGTCCCAAGAAGGGCATCGTAATGGTAGTAAACAGCGTGAAGAAAGCGTAAGAAAGGAGTTGTTCTAAATGCCTAACGTATCAGTATTCGACGTAAACGGTAAAAAGGTTTCAGATATTGACCTTGCTGACGGTATTTTCGGTATCGAACCCAACACATCAGCAATGCATCTCGTTGTTGTCAATTATCTTGCAAATCAGCGTCAGGGCACACAGTCAACCCTGACACGCGCAGAAGTCAGCGGCGGCGGCAAGAAGCCCTGGCGTCAGAAGGGAACAGGTCGTGCAAGACAGGGTTCAACAAGAGCTCCTCAGTGGTACCATGGCGGTATCTCACACGGTCCCAAGCCCCGTGAATATGGCTTCTCAATAAACAAGAAGGTTAAGAGACTTGCTATGAAGTCAGCTCTTTCTTCAAAGGTTGCTGCAAACGAAATGATCGTTCTCGATTCACTTTCACTTGAAGCAATCAAGACAAAGGAAGTTGTTAAGGTTCTTTCAAACCTTGAAACAGGCAAGAAAGTTCTCATCGTTCTTCCTGAAAAGAATGACGTCATTTACAGAAGTGCAAGAAACATCGCAGGTTGCAAGATCAGCCTTGTAAACACACTTAATGTATATGATATTCTTAACTGCAACAGCATCGTTGTTCTCAAGGACGCAGTTGCTAAGATCGAGGAGGTATATGCATAATGAGTAAGTTAGCACATGACATCATCCTCAAGCCCGTTATCACAGAAGAAAGCATGATGGGCACAGCATTAAAGAAGTACACTTTCAAAGTTGCTAAGGATGCAAACAAGGCTGAAATCGCTGCAGCAGTTGAAGAAGCTTTCGACGTAAAGGTTGCAAAGGTTAACACCATGAATTGCAAAGGTCATCTCAGAAGATACGGTCGCTTCCAGGGTTACACACCCTCATGGAAAAAGGCTATCGTAACACTTACAGAAGATTCAAACACAATTGATTTCTTTGACGGTCTTCTTTAATTTTTAAAACAAACCATTCGAATCCGATGGCAATGTATGGAGGTTATGACAATCCTCCGCTAAACCAGTTAGGAGTGTGAATTAAAATGTCAATCCGTGTTTTAAAGCCCGTAACAAACGGCACACGTAACATGTCTATCACAGACTATTCCGCACTTTCAAAGTGCGGTCCCGAGAGAAGCCTCCTTGCTCCTCTCAACAAGAAAAGCGGCCGTAACAGCTATGGTCGTATCACTGTTCGTCACAGAGGCGGCGGAAACAGAAGAAAGTATCGTATCATCGACTTCAAGAGAGATAAGTTTGATGTAAAGGCAACAGTTGCTACTCTTGAGTACGATCCCAACAGATCAGCTCACATTGCTCTTCTTCAGTACGAAGACGGCGAAAAGAGATACATCATCGCTCCCCAGGGTCTTAACGTTGGTGACGTTGTTGAAGCAGGTCCTTCAGCAGACATCAAGGTTGGTAACGCTCTTCCCCTTACAAACATCCCCACCGGTACAGTTATTCACAACATTGAACTCTATCCCGGCAGAGGCGGTCAGCTTGTAAGAGCAGCAGGTAATGCAGCTCAGCTTATGGCTAAGGAAGGTGGCTACGCTCTTCTCAGACTTCCCTCAGGCGAACTTCGTAAGGTTCCCGAAGGTTGTATGGCAACAATCGGTACAGTTGGCAACGAAGACCACGAAAACGTTAAGATCGGTAAGGCCGGTCGTACACGTCACATGGGTATCAGACCTACAGTACGTGGTTCAGTAATGAACCCCTGCGATCACCCCCACGGTGGTGGTGAAGGTAAATCACCCATCGGTCGTCCCGGTCCTGTTACACCTTGGGGCAAACCTGCTCTTGGCTACAAGACTCGTGCTAAGAAAAACCGTTCAGACAAGCTTATTGTGAAGCGTCGTAACGACAAATAAGGTCGATGAAAGGAGCTAAGAATAATGAGCAGAAGCACTAAAAAAGGATTCTACGTACAGCCCAAGCTGTATGACAGAGTTATCAAGATGAATGAAAAGGGCGAGAAAATCGTTCTTAAAACATGGAGCCGCAGCAGCACAATCTTCCCTGATTTTGTTGGACACACCTTCGCTGTTCATGACGGACGTAAGCACGTTCCCGTATATGTAACAGAAGATATGGTTGGTCACAAGCTCGGCGAATTTGCTCCGACAAGAACCTTCAAGGGTCATGCCGGTTCAAAAACCTCAAACAACGGTAAATAAGTCGAAAGGAGTGTATTAAAGTGGATAAAAAACAAGCAACTGCAAAAGTAACTTTTGTACGTATGTCACCCCGCAAGGTTAAGATCGTTCTCGACCTTATCCGCAATCAGCCCGTTGAAAAGGCTGCTGCAATTCTCAAATACACACCGAAGGCTGCGTGTGAGGTTGTCGCAAAGCTCTTAAAATCAGCTGTGGCTAATGCAGAAGTTAAAGAAATGGATATGGATGCTCTCTATGTTGCAGAATGCTACGTAGGTCAGGGTCCCACTCTCAAGAGAATCAGACCCAGAGCTCAGGGCAGAGCTTTCCGTATCAACAAGAAAACATCTCATATCACCCTTGTACTCAAGGAAAAGGAATAAGTTAGGAGGAGGTAAAACATGGGCCAGAAAATTAATCCCACCGGTCTCAGAATCGGCGTAATCAAAGATTGGGAATCTCGCTGGTACGCTAAGAAGAACAACTTCGGCGATACCCTCGTAGAAGACTATGAACTTCGTGAATATCTCCTTGAAAAGCTTGCTTCCGCAGGAGTACCCAAGGTAGAAATCGAAAGAACAGCAAAGCGTGTTCGTATCAACATTCACGTTGCAAAGCCCGGCATGGTAATCGGCCGCGGCGGTTCAGAAATTGAGAAGCTCAAGGCTGAGATCGAAAAGAAGCTCGGCAAGGATGTTTCTCTCAACATCATTGAAATCAAAAACCCTGACGTTAACGCTCAGCTCGTTGCTGAAAGCATTGCTTCTCAGCTCGAAAGAAGAATCAGCTTCCGTCGTGCTCTCAAGCAGGCTATCGGCCGTGCTATGAAGCTTGGCGCAAAGGGTATCAAGTGTCAGGTATCAGGCCGTCTCGGCGGTGCTGAAATCGCAAGAAGCGAAACTTACAAAGAGGGTACAATTCCTCTTCAGACAATCCGTGCTGACATTGATTACGGTTTCGCAGAAGCAAAAACAACCTATGGCCGTATCGGCGTAAAGGTATGGATCTACACAGGTGAGGTTCTTCAGGTTTCAAACAACGAAACCCGTCAGAGACCCGCTCGTCGCAGACCCCGCAAGGACAACAAAGAAGGAGGAGCTAAATAATGTTATTACCTAAGCGTGTAAAACGTCGTAAGGTTCAGCGTGGCCGTCTTAAGGGCGCTGCTCACAAGGGCAACATGGTAACATACGGTGACTTCGGTCTTGTAGCTCTTGAACCTTCATGGATTAACTCAAGACAGATCGAAGCAGCCCGTATCGCTATGACTCGTTACATCAAGCGTGGCGGTCAGGTATGGATCAAGATTTTCCCCGATAAGCCTATCACACAGAAGCCTGCTGAAACTCGAATGGGTTCAGGTAAAGGTTCACCCGAATATTGGGTAGCTGTTGTTAAGCCGGGCAGAGTTATGTTCGAAATCAAAGGCGTTGATGAAGAAGTTGCTCGTGAGGCTATGCGTCTCGCAGCTAACAAGCTTCCCATCAAGTGCAAATTCGTTACTAAAGCAGAACAGGAAAAGGGTGGTGAACAGTAATGAAAGCAAGTGAAATCAGAAAACTGTCCGCCGCTGAGATGGACGCAAAGCTCGCTGAACTCAAGAAGGAGCTTTTTAACCTTCGCTTCCAGCAGGCTGTTAACCAGCTTGATAACCCCATGAGAATCAGCGCTGTTAAAAAGGATATCGCAAGAATCAAGACAGTTCAGAGAGATATCGAGCTTCACGGCGCAAATTCTTAAGAAAGGGAGGACTGAACAATGAGCGAAAGAAATCTCAGAAAGACACAGGTCGGCATCGTATCAAGCGATAAGATGGACAAGACCGTTGTTGTTACAATCAAGGATAAGGTTAGACATCCGCTTTACAAGAAGATTGTTAACCGTACAGTAAAAATCAAGGCACACGATGAAAACAACGAGTGCGGAATCGGTGACAGAGTTCTTGTTATGGAAACTCGCCCTCTTTCAAAAGACAAGAGATGGCGTGTTGTAGAAATTATCGAAAAAGCCAAATAATTGGTGCAGCTAAAGGAGGCCAAACACAATGATCCAGCAGCAGACTTATCTTAAAGTTGCTGATAACACAGGTGCTAAAGAAATCATGTGCATTCGTGTTCTCGGCGGCACAGGTAGAAGATATGCTAACATCGGTGACGTCATTGTTGCTTCTGTTAAGAAAGCAGCACCCGGCGGAATCGTTAAGAAGGGCGACGTTGTTAAGGCAGTAGTTGTACGTACTGCAACAGGCGTTCGCCGTGATGACGGAACATACATCCGTTTCGATGAAAACGCAGCCGTTATCATCAAAGAAGATAAGAATCCCAAGGGTACTCGTATCTTTGGACCGGTAGCAAGAGAACTTCGTGATAAGGATTACATGAAGATCCTCTCACTTGCTCCCGAAGTACTTTAAGGAGGTGTCACGATGAGTAAAGTTCATGTTAAAACAGGCGACACAGTCGTTGTTATCAACGGTAAAGATCGTGGCGCAAGAGGTAAAGTAATGGCAGTAAGCCCCGCTGAAAACAAGGTAATTGTTGAGAAGGTTAACGTTGTTAAGAAGCACGTTAAGCCTCGTAAGATGGGCGAACAGGGCGGCATTATTGAGGCAGAAGCAGCACTTTACGCTTGTAAGGTTCAGCTTGTTTGCCCCAAGTGCGGCAGACCGACAAGAGTTGGTCACGTTGTAAACGAAAAGGGCAAGAAGATGCGTGTCTGCAAGCAGAGCGACTGCCTTGCTCAGTTTGAATAATAAGGGAGGAACATGACAATGGCAAGATTAAAAGAAACCTACGTCAATGAGGTTGCACCTCAGATGATGAAGAAGTTCGGTTACAAAAGCGTTATGCAAATCCCTAAGCTTGACAAGGTTGTTATCAACGTAGCTTGCGGCGAAGCAATCGCTAACTCAAAGGTTCTTGACGCTGTAGTTTCCGATCTCAGACAGATTACAGGTCAGCAGCCCGTTCTTTGCAAGGCAAAGAAATCAGTAGCTAACTTCAAACTCCGTGAAGGCATGGTTATCGGTGCTAAGGTTACTCTCCGCGGTGAGAAGATGTATGAATTCATCGACAGATTCTTCAATCTCGCTCTCCCCAGAGTTCGTGACTTCAGAGGTATCAACCCCAACGCTTTCGACGGCAGAGGTAACTACTCAGTCGGTATCAAGGAACAGCTTATTTTCCCTGAAATCGAATATGATAAGATCGACAAGGTTCGTGGTATGGACATCTGCTTCGTTACCACATCCAACACAGACGAAGAAGCAAGAGAGCTCCTTTCACTTATGGGCGCTCCCTTCGAGAAATAATAAGGAGGTAAGTTAAAATGGCTAAAACCGCTATGAAAGTAAAACAGCAGAGACCTGCTAAGTACTCAACAAGAGCATATAACAGATGCAAAATCTGCGGCAGACCTCACGCTTATCTCCGTAAGTACGGAGTATGCCGTATCTGCTTCAGAGAACTTGCTCACGCAGGTCAGATCCCCGGCGTCAAGAAGGCAAGCTGGTAAGCAATTGCAAATTATTAAGGAGGTAAAGGAATAATGCAAGTAACAGACGCAATCGCAGATATGCTTACAAGAATTCGTAACGCTAACTCAGCAAAACACGATTCAGTTAAAGTTCCTGCATCCAACATGAAGAAGGCAATTGCTCAGATTCTTGTTGATGAAGGTTACATCAAGAGCTTCACCGTTGAAGAAGACGGTAAGCAGGGAATTATGGAAGTACAGCTTAAGTACGGTCCCAACAAGAGCCAGGTTATCACAGGTCTCAGAAGAGTTTCAAAGCCCGGTCTCAGAATTTACACAAATGTTGAAGATATGCCCAAGGTTATGAAGGGTCTCGGTATCGCAATCCTTTCAACACCCAAGGGTATCATGACTGACAAGGACGCTCGCAAGGCTAACGTAGGCGGCGAAGTTCTTGCATTCGTATGGTAAGGAGGTACTGATATGTCAAGAATTGGTAGAGCTCCCATTGCGATTCCCGCAGGAGTAGACGTTGTTGTTGACGGCAGTACTGTAACAGCTAAGGGTCCCAAGG
>JAZRTP010000026.1:0-15165 GCA_045652105.1 Acutalibacteraceae bacterium
GAAATCACTCTCAACAAGGGTGACAAGGACACAATTGTTCCCACTGTTACTCCCGATGATGCAACCGACAAAACTCTCACCTATACATCAAGTGATGATTCAGTTGTCAAGGTTGATGAAAATGGCAACATCGAAGCTGTCGGCGAAGGAACGGCAACAATCACAATCACATCTGTCGACAACCCCTCAGTGACAGAAACTGTTACTGTGACTGTTAAAATCCCCGTTACAGATATTGAAGTCGACGAAACTGAAATCACTCTCAACAAGGGTGATAAGGACACAATTGTTCCCACTGTTACTCCCGATGATGCAACCGACAAAACTCTCACCTATACATCAAGTGATGATTCAGTTGTCAAGGTTGATGAAAACGGCAACATCGAAGCTGTCAGTGAAGGAACGGCAACAATCACAATCACATCCGTTGACAACCCCTCAGTGACAGAAACTGTTACTGTGACTGTTAAAATCCCTGTTACAGATATTGAAGTCGACGAAACTGAAATCACTCTCAACAAGGGTGACAAGGACACAATTGTTCCCACTGTTACTCCCGATGATGCAACCGACAAAACTCTCACCTATACATCAAGTGATGATTCAGTTGTCAAGGTTGATGAAAACGGCAACATCGAAGCTGTCGGTGAAGGAACGGCAACAATCACAATCACATCTGTTGATAACCCCTCAGTGACAGAAACTGTTACCGTAATTGTTAAGGTTGAGGAGACAACAACAGAAACTACAACCGAAACTACAACCGAAACTACAACAGAGACTACAACAGAGACTACAACAGAGACTACAACAGAGACTACAACAGAGACTACAACAGAGACCACAACAGAGACCACAACAGAGACTACAACAGAGACTACAACAGAAACAACCACCGAAACAACAACTGAGACTACAACAGAAACTACAACAGAGACTACAACAGAAACAACCACCGAAACAACAACTGAAACTACAGAGCCGACTACTGAGACAACAACAGAACCCTCAACGGAGCCCACAGAGCCTGAAGCTCCTTCAGAGCCCGAATATACTGTTGAGCTTCCCGAAAGCATCACTATTGTTGTCGGCAAGACCGAAAACATCGGCATCAAGCTCACTCCCGAGGATTCCGACATTCTTCCCGCTTATTTCTCATCAAACAAGCATATTGTGAAGGTTGACTCTCAGGGAAACATCACCGCTCTTGCAACAGGTAAAGCAACAATCTCCGTTGTTCTGACCAATGACGATGTCAGAACAATCCCCGTAACCGTTGTTGCGGCTCCCTCTCTTCCCATGACTCATTATGTCTGCTTCGGCAAGACCGACGGCATCGGCTGGTATGAGGTTTCAGTCAACGGCGGCGACTTCTTTGCCCAGGGCCCCAACTCAACCCTTGAGGTTGAAGAAGGCTCAATCCTTGTTATACGCGTTCAGGATATGTGGATTGACGATGAATTCGATTTCTATGTCAACGGCAAACGTGTTGAAGTTGACGCTGCAAACACAATCACAGTTGTGGTTGACGGCTATATGCTCATCGGTGCTCTTTCAATGGATGTTGAAGTACCCGATGCTGAAGAATCACTGAACATCTTCCAGAGAATTGCACGTGCAATCAAGGAATTCTTCAACAAAATTTTCAGCTGGTTCAAGAAAAAATAAAGGGCTTAACTGAAAGCCCTTTAAGAAAAATCAAAAACCTTCAAGCCTGTCTTGAGGGTTTTTCTTTTTGCCGCAAAAAAAGAGAGCGGGATTTACCGCCCTCTTGCATCTGTCAGCAGCAGCTGTCCTGACATCCGCAGCTGTTGCGTCCGCAACCGTTGTTGCAGCCGTTGTTGCAGCCACAGCTGTTGTTGCTGTAGCCTGAGCCGAAGAGACCGCCGTCACCGCAGCACATCGATAAGATGAGAAGAATCACAATCCATGAACATGCACTGCCGCCGAATAAACCGTTGTTACAAGCCATCAAGGTACCTCCTTTCAATACGAGGGTCAGCAAATATCTTTCGGATTTTTGTTTTTATCCCTCGTACATTAGCATTATATGATTTTTTCCTCAGGTGGTTACAGTTTTGTATATTGATAATTAAGCTGAGCAAAAATATTTTATATAAAATATTCTCACGGGAGTGATTTTTTTGTCCTTACCCATCCGTCCGGAAGGTGAAATTCCCTTTGATAACTGCGAAGGTCAAAGTTTTTCTGACCCCTTTTTCATTGCCGAAAGGTCAAAAACCGCTGAGCACTGTTCTTTCAAAAGGTCAGAAAGGAGCAATTTATTAAAAGACGAAAATTCAAGCAATCAAAAGAAAAACGGAGATATTCCAAGCTAAATTCAGAAATCAAAGGTCAACTGCAACAATTTGACCTTTTTTGACCTTTGAAAAATCAGACAATTCCGCTATAATTAAGTCACAAGGTCAAAGAAAGTCAAAGTCAAAAAGGAAGTGAGAAAATGAACTTATCAAATTCCATCGCTCAGATGATACTTGATATGCTTGAGGATAAAAGTGAAATTGAAATTCAGAGAAACATTCTTGCTCAGGATCTGGGCTGTGTGCCGAGTCAGATCAATTATGTTCTTTCCTCCCGCTTCACACCTGAAAGGGGTTATCAGGTTGAAAGCCGCAGAGGCGGAGGCGGCTTCATCAAAATCACCCGCATCAGCTATAATCCCGACAGCCTCATTCTCAGCGTCATCGGCTCTGTGGGCTCGGCAATTGACGAAGCAACCGCCAAGGATCATCTTATGAACCTGACCTACCACAAGCTTATATCTCCCCCTCAGGCAAGGCTCATTCTGGCAGCTGTTTCCGATTCAAACTTCAGACAGCTTCCCCCTCAGCTGAAAAACATCATCAGAGCAAATATTTTCAAACAGCTTCTTCTTACAATAATAAAAGAATAAAATAAACACAGGAGGTAATTCACCATGTTATGTCAGAACTGTAAAAAGACCGAAGCAACAACTCACATCAAGCGTGTAATCAACGGCGAAGCAACCCAGACTCACCTTTGCTCAGCCTGTGCACAGAATCTCGGTTACACAGATATATTCGACGATTTTTCCCTTAATCTTCCCGGCATCTTCTCCTCCTTCTTCGGAGACACGGCATTTGCCCTTGGAGAAAGCCGCCTTGACCGCTGTGAAAAATGCGGCAGCTGCTTTGATGACATCATCAAAAGCGGAAAGGTCGGCTGTGCTGACTGCTATGAAAAGTTTTATTCAAAGCTTCTTCCCTCAATTCAGCGCATTCACGGAAAAGCAACCCATTCGGGCAAGGTTCCCGTTATAACTCAGGAGAAAAAGGAAGAAAAGCCCAGAGAAAAAACAACGGAAGAAAAAATAACAGAGCTGCAGTCACAGATGGACAAGGCTGTTGAAATGCAGAACTTTGAACAAGCGGCAATCATCAGAGACGAAATCAAAAAACTGAAAGGAGAGGCATAAAATGAACTGGTATAAAAACACAGGCAATCAGTCAGACGTTGTTCTGAGCACAAAAATCCGTCTTGCGCGAAACCTTCTTGAATACCCCTTCCCCGCAAGACTTGACCTTGAAGGCAGAAAAGCCGTCTGCGCCCTTGTTGAAGGCAGCCTTGAAGAATACACCGACAATGCACTTCAGACCGTGGACATGGAAAGTCTCACACCCGTTCAGGCGGTTTCTCTTGCGGAAAAGCATCTTATCAGCCCCGAATTTGCTTCAAGTTCTTCGGGCAGAGTCCTTCTTCTTTCAGAGGATGAGGACATCAGCATCATGCTTTGTGAGGAGGACCATATCCGCATTCAGATTCTTTATCCCGGCCTTTCACTTGATCAGGCTTATGAAACAGCGGACAAAATTGACAGTGTCATTGAAAGCAAGCTCAATTATGCCTTCGATGAAAGAATCGGATATCTGACTCAGTGTCCCACAAATCTCGGCACCGCAATGCGTGCTTCCGTGCTTCTTCACCTTCCCGCCCTTTCAAAGAAGGGTGCAATGCGCCGCCTTTCAACAACCGTTGCAAAGCTGGGTCTTACCCTCAGAGGCAGCTATGATGAAAGCGGAGAAATCGAAGGTGACATCTATCAACTCAGCAACCAGGTTACCTTAGGTATTTCAGAAAAAGCTGCTCTGCAGAATCTGAGCTCAATTGCAATGCAGATTGTCACTCAGGAAAAGCAGGCACGAGCTCAGCTTATTAAGGATGAGGATTTCATTGACACCCTTTACAGAGCCTACGGCATTCTCAAAAGCGCCTATAAGCTCACCTCAAAGGAGCTGAAAAACCTTATCTCTTATGTAAGACTTGGAGCGGCAGAGGGACTCATTGACATTCCCCTTGAAAAGCTTTCCGCTCTTATGGCAGAGCTTCAGCCTGCAACAATGAACGCTTCAAAAGAAAATCCCATGAACCGTTCACAAAGAGACATTGAAAGAGCTCAGGCAGTAAGAAACGCTCTCAGCTGAAATAACGGGTCGTCAGGTTGACGGCCCGTTTTGTTTTATCCCGGGGTGACACACGCCCCATATTCAGGAGGAAAAGAAAATGTATAAATTCACAGGCTTTACAGAAAAAGCAAACCGCGCTCTTAATTCGGCTGTGGAAACAGCTGAAAATTTCGGTCACACTTATATCGGCTCCGAGCATCTTCTTGCAGGCATTGTCAGAGAGGATAACGGCCCCGGCACCTCCCTGCTTCTTTCCAAGGGAGTCACCTATCAGAAGGTTATTGATGCACTGAAGGAAACTGTGGGCATCGGCATTCCCACAGTTCTTTCCCCCGATGACTTCAGCCCGCGCTGCAAGGGTATTGTTGAGCTTTCCGTTGCTCTTGCAAGAAAAGAGAATTCCGGTTATATCGGCACGGAGCATCTGCTGAAGGCAATGCTTTCGGAAAGAGACAGCAGCAGCTCCTTCATCCTCAGCCGCATGGGAATTTCCGCTTCTGCGGTGCTCAGTGAAATGAACTCCGCTTCAAGAAATCCCTACTCCTCCCGCTTTGCTGACAAGAGGACCTCAGCGGACAAATCGCCTGTACCCAGCCTTGACAAATACGGTCAGGATCTGACAGCAAAGGCTCAGAAAAACGCCATTGACCCCGTCATCGGCAGAGAAAGTGAAATTGAAAGAGTCATTCAGATTCTTTCCCGAAGAACAAAAAACAACCCCTGTCTCATCGGTGAGCCGGGAGTGGGCAAAACTGCAATTGCCGAAGGTCTTGCCCTGAAAATTGCAAAGGGTGAGGTGCCCGAGCCGCTGAAGGAAAAGCGGATTTATTCCCTTGATCTTACGGGAATGGTTGCGGGCACAAAATACCGCGGTGACTTTGAAGAAAGAATCAAAAACTGCATTGAGGAGGTCACCAAAAACAAGGATATCATCCTCTTCATTGACGAGGTACACAATCTCATCGGCACAGGCTCAGCCGAGGGTGCGGTGGATGCGGCAAATATCCTCAAGCCCTCCCTTGCAAGAAGTGAGCTTCAGGTCATCGGTGCAACCACTCTTGACGAATACAGAAAATATATTGAAAAGGACAGTGCCCTTGAAAGACGATTTCAGCCTGTCAAGGTCGGTGAGCCGACTCAGGCCGAGGCAATTGAAATTCTCAGGGGACTGCGTGACAAATACGAGGCTCACCACAAGGTGAAAATTACCGATCAGGCAATTGAAGCGGCAGTAAAAATGTCTGCAAGATATATAAGTGACCGTTATCTGCCCGACAAGGCAATTGACCTTATTGATGAGGCCGCCTCAAAGGTAAGACTCAAGGGCTACACCGTGCCCGATGAAATCAAGGAGCTTGAAAATGAGCTTAAAAGAATCAACGAGGAAAAGGCGGCAGCTGTCAGCGGTCAGGATTTTGAGGACGCGGCAAGACTCAGAGACAGAGAAAAGGAGCTCACGGGCAGAATAACCGTCAGCCGCACAAACTGGAAGGAAGAGTCAAGAGGCAGAAAGGGAGAGGTCACCGCAAAAGAAATTGCTTCGGTTATTTCCGGGTGGACGGGCATTGCAGCAGAGGAAATCACCAAAGAGGAGGGAGAGCGTCTTCTTAAAATGGAGGACATTCTTCACGAAAGAATTGTGGGCCAGGACAAAGCAGTCTCCGCCGTTTCAAAGGCACTCAAAAGGGGCAGAAGCGGTCTGAAGGACCCGGGAAGACCCCTCGGCTCATTCATCTTCCTCGGTCCCACGGGTGTGGGCAAAACAGAACTTTGCAAGGCTCTCGGCAGTGCTGTTTTCGGTGACGAAAATGCAGTGATCCGTTTTGATATGAGTGAGTTTATGGAAAAACACAATGCCTCAAGGCTTGTCGGCTCACCTCCCGGATATGTAGGCTATGAGGAAGGCGGTCAGCTGACAGAGAAGGTCAGAAGAAAGCCTTACAGCATCATCCTTTTTGATGAATTTGAAAAGGCACATCCTGATGTTTTCAATATGCTTCTGCAGATTCTTGATGACGGAATTCTCACCGACTCACAGGGCAGAAAGGTTGACTTCAGAAACACAATCATCATTATGACCTCCAACCTGGGAGCAAAGCTCATTGCAGGTGAGGGCAGAGCAATCGGCTTCACAAAGACAGACAATGACAGTGATGAAAAAATCCGTGCCGCTGTTATGTCTGAGGTCAAGAAAACCTTCCGTCCCGAATTCATCAACCGTATTGATGAAATAATTGTTTTCAGTCAGCTGACAAAGGATGAAATCCGAAGCATTGCCAAGGGAATGCTCAGAAACCTCAGCGGCAGACTCCGTGAGCTCAGCATTGAAATGGATTTCACCGACGAGGTGGCAGAGCTTGTCAGCGAAAAGGGCTTTGACCCCGTCTACGGAGCAAGACCACTCAGACGTGCAATTCAGACGGGAATTGAGGATATTCTTTCCGAAAAGATTCTTGACAACACCGTCAGAAAGGGCGAAAGCTATATCTGTACTGTGGACGAGAATAAAGAAATCATTTTCAAATCAGCGTAAAAAAAGAGAGAAGCTTCGGCTTCTCTCTTTCTATATCAATCCTTATTAAGTCCGTAATATATTCCGCCCAGAGCCATCAGCTCATCGTGGGTGCCCTGCTCCTCAATTCCCTTTTCTGTGAGAACGATGATTCTTGAAGCGTTTCTGACAGTTGAAAGGCGGTGAGCAATTGTGAAGGTTGTTCTGCCCTTGGTCAGCTCTGCAAGAGATTTTTTGATGTACTGCTCACTTTCGTTGTCAAGAGCGGAGGTTGCCTCGTCAAGAACAACAATGGGAGGATTCTTGACAAAGACTCTTGAAATGCTGATTCTCTGCTTCTGTCCGCCGGAAAGCATAACTCCCCTTTCACCCACATAGGTGTCGTAGCCCTGAGGCAGACTCATAATGAAATCGTGAGCGCCTGCTCTCTTAGCCGCTTCAACGGCATCATCTCTTGTTGCCCCGGGATTGCCGTAAAGAATGTTGTCAATGACTGAGCCTGAGAAAAGATATACCTCCTGCTGAACAACACCCACAGCCCCTCTCAGAGCTGCAAGGGAAAGGTCATTTATATCCTTGCCGTCAATTGTGATTCTGCCGTCAGACAGCTCATAAAATCTTGAAAGAAGTGAGCAGAGGGTTGTCTTACCGCTGCCTGAGGGACCGACAATTGCAATGTTTTCACCCTTACTTACTCTCAGATTCACGTTGGCAAGAACATTGCCCTTTTCACTGCTGTAACTGAAGGTGACGTTTTCAAAATTGACCTCACCCTCAACCTTTTCAAGCTCCTCACCTGAGCCGTAGCCCTCTTCAACGGGAGTTTCAAGAATTTCAGCAAAGCGCATAACGCCCGTGACACCCTTTTCAAACTGCTCGGTGAATTCAACAATTCTCTTGATTGCCGCAATAAGTGTGCCGATGTAAAGAAGATAAGCGGTCATATCAGCGGCTGAAATCTTGCCCTTGATGAGAAACACACCGCCGAGAAGCATCATTATCAGATACATCAGACCGTCAAACATTCTCACAACGCTGTTAAGCCTTGCCATATATTTATAAGATGCGGTCTGCACGGCGCTGAGCTTTGTGCTTTCTTCGTTGAACTTATCCTTTTCAACATCCTCATTGGCAAAGGATTTAACAACTCTGATGCCCAGAAGGGTTGTTTCCGTGCGGGCATTGACCTCACCCATAAGCACACGGCGCTGACTGAAGCATTCTCTCATCTTTCTGCGGAAATATACCGTACCGTAAAAAATCAGCGGTATGCAGATGAAGGTGGAAACAGTCAGAAGCGGATTGATTGTGAAAAGAATGCAGAAGGAAACGGCAACCTTCACACCCGCAATGAGAAATTCCTCGGGGCAATGGTGGGAAAACTCAGAAATATCAAAAAGGTCAGTTGTGATTCTTGACATCAGCTGACCCACCTTTGTTCTGTCAAAGAAGCTGAAGGGAGCCTTCATCAGATGGGCAAACATATCCTCACGCATATCCTTTTCAATTTTGACACCCATTCCGTGTCCCACATAAATCATATAATAGCCTGCACACATATCAATGATTTTCAGCACCGCATAAATTGCGGCAAGGGAGAAAATCAGCTCAAGGGTGAGCTTTGAAATGTCATCAATGGCAATTTCCGTGATTTTTCTGACCATCATGGGCAGCGCAAGCTCACAGCCCGTTGTCAGAAGAGCGCAGAAAAGGTCAACAAGCATTACTTTTTTGTGCTTGAAGAAATAGGGAAGAAACCATTTTTTCAAAACACCTTTGTTTTTCTTTTTCATCTTTATCACCTCGATAAAAAACAGCACCGCCTCTTTTTTTATTAAGAAACAGTGCCGTTATCTTCACTTTTAACCAAAGAATGCCTTATGAACAGCTGAAACTGCCTTGTCAGCAAGCTCCTTGTCGATAAGAACGCTGATTGTGATTTCACTTGTTGAAATCATATTGATGTTGATGCCTGCCTCATAAAGAGCACCGAACATCTTTGAAGCTGTGCCTGAATGTGACTGCATACCTGCACCCACAATTGAAACCTTTGCAATTGAGGTGTCACAGGAAACAACAGCACCCTCCATTGCAAAAATATCGTTAAGAATTTCAAGAGCTGCATCAGCAAAGCTCTTTGCACAGGTGAAGGAAATATCCTTTGTTCCGTCACGGCCCACTGACTGAAGAATAACGTCAATATTGATGCCCTTCTGAGCAAGCTTTGAGAACATCTTGAATGCATTGCCGGGAATGTCCTTCATACCGACAACTGAAATTCTTGCAACATCTGTATCCTTTGTAACGCCTCTGATTAACATTTTTTCCATTGTAGCTACCTCCCTGACGATTGTTCCGTTTTCATTAGCCATGCTTGAAAGAACCTCAAGCTCCACATTATATTTCTTTGCCATTTCAACTGAGCGGTTGTTGAGCACCTGAGCACCGAGTGTTGCAAATTCAAGCATCTCATCATAAGTGATGTCAGAAAGCTTCTGTGCATTTTCAACCTTGCGGGGATCCGCAGAGAAAACCCCTGTAACATCGGTGAAAATCTGACATCTGTCAGCGTGAAGAGCTGCAGCAATTGCAACTGCGCTTGTGTCTGATCCGCCTCTGCCGAGAGTTGTCATATCGTCATATTTGTTAAGACCCTGGAAGCCTGCAACAATGATAATCTTGTTTTTGTCAAGCTCACTCTGCAGTCTTTCGGTTTTGATTTTTTCAATTCTTGCCATACCGTAGGCGGGATTTGTAACAAAGCCTGCCTGCCAGCCGAGAAGAGAAATAACGGGGAAGCCGAGCTTTTCAATTGCCATTGCAAGCAGTGAAATTGAAATCTGCTCTCCTGCTGTCAGAAGCATATCCATTTCTCTTTTGGAAGCCTTGGGATTGATTTCCATTGCCTTTTCAATAAGGTCATCTGTTGTGTCACCCTGAGCGGAAACAACAACAATCACATCGTTACCCTTTTTCTTTGTTTCGGTAATAATACGGGCAACATTCATAACTCTTTCTGCATTTGCAACAGAAGAGCCGCCGAATTTCTGAACAATAAGAGCCATACTAGTCCTCCTTGATTAGTAATCAACTTTTCTGATGGTGTTAATGATGGAAACGGGAAGCTTTGCAAGATGATTTTCCAGCATTCTTTCTGTCATAACAGGAGTAACAAAGGCAAGCTCGCCCTCATCACAGCCCTTTCTTTCAAGGTAAGAAACCTTGCCGAAAATCTTTTCAATTTCAGCTTTTGCCACGGCAATATCCTCTGCCTTGGCTCTGACATAAAGTGCAGTTTCACCGTCAAGGTAATCTGCAATATAATTTTCCTTGGGCTCATCCCAGCCGAAAAATTTGCGTTTTTCACTGTTTGCACCGCAGTCAATCACGTCACCCACAACAGCTGAGGCTGTTGCAAGCTTACCTGCGCCCTGACCGTACATAACAACGTCACCCACAGCGTCACCTCTGACAAGGCAGGCGTTGAACACGCCGTTGACACCTGCAAGCATGCTCTCTTTTCTGACAAAGCAGGGAGAAACCATAAGGCTGATCTGATTTTCACTGATTTTTTTTGTTCTTGCAATCAGCTTGATAACACAGCCGTCATTGTCGGCATATTCCACGTCCTCAAGGGTGATTTTTGAAATACCCTGAGTATAAACTCCGTCGGGATAAACGTGGCTGCCGAAGGCAAGAGAAGCAAGAATGCAGATTTTTCTCAGTGCATCGTGTCCCTCAACGTCAGCCGTGGGATCCTTTTCAGCATAACCCTTTTCCTGAGCAAGTCTGAGTGCTGAAGCAAAATCCATGTTATCCATTATCATTTTAGTCAGAATGAAGTTTGATGTGCCGTTGAGAATGCCGGCAATTTCATCAATTCTGTTACCTGCAAGGCATCTGCTGATGGGTCTGATGATGGGAATACCGCCGCCGACTGCAGCTTCAAAAAGGAAATTGACGTTCTTTCTTCTTGCAATTTCAAGAAGCTCAAAGCCTTTTTTTGCAACAAGCTCCTTGTTTGAGGAAACAACGTGCTTACCCTTTTCAAGACAGGCAGAAACAAACTCAAAAGCAGGAGTTACTCCGCCCATTGTTTCAACAACAATGTCAATTTCATCGTCATTTACTATATCATTAAAGTTCTTTGTCATCAGTGCTTCAAAGGGACTGCCGGGGAATTCTCTGATATCAAGAATTCTTTTGAGCTCAAGAGAAACATTGCTGTTTTCTCTGATTGAATCGGCATTGCCTGAGATTACCTCAGCAACACCTGAGCCGACAACTCCGAAACCTAAAATGGCAACCTTCATAAATTCACGACCTTTCGTCCTTGGAGCCCGCAAGAAAAAAGGGGGTCCGAATAAAAAATATACAGTTATCATATCATATTTTCTCTTTTAATGAAAGAGTTTGCCGAAAAAAATATTAATTTTTGTTAAATACATTGATTTTGATAAGAAACTGGGTTAATATAATATCAATATATAACAAAAAGGAGTGAGTCAAATGTCAGATACTGAGAGAAAAAGAAAGGTTATAATCAACATCGTTTATTATGCCCTTGTTCTTGCCATAATTTTTATCGTTCTCAGATATTCACTGAGCACTCTTCTGCCGATTGTTCTGGCATTTCTGACAGCAGCCGTTCTTCAGAAGCCAAAGAAAAAGCTGATGAAAATTCCTCATATGAAAAAGGGGCTTGCCTCTGTTATCTGTGTCTTTGCAGGACTTACTCTCATCGCCATTCTCATCGGACTCATCGGTGTCAGACTTTCAAAAGAGATCAGCGGCTTTGTTGATTATATTATCATTCAGCTGAGCAATATTGATACCTTTGTCAACAACATTGAAAATGCACTTTCGAACATTATCTCCCATCTGCCCTCCTTCCTTTCCGATTCACTGAGAGAAAGTCTCACCCTGGCATTTGTCCAGCTTCGTCAGTGGCTTTCAGGTGCTGACACAGAGCTTCCCGGTCAGATAACAGAAAGCATCAGCGGTGCATTTGAATTCAGCTGGATAACAACTCCCCTTACAGGCGTTATCACAACGGCAAGCAAAATTCCCTCAGCAATCATTGCCGCAATCATCACAATTGTTGCCGCCTGCTTTATGACAACGGACTTTGACAAAATCACGGAATTCTTCCGCCATCAGTTTCCCGAGGGCAAATACCGCACCTTCCTGAGAACAAAAGCTCTGATGAAGGACACCCTGTGGAAAATGGCAAAGGCATATGCCACCATCATCTGCGTAACCTTTGTTGAGCTTCTCATCGGTCTGGGTGCGCTTGATCTTCTGGGCATTTTCTCCTCGAAATACATTGCCCTTATTGCCTTTGTCACGGCAATCATCGACGTCATCCCCGTCCTCGGAACAGGTACGGTGCTTCTTCCCTGGGCGGCATACAGTCTTATTATTGCAAATTATCCCATGGCAATCGGCGTTCTTGTGATTTATGGCGTCATCACCGTCATCAGACAGATTATTGAGCCGAAATTTGTTGCAGAGCAGCTGGGACTTCCTCCCTTCCTGACAATTTCTGCAATGTATATCGGACTTAAATTCTTCGGTGTATTCGGTATGCTCTGCGCTCCCGTTGTGGTGACACTCATCCGTATTCTCAACAACGAGGGAATCATCAAACTCTGGAAGCCTTACAAGGCCGAAAAAAATCCTGAAGTCCAAAAGACAAGCACGGAGAATCAGCCTTCAGCCGAAGCCGACTCTGACGGTGCCGCAGACAAGACTTAAAAAAATTTAAATTCAAGGGGGCGACGGGACATAAATTCCGCGCCCTTTATTGATTGAGGAATCATTTATGCATGACTTTATTATCGAAAAAAGAACTCTCAAAAAATATGTCGGCATCGAAGCCGAGGTCACAATTCCCGAGGATATCAGGCTTATCGGCTATGAAGCCTTCAGGGAAAACATATATGTAAAAAAGATTATTATTCCCGATTCGGTCAATACCATTGCCAAAAACGCCTTTGCGGGCTGTGCAAATCTGGAGGAGGTTGTCCTTTCAAAAAACATCAGATCAATCCCCGCCTTTGCTTTTCACTACTGCACAAGGCTTAAGAAAATCACTCTGCCTCCCTCTCTTTCAATCATCGGACTTTCCGCCTTTCACGGCTGTCTGGAACTGCCGGAAATCACTCTGCCCGACTCTGTCTCCTATATTGCTCCCGAAGCCTTCAAGGGCTGTCTTGCCCTTGAAAAAATAAACATCCCCCAAAAGGTCACAAAAATTCTTGAGCATACCTTTGACAGCTGCATCAATCTCAGCAGTGTCACCCTTCACCCGAAAATTGAAGCTCTCGGTAACTTTGCCTTTGCCAGATCGGGAATCAGAGAAATCGACTGTCCGCCGAGCATCATTACCATGGGTCACAGTGTTTTCAATGGCTGCACCAAGCTTGAAAGAGTTGTTTTTCCGCCAAAAATCAACAAGGTTCCTGGTAACACCTTTGAAAACTGTCTCAATCTTAAGGACGTTGTTCTGCCTGACGGAATCAACGCAATCAAGGAAAAGGCCTTTCGCGACTGCTTTTATCTTGAAAAGCTTGATTTCCCGCAATCACTCAGACTCATTGACCGCTCTGCATTTTACGCCTGCAAGTCACTTCAGCAGGTTATCTTGCCGCCCAATGTGCAGTCTGTTGAGGAGCACGCCTTTGCTAACTGCAATTCTCTGAAAAAGGTCAGGCTCAATGAATCAATCAGACGGGTTGCCGACAAAGCCTTTTATTCAAGTTCCGCCATTGAGGAGCTTTACATACCCGACCACCTTGTCTCCAACCATTTTATTGACATCAGTGAGCTGAAAAACCTCAGAAAGCTTTACACAAGCAATGTTCCCTCGGGCTTTCCCTTTTTAGGCCTCAGATATCCGATGTTAAGAAGGCGCCTTGAAAGTGATATGATGTATGCGAATATCTGTGCCGCCGCTCTGAACTGGTATGAGCTTTATGTTGAGCACGGAACCGAGCAGCAGCTTCATTCTCTGAGCAGGAAATATCTTGCGGAGCTTCTGAAAATTCTGACGGAAAAGAATTATACTGATGCCCTCAGCACCCTGATCAATGAGATTATCCCCTTTAAGGAATGCATGGAAAAGCTTCAGAGTGAGCCTCCTGAGCTTCTTGCCGCCTTTCTGAATGCAACACAGCATTTACATCCGGAGCAGGAGGATGACCCCTATCAGCTTTAAAATCACAAGCCGAGTGTTCATAAGAACACTCGGCAGTTTTATTATGAGTGAAGCGAATAAAATAAAACTGAATCCCGAAGCTGTACAAGGGTACTGCGAGCGGAAGAAAAAAAGTCCGAAACCAAAAAAATCCGCAGCTTTTATACTGCGGATTTCATTATTCTTCTTGTGCCGTTATCATTCAATTGTCAGACTGCCGAGAACGGTACAAGACGTGATTTTCTTCACCCCGAAGGCGTACAAGGGTACTCCGAGCGGAAGAAAAAAGTCCGAAACAAAAAAACCGCAGCCGAAACTGCGGATTTCATTATTCTTCTTGTGCCGTTATCATTCAATGTCAGACTGCCGAGAACGGTACAAGACGTGATTTTCTTCACCCCGAAGGCGTACAAGGGTACTCCGAGTGGGTGAAAAAATCACGATACATAAAAAAGCCGCAGAATTAACTGCGGCTTTTGTTGTAGTTCTTGTGCCGTTATCGGCAGTCTGAAAACTTATGCAAGCTCTGCGAAGTACTTGATTGTACGAACCATCTGGCTTGTGTATGAGTTTTCGTTGTCGTACCAAGCAACAACCTGTACCTGATAGAGACCGTCTTCGATCTTTGTAACCATTGTCTGAGTAGCATCGAAGAGTGAACCGTATCTGATACCAACGATATCTGATGAAACGAGTTCTTCTTCTGTGTAACCGAAGCTATCTGAAGCAGCAGCCTTCATAGCAGCGTTGATGCCTTCAACTGTAACGTCAGCACCCTTAACAACTGCAACAAGGATTGTTGTTGAACCTGTGCAGGTGGGAACGCGCTGTGCTGAACCGATGAGCTTGCCGTTAAGCTCAGGAATTACAAGGCCGATAGCCTTTGCAGCACCTGTTGAGTTGGGAACGATGTTCTGTGCGCCTGCACGAGCACGACGAAGGTCGCCCTTGCGGTGAGGACCGTCAAGAATCATCTGGTCGCCTGTGTAAGCATGAACTGTTGTCATGAT
>JAZRTP010000027.1:0-132215 GCA_045652105.1 Acutalibacteraceae bacterium
AGGCATATATCGATACGGTAAATGCTAAGTGTTCATATGAGAAAACAATGGAAACTCTGGGTTATCAGCCGGTAGATACACCCACATCAATTTATTTCTATCCGAGAAGCTTTGAAAGTAAAGGCGAACTCAACGCAATGATTCATTATTATAACGCCAACGTGTCAGAAGACGGTCATCCGGAATATTCAATCAGCCCCACTGATCCCATCGGAATTCTTCTTGATTCAGTTACAAAAATCATTGACATCGTAACCTATGTGCTTGTGGTATTCGTAGCAATTTCACTTGTTGTTTCTTCTATTATGATCGGCATTATTACCTACATTTCCGTTCTTGAAAGAACCAAGGAAATCGGTATTCTCCGTGCAATCGGTGCTTCAAAGAATGACGTTTCAAGAGTGTTCAATGCCGAAACCTTCTCAATCGGTCTTGCGGCGGGTATATTGGGTATTGTCTGCACCTTGCTGCTGGAAATTCCCATCAACCTTCTTCTTGATTATCTTACAAACACAGGTGCCCATGCAGAGCTTCCCGCAGTCTCTGCCGTTGCTCTGATCGGAATCAGTATTTTCCTGACCTTCATTTCAGGTCTTGTGCCCTCAAAGATGGCGGCAAACAAAGACCCTGTTGAAGCGCTCCGCAGTGAATAACAATTTAATGATAAAGCCGGCTGAAAAGTTACTGTTCAGCCGGCTTTGTGTTTTTTCTTCGGACTTTTGTTATTACATTATATATAAGGAGACGGATTTACTCTTGGGATTGGTCTGAGCTCAGATTTATAAAAAGCAAGTCAAAGTGCATAAAAAAATCTGCCGAGCCAATACTTATTTCTACAAAAAAGAATTCATATATACTTGCTATGAATTAAAAACAGTGATATACTAGTGGTGAAGTAGGAATTAACACGGAAAGGAGAATGCTGTGTGAAAATTTCAACAAAGGGAAGATACGGGCTGAGAATTATGACTGATCTTGCCGTCAACGGCAAGGGCGGACCTGTCAGCATCAAGGATATTGCAGAAAGAGAAAACCTTTCGGAAAAATATCTTGAGCAGATAATCGGCACACTTTCAAAGGAAGGGCTTGTCCGTTCCGTCAGAGGTGCAAAGGGCGGTTACTGTCTGACAAGGGATGAAGCCGAAATCACCGTTGAGCAGATTCTCAGAGCAACCGAGGGCAGTCTTGCTCCCGTCTCCTGCGCAGAGGATAACGGAAAATGTGAAAATTACTGTGACTGTGTGACTTCTTTTATCTGGACGGAGATATATAAGGCAACAATTTCCGTTGTCAGCAGTATAACTCTCAAGGATCTTGCAGAAAGAAATTTCAGTACGGCAGTTGAATGCCGTCCCGAATAAAAATAAGAGGTGTTTCAAATGAAATATATTTATGCAGACAATGCGGCAACAACGGCGGTTTCACCCAAGGTTGTTGAAGCAATGATTCCTTATTTTACCGAAAATTTCGGTAATCCTTCAAGCCTTTATCAGGTTGGTCAGACCGCACACAGAGCTGTTGAAAAGGCAAGAACTCAGGTTGCACAGGCCCTCGGTGCTCAGGCAAATGAAATTTATTTCACTTCAGGCGGCTCTGAGGCTGACAACTGGGCAATCAAGGGTGCGGCCGCTCTCGGTGCAAAGAAGGGCAAAAAGCACATTATCACAAGTAAGTTTGAGCATCACGCTGTTCTTCATACTCTTGCTTCTCTTGAAAAAGAGGGCTTCAGCGTAACATACCTTGATGTTTATGAAAACGGCATTGTCAGAGTTGAAGACATTGAAAAGGCAATCACAGAAGAAACCTGCCTTGTAACCGTTATGTTTGCAAACAATGAAATCGGCACGGTTCAGCCCATTGCTGAAATCGGAAAGCTTTGCCGTGACAAGGGTGTTCTTTTCCACACCGACGCGGTTCAGGCTGTGGGTCATGTTGCAATTGATGTTGCTGAGCAGTGCATTGATATGCTTTCACTTTCAGGCCACAAATTCCACGGTCCCAAGGGTGTCGGCGCTCTCTTCTGCAGAAAGGGCATCAGACTGCCTAACCTTATTGAAGGCGGTGCTCAGGAAAGAGGCAGAAGAGCGGGTACGGAAAATGTTCCCTGCATTGTCGGTCTGGGTGTTGCAATTGAGGCAATCTGCTCAGAACTTGAAGAAAATGCAAAAAAGGTTGCAGCTCTCCGTGACAGACTCTTTGAGGGCGCAAGCAAAATTTCCCATTCAAGAATAAACGGTGACAGAGAAAAAAGACTGCCCGGAAACTTCAGCATGTGCTTTGAAGGAATTGAGGGAGAAAGCCTTCTTCTTCTTCTGGACATGAACGGTGTCTGCGCTTCAAGCGGCAGTGCCTGCACCTCAGGCTCACTTGATCCCAGCCACGTGCTTCTTTCAATCGGACTCAAGCACGAGGTTGCTCACGGCTCACTGAGACTGTCACTTTGCGAAAACAATACTCAGGAGGATGTTGATCACATTCTCAGCGTGCTTCCCGGCATCGTTGACAGACTCCGTGATATGTCACCCCTCTGGGAACACATTGTAAATAACGAAAAAGCTGAAAAGGAGAACAACTGAAATGGAATACAGTGCAAAAGTAATGGAGCATTTTGCAAACCCTCACAATGTCGGTGAGATTGCAGATGCAAACGGAATCGGAGAAATCGGCAACGCAAAATGCGGAGATATTATGAAAATGTATCTCAAAATTGAGGATGATATCATTGTTGATGTCAAGTTCAAGACCTATGGCTGTGCAAGTGCAATTGCAACAAGCTCAATTGCAACAGATCTTATCAAGGGTCAGCCCATCAGTGAGGCTCTGAAGCTTACAAACAAGGCTGTTGTTGAGGCTCTTGACGGACTTCCCGCAGTCAAGATTCACTGCTCCGTTCTTGCTGAACAGGCAATCAAGGCAGCTCTTGCTGATTATTATACCCGTCAGGGCATTGATCCCGAGCCCATCGTCGGCAAGATTGAGGATCACGACCACGATGCCTGCCATCTGTAATTGAATATAAAAAAATACAGGTATTTTACGCTGAGCAAAATACCTGTATTTTTTACAATCAATAGTATATGATTTCGTTATTGATACCGGTGTTGACAAACTGAGAAAGGCTGTTTCCCTCATATCCCAGTGAAACACCGATAAGAGTTTTAACATATGCCATTTCAACGGTCATACCGCTGATTGCGAGGGCTCCGTTTTCAAGGGCATCACCCGTTGATTCATAGGCGTAGGTTTCGGGATTGCAGTGGGCAAGGAAAAGGCTTGTGCCGTGTAAGGCACATTTTCGAGCAAATTCAATGATTGAAAAGTTGGTCGTGACACCCTTGCGTCTGCTTCTTTCAACGCACACCGTGTCTGAGTGATAGGTGCCGTGAACAACTGCTCGGATTGAATCAAGGTTATAGCAGTCATAATTTATTCCCACATAGGGAGCAATGTATAAAACCTCATTGGAAAGCTCACCGAGAGTGTTGATGAAATCATTTTTTGTTTCAAAGGCAATACCTTCGGCACAGGCGTTGCTTTCATCCTGAATTTTAATTGCGTCCTTGCTGAAAAAGTCGTTGCTGTAATTCTTGCACTGCTGAAGCTGAGAGCCGTAATGAAGATAAATATTTCCGTCACTGTTTTTGTAAACAGCATAGACATTGGGCTTGACACCGTTCATAATCAGCTCGGCTGCCGCTCTGAAATTAACGTTTCCGTTTGTACCCTCACTGTCAAGGGGAAGCTGACTTGAAACAAGAAAAACGGGGCAGTTCAGATGGGTGAGCATAAGAGACAGCATTGAGCTTGTGAAAGCAAGGGTGTCCGTGCCGTGAAGGATGATGATTCCCTTGTAGGAGTCGGGATTTTCAACTGCTCTGATTCCGTCAAGAAGCTTTGACCAGGTTTTTGTTGTCATATTTTCACTGAGTATGTTCAGGGGCATAAGAAAATCAAACTCTGTGTCTCTGAAGGGGGAGCTGCTGTTTCTGAAGGATGAAATGATTTTATATTTTGCCGAGGCGGTGTCTGAACTTCTTTCACCGTGGCTGTCCTGAACACTGCAGATTGTGCCGCCTGTGAGAATGATAAGTATTTTTTTCTTTTGATTATTGCTGCAAGTCATAGTTTACCTCGCTGTTTTTCTGATACAATGAATTATAATTATTATTTTCCGAAAGTCAAGATGTTATAAGAATGAAAGAACTGACAAATAATATTAAATAAATGTTAATTTCCCGTTGACAAAAAAACTTTATTTTGATACAATAAATCACTGAAGACCCGACTTTTGTGGAAAGTCTGAAAGAGAGAGTGTGTCAGAGGCTGAAAGCACACTTCAGATGAGTAGTAAGCTCGGCAACACTTCGCTTATGCTTTTTAATTCAATAATCAAACAGCGGACACAGACAATGTGTCAAACGGGTTGGCACCGCGGGTAACATCACATACTCGTCCCGAGAATTATTTTAACGGTAATTCTCGGGATTTTTTGTTTTTAAAAGCATATATTCTGATGATAACATACGGAGGTATTTTATATGTATAGAACTCATCGTTGTAATGAAATAAGAGAAAAGCACATCGGTCAGAGCGTTCAGCTTGCAGGCTGGGTTGACGTTATCCGTGACCACGGCGGTGTTCTTTTTGTTGACCTGAGAGACGAAACAGGTGTGACACAGGTTGTTGTCCACGACGAAAATCTTCTCAAGGGTGTGGGAAAGGAGACTGTTCTTTCCGTCAGCGGTCAGGTGACAAAGCGTGACGAAATCACCGTCAATCCCAAAATTGAAACAGGTCTTGTTGAGCTTATGGCTGACAGTGTTGAGGTGCTGGGCACCTGCACAAGAGACCTTCCCTTTGAAATCGGCTCAAATGACACCAATGAGAATATCCGTCTCAAGCACCGTTTCCTTGACCTGAGAAACCCCGATCTTCACAACAATATTATTCTTCGTTCAAAGGTTATCGGCTTTATGAGAAGACTTATGGAGGAAAAGGGCTTCCTTGACATTCAGACTCCCATTCTCACAGCCTCATCACCCGAAGGCGCAAGAGACTTCCTTGTTCCCTCACGTAAGCATCCCGGCAAGTTTTATGCTCTGCCCCAGGCTCCTCAGCAGTTCAAGCAGCTTCTGATGGTTTCAGGCTTTGACAAGTATTATCAGATTGCGCCCTGCTTCAGAGATGAGGACGCCCGTGCAGACCGTTCTCCCGGTGAATTTTATCAGCTTGACTTTGAAATGGCATTCTCAACTCAGGAAGAGGTTCTTGAAATCTGTGAGGATGTTGTCAGCAGAATTTTCCGTCAGTTCACAGACAAGAAGGTCACAGCTTCTCCCTTCAGAAGAATTCCTTATGCTGAGTCAATGGCAAAATACGGCTCAGACAAGCCTGACCTGAGAAACCCCCTCATTATCTGTGATGTGACAGAGCTTTTCACAAGAATCAGCTTCAAGCCCTTTATGAACAAGCAGGTCAGAGCAATTGTTGCTCCCTGCAAAAACGAAAGATGGTTCTTTGACAAGTCTCTTAACTTTGCAACAAAGCAGGCAAAGATGGCAGGTCTTGCCCACATCACCCTTCTTGACGAAAAGAACGTAATCTTCAAGGAGGATCCCATCAGCAAGGTTATGACTGAAGAAGAAATGAAGGAAATGGTTGCACTCACAGGTGTTAAGGAAGGAGAGACAATCTTCTTCATCTGTGACAATGTTTCCGACATTGCAGATAAAAATGCGGGTGTTATCCGCACATGGCTGGGCAACGAGCTTGAGCTTATTGACAAGGATTCCTTTGAGTTCTGCTTTGTTGTTGACTTCCCCATGTATGAAAGAGACGAAACAACAGATAAGATTATCTTCACTCACAATCCCTTCTCCATGCCTCAGGGCGGACTCGAGGCTCTGCTGACAAAGGATCCCACAGAGATTCTCGCTTATCAGTATGACCTTGTCTGCAACGGCATTGAGCTTGCTTCAGGTGCTGTCAGAAATCACAGCCCCGAAATTATGAGAAAGGCATTTGAAATTGCCGGCTACAGTGAGGATGAGGTTGAAAGACGCTTCAGCGCTCTTTACAATGCATTCCAGTTCGGTGCACCTCCTCACGCAGGTATGGCTCCCGGTGTTGACAGAATTGTTATGCTTCTTGCAGAAACAGAAACAATCAGAGATGTCATTGCCTTCCCCCTTGACGGTACTGCACAGGATCAGATGCTCGGCGCTCCCGGTGAGGTTACAGAGCTTCAGCTTTATGAAGCAAACGTCAGCATCAGAGGCAAGGGCTCTGTTGAGGTCAGCTCCTCAGAAGGTGACGGCTCATCCTTCTCCGCCGCAGTCAGCTCAGCAAAGGCTTCTGCCGCTTCCAAGGAAAACAAATTCCACTCACTTGAGCAGGTCAATGAGCTGAGCTTCAGTGACAGTGAGAAAAAGAATATGCAGAAAATTCTTGAGATGATGGGCAAGCAAGAAGAAAAGCTCAGTGAAATCAATACAGAAGATACCAAGGCAATGATTTATGTTATGCCTATGACAAACGTTCTCAGAGATGACAGAAGAAATCAGCCCTTTGAGCGTAAGGATCTGCTTAAGGGTGCTCCTCAGAGCACCGAAGACAGCTGGCAGGTTCCCAGACTTGTAAAGTGAGGTGACAGAAGTGAAATATATCAATACAATTAATCCCAAGGGCAGCATTGCTGTTGATGACACAATTCTTGTCAAGAATTATCCTTCAACAGCTGGTTCAAAAATGCTTGAAGGCTTCACACCTCTTTTCTCTGCCGAGGCAGTTGAAAGACTTGAAAAGGAAGGCTATCAGCTTTCCGGTAAAACAAATGTCGGTCAGTTCGGTCTTGACCTTGTTGGTGAAAGCTCTTATTTCGGCGCAGTAACCGAGGGCGATAGCCTTGTCGGTGCCGCGGCAGCTGTTGTTGCTTCAGGTGAAGCAGAGGCTTCGCTCAGCGTTGACCTTAACGGTGCACCCAGACGTGCTGCCGCAGTATCAGGTGTTTGCTTTGTCAAACCCACCTACGGAACAGTTTCCCGTTACGGAGTGATTGCCTGTGCCTGTTCCGGTGAGCAGATTGGTGTAACTGCCGCTTCAGCAAAAAAGGCAGCAGAAATTCTTTCTGTCATTGCAGGTCACGACAGCAAGGACGGCACAAGTCTTCCTCAGGAAAAATACGAATACCCTCTTGATAAGCAGGTCGGCTCAATGAAGCTTTGTCTTATCAGGGAGCTTTATGATGCAGCCGACGACAGCTCAAAGAAAAAGGTTGATGCTTATATCGAAAAGCTGATAAAGCTCGGTGCAAGTGTTGAAACCGTTTCAGCTGACATTGTTTATCAGGCAAAAACAGCCTGGCAGATTCTTCTTGCTGCTGAAACCTGCAACAATCTTTCAAGATTTGACGGTGTAAAATACGGCCACAGAGCAGAAGGCTATAAGAACATCGACGAGCTTTATGTCAAAAGCCGTACGGAAGGAATGAACTTCCTTACAAAAGCCACAATTATTTACGGCTCTGACGTGCTTTCAAAGAGCAAGTATGATAAATGCTATGATAAATCCCTTCGTGTCCGCAGACTTGTCAGCGAGAAGATGAAGGAGCTGTTTGCAAAATACGATGCAGTTATTGCTCCCGTAAGCAGCAAAACAGCATTTGAAAAATATGACGAATCGGAAGGCTTTGAAAGAGTTTATGAGGAAAGCCTTTTCACCGCTCCCGCAAGCATCACGGGTATGCCCGCTGTTGTTTCAGGCTCAGTTCAGCTTATTGCTGACCATTTCGGTGAAAGCACTCTTCTGAGCATTGCCGATAAGGTTGAAGGAATGGAGGCTTGATTATGAAATACGAGCTTGTTATAGGTTTGGAAACTCATGTTGAGCTTTCAACAGATTCAAAATTATTCTGCTCCTGCGGCGGTCACTCAAGCCCCAAGGAGCCCAATGACTGTGTTTGTCCCGCCTGCTGCGGTATGCCCGGTATGCTTCCCGTGACAAACAGACATGCAATTGAGCTTGCAGTGAAGGCAGGCTTTATGCTCAACTGCAAAATTAATCAGTACACAACCTTCGATAAAAAGAGCTATTACTATCCCGATCTTCCCTGTGCTTATCAGATTACACAGTGGTTTAATCCCATCTGCGTTGACGGCAGTGTGCTCATCGGTGACAGAACAATCGGCATCAAGCAGATTCACGTTGAAGAGGATGCGGGCAAGCTTGTCCACGATGATGCAACAAACACTTCCTTTGTTGATTATAACAGAACAAGTGTGCCTCTGATTGAAATTGTCAGCCGTCCTGATTTCCGTTCATCAGATGAGGTAATTGCTTATCTGAAAAAGCTCAAGGCAAGCCTTCAGTTTGCAGGTATTTCAGAATGTGAAGAAGGCGCAATGAGATGTGACGTTAACATTTCCGTACGTCCCGAAGGCTCAGATGAGCTTGGCGTACGTTCAGAAATCAAGAATATGAGCTCCCTTTCGGAAATCAAGGATGCAATTGAGTTTGAAAAGGTACGTCACATTGATGCAATTGAGCGTCACACTGAAATGCTTGTTCAGGAAACACGCCGCTGGGACGACGTGAAGAGACGCACCTTCCCCATGAGAAACAAGGAAACTGCCGCGGATTACCGTTATTTCCCCGATCCCAACCTTATGCCCGTTATCATCGATGACGAATGGCTTGAGCAGATCAGATTGAGTATGCCTGCCACAGCTGACGAAAAGGCAGAGCGTTATATGGAAATGGGTATTGCTGAAAAGGAAGCAACTGTTCTTTCATCAGACAGAAAGCTTTCAGACACCTTTGATGCAGTTGTTGCAGCAGGCAGAAGCCCCAAAACAGTTGCAAGCTGGATTCTTACTGAGTGTATGGGCACAATGAAGCGCCTTGAAATGCTCAGCCTTGACATCAGCGCTGACAAGCTTGCAAGAATCATTGAGCTTGTTGATGAGGGTGAAATCACCCGTGCCGCAGGTAAAAAGGTGCTTTCAGCTGTTTTTGAAAGGGATGTTGACGTTGATGTCTTCTGTGAGGAAAATGCTCTCAACCAGAAAATCGACGAAGGCTTTATTCTTGAAACTGTCACAAGAGTCATTGCTGAAAACGAAAAAATCGTTGCCGATTATAAGAGCGGTAAAACAAAGGCAATGCAGGCTCTCTTCGGCAGCATTATGAAGGAGCTCAAGGGTAACGGCGACCCCGCTGTTATCAGACAGCTTCTCACACAAGAGCTTAATAAATAATACAACGGGGCTGTGAATTGAATAGCAATTCGCAGCCCTGATTTTTCAGAGGTTAAAAATGGAAAAAAGAAAACTGACAAGAAAAGAACTGAAATATTTTGCAAAAATGGCAGCAGAAAGCTATGTTGACGACCCTGTCCATGTT
The DNA here is from genome assembly GCA_045652105.1 of Acutalibacteraceae bacterium. Taxonomy (GTDB): domain Bacteria; phylum Bacillota; class Clostridia; order Oscillospirales; family Acutalibacteraceae; genus UBA6857. The sequence continues at coordinate 9,400 of JAZRTP010000027.1, forward strand.
TATGCAACAAAATCAGAAAAGCTGAGAAAGAAATATGTCTATCATTTTATGATGGAAAGACTTCACACCTCCAACAGAGAGGACATAATTTATGTTGACAAGCAACTCAGAGGAATCTGTATCTGGCGCGATGCTCACAATGATTATGATATGTTTGATTTTCTGCTTTGCCGGCATTGGATTTTTCTTCTGATTTATTTTGTCAGAACAATCAGAACTCTTCGTGTTTACGGCCATCTTGACTCAAAGGTGTTCCCCGAGGGAACGAAGATCATTTCTCCTGTTTTTGTTGACAAAAAGCATCAGGGCAAGGGTATTGCAACTGCGCTTATCAAAAGGGGAATTGAAGAGCTTGTTCCTCAGGGCTACAAGCTGGGTCTTGAGGCTCAGAATCCCGATAACGTGAAATTTTATGAGAAATTAGGCTTCACAGTTATCCGTGAGGAGTATTACGAAAAAGAAAAGATTCATAATTATTATATGCTTTACGGAGAAAAGGAAAATGAGGAAAATTAAAAGGCTTCTTGCTGTTATTATTGCTGTTTTGTCGGTGACGGCTCTTGTTTTCTTTTCCGCACAGGCGACAGAAGCAGCGGCTGAAGAAAATGTTTCTGCTGTGAAGGGTGCAGACATCAAAGCTCTGACTCTCAGCAGCAGTGAGCTTGAAATGGGTGTACTTGAAAGCTATACTCTGACGGTTAAAAAGCCGGGCAAAAATGTCACTTACACTTTTTCTTCGAGTAATCCTTTTGTTGCGGCAGTTTCTAAAAAAGGAAAAATTACCGCACTTAAAAAGGGCAGTGCCCTCATCAGTGTCAGAGGCTCTGACGGCTCAGAGGGAAAATGCAGCGTCAAGGTCTTTTCAGCACCCGAAAGCATTAATCTCAGCAAAAAGGAGCTCACTCTCGGTGAGGATGAGAAGTTTCGTTTCGGCGTGAGCTTTTCCGAAGGCTCCGCATCTGCAACGCTGAAATGTTATTTCTCTGAAAGCGGAATTCTTGAGGATTGCGGCAACGGAACGGTGAAGGCATTGAAACAGGGCAAGGTGAAAATGACGGTGAAAACCTATAACGGAAAAAAAGCCGTCTGCACCGTTACAGTTCTTTCTGCTCCTGAAAAAATTACTTTAAACAAAAATACTCTTACACTCGGTCTCGGTGAAAGCTTTGATTTCAACAGTAAGCTTCCTGACGGCAGTGCAAGTCAGAAAAGAAAATATACTGTCACTGAAAACGGAGTGCTCAGCTATGAGGGCTCGGGTGTTTTCAAGGCGGTCAGAAAGGGCAGGGCAACAGTTACAGTTGAGACCTATAACGGCAAAAAGGCAACCTGTCAGGTTCAGGTGCTTTCTGCGCCCTTGAAGCTCAGCCTTAACAAAACCGAGCTGGTTCTCGGCAAGGGTGAAAGCTTCACCTTTAAAGCTTCGGTGAACAAAAATGCAGCATCGGAGGGCATAAAATTCACAAGCTCTGACCCTGCTGTTCTGAAAATCAAGTCTTCGGGTGCAGTCAAGGCTCTGAAAAAGGGCACAGTGACCGTTACAGCCGAAACCTATAACGGAAAGAAGGCAAAATGCACCGTTACTGTTTGTCCTGCACCGAAGTCTGTGACTCTCAACAAAACGGAGATAACTCTCGGAGTGGGAGAAAGCTTTGATTTTAACAGCAGTGTTCCCAAGGGAACAGCATCTTATCTGAGAAAATTCGCCGCCAAAGATACATCTCTTCTTGCTCATCAGGGCTCGGGTGTTTTCCTTGCCTTGAAAAAGGGCAAAACAACGGTGAGTGTGGAAACCTTCAACGGTAAAAAGGCTAAGTGTACCGTTACTGTTCTTCCCGCTCCCGAAAGCATCACTCTCAACAAAACAAAGCTTACTCTGGCGGTGGGGGACAGCTTTGATTTTGACAGCTATGTTTCAAAGGGCTCAGCGTCATATAAAAGAACTTATTCCGTTTCGGGCAATTCTGTTCTTTCCGTTGACTCCTCAGGTGTTGTCACAGCCTTGAAAAAGGGCAAGGCAACGGTTACGGTGAAAACCTTCAACGGCAAAAAATCAAAATGCACTGTTACGGTGACAGCTGTGCCTTCGGCAATTTATTCTGACAAAAGCAGCTATACTCTTGCAATCGGCGGAAAAACAAAGGCTCTTTTTTCCTTCCCCGGCAAAGTGGAGTATAATAATCTTAGCTATAAAAGCAGCAACAAATCCGTTGCATACTGTGACAGTGACGGCTACATAAGGGCAAAGAAGATGGGCTCAGCTGTTATAACAGCAGCTCTTCCAAACGGAAAAAGCTGCAGCTTCACCGTTAATGTGAAGGCGATGAGTGTTCCCTTTGTCAGTCAGCTTCCCTCTTATCCCACGGGCTGTGAGGCTGCCTCCTGTGCCAGTATCATGAAATATTACGGTTACAGCATCACCCTTGATCAGATGGTTGATACCATTCCGCGGATGAGCATTTATGTCAAGGACGGAAAGCGCTGGGGACCCGATATAAACGAATATTTTGTGGGAAATCCCCGCGGAAGCTACACAAGTGCCGATGCCGGCTACGGTGCCTTTTCTCCCTGTGTCACAAAGGCACTTCAGGCCGCTGTTGATGCAAGAAAGGGCAGTCACAAGGCGGTTATGCTTACGGGCTGCAGCTTTTCTGAGCTTCTGAAGGAAATTTCAGATGGCAGACCTGCAATTGTCTGGGCAACATATATGATGCAGATTCCTCAGACGGTGAATTCCTGGTATATAATCGGCACGGGTGAATATTTTGAATATCCCCGAGGCACACACGTTATGGTTGTTAACGGCTATTCCGATGACAGAATTTATATCGTTGACCCGTATAAGGGTCAGGTGGATTTCAGCATCAGCACCTTTGAGGCAAGATGGAATCTTCTCGGAAAGCAGGCAATTGTCCTCAAATAAGCCGTCTTAAGTAATATCCCGTCTTTTATTTTCATAAGCTTTTTCAGAGGTGATGGGATGTTTGCCACGGTTGAATTTTATGACGGAGGAAATTCCTTCAGAAAAAAACTCAGGCATTTTCGGGGCAGAGAAAAGATATATACCGAAAAAATCAGTCTCAGCTCAGAAGAATGCTTTTACAGACTCTGTGTTCCCGTTTTTAACGGAAAAGCTCAGCTGCGAAAGCTTGGTAACATTGATTTTGCACTTGGTGAGGGTCTGATTTTTCCTTCGGGAGTCAAGGTGGATACAGAGGGCTTAAGGCTTTATAAAACGGGAGGCTTTCCCGAGCTTGTGCTGATGAACACTGTTGTTTCCGCTCTGGGTCAGGAGACCTGTGCCGGCGGCGGAATGTGCATCACCGTTGTTGATGAAAGGGCATATCTGACAAATGAGCTTCACAGACTTGTGCCCTTTGCCTCGGAAATAAGAGTGATAACAAAAAGACCCGCAAGATACACTCAGGCAGCTGAAAAGCTGATGAAGGATTACGGTATTTCTCTTGTCACGGGAACAGATGAAAAGGAAATCCCCTCGGGAAAAGGTATCGTTATTTCCTTTGATGCCCAAAAGGTGCCTCTCGGCTTCAGGGGTACACTCTTTACGGCGGGAGAAAGGCTTCTGCCCTTTGCCGCAAATGTTTTTTCAGCAAGAGGAATCAAGGCGGAAAGAAAATATCTTGATTTGTGCCCCGCAGAAATTGATACAATGACTTTTCTGTCGGCTCTTTACGAAGCTGCCTTTCAGAAAGAACTGCATTTCACGGAATTTGAAAAATTTGTTTTAACGGGAGTGCAGAAAAATTAAAAAGGGAAGTGAATTTTATGACCTATGAAGAAAGCCTCAATTATATATATTCCGTAAGGAAGGTGCAGAAAAGCTCCTCTCACGAAAGAATAGAAAGGCTTCTTGAATATCTCGGACAGCCTCACAAAAAGCTTAAATATATTCACGTTGCGGGAACAAACGGAAAGGGCTCTGTTTCGGGAGCCTTGAATGAAATTCTGATTTCCTGCGGACTGAGAGTCGGTCTTTTTACATCTCCCTTTGTTGTCGAATTCGGTGAAAGAATTCAGGTCAATTCCGAATATATCAGCCACGAGGACATCTGCCTTGGCACTCAGAGACTCAAGGAATATACCGACAGAGCTTCTGAGGATATGATGCCCACGGTTTTTGAGCTGACAACGGCTCTTGCCTTTGATTATTTTGCCCGTAAGGAATGCGACATTGTTGTTCTTGAGGCAGGAATCGGCGGAGGTCACGACAGCACAAATGTCATACCCGCTCCTCTTGCCTGTGTTTTCACCTCTGTTTCTCTTGACCACACAGAGATGCTCGGAGACACAACAGAGAAAATTGCCGAGGAAAAAAGCGGCATAATCAAAGAGGGAAGCCTTGTTGTTTCTTATCCTCTTGAAAAGGGTGAGGGGGAATTTATTCCTCAGGACAAATCTGCCGCAGAGGTGTTTGAAAAAGTCAGCTCAGAAAAGGGCTGCGGATTTTTTACCCCGGACATAAATCAGCTGAAAATTCTCAGTGATACCGTTGAGGGCTCTGAATTTGTTTACAAAAAGCTTAAGCTTAAAACTCAGCTTTGCGGAGCGCATCAGATTGCAAATATGCTCACAGCCGTTGAGTGTGCCCTTCAGCTTCGGAAAAAATCCTTTGAAATCAGAGATTCTGATATTGTCAGCGGTGTTGAAAGCTTTTTTATCCCCGGCAGAATGGAGAAGCTTTGCAGAAAGCCTCTTATAATTCTTGACGGAGGTCACAATGAGGGCTGCATGAGAGCTCTCAGAGCAATGGCCGAGAAATATCTTTCGGACAAAAAAATCAATGTGCTTATGGCTTCAATGAAGGACAAGGATTATATGAAAAGCCTTGAGATTATTGCACCGCTTTGTGAAAATATGATTTTTACTCAGACGGATACTCTCAGGGGTGAGACTCCCGAAAGGCTCAGAGAATGTGCCTCGGGTCTTTGCGGTGAAGCCTTTGCCGTCGGTGACGTAAAAGAAGCCTTCGATCTTGCCTGTGAAAAAACGGGGGACGAGGATTGTCTTATTGTGTGCGGCTCCTTTTACCTTGTCAGTGACATAAGAAATATGAGCTGACGACTAACTTTTACAAAATACTCATTTGAGATACCCTAGTATAATAGGGTATCTTATTTTTTTTGGAGGAAAAAGCTTATGTCTGCAAGACTTGAATATAAAGAAAAGGAAATACGGGTATATCTTGACGGTGAAATTGACCATCACAGTGCCGCGCTGATAAGAGCGGGTATTGACGAAGAAATAATAAAACGCAGTCCCGAAAGGCTTGTTCTCGATTTTGCGGGCGTCTCCTTTATGGACAGCTCCGCAATCGGTCTTGTGATGGGCAGATACCGTCTTTTAAGCGGAATGGGAGCAGAGATAAGCGTTGAAAATCTCAGCCCCTTTGCATACAAGGTGATGAAGCTTGCGGGACTTGAAAGGCTCGGAGAAATAAAAATCAGGGAGGATTTTTGAATGAAGTGCATAAATGAACTGAAAATGGTGATTGACTCAAGAAGTATGAATGAAGGCTTTTCCCGTGTGGCTGTGTCAGCCTTTGTTGCGGGGCTTGACCCTAATATAGAGGAAATTACCGACATAAAAACTGCTGTCAGTGAAGCGGTTACAAACAGCATCGTTCACGGCTACCGTGATTTTCCGGGAAAGATATACATAACCGTAAGTCTCTTTGACACAAGGCTTGTGAGAATCAGAATCAAGGACAAAGGCGTTGGCATTGAGGATATCGCAAGGGCAATGGAGCCGCTGTTTACCACCTCCTCTGATGAAAGGGCGGGGCTCGGGTTTGCAGTTATGGAATCCTTTACGGACAAGGTGAAGGTCACCTCGGCAGCGGGCAAAGGAACTACGGTTACCCTTGAAAAAAGAATCAGGGGAAAAATCATCTGATGATCGGAGGACCTTGAGTTGAAAAATGACAGCAGTGAGCAAAGGGAGCTTGTGAGCCGAAATCTTGGGCTTGTTCATTCCTGCGCAAACAGATTCCGCGGCAAAGGTGTTGATTATGACGATCTTTTTCAGTCAGGCTGTATCGGACTTGCCAAGGCGGCAAACAATTTTGACAGTGAAAGAGGCTTTGCTTTTTCCACTTATGCCGTGCCCGTTATTCTGGGAGAAATAAAAAGAAATTTCCGTGACGGAGGACTTATAAAGGTTGGAAGAACCTTCAAGGAAAAATCCCGCGCTGCGATGAAGGTGAGTCAGCAGCTTCAGCAGAAGCTGGGCAGAGAGCCAACGGTGTCTGAAATTGCCGAAGAAATGAAAATTGAAATCTGTGAGGCGGCTGAGCTGATTGCAATTTCAATGCCTGTGCTTTCAATGTCTTATGAAAGTGAAAAGGGGGAGGCTCAGTTTGATGTGCCCGTTTCTTCGGGTGAGGAGGAGCTGACGGAAAGGCTGGCTCTGAAGGCGGTGCTTGACAATCTTGAGGAAAAAGACCGCAGACTGATTCAGCTCAGATATTATGAGGGCTTCACTCAGGTCAGAACAGCTCAGGAGCTTGGAATGTCTCAGGTGCAGGTTTCCAGACGGGAAAAAGCAATTCTTCTGAAAATGAGAAAGGAGATGCTGGGCTGAAAAAGAGATGGAAGGGGTTTTCTGCCTTTTGAATTGAATTTTTCTCCGGGATATGTTATACTGTTTAAAATTTATAAGTTAGTGAGTAAATCCGCAACTTGAACAGATGAGGAAAAACTATGAAACGTATAAAGAAATTAACAGCAATTTTCCTGTGCGCTCTGATGTTTTTGAGCCTTGCCGCCTGCGGAAAGAATGAAGGATATTCTTTTTCCGGGAAAGAGGACACAGCTCTTGCAGCTTCCTCTTCGGGAACAAAAAAGTCCCTTTATGTCAGCCGTACGGACAAAAGCAAGCTTTCTGTGATTGCTTCAAGCGATATGACAGAGCTTTGCTTTGACAAAAAGAATTATACTGTCAGCGCCTATGACAAGGCCTCGGGTACTCTCTGGTCCTCGCTTCCCACGGAGTATGCCGGACTTAAGACCTCTGCTCTCAGCCTTCAGGTGCTCATTGACGGTAATTTTTATACCCTTTATTCCCAGAGTGATTCTATCGGTCAGGATAAGGCCGCTTTTGAAAAAAATGAAAACGGAATAACTGTCATTTACACCTTTGAAAAGAAAACCGAGGATTCAAAGAAAATCAGCCTTACCGTGCCCGTGAGCTATCGTGCTTTGGACGGCGGACTTTCCGTTGAGGTTGATTGCGCGTCAATTGTTTCAAAGGGACACGACAAGGAAATTGCCCTGACGGGACTCAGCCTTCTGCCTTATTTTGCGGCAGACAGAACGGGCAGAGCAGGAGATTTCATTCTTCTTCCCGACGGCTGCGGTCTGACTGTTGACCTGAGCAGAAATCCTGAAAGCTTCAAAAACATCAGTCTTGATGTTTACGGTGAAAATTCTCAGACTCTTATCGGCTGCTTCGGAATGAAAAAGGGTGACAGCGCCTTTGTTGCACTCATTGAGCAGGGAGACGAAATTGCAACAATCAAAACGGAAAAGGCTCTTGCTGACGGCGGATATAACCGTGTTTATCCCTTCTTTACATTGAAGGAAACAGAGAAAGCCGATGACGGAGTTTTTGTTTCAGAGGACAGCTACAAAGGAAAAATCAAGGTTGTTTACCGTTTTCTTTCCTCTGATACGGCAAGCTACATCGGTATGGCAGGAGTTGTCAGAGAGCTTCTTATCAGAAATTCCGTGCTTTTGTCTGAAAGCGTTGAGGGCGAACAGCTTCCCTTCAATCTTTCTCTTGTTATAAATGAAAGCTCTGCCGATTCAAAGGGCAGAGACGTCAGAGAAAACAAAACCACCTTTGAACAGGCCTCTGAAATCCTTTCCTCAATGAAGGCAAAGGGCTTTGATGAAATCAATCTGAGGCTTGAGGGTGTCCTGAAAGAAAAGGGCTCGGGTTCATTTGCCGTTGATTACAGCTCAGGTTCAGCAAAGGATTTTGAGGAATTTGTTTCTTACTGCACAAATCAGGGTATAAATCTTTATGCCGACAGCAACATTCTTACCTCTGAGGATGAGGGCAAGGCGGCTTATCAGTTCGGACAGACTGTTGTCAGAGACGGAAGATACTGCATTGCAGCTGATAAAATCAGCTCCGGAGTGGGTGAGCTTCTTTCCTTTGTCAAGGATGAGCAGCTGAATGTGTGCCTTACCGATGCTGATGTGCTTTACTGGGATTATGATTCGGCGCAGCTTCATTCACAGTCAGAGGTTGCGGACACTCTTTCACAGCAGACAGCGGCAATCTCTGCTCACAAAAAGCTGATGCTTTCGGGCTCCTTCATTTATTCCGTCAAATATGCGGATATGGTGGTTGAGCTGCCTATGACAGCGGTTAATCACGGAAAAGACCTTTGCACAAGAGTGCCTTTCATTCAGAGCGTGCTTCACGGTGTTGTCCGATACTCTCTCAGCCCCGTCAATGCTGCGGAAAATGAAGAAAGAGCCTTCCTCAAGGCAGTTGAATACGGTGCAGTGCTTTATTACAGATGGCAGGGAACAGATTTTTCAACTCAGGAAAAAGCGGATAAGCTTTATTATATGAACGGACTGAGCGGCGCTCAGACAAATTATGAAAGAATGGCTTCCGCCTTTGACGGCCTTTCGGGCGCAAGAATAACGGACCATTATCTTGTCAGCAAGGGCGTTTATTACACCGAGTATGACAACAGCGTGGGAATTTATGTCAATTACAACAGTGATGCCGTGACGGTAAACGGAGTTACCGTTGAGGGCATGAGCTTTCTGAGGGTAGGTTAATTCTCTGAGAAAAACACAACAAAAAAAGGACTCAGCTGAGTCCTTTTTTATTTTGAATTTTTAATTGTACATCAGTGAGAAAATTCAGCTGCCCAGGTGTAAGTGTAGCTTTCTTTTGCTTCAAGGGCGTTGATGCCGTCCTTGAGTGAGAAATCATCCTTCTTTTCTGTTGAGTCGTTTACGCCGCACCAGGGCTCAATGCAGACATAAGGTGCACCGGGCTTTGCCCAGATTCCGAGATAAGGAGCTCCTCCGAGATTGAAACGGATTTTTCTGTTGTGATTGTCACTTGTGAGGCTGATGCATTCTGATTTGACACCGCTGAAAATCAGAGCATCCTCATTGAAGATGTCATTTGTGATGATAATTTCATTTTCATCACACAGAACGGGTACGGTGTCGGGAAGACGGAGAGAGTTGACAAGGTCAATCTTGACTGTGTCAAGGGTTTCCTTTTTATCAAAAATCAGCTTGTCTCCGATTTCACAGTTGAAGGCGGGATGTGCGCCGAGGGAGAAATACATCACCCTGTCATTTTTGTTGTTGATTTTGTGAGAAACACGAAGGCTTTTTCCTTCAACAGTGAAGGTCACAATCAGCTCAAAGGCATAAGGATAAAGAGGAAGGGTTTCTTCGTTTTCGGTGAGGATGAAGGACATTTCTTCCTTCTCTTTTGAAAGCAGAGCAAAGGGGAGCTTTCTTGCAAAGCCGTGCTTGGGCATGGTGTAGCTCTCCTTGTCAAGACAGTAGCTGTCGTCAATGAGTCTGCCGACAATGGGGAAAAGAATAGGGGACTGGCCTGACCAGTATTCTGCATTACCCTGCCAGAGATATTCAAAATCTGCCTGCTTTGAGTAAACGCTTGTCAGCTCACAGCCGAATTCTTTTACGCCGACCTTGAGAAATTCGTTTTCAATATAATGAGTCATATTATCACCTTGTTTTATAAATGTTTTTTTATCTCTTCAATTTTTCCGATAATGTAATCGGGGGCGAATTCATCGGGGAGGTCAACTCCCTTGGGATTGAACCAGACGCTGTCAAGCCCCGCATTCATTGCGCCCTTGATGTCTGAGGTCAGTGAGTCACCCACAACAAGAATTTTCTTTTTGTCCTTTTCGGGTATTTTTTCAAGAACAAGGTCAAAAAATTCCCTGCGTGGCTTCTGAAAGCCCAGAAGATCAGAGATGAAGCTTTCAGTGAAAAAAGGCTCAAGTCCGCTTCTTGAAAAACGGCATTTCTGAATAAAGGCGGTGCCGTTGGTGATGATGTATAAATCAAAGCCCTCCTGTTTCAGCTGTCTGCAGATTTCTACAGCATTTTCAATGGTGTTGCCTCCGAAACACAGGTAATTCATAAATTCACTGTTGACTTTGTCACCATCAAAGCCTTCGGTGATGCCGAGAGAGTTGAAAAATCTTCTGAAGCGGGTTGATTTTATTTCGGGCTTGGTGATTTCACCCTTTTCAAACTGCTTCCAGAGTGCCGCATTGATTTCGGAATAGCTGCGGCAGTTTTCTTCCGATTGATCAATGCCGTAATCTGCCATAATTTTCAGCAGAGCTTCCTTTTCATCCTTGTGAAAATCAAGAAGGGTATCATCAGCATCAAAAAGAATTGTTGTGTATTTTCCGGTCAAAAAATTCACCAGCTTTCTGTGTTGTAAACACGCTCTTATATTCCTCAAAATTATACTAAATTATCATTTTGCTGTCAATAATTTTTAAAGGTACGGTAAAAGGGAGCCTCGAAGCTTATCAGGCTCTGTTGACGTCTCCTTACAACTTTATTAAAATTCTAAAATTCTATTTACTTTTTTTACAGTTGTGGTAAAATGTAATATGAATATGTATGTGTATATTGATATTTAAGTTGCACAGAAAGGCAGGGACAGAATGTGAACACTTTTACAGACGGAGTTGCAAGAGGCGGACTGAGAGAAAAAAGTGATATCAAGGTGCTTATATGCTATCTTCTCAAAACCTTGAAAAGACCTCTGACCAGAACTCAGATAAATGAAATTTTCAGTGAACACGAAATTGCAAATTATTTTGAAATCAACAGTGCAATCAGTGAGCTTATTGCAGGACAGCAGGTTGACAGTGAACTTTCAGACGGTGATGAACTGATTTCAATCACTCCCCGCATGGAGCTTGAGGTGTGCAAGATAGAAAGAACAATTCCCCGTTCGCTCAGAGAAAGGGCCGTTTCTGAGGCATACAAAATTTTCTCAAGAGAGCGTATTATCAACGAGTGTAAGGTTTCTGTTGAAAAGCTGGCGCACGGCTTTCACATCACCTTTGCCGTTGAAGACGGTGACACCGAGCTTTTGAAAATCACCGTTTATGCGCCCGATGAAAGTCAGGTTGAGGTGGCAAAAAAGAATTTTTATGCAAATGCCGTTTCAATATATTCTGATATAATTTCAGCCTTGACGGTTGAATAATTCAAAGCAAAAACACAACCCAAAAGAAAGGAAGCATACAATGAAAAAATTCCTGGCATTTTTCACGGTAACGGTTATGCTTTTCGGTGCGGCCTTTGTGATGTATTGGCGTTATGTCCGCCAGTCTGAATGTATGGTCTTTGTTGAATCCTTCGGCAACGGTGTCATAACAGTTGACAGCAATCACGTCACGGGAAGCGATGAGAAATACAAGGTACGCTGCGAAAACGGAGAAACTCTTACCCTTAACATCAATCCGGAGAGAACGGACACCACTTACTATAATCTCAAAAAGCTTCTTGTAAACGGTGAGGATATAACAAAGGGCGTTAAGATGCTTGAATATAAAATTCAGGTCAAAAAGAAGCTCAACATCCTTGTTTATTTTGAAGAGGGTGAAAGACCCGACGATTACAAATCAGAGGTCAAGGATTATAATGTAACCGCTCCCGAAATTGACAGATATGCAGAAAACAGTTATCTCGGCTCCTTTGCATCTTATGACATCAAGGACCCCTGTGTTTTCTATGATGAAGAAAGCAAAACTTATTATTGCTTCGGCTCTGACAATGTTGTTATCAGCTCCTCTGATATGGTCAACTGGACAGGCAGAACAACTTATTTCAAATCTCCCGAGGATGCCGCAAGCAACAGCATAATGGACTTTTCCGCTTTTGAAAGTGTTAAGAAATGGGCTTCAGAGCACGGCTACGGCAAGGATTTGACTTATTCTGACAAGAATGAGGACAGAACTCCTCTTGCTCCCGAAATTGTCAAGATTGACGGAACCTATTATCTTTATTTCTCCGTTTCAAAAATCAGTGATGCTAATGAGTCAGCAATTTTCTGCGTGACAACAGATAACCTTGCTGAAAGCATTGAAACAAAAAGCTGGAATGACGGCGGTCTTGTCATCAGCACCTGCGGACGTCATGCGGGCAATGAAATTGTTGAGCAGGGCGACGGAGACAAGGGTAAGGTTACTTACAAGGCAAGCTATGACAGTGCAAACGCAGTTCATCCCGCAATTATTGACACAGACAACGGTCTGTTTATGGTTTACGGCGGATATTGGGGCAGAAAGGAAATCAAGGGACAGCTTAATCTTGTTGAGCTGAGCAGGTCCACAGGTCTTATCAAGGCTCAGAGCTCATACAATAAGGGTGAGCTTGTGTCAACTCTTCACGGCTCCTCAAAATTCCAGGCAGGTACCGTTATCTGTAATCCCGGAAGAATCCCTGCTCTTACCAAAAATGACGGAAGTCTTGTCAGCGGTGCAGATATTTTATATAACAAGGACACAGGATATTTTTATCTCTTTGTTACCTACGGCACAGCAGAAAGCAATTATAATGTGAGAGTCGGCAGATCAAAGAAGATTGACGGTCCTTATCTTGATTACAACGGAGAAAGCCTTTCGGATTATTCCTCTTCTTCAAGAAACAATCAGTACAGCAAGGGCTTTATGCTTCTTAGCGGTTACAGCTTTGTTTCAAGCAGCAGCGGTGTAGGCTCAGGCAATATCGGCAGAGCATCAATCGGCTCACCCTCAGTTGTACTTTCAGCTCAGGGAGACTGCTTTGTTGCAACTCAGTCTCAGCTTTATTACCGCCTTGGCGGACAGATTACAACGGGAGCTTCACTTGCTCAGGCAAATGAGCTTGACGTTCTTGCTGAATCAGCTCTTGACATCAGAGAGCTTACCTGGACAAATGACGGCTGGCCCATGGCAATGCCTGAAATTTATGCAGGTGAAAATGCAGTGACAAAAATCAAAAAGAGTGATCTTTACGGAAACTGGGATGTTGTCATTCTTGACAGCAGTGCTGACAGTGAAAATTACAAGGCGGTTGCAAGAAGCATTTCTTCCGCAGTGACCGTGCTTGAAAATGCAACAATCACTCAAAAGGATATTGAAAAGAACAAAAAGCTCAACACTGAAAATGTCCTTGTCAAAAACGGCAATGCATATTCGCTGACAATTGACGGTGTTGAATACACAATTTATCCCTGTGTTGTCTGGGATTGGGAGCTTGAAAGAGCAAGCATAGTCTTCACGGGTGTGGGCAGTGATTCAAGCACCGTGTGGGGCAAAAAGAACTTCTCAGATGCAATGGGAATTTACACAGACGCCTTCTATTATCTTCTTGATATGTGCGATGAAACCGTGAGAGCAAAATATGAAAAGAAGATAAAGAAAATCAGCTCAAATCCCTCTCAGTCACAGATTGATTCCATGACAAGCGCACTTGTGAAGGTGCTCACTGCTGAAGAAAAATAAGGCTGAAAACAGAATAAAGCAGATGTATCCGGAGTCACGGATACATCTGCAGCTTATGAAAAACATTGTCAGAAGGACGGAATAAAATTAGTTAAATATTTTCTTGATTTTTTTCTTGAAAAGCTATTGACAATGTCAGTTTTATATGTTAATATTTATAGGCAAAAACGGAGAGATACCGAAGTGGTCATAACGGAACGGTCTTGAAAACCGTCGTACGTCCTGCGTACCGTGGGTTCGAATCCCACTCTCTCCGCCATTTTTTTTATATTCAAAAAACGGCACTCGGAGTAGTACTCAAGTTGGTGACGAGGCGCCCCTGCTAAGGGCGTAGGTCGGGTAACCGGCGCGAGAGTTCGAGTCTCTCCTACTCCGCCAAATAAAAACGAACTTTTGTCTACCAGACGAAAGTTCGTTTTTTTTTTATATTTTCGGCACATTTTCGGGCAAAATAAGACAAAATCAAGGAAAAATACGCGAAATCACACGCTGCAGCGGTCGTTGGGACTGCCGCAGCGTTATTTTTATGCCCGCAGCAGCGCAAAAAGGCACATTACTTTTTGTCGTTCTTTGCTCAAATAAAGAACAACAAAAACATTGCGTCGTGAGAGATTTGAACGGACCCGCTCGATTGTTACTTATAGTCCGTTGACTTAAACTAAACGATATAATAAAACATGATATGGAGGTTCAAAGATATGATTACTGTTTTATTAGGACATAGAATTAAGGAATTAAGAATTAAAACTGGCGATAGTCAGGAAAAGTTTGCATTAAAAATCAATATGGATCGAACATACTATGCGTCCGTTGAATCGGGGAAACGAAACATTTCAATTGTAAACATTAAAAAAATTGCCGACGGATTGGGCGTTTCGCTTAGTGATTTGTTTAACGGGATTTAAGTGATGGCATCTTTTATATTTCACAATACAAAGGAGAATAATTATGATCAACACAGATTTTACTGCAGTAGAAATTGAACGCAAATATTTAGAAGACAAGTTAAATGAACTTATTCAAAATATCGGCGATATTCCAATTGCTTCTCCAAAAATAATGCCATATGGATGGAGAAAGGCCGCAAAAGGCAGAACTGTTTGGAGAATTGTTGAAGAAGTAATAAGTCAAGGGTTAGAGAGTCAGGTGAAATCGTTGGGTTTTGATAGCATACACCCTGCTGATTCAGAAGTTGGTGTTTTTGATTTTCGCTTCTGTTATGACGGAAACAAAGAATCTTTTGTAAATATAAAATCCTCTGTAAAGGGCGGCAAGACAAATAAAGATGATATATCAAAAGCGAAAGGATTAATAGATTTCTATCGTGAAAATCCCAATGCTAATTTGTATGTTGCTACTTTTGTAATAAGTTTTAAACCAAATATGACCATTGGGTTAGAGCACTGTATAGTTTTTCCCACGGCTTGGATAGCAGATATTTATGTAAATCCTAGTAATAATGGTAACTTACAGTCATCCTTATACAAACGTTTAGAAACGGCCGTCAGACGAACTCCGTCAGAATTTTTAGAATGCTTAATTGCAGCGAATGATGTTGCAATTGCTAAAAAGAAAGCAAAGAAATAAAAAATCAAGTGCCTGTTCTTCAAGAACAGGCACTTCTACGATTATCTTTGCAAATATGATGAGAATATTATGTCTAATTCTTCTATTAACGAAGCATCATACTTTGTCACAAGCTTGTTGTAAATATCTAAAACAGCTGCTCGATCGCAGGTCGTTATCATAGAAATATCTAGCATTTTTGCAGAGTTAAGATCATTTGGTTGAAACTTTTCAAGTCCATTTCCCAACTCCTTACGATTGTTTCTAATAATTTGTTGTGCAGTTGGAGTTAAAAAATAGCAAAATATCAAATCAGTTTCATCAATATGATCTTCCGATATATATATAGAATGAAATGTTGTTAGTGATTTTACCATAGCAACATTCCTAATAAATTTCATACCGTTCCTGCAAGCCGACGAAACCCAAATAGGTGCAGATGCTCTTTGCTCCATTGAAAACCATGGTGTTCGGCAAGAAGGTAAGTATTTTAAATTAACACCTTCTTCTTCGCCGTGTTTAATATAGTGAGCTAAAATGTCATAATCATTGGAGGTTGCATCCAAAAGATAAACTGTTTTATTCGATGAAGAAAGTTTTTTAAAATCATCAATAGTGAATATTGGTGATTTTACGTCTGCAGAGTGACAAATACATTGTTTTAAGCAATATGCTGGGATTTTGTGTTTTTGACTTTTGGAAATTGAAAAGCAGAAGAAATCGTTTGCTCCAGTAGCAATTCCTCTTGATACGGAACAAAAATCAGAAACAGGACGTAAATTTTTATAAGAAATTTTTTCTTCCTGCCTAAGATATGGGCGCCATTTATCTTCAGCATGCAATTCTTCATAATTTACCCCTAATGCATAATCATCGGGATTATCAAAAATGTTTAATCGCAAAGCATCTACGGAAGGAAGATTGTAAAAGAACACCTTTGATTTTGGCTC
The DNA here is from genome assembly GCA_045652105.1 of Acutalibacteraceae bacterium. GTDB lineage: Bacteria > Bacillota > Clostridia > Oscillospirales > Acutalibacteraceae > UBA6857. The sequence continues at coordinate 25,462 of JAZRTP010000027.1, forward strand.
AAAATCCAACAACATAATACAGCAGGTAGTTGTGGCGTTAAAAAACAAATTGCTGTCGTTTTCAAAGTTTATTATAGCTTTTAATAAACGCTTTTCCAATAACAATTGCTTTATTGCTATTCCATAGTTTGAATTTAAGAACTCAGAGGGTATTATATACGCCAAGCGTCCACCATCCGAAAGTTGATGAATGCTCTTTATTAAAAACAAGATGTACAAATTTGTATATCCACTATATCTAATACCGGTATGATTGCTAATTGTCTCGAGGATTTCATTACGATTACTTACCGCTTGAAATCTATTGTAAGGGGGATTACACACAATCGCATCAAATTTTCTGTCCCAATCTTCTAGCAAGTAATCACCGTTGATAATATTAGCGTTTGAGGGATTCCCAAAATATGTGAGTATTTTTTCGTCAATTTCATAACCAAATAAGTTACATTTTGGATTTGTTCTTTTTGAATGTATTAAAAACACACTATTGCCAACCGCTGGATCGAGCAATGTCGAAGCATTTTTACAAGCCCAAGAAGACATGAATTCAGCAATTTTGTAATTCGTAAAATATTGCCCTAGTGATTTGATGTGTTGCACGCCTACAGCTTGAGAATACTTTTTTTCATTTATCATAATTTGCCTCAAAAATTAATCTTCGAAGTTAGGATTTTCTTTTGAAATATAATGAGAAACAACATCTTCAATGTTACATGAAAAATGATTGCAAAGGCGATCAATAACATCCATTGAAACTTGTTCACCTCGAGCCATCTTATCCATAGTGGATTTGGAAATGCCCGTTACATACATAAGTTGTTTCTTTGTCATATCTCGATCGATCAAAAGTTTCCATAAAGGTTTATATGAAAAAGCCATAATGCCACCTCCACTTTAGAAGGTAGCATAAAAGTATTTAGAAATCAATACTTTTGTGTTGATTTTTGAAAAAAATTAACTGGCGGTGGTGTCTTTTTTGCCGTTCTTACCTGCATTTACACACCTTTTTACTGTTCTTTCGCAGGAAGAAAGATTGCAGAAAACTGCAGTCTTTCTTTTTTTATTTGAAAAGCCCGAAATTATCAGTGATACAATGTTGTTGATTTTAGATTTATTTTTTTCTAAATTGTAAATTAATCTAATATTTTCAAACTTTCTTTCAATTTGCTTTACTTTTTTTGTCAGTTAGGTTATACTTATAAACAATATAGGAATTTATTAAAACTGGGGGAAAAATAATGGATTTTAAAAAATTTTTGCAGGGAGCCCTGGAAATCCCTGATAAAGAGGACAAGATTGTTTACTTTCCCGTAAAGAGCAGAGTTTCCTCAAATGTTCTTGTCAATTCACAGAAAAATATTCCCAATGCGGGATATAACCTTGAAGCTGACATCACAAAATTCTGGGCTGAATTCAAAAAGCTTCAAAGTGAGTGCGGTTATCACCTTAGCTTCAACACTCTTATGCTGAGAGTTCTTGTTGAATGTCTGAAGGAAAATCCCCGCCTTAACGCTCACCTTAAATATCATCATATGGCTTCAACGGGTAAGCTTATCATCAAAAAGCATATTGATGTTGCAATGCCCGTGCTTCTTGACACAGGTGAAACCTTTCCCATCAAGGTCAGAGAAATCGAAGACAAATCTCTCAGGGAAATTGCTGAGCAGGTTGATGAAATCTTTGAAAAGCTCAAAAAGACCGATGTTGAGCAAGTTGTGTTTGATATGATTGCTCAGAGAGTTGTCGGCTACACACTTAAGGGTAAGATTATTCAGACTGCCGCTCAGATGGCAACAGGCTATTTCACAAAATATAAGGTTGCAACCTTCAAGGGCATTTTCCACAGACCGCCCGATGATGAGGAGCATCTCTATGTCCGTGATTTCACAGAAGGCACTGTTTGTATGAGTAACTGGAGTATGCTCGGCAAGGATTTTGTCGGCAACGTTACTTTCACACCTCTTCTTTATCCTCAGGTGTTCCTTATGGCTATGGGTAACATCAGAGATGTGGAATATGCATTCAGAAACGACAAGGGAGAGGTTGACCTTGCAACAAAGAAGGTTCTTCCCATTGTTCTTTGCTTTGACCACAGACTTGGCGGCTTTGCCGACCTTGCTCCCTTCATCAAAAAGCTGACTGATATTTTCAACAATCCCGAAATTATCAGAGAGTGGTAAATTTTATAACAGTAAAAAACGGTTAAAGACTTAACTCTTTAACCGTTTTTTGTTTGTTCAGTTTTTTGTACGAAGCCCTTTGGGATAATGGTTTTTTGCCTTCCCCGAGACAACCTTGACTCCGCCGAGACTGCAACCGTCAACACACACAACAGCCCATCCGTTTTCACAGTTTGTTTCAAATTCCTCACCGTGAAGATATTTAGCAATTTCAGGACTGTCGGGGGAGAGATTGATTTTTCTTTTGAAGGCTTCTCCCATAGCCATAAAGAACTGATGGTGAGGTTGAATATAATTCTTTCTGATTTCGCCGATTGTGACTCCGCAGGAGAAAACAGCCGCTTTTCCAAGGTCAAAGTCTTCGGTGAAATAAACAGGATTATCCTTGTTCATTTTGATTTTTGAAGGGTCAAAGCTGACAAGGGTATCTGAGAGAAAATCTGTCACAAGCTTGTCGTTTTTTTCTTTTTTGCCTTGCTTTGCATAAGGAGAGAAGGAGGATTCGTTTTTGTTGTGAAGCACAGCCATAAACTGACCCTCACCCTTGCTTATATGAGGATAAAAGCGTCGGGCTCTGCTGATGTCTTCACATCGGCAACCGTCAAAGACAATGCCGTCACAGGTGTTTTCCCTGACCTTTTCTTTAACGGGAACAATTTCAAATTCGGGATGGTCTGAGAGAAAGGCATCAACGGTCATTTCGTTTTCTTCAAGGGAGAAGGTGCATGTCGCATAAACAATGTATCCGCCGCCCTTGAGACAGACTGCGGCGTTTTCAAGAATGTCTCTTTGTCTGTCGGCGCACATTCTGACGTTTTCCTCACTCCATTCGGAAACGGCAATTTCTTCCTTTCGGAACATTCCTTCACCTGAGCAAGGGGCATCAACCATAATCATATCAAAGGTGTCGGGGAAAAATTTTGCAAGCTTTTTTGTATCCATACAGGTGGTGACAACATTTTTCAGTCCGAGTCTTTCAATGTTACCCGTGAGAATTTTGCATCTTGAAGCAATGATTTCATTTGAAACAAGAACACCCTTTTCGGAAAGCTTGTTTTTCAGCTGAGTGCTTTTTCCTCCGGGAGCGGCACACATGTCAAGAATTTTCCAGTCGGGGCAGATATCAAGACATTCTGCGGGCGCCATTGCACCCGGCTCCTGAACATAAATCATCCCCGCGTGGTGATAAGGATGATTGCCTACCTTTTCTCCTTTAAGATAAAAGGCGTTTTCACAGTAGGGAACCTTCTCTGTGCCGAAGGGATTGATTTTTTCAAATTCCTCAAGGCTTATTTTGTCTGTATTCACTCTGAAGGCTTTTACGGGAGCTTCATTGATTGCTTTTTCATAATCCCCGTAGCCTTCCTTGAGAAGAGCCTTCATTCTTTGAACATATTTTTCAGGAAGCTGTTTCATAATTACACCTGTCCGTTGTCAGTCATATTATTTTCAATATAAAGCATACACATTGCAACACCTGCAATGGCTGCTGTTTCCGTGCGAAGAATACGCTTGCCGAGGGAAATTGTTTTTCCGCCCGCTTCAACTGCCTTTTCAATTTCTTTTTCATCAAAGCCGCCCTCGGGACCGATGAAAATGCCGACACTGCTGCAGCTTTTAAGCTGAGAAAGAGCAGCCGAGGTTGCCTTCATCCCTTCCTCATTTTCATAGGGCACAAGGATGAGGTCAAGCTCTTTTGCTTTTTCAAGTGCCTGAGAGTAAGTCATTACGGGCATAATTTCGGGAATAATATTTCTTTTGCTCTGCTTGGCAGCACTTTCTGAAATTGCCTGCCAGCGTGAGATTTTGTTGTTTTTCTTTTTGTCGTCAAGCTTGACAACACATCTGTTCATCTGAGTGGGAACAATGGCGTGCACGCCCAGCTCAACAGCCTTCTGGATGATAAGTTCCATCTTGTCCGATTTGGGAAGCCCTTGAAAAAGATAAATTCGTACGGGAAGCTCTGTGCTGTGATAATCCTCCTGACAAATGACTGCCACGGTAAAATCCTCTGTCAGCTCACTGATTTCACAAAGGTCGCTTCTGCCTTCGGTGCTGACAAGAAAGGTGTCACCCACAGTCATCCGTAATACATTTCTGATATGGTTGTGATCTGCTGCGTCAATGATGTATTTATCACCTTGTCTTTGGTGAGTCTCAACAAAAAAATTATACATTTCATCACTTCCTTTTTGGCTATTATAACAAACAAAGCACCTTAATACAATGGTCAGTTGTAAAAAATTACAAAATTATGCTTTTTTTAAAAAAAGAGGTTGAAAAATATTGCATTTTTATAGTAATAGGTGTAAAATAATTCACATATTTATTGATATATAAATACAAAGCTGAATGATTATGCATTTAATATGTGATTTTATGCATAAATTATTAAATTGAAATGTTATTTAATTGAAATGAGGTATTTTAGAATGACTTATGTTGAAAGAGTAATTGCAGGTGTTGAGAAGAAGCATTCTCATGAGCCTGAGTTTGTTCAGACTGTTACAGAGGTGCTCAAATCCCTTGAGCCCGTTGTTGAGCAGCACCCCGAATATGAGCAGGAGGCTCTTCTTGAAAGAATGGTTGAGCCTGAAAGATCAATCTCATTCAGAGTCACCTGGGTTGACGATGCAGGTAAGGTTCAGGTAAACACAGGTTACAGAGTTCAGTTCAACGGAGCAATCGGTCCTTACAAGGGCGGTCTTCGTTTCCATCCCTCCGTTTATTCAGGTATTATGAAGTTCCTTGCTTTTGAGCAGACCTTCAAAAACAGCCTCACAGGTCAGCCCATCGGCGGCGCAAAGGGCGGATCCGATTTCGACCCCAGAGGCAAGAGTGACAGAGAAATTCTCCGCTTCTGTCAGGCATTTATGACAGAGCTTTACAGACATATCGGTCCCGATGTTGACGTTCCCGCAGGTGACATCGGTGTCGGCGCAAGAGAAATCGGTTATCTTTACGGCCAGTACAGACGCATCAAGGGTGCTTTCGAAAACGGTGTTCTTACCGGTAAGGGTCTTTCCTTCGGCGGCTCACTCATCAGACCTGAAGCAACAGGTTACGGTGCAGTTTATTATGTAAACCGTGTGCTCAAGCACTTCGATGAAACAATTGAAGGCAAGACAGTTGCTGTTTCAGGCTTCGGTAACGTTGCCTGGGGTACCTGTAAGAAGGTTGCAGAGCTTGGCGGTAAGGTTGTTACTCTCTCAGGCCCCGACGGTTATATCTATGATCCCGACGGTATCACAACCGATGAAAAGATTGACTTCCTTCTTGAAATGCGTGCATCAGGACGTGACAAGGTTAAGGATTACGCTGACAAGTTCGGTGTTGAATTCCACGCGGGTGAAAAGCCCTGGGGCGTGAAGGTTGACGTTGCAATGCCTTGCGCAACTCAGAATGAAATCGGTATGGTTGAGGCTGAAAAGATTGTTGCAAACGGTGTACCTTATTATGTTGAGGTTGCAAATATGCCCACAACAAACGAGGCTCTTACATATCTTATGGAAAACTGCAAGGCAGTTGCTCCCTCAAAGGCTGTAAATGCCGGCGGTGTTGCTGTTTCAGCTCTTGAAATGAGCCAGAACTCCTCAAGATATAACTGGACAGCTGAAGAGGTTGACAAGATTCTTAAGAGAATCATGAAGGAAATTCACGACAACTCCGCAAAGGCTGCTGAAGAATACGGCCTCGGATATAATCTTGTTGCAGGTGCAAATATTTCCGGCTTCCTTAAGGTTGCTGATGCAATGCTTGCTCAGGGTCTTATCTGATTTTTGGAACAAACGAATCACCGATGTGTCCCGGGCATATCGGTGATTTTTATTGAGACTGTGAAAAGGAAAGGAGAATCAGGGTGCTGAAAAGATTAAAAATAACCTTGCTGGGAGAGATTTTCTTCCTTGCACTGCCCACAATGTTTGAACAGCTTATGCAGACTGCCGTGCAGTATATTGACACAGCAATGGTAGGCTCACTTGGCACCGATGCCACAGCAGCGGTGGGTGCAACAACAACGGTTGGCTGGCTCATCGGCAGCAGCATTTCCGCTTTGGGTGTCGGTTTTCTTTCCTTTATTTCTCAGAATAAGGGGGCGGGAAAATTTGACATTGTCAGAAAAACCTCGGGTCAGGCTGTTCTTGCCGCAACGGTCACGGGTGTTGTTTTCACCCTTTTGTGCCTTGGCATCAGCCCCTTTATCCCAAAGCTTATGCAGGTTGATCCGGCAATCTGCGAACTGACGGAGAAATACTTTTTTATTCTTTATGCCCCGATGCTTGCAAGAGCTTATATTATAATCTTCGGCTCCGTTCTCAGAGCTGTGGGGGACAGCAAAACTCCTATGCTTGCCGGTGTTGCGGTCAACATTATCAATGTCATTCTCAATTTCATTTTTATTTTCCCCGAAAGAGAAATTGCAGCTCCCTGGGGAGAGGTGAAGCTTTTCGGCTTCGGAATGGGAGTGACGGGAGCTGCTGTGGCAAGCGCTCTTTCTTTTGTTGCGGGCGGCTTGCTGATTACTCTTGCTTTGCTGAAAAACAAGGAGGTCTCACCTTCAAAAAGCTGTTTGAAGGCGGACAGAGGAGTTCTTGAGCCCTGCCTGAAAATTGCCCTGCCGAATATGCTTCAGCGCTTCGGCACCTCTCTTGGATATGTTGCTTTTGCTTCAATGATCAACTCTCTCGGGGAAATTTCAACAGCGGCACATACCGTTGCAAACACCGTCGAATCAGCCTTTTACATTCCCGGCTACGGTATGCAGGCTGCAGCGGCAACACTCACGGGCAACGCGGTGGGCGCAGGAGACAGAAAAAAAGAAACTCAGCTTAAAAAGCTGCTCATCAGCTCCGAGGCGGTGCTGATGGTTGTCTCGGGTGCTTTGCTGTTTATTTTTGCAGAAAGAATGATGTCACTTTTTTCTGATGATGCTCAGGTTATCCTTCTTGGTGCAAGGGTACTGAAAATGGTGGCACTGTCTGAGCCCTTTTACGGTGTTTCAATCATCATTGAAGGTGTGCTTCAGGGCAGAGGTGACACAAAAACTCCCTTTATTTACAACATTATCGGTATGTGGGGAATCAGAATTGTGGGCACCTTCATCTGCTTAAGGCTCTTTTCGGCAGGTCTTGTGTCAGCCTGGGCGTGTATGATTGTGCACAATCTTTTCCTTTTTGCCGCTTTTGTAATTATACAGAGGAAGATAAAATAAAAGATTGAAAAATTAATCCGGTTGTGTTATTATAATAAACAGACATAGAAAATACTAAGGAGAGAAAAAATATGAGAGTTATTATAATGAATGATGCACTTGAAATTTCACGTGAGGTTGCGGACATTCTTGTTAAACAGATCAATAATGACAGAGGCAGCGTTCTCGGCTTTGCAACAGGCGCAACTCCTGTTGAAACCTATAAGAGAATCATTGAGGATTATAATGAAGGAAAGGTTACCCTTAAGCACATCACAACCTTCAATCTTGACGAATATGTCGGCCTTTCAAGAGACAATGTCAACAGCTATTTCTACTTTATGAAAGAGAATCTTTTCGGCAAGACCGATGTTAATTTTGACAAGGTCAATTTCCTTTCAGGTGAAGCAGAGGACACAGAGGCTGAGTGTAAGAGATATTATGACCGTATCAGAGAATGCGGAGGCATTGATATTCAGCTTCTCGGTATCGGCACCAACGGTCACATCGGCTTCAATGAGCCCGGTGACAAGTTTGCCGACACTCCCTTTGCTGTCAAGCTCACACAGAGCACCATTGACTCAAATCAGAAATATTTTGAGGCTGTGGGTGACAAGATGCCCGAATATGCTCTTACAATGGGTATTGGTGACATTATGAGAAGCAGAAAGATTATTCTTATTGCAACGGGTGAAAGCAAGGCAAAGGCTGTTAAGCAGCTTGTTGAGGGTGAGGTTACCTCTCAGTGCCCCGCATCAATTCTCAAGCTTCATTCCGATGTTATGATTTTCCTTGATAAAGAAAGTGCATCATTGCTTACAAACAGAAATTAAGGTGAAAATATATGGCTGACAATTCCAAAAAAATCAAAACAGCCCCCGTTATTCAGTCTTCAAGAATAACTGAAGAGGGCGGCATTGAAATTACATGGAGTGCGGCTGAGAATGCCGATAAGTATGCAGTCAAAAGAGCAGACAGCTATAAGGGGAAATATTCCATCATCGGCTGGACAAAGGATTGCTGCTTTGAGGATTCAGAGGTTGTGAAAGACAAAACCTATTGGTACAGTATCTTTGCTGTCAAGGTTATTAATAAAAACAACAAATCTGTCAAGGCAAGCGGAGTTTACGGCACCGTTGTGTCTGACATTCCTGCTGTTGAAAGCTTTGAAACAGTAATCGGAGAGGATGCTGAAATCAGACTCAGCTGGGAATATGAGGGCAACGCTGACAAGTTTCTTGTTATGCGCAGAAATGATCTGTGCAGCAAAATGGTGCCCGTGGCAACAGTTGAGGAAAAATGCTTTGTTGACCGTGAAATTGTAACGGGACAGATTTATCATTACTGTGTTCAGCCCTTGTGGGTCAAAGAGGAAGCACCTGAGCTTCAGCAGGAGAACCGCACGGAAAAGGATCCGGAGGAAGATCTTGAAGAGCACATTGAGCCCGTCAAGGCTGAGCCGGTTTATATGTCGGGTAATTTCAGCAGACTTATTTCTCTTGTTCATCTTGACAGCGGCGAGATTATTTCCGCAAAGGCAAAGCTTTCAAGAAAGGCTGAAATCACTGTCAGAGTTGTTGCCGGAGCTGACGGATATATTCTTGAAAGAAGCACTGACGGTAAAAGCTATGAACAGGTTGCTGAAACTCAGTCGGGAATTCAGTACAGATTCACAGACAAAATTCCCTCAGGCAGCAAGGCTTCTTATTATCGCACCCGTTGCTTTAAAAAGATAGGTGAGGAGACTTTCATAAGTCCCTGTTCAGAAGCGGTAAATATTAAGGATTAAATAAAAAAGAGATGCAAACGCATCTCTTTTTTTGTTACAGTCATTTTCTCAGCTTATCTGAATCTGTCAAAGAATTTTTTCTTATCCTTTTCCTCTCCGATAACTGAGCCGTCAGGAACGTTGTTCTTGGGCTTGTCGGTCAGAGAGTTGTTGAATTCCTTAAGCATATCCTTCTGGCGCTGATTGAGGTTTCTTGGCACCTCAACAACAATCTTTACATACTGGTCACCCTTGCTTTTTGAGGAAAGCTGCTGAATACCTCTGCCCTTGAAGCGGAAAACATCTCCGGGCTGTGTTCCTGCAGGAAGGTCATATTTAACCTTGCCGTCGATTGTGGGGATGTAAAGAGTGTCGCCGAGAGCTGCCTGTGCATATGTGACGGGGAAATCACACCAGACATCAAAGCCGTCTCTTTCAAAGAAAGCGTGGGGTCGGACGTTGATGTTGACTCTCAGATCACCTGCGGGTCCGCCGTTTGTGCCGGCATTGCCGCCGCCTCTGACATTTAGCGCCTGTCTGTCATCAATACCTGCGGGAATGTCGACCTCAACTGTCTGAGGCTTGGGCTCCATTCCTGTTCCGCGGCAGTTCTGACAAGGGCTTTTGATAACCTTGCCCTTTCCGTTACATTCGGGGCAGGGCTTAGTGGTGTTCATAATACCGAAAGCAGTTCTCTGCTGAATGTTAATCTGACCTCTGCCTGAGCAGTTGTGACAGGTTTCGGGAGATGTTCCCTTTGTTGCGCCGCTTCCTCCGCATTCCTTGCAGCGTTCAACCTTTGTTATGTTAACCTTTTTCTTGCAGCCTTTTGCCGCTTCTTCAAAGGAGATGGTCACAGTTGCCTGAATGGTTGAGCCCTTTCGGGGTGCATTGGGATTCTGCTGTCTTGAAGAGCCGAATCCGCCAAAGCCGCCGCCGAACATGCTGCCCAGAATATCACCGAGATCAAAGCCGTCATCACCGAAACCGCCAAAGCCTCCGAAGCCGCCGAAGCCGCCACCGCCTCCGGCACCGAAATTGGGGTCCACACCTGCATGGCCGTACTGGTCATAACGGGCTTTTTTGTTGCTGTCTGAGAGTACCTCATAAGCTTCATTGGCTTCCTTGAATTTTTCTTCTGCTGTGGGATCTCCGGGATTAAGGTCGGGATGATACTGCTTGGCAACTTTTCGGTATGCTTTTTTTATTTCATCCTCGGATGCACCCTTGCTCAGTCCGAGTACCTCATAATAGTCACGTTTATTATTTGCCATTTAGTTTCTTCCTCTCATCCGGGGATAAACCGCCGGAATTATCACAATAGGGAGCTGCTCCGCGGGAGCAGCTCCTTTGTTATCAGTTAGCGTCTGTGAAGTTTGCGTCTGTGTATCCGGCATCTGTATAACCGCCGTCGTTGTAGCCGCCGTCAAAGCCTGCATCAGCTCCGGCTGCACCCTGGAAATTGTTGGGGTCAAAGCCCTGAGTACCTTGAGCACCTGCGTTCTGCTGATAAAGCTTTTCACTGAGCTTGTAGAAAGCCTGAGTGAGAGCTTCCTTTTCGTTCTTGATGAGGTTGATGTCTTCACCCTTGAGAGCATTTTTGAGTGAATCAATCTTAGCCTGAACCTCAGCCTTGTCAGCCTCGTCAAGCTTTGCACCTTCTTCTGAAAGGATCTTTTCACTCTGATATACCATCTGGTCTGCTTCGTTTCTTGCGTCAACCTCTTCACGGCGCTGCTTGTCTTCCTGTGCAAACTGCTCTGCATCTCTGACAGCCTTTTCAATGTCTTCCTTGGACATGTTGCTTGAAGCTGTGATGGAGATTGACTGCTCCTTGCCTGTGCCCTTATCCTGAGCTGAGACGTGAACAATACCGTTAGCGTCGATGTCGAAAGTTACCTCAATCTGAGGAACACCGCGGCGTGCGGGCATGATGCCGTCAAGGCTGAATACGCCGAGAGTTTTGTTGTCCTTTGCAAATTCACGTTCACCCTGAAGAACATGGATTTCAACTGAAGGCTGATTGTCAACAGCTGTTGAGAAAATCTGGCTCTTCTTTGTGGGGATTGTTGTGTTTCTTTCAATGATCTTTGTGTTGATGCCGCCCATTGTCTCAATACCGAGTGAAAGGGGAGCAACGTCGAGAAGGACAAGACCCTTGACGTCACCGCCGAGAACACCGCCCTGGATGGCTGCACCGATTGCAACACATTCGTCGGGGTTGATGCCCTTGAAGGGCTCCTTGCCTGAAAGTTTCTTGATTGCTTCGCTTACAGCGGGAATTCTTGATGAACCGCCGACCATAAGGATTTTGTCAATCTGAGCAACTGAGAGACCTGAGTCGGCAATTGCCTGACGTACGGGGCCCATTGTTGCTTCAACAAGGTCAGCTGTGAGCTCGTTGAATTTTGCTCTTGTGAGAGTTGTTTCAAGGTGCTTGGGGCCTGTTGCATCAGCTGTGATGTAGGGGAGAGAAATTGCTGATGAGGTTACGCTTGAAAGCTCAATCTTTGCCTTTTCTGCAGCTTCCTTGAGTCTCTGCATAGCCATTTTGTCGCCTCTGAGATCAACGCCCTGCTCAGCCTTGAAGCCGTTTACAAGCCAGTCGATGATTCTCTGGTCAAAGTCGTCACCGCCGAGACGGTTGTTACCTGCTGTTGCAAGAACCTCCTGAACACCGTCACCCATTTCGATGATTGAAACGTCGAAGGTACCGCCGCCAAGGTCATAAACCATAACCTTCTGGTCGTTTTCCTTGTCGATACCGTATGCAAGAGCTGCAGCTGTGGGCTCGTTGATGATTCTCTTGACCTCAAGGCCTGCAATCTTACCTGCGTCCTTTGTTGCCTGACGCTGAGCGTCTGTGAAATAAGCGGGAACAGTGATAACAGCTTCTGTCACTCTGTCACCGAGGTAAGCTTCTGCATCAGCCTTGAGCTTCTGAAGAACCATTGCTGAAATCTCCTGAGGAGTGTAGCTTTTGCCGTCGATGTTGACCTGATAGTTTGTGCCCATCTGACGCTTGATTGATGAGATTGTTTTGTCGGGGTTTGTAACAGCAAGACGCTTTGCAACCTGACCGATCATTCTTTCACCGTCTTTGAAGGAAACAACTGAGGGAGTTGTTCTTGCACCTTCAGCGTTTGCGATAACAACGGGCTCGCCGCCTTCGATAACAGCGACGCATGAGTTTGTTGTTCCTAAGTCGATACCAATAATTTTTGCCATGATATAATACCTCCGTGTATTAAATTTCTGTTATTACAATTTTATATGTTAAACTGAGTTAATCAGTTTGCAACCTTGACCATTGCGGGACGAAGAAGCTTGTCTCCCAGCTTGTAGCCCTTTGAGAAAACCTCTGCAATGACATTTTTTTCCATTGTGTCATCTTCAATGTGCATAACTGCGTTGTGGAAATTGGGATCAAAGCTTTCACCCGCTTCACCGAAGGGCTCAACGTTGAGCTTTTTGAGAATTTCCATAAAGTTTGTGTAAATCATTTCCATGCCCTTTTTGTAAGCTTCAACATCGGAATCGGTGATGCTCAGTGCTCGGTCAAAATTGTCGAGCACGGGAAGAAGCTCAGTCATACAGGCAACGGTTGCATTTGAGTAAATGCCTTCCTTTTCCTTTGTGGTGCGCTTTCTGTAATTGTCATATTCTGCAAGGGTGCGGATGTGAGCTTCGTTTGAAGCGGCAAGATCTTTTGTCAGCTGAGCAATTTTCAGCTCATTTTCGTCCTGAGCCTCCTGATTTTCTTCAGCTGCCTGAGTTTTTTCTTCCGTTGTTCCGGCAGTCTCAGGAGTTTCTTCTGTTTCATTAAGATCTTCTGTCATCTCTTTGTTTTCAGTAGCCATGGTGACCTCCTTTTAATCTTCAAGAGTATCTGTCAGTAGTTTGCCGACAAGATTGGTGAGATATTCAATGCTTGGTATAAGTTTTGCATAATCAAGTCTCGTGGGACCGATGATGCCGATTGCGCCGCCGTCGTGACCGCCGATGGTGTATCTTGAGATAATCATACTTGAATTTTCAAGCTGACGGTACATATTTTCCTTGCCGATGATAACCTGAAGTCCGTCTCTGCTTTTGGAGATTGCTCTTTCAAGCTTATCCTTTTCATCGAAGAACTGCATCATTTCATAAACATTGTTGCCGTATTCTCTGTGATGGAGAAGGTTTTGCTGGCCCTCAAGTCTGATTTCAGCCTGAAGCGCCTGATTTGCAATGTCGGCAAGCACAACAAACAGGGGACTCATTGCAAGCGCGTTTGAGCCCAGGGAAGCAACAAGGGTCTGAATCATAACCGTGCCGACATCTGAAACGAGCTTGCCGATGAAGCACTCATTGATGATTTCATAAAATGTGCTGACCATTTCGGAAGTAAGCTCTGTGTCTGTTTTGCAGATGCCGTTTTTGATGATGCCCGAGGAGGTCATCATAACAATCATTGCAATTCTTGTGCCGACCGGCATAAGCTCAATGTGCTTGATGACGGCACCCTCATCAGTCGGGGTGGTTGCAACTGCGGCACAGCCTGTCAGCTTTGCGAGCACCTCTCCTGCTTTTTCAAGAAGCTTGTCGGGGTCACCCACGTTTTTTTCAAGCTCTCTTTTGATTGAAAGCATTTCCTCATCAGAAAGCTGATTCTTGCTCATCAGGTTGTCAACATAATATCTGTAGCCTGCCTGAGAGGGGATTCGTCCTGCCGAGGTGTGAGGCTGATCAAGCAGTCCCATTTCGGCAAGCTCACTCATTTCATTTCTGATGGTTGCCGAGGAAACAGAAATGGGGAGAGACTGCATAAGCATTTTTGAGCCGATGGGCTCTCCGGATTTGACATAATGCTCAACGATTGCAGCAAGAATCATTTCTTTTCTTTTGCCTAACTCCATTTCTTCACTTCCTTTATCTTTGATCTCGGTTTTTAGCACTCTTGATGTTTGAGTGCTAACCTCTGTCACAAATATACTCCACTTGCTAAAAAAAGTCAATACCTTTTTCTGAAAAAATTCGTAAACAGGGGTGAGAACGGAGAAAAACAAAACAGATGCCTTCATAAATAATGAAAAGCATCTGTGTGTTTTTTATTTCCTTTTATATACCAGAATCATATTTTTATATTCCGAGGTGATTCTTCCGTCTTCAATCAGAGACTGAAGAAGCTTGCGCAGCATAATTGTGTACATTGCATATTTGCCCGGGCGGACGTTGATTTCACATTTTTCAATCAGCAGGGGGAAAATCTCATCAAAGCTTCTTTCTTCACAGAAGGAGCAGATAAGCTCCTTTCTTTCTTTGAGCTTGCTGATGTTGTAATCTGCATAGCCGCGGATGTCATCAGTGATTTTGTCGTGGGTGGGCACGAAAAAATCTGCCTTCATATCCTTGATTTTTTCAAGGGTGACAAGGGAGGTGTTGACGTGATTGAAAAAGGGGAGCTTATGATTTTCCCAGGTGAAAGCTGAAAGAAGACTGTCTGAGAGAAAAAGAACGTTATCGGGTGTTCTCACGCCGATCATTTCAAAGCTGTGTCCCGGCAGAGGAACAATGCTGAAGCCCTCGGGCAGGTTTTCTTCGGTGATAATCTGCGAATCTGTGGGCTCAACGGTATAAAAAGGATTCTGAGACTGATTGTGCTCAATGCCTTCAAAATAAAAATCCATTTCAAGATGGGGATTTTTGATGAAGAACTTTTCCTTTTCTGTGCTGAGAATGTTACAGCCGTATTTGTCCTTGAAAAACTTGTTTCCGCAGATGTGGTCAGCGTGACCGTGAGTGTTGATGATTGTTTCAACGGTGAGTCCCTTTTCTGTAAGAAAGCGGTCAACGTTTTTTACCATGCGCATATGGTCGCAGGAGTCAATAAGAATTGCCTTGCCGTCATCCTTGCAGTAAATGCCGATGTTGGAAAATGCCTCGTAATAATAAGTGGTGCCTTTGATGAGCTGAACTTCAAACATGTTATTCACCTTCTTTTGAATTATAATCTTGAATTGAAAAGCCTTTAGTGTTAGAATTAGAGAAAAGTCTTTATGAAAGCAGTTGATTGTATGCGAATCGGAGTTGCGGGTTCAAGGTCTTTGGATTATGAAATTCCCGACGGAATAATTATTGAAAAAAATATTGATATAATGTATTCGGGCGCCGCTAAGGGAATGGATCTGAGAGTAAGGGAGTATGCACTTGCACGAAGGATAATTCTTGTTGAGCTGATGCCTGAATATGATCTTTACGGCAGAGCCGCTCCTTTGAAAAGAAATGACAAAATCATAGAAATGAGCGACATTATATATGTTTTTTGGGATGGCAAAAGCCACGGATCAAAATATGTAATAGACCGCTGCCACGAGCTCGGAAAGCTGTGCAAGGTTTATTATTATGAAAACGGCAGGTTCGTCCGTCATCTTTAAACCTACACTATATTATATATAAACTGCAAAAAAGTCAAGACGGAAGGAGGTATTCTTATGGGTGAAAATCTGAAATTGCAGCAGCTGAGAGAAAAATCAATGAAGCTGCCTTTAACTCCCGGTGTATATATAATGAAAAACAAGGACGGCAAAATTATATATATCGGCAAGGCAAAAAAGCTAAAAAACAGAGTCAGCCAGTATTTCGGCTCACAGAACGGACACAGCACAAAGGTCAGAAAAATGGTTGAAAATGTTGATGATTTTGATTATATACTGACTGACAGTGAGTTTGAGGCTCTTGTTCTTGAGTGCAGTCTTATCAAACAGAATATGCCTAAGTATAACATTCTTCTCAAGGATGACAAGGGATACAGCTATATCAAAATCACTCCGGGTCCCTGGGGTAAGATTATGCCCTGCTTCCGTAAGGATGATCCCGAAGCTGAATACCTCGGTCCCTATACGGGCAATTTTTCTGTCACAAATGCGGTGCGTCAGGCTTCGGAGATTTTCAGACTTCCCACCTGCCGCAAGGTTTTCCCCCGTGACATCAAATCGGGCAGACCCTGTCTGAATTATTATATTTCGCTTTGCAGTGCTCCCTGTGCGGGTAAAATCAGTCAGAAGGATTACAGTGAAAGCCTTTTCTCAGCTGTGGCGTTTCTCAAGGGCGGAAGCCGCAACACCGTCAAAGAGCTTCAGCAGGAGATGGAGACTGCGGCGGAAAATCTTGATTTTGAAAAAGCGGCAAAGCTCAGAGACAGAATCAAGGCAATTGAAAAAATTTCACAGAAGCAGAAGGTTGTCATTTCCGACTTCGCTCAGGAGGACGTTTTTGCCATTGCTCAAAGGGGAGACAAGGCGTGTCTTTCTGTGCTGGGCTTTGAGGACGGCTTGCTGAAAACAACGGAGCATTTTATTTTTGACTCCTCGGACAATCTTGCCGACACAAGACGGGAGCTTATTATGTCCTATTATTCTCTGGACAGAAAAATTCCCCCTCTTATTCTTCTTGACGGTGAGGTTACTGACGGAGAGCTTGTTGAAAGATGGCTGAGTGAAAAAAAGGGCAAAAGGGTCTGCTTCCTTCAGGCTCAGAGGGGAGAGAAGGTCAGACTTACTCAGATGTGCTTTAACAATGCGGCTCAGAAGCTGGGTGAATATCTTGGCAGACACGGAGATGAAACTGCTGTGCTTGATGAGCTTGCAAAGCTTCTCGGTCTAAAAAAGACTCCCGAATATATCGAATCCTACGATATTTCCCATACCGCAGGCAGTGACAATGTTGCGGGTATGGTTGTTTTCAGAAACGGTCAGCCTCTTAAAAGCGCTTACAGACGTTTCGCGGTCAAAAGCTTTGACGGTCAGGATGATTACGGCTCAATGCGGGAGGTTATCAGCCGAAGGCTCAACCGTTATGTTGAGTCTGAAAAAGCAGAAGAGGGCTTCGGCAAGCTTCCCGACCTTATTCTTCTTGACGGCGGTCAGGGTCAGGTCAATGCGGTTTTGCCCGTGGTGGAGGCATTCGGGCTTGATATTCCCGTTTTCGGTATGGTCAAGGACTCAAAGCACAGAACAAGAGCCATAACCTCAGCGGGTGAGGAGATTTCCATTGCTTCGGGCAGAAGGGTGTTCACCCTTGTTTCCACAATTCAGGAAGAGGTGCACCGCTATGCCATCTCTTATCATAAGCAAAAGCACGGAAAATCAGCTCTTGCAATGACGTTGACAAAAATTGAAGGTATCGGTGAAAAAAAAGCTGCGGCTCTGCTTTCTCATTTCAGAACACTTGCCGCAATCAAAAACGCGGATGTTGCTCAGCTGTCTCAGGTTAAGGGCATCAGCAAAAAAGATGCTGAGAAAATATTTGACAATTTCCGACAGAAACTGTAATAAATAAAAAATATTTTTCTAAAATAGTGTTGAATTTTATCACATCTGATGATATAATTAAGAGAAAAAACACGGTTCTTCTTGCCGTATGATTAAGATATAAAGGAGAATTAATTATGCTTGCGTCCAATCTTAAAAAACTGAGAAAAGCCCACGGCCTCACTCAGCAGAATCTTTCCGACGCTCTCGGCATGGAAAGAACAGCATATACCTGCTATGAGCTGGGCAAAACAAATCCCTCAATTGAAACAATGAAAAAGCTTTGCGATATTTATAATGTCACAATGGGTTACCTTTGCGGCTTTGAGGATAATAGTCCCGAGCTTAAAAAGAGAAAGCCCGAGATGATCGGTACTCCCGAAAGAGACGCGCTTGCACTTCTGGGCAAGGAAGAAAAAATGATTATTCTTACTTACCGTGTGCTCAGCGCAGAGAAAAAGGAAGAGCTTTCAAAAATTGTTGAGTCCTTCAAAAAAGGATGATTTCCTTTCGGTATTCAGCAATCAGAGTTAAAATTCTTTTCTGATAAGTTTCTATTGACAATATCATCTCAGATATTGTATAATGAAATTACCAAATTATAGGAGGAGATTCCAATGAAAAAGCTTATTTCTCTTCTTCTTGCTCTTGTAATGGTATTCTCAATCACAACCGTTGCTTTTGCAGAAGAAACAACAGAACCCGACACAACAGTTACAGAAGAAATTCCCACAGATGAAGAAGAAACCGATCCCCTTCAGTTCCTTCTTGACCTTCCTTTCTGGACTGTAAAGCCTATGCTCAAGTTCGCAAAGATTGCTCTCAAGCTTGTTAAGGTTTATGTAAAGCTTGCAGTTATCTTCGGCGTTGTTGACAAGAACGACATCATCAGCCAGATCGAAGAGCTCATCAACAGCAATATGAACCCCGAAACAGAGGGTGAAGTTGTTACAACAGCTATTACTGTTGTCTAAAATTTAAAAGTAAAACGGCTGTAATCGAAAGATTTCAGCCGTTTTATATTTTTTTTATTTATCGGTTGACTTTTAAGCCTTCATTATTTATAATGTGTATATAAACGGTCAGTTAAAACCGTGACAAAAAATTTACCTGGAGGTATAGTTATGAAAAAAGCATTATCAATCTTTCTTTCAGTTTTAATGATTATGAGCTGCTTTGCTTTCGCAATCAGTGCAGCTGAAATCGACGGTGGCTGCAACTGCACAGACCACAAGCCCGCTTCAACAGGTGACAAGTGTCATTGCTGTGTGTTCTGTGACAACATCGAAAAAACTTATCTTACATCTTGTGTTAAGTTCAACGAAGACGGCACAGTAACAGTTTGCTGTCATTACTGTGACGGTATTTATCCCTGTGGCTGCGGCTGTGATTGCTGTCCCGATGATGAGCAGACTGCAACATCAAAGCCCATTCTTACTGAAGAGCAGCAGGATAAGGTTGTTTCAACCTTCCAGAAGATTATGAGCAGATTTGTTGAATGGTTTGACAATTTCTTCAACACAATCTTCGAATTCCTCAGACTTGACGAAATTCTGGGCACAAATAACTGATAACATCTGATTAAGGAGGAAAAAGTTATGACACAGTTAGAAGCATGGGTTAAGGAGCTCGTTTCAATGGTTGCTGAATTTCTTAACAAAATCGGTGTTCTTGAAATGTTCTTAGGCAGCTTAAGCGGTCCGCTTAACGGCCTTCTCGGCATAGACGGTGAAACCGAATAATCAAAGTGAATCAGGCGCTCTGCAGAAAGCAGGGCGTCTTCTTTTTTGGAATAATTGCTAAAATAAATTGTTAAGGTTATTAATAATTTTTTCATAAATTTATTTAAAAGCTATTGACAAAACGAGTTAGTATAGTGTAAAATAAAGCCATCCTGGAAACGGGAAATATTACGAAGGAGGAGCACAATAATGGATTTCCAGATTGCAAACATTGACGTTTTCAACGCTGAAATTACTTACATCGTTGACGGCGCTGAAGTTGTAGAACCCCTTACACTTGCAGCTCTCATTAATGTAGTTATCGACTTCATTAACAAGCTCATCAAGTTCGAGTTCTAATTTTTGACTCTTATATGAGTAACAAAAACAAATACTAAAGAAGGAGGATACATTACAATGGAAATTAAGGATTTCGTAGTAACAGAACCCAAGAATGATTGGACTTTCTCATTCCAGTGGCTCATCGATCTCTTCACAAGAATTTTCAAGGACGTTTTCGGCTTCATCGCTGACAACGAAGGTTGGGTAGACGCTGAATAATTTTTGTTTAGCACATAATTATAGTATATAGTGTAATTATTAAAACGACCTGCTCATTTGAGCAGGTCGTTTTTTATAAAAAAAATAGTGAATTTGCCGTTAAAATTTTTTTAATAAATCATTGACAAAGACAGTTATTTCATTTATAATTGACACATAATCTGACTTAAGAGCGGGTTAAATCTAAAAGGAGGTAAAAGTATAATGGCAAAGATTCTTGTTATCATCGAAAACATTGCAGCTGCTATCGAAGCTCTTCTCAACGGTGTAGGTCTTGCAACTCCTGCTTTCGTTAAGGATTTCCTTGGTGACCTTATGGCTAAGGCTAAGGACGAATATCCTGCTGAATAATCAAAGCGGAAAAAAGAACCTGCCTTCCGGCAGGTTCTTCTTTTTTTATTTCAGATAAATTGATTATAAATTCTGAAAAATATATTTTAAATAAATGTGAATAATATATTGACTTTTGGTCTTTCTGGATATATAATTACACTGTAATTCGAAGATTCGGATTAACAAATTTTAATAGGAGGACGTAACAATGGATGCAAGCTTAATCGTTTGTTTTGAACACCTTTTCGCAGCTTTTATCGCTTTCCTTCAGCTCATCGGTCAGGAAGAACTCGCAGCAAAGATCGAAGAGAAGATTGCTGAATACGAAGCAAATGCATAAGTTTTTAATTACCCGTCACAGCTGTGGCGGGTTTTTTCTTTTGTAATAATATTGACAAATGAGCAATAATGTTTTAAAATAAAGGTGAAATAAAATTTAGGAGGTTTGAACCATGGATTTTATCAAAGAAATTGTTAATCAGATTCTTGCTCTTATCAGAAACATCTTTACAATTTTCGGACTCGATGCTGAAAAAGTTCCCGATGATGTTGCTTAATTGAATGAATCATAAAAAAGAGAAGTGTTTCGGCACTTCTCTTTTTTGCTTATAAAAGATAAATATCAAATTTATAAATCATTATAATTAAATTCTGATTGTTGTTCCTGTGCTGTTATTCATAAGACCTCTTCTGTGTCCTTGCAGACATTTACCCAGCCCTTGCTGTTTGAGAATTCCTCCAGCTCCTTGATTGTCAGCTCAATTGCACTGTTGCTGCTGCCGCAGGCAGGGAACACCGTTTCGAATCTTTTGAGTCCCTCGTCAAGATAAACCGATATACCTTCATTGACGGCAAAGGGACACACTCCGCCGACGGCATGGCCGACCGTTTTTTCAACCTCATCAAAGGCAAGCATTCTTGCCTTCTGAGAAAAGACAGCCTTGAATTTTTTGTTGTCAATTCTTCCGTCACCGGCGGCAACGATGAGAATTGCACTGTCATTGAAATGAAAAGAGAGGGTTTTAGCAATTCTTTTTTCTTCTGTTCCCAGCGCCTTTGCCGCAAGCTCAACAGTTGCCGAGGAAACATCAAACTCACGGATTCTCGACTCAATACCGAAAGTGCGGAAATACTCTTTTACCTTTTCAATTGCCATAAATAATACCTCACGTTTTTTCAGAGTGTTGACACTATTTTACATCTTTTTTACTTTGCGGTCAATAAAATTTTGCCTTTTGTGGTTGTAATTTTCAGGGGGATAATGTAAAATCATATTAATTGTATATAGGAGCGTAAAATATGGCAACAAAGGAATTTTTCGAATTAAGAAAAAGAATAATTGAAAATGAGTTCAAGTACATGAACGATAAACAGCAGCAGGCAATTTTTCAGGTCAGGGGGCCCGTTCTGATTCTTGCCGGTGCGGGAAGCGGAAAAACAACGGTGCTTGTTAACAGAATTGCAAATATTGTCCGCTTCGGTAACGCGTATCACAGCTCAGAGGTTGATTTTGAACCCAGTGAAAGAGATCTGAGATACATGAGAGCTTACCTTGACGGAGATGAAAATGCTCTTTTTGACATTGAAGATCTTCTTGCTGTTGAGCCTGCAAGACCCTGGCAGATTCTTGCAATCACCTTCACCAACAAGGCTGCCAAGGAGCTTAAGGAAAGACTTGAAAAAATGCTCGGCGACGAAGCTGAGGATATCTGGGCTTCCACCTTTCATTCAAGCTGCGCAAGAATTCTCCGCCGTGACGGAGAGGTGCTTGGTTACAGCAAAAACTTCACAATTTATGACACCGATGACACAAAAAGACTTATCAAGGAATGTCAGCGTCAGCTTGGTATCAGTGATTCCGTTCTTGCTCACAAAACAATTATCCACGAAATCAGTCACGCCAAGGATAACCTGATTTCACCTGAGGATTATGCCGCTTCGGCAGGTAAGGACGCAAGAAGAAATCAGATTGCTTCCGTTTATGAGATGTATCAGAAGGAGCTTAAAAAGGCTGATGCAATGGACTTTGACGACATCATCGTCAACACCGTCAGACTCCTTGAAAAATATCCCGATGTCAGAAGACATTATCAGAACAAATTCAAATATATTATGGTTGACGAATATCAGGACACCAACCACGCTCAGTATAAGCTTACGGAGCTTCTTGCAGCAAGTCACAGAAACATCTGTGTTGTGGGTGATGACGATCAGAGTATTTACCGCTTCAGAGGTGCAACAATTGAAAACATTCTTTCCTTTGAGAACAGATACGATGAGTCAACAATCATCCGTCTTGAGCAGAATTACCGCTCAACCCAGACAATTCTTGATGTTGCCAATGAGGTGATTTCAAACAATAAAAAGCGTAAGGGCAAATCACTCTGGACTGCCAACGGAGGCGGTGACAAGGTTGTCATCAACACCGCTTATGACGAAACTGATGAGGCAAGATTTATCGCCGAAACAATTGAAGAAAATGTCAGCTCGGGCAAATTCACCTTCAGTGATCACGCCATTCTTTACCGAGTCAATGCTCAGTCCAATAACCTTGAAAACCATCTTGTCAGAGCAGGTATTCCTTACCGTATCATCGGCGGCTTCCGTTTCTATGAAAGAGCTGAAATCAGAGACGCAATTGCTTATCTGACGGTGGTAAACAACCCCAATGATAATGTCCGTCTGCGCAGAATCATCAACATTCCCCGCAGAGGCATCGGAGAGACAACGGTCAATCACGCAAGTGAAATTGCTTCGGGTCTCGGAATCAGTCTTTATGAGGTTATGGCTCACGCTGATGAGTATGAGAGCTTGAAAAGAAGCGCAAAAAAGCTGATGCTCTTTGTTGAATCCATTGAGTCAATGAGAGAAAATGTTGATAAGCTGCCTCTTGATGAGCTTTTTGAGGACATTATGAGAAAAACCGACTATATTCCTCACCTGAGACTTGACAAAGAAAAGGGAGAGGAAAGAGTTGAAAATATTTATGAGCTTGTTTCCAACCTGAAAAATTATCAGCAGGAGGCAGAGGAGCCGTCTCTTTCGGGCTTTCTTGAGGAGGTTGCTCTCATCACGGATATTGACAGCTACAACGCCCAGCAGGATGCGGTTGTTATGATGACCATTCACTCCTCAAAGGGACTTGAATTCCCCGTTGTTTTCATTCCCGGCATGGAGGAAAGCATTTTTCCCGGTGTGCAGAGCATGTTCAATCCCGATGATGTTGAGGAGGAAAGACGCCTTGCTTATGTCGGCATCACCAGAGCAAAGCGCAGACTTTATCTTTCCCACGCAAATTCGAGAATGCTCTTCGGAACAACACAGAGAAATCTGCCCTCAAGATTTATCATTGAAATTCCTGACGCTCTTACGGAAAAAACGGGCAGAAGACCTTCATCACAGATGTCCTTTGAGGCTCTTGCGAGAGGGGATTATGAAAACAAGGGTAACGGTTATCTTTCAAGGGCGAAAACCGAAATTCAGTCTAAGCCTGCCGCAACCAAGGTCACCTATAACGTGGGAGACAGTGTGCTTCACAAGGTCTTTGGAAAGGGCGTTGTTATTTCTTCAAAGCCTGTTGCTAACGACTCAATGCTTGAAATTGCCTTTGAGGGCGGCGGCACAAAGAAGCTGATGGCAAATTATGCAAAGCTTGAAAAAATATAAAAACAGAGGTAAAAAGCAATGATTTATAACGTTAAAGATTTCGGAGCCGTCTGTGACGGCATTCACGATGACGGTGATGCAATTCAGAAGGCAATTGACACCTGCTGTGAAAAGGGCGGCGGACGTGTTGTTCTTGAAAGCGGTGAGTATTACAGCCACTCGATTGCCGTCAAAAAGAATGTTGAGCTTCATCTTTGCAAGGGAGCTCATCTGAAGGCAAGTGCCGACATTGACTCTTATATCAGACCCTGTGAAACAATCAACGACCCCAGAACCGCTCTTGTGGGCAACCCCGTCACCGGCAAGCCCTCCTTTGCCTTCATTTACGGCTACGCAGCAGACAATGCGGTTATCAGCGGTGAAGGTGTGATTGACGGCAACTGCTATGCCTTTGTTGAAAGAAAAAGCGAATATTATGTGACGGGAAACTTTTATCCCAGACCGACAACAATTTACATTGAAAACAGCCATCACATCACTGTCAGAGACGTCACTCTGAAGGATGCTCCCTTCTGGACTCTGCATCCTGCAGGCTGTGACGATGTGCTGATTTCAAACATCCGTATTCTTAATCCCATTGATGTTGCAAACAGTGACGGTATCGACCCCGACCATTGCTCAAATGTGAGAATTGTTGGCTGTCACGTTGTCTGCGCCGATGACTGTATCTGTCTCAAGGCTTCAAAGGGCAACAGTGAATACGGCCCCTGTGAAAATATTGTTATCACGGGCTGTACTCTTACATCAACCTCAGCTGCTTTGAAAATCGGTACTGAAGGCGTGGGAGATTTCAGAAATGTTATTGTTGACAACTGCGTTATCTCAAAGTCAAACAGAGGCATTTCAATTCAGATCAGAGACGGCGGCAATGTTGAAAACGTGAGCTTCTCAAACATCATCATTGAAACAAGACGTTTCTGCCCTGACTGGTGGGGCAGTGCCGAGCCCATTGCTCTGACTGCCTTCAGACGTGATGAGAACACTGTATGCGGTCACATTAAGAATGTCCGCTTCAGCAACATCACCTGCAAGGGTGAAAACGGAATTCTTATCCACGGAACAAAGGACAATCCCATTGAGGACGTTACTCTTGAAAATGTGAGAGTTACCCTTGACAAAACATCAAAATGGAACTGCGGAATTTATGACCTTCGTCCCGCAATTGATGTGGGCATCACGGAAAGCAAGAATTCCTGCATCTTCATCAAAAATGCAAAGGATGTTCTGATTATGAAATCAAAGGCATCCTTCGGCAATATCTGTGACGATTATGCTCACGGACTTTACTGCGAAAATGTTGAAAATCTTGAAACTGTAAGATTTGAAGCGCAGTCAGCAGGAGAGAAATATGAAAGTGTAAAAATTATCTGATAAACTGCAAAGAAAAAACGGAAAAACCCTTTACACTTTACTGCATATTTAGTAAAATAATAAAAACACGAAAAACTTTCGGAGGTGTTTAAAATGCAGAGTAAATATAAAAGAATTCTTCTTAAGCTCAGCGGTGAGGTTCTTGCCGGAGCCGAGGGTAAGGGAATTAATTTTGAAATTGTCAACGATGTCTGTCAGAGAATCAAAAAGTGCACAGAGCTCGGCGTTCAGGTTGGTCTTGTTGTTGGCGGCGGCAACTTCTGGAGAGGAAGAAGCAGCGGTGAAATGGACAGAACAAGAGCAGACCATATGGGTATGCTTGCAACCTGCATCAACTCACTTGCTCTTTGTGACACTCTTGAGCAGATTGGTGTCAAGGCTTATGTGCAGACTGCAATCTCAATGCCCCAGGTTGCCGACCCCTTCACAAAAAGAGGTGCGGTTGGGCATCTTGAAAAGGGTGAGGTTGTGATTTTCGGCGCAGGTATCGGCTGCCCCTTCTTCTCAACTGACACAACAGCAGCTCTCCGTGCGGCTGAAATCGGTGCGGAAATTATTTTCAAGGCAACAAACGTTGATGGCGTTTACGATAAGGATCCCAACAAATTTGACGATGCAGTCAAGTTTGACAGACTTTCACATTCAGAGGTTCTTTCAAAGGGACTGAAGGTTATGGACGCAACAGCAGCTTCTCTTTGCAGAGATAATAACATTGATATTCTTGTTTTCAACCTTAATGATTACGATAATATCGTCAGAGCTGTTCAGGGTGAGAATATCGGAACTGTTGTCAGCGAATAATAAACATTAAACAATACATAAAGAGAGGAAATACATTATGAAAACAGTATTTGAAACCGCAAAAACAAAGATGGGTAAAACCGTCAATGCACTTGTAACAGAATACGGTGCAATCAGAGCAGGACGTGCAAATCCTCAGATTCTTGATAAGGTTGCCGTTGATTATTACGGCACTCCCACACCCGTCAACCAGCTTGCTTCAGTTTCAGTTGCAGAGGCAAGAGTGCTCACAATTCAGCCTTGGGACAAGAGTGTTCTCAAGGCAATTGAAAAGGCAATCCAGACCTCAGACATCGGCATCAATCCTCAGAATGACGGTTCAGTGATCAGACTTACCTTCCCTCCTCTCACAGAGGACAGACGTAAGGAGCTTGTCAAGGATATTCAGAAAATCGGTGAGAATTCAAAGGTTGCAATCCGTTCAATCCGCCGTGACTGCCTTGAAAAGCTTAAGGCAATGAAGAAGAATTCCGAAATCACCGAAGACGATCTCAAAGACGGTGAAAAGGAAATTCAGAAGATCACAGATGGTTTCATCAAGGAAATCGACGATATCTCCGCAGCAAAGCAGAAGGAGATTATGTCCGTTTAATCTTTCCGGGGTGACGAGTATAATCTGAATCCGCCTGAAAGAGTCTGTTTAAAATCTTTCAGGCGTTTCTTTCTTGAAGGCAAAGAACTGACTGAAAGCCGACCCGTAAAAAAGGGCGCTGACCTGAAGTGACTGTTTCTCCGAGACAGTCACTGTTGGTATTTTTAAGGAGCTGAAATATGGAAAGCAAAAACACGAACCTTCCCGTTCACATCGGCATAATTATGGACGGAAACGGAAGATGGGCTGAGGAAAGGGGACTTCCGCGTTCTCAGGGTCACAAAAAGGGCGCAGAGGTTTTCAGAGAAATCTGCAGACATTGCGGAAAGCTCGGGATAAAATATGTCACCTTCTTTGCTTTTTCAACGGAAAATTGGAAACGCTCCGAAAAGGAGGTCAACGGTATTCTCAGTCTTTTCAGGGAATTTCTTCGTGAGCTTGATGAAAAGAAAGACGGCAAGGAGAAATTCACTCTGCGCTTTCTTGGCTCAAGAGAGGGCTTGCCCGCACAGCTGAAGGAGCTGATGGAAAAGGTTGAATCCTCAGAAGGGGTGAAGGAAGGCCTTCATGTCAACATTGCCTTCAATTACGGAGCAAGAGAGGAAATACTCCATGCAGTCAGGCAGCTGAGTCAAGGTATAAAGGACGGCAGTGTCAGCATAAATGATATTGACGAGGAGAGCTTTTCTTCTCTTCTTTACACAAAGGGACAGCCTGATCCCGATTTAATTATCAGACCCAGCGGTGAATATCGCCTTTCAAATTTTCTTCTGTGGCAGAGTGCTTACAGTGAGATTTACATTGACAGTGTTCTTTGGCCTGATTATCGGCCTGAGGACCTGGACAGAGCAATAAACGAATATTCAAAAAGAAACCGCCGTTTCGGCGGAGTTTAAGGGGTTATTAAAAATGTCTAACAAAACCAAGGAAAAGAAAAAGCTTTTTAAGGGCGAAAGAACAGCTTCAACAATTATTATCTGTGTTGCTCTTGTGGGCTTCCTTTTTGCAGTGATTTATGATCTTGTGCCTGTCATCACACTTGTGCTTTCAGCTCTTGCTGCAACGGCAACCTTTGAGATTATAAGAGCTGTGGGAAGTACAAGCAAGGTGCTTTATGCAGTTTCCTGTGCAGTGAGCTTTTTCACTGTTTCAGCTTACGGCTTCGGCATTAAGCTTCCTGCTGCATCCGTGCTTTACGGCTTTTATGCGGTTGCGGTTATGAGTCTTATGGTTTTCATCAACAAAAAAATCACATTCACTCATGCGGTGACAGCATTTTTTGCTTCAATGGCTCTGCCTTACGCTTTTTCCTGCTTCCTGAGACTTAACAATATTGCTCAGATTAATAGTGAATGGACTCATTACGAGGGTATCTATCTTGTTTCTCTCGGCTTTGCGTGCTCCTGGCTGACTGACTCCTTTGCTTATCTTGTCGGCAGAAAATTCGGCAAGCATAAAATGTGTCCCGTAATCAGCCCCAAAAAGTCAATTGAGGGCGCTGTCGGCGGTGTTGTTATCGGTGCAATCTTCAATGCGGTTATTCTTCTCGGCTTTGACCTTGTGGGTAAAAACTGCTTTGATTATAACATTTTCGGGGAAGGCAACGGAAAGTATCTTATTTTTATCCCCATTTCAATTGTTCTTGCTCTTATGAGTATGGTCGGTGACCTTGCCGCAAGTGTTCTCAAGCGTAACTTCGGCATCAAGGATTACAGTCAGCTTCTTCCCGGTCACGGAGGAATTATGGACAGATTTGACAGCTGTCTGTTTGTTGTTCCCACTCTTTACGGAATCTTTTCACTGATTGCGTCAATCTGAAAAAACAGCTGATTTAAAGGAGCATTATATGGCACAAAGAATTTGTGTTCTCGGCTCAACGGGCTCTGTCGGAGTGCAGAGTCTTGAGGTTGCTGAGAAAAGAGGAATTGAAATAATTGCTCTTACTGCTGACAGAAATGTCAGCCTTATGGAAAAGCAGATCAGAAAATATAAGCCTCAGCTTGTGGCAATGGCGGACGAAAAAGCTGCCGCTGAGCTGAAGGTGCTTGTTGCCGACACGGACACAAGGGTGCTTTCGGGCAAAGAGGGAGTATGCTTCTGCGCTGAAAGTGAGGGCGCGGACACTGTTGTCAGCTCCATTGTGGGTATTGCGGGCCTTGAGCCGACTCTGGCTGCCATTGAGCAGGGAAAAAACATTGCTCTTGCCAACAAAGAGACTCTTGTTGCTGCGGGTGCTCTTGTGACTGAAAAAGTCAAAGAAAAGGGCGTGAGCCTTCTGCCCGTTGACAGTGAGCACAGCGCAATTTTTCAATGCCTTCAGGGTATGAACAAAAAGCAGGAGCTCAAGTCAATCATTCTCACAGCCTCGGGCGGTCCCTTCTTTTCAAAAACAAGGAAGGAGCTTAAGGACATCACTCTTGCTCAGGCTCTCAGACATCCCAACTGGTCAATGGGTGCAAAAATCACCGTTGACTCGGCAACTCTGATGAACAAGGGTCTTGAGCTGATTGAAGCAATGTGGCTTTTTGATGTTCCTGCAGAAAAGCTTGATGTGGTCATCCACCGTGAAAGCATAGTTCACTCTCTGATTGAATACACGGATAACAGTGTGATTGCTCAGCTGGGTGAGCCCGATATGAGAATTCCCATTCAGTACGCTCTGACTTATCCTGCAAGATTTCCTTCTCCCGTCAAAAAGCTTAATCTCTGGGAGCATCCCACACTGACCTTCCGTAAGCCTGATTATGAAAGCTTTCCTCTTCCCTTGCTTTGTCTCAGGGCTGCAGAAAAGGGCGGACTTTATCCCGCAGTTGTCAATGCGGCAAATGAAAAAGCCAATGAGCTTTTCCGTCAGGAAAAAATCGGTTTTCTTGACATTGAAAGATGTGTTGAATATGCTTTGGAAAACATCAGGGTCAAAAAGGATTACACCCTTTCCGATGTCATTGAAACAGACAGCTTTGTAAGAAGCGCTGTTGAGAATTTTATTTTAAAATGAATTTCTCGGGTCATAGAGCCTGAGATTTTCAGAAAGGTAAGAATTTGAAAAATGGATTTTTCAGCAATCATATCTAAGATTATTCCCTTTGCAATTGCAATTCTTTTTTTCGGGGTAATTATCTTTATTCACGAATTCGGACATTTTATTTTTGCAAAGCTCTTCGGTGTCAAGGTCAATGAGTTTGCAATCGGTATGGGTCCCACAATTTTCAAAAAGCAGGGCAAGGAAACCAAATATGCCCTTCGTCTTCTTCCCTTCGGCGGTTTTGTCAGCATGGAGGGTGAGGAGGAAGAAAGTCAGGACAAAAGAGCGTTCTGCAATCAGAAGGCTTACAAGAGAATGATTATCCTTGCTGCAGGCGCCGTGATGAATCTTATTCTCGGCCTTGTTGTTTGTGTCTTTCTTGTTTCCTCTGAGCAGTATGTGGGCACAAACACAATTCTTCAGTTTTATGAGGGCGCAAAGAGCAATCAGACTCTTGCCGAGGGTGACAGAATTCTCGAAATTGACGGAAAAAGAGTTTTTTCCGATTATGATATAAGCTATCTTATTTCCCGCAATCCCGAAGGAGTTTATGAATTTACCGTTGTCAGAGACGGTGAAAAAATCAAGGTTGAAAATGTGACCTTCGGCAAAAGAACAAGCGGAAACTTCAGCTATGACGAAAGCGGAGTTATCAGCTCTGTTTCTCAGGCTCTTAAGGGTGCCGGGCTTCAGGATAATGACAGAATCATTTCTGTCAACGGAGTTGAAATTCACAGCGGTGAAGAGCTTATTTCCGAAATCGGCAAGGATGAGGATTTCATTTATGATTTTGAAATTCTCAGAGGTGAGCAGGCTCTGAGCTTTAAGGATATCACCCTTAACACCGTAACCTTCTTTGACTTTGTTATTCTCGGCGAAGATAAAAATCCCATCAACGTAATTTCTGCCGCTTTTTCCTATTCTCTTTCAATGGGAAGAATGGTTTATCTGAGTCTGTTTGACCTTATCAGAGGCACTTACGGAATCAATGACCTTGCAGGTCCTATCGGAACAGTTTCGGTTATTGCCGATATTGCTCAGGAAAGCATCATCAACGTTGACTGGAGCAGTCTGTTTATGATTATGGCAATGATTACAATCAACATCGGTCTGTTCAATCTTCTGCCCGTACCCGCGCTTGACGGCGGACATCTTTTCTTCCTGCTTTTTGAGGTGATTTTCAGAAAGCCTGTTCCCCAGAAATATGAATCCTATATTCATGCTGCAGGTCTTGTGATTCTGCTGGGCTTTATGCTTATTATCAGTGCAAGTGATATCTGGAAGCTGATTTCAGGCAAAGGCTTTTATTAAAAAATAATTTATAACTGAAAGGAGGGAGCATTGCTTATGAGACGTGAAAGCAGAAAAATAAAATTAGCGGACGGATTTATCGGCGGAGACAGTCCGGTTACCGTTCAGTCCATGCTCAATGCTTCCGCCCATGACATTGAAGGCAGCATCCGTCAGGCAAGAGAGCTTGAAAAGGCGGGATGTCAGATTATCCGTCTTGCCGTGCCTGACAAAAAAAGCATTGAAACTCTGGCAAAAGTCAGAGAAAGCATTTCCGTGCCCATTGTTGCCGACATACACTTTGATTACAGACTTGCTCTTGAGAGCATTGAGGCGGGTGCTGACAAAATCAGAATCAATCCGGGCAACATCGGCTCCGAGGACGGAGTTCGTCAGGTTGCTCAAAAGTGCAGGGATTATTCAATACCAATCAGAATCGGAGTCAATTCAGGCTCACTTGAAAAGGAGATTCTTGCAAAATACGGTGCACCCGTTCCCGAGGCACTTGCGGAAAGCGCAATGCTTCACACAAGACTTCTTGAAAAATTCGGCTTTGAGGATATTGTTATTTCCATCAAATCCTCAAATGTTGCAAATATGATACAAAGCTACAATCTTGTTGCTCAGCTGTGCCCTTATCCCTTGCACCTTGGTGTTACCGAATCGGGAACAGAAAGAATGGGACTTATCAAATCAGCCATGGGCATCGGTGCTCTTCTCACTCAGGGCATCGGTGACACTTTGAGAGTTTCACTGACGGACGATCCTGTCAAGGAAGTGAAGGCAGGCTTTGATATTCTCAAAGCGGCAGGCTTTGAAACGGGCACCCCCACGCTTGTTTCATGTCCCACCTGCGGAAGAACAAAAATTGATCTGATTTCTCTTGCAAAGGAAATTGAGGACAAGCTTTCTTCTGTCAGGAAAAACATCACCGTTGCTGTTATGGGCTGTGTTGTCAACGGACCCGGTGAAGCAAGGGAAGCTGACATCGGCATTGCCGGCGGTGACAGATGTGCGGTTATTTTCAAAAAAGGCGAGATTCTCCGAAAGGTCAGTCAGGAGGATATTGTCAGAGAACTTATGAAAGAAATTGAAGATTTATAATTGATATTTTCAGAAAAATCAACGGAGATAAATAATGAATAATGATTTTCAGACGCTGTTCGGTCCCTTTTCCGACAATGAGCTGAACGAGCGTTTTAACAGCAGTAATATTTTAAAAATTCTTGTTGAGGAGGAGAGAAGGTCAGTTTCAATTGAAGCTTCCTTTTCACGCCTTGTTACATATAAAACCATCGGTGCTGCCGAAAATGAAATTAAAAATATGCTGGGTGTCAATGAGGTTAAAATTTCTCCTCATATGCCTGCTGAATGCTTTTCGGAAGAATATTTTTCAACTCTTGTGGAGCTGACGAAGGAAAAACTTGCCGCTTCAAACGGCTTCCTCAATGACAGCTCCTGCCGATTTGACGGAACAACCCTCACCGTTGAGCTTTCTCACGGCGGTGCGGAAATTCTTGAATCAATCAAGGCGGGCGAGCTGATGGAAAGAACAATTGCCGAAAGATTTTCAAGAAGAGTTGAGGTTGTTTTCGGCGGAAACAGAGAGCTTGTTATCAGTGATGAAGAAATTGCTCTTTTCCACAAAAATGCCGAGGATGAAAACCTTCGTGCAAAGGGGATTGATCCCGAGGAATTCAGACAGGCAAAGCCCAAGGAACACAAGATCGTTGAGGGAATTCCTCTTTACCTTGAAACTGTCAGACCCATTTACGGAAACCGTATCACAAAAAATCCCCGTCCTCTTAATGAAATCACTCCTGAAGACGGCTCTTGCGTTGTCTGGGGTGACGTTTCGGGCTTTAATGTCAAAGACACAAGAGACGGCAGAAGCAAGATAATCACCTTTAATATCAGCGACAGCAATTATTCCCACGGCTGTAAGATTTTTGAAAGAAAAGAAAACTGTGAGGCAATTCTTTCCAAGGTCAAAGACGGTGTGACTCTTATGGTCAGAGGTGAGCTTCTTCCCGACAAGTTTGCGGGAGGAGAAAACATCCTCAATGTCAAGGCAATCTGCCTTGTTGATAAAATTGAAAAAACAGATGACGCTCCCGAAAAAAGAGTTGAGCTGCATCTTCACACAAAAATGTCAATGATGGACGGTATGACCGACGCGGAAACTCTTGTTAAAAGAGCAATCTCCTGGGGTCACAAGGCAATTGCCATCACTGACCACGGTGTTGTCCAGGCCTTCCCTGAGGCTGTTGCGGCAGCGGGCGGCAAAATCAAAATCATTTACGGTATGG
Source organism: Acutalibacteraceae bacterium (assembly GCA_045652105.1). Taxonomy (GTDB): domain Bacteria; phylum Bacillota; class Clostridia; order Oscillospirales; family Acutalibacteraceae; genus UBA6857. Next base: position 58,561 of record JAZRTP010000027.1, read on the forward strand.
AAGCATACTATATGGATGACACAAACATCAGCTTTGAGGACTGGAAAAAGGAAAAGAACAAGTATTTCCATCAGATAATCCTTGTAAGAAATCTGACGGGTCTTAAAAATCTTTATAAGCTGATTACAAAGTCAAATCTTGAATATTTCCACCGCAAACCCATTATTCCCAAAAGTGAGCTTATAAAGCACCGAGAGGGTCTTATCATCGGCAGCGCCTGTGAGGCCGGTGAGCTTTACAGAGCAATTGTTGATGGTGCAAGTGATGAAGAGCTTCTCAGAATTGCTTCATTTTATGATTACCTTGAAATTCAGCCCTGCGGCAACAATGAATATATGATCAGAAGTGAGAAGCTTCCTCACGTCAGAAGTATGGATGATATTATCGGCTTTAACCGTAAGGTTATCAACATTGCCGATGCTCTGGGCAAAATGGTTGTTGCAACCTGTGACGTTCATTTCATTGACCCGGAGGATGCAAAATACAGAGCTATTCTTATGGCGGGTAACGGCTTCTCCGATGCTGATATGCAGGCTCCTCTTTATTTCCGTAACACAGAGGAAATGCTCAGTGAGTTTGCTTATCTCGGTGAAGAGACGGCAAAGGAAATTGTCATTACCAACACAAATAAAATTGCCGATATGATTGAGCAGATTATACCCATTCCCCACGGTAACTTCCCGCCCTCTCTTGCGGGTGCCGATGAGGAGTTGACAAGGCTCTGCTGGGAAAGGGCAAAGAATCTTTACGGTGATCCCGTGCCCGAGTATGTTGCAACAAGACTTGAAAAAGAGCTGACCTCAATCATCAAGCACGGCTTCGGTGTTCTTTATATGATTGCGCAGAAGCTTGTTAAAAACTCAGAGGAGCACGGTTATCTTGTGGGCTCACGAGGCTCTGTCGGTTCATCCTATGTTGCCAATGCTTCGGGTATTTCAGAGGTTAACCCTCTTGCTCCTCATTACCGTTGCCCGAATTGTAAGTATTCTGAATTCTTCCTCAAGGGTGAGGTCGGCTCAGGCTATGACCTGCCGCCCAAAGACTGTCCCAAATGCTCAACTCCGATGGCAAGAGACGGTCACGACATTCCCTTTGAAACCTTCCTGGGCTTCAAAGGTGACAAGAGCCCTGATATCGACCTTAACTTCTCAGGTGAATATCAGTCAAGAGCTCACCGTTATACCGAAACTCTCTTTGGTGACGGACACGTTTTCAAGGCGGGAACAATTGCCTCCGTTGCTGACAAAACTGCTTACGGCTATGTTAAGAAATATCTTGCCGAAAGAGAGATTGTTGTCAGCAGAGCTGAGGAGGACAGACTCACAAGAGGCTGCACCGGTGTTAAAAGAACAACGGGTCAGCACCCGGGCGGTATGGTTGTTGTGCCCGATGCCTTCGAATTTTCCGACTTCACACCAATTCAGCATCCTGCAGATGATTCCAAGAGTGACACAAGGACAACCCACTTTGACTTCCATGCTCTTCATGATACAATTCTGAAGCTGGATAATCTGGGCCATGATGTTCCCTCTCTTTATAAGCACCTTGAGGATCTCACGGGTATTGCTGCAATGGATACGGATATATGCGATCCCAAAATTTATGAGCTTATTCTCAGTCCCGAGCCTCTTGGCGTAACTGCTGAGGATATTGATTGTCCCACTGGCACCCTTTCAATTCCCGAAATGGGCACACCCTTTGTTATTCAGATGCTTCTTGATGCTCAGCCAAAGAATTTTTCCGATCTTCTTCAGGTTTCGGGTCTTTCTCACGGTACTGACGTTTGGCTCGGAAATGCTCAGGAGCTTATCAAAAACGGAACCTGCACCATTGCTGAGGTTATCGGTACCCGAGATAATATTATGGTTTATCTTATGCATAAGGGTGTTGAGCCCAGTATGGCCTTCAAGATTATGGAAATTGTCCGTAAGGGCAAGGCAACAAAGCTGCTGACCGAGGAGCATAAGCAGGCAATGAAGGATAACGGTGTTGAGCAGTGGTACATTGACTCCTGCATGAAAATCAAGTATATGTTCCCCAAGGCTCACGCAGCGGCTTATGTCAGTGCGGCGCTGAGACTCGGCTGGTACAAGATTTATCATCCCCTTGAATATTACACTGCCTTTATGACCGTGCGCGGCGGAGATCTTGAGGCTGCAACGGTAATCAAGGGCAGAGAAGCTGTCAGAAAAAGAATGGCTGAAATCAAAGCCAAGGGTAACGACGCTCAGCCCAAGGAGCAGAACATGTATCCCACTCTTCAGGTGGTCAATGAAATGATGGCAAGAGGTATTGAGCTTCTTCCTATTGACATTTACAAATCCGAGGCTATTGATTATGTGATTGAGGACGGAAAAATCCGTATGCCCTTCGGAGCACTCAGCGGCGTGGGTGAAAATGCCGCAATTGCTCTTGCAAAGGCAAGAGAGGGCGTGACGGAGTTTGTGTCTGTTGACGATTTTGCTCAGAAGGCTTCAGCCTCCTCTTCAACAATTGATGCTCTCAGACAGGCGGGTGCTTTTGACGGAATGCCGGAAACAAGACAGATCAGTCTGTTCGATATGTAAATTAAGTTGACCGAAAAAATATTAAAAAAACAAAACTGTCAGATTATTTCGGTTTGCTGTTAGCAAATCAGACACGGTTTGAGTGTGCATTTTGCACTCAGACCGTGTTTTTTTGTTTGGATTTTCCTCTGAACTCCATTTTGACTCAAAAATTACCAAAAAGCTATCCATTAATAACCATTTTAAACATAGCTCCCTAAACTCTTGAAAATATCTCGAAAAAACTCAGAAAAACAAGGGTAATATTATAAATTTTATATTGACATTTTTGCTTTTGGTAAGTATAATAACCTTGTATCTTAGACAAATGCACCATTTTTGAGGTTCATTTGGTTAAAAATGGTTAATGAATGAGCGAAGTGAAAAGAGAAAGGAGCGGAGAAAATGCTTGTAGGAAAATATGAACATAAAATCGACAGTGCAAACAGAGCTTTCATACCTGCAAAGTTCAGAGAATATTTCCCTGATGGTTTTTTCTACCGTATCGTTTCTTCTGATACTCCTTCAATCCGTTGCTTCAGCAAGGAAGCTCACATGAAGGCAATGCTTGCCGCTCTTGAAGACGTCACAGATGAAGACGAGATAAGATACATCAAAATCACAATGAGCTACGGTCTGGGTGAATGCACCTATGACAAGCTCGGCAGAGTTGTTATTGACGGAGACATCGTCAAGGCAGCGGGCATTGATGGAAAATGCATTTTCCAGGGCTGCTTTGATTACTTTGAAATTTTCAGCCCCGAAAACTTTGCCAAGATGTCAGAATTCGTTGCTTCCGAAAAGAAAAAGGACGAACAGGCATTCCTCATGCAGAAGGAAAAATACAGACAGCTCAAGAGCGAGGGCGCTTTCATCAAGGTTCCCGAGCATGTTCAAAAGTAAGCGGGGTTGTGAATTATGGATTTTTCTCATACAACCGTGCTGCTTGAAGAAACCGTTGCGGCGCTTAACATCAATCCCGACGGAATTTATGTTGATTGTACCTGCGGCGGTGCAGGTCATTCAAAGCTTATCCTCAGCTTCCTGAGTGAAAAGGGCAGACTCATTGCTATTGATCAGGATCCTGATGCAATCAAGGTTATCAAGGAGCGCATCGGCTCAGACAAAAGGGTAACCGTGGTACATAACAATTTTTCAAATCTTAAAGAAATTCTTTCCGGGCTCGGAATTGAGAAGGTTGACGGAATTATTGCCGACCTGGGCATTTCCTCTCATCAGGTTGACACAGCCGAAAGAGGCTTCTCCTTCAAGCAGGATGCGCCCCTTGACATGAGAATGTCTCAGCAGGGGATGACAGCCTCAGAAATGATCAACACCTATTCTCAGAAAGAGCTGACCAGAGTTTTCAGAGATTATGCCGAAGAAAAATTTGCTCCCAGAATTGCTGCTGCAATCATAAGAGAAAGAGAAAAAAGTGAAATTACGGGAACAGTTCAGCTGGCAGAGATTGTGAAATCAGCAATCCCCGCCGCAGCAAGAAGAACAAAAAATCCTTGCGGCAAAATTTTTATGGCAATAAGAATTGAAATCAACAGAGAAATGGTCATTCTCGAGCAGGCAATCAGAGATATGTTTGACTCTCTTGCCGAAAACGGAAGAATCGCAATCATCAGCTTTCATTCAATTGAAGACAGAATTGTCAAAAAGACCTTTGCATCCTTTTGTGAGGGATGCATCTGTCCTCCCTCCTGCCCGGTGTGCATCTGCGGCAGAACACCTGCGGGCATGCTTCCCTTTAAAAAGATTGTTCCGGGTGAGAATGAGTTGGAAAATAATAACAGATCAAGAAGTGCAACTCTTCGTTGCGTGAAAAAAATCAACTGACAAAAACAAAGGAAAAAATAATTAACAGAAACGGGGTGATTTCATTGGCAGCAGAAAATGCTTATAAATATATATATAATGAAAATATGTCAGCGGCTCCTGAGCTTGAACGGAAGGAGAAGCTGCAAAAGGCTAAGTCTCCCGATCTGAGCAGACGCACATCAGGCAATGCTGACGATGAAAGCATCCGCAGTGACTGGAAGTCAACCGTAAGTGTTCTGAAGATTGCTGCTTTTTCTGCTGTGATTGCGGCTGTTTACATCGCAAGCCTTTTTATGCACGGTCTTGTCATCGCAAAGGCTGCCGAATATGACAGACTTGTGACTCAGTATGAGCTTTCTGTTCAGAAGGGCGTTGAGCTTGATGCAAGACTTTCGGCACTTAACACACTTCAGAACATTGACACTTATGCTGTTGAGGTTTTCGGCTTTGTCAAATCCTCATCAGGTAACGAGGAATATATTGACTCAAGTGAAAATAAAGTGATTTTTTCAGCAGAGGAGACAGGCGTTTCTGAATAAATAAAAAGGTGCTGACGTAAATATATTATCAGAGGGGACTGTTTAAAGTAATTTATTTACTTATACAGCCCCTGTTTTATCTGAAAGGCAAAAAAACAAATGAAAGGGAGATCGGTCAGTTATGTATCGTTTCATTATAAAGAAAAACCGCATAAGAAGACGGACAGATAAGATTTTTCAAATCAGAGCAAGAGTTGTGGGCTATACACTGGCTATACTGCTGTTTTTCGGCTCTCTTTTTGCAATCGGCAGAGTTATGTTCATCAAGGGTGATGAATACAGAAGCGCGGCAAATAAAATTCAGCTTGTTGACACTGAGCTCAAGGGCGTCAGAGGTAACATTTATGACTGCAATATGACTCCTCTTGTTACGGGTGTTGAATCCTGGGTGCTTTATGTTGACGGTGTTCAGATGAACAAGAGCTACAGCTCATACAGTGAAAAAGACAAGAAAAAGCAGGAAATGTGCAGATATATGGCTCAGGAGATTGTCCGTATCGTTGCAGAGCACGGTGAGCTTTCCTATGCTGAGTATGAGAATGAGGAAGACCTTTATAATTTATTGTATAACTGCTCAACCAATCATGCCAAAATTCTCAGAAAGGTGACTCCCACTCTTAAAAATGCTCTTGATGAATTCCTCAGTCAGAGCTATCCTTACACCGTTTCTGAGGAGACAGACAAAAAGGGCAATACAATTCTTGACGAAAACGGAGAGCCGAAAATCAAAAAGACTTACACAAGCTACAGCTTCAGACCCTCAAACTTCCTTAAATATCAGGGAGACGAGCTGAGACTTTATTCCCATGAAAGCATCGGTGCGGCAGTGCTCGGTGTTGTCAACGGTGACAGCGGAGCCCAGTCGGGTCTTGAGCTTTATTATGATGATGAGCTTCAGGGTGAGTCAGGAAGAATTGTCACGGCAAGAGATGCCAAGAATAATCCCATAGAAAGCTCATTTGAAGCGGTTTATGATGCAAAAGACGGCAACAGCCTTGTAACAACCATTGACAGAAACATTCAGTTTTATCTTGAGTCTGCTCTTGACAACACCTTCAGAAGCACAGACGCCGACTCTGTTTACGGAATGGTTATGGATGTCAACACGGGTGCAATTCTTGCAATGGGTGAAAAGCCGGGCTTTGATCTGAACAATCCCTCTCTGATTTCTGAAGATGCGGATTTATCGGGCTTTGAGGGACTTGAAAAGGGCAGTGAAGAATATAACGCTCTTACAAGCACGCTCATTTCAAAGCAGCGCGTGAGTGACTGTGTGAACACAATTTATGAGCCGGGATCAACCTTCAAGATTTTCACCGCAGCGGCTGCAATCGAAGAGGGTGTGGCAAATCTGAACACAACCTACCACTGCTCATCACACATCAAGGTGCTTGATACCGATTATGACTGTGCCAACTATAAGGCTCACGGAACACAGACTATCACAAAAATGCTTATGAATTCCTGTAACTGCGGATTTATCTGGTTAGGTCAGCAGATGGGAATTGAAAAATATATGAAATATTTTGAAGCCTTCGGTTTTTCGGAGAAAACGGGAATTGATATGATGGGTGAAACAAGATCCATCGTTCATAACGCTGACACAATGAGCCTCGTCAACCTTGCAAGTACCTCCTTCGGCCAGAGCTTCAAAATCACGCCTGTTCAGCTTCTTGCGGCAACAAGTACAATTGCCAACGGCGGCAAGCTTATGAAGCCTTATCTTGTCAAGAAGATTATTGACGGTGAAGGCAACATTGTTGTTGAAAATGAACCCACAGTTGTCAGAAACGTAATTTCCCAGTCAACAGCAGATATTGTTACCTCAATGATGGTTGACGTTGTTGAAAACGGAACGGGTACATCTGCTCACATTGACGGTTATCTGGTTGCGGGTAAAACAGGCACAGCTGAAAAGCTCGACCAGACAAAGAAATATGACGAAGAAGGAAAGGAAATCCCTCAGAAAAAGATTTATATTGCCTCCTTTGTCTGCTTTGCTCCTGCAGATGATCCCCAGGTTGCAATTTTAATCTGTGTTGACAATGCAAAAACAGGCGGTTACAGCGGCGGTGCTCTTGCGGCTCCCGCAGCAAAGCTTGTTCTCACATCGACTCTTGATTATCTCGGCATTGAGCCTGAATACACAGAAAATCAGCTCAAGAAAATCAGCGGAACAGCTCCCGACCTCAGGGGAAAGGATATCCATCAGGCAAGAAGTGTGGCTGCGGCAAAGGGCTTCAGCACAACTGTTGCAGGCAGCGGCTCAACTGTTGTGTCTCAGGTTCCCGCGGCAGGTCAGCTTATTCCCTCAGGCGGTGTAATTGTTCTTTATACTGAGACAGATGCAAAAGCACTGGAAGTTGAAGTGCCCGATTTCTCGGGCTTAAGCACAAGTCAGGTTAACAGCCTTGCTGTTTCCAAGGGACTCAACGTTGTTTTCTCAACCCCGTCAGACACTTCGGGCATTGAGGCATACAGTCAGAACGTTTCACCGGGCACAATCGTTGAAGCGGGCACAAAAATCACTGTATATTTCAGAAAGAGCAACGTTGCACAGGATTGATTTACGGTATTAACGGGTATTGCGTCGGCTGAAGGGCTGACGGATATCTGTCAGCTAACGGAGGAACACTATGCTTATTTCCCAATTGCTTGAAAAGGCAGAGATTTCGTTTAAAGCTCCGGACACAGAAATTGATTTTATTACCGACGATTCACGGAAGGTCAGAGAAGGCACTCTTTTTGTGTGCCACGAAAAAGGTGAAGCCTTTGTCAGCCGCGCCCTTGAAAAAGGAGCCGTTGCGGTTGTTGCAAAAAGAAAGCTTTGTGAAAACACAATTGTTGTACAGGATACAAGAAAGGCTTATTCCCTTTTGTGTGCGGCATTTTTCGGCTTCTGTCACAGAAGGCTCAGGCTTATCGGTGTGACAGGCACAAACGGAAAAACCACAACCGCGTCAATGCTTTACAGTATTCTTTCCCTCGGCGGACATAAATGTGCAATGATCGGCACGGTGGGTAATGTTATCTGCTCAGGTGACAATCCCTCAGAGCTGACAACTCCCGACAGCTTTGAAATGCACAGAATGTTCAGGGATATGCTCAGCTGCGGCACGGAATTCTGCATCATTGAGGCTTCCTCTCAGGGCCTTCATCAGCAAAGGCTTCACGGCCTTGAGTTTGAGGCAGGGATTTTTCTCAATCTTACCCGTGACCATCTTGATTATCACGGCACAGTCGAAAATTATAAAAATGCCAAAAAGCTTCTTTTTGAAAACAGCCGTCTTTCTGTCATAAATTATGATGATGAACACAGGGATGAATTTATTTCGGCGGCAAAGGGAAGAGTGAAAACCTTTTCCTGTGAAAGTGATGAGGCGGATTTTTCGGCAAAGGCAATCAGCTTTTCTCAGGGAAGCACAGATTATCTCATTGTTGCCGACTCACTCATACACCGCATGAAGCTGCAGCTTCCCGGTGTTTATAACGTTTCAAATTCAATGGCGGCAATTATAACCGCTCTTGAATGCGGGATCAGTCTTGAAACCTGCGCGGCGGCTCTGAGAAGCTTTTACGGAGTCAAGGGCAGATTTGAGCTTGTGCCCACAAAAAAGGATTACAGAATTATTATTGATTATGCCCACACTCCCGACAGTCTGAAAAAGGTGCTTCTTGCCCTTGACAGCTTTGAGCACAGCCGGATTATCACTCTTTTCGGCTGCGGCGGAGACAGAGACCGTGAAAAAAGGGGAGAGATGGGAAAAATTGCGGCAGCTTATTCTGACATTGTTGTTCTAACCGATGACAACCCGAGAACAGAAAATCCCTCAGACATAATCGATGATATACTTCAGGGTACAGAGGGCTTTAAAACTCCCGTGTATATAAAGCAGAACAGAGCAGATGCAATTCTTTATGCTCTGAGTCTTGCCCGAAGAGATGATATTGTTCTTCTTGCAGGAAAGGGTCACGAAACCTATCAGATAATCGGTGAGGAAAAAATACCCTTTGACGAAAGAGAAATTATTAAAAAAATATTGGAAAACTGATAAAAGCTGATATTGTTAATTTGAAAGGATGGATTTAAATGAACAACCTGACATTAATTGTGATTGCGGGGATTATTTCCTTTGCTGTTTCCGCACTTCTCGGAATTGTGCTTATTCCGATTCTGCACAATCTGAAATTCGGTCAGAATATACTCACTGACATCGGGCCCAAATGGCACGCCAAAAAGCAGGGCACTCCCACAATGGGCGGCTTTATGTTTATCATAAGCACCGTTATGGCGCTTGTTGCTGCTATTGTTATCGGCAAGGCTTCGGGCGTTCAGGTCTTTTCCGAGCTTGATGTGACAAAATATCAGCAGTACACAAGACTGTTTGCAGGTGTGCTGATGGCTGTCTGCTTTGCAATTGTCGGCTTTGCCGATGACTATATCAAGGTTGTCAAAAAGAGAAACCTCGGTCTTACGGAAATTCAGAAAACAATTCCTCAGGTGCTTGTCATTGCAGCTTACCTTGCTTCTCTTATTATCAGTGAAAGCACTTCAATGTTTATTCCCTTTTACGGCAAGGTTACATTCTCTTCAATCGGCGGAATAATTTTCTTCTGCCTTTTCAGCGTCTGCGTGATTTACGGCGCAATCAATGCCGTAAACTTTACTGACGGCATTGACGGTCTTTGCGGAAGCGTAACAATTCCCGTAGGTGTTGCCTTCACTGTTATTGCGGTTATGCTCAAAACAACCTCTGTCGGCATTCTCGGAGCTGCTCTTGCGGGCGGATGTGCAGGTTATATTATCTGGAATCATTATCCTGCAAAGGTAATGATGGGTGACACGGGCTCAATGTTCCTCGGGGGCATTGTTGTTGCTCTTGCTTATGCTGTCGAATGTCCTCTTATTCTTCTTCCTCTGGGCATTGTTTATGTTATTGAGGCTCTTTCCGATGTTATTCAGATCGGCTCAATCAAGCTCAGAAAAAAGAAGGTTTTCAAAATGGCTCCCATTCATCATCACTTTGAAATGTGCGGCTGGAATGAAAACAAAATTGTTACGGTGTTTACTCTTGTGAGCGTTATCGGCTGTGCTGCCGGTGTTGCTGCCATGTATTTCACCGTCAGATAATATAAGGTGCACCTTATGAGTGCAAATAAAAGCTGGAGGGGAAAGCTTTGGTCAAAAGATTTCTTGAGAGATATCTGAATGTAAATATGAAAATTAAAACCAACTTTATGGTCAACGGAAGCTTTGATGTGGTTTTCGCTTGTCTGGTTATGATTCTTTACACTATCGGTCTTGTTTCAATGTATTCGGCAAGCTATGTTTCCGCAACTGTTGAAACAGGGTCGGGTGAGTACTATCTTTACAGACAGATTCTTTGGGGTATAATCGGATTTGGAATTATGCTTTTTGTCAGTCATATTGACTATAAGGCTTATAACAGCGGACTTGCGAGCTTATTTTATATAGCGACAATCTTTATTCTTGCAATTACCCTTTTGGTCAACAAAATTCAGAATAATGAAAACGGACGCTGGCTTGGACCTGTTCAGCCCTCGGAGTTTGCCAAAATAACCCTTATAATCGTTCTGGCATATTTCATCTGTGCAATGAAAAACGCTTTGCGCACGGGCCCTCTTGAATTCATCAAGGTCAGAGTTGATCCCAAAAAGTTCAACATTGTTGAGGAGTTCATTTTTAACCACGCCGGCAACTCAATTATTGCGGCAACGGTTCTTGCAATAATTCTTGCAAGCTACTGTGTTCTTGTTCTTCTCGGAAGTCATTACTCAGGTGCAATAGTTCTGTTTTCACTTGGTCTTGTGATGTGTTTTTTCAGCGGTGCAAAGAAAAGCTATTTTGTAATAATAAGTATAATTCTGATTATTGCCATTGTATATATTCTTAATAATTATGAGATTCTTAAGGGCTTCGGTAACGCTTATACAAGAATTCACGCCTGGCTTAAGCCTGATGAAGTTTCCCCTGATGACCGTTATCAGACCAACAACGGACTTTATGCCATTGCTTCAGGCGGCTTTTTCGGTGTCGGCTTCGGTCAGTCCAGGCAGAAAAATCTTTATGTGCCCGAGCCTCATAATGACTTTGTTTTTTCAATCTTCTGTGAGGAAAGAGGAATTTTCGGTGCCTGCATCGTGCTTATTCTTTTTGCAGCACTTGTTCTCAGAGGTATTTATATTGCAGTTAACTGCAAAAATTATTTCGGCTCATTGCTTGCCATCGGTGTTGTGACTCTTATTGCAATTCAGGTCATTTTCAACATGGCGGTTATCACCGACCTTTTCCCGAACACAGGTATGCCCTTGCCCTTCTTCAGCTACGGCGGCTCATCCCTATGGGCTATAATGATAGGTATGGGTATTGTTCTGTCGGTGTCAAGGGATGCAAATATGGAAAAATAGTACTGAAAAGCCTGAATTTAACTTCAGGCTGTTTCAGGTTATAAGCAGCTCAGCTTTGCTTAAAATAAATAAAGGCTTTTCAGCCTTTGAAGGAGAGATTAAAAATGAAAATTTTATTTGCTGCCGGCGGTACAGGTGGCCATATCAATCCCGCTCTTGCAGTTGCGGGTGAAATCAGAGAAAGACATCCCGATGCACAGATTCTTTTTGTCGGTGCAAAGGGAAAGATGGAGGCAAAGCTTGTCCCTCAGGCAAATTTTGAGCTTAAAACAATCAGAATTGCAGGCTTTCAGAGAAAGCTGACTGTTGAGAATATCATCAGAAACATTCTTGCGGTTTTTTATCTTCTTACCTGCTCGGCATCCGTCAGAAAAATCATCAAGGATTTTTCTCCCGATGTTGTAATCGGCTTTGGCGGTTATGTCAGCGGTCCCGTTGTGAGAATGGCTGCAAAGATGGGCATTCCCACCGCAATTCATGAGCAGAATGCTTTTCCGGGCGTGACAAATAAGGCCCTTGCAAAGCTTGTGGACAAGGTTATGCTTACCGTTGAGGATGCAAAAAAGCATCTTCAGTGCAAAAACGAGCCCACAGTGACAGGTCTTCCCGTCAGAGGTGAAATGCTCAGAGCTGACAGAGATATCAGCAGAGCGAAAATGGGTATTTCCGATTCAAAGAAGCTTATTCTTTCCATGGGCGGAAGTCTCGGTGCGGCGACGATAAACAATGCGATGGTGGATATCATCTCCGAGCATTGCGGCAACAAGGATTATTATTTTCTTCATGCAATGGGGCAGTACGGACTCTGGGTGCCTGATAAGCTCAGAGAAAAGGGCGTTAATCCCGATGAATACGACAATATCGAAATCAGAGAATACATCAGCGATATGGAAGTGTGTATGTCCGCCGCCGATGTTGTCATCTGCCGTGCAGGTGCAAGCACCCTTTCCGAGCTTCAGGCTCTCGGTAAGGCTTCAATTCTTATTCCTTCTCCCAATGTTTCTGAAAATCATCAGTATCACAATGCAATGGCTCTTGTGAACAACTGTGCAGCTCTTGTTATCGAGGAAAAGGATCTGACAAAGGAAAAAATGAATGAGCTTTTCCTTTCCCTTGCCGATAACGATGAAAAAAGAAAAGCAACCGAAAGCAATGCAAAGGCAATGGCTCTTTTTGATGCAAAGGAAAAAATTGCCGATATAGTTCTTTCTCTTGTAAAATAAATCACGGATTTCACATTTTTTGCATAGAATGGTGTGAAAGGTGTGATTTTATGGGCAGTTTAATCATTAACGGAGGAAGAGCTCTCAGAGGTGAGCTTGATGTTCAGGGCTCAAAAAACAGTGCGCTGCCCATTCTTGCGGCAACTGTTCTTGTTGACGGAGTCAGTGTTTTACATAACTGTCCCGGGCTTTCCGACGTTAATGCGGCTATAAAGATACTTGAGCATCTCGGATGCAGGGTGCAAAAAGCGGGCGGAACCGTTACTGTTGATTCAACGGGTGTTTCGGGCAGTGAGATTCCCGACAGCCTGATGAGAGAAATGCGCTCGTCAATTGTTTTTCTCGGTTCTGTTCTCGGCAGAACGGGAAGGGCGGAGCTTTCTGCTCCCGGCGGATGTGAAATCGGTTTGAGACCGATTGATCTTCATTTAAGCTCCGTTAAAAGTTTGGGCTATAAAATAGATGAGAGCCACGGTTATATACGGTGTGAAAAGCTTTCTTCACCTGAAAGCACGGTGATAAGTCTTTCCTTTCCCAGCGTGGGTGCCACGGAGAATATTATTCTTGCGGCGGCAACCTCTGCGGGACGTACCGTGATTCTCAACGGTGCAAAGGAGCCTGAAATTGAGGACCTTGTTTCCTTTTTGCGCTGTTGCGGATGCAGTATTGAAATTCTTTCTCACGGCACATTCATCATTGACGGAGTCAGCAGACTTCACGGCTGTGAATACAGCGTAATGCCTGACCGTATTGTTGCTCTGACCTATATGGCAGCTGTGGCGGCAGCAAAGGGCGATGTTTATCTTAAAAATATAAATACAGAACATTTTATGTCGGTCATTCCCGTTTTTGAGGCGGCGGGTTGTGAAATCACCGAAAGAAAAGACAGCCTCAGAATTGTTATGAACAAGAGACCTTGTTCTGTCAGAGACATCAGAACAATGCCATATCCGGGCTTCCCCACCGATGCCCAGGCTCCCGTTATGTCAATGCTGACAAAGGCACAGGGCACAAGTGTGATGGTGGAAAATATTTTCGAAAGCCGCTTCAAGCACGTCAGTGAGCTTGTGAGAATGGGTGCGAAAATTAAAATTGAAGGCAAGGTGGCACTCATTGACGGGGTGAAGACTTTATACGGAGCCTCAGTATGTTCGCCTGATCTGAGAGGGGGAGCCTCTCTTGTGATTGCGGGACTGAGTGCAAGGGGCACAACGGTTATTGACAGAATTTATCATATAGACAGAGGATATGAAAAAATCGAAGAAAATCTCTTGCGTATCGGTGCGGATATCAGACGCTGCGGAGCTTAAAGGAGATTTTCATTTCAGATAAGGAAAGGGGACAAGAAAGTGCAGGAGGATAAAAGAGTTTCACTTGACGATTATGCAAATATGGGTTCCGTCAGCAGACTGCAGAAAACGGACCTCAGCAAATACAGAAATCTTGACAGTTATTTTGACGGAAGCAATGCGGCGCCTTCTCAGAGAAAGACCGCAGCTTCGGGAACTGCATCAGGCACTGCAGCAAAGAAAACAGCAGCATCCGCAGACAAATCAAAAGCTGCATCTCAGACAAAAAACAGAAAGAGCACAGCGCCGGCCCGGAACGAGGATGCAAATTCAAGAACACCTAAGGGCAAGGATACAAGAGGTGAGAAAAAGACCTCAAAAAAGAAAAGGCCGCCTGTTGACAGCAGAGCGGAAAAGAAAAAATCTCAAACCTCTCAGAAGTCGGAAAAGATTCTGAAAAAAAACGGTGACAGCCTGAAAACAAGCAATGAAAACACTGTGCGTAAAAGAGGCGAGGGCTATTCTCACGTTGAAATTATGAAGGAGCGCTCTGATAATGTCAACAAAAAAAGACGCTTCGGTCTGGCGGCCACGGCTGTTATACTTGTTCTTATCGGTATTTTTGTTGCAATATTCAACGTTCTGCGCAGTGTGAAGGTTGAAAAGATTCTTATTGAAGGTGAAAGCATTTATTCTGATGAGAAAATCATCAAAAAATCAACTGTTGCCGTTGATCAGAGAATCTTTGACTTCAAAAAGGATGAGGTTGCGGAAAAGCTTGTCAGAGAACTGCCTTATATCGGCTCTGTTGAGGTCAGAAGAGATTATTCTGACGGAAATGCAGTCATACTTACCGTCACCGATACCTCGGATATGCTTGTTGTGAAAAACGGCAAAAACTGGTTTTGTGTTGATGAAAATGACAAGGTGCTTTCATTGAAAAAGAAAAAGCTGCGTGAAGGAATGTTCCGTGTTGAAGGCCTCAAGAGTCAGCAGGTTGAAACGGGAACTGTGTTTGTTCCCTCTGAAGAAAACCTTGAGGGTTATCAGGCGGCAAAGAAAATTGCAAAGGCTCTGTTGCTTTCGGGTAATTTTGAAAATTCCGTTATCAATGTCAGCAAAACCGATGACCTTGTTGCTGTTTATGATTCAAGAGTTGCTCTTTATTTCGGAGCCTCTGTCAAGGAGCTGAGTGAAAGTGAGCTTGCCGAAAAGCTCAGAGTTGCTTACCTCGCCGTTCAGCAGGAAATCGGAGATACGGATCAGGGTTATGCTCTTATCGGTTATTCAGAAAGAGTGGTTGTTCTTAAAGGGACAATGGAAAAATAAGGCAGATATTTCAGCTTTTGTGAAATTTAATAAAAAATTAAGTTAATTTAATGGCTTAAGGTTATTGTATTTTCGGGAATTATATGATATAATAACTTGAATTATAAGCGATATAATATATAAAAAGCATTAAAATTCAAATATATTTATGCAGGAGGAAGTAAAATGAGCTTCGTAATGGATAACGAAAACATTGCTTACAATCAGATTAAGGTTGTAGGTGTCGGTGGCGGCGGCGGAAACGCAATCAACGAAATGGTTGATAACGGCATTGTCGGCGTAGAATTCCTTTCAATCAACACTGACAGACAGATTCTTGAAAAATCAAAAGCTACACATAAGATTCAGATCGGTGAAAAAGTGACCGGATGCATGGGCGCCGGCGGTGACCCCATGGTTGGTAAAAGAGCGGCTGAAGAAAGCCGTGATGTTATTGCTGAAGCACTTCGCTCAACAGATATGGTCTTCATCACAGCCGGTATGGGCGGCGGTACAGGTACAGGCGCAGCTCCCATCGTTGCTGAAATTGCAAGAGAGCTCGGTGCTCTTACAGTAGGTATCGTCACAAAGCCCTTCAGATTTGAAGGTAAGAAGAGAATGGCTCAGGCTGAAGAAGGCATCAGAGAGCTTGAAAAGCACGTTGACAGCCTTATTGTCATCCCCAATGAAAGACTTAAGCTTCTTGGTGACAAGTCACTTTCAATGAAGGATGCTTTCGGCAAGGCAAACGATGTTCTCTGGCAGGGTGTCAAGAGTATTTCAGACACAATCCAGGTTCCCGGTTACATCAACCTTGACTTCTCAGATATCAAGAGTGTTATGCAGGATGCAGGTCTTGCTCACATGGGTATCGGACGCGGCAGAGGTGCAGACTGTGCTGCTGAAGCAACAAAGCAGGCCATCACAAGTCCTCTTCTCGAAACAGCAATCGACGGTGCAAGCGGCGTAATCATCAATGTAACCTGTTCTTCCGATATGTCTCTTGACATGATCGAGCAGGCAGGTACACTCATTGCTGAGTCAACTCATCCCGATGCAAACATCATCTTCGGTTCTGTATTTGATGAAAATATGGGTGATGAAATGCTCATCACTGTTATTGCAACAGGCTTCGGTGCTCAGAACAAGCAGGAAGCTCCCGTTCAGGAACCCGTTCAGACTGCAGCTGCTGCAAAGGCTGCTGTTCAGCCTCAGGCTGATCCCGAATTCATCAGCGTGGCATCACGTCCCGCTCAGGAGACCGTTGACTTTGCCGCTTCAAGATTCGGACAGGGCTTTGCTTCAATGATTGAAAATTCAGGCAGAACCGCTCCCGACGTTTCATCAATTTTCAATGAAGCAAGATATGCTTCAGCTCCCGTTCAGCAGGCTCCCGCTCAGAATTATGATGTTATTGAAACTCCTCCCAAGAGTTCAGGCTCAGTTTTTGATCAGGCCGCTGATGACGAAAGCGATGTTCTCAACGTTTTCAAGGGCAGAAACATTTTCGGCAACAACTGATTAATCTGAATTTACAACCCCGCATATTTTTGCGGGGTTGTTTTTTGTTCTGCGGGGGCAAGAAGATGGGGCATGTTTGAGCAAAATTAACAGTTTTATTTCAACTTTTGGGAAAAAAAGCTAAAATCCGAACATTTTTGTAAACAAGAAAAAATTTACTTGACCTTGACAGTTATATCTGTTATCCTATTAGATATAAAATAATGCACAGATTTAATATACATATAATTAACCGGAGGTCGAAAAATGAATTTTTCCAAAAATAAGAACGCAATATTGACTTTGGTTGCTTTGTTGGTAGTATGCGGCGGCTCATTTCTCGGAGTTAAAATGATGACAAAAAATGTTGAGCCCGAACCCTCACAGATGCCTACATACATTGTTGTCACAACGACAACACAGACAGCTCCCACAACAGAGACTGTTTTTTCTCCCTCTGTTGATGCTTTTGCTTCAACAACAAACAGTCTGCTGACAACCTTCGCCGTGCCAACAACAATGATGACAACTCAGCCCACAACCGCCACAACAACTGAAACCACAACTGAGACAACAACGGCCCCCACAACAACTGAGGCTGTCACTCTTCCCACAACAACTGAAACAACCACAACTGCAGCTCCCACAACATCTGCGACAACAACCACTGCAAAAGTTACCCTGCCTAGCTCAGGCGGCATCGATTTTTCATCCAGCGGACTTGCCGGTTATCTTTATGATGCTGACGGAAATTTCTATTTCACAAGCACAGATCCCTGGCAGAGAGCAATCGGCTACGGTGAAATTTACGATACCCTTGCACCCTTCGGTATTTTCTATCTTGACACAATGCGCTGCAAGTTCAACTATGCTGACAAAGACTGGTGCATTCAGTTTTGGAAGGGTCAGTATGGTATGATTTTCGTTGGTATGGAAATCGGCGTTTACACAAAGGATCCCTCACGTGAGGTTGAATATTATGACTGCGCAAGTGACGAGGACGCTCTTTATATGTCTTCAACCTTCTATCGCAACGGTGAAGAAATCTTTTCAAGAGATTATGCAAAATATTGGTGGTGCACAGGCTTTGTGCCCGGCAGACTTGAAAAAATGGCAGACAGATCTGAGCTTCTGACAAAATCAAGAATCACAATGAAGGATTACAACATGCTTCTTTGCTTCGTCAATGCTCTCAAGGAAAACGGACTTGAGCTTAATAAGGACTTCAAGACCAAGGGTCTTGATGTTTATGTAACATGGTAAAATTATTAAAAAAATTCTGAAATAGTTATTGATTTTTATTTTTCAGTATAGTATAATGTTACAGATGATTGGTATATTACGGTTATAACCGTTGATATATGTATTAAAGAAAGGATGAATTTAGTTATGAAAAAAATTCTCGGTGTTATTGTTGCAGTAACTCTTTCCTTATGTCTTCTTCTTCCCACAGCTTTTGCTGAGGAAACAACAGTATCCTTTGAGGATTATTTTGAAGGCATTGATTTCAGCGGTTATTCATACGAAGAGCTTGAGGCTCTCCTTGAAGGCTTTGATCTTGGTACATTCGACCTTGAAGCTTTCTACAACAACCTTGTACCCACAACTGATGAAGAAGGTACAACAGCTGAAACAACAGAAACAACAGAAACAACAGAAACAACAACTCAGCTTACAGGCTCAACTCTTGACATCACATGGCTCACAGATCTCATCACAACATTTGACACAGAGTCAATCGAAACAATGTTTGAGGATTTCGACATTTCTCAGCTTGATGAGCTTCTCACAGTTGTTGCTGATTCAATGGCAGGTGCAGGCGTTGACCTGAGCATCTTCGACCTTAGCGCAATCGGTAACCTTGACATTCAGGCTCTCATCGATGCAACAACAAATGCAGGTTCAACCTCATTCACAACAACAGACATTATGGCAGGTCTTGCTGACTCACTCCTTGCTGGTCTTGAGTCACTCGGTCTTGACACAACAACAATCGAGGCTCTTCTCGATAACGAAATCGTTAACTTCTTCGCTAACCTTTATCTTGGTTACGTTGACGGTGAAGTTCCCGATGAAACAACAACAGCTGCTCCCACAACAACAGTTCCTCCTGTTGTAACAACATCAGTTCCCGAAACAGGTGACACATCAGCAGTTGTAACAGCTATCGCAACTCTTTCACTTGCATCAGCTGCAGCATTCCTTTGCCTTAAGAAGAAGGAAGACTGATTTAAAAAAATGACACTCTTCAGAAATGGAGAGTGTTTTTTGTTTTCTTACAGATGTTATTAAAAATCAAAGCGGGTATAATCCACTGATTTCAGTGATGATTATACCCGCTGTTTTTTCTGTTAAGCTTTTAACCCACAACATTTACAGGCTTGCCTTTTACAAAGCCTTCAACATTATCCTTGAAAATGTTCATAAGTCTGGTTCTTGCTTCAAGACTTGCCCATGCAATGTGGGGAGTGATGAAGCACTTGTCACAGCTGAGAAGGGGATTGTCCTTCTTGGGCGGCTCTGTTGAAAGAACATCCATGCCTGCCGCTGCAATGATTCCCTTGTCGAGAGCTTCACGAAGATCCTTTTCATT
Organism: Acutalibacteraceae bacterium; assembly: GCA_045652105.1. GTDB lineage: Bacteria > Bacillota > Clostridia > Oscillospirales > Acutalibacteraceae > UBA6857. The sequence continues at coordinate 77,815 of JAZRTP010000027.1, forward strand.
GATAACGGGACCTCTTGAGGTGTTGATGATGATGGCGTTGCTCTTCATCTTTTTAAGGAATTCCATATTCACAAGGTTTTCCGTGTCGGCTGTGAGGGGACAGTGAAGGGAAAGAATGTCACTTTCCCTTGCAACCTGCTCAAGAGTGAGAAATTCTGTACTGCCGAAGCCGTCATAGGTTTTTGTGTTGGGTGAAAAGGCAATAACTTTCATTCCGAAGGCGTTGGCAATGTTTGCAACGGCTGAGCCGATTTTTCCAAAGCCCACGATACCCATTGTTTTACCGGCAAGCTCACTCAGGGGAGTTTTCCAATAGCAGAAATGCTCACTTTCACACCACTCACCCTTTTTCACACTCTCGTTATGCACGCCGACCTGGTTGGTGATTTCAAGCAAAAGCGCAAAAACAAGCTGCGCAACACCGTTGGTGCTGTATGCGGGGATGTTGGAAACGGTGATTCCTCTTTTGGCAGTTTCCTGAAGGTCAATTGTGTTATAGCCCGTTGAAAGAGTTGAAATAAATTTAAGCTTTGGCAATGAAGCAATGATTTCAGCTGTCAGAACAGTTTTGTTTGTGACAAGAATGTCGGCTTCAAGGCTTCTTTCAACAATCAGCTCAGGCGGAGTGATATCGTAAATTTTGTAATCGTCAACAAAATCTTCCAGCCAGTCCCATGAAAGATCACCGGGGTTTTCTGTGTAACCGTCAAGAATAACAAGTTTCATATTTATTCTCCTTTTGTATTGATAGATATATTTTATCACATCTTTATGTGTTTGTCATCATTCCCGAAAGAAAATGATAATATATTATAATAAAATTAAAAAATAAATCACAAAATCAGTTGACCTTAAAGACTATATATTATAAAATATAATGTAGTATAATGAGAGAGGTGTGTCTCATTGCTGTAATTTAAGGAGTGGAAGTTTTGAACAAAAGAAGAAGAGTTCATTATGCACTGAACACTTCGGCGTTAATTTGTTTTCTTTTGGCGTTGATTCTTGCGATTCTTCTGAGAATATTTGCACTTGATGAATTCAACGAGTGGTATGCAAAATATACCGACGCTCTTTTAACCTTTGAAAACAGAATTCAGACTCACGGAGCCACCTGGCTGACCGTGGTGATTCTGTTGCTTAATTTTGCAGTGAAATCGGTTTTACCCTGGTTCCCCCTGTCTTGTATCTGTGTTGCCTGCGGAGTGATTTTTCAGTGGTATGAGGCTCTTCTGATTAACATGGCAGGACTTACAATTCTTTACAGTATCAGGTATTTTTGGGGCAGAAAATTCGGCGGAGGCAATGCCGAAAAGCTCATTGAAAAAAACGATACCCTGCACAAATTCATTGACAGCAACAAAATCGGCTCGCCGATGGTATTGTTCGGTCTCAGACTCATTCCCGTTATTTCCGTAAACAATGTCAGTATGCTTTACGGCACAACGGATATGGGTTACATAAAATTTATTCTGGTATCGCTTGCGGGTTTTTCTTATAAGCTGTTTTCATATACTCTTATCGGCAGGAACGTTTTTGATCCCGCCTCAGCAAGCTTTATTGTACCGCTTATGATGCTCTCTTTCCTTTCCGGTGTGGTTATGCTCATACTTTCCGGAGGAATCGGGCTGACAAAAAATAAAAATAAAATTCAATGAAAGGTTGAAAAAGATATGATTAATATTAAAGAAATGGAAACTCTCCTCAGAGAGAAAAAAATTGACGAAAGCTTTGCAGTTGTTTATCACAAGGATGCTTACGACACTCAGTATTCAAGATTCCTTGAGGTTCTTGAGGCCTTCCGTGAACTTTTTGATAAGAATGACGAAAGACAGGTCGGTCTTTATTCAGCTCCCGGCAGATCTGAAATCGGCGGCAATCACACTGACCATAACCACGGACTTGTTCTTGCAGCAGGTATCAGCCTTGATGCAATTGCCGTTGCTTCCAAAAATGATGAGGGTATCATCCGAATCAAGTCAGCAGGCTATCCTCTTGATCAGGTAAGCTGTGACGACCTTGAAATCAAGAAAGAGGAAATCGGAAAGAGCCAGTCAATCATCAGAGGTATTGTTGCAAGATTCAAGGAGCTCGGCTATAACGTCGGCGGCTTTGATGCAACAACAGCTTCTCAGGTGCTTTCAGGCTCAGGTCTTTCATCCTCTGCTGCTTTTGAGGTGCTTGTCTGCACAATGCTCAACCACCTTTACAATGACGGCAAGGTTGACGATGTTGAAATTGCAAAGATTTCACAGTACAGCGAAAACGTATATTTCGGCAAGCCCTGCGGTCTTCTTGACCAGACAGCCTGCTCAGTCGGAGGTTTTGTTTCAATTGACTTTGAAGATACAGACAAGCCCGTTATCAACAAGATTGATTTTGACTTTTCAAAATCAGGTCACAGCCTTTGCATTGTGGACACAAAGGGCAGTCATTCAGATCTCACAGACGAATATGCAGCGGTAAGAACTGAAATGGAAAGCGTTGCAGCCTTCTTCGGCAAAAAAGTGCTCAGAGAGTGCACCAAGGAAGACGTTCTTGCAAATGCCGGTGCAATTGCAAAGAAAATCAGTGAAAGAGCAGTTATCAGAGCTCTTCATTTCTACGGTGAAAACGAAAAGGTTGTTGCTCAGTCAGAGGCTCTTGCAAAGAAGGATTTTGAGCAGTTCAAAAAGCTCATCATCGCAAGCGGCAGATCATCATATATGTATAATCAGAATGTTTATACCTGTAAGGCCCCCAAGAATCAGCCTCTTTCATTGGCTCTTGCTGTCAGTGAGCAGATTCTTGAAGGTAAGGGTGCATGGAGAGTTCACGGCGGCGGCTTCGCAGGAACAATCCAGGCTTTTGTTCCCAATGAAATGATTGAGGAATACACAGCAGCAATGAAATCAATCTTTGGTGATGATTCCTGCTATGTTCTTTCAATCAGACCCTTCGGCGGAGTGCAGATCAAATAAAAAGAAAGAGGACTTTAAACGGTGAAGAAGGTATTAAAAATTACTCTTAGTGTTCTGATTTGCTGTCTTGTTGCTGCTTCGGCTCTCATTGGAGCTCAGGCTGCAACGACGGGAGTAGTAAAAAAGCTTAAGGCCTCCGATGTTACAACTTCATCTGTAACTCTCAGCTGGGAAAAAGTTGACTCTGTCAGCGGTTATAAGGTTTATCTTTATGATTCAGCTGAGAAAAAATGGGAGACAATCAAAACAACAAACCAGACCACTTATAAGGTGACCTCACTCAAGGGTGCAAAAACCTATAAGTTCAGAGTCAGAACTTATATCAAAAAGAAAAACTCTGTTGTTTACGGCAATATGTCAAAAACTCTTGCTGTAACCACGAAGCCTCAAACTCCCTCCGGCTTCAAGGGTAAGGCTGATTCAGCAACAAAAATCAGCCTTTCCTGGAAAAAGGTCAGCGGCGCAACAGGCTATAAGATTTATCTTTATGATGCTCAGGCAAAAAAGTGGAATGCTGTTGATGCAACAAAGAAAACAAGCTTCACAATGGATTCCCTCAGCAGTGCAGCTCCCTATAAATTCAGAGTCAAGGCTTATAAAACAGTGGGTGAAAAGAACATTTACAGTGCAGCCACAAAAACTGTGAAAGTTGTTACTCCTCCCCAGACTCCCACAGGCTTTAAGGCATCATCTGTTTCGGAAACTCAGGCAGAGCTTACCTGGAAGGCAGTCAGCGGTGCAAGCGGATACCGTGTTTATCAGTATGATTCAGTCAAGAAGAGTTACACACTTCTGGAAAGCGTCAAGGGCACAAGTTACACAGTAAAGAATCTTAAGGCAAACACAACCTATAAATTCCGTGTCAAAGCTTATGTGACAGTTTCCAAAAAGAACTTTGCAAGTCTTGAATCGGCAATGTGCAAGTTTAAAACTGCTGCCGGTACCGTAAGCGGACTCAAGGTAACTGAAAGTGCAACAAAAAGCATAAAGCTCAGCTGGAACAGTGTGAAGGGTGCCTCAGGTTATGAGGTTGTCCGTCTGAACACGGCAACAAATCTCTGGGTGAGTGTGGGCAAAACTGAAAGCACATCAATCTCAGTCAAACAGCTTAATTCAGCAACTGTTTATAAGTTCAAGGTCAGAGCTTATACAAAAAATGACGGCTCAGCCACCGCTTATGCCGCTTACAGCAAAGAGGTTGAAACTGCAACAAATCCCCTCAAGCCTTCAAATCTCAAGGGTGCTGTCAAGCTCAGCGGAATCAAGCTTACCTGGTCAAAGAGCACAGGTGCGTCAGGTTATGAGGTTTACAGATATGATGCTGTTGACGGATCCTGGAAGATTCTTGCCAAGACAAAAACTGCCTCCTATACCGACACAACTCCTGATGAAACAAGTATTTATTCATATAAGGTAAGAGCTTATTTGGCGGTAAGTGATAAGCAGTATTACAGCAATTTCTCCGATCACGTGAACATCAGCTTTACGGCTGATGAAGGCAATACCGACGATTATATTTCTCAGATGGAGGGTGAGGGCATTTTCGGATACCTTTATTCTCCTGAGGGTAAATATTTCTATACAGCGGCTGACCCTTGGCAGAGAGTTGTCGGCTACAATGCAATTTTTGACACTCTTGCTCCTTTGACCTTCATCAATTTTGATACGGAGAGAGTATATTTCACCTATGACGGAAAGGATTGGCTTGTTCAGTTCTGGAAGGGACAGTACGGACTTGTCTTCTATGGCGCGGAAATCGGTGTTTATAACAAGCTTTCAACAACACCCATTGCTCATTATGCCTGCGCTGAGGATGATGAAAGAATCAAAATGTCAATGACCTTCTATCAGAGAAAGAACATTTTCAATGAAGAATCAGACTGGGTGGCAAAGTTTACAAGACCTTATGGTGAATACTGGTGGTGTACTGGCTTCCTTCCCGGTAACGTTTTCGGAAATTATCAGAATCTGAGAATAGATGCAAGAATCACTCTTTATGATGAAGAGATGCTCAATGCCTTTGTTGAGGGCCTTAAAGCAACCTCAATCAGTTATTCCGTTAACGGTCTGGACGTTTACCTCAGCTATGCATAAAAATTTATCCCGAAGCATTTATTTTGGTGCCTCGGGATTTTTTGAAGGAGATATAATATGAAAACAGAAAAGAATATTTTTAATGAAAGCTGGTGCAGCGGAGAAAAGCGTGCACTTGCCTTTGACAGTGAAGCAGAGAAATTTGCTTCGGTTTGTCCCGATGAAAGACAGCTTGATTTTCTCAGCATGAGATATTACAATTTCATTCACTTCGGTGTCAACACAATGAATAACAGAGAATGGGGTGACGGCAGAGAGGACATCTCACGCTTCAATCCCGCTGAGCTGGACACGGATCAATGGTGCCGTGAGCTGAAAAAAACGGGAAGCAGGGGAGTCATCATCACTGCAAAGCATCACGACGGCTTCTGCCTTTTTGACACAAAGCTGACAGACCACAATGTTATGAACACCCCCTTCGGTAAGGATATTGTAAGAATGCTTTCCGAAAGCTGCAAAAAATACGGTCTGAAGCTGGGAATTTATCTTTCTCCCTGGGACAGACATGAAAGCAGCTACGGCACTGCTGAGTATAATGATTTCTTTGTTGCTCAGCTTAAGGAGGTGTGCACAAATTACGGTGAGCTGTTTTGTCTCTGGTTTGACGGAGCCTGCGGTGAAGGAAAAAACGGAAAGAAGCAGATTTATGACTGGGAGAGATATTATTCCGTCATAAGAGAGCTTCAGCCAAAGGCTGTTATCACTATCTGCGGTCCTGATGTGCGCTGGATCGGCAATGAGGGCGGTCAGGTAAGAAAGAGTGAATGGAGTGTTATTCCCGTTGAAAAGGACAGCAATGATCTTATAATGGAAAATTCTCAGACTGACGAAAATCAGCTTGCTCAGATGGCAAAAAATCTCAACGAAAAAAGCAGTGACCTTGGCTCAAGACAGGTGCTCAGAGGCTGTGACAATCTTGCTTTCAAGCCGGCAGAGGCAGATGTTTCAATCAATCTCGGCTGGTTCTGGCACAACAGTCTGTATTATGCCTTCAAGAAAAAAAGAACGCCGGAGCACCTTGCTGAAATCTTTTTCAATACCGTCGGCGGAAATGCATCAATGCTTCTTAACGTGCCGCCTGACAAAAGGGGACTTATCAACAAAAGAGAGGTTAAAAGCCTTGAACGGTTTGCTCAGCTGATCAAAGCACCCTTTGAAAATCCGGTTACCGACGCGGTCTGTGCTCCCTTTGTTTCACCTGAGGAAAAAGGTGAGGAGGGCTCGATGGCACTCAAGGACGGTGAAAAGGGCTTTTCGGTCACCTTCGGCGGAAAGAGCAGAGAGGTGTCTGCCTTGTTTCTCGAAGAGGAGCTCCGCTTCGGTCAAAGGGTGGAGGAATTTGAGATTTACTGCAAAGACGGACAGGACTATATGAAAATATACGATGCCACTGTTATCGGTTCGGGTAAGATTATAAGATTCAGAAAGCCTGTTCAGACAACGGAGCTTGTTATTCTTATAACTCAGTCGAGAACGGCACCCGTGATGAAAAGCATAAAGGTCTTTGGCTGAAGATGATTTTTTTCATTAAAATATTTTTCTTTTATCATTAACCTTTGTGTATTTTTATTTTTTGCTGCTATTGAATTTCTGATATATAATTGTTATAATAAAAAAGTATGTAAACTTCTGCTAGGAGGCCGAAAAAATGAAACGTACAGAAATTGCAAAGCTTTATGAAAACATTGAAAATTACACCGAAGGCACCGTAACCGTCTGCGGCTGGATCAGAACCAACAGAGACTCAAAGGTTCTCGGCTTTATGGAAATCAACGACGGCAGCTGCTTCAAGGGTGTTCAGGTGGTTTTTGAAAAGGATAAAATTGACAACTTTGCTCAGGTTGCAAAATATAACGTCGGTGCAGCTGTAATTGTTGAGGGTAAGGTTATTCTCACTCCCGAAGCAAAGCAGCCCTTTGAAATCAATGCGGTAAAGGTTGAGCTTGAGGGCGCTTCCGCTCCCGAATACCCCCTGCAGAAAAAGAGACATTCCCTTGAATATCTCAGAACAATTGCTCACCTTCGTCCCAGAACAAATATTTATTCAGCTTCATTCAGAGTCCGTTCTGTTGCTGCTCAGGCAATTCACAGATTCTTTGAAAGCGAAGGCTTCATTTACGCTCATACACCCCTTATTTCCTGCAGTGACTGTGAAGGTGCGGGTGAAATGTTCAGAGTGACAACTCTTGATATGGAAAATCCTCCCAGAAATGAGCAGGGTGAAATTGATTACAGTCAGGATTTCTTCGGAAAAAGTGCTTTCCTTACCGTTTCAGGTCAGCTTCAGGGTGAAATTATGGCTCAGGCCTTCGGCAAGATTTATACCTTCGGCCCTACCTTCAGAGCTGAAAAGAGCTACACTCAGAGACACGCTGCAGAATTCTGGATGATTGAGCCTGAAATTGCTTTTGCAGACCTCAATGACGATATGGCTCTTGCGGAAAGAATGATTAAGTTTGTTATCAATTACTGTATAGAGCACTGCAAACAGGACATTGAATTCCTCAATCAGTTTGTGGACAAGGGTCTTATTGAAAGACTCACCGCTGTTGCATCCTCAGATTTTGCAAGAGTGACTTATACAGATGCAATCAAGCTTCTTGAAGAGCATAACGATGAATTCGAGTTCAAGGCTTACTGGGGCTGTGACCTTCAGACTGAGCACGAAAGATATCTTACAGAGCAGATTTTCAGAAAGCCTGTTTTCGTCACAGATTATCCCAAGGAAATCAAGGCTTTTTATATGAGACTCAACGACGACGGAAAGACTGTTGCAGCATGTGACCTTCTTGTTATGGGTATCGGTGAAATCGTCGGCGGCAGCCAGAGAGAAGAAAGATATGATGTTCTTCTTGACAGAATCAATGAGCTCGGTCTTAAGGCTGAGGATTATTGGTGGTATCTTGACCTTCGTAAATACGGCGGCACAAAGCACGCAGGCTTCGGTCTCGGCTTTGAAAGACTTGTAATGTATCTGACAGGTATTTCAAACATCAGAGATGTGCTTCCTTTCCCCAGAACAACGGGCAGCGCAGATTTCTAATAATTTAAGAAAGAGGTATTCGGATTTATGGAAATGAGAGAATTTAACAAAGAAAAGCTTCTTGAAACAAAGGAAGCTCTTGTGAAGGAATATGAAGCATATAAAGCTCAGGGCCTTAAGCTTGATATGTCAAGAGGTAAGCCCGGCTCAGACCAGCTTGCTGTGTCAAACGGACTTCTTGATGCAATTACCTCTCAGGACTGGGAGGATGAGGCAAGCAACCACAGCCTTGAATACAGAAATTACGGTATTCTCACAGGTATCATTGAGTGCAAGGAAATCTTTGCAAAGCTTCTCGGTGTTCCCACAGATAATGTTATTGTCTGCGGCAACTCAAGCCTTAATATGATGTTTGACTACATCACTCAGTGTATGCTTACAGGCTCAGGTGACAAGCCCTGGAAGGATCAGGAAAACATCAAGTTCCTTTGCCCCTGCCCCGGCTATGACAGACATTTCTCAATCTGTGAATATTACGGCATCAAGCTTATTCCTGTTGATATGACAGAGGAAGGACCCGATATGGCGGCTGTTGAAGAGCTTGTCAAGGATCCCACAGTCAAGGGTATGTTCTGTGTTCCCAAATATTCAAATCCCACAGGTGTAACATACAGTGAAAAAACTGTTGAAAGAATTGCTGCAATGAAGCCTGCTGCAAAGGATTTCAGAATCATCTGGGACAACGCTTACATCATTCACGACCTCAAGGAAAAGGGCGACGAGCTTGTCAACATCTTTGGTGCTCTTAAAAAATACGGCAATGACGATATGGTCATTGAGTTCACTTCAACCTCAAAAATCAGCTTCCCCGGTGCAGGTGTTGCAGTTCTTGCCGCTTCTGACAGAAACATTGAAATGATCAAGAGCCGTATGTCTGTTCAGACCATCGGTTACGATAAAATCAATCAGTTCAGACACGTCAAGTTCTATAAGAATGTTGAGGGCATCAAGAAGCATATGAAGCTTCACAAAAACATTCTTGCCCCCAAGTTCAAGGCTGTCATCAATGAATTTGAAAGCAGTCTCGGCGGTCTCGGCGTTGCAACCTGGACAAAGCCCAGAGGCGGTTATTTCATCAGCCTTGATGTTATGGACGGCACAGCAAAGAGAGTTTATGAGCTTTGCAAAAATGCGGGTGTGACACTCACAACAGTTGGCGCAACCTTCCCTTACGGTATTGATCCCAACGACAAAAATATCAGAATTGCTCCCTCTTATCCTCCCGTTGACGAGCTTATGACAGCAACAAAGCTTCTTTGCATCTGCGTCAAGCTGGCTGCAGCAGAAAAGCTCTGTGGGGAATAATCAGATCTAAACATCAGCCAAGGAGGTGCTTTTATGTTCAGAAAGAAATTAAAAAACCATACCCCTGCGTATTCTCAAGGCAAGATTAATGAAATGAATAATTTTATTTATATGAATGAGAATATCTGCAAGGAAAATCAGATTGTTTTTGCGGGAGATTCTATCACCGAGCTCTGCAGGATATCCGATTGGTATGCCGATTATATGGCGGAGACCTCCCTTTGTATTTATAACAGAGGTATCGGCGGAGATACAAGCGACCGTCTTCTTGAAAGATGGGAGAAAACCGTTCTTAATATAAAGCCGCGCTGTATTGTTCTTCTCATTGGTACAAACGACCAGGTATATATGGCACCCGAAACAACAGTGTCTTATGTTGAAAAAATTCTTGCTCTGACCAAAAAGGAGCTTCCTGATGTAAAATTTATTCTTCAGGGAATTTACCCCGTAAATACTGTTGAATTCAAGCATAACAACAAAAAGAGAAACCAGGACAATATGAGAGCTATGAACAGCGGATTCAAAAAGCTTGCAGAGGAATACGGCATAGATTACCTTGATCTGACAGACATCCTTTCAGATGAAAAGGGCAATCTCAACGCCCGTTACAGTGACGACGGTCTTCATCTTAATGCAAGGGGATATATCCTTACCTCAAGAGCCATCACAGAGCTGCTGCCCCGCTGATGAAAACCTCTTGACTTGACTGATTCTTTATGATAAAATTACTTTAATATGTCAACAGCTGTGATCGGAAGGAGTAATTCGTTTGAGCCTTCAGAGAGAAGACGGTCGGTGCAAGTCTTCAGGTGAGAATGGGTGAAGGTAGTCCGTGAGCTTCGGGAAGAAAGATTAGCTTCAAGTAGACCCCGACGTATTTCTGCGTTAAAGATTTTGAGTGCGGAGCAGCAGCTTCGAATTCAGGTGGTACCACGGTAATTTCTCCGTCCTGATTTTTTTCAGGACGGAGTTTTTTATTCAGTAAAAACTTATAATTTATTATACAGGAGTTGAAAAACATGGCAAAAGAACTTGCAAAACAGTATGATCCCAAGGACGTTGAAGACAGAATTTATCAGTCCTGGCTTGACGGAAAGTATTTTCACGCCAAGGTCGACGAAACAAAGGATCCTTATACAATCGTAATTCCCCCTCCAAACATCACAGGTCAGCTTCATATGGGTCACGCCCTTGACAACACTCTTCAGGACATCCTTATCCGTTTCAGAAGAATGCAGGGCTATGACACTCTGTGGCTTCCCGGCACAGATCACGCGTCAATTGCAACAGAAGCCAAGATTGTTGAAGCAATGAAGGCTGAGGGCATTTCAAAGGAAGACATCGGCAGAGATGAATTCCTCAAAAGAGCATGGAAATGGAAGGAGCAGTACGGCGGCAGAATCATTGAGCAGCTGAAGAAAATGGGCTCCTCCTGTGACTGGGACAGAGAACGCTTCACTCTTGACGAGGGCTGTTCAAAGGCTGTCCGTGAGGTTTTTGTAAACCTTTATGAAAAGGGCCTTATTTACAGAGGTGAAAGAATCATCAACTGGTGTACCCACTGCAAAACCTCAATTTCAGATGCTGAGGTTGAATATGAGGAAAAGGACGGCTTCTTCTGGCACTTCACTTATCCTCTTGCTGACGGCACAGGCTCAATCGAGGTTGCAACAACAAGACCTGAAACAATCCCCGGTGACACCGCTGTTGCCGTTCATCCCGATGATGAAAGATATCAGCATCTTATCGGCAAGACTGTTATTATCCCCGTTATCAACAGAGAAATCCCCATTGTTGCTGACACTTATGCAAAGATGGACAAGGGTACCGGTGCGGTTAAAATCACTCCCGCTCATGACCCCAATGACTTTGAGGTCGGTGTTCGTGCAAATCTTCCCGTTCTCAATGTTATGACCGATGACGGCTTTATGAATGAAAAGGCCGGCAAGTATGCAGGCATGAACCTCAAGGAATGCAGAAAAGCAATTGTAGAAGATCTTGATCAGGCAGGAGCTCTTGTAAAGAAGGTTCCCAACAAGCACGAGGTCGGCACCTGTTACCGTTGCCACACTGTTGTTGAGCCCAGAGTTTCAAAGCAGTGGTTTGTTAAAATGGAGCCTCTTGCAAAGCCTGCAATTGAGGTTGTAAAGAAGGGCGACGTCAAGTTCATTCCAGAACGCTTTGACAAGATTTACTTTAACTGGATGGAAAACATCCGTGACTGGTGCATTTCCCGTCAGCTCTGGTGGGGTCACAGAATTCCCGCCTGGTACTGTGCTGAATGCGGTGAAATCACTGTTTCAAGAGAAGATCCCCACAAGTGCTGCAAGTGCGGCAGTGAAAAGCTTCATCAGGATGAGGATACCCTTGATACCTGGTTCTCCTCAGCACTCTGGCCCTTCTCAACTCTCGGTTGGCCCGAAAAGACTCCCGAGCTGAGACATTATTATCCCACAAGCACCCTTGTAACAGGCTATGACATCATCTTCTTCTGGGTTGCAAGAATGATTTTCTCCGCTTGCGAGCAGATGAAGGAGGTTCCCTTCGACACAGTTTTCATTCACGGTATTGTTCGTGATGAGCTTGGCAGAAAGATGTCAAAGTCTCTCGGCAACGGTATTGATCCTCTTCTTGTTATTGACAAATACGGCGCAGATGCTCTCAGATTTACCCTTGCAACAGGTAACAGCCCCGGAAACGATATGCGTTACTCTGACAAGAAGGTTGAAGCAAGCCGTAACTTTGCAAACAAGATCTGGAATGCAGCAAGATTCATTCTTATGAATCTCGACGAAAATGAGCCCGCTCCCCACATCCCCTCAGACCTTGCTCTTGAGGATAAGTGGATTCTTTCAAGATTCAACAGCCTTGCAAAAGAGGTTACAGACAATCTTGAAAAGTTTGAGCTTGGCGTGGCTGTTCAGAAGCTTTATGACTTTATCTGGGATCTTTTCTGTGACTGGTATATTGAGCTTGCAAAAATCAGACTTCAGAAGGGCGGCGCAGAGGCAGAAACCGCAAAGGCTGTTCTTGTCTTTGTTATGAGTGAGACTCTTAAGCTCCTTCATCCCTTTATGCCCTTCATCACCGAAGAAATCTGGCAGACTCTGCCTCACAGCGGTGAAACAATTATGCTTTCACCCTGGCCCGAATTCTCTCAGGAGCTTGTTTTCGGTGAAGATGAAAAGAAGATGGATATCATTATGGATGCCATCAGAGCCATCCGTAACAGAAGAGCAGAAATGAACGTACCTCCCTCAAGAAAGGCACACGTTTATATTGCAACGGAAAAAACAGAAATCTTTGAAACAGCAACTGTATTTATGCAGAAGCTTGCTTCCGCTTCTGATGTCAGCATCGGTGACAGCTTCAACATTGAAGGCAGCGTAAGTATCGTTACAGCTGATGCAAAGATTTATATTCCTATGGGTGACCTTGTTGACTTTGAGGCAGAAAGAAAGAGACTGCTCAAGGACAGAGAGGCAGCAGAAAAGAAGCTTGCTCAGATTAACGGTAAGCTTTCCAACCCCGGCTTCCTTGCAAAGGCTCCTCAGAATGTTATTGATGCCCAGAAGGAAGATGCAGAAAAGCTGACTGAAAAAATCAAGATGATTGATGAAAGCCTTGCTTCATTAGACTAAGCTGATGTCACATACTTAAGGAGGAAGGATTATGAGCCTTGACAGATATAACAGAATCTTCAACATTCCCATGGCAGTTATAATTTTTTACACTGCGGTGAATCTGCTTTATCTCATCACAGGCGGAAATATGCCCTTGGGTGAGCTTGTGCAGAAGCTTGACAGCTTCACCTGGTTTGTTTATTTGATTTTTGCCGTTGCAACTCTTGTTGTCAAAGTGAAAACTGCACTCAAATATTTAATCGGTGCAAAGTCAACGATTATAAATATCATTCTCCACGGAGTGCTCAGCCTTGTAAGCGTCATCCTTGTTCTTATCAACAAATAAAAAAGAGGCTCACAGATTTCGGCTTGATGCTGAGATGCTGTGAGCTTTTTTGTTGAAATAAAAGAGAAGATATGATATAATTTTTATATAAATTCTTCAGGAGAATAATGAAACTATGGTTTTAAGACTTGCCAAGGAAGAGGATCTGCCTGAGATAAACCTTCTTTTTTCTCAGATTACGGCAGATCTTGACAAAAAGGGGATTTGCATCTGGGATGAGATTTATCCTGCCTGTGCATTTCCCGAGGATATAAAAAATGAAGGACTTTTTGTCCTTGAAGAAGGCGGTGCGCTTTTGGGTGCTTTTGCTCTTTGTGATGCTCCCGAGGATGAGGGAAGCATTGTCTGGGAAAAGCCTTCGGCAAAGGCCAAATATCTTTACCGTCTCGGTGTCAGTCCGCGCTTTTTGAAAAGGGGACTCGGCTCTGAGCTTGTCCGTCAGGCTCAGAAAATTGCCGCTGCCTCGGGTGCTGAATATCTTCGCCTTCTTGTTGTGGATTTCAATGCACCTGCCGAAAGCTTTTATCTTAAGCTGGGCTACACAAGGGCTCAGGGTATTTACGACAAGCCGCAAAACGGAATACAGCTCAGAGAATACGGCTATGAGAAGAAGCTGGCGAAATAATGGATATAAAATAAGAAATCAGGAGTTACGTTGATTCATAACTCCTGATTTTTTTATTCGCCGATATATTCAAACCGTTTAAAAACCTTTCCGTCTCTTTCAACGGTTTCGTTCCACATTTCAGCGGGTCTTATCCAGGTCTTGCCTTCACCGTAAAGAGCCTTGTAAACCACATAAAGCTCCGTTGTTTCACTGTGAAGAGCAAGGTCAATTACCCTGTATTCGTTGCCCTTGAAATGACGGTATCTTCCAAGCTTTATCTCTTCCATAATCACATATACTTTCCGTATCTTATCTTATTCACGGTGAAGCCGATTCCGAGCCAGAGAAGAATCACGGGCAGGAAGACAAGCGCACAGAGAGCAAGACCGATAACAACGGGAAGTCCCTTCTTACTTTTGACAAATTCGCTGCTGTAGCCCTTGTTTTCAGGAAGATTGTCATAAAGACTGAGAACTGCCTTTTCGTCACAGATGCCTGAGTTGTAAAGCAGAGGCTCAACAAGACTCTGAACTGAGGTTGCACCCTTGAGAAGCTTGCCGATTTTAATTCCGAAGAGCTTGAGGATGCTGTCAAGAATTGCAAGAATACCCATTGTGATTTTGTATTCTGCCGTGTCGGGAGTGTAAGGACTGTCTCCGCCGAAAAGGTTTGTGACAAGGGAGATGATGAAATCAACAACCTTCTGATCCTTGATGTGTGCATAATCCTTTTTCTTAAGACCTGATTCCTTTTTGCAAAGCTTTGCAACGTGACCGATGGTCAGCTTGTTGAGAATTTTTGCAAAGGGTCTGATAATCCAGCCGATTTTGTAAATAAGCTCCTCCTTGACGCTGAAAGCAATGCAGCGTCTTGCAAGGTCGGGGATATCTGTTGAAGCGGCATCAATGATTCTTTTGATCATTCCGAAGAAGCCGTCTGCAAGAAATTCCTTGACAGGCTTGCCTTCAATTTCAGCATCAATGGGTACGGAGCGGACATCAATTTCACCCTTGGCAGCATCAAAGGTAACTGCTCTGAAGGCACAGGGGTAGCCAACTGCACCGGGAGTGGTAATGTCATAGAAAATTTTACCCGCATCGGTATATTTATAGGAAATATCCTGCATGTGAGTGTGACCTGTGAACATATAGTTCAGGCCAAGCTCGGTGAACTGATCAATTCTCTTATCGGCCTCACCCATAATGTTGCCGCCGCCGATAATTTTATAGAAGGGGGAGGGGGAGAGCATGGGGTGATGAGTCATCGGAACAATAAACTGACCGTTTTCCTGAGCGTCCTTGATCTGCTCGGTGATCCATTCAAAGCAATCATCGGAGAAGCCGCTTCCGCTTTTGTGGTTGCTGTCATCATTGAGTGCAAAAAGGCGGTAGCCGTCACAAAGCTGAACAACATAGCTCATACTTTCTCTGTGAACGGAAATTGCTTCATCGGGACCGAATTCTCTGTAAAGGTCAAAAAGCTCTTCTCTTGTGACAGCGGGAACCTGCTTTCTTTCGTCTCCGTCATAAAAATAAGTGAGGTTGCGGTCGGTGAAATCGTGAGTTGCGGTGATTACATAAACTCTTTTTCCTCTTTCCTTGAGTGAACGGAGGATTTTGATAATTCCCTGATGGCTGGGGATTTCTGCCTTGTTTGTTACGTCACCTGAAACAAGGATGATTTCATTTTCATCCTTTGCAAGCTGATCTGCAAGCTGCTCAAGAATTTCTTTGCTGTAATACATTTCATTTGAGTTGCTTGAGCTTGCCTTGAGGAATGCCTTGCCCTCACAGCCCATTTCTCTTGCATAATAATGAATGTCGGAAATGATGTTCAGTTTAAGAGGCTTGTGGTTTTCGTACATAATTAATTCTCCTTGATGTTTTTGATTTCAATTGTGTGCTTTGAAAGATGCTCGGGTGAAAGCTCGATTTCAAGAAGTCCGTCGGTATATTTTGCTTCGGTTTTTTCTGAGTCAAGATATACCTCGTATTCTCCCTTGTCACTCATAACGGCAAGGAGGGTGATTTTGCTGTTTGTGCCGTGATAAGTGAAATCAATCTGAGCATTTTCTTTTTCTTCGTCAAAGATCACGCGGTCAAGGTATGTGTCAAAGCCGACATTGACCTTGCCGGGAGAGTAGTAAGCCTTTGCCCACATATTGATGGGGGTTGACAGACCGCCGAAGTTGTGGAACCAGCCGCCGCAACCTGTGACAGTGTTGACCATTTCAAAGGTATAATAGCTTTCGTCAACCTCTCTTTTCCAGATGTTGAGAGCAAGATGGGCAATGTCACGGGCAAAAGCCGTTTCACCGCAGTCAAGCATACTCTTCCAGATAAACCACTGGTGAGGGAACCAGATGTTTCCGTTCCAGTATCCGTTAATTTTGTAATAGGAGGCTGACATATCAACGGCACTGATACCGAAGGGTGTGTGCATTTCCTTGTCGTTTGTCAGATGGCCGATGATTTTCTTTTTCTGATTTTCGTTACATACGCCTGCAATGATGGGATAAATACCGTCAAGGCCCTTGTTCTGATTTTCACCCTCAGCTGTAACATATCTGCCGAGAGGCTCATAATTTTCTCCGTGGATAACATAGCTGTAATAACCGCTTTCCTCGTCCCAGGAATATTTGTTGAGAGCTTCGGTGAGGTCATTGCAGTCCTTTTCATATTCTTCAATGTGGTCATCCTTGCCGAGCTTGTGCGCCATAATTGAAAGAATTTTGCCGAAACGGATAACCTGGGAGGTCGAGATGACGGGAGCCGCCTTGTCTCTGAGCTCGTCAGCCTTCATTGCCATCTGAGCGGGATAATCGTCCATACCGCTTGAGGAATAGAAGTAGTCATAGGTGGTCAGAAGACCGCTTTTGAATTTAGCCGTTGTTGAGCCTCTGATTTTACCTCTGAGGAACAGATAATAAAGTCTTGCTCTGTCATAATAAGAAAGGAATTTTTCCTTGTCATTGCTGCTTTGAAGCATTTCATAAAGCTGATAAATCTGAACGGGTACGGGGGAACCGTGGTGGAGGAAGGCATAATCCTTGTTGCTTTCCTCACTGAGATAAGTGTCAATTATGTATTCTGCAAAGCGGGGAGCGTATTCATTCATGCCAAGACCGATGAAGCCTGAATCCCAGGTGTAAAGGCAGTCCCAACGCTTGCCGGGAGTGTGGTGAATGATGAAATCACCGTGCTTATAAATGGGATAAACCGCATTGGTCATAACAGTTGCAGCAAGAATCTGATTGCTCAGCTTATATTTCAGACCTGCCTTGTTGAGCTTTATGTCAATTGCTGTTGCTTTCTTTTCAAGGTAGAGCTTTTCATACTCCTGCTCGGATTTATATTCGGTTTCACCCTTTGAAATAACTGCATATCTGACCTGACTTTTTCCGCTTTCAATGAAAATGGTATGACTGATTGCATTGTGGAAAAAGCCGTTGTCACTGTGCTTTCTGTTGAATGCACCCGTGAAGCTTTCCGTGACATCGTCGAAGGTTTCATCAGCATTTGAAAGTCTTGCAGTCATACAGTCCTCAAGGGCTCCCGTTTCAATCTGTCTGAATCTTGTCTCGTTGTCAAAAACTCTCAGACGGTACTGACCGATGATGTTTTTATAATTGAGGCTTGAGATGAAGCCCTTGTCACATTTTTCATCCTTGAATTCGGGAACGAAGTCTACGCCTTCAAGAGTGACGCGGATTTTGTCACTGTCTTCTTTTTCCGTGATTGCAAAAAAGTCAAATTCGGCAGCACCGGTTCCCTGACCGACAAGAGAGATTTCAAATTCACCCTTTTCAATTTTGCCAATTTCAACAAAGACGATTTCGGGATCGTCACAGGGTTCAAGTGAAATCGGCCTGCCGTTGAGAAGGAAGGTTGCGGTGTTGGTGCTGTTGATGTAATGAACACCGACCTGCTTGCCTTGCTCATAAAAAATGTCACTTGTGCGGTAACGGATTGCAAGAACGGCATTTTCATAGGAATTGTTCAGCTGACAAAGGTATCTGACTCTGTCACCCTTTTCTGCACCGAAGGGCTTGATGACACGGTGAGGCATATGCCATTTTTCGGCTCTGTCTCCGAGACCCTTTTCGGCGGTGAAGCGCTTGTCAAAGAATTCTCCCTTTTTTCTGCCGTCAGCATTCTGCTGATCCCAGGGACGGGGAGTGTTGTATTCATATTCGGTGTAATCGGGAGCGTTGATGAAGTCACATTTTTCGGGAAGATTGACCTCGGTGTAAGCATCCTGAGGATATTCGATTGAAGAAAAGTAATTGACAACACAGTTTTTGATAATCGGGGAATTGTTGAAAATTTCTGTTCTTACAAGAATACTGTTTTTGTCAATACGGGAGAAGGAAACATCGGCATAAACCTTGTCCTTCCACTCCAGATCGTAGCGGTAAGAATAAAAGCTGTAATCCTCATTTGACAGCCAGGGGTGATAAGCTGAGGGGAGAGTTGCATTGGGAACTCTGATGTCAAAGGCTGAAACGGCAGGCGAAACACAAAGGTCAAAGCGGATGCCGTCATATTTTTGGTGCTGGGCAATGTTGGAAATACCCGCATATTTTTTGCTGAAGGGACCCCAGCCCCAGAAAACTCCGAATTTATCTTTCATTTTTTTACTCCTGAAGAAAATTTTTTAATTACTAAATTATACAATATTATTATAAGCAAAGTCAACGATTAAAAAAGGAATGAAAAAAATTAACAAAATACAGGTTATTATGTTTCTTTTACGTAAAAATTAACAGATTATAAACCTCTGAAAAAAATATGTTTCGGCCGGCTTTTTTTTTGAAAATTAATCAAAAAAACCTCTTGCTTTTTTAATTTAGTGATGTTATAATGAACACGAAACAAATTATTTTTACTTGGAGGTAAAAAATATGAAAAAATTATTATCAGTAATTCTTGCTGCTGTTATGCTTTTCTCATGCGTTGCAATGTCAGCATCAGCACTCGGAGAGGTTTCAACAACATTCCAGAACGGTAAAATTCTTGCAGACCAGGTTGCAATTGCTCTTGATTTTAACAGTGGTTCAGCTCGTGATGCTCTTTGGGTTTACAACAACGGTGTCTTTGCTCAGACAGACGGTGTAACAGGTGTTTATTACTGCCTTCCCAAGAATGAAACAGAGCTTAAGAAGAACACTGGCTTTGTATTCCCCGTTGTTACAGCTCAGGAAGGTCTGCAGTTCACAGGTTGGAGACACACTGTAACAAACAAGCTTTATGCTGCAACTGATATTTATATCATCCCCGAAGCAGAAGCAGGCACAACAGTTCAGTTCATCGCTGAGTACACAACTGCAGCAGCTGAAGGTGACACTCTTGCAACAATCCTTAATGTTCTTGTCAAGATTTTCGGTTCAGTTGTCGGCTTCATTATGTTCAACGGTGACACAGTTGCAGGCCAGGCTTATGTTCAGAATCTTTTCGGTGACATCCTCGGCTAAGCTTAATTAAGAAACGTAAATCCCGTACTCAGTGCGGGATTTTTCTTTTGCCGTCAGATTCATTTATCTGATTTATATTATTTACATTTGTGTTTTTTTATGGTAATATATTTCAGCTATATTATTTAAAAGGAAGTGAAAGGTTATGCTCCGTGAGGATGAGAGAATTGAGCCGCTCGGCAACGGAATGAATATTGTGGTTTCTGACAGTCACACCTTCGGCACCGATGCAATTCTTCTTGCAAACTTTGCCGATGTGAGAAAAAAGGATGTCTGCTGTGATATGGGCACAGGCTGCGGTATAATTCCTCTTGTCTGGTGCAAAAAGCAGTCAGGCAGGATTTTTGCCCTGGATATTCAGCCAAAGGCAATTTCTCAGCTTGAAAAATCCCTTGAGCTTAACAGCCTTTCTGAAAGAATAACACCCGTCAACTGTGATCTTCGTGCACTGAAGGGTGTTGTTGATTTTGCAAGCTTTGATCTTGTTACAATGAATCCGCCTTATAAGCCTGTGGGCACAGGAATTGAAAGTGTTGCCGAGGCTGAAAGAATTGCAAGGCACGAGGTTATGTGCACTGTTGACGATGCCGTTGCAGCAGCCTCTAAGCTTCTTAAATACGGCGGAAGATTTTGTATGTGTCACAGACCCGAACGCCTTTGTGATATAATTGTCAGCATGAGAAATTCGGGCGTTGAGGTGAAAAAAATCCGCTTTGTTGTTCAGAACAAGGGTAAGGCTCCCTGGCTTGTGCTTGTTGAAGGCAAAAGAGGAGGCAAAAGCGGTGTGACGGTTATGCCTGATCTTATTATGAAGGATGATGAGGGCGGAAACACCGAGGAATTCAGAAGTATGTTCGGTGATTATATGGACGGCCATCAGTGAAAGGACAGAAAATATGAGTATGCTTTATGTTGTGGGAACTCCCATCGGAAATCTGGGCGACATTTCCCCGAGAGCACTTGAAACTCTCAGCTCAGTTGATTTTATTGCCGCTGAGGACACAAGAGTTACCCTCAAGCTGCTTAATCATTTTGAAATCAAAAAGCCTATGATAAGTTATTTTGAACATAACAGAAGAGAAAAGGGTCAGCTCATTGTTGAGCGTATTCTCGGCGGAGAAAGCTGTGCACTTGTTACTGATGCGGGTATGCCTGCCGTGTCTGATCCCGGTGAGGATCTTGTGGCACTTTGCCATGAGCACGGAATAACCGTCAGTGCAGTTCCGGGCCCTTCGGCCTTTGTTGCTGCCGTTGCTCTTTCAGGAATGAGCGTGGGCAGATTCACCTTCGAAGGCTTTCTGAGCATGAACAAGGTCAGCAGAAAGCAGCACCTTGAAGACATCAGTGATGAAAAAAGAACAATGGTTTTTTATGAAGCTCCCCACAAGCTCAGCGCAACCCTTTGCGATTTGTATAAGGCTCTCGGTGACAGAGAAATTGCAATTGTCAGAGAAATCACAAAAATTCATGAAGAGGTCATCAGAACAACTCTTTCTCAGGCAAGTGAAAAATATGCTCAGGAATCCCTTAAGGGAGAGATTGTCCTTGTTATTGAAGGAAGAAAGGAAACCGCTCAGGCAGAAATTACTCTTGAGGATGCTCTGATTCTTGCAAACAGATATATTCAGGAGGGTATGGGTGCTTCAATGGCGGCAAAGCAGGCCGCAAAAGAGACCGGCATTAAAAAAGGTGATATTTATAAGGCCTTACAGGGCTGAGAAAGGAATTTGAAATTATGATGGAGTGGCTCAGAGAATACGGTTATCTGCTGCTTGTTTTTGCGGCAGTATGTGCGGTTACGGCAGTAATTTTCTTTTTTGCCGCAAAGGCTTATTCAAAGCATGCCAGAGAATTCAAAAAGCAGGATGAGGAAATGAAAAGACTGCTTGCTCTTAAGGAAAAGTATTTCAATTTCACGGAAAGCACCCTTGCTGAAGCTTCTGACTCAGAGATTCTTGAAGGTGTTGCTCTTTCTTATCAGCTCCGTCTTCAAAAAAATGAAAATCCCGAAGATGCTTTTGAAAAGCTTGAAGAAATGAAAAAGGCGGTTTATGTCCTTGATGTTTTTTGTGCAGATGCCGATGTCGGTGTGTTCTTCAAGGAAAACGGTGACATCCTCAAAAAAATCATTCTTCCCGCCCTTGAAAAAATCTCAATGGAGGATTTTGCTGAAAAACTCAAAGAGGTTTATGATATGTTCGACATTGAAAACGAGGATGTATCTTACAGTGAAAAGAAAATTGAACAGTTTAATTCATATATGACCCGGGAAAATATCATTGAAAAAATCAGATTAAATGCCGCTTGCTTCATCAAAGCAAATGCAGAAGCTCTGATTAATTGACGAAAAGTAAATTTAAAGTAAATTATTTGACATTATGCCAAATAGGTAGTATAATGAATTGATTAGTTTTTAAGGAGGAGATATTATGCGCAAGGTTTTTGCCGTCGGAATAGCTCTTATTTTAATATTGACCTTTGCTGCCTGCACAAAGCAGAAGGAAGAGTCCACAACTCTTGCTCCCAGTACACAGTACATTCCTCTGACAGTGCCTTCAACAACGGAACCCTCAACAGACCCCAGTTATGTTTTCACAACACAGCAGGGTCAGACAGTGCCCTGGATGGACACAACAAGATTTGAATTTGATGCAACTGCTCCCGTGGATCCCACTTCAGTGAGCACATCTGATTATGACATTGATTTTCAGGTCAGTCAGATTTCAAAGCCCAACGTTGTGACCTCTGAGGTTGCAACCTCAGCTTCAACAACAAAGGTTGCTGATGACAACACAACCGTTGCTCCCACAACAAGTGCCGGTGACGGCGGTGATCAGCAGACAACAGCCGCAAACTCAAAGGGTGTTTCAATTGTCATCAACTCAATCGGCTTAAATGACGGTGTGATTTATGTTGAAATTGATCCGGGCAACTGGACAGGTGATCTTGCAGCGGGTACTGCAAACGTAACCATTATGGTTGACGGAACAGAAAGTGCAACAACTCCCACTCTTACAGTTCCCGCAAAGAAGAACGGTCTCGGCTTCTATGACTGTACAATTGACATTTCTTCTCTTGCTCTTCAGCCCGGCTCAACGGTTATCTTTACAATCCCCTCCGGATCAATCAAGAACGCCGACGGAACTGAGCACAACCTCAGTTACAGCGGAACTCAGGTAATTGCATAAAATAATTAACGGCAGATGTATCCGTCAATCCGGATGCATCTGTTTTTTTGTTATAAATTGGTATGGGCAGATGAGATTAATTGCTTTTTCCCGTTCAAAAATATAACGGGATGTGATTTGAAATGGTTTCAGCTTTAAACCGAAGGGCAAAGCAGCTTCAGAAGCATAATTTTCTTTTGCTCAGTCTTATATTTGCAGTCCGCTCAGCACTGCTGTTTGCCTTGTGTCTTTTGCCTCTTCCTTTTATGCACCTTGCAAAGCTTGTTTCTGCTGAATTTCTTGCCTTGAGTGAAAAGACGGTTAATCTGATTTTGTCACTGCTTGTTTTTCTGATTGTTTTTTCTCTGATGAGTCTGCTGAGCAAAGGAATAAGAAGATTTTATTTCCGCAGAGCTCAGGGCAAAACAGGGGATGCGGGTGACTTATTCTTTTATTTTTCTCCGAAGCAGGTTTTGTTCTGCTGGGCTTTTTCAATTAAACTCAGGGCCTTGAAGACTGTCTTTGCCATTTTTGTCTATGCTCCGTTTCTGATTTCACTTTTCAGACTTGCTTATTCTCTTTATCGGGGCGCTTCAGTAAAAAGCTGCGGGGTATTTTTTCTTGCGGTGATTTTGTTTTTTCTCAGCGGTACCGCTTTTTATTTTAAGCTGTCCTCTTTTCTTTTCCTGTGTCCTTATTATTTTGTTTCGGATAATTATGACGGCTTTTTAAAAACGGTGAAAGTTTCAGCTGATATAATGAAAAATAAGGGGAGAAGCCTTCTTAAGCTGAAGCTGAGCTTTTGGCGCTGGCACCTGCTGTCCTTGCTTTTGCTTCCTTTGAGCTATGTGCAAGGACGCTGCAATCAGACCCTTGCGCTTGCGGCGAAAGAATTTATGTCTGTGAATTGAGTTTTTCTATTTACAAAAGCTGCACAATTTGGTATAAATGATATAGTATTAGATATAAAGGACGGAATCTGTTATGGATAACAAAGAAATTTATGTGCCCCTTCTTCCCTGGCTTATCGGTGCCAACAGAATCGGCGGCAAATATAATATTTATTGTGCATCAAGAGGAACAAGCGCCGAAAAGGGCTGTATGTCCGCTGACATTTTCAATTACAGAATCTGGATTGACAGACTTCAGGACGATGAGGAAACAGAGATAATCAAAACGGCAGTTTATTACGGACTTGAAAGCTTTGAAAATCAGAACGAAGAAAACATTGAAACAAACATTTTTTCCTGTAATAACGAAGGTCTTGAGGAAATAAAAAAATGGCTTGAGGAAAAGCTTGAGGATTTTTACAGCAGATATGAGAGCTGATTTTTTTCTCACGGACAAAGATTTAATAAGGCATCAAAAAAAACTCAGTTGAAGCTTAAGTTTTTCAACGGAGTTTTTTCTTGTCTTTTAAGTGTAAAAAAGGAGAGCGTAGGGTAAATTTTTTATAAAAATTTACAAATTAATTTTTTGGAGGATTTAAGAGGAAAACAGAGAAAAACAAAGAAAAAAGGAGTTTTTCAATGAAGAAAACAAAATGAAGCTGAATTTTTGCTGAAAATTACAAAAAAATTGTTGACATTTGAGAAAAATTGTTCTATATTTTGATTTGTGAAAGTGTATCTTTTTTCGGATAAAAAAGAATTTTCTTTAAGCTCCGGCCGTAATTGTTATGAGACTTATTTTTTTCGGTCGGCTTGTGAAAGGGGTTCATAAATGGAAGATAAGAAAGTAATTATCAGATTGCAGGACATTTCAAAAAAATTTGAAGATGATGTTATTCTGGATCATATAAATTTATCAATCAAAGACAAGGAATTTATGACATTTCTCGGTCCGTCAGGCTGCGGCAAAACCACAACCCTGAGAATTATTGCGGGCTTTCTTGAAGCTGACAGCGGTCAGGTTATTTTTGACGGAAAGGATATCAATAACCTGCCTCCCCATAAGAGACAGGTCAATACCATTTTCCAGAGATATGCGCTGTTTCCTCACCTGAATGTATATGATAATATTGCTTTTGGTCTCCGTATCAAGAAAATGAAGGAAAAGGATATCAGCAAAAAGGTTCAGCAGATGCTGGAGCTTGTCAACCTCAAGGGCTTCCAGAAGAGAAACATCAGCTCTCTTTCAGGCGGTCAGCAGCAGAGAGTTGCAATTGCACGTGCTCTTGCCGTTGAGCCCAGAGTTCTTCTTCTTGACGAGCCTCTGGGTGCTCTTGACCTGAAGCTCAGAAAGGATATGCAGGTTGAGCTTAAAAACATTCAGAAAAGAATGGGCATCACCTTCATTTATGTTACTCACGATCAGCAGGAGGCTCTTTCAATGAGTGACACCGTTGTTGTTATGAATGACGGAAAAATTCAGCAGATCGGCACTCCCATTGATATTTATAATGAGCCCAAAAACGCCTTTGTTGCCGACTTTATCGGTGAAAGCAACATCCTTGACGGTGTTATGCTTGATGACTTCAAGGCAAAGTTTTCGGGTGCGGTTTTCCAGTGTCTTGACAAGGGCTTTGCCGTCAACGAATCCGTTGACATTGTTGTCAGACCTGAGGACGTTGATGTTGTTCCCGTTGAGCAGGGCGTTATCAGCGGTGTTATCACATCAAACACCTTCAAGGGTGTGCACTTTGAAATGATTGTTGACATTGACAATTTCAAATGGATGATTCAGACCACGGATTATTACAGTGTGGGCACAAGAATCGGCATCAAGATTGACCCTGATGCAATTCACGTTATGAAAAAGAGTGAATATTCAGGTATGTTTGGTGATTACAGCAGCTTCAGTGATGAGCTGGAACGTCTTTCAGATGTTGAAGTTGAGGAGGAGTGATAGATGAAGAAAAAGCTTATTGCTTCCCCTTATCTTGTCTGGGCGGCTCTTTTCATAATTGTTCCCCTGATTTTCGTTGCTTATTATTCCTTCTTTGATTCTCAGGGCAATTTTACCCTTGAGTTCATCAATGATATGGGTAAATACAAGGATGTTATGCTTGTTTCAATCTGGCTGGGCTTTGTTGCAACGGTTATAAGTCTGGTTCTTGCTTATCCTCTTGCTTATATTATGGCAAGAAGCACACAGAATGTTCAAAGAACAATGATGATGCTTATTATGCTTCCCATGTGGATGAATCTTCTTATCAGAACATATTCAATGATGATTCTTCTTCAGGATACGGGTATCATCAACGGCTTTCTGTCCTTTCTCAGATTGCCTGAGCTTCATATGATAAATACACAGGGCGCAGTTGTTCTCGGTATGGTTTATAACTATATTCCCTATATGATATTGCCCCTTTATTCAATTATGTCCAAGATGGACAAAAACCTTATTGAAGCTGCTGAAGACCTTGGCTGTAACAAGGTGCAGGTGTTCAAAAATGTTATCATACCTCTCAGTCTTCCGGGTATCGCTTCGGGCTTCACAATGGTTTTCGTGCCCTCCGTTTCAACCTTCTATATTTCCAAGAAGCTTGGCGGAAACACCTTTGCTCTCATCGGTGACGTAATTGAAATGCAGTTCAAGAGTGCCAACAACTATAATCTCGGTGCGGCTTTATCTCTCGTTCTGATGGTGCTTATCATTATCTGTATGATGATAATGAACCGTTTTACCGGTGAAGATGATGATGGAGGTGTGCTGATATGAAAACAAAAATGACACCTCTCTCAAAGCTCTATGTGGCACTGATAATGATTCTTCTTTATGCGCCCATAGTGGTTATGATTATTTTTTCCTTTAACGCTTCCGCAAGTACAAGTGTTATGACAGGCGTTTCACTCAGATGGTATAAGACTCTGCTGAATGATGCAGACACAATTCAGGCTCTGAGAAACACCCTTGTTCTTGCCGTTTCATCATCTGTTATTGCAACAGTTATGGGAACAGCGGCGGCTGTGGGAATCAATGAATTCAGAAACAGAAGAATCAAAAAGCTCACAATGGGTGTAACCAACATTCCCATGATGAATCCCGAAATCGTTACGGGTATTTCAATGATGCTTCTTTTCGTTATTTGCGCAAATCTCATCGGAATAAAGGATGTTCTGGGCTTTACAACAATGCTCATTGCCCATGTAACCTTTAACCTTCCTTATGTTATTCTCAACGTTCTTCCCAAGCTCAGACAGCTTGACAAATATTTGCCCGAGGCAGCAATGGACCTTGGCTGCACACCTCTTCAGTCATTCTTCAAGGTGGTTCTGCCTTCAATTTCAACGGGTATTTTCTCGGGACTTATGATGTCCTTCACTCTTTCCCTTGATGATTTTGTTATCAGCTATTTCACTCAGGGACCCTCCTTTGAAACCTTACCTATCAGAATTTTCTCAATGACAAAAAAACGAGTGACACCTGATATGTATGCTCTTTCAACTCTTATTTTCTTTGTCATTCTTTTCCTTCTTGTGCTTCTGAACGTTGCGCAGGTGAGAGGTGACAGAAAAATGAGCAATAAAATCAATAAGAAGGGGTGAAGAAATGAAAAAAATATTTTTCCTTTTTATTGTCTGCTCTCTGCTTGTTCTGACAGTGTTTTCTGCTTCGGCTTATGAAAATGAGGAGTTTTACAAAAGATACGACGGTATGGAAATCAATGTGTTCAACTGGGGTGAATACATCAGTGACACATATGAAGACGGTATGCTTGATGTAAACGCCGAATTTGAAAAGCTTACGGGCATCAAGGTCAATTATGTGACCTATGAAAGCAATGAGGACATGTACACAAAAATCAAAAACGGCGGTGCAAGCTATGATATTGTCATACCGTCGGATTATATGATTGAAAGAATGATTGACGAAGGCCTTCTGCGTGAAATCGACACAGCGGCCCTTCCCAATTACAAATACATTTCCGAAGATTACAAGCAGATGTATTTTGACCCTGAAAACAAATATTCAGTGCCCTACAACGTCGGTATGGTCGGACTTATTTATAACACCGCAATGGTTGAAGAGACACCTGACAGCTGGGGAGCACTGTGGGATGAGCGTTATTCGGGTAAGATTCTGATGATTGACAACCCGAGAGATGCCTTTGCCATTGCAGAAAAATATCTCGGTTATTCCCTTAATATAACTGACGAAAAACTGCTTTCCGACTGTGCACAGCTTCTTATTGAGCAGAAGGATGTGCTTCAGGGCTATGTTATGGATGAAATCTATAACAAAATGGAGAGCGGAGAAGCGGCAATTGTACCTTATTATGTGGGTGACTTTGTCTGTATGAAGCAGGTCAATCCCGATCTTGAATTCGTTTATCCGAAAGAGGGAGTCAACATTTTTGTTGATTCAATCTGCATTCCCCAATCCTCACAGAATTATGAGGCTGCGCTTCTTTACATCAACTTCCTTCTTGACCCCGACATTGCTTTGTGCAATGCTCTGACAATCGGTTATGCAACTCCCAACACAGGCGTTCTTGCACATCCCGATTATGAGGAGATGCTCAACAATGAATATCTTTATCCCTCGCAGGAGGATATGCCTGATACGGAATATTTTACAAATCTTCCTCAGGAAACACTTCTTCTCATTTCAAATCTCTGGAGTGAGATCAAAGTGCACGGCGCCGATAACAGTAAAATTTATTTCGGCTTTGCCGCAGTGGGTATATGTTCCTTTGTGTTTATTGTCAGAAAGGCAGTTATAAAGCGCAGAAGGGAATACTGGTATAACTTCCCCGAAGTAAACAACTGATAAAAAAACACCGATATGCGTCAGCATTATCGGTGTTTTTTGTTTGTTTTTTTTGAGGAAAAAATCAGGATAACAAGCTCTTTAAACTTTCAACAAGGTATTTTATCGGGGCGGCAGGTGAGAGCATAATAAAATCATTGTATTCATCAAGCAGCTTTTTCACGGAGGAATCTGAAATGATTTCCCTGCGGTCAACCCGGAGAGAAACGCTTTCCTTCTCCTTTGAAATTTTCATCACCTGTGCGCTTTGATCATAAAGAATCTGTGCCGCTCTTTCTTCCACTGTGATTTTTCCGCAGAGAATCATTGTCAGACAGCAGATAATCACATTCACAAGCAAGAAGGCGGAAATAAGCTTTCGGGCTTCTTGTTTCATTCTGCACCTCATTTTTCATATTTTTTCAGCATTTCACTTATGGCCTTACCAAGACATTTGCCCGTATAAACCGCTTCTTCAAGGGTGTTGGCATCAGTTCCTACCTCAACAAGCAAAGAGCATTCCGTCAGGTCCATATTGTATTTTCTGGGAGAAAAGTATAAGGGCCGTGTGATTCCGGGAAAAAGATCTTCAAGCTGCTTTTGAAGATGGACTGCAAAAACAAGATTCTTTTCCCAGTCGGGAAAGTTTTCAACGGGATTGCCTTCCTCCTGACAGCCGCTGATTATCATTATCTGAGCCGCCTTTTTGCCCTCAATTTCAGCGGTAGCTTTGATTTTTGTTCCGTCACTTCTTTGAATTGCATCACGGTGAATGTCAAGAACAATTTTTATTGAAGGGTTTTCCTTCAGATATTTTTCAACCCCCGCCCTTGATTTGCCGTAAGCGCCTGTGTAGGTTTTATCATAAATTGCAGTGTCATGAATTACGGTGAAGCCCGCCTGTTCAATCTGCTGAACAATTGCACGGCCCACTCTGATCATATTTTTCCCGCTGTCGTCCGTACGGGTGAGAAAGCCCTGCTGATAAAATCCGCGGTCAAGAATCTGATAGGTCTCTGTGGTGTGGGTGTGAAAAATCAGCACAGAAGGCTCGTCTTTTTTCACGGAAAGGTCAATTTCTTCACTGAGAAGCTTCCTGATATCAATTGCGGTCTTGTTGACATTTTTTACCCTTATGTTCTGATATTTGTCTGTGACTCCGTCATTTATATATTGATACTCAGAAATAGCTCCGTCTTTTTTGTGGTTTTTTGACGCTTCTTTTTCAAGGTTAATTATTTCGGCAATGTCATCAGGGGTCTTTGTGAAGGTCTCCGTTTTTGCAATTTTTGTTGTTTCAGGCTGTTCCTTTGCGGTGGGTTCTTTTCTTTCGGTTGTGGCTTGTGTGGTTGTGTCCTCTTCGGCACGGGACGGCTCATTTTCCCGGTTCACAATGGGCATATAGCTTTTTGCCGAAAGAATGGCAAGTCTTGAGGAAAGCTTAAGCACCGAGCTTCTGAAAAAGAAAAGAAAGGTCAGAAACACAAAAACCGTCAGTGTCACAAGTAAAATATTTTTTCCTTTTCTATCATTCATTTTTTTATTCCTCCAACAATTTATCTGTTGAATTTATATTCGAAGAAGGTCGCTTTTATTCAGGATAAAATTGCAAGAATGTCTTCCGGAGAAATTTCGGGTTGAAGAGCACTGTTTATTGCCGCCGCAATCAGACGGGCGGCTCCTTCAACAAGGTTGTCAATTTCCTTGGGTGTAACCATCATTTTGCCTTCATCGGCAATCTGTTTTTTCTGTCTGTCGTCAAGGCTGCTGATTCCCGATTTTTCAAGAAGGTCAAAGGCAAGAGTTGCTCCGTCAACAACGGTGGGCACACCGACTGCAATCACGGGCACACCAAGGGTTTCTTTGTTGATTTTTCTTCTTGCGTTGCCAACACCTGAGCCGGGAGAAATGCCTGTGTCACTGAGCTGAATTGTTCTGCCGAGCCTTTGGGTTGAGCGGGAGGCAAGAGCATCAATGACAATTACTGCTCCGGGGCTGATTTTTTCCGAAATTCCGCTTATAATCTCTGCGGATTCAATACCCGTTTTGCCAAGAACACCGGGAACAACGGCGGCAACAGGGCGCAGCTTCTGAAAGCCGATTGATTTTGCAAGCTCTTTGCCGATGTGCCTTGTGGCAAGAAGCTGAGAAATGCATTTCGGTCCAAGAGCGTCGGGTGTGATGCTTTCATTGCCAAGACCTGCAACAAGCACGGGGGAGTCGGGCGGCAGAAGGGAGGAGAGCTCTTCGGTGAGCACCTTCAGACAAAGGGAAAAATCTTTGATGTCAGAAAGGGGAGAGGGTGTTTCAAGGGTTATATATATTCCTTTGGGCTTCCCGAGCAGCTTTTCACCCTTTTCATTTTCAACAGTTATGGTGTGGACGGTGACTCCTTCAATGTGTTTTTCTCGGCTGATAATGCCGTCGAGCTCATGCTTATCAATATATTCACGTCTTTCAAGGGCAAGATCAGTACGAAAATTCATTTTTTTCACCTTTGAGTGTTGCATTATTTTTAATAGTGTAGTATCATTATTCCGCATTTAAAAAAAGTATATTCAAATTTTAAAAAACATCTTGCAATATTCGTGCAAGTGTGATATGATTACTTTTGCATTTAATGTATATACTAACAGGAGGTGTAATAAATGGCTAATATTAAATCAGCAAAGAAGCGTGTACTTGTTAACGCAACAAAGCAGGCTCGTAATAAGTCAGCTAACTCAGCTCTCAAAACAGCTCTTAAGAAGGCTAATGTTGCTATCGAAACAAATGCAGCAGACAAGGATGAGCTCGTTAAGGCAGCAATCAAGAAGATTGACCAGGCAGAAGCAAAGGGTCTTCTTCATAAGAACAATGCAGCAAGAAAGAAGTCAGCTCTTACTTTAAAGCTCAACGCAAGCAAATAATTTTAAGAGATTTTGAGACGGTTTACCCGTCTCTTTTTCTTTATATATTGCTTTTCATAAAGTGTTCGGTTATAATAAAAAGCAGACCAAAAAAATGAGGAGAGATTTAAATGAAAAGAAACAGACTAAGCAGAATTTTTCTTATGATTTTTGCACTTGCGGCTCTGATGATGACTTTTGCCTTTAACTCGTCTGCGGAATATTTGATTGACGCAGATTTCTGGCAGGAATTGCAAGGGAACACATATTATACATTTGTTCCCGATTACACAGGATTTTATACCTTTGTAAGTGAGGACAATGATGATCCGGTGGGCGTTATTTACGATGCAAACAAAAATGAAATTTGCAGAGCTGATGACATTAACGGATCCGAGTTTGAAATGAAAATCTTTCTTCTTGAGGGAGAAACATATTATTTCTATGCCTATGAGTACGGAACAAGCAGTTCAGATTATTATATTAATGCCTGTGTTTTACCGGAAGAGGAGGCGTTTAATTTTCAGACGGATAATTGGATAACTGCAAACGGTCTTGTAATGTATTACTTTGTTCCCGAAAAAAGCGGATACTATATTTTTGAAGGCCATGAGGATTATTCAGCGTCAGGTGTTATATATGATGAGAAGCTAAATGTTATCGGCAGTGATTCATATGAATATGGCTTCTCAATCAGAAAATATCTTACGGCAGGAGAAATGTATTTTTTTGAAGCGGCAGACAGATATGATGAGGAATATTTCGTGTCGGTCAGACTTTATTTTGAAGATTTAACAATTGAACTTGGGCAGTGGGACTATTTCAAAGATGGTGTCTGGTATGAATTTGTTCCCTCTGAGAGTGGCTATTATATTTTTGAAAGCGATGATAAAAAGCATCCCGAGTGTTATATTTACGATGAATATGCTGAAGAAATTGACTA
Source organism: Acutalibacteraceae bacterium (assembly GCA_045652105.1). GTDB lineage: Bacteria > Bacillota > Clostridia > Oscillospirales > Acutalibacteraceae > UBA6857. The sequence goes on from JAZRTP010000027.1 coordinate 109,958, forward strand.
CTACGATTATGATTTCTACCATGATTTTTATTATGATGATTATTATTGTGACGGAGAAAATTGTGATTTTTATCTGAAAAATTATCTGACAGCGGGAAGAACATATTATTTTGAGGTTTACGGCAGCGATAATAAAGTTAAGGCAAGGCTCAGAAAAGATTGTCCTCACAACAATATGGTCGATTATCCAGGCTTGGAGGCTACCTGCATTTCTGAGGGTTATACTGAAAGTCAGTATTGTGAAGACTGTGACGTCTGGCTGAAGACAAAGGATACAATTGAAAAGGATAGCAGTAAGCATGTCAACACTGAGATTAAAGGTGCTTCAGCTGCAAGCTGTACTGTTGCAGGAAGCTCAGGTGATGTAATATGTAAGGACTGCGGCACAACAAGTAAGAAGGCTGAAATTATTTATCCCGCTCACCTTGATATTAATGCTGACAAAAAGTGTGATAAGTGCAAGGCAGCAATGGCGGCTTCAGCTGTCTCAAAGGATACCAACGAGTTTCAGTACACTTACAATCCTCCCGAATTCACAGGTGAAGCTCAGACACCTCAATTTACTGTTCTTTACAAAAATAATCTTTTATCAAAGAATTTGCATTATGATAATTATTACGAGGGTTATACATATTATGTTGACACTGTGAGAGGAAATGTCTATCCCACAGCAAATGCCAATATGGATATCGAGATTTACGGCTTCGGTGACGATTACTATTATATTTATAAAACAATAAACTTTACCATTCTTAAGGCAGACGTCAGCAGAGCCTCAGTTACCGTTAAGGGTGACACCGGATTTTTCGGAGCTCCCGTAACACCCAATGTTGAGGTTGTTCTTGACGGAAGAACTTTGACAGAGGACACGGATTATAAGGTGGATTATCTTAACAACTGCGCTGTCGGCACAGGAACTGTAAGAGTTGTGGGAATCGGAAATTACACAGGATATATTGACACTTACTTCTCAATTGCCAAGGGTGATACCTCAGATACAGTCAAGCTTGATGAAATTTATGATGTTGATTTGCTTTCATATTCAAACAATAATCTGAAGATAGGCTGTGATGATGAAGATGCGCCCACAGCGTACTGCGGTACTGTCAACAGTTATGTTTCCTTTGCCTGTGATGACTCCTGCTCACATACTAAAAGCAGCTGGACTTACACAATCAGATACGGCGGAAGCATTGTTAATACTCAGACGCTGAGCGAGGGAAGCATAGTGCGCTTCAATCTGATTTATGCAGGTGTTTACGATATTACTCTTTCTGTTAAAGAGGATCACGGAGGCTATCGCAGCGGTTACAAATATGATCCGTACAGAGGATATACTATATGGACAACCTGGTGGGAAAGTGATTATCAAACATATACTCGTGATTTTACAATTTTTGTACCCTCAGCTGCAGCTCTTCCGGCGCCCAAAACTCTTACGTCTGAAACTATTTCCGAAACAACTCATAATGCTTTTATTGCAGTAAGCTCAAACGACAAAAATTTGGTTGATTATGATGTTGATTCATGGAGCTCATCAAACACATCTGTTGCAACTGTAAAAGACGGCGTTGTTACCTTTAAAAAGGCGGGTACAGCAGTCATTACCGCAAAGGTTGGCTCTCTTTCGACAAAATGGACATTTACCAAAAATGTTATCGACCTTTCTTCAAATGGAGAAATTGTCAATTTTGATTATGAAACAAGAAAGATTGCAGTTCTTTGCGACGGTGAACTTCTTAGCAGCAGTGATTATGATTCTTATATTCAGAAAAAGGGTAATTTTTATATTGTAACCGTCAAGGGTAAAAATCTTTACAAGGGTTCAATCGGACGGGTTTTCATGGTCGAAGGTGATTATCCTTATTACTGCAGCCACAGCTTTTCAACAACTGAAACATCAGCAACCTGCTCAAAAGAAGGTCAGAGAATCTACACCTGCAAATACTGTTCAGCAACTGAGATTGTAACACTTTCAAAGCTCGAGCATCAGTTTGCAAATTCCTTTACAATTGACAAAAAAGCTACTCTTTCGGCTGACGGCTCAAAGTCAAAGCATTGCACACGAAAGGGCTGCAACGGAAAGACAGCGGTTACTGCAATCAAAAAAATCAAAACCGTTCTAATTTCTGAAACAGAATTTGTTTATAACGGAAAGGTGCAGACTCCTGATGTGCTTGCAAAGACTTCTGACGGAACACGTCTTGTCAAGGGTACTGATTATACCCTGACTTATGCAAGCGGCAGAAAAAATACAGGTAAATATACCGTCAAGATTACCTTCAAGGGTAATTATTCAGGCTCAAAGACCTTCAGCTTCACAATTGCACCCAAAAAGGTCGGCAAGCTTACTGCAGGTACGGTGAAAACAAATTCATTCAAAATTGCCTGGAGCAAGGTGACGGGAGCAGACGGCTATGTTGTGTATCTCAAAAATCTTAAAACGGGCAAATATGAGAGATATAAGACTCTCAGCGGTAACGGCTCAGTAAAGTGCACAATTTCAGGTCTCAAAACCGGCACCAATTACAGCGTGAAGGTCAAGGCTTATAAGAAAGATGGCGGCACAATCTGGGGTGAAGCCTCATCAGCCTATACCTTCTCAACAGCACCTGCCACACCCACTCTCAAAATGACAAGCAAAAACGGTAAGGCAGTTGCTTCATGGACAAATGTTGCCGGTGAAACCGGTTATCAGCTTCAGTTCTCCACAAAGAAAACCACCGGCTTTGAAAAAGTCAAGACTTATTCTGCAAATGTGACCAAGGGCACAAAGTCAGGTCTTAAAAAGGGTAAGACCTATTACTTCAGAGTCAGAGCTTATAAGAAGGTGGGCTCACAGATTGTTTATTCTGCATGGAGCTCAGTCAAGAGCGTAAAAATCAAATAATAAGTTATTTTAAAAGACGGCATTTTCTTTTGGAAAGCCGTCTTTTTGTTGAGCTTGAGTAAAAAATTAATTATTATTGACAAATATTGTTATATGGGCTAAGATGAAATTGTGATAAGGCTTTAACAAAATGACTCAAAAAGTGTATCTTTGAATTACTGTAACTTTTTTTGTTAAGCTTGTGTCACAGCAAATGAGACACGTTCACTCATTTGCAGCATACTATTTTATCGGTAATTTTTAAGGAGGAAAAGAAAATGAAAGCTAAAAAACTTTTCGGCATTGTCAGTATGATCTTTGTTATGCTGTGTCTTTTTTCTGCGGTGTCCTTTGCTGCTGAGGAAAAGATAAGCGGAGATTTTGCTTATATTGTTCTTGATGACGGAACAGTTGAAATCACCGAATATAACGGCAGCTCAAGCAGTCTTAAAATTCCTTCCAAGCTGGCCGGTAAAAAGGTCACTGTTCTCGGATATGAAGCCTTCAGCGGAAACACAAAAGTCAAAAAGGTTGTTATTCCCGATACTGTAAAGGAAATCAAAACTTCTTTTATTCATAATCAGAGCATTGAAACAATTGTTTTTGGTAAAAACGTTAAAAAGCTTGACTCGGCAGCCTTTCTCTGCGCTTCAAAAATCAAAACAATTTCCGTTCCCGAGGAAAACAAATATTTCTCGGCTTCAAAGGGTATTCTTTATAACAAGGCGGGGACTAAGCTTATTTATGTTCCCGTCAACAAGGGGCTTGAAAAATACACCGTTTCAAAAAATGTAACCGTAATCGGTCAGAATGCTCTCAGATATATTACTCTTGACAGTCTCAAGCTTCCTTCGGGACTTCTTAAAATTGAAAGCAACGGAATCTGCGTTGACGGCATTAAGGAGCTGGTTATTCCTTCTTCCGTCAAAAAGCTTGAGAATTATGCCATTTATTATTGCGGAGATCTTGAAAAGATAACAATTAAGACGGGCAAGCTCAGCACAATCAGTACTCTTGCTATCAGCTCCTGCTATAAGCTCAGAACAATTGAAATTCCTGCTAACGTTAGCTCAATCGGTACATTTTATGATTGTAAGAATCTTGAGGCTATCAGGGTTAACACCAAGAGTGCCTATTTCAAAACTCTTGACGGTGTTCTTTTCTCAAAGGACGGTAAGACACTCCTTTTCTGTCCCGCAAATAAAAAGCTTGAAAAATATATTGTTCCCGCAAGCGTTGATGTGATTGCAAATAATGCATTTTATTCTTCAAGTCTTCCTGCTGTTTTTGTTTCAAAAAAAGTCAGTGAGCTTCAGGAACACGCCTTTGCATACAGCCGTATTGTAATTTATACCGATGCGGCATCTGCACCTGCAAAATGGGTAAAGGCACTTGCCGGCAGAACTGTTTATTACAACAGTGCTGATGAATCTTCCTGTTTCTCGGGTCTTGTCACGGGACTTAAGGCAAAACAGTCGGCTTCCTCGGTTGTTCTCAGCTGGGATAAGATGGACGGTGCAACGGGCTACAGAGTTTATCAGAAGATAAACGGAAAGTGGACAAGTCTTAAAATTACAGCAGATAATACTTACAAGGTTGCTTCACTTAAAAGTGGTACAAGTTATACCTTTGCCGTCAAGCCTTATGTTAAAGAGGGTAATACGGTTTACTGGGGCACAGAACCCACAATTCTTAACACCACAACAGCACCTGCAAAGGTGAGAAACCTCAGATACACTTCAACTTCGAACTCTGTCTCTCTTTCATGGGATAAGGTATCGGGCGCAACAGGTTACAGAGTTTATGCTTATGACTTAACGGCAAAGAAATATGTCAAGCTCGTCACTGTCAAAGCAACCTCCTTCAAGGTTCCCAAGCTTTCATCGGGTAAAACCTATAAGTTCAAGGTCAAGGCATACAGAAAGGTTGGCGGAGTAACGGTCTGGGGTAAGGCTTCGGATGCTCTTTCAGCTTCAACCAAGAAATAACAAAGATTTTTATAAGGAAAAAGAGATGAAAATTCATCTCTTTTTTTCTTTTGTTTCCGCCTTTTCGGCAACAAGAAGACAGGCTGAATATTTTTTTCTCAGCATAGAGTCCGGGTTTTGTAAAATAACGGAAATTAAAGATTTTTTTAGTATTATACAACTTATTTGTTTTTTCTGCCTGAATTTTGTGACAATATACGAAAATATATAAATCAACAATATTTTGTGCTTGTTTATTGACAAACCACTATATATCTTGTATCATTAAAGTCCACCAATTAAATTACAATTTTATTTCATAACAAAACAAGAAAAGGAGAAAAGTCAATGACAGTTATCAAAAGAGACGGCACAACCGTTGAGTTTGACAGAAATAAAATCGTTGTTGCTTTGAAAAAAGCCAATGATGCTGTTGAACCTGAAGAAAGAATAACCGACAATCAGATTGAAGCAATTGCTGATTATATCAGCGAAAAGAAAAAAGACAGAATTCTTGTTGAAGACATTCAGGATATGGTTGAATATAAGCTTATGCAGCTTGACAAATTTGCTCTTGCAAAGGCTTACATTATCTACCGATATAACAGAGCTCTTGTCAGAAAGGCAAACACCACTGACGATTCAATTCTTAGCCTTATCAAAAACTCCAACAAGGACGTTATGGAAGAAAACTCCAACAAGGACGCTGTTATGGCAGCAACTCAAAGAGACCTTATTGCAGGTGAGGTTTCAAAGGACCTTACAAAGAGAATTCTTCTTCCCGAACATATTTCAAGAGCACATGAGGAAGGCGCAATCCATTTCCACGATGCAGATTACTTCCTTCAGCCCATTTTCAACTGCTGTCTTATCAACATCGGAGATATGCTTGATAACGGCACGGTTATGAATGCAAAGCTTATTGAAAGCCCCAAAAGCTTCCAGGTTGCCTGTAATGTTATGACTCAGATTATTGCTTCCGTTGCTTCAAGTCAGTACGGCGGTCAGTCTGTTGACATCAGCCACTTGGGCAAGTATCTCAGAAAAAGCAAGGACAAGTTCACAAAGAACATCACTGAAAAGCTCGGTGATGAATTCACTCCCGATCAGATTCAGAAGATTGTTTCAGAAAGACTCAATGACGAGCTTCGTTCAGGCGTTCAGACAATTCAGTATCAGATCAACACTCTTATGACCACTAACGGTCAGTCTCCCTTCGTTACAATTTTCCTTAATCTTAAAAAGGATGACGAATACATCGAAGAAAATGCCATGATTATTGAGGAAATTCTCCGTCAGCGTTATCAGGGCATCAAGAATGAAAAGGGCGTTTATGTCACTCCCGCATTCCCAAAGCTTGTTTATGTTCTTGATGAGCACAACTGTCTCAAGGGCGGCAAGTATGATTACATCACAAAGCTTGCTGTTAAGTGCTCTGCAAAGAGACTTTATCCCGATTATATCTCAGCAAAGAAAATGCGTGAGAATTATGAGGGCAATGTCTTTTCACCTATGGGCTGCCGTTCATTCCTTTCTCCCTGGAAAGATGAAGAGGGAAATTACAAATTTGAAGGCAGATTCAATCAGGGTGTTGTTTCCCTTAATCTTCCTCAGGTTGCAATTCTTGCAAAGGGCGACGAGAACAAATTCTGGAACATCCTTGAAGAAAGACTTGAGCTTTGCTTTGAGGCTCTTATGTGCAGACATCACGCTCTTCACAATGTTATTTCAGACACAAGTCCTGTTCATTGGCAGTACGGAGCAATTGCAAGACTCGGCAAGGGTGCAACAATTGAAAAGTTCCTTCACGGCGGTTACTCAACAATTTCTCTCGGTTACATCGGTCTTTATGAAGCAACAAAGCTTATCAAGGGCGTCAGCCATACCCATGAGGACGGAACGGATTTTGCTCTGAGAGTCATGAAATGTCTCCGTGAGCACTGTGAGCAGTGGAAGAAGGACACAGGTCTCGGCTTCGGTCTTTACGGCACTCCCGCAGAGTCACTCTGTTACCGCTTTGCACGCATCGACAAAAAGCGCTTCGGCACAATTGAGGATGTTACCGACAAGGGTTATTACACAAACTCATATCACGTTGATGTAAGAGAGGATATTGACGCTTTTGCAAAGTTCTCCTTTGAAAGTCAGTTCCAGGTAATCTCCTCAGGCGGTGCAATTTCTTATGTTGAAATTCCCAATATGAGACACAATCTTGAGGCTCTTGAGGAGCTTGTCAGATTTATTTACGATAATATCCAGTATGCTGAATTCAACACCAAGAGTGACTACTGTCACATCTGCGGCTTTGACGGTGAAATCAAAATCAATGATGATCTTGAATGGGAGTGTCCCAGCTGCGGAAACAAGGACCACAGAAAGATGAATGTTACAAGAAGAACCTGCGGTTATCTTGGTGAAAACTTCTGGAATGTGGGCAAAACCAAGGAAATCAAGGCAAGAGTCCTTCACCTTTGATAAGAGGTAAATGCAATGAATTATGCAACAATCAAGCCTTTTGATGTGGCGAACGGACCGGGAGTGAGAGTGTCGCTTTTTGTCAGCGGCTGCACTCACAGGTGTGAGGGCTGCTTCAATGAAGAGGCGTGGGATTTTTCCTTTGGTGAAGCTTTCACGGAAAAAGAAACAGAAAAAATTCTTGAATATCTGAGACCTGCTCATATCAAGGGCTTTTCCCTTCTTGGCGGTGAGCCCTTTGAACCGTCAAATCAGAAGGTTCTGTGCAATCTTCTTGAAAAAATCAAGCAGACCTATCCTGAAAAGGACATCTGGTGTTATACAGGCTACAGCCTTGAAGCAGACCTTCTTTCAGGTAGACTCTGTGACAGAGAAATCACGGAAAAAATGCTGCGAAACATTGATATTCTTGTTGACGGAAAATTTATTCTTGCGCTCAAGAATCTGAAGCTCAGATTTAAGGGCTCGGAAAATCAGAGGATAATCGACCTTCAGAAAACCCTGAAGGAAAACAAAATCATTCTTTGGGAGGGTGAAAATTATGACAGCTGATGTAAAAATCAAAAAACTCAGAGCAAATGCGGTTACTCCTACCTACGGCAGCATCTTTGCCGCAGGTGCAGACCTTTATGCTGCAGTTGATGAGGCAGTCACAATTGAAGCTGGTGAAACAAAGCTGATTCCCACAGGCCTTGCTTTTGAAATTCCCGCAGGCTGCGGCGGCTTCATTTATGCAAGAAGCGGACTTGCTTCAAAGAGGGGACTTGCTCCCGCAAACAAGGTCGGCGTTGTTGATGCCGATTACAGAGGAGAGGTTATGGTTGCCCTTCACAATCATGGCACACAGCCTCAGACCGTTGAAGCGGGTGAAAGAATTGCTCAGATGGTAATTGCTCCCTTTGTTTATGCAAATTACATTGAGGCTGAAGAGCTCAGTGACACCGCAAGAGGTGAGGGCGGCTTCGGCTCAACGGGCACAAAATAAAAAAACAAATCCGACGGAACTTGATGCTTCGTCGGATTTTTCTTTGGTTGATTTTTTTATTCAATTGAATCAAGATATTCAATTGCCTTTGTTGCGGCAACGGTGCCGTCGGCAGTTGCAGTTGTGAGCTGACGGATTTCTTTTTTTCTGCAGTCACCGCAGACATAAATGCCTTTTTTTACTGTGCAGTTTTCATCTGCCGATACATAACCGTATTCATCAAGGGGAAGAATATCTGCAAAATCCCTTGTCAGAGGTGTTTGCCCGATTGCAAGGAAAAGACCGTTCACGCTGAAGGTGTTTTGTTCACCGGTCAGCTTGTTTTCTGTTGTTACACTTGAGAGAAGGGGACTTCCCTGAGCGGAAACAAGAGTGCTGTTGAGAATAAGCTCGGTGTTTCCTTTTTCTTTGATTTTTTCAACAAGCTTTTTTTCGCCTCTGAAGCTGTCACGGCGGTGAAGAAGATAAACCTTTTTGCATATATCGGAAAGATAAAGTGCATCCTGAAGGGCGGTGTTTCCTCCGCCGACAACCATAACCTCACGGTTTCTGAAAAAGTTTCCGTCACAGGTTGCACAGTAGGAAAGACCTCTGCCGATGAGGGCTTCCTCATTGGGCAGACCTGATTTTTTCGGCTCTGCACCAAGGGCAAAAATGATTGCACAGCAGGAAAATTCCTCGTTGGCAGTGACGGTGAAGCCGGCTTCTGTTTCCTTTATCTGCTTTACCATCTGACTTTTTATAATAACTCCGAAATCCTCAGCCTGCTTCTGCATTGCTCTTGTGAGCTCAAAGCCGCTGACTTCGGGAAATCCGGGATAATTTTCAACCTTGTGACTTTTGCTTATCTGACCGCCGAGTCCGCTTTTTTCAAAAAGCATAACACTTTTGCCGCCTCGGGCAGCGTATATTGAAGCGGTGAGACCTGCAGGACCGCCGCCGATGATGATTATATCTGTCATAATTCAATAACCTCCTTCGTTATTTATATTTTAACACAAAACAATAAGAGTTTCCACCGCAACTGAATATTTTTCAGAAAATTTCAATAAATCTCATAATGTTATGGAAATTATGATTTTTATGTGATATAATGTTTTAGTATGTATAGTTATACCTTTCAGGAAAGGACAGATATACTTGAATAAAACAGTAAAAGGCCTTAATATAAATTATATCGAGCAGGGGCAGGGTGACCTTGTGCTTCTGCTTCACGGCTGGGGCTCAAACATCAAGCTCTTTGAAGCAACTGCCGACCTTCTTTCAAAGGGCTATAAGGTTATTGCAATGGATATGCCCGGCTTTGGAGAAAGCCAGGAGCCTGCAGAGCCCTGGAATGTTGACGATTATGTTGATTTTGTTCTTGAATTTCTCAAGGATTATGAATTTGACAAAATCACTCTTCTCGGTCACTCCTTCGGTGGCAGAGTGATCATCAAGCTTGCTGCAAGAGACCTTGATTTCAAAATTGAAAAAGCAATTCTTGTTGATGCTGCAGGTGTCAAGCCAAAGAAAACTCTCAAGCAGAAAATCAAGCTGAGAATTTATAAAATGACAAAATGGGTTTTCTCCATGAAAATTGTCAGAAAGCTTTTTCCCGATGCTCTTGAAAATCTGAGAAAAAAGAACGGCTCAGCCGATTACAATTCTGCAACTCCCGTTATGAGACAGACTCTTGTCAGAGTGGTCAATGAAGATTTGACCCATCTGATGCCGAAGCTTATCTGCCCCGTGCTTCTCATCTGGGGCACGGCTGACGATGCAACTCCTCTTTCTGATGCAAAGCTGATGGAAAAGCTGATGCCCGAGGCAGGTCTTGTTACCTTTGAGGGTGCAGGACATTACAGCTTCCTTGAAAGACAGGGACAGTATCTGAGAGTTCTTGCCAGCTTTATGAAGATTGATCTTTAAAATTTGTTGAAAGGATTTGAGCCTGTTATGGAAATGTTACCCAAAATTTTTGTTGTACTTACGGCGGTTGCTTCTCTTGTCAGCAGCACCCTTTGCCTTATTGACTCAATGCACTTTTTCCAGCTTAACTCTTACCGTTTTGACACTCATTCAAAATGGATCAGAGAAAATGTAAGAAAATATTATCCTCACAGTATGTTCTCTGTGCTTGTGCTTCTTTTTGTGGTGCTTGTGCTTCCCATTAAGGTCAAGAGCATTGCATGCTTTGTGCTGCTTGTTCTTTCCTGCTTTTTTGAAAAACCCAAGAAGGCAAAGAAGCCTCTTGTTTATACCGCAAGAGTAAAACGTATGCTTATCACATCAGCGGTTGTTGTGTTTGCCTTCCTCGGAGCCTTCGTTCCCTTTGTTTTCGGTAACCACGAAAGTTATTTTCTTCTTGCCGCTGCTGTTGTTTATGTGACAGCTCCCGTTATTGTGCTTCTTGCAAATCTTATTAATAAGCCGATGGAGCTTTCAATCAATAACGGTTACATCAAGGATGCAAAGAAAATCCTCCGCAGCTGTCCCAATCTCAAGATTATCGGTATCACGGGAAGTTATGGCAAAACAAGTGTAAAATATTATCTCACAACTCTTCTAAGAGCAAAATATAATGTTCTTATGACTCCCGAAAGCTACAACACTCCCATGGGTGTTGTCAAAACAATCAGAGGCTCTCTGAAGGCAACCCACGAAATTTTTGTCTGTGAAATGGGCGCAAAGTGGGTCGGTGACATCAAGGAGCTTTGTGACATTGTCAATCCTCATCACGGTGTTATCACCTCAATCGGACCTCAGCATCTTGAATCCTTCAAGACTCTTGATGCCGTGAAGAGCACAAAGTTTGAGCTTGCTGATTCACTTTCAGATGAGGGAATGCTTTTCCTCAACGGTGATGATGAAAATATCCGAGACCACGGCTGTAACAGACCTTATATCTCTTACAGCGTTGAAGGTGAGGGGGATTATGTTGCTTACGGGCTTTCCGTTTCCGAACGAGGAACAACCTTCAGTGTCAGAACACGTGACGGTGAAACCGAGGAGTTTTCAACAAAGCTTATCGGCAGACATAACGTTCTTAACATTGTGGGCGCAATTGCCATCAGCCATAAAATGGGCATTTCTCTCAGGGAGCTCAAAACTCAGGTGCGCAGACTTGAATGTGTGCCTCACAGACTTGAGCTTTCAGACAAGGGTGCTTTAACAATCATTGACGATGCTTACAACTCAAATCCCAGCGGTACAAAGGCAGCTCTTGAGGCACTCAGCCTTTTTGACGGTTACAAGATTCTTGTAACTCCCGGTATGGTTGAGCTTGGTGAAAAGCAGGATGAGTTTAATCGTGAATTCGGTCAGAATGCAGCTCAGGTGTGTGATTTTGTTGTTCTTGTCGGTGAAAAGCAGGCGGTGCCCATCAAGGCGGGTCTTCTTGACAAGGGATATGACGAGGAAAAGATTTTTGTTGCAGAAAAAATTGAGCAGGCTCTTTCCTTTGTTTATGCACTTAACAGTGACGGTAAAAAGAAGATTGTTCTTCTCGAAAACGATTTACCGGATAATTATTAATTAAATCTGATTCAAAGAAAGGTGATTGACGATGAAAATTAAGATCGGCGTTATTTTTGGCGGAAAGACAACAGAGCATGAAATCTCTGTTATTTCTGCTATTCAGGCAGTCGGATATATCAACAAGGAGAAATATGAGGTTATTCCCATCTACATAACAAAGGATAACGAGTTTTATGTTGGAGAGGGAATCGGCAATATTGAATCATACACCAACATTCCTTCTCTTATCAAAAACAGCACAAGAGTTATTTTTGTCAATGAGGGCAACAGAACAAAGCTTATTCAGTATCCTCAGAAGAAATTCGGCAGAAATTATGAAAATTACATTGACATTGCTTTCCCCATTGTTCACGGAACAAATGCGGAAGACGGTACTCTCCAGGGCTTCCTTCAGATGATGAATCTGCCTTATGTCGGCTGTGATGTGCTTTCTTCAGCAGTCGGTATGGACAAATATGTGATGAAAACCGTTCTCAAGGACAACGGAATCCCTGTTCTTGACTGCAAGTGTTACACAGGTAACGAATATAACGAGGATGCTGACAGACTTGTTCAGGAGCTTGAAAATGAAATCGGTTATCCCGTTATTGTCAAGCCCGTCAACCTCGGCTCATCAATTGGTATTTCAAAGGCTGAAAACAGAACAGAGCTTTATGATTCACTTGAAACTGCATTCCATTATGCAAACAAGGTGCTTGTTGAAAGAGCTGTTCAGAATCTCAAGGAAATCAACTGCTCCGTTCTCGGTGATTATCAGCAGGCTGAGGCTTCAGAGTGTGAAGAGCCCGTATCCTCAGACAAAATTCTTACCTTCACTGAAAAATACATCGGTGACTCATCCTCAAAGGGTGGAAAAACAGGTGCAAAAGCTTCAGGCAGCAAGGGTATGGCAACACTCAAAAGAAAGATTCCTGCTGAAATTACTGATGCTCAGAGAGATACTGTGCGTCAGATGGCTGTCAAAGCCTTCAAGTGTCTCGGCTGCAGCGGTGTGTCAAGAATTGACTTTATGATGGACACAGCAACAGGTGAAATCTGGCTCAATGAAATCAACACCATCCCCGGTTCACTTTCCTTCTATCTCTGGGAGCCCATCGGTGTCAAATACACAGAGCTTCTTGACAGAATGATTTCACTTGCTCTGAAAAGAGAAAGAGAAAACGAAAACATCACCTTCACCTTTGAATCCAATGTTCTTCAGGGCGTCAAGCTCGGCGGCGGTGCAAAGGGCAGCAAGGGCAGCAAAATGTAAAAGCTTTGAAAGCAGCCGAAAGGCTGCTTTTTATTTGGGTTATAAGAAAAAACATTTGGTTGTTTTGCTTAAAAAGAATGGATATATTTGTTAAAGATGCTGATTTTTTTAAAAGGATAGACTTATCAGTATTTATGTGTTAGAATAGTATAGTTAATATTAATGGGGTTTAATGTCTTAAGGATGTTAACTCTGAAAGGTAGGAGAGAAAATGTCAAACAAAGTTCAAAAAATCTTTTCTGAAGCAAAGACATACTGGAAAATCCCGATGCCGGGACGCTATATGCCCTTTAAAGAAATAATGGCATATGCAGGCGGCGGTATCGGTGCCTATTTTGTTATCACAATGGCTTCAAGACTTATTGTAAGCACAACCAACCTTCTGGTCAGCGGTGCTGTCGGTGTGTCCCTTACAGATATGTATGTCTTGTATCTTATTGCCACCTTTGCCAATATTCCTCTGACTGCAATCAGAGCAAATATGGTTGACAATTCACGCAACAGAGCAGGTAAATACAGACCTTATCTTCTTTCAATGGGTATTCCCACAGCCATCATAAGCTTGGCTTATGTCTGGTTCCCGTATGAATCTCTTTATGAGTGGTTCCCCGGAATTGCTTTTGTTACCGCTGAAGGTAAGGAATATCTTTGGGGATATGTTGTGAAGTGTGTAATTGTATTGATTTTCAACCTTCTTCTGCAGTTCTTCTTTAATTTCTTTAATGATGCTTATACAAATCTTATCCACGTTCTTTCTCCCAACACTCAGGAAAGAACAGATGTGCTTGCAGTAAAGGCTGTTGTCTATTCTCTTGCACCCTCAATTATGAACATCATCACTCCCATTGTTGCAAAGCGTATTGCAGATAATAATGTTTATCACATTTCCGTTTTACGTTTTACATATCCGTTCTTTGCAATCTTCGGTATTGCACTTACAATTCTTATTTTTGCCAACACCAAGGAAAAAATCATTCAGGCAAGAAGCCGCGTTATTCAGGTTCGCTTTATCGATGCCTTCAAAGAGGTTGCCAAGAATAAGTATTTCTGGATTATTGCTCTTGCCGGCTGGCTCGGCTTCCTTGAAGGTGCTTACTCAAGTATTCTTGAGTGGTCAGTAACCTTCGGCCATGCAGGTGACGGTGACCAGCTTGCTCTTATTTATACCATCACAGGTAACGCTTCTCTCTGGGGTATGCTTCTTGCTCCCTTGTGCGTAAGAAAGTATGGTAAAAAGAAGGTTCTCGTCGGTGTCAACCTTATGAACGTTATCTGTATTCTTGCAATGGGTGTAAGAAAAGAAAGCCTTATCTGGCTTACAGTTTGTATCTATATCAACTATCTCTTCGGTGCCTTTGAGCAGATTCTTTCTCCCGCAATTCAGGCAGACATCCGTGATTATCATCAGTATAAAACAGGTGTCCGTGTTGACGGTATGTTCGCAACAGTTGCAACAATCGGCGGCATGGTAACGATGGTTACATCCTCAGTTCTTCCCTTTGTTTATGAAAGCTACGGCATTTACGAGGGTAACGGCTACGGAACAGGCGGTCTTGAAATTCTTGACATTACTACCGGTGTTCCCGGTCTTCTCCCCAAGGTTATGAATGCTCTTATTCTTATGGCTGCAGTCGGTGCATTCCTTAATGTTGTTCCTTATTTCTTCTATGACCTTCACGAAAAGCAGCAGAAGGGTATTGTCCGTGCACTTAAAATCCGTGCAATGTTTGAGGACTACGGCAACGGCGTAACCAACAACAAGACTATCATTGAAGCAATTGATATTATCAGAGATGCACGTGAAAAGGTAAACAACGAGCTTGTTGCCATTGACAAGTCAATGAGCAGAAAAGAGCGCAGAGCCGCCAAGGAACAGAACGAAGAAATTGAAATTTCACGCTTTGTATGTGCAGAGCTTGAAAAGTTTGAAAGCGGCATTGAAAAGAAAAAGTACGAAGAAAGCCTGAAGTTCTATCAGGCAGGTCTTATGGGACTTTATGAGCTTAAAACAGAAGATATTCTTAAAGAGCTTGCTGCTGCAAGAGAACTTCCCAAGGCAACTGAAGAGGAAAAAGAGCTTCGCAATTTCAAGCTTGAATTTGCCAAGAAGAAGCTTTCAGCACGCAAGGCAATTGACAAGTATTTCAAATCTCCCGAAAGCTTCATTCAGCCCGGCTATGATGAGCTTGACAGACTTTTCGACAGAGAAGACGAGCTTAACACAATTCTCAAGGGCCTTTATGAAGCAAAGGCAACAGCCAAAAAGGAAAAAGATTCACTTGCACTTAAGGATATTTGTGCAAATATCAAATCTTCAGAAGCTGAAAAGAAGGAAATCCAGAAGGCAACAAAGGCTGAAATGGATAAGCATGCTTTCTTTGCAAGAGCTGCACAGCCCTATCTCGATGCAGAGCGTATCGTGAAGGAAAAAGAGAACACAACTCATTTCGAAGAAATTGCTGCAAAGTATGACGATGCAAAGGCTGCTGAGGAAGCAGCATTGCAGGCACAGCTTGAAGAAGCAAAGCGTCTTGAAGCTGAAAAGGCAGAAAAAACAGCCGCCATTAAGGCTGAAAAGGCTGCAGCAAAGAAAAACAAGAAATAAAAATTTAAGCTCCCGTTCACAACTGACGGGAGCTTTTCTTTTTATATTGTTTCAAGAAGAAGAGAAAGAATTTTTTCCGTGTTTTCCTTTTGCAGCGCCGAATAATTCACAATTACCGTTCCTTGCTCGGCACAGGATTTATCATAATAATATTCACTCAGGCAGGAAATGTTGATGCCTCTTTCGTTGGCAAGACTTTTCAGCTGTGTGTCTGTCAAATCAGTTTCAATGTCAAGCAGAAAGTGCAGTCCGGAGTCTTCCTCTCTGATTTTTACCTTCGGGAAAGCAGGGTGGCTTTTGATAACGGACATAATATAATTCCGTTGATTTTTATAAAAATTCCTTGTGCGGTTAATGTGCTTTTCAAAGTAGCCTCGGCTTATAAAGGCGGCAAGGGTATATTGCTCAAAGTTTGAAACGGTGCAGGAATAAAAGGAAAGCTTTTTCTTATATTCCTCAATTAGATTTTCAGGAAGGATCATATAGCTGATTCTGATGGTGGGCGTCAGAGATTTTGAAAAAGTGTTGATATAAATAACCTTTCCTTTTTCATCAATGCTCTGAAGAGAAGGGATAGGCTTGCCTACAAAGCGGAATTCGCTGTCATATTCATCTTCAATGATATATCTGTCACTTTCCTCCTCTGCCCAGGAAAGCAGCTCATAACGTCGGCTTACGGGTGTTACAATGCCCGTGGGGAAATGATGGGATGGGGAGATGTGCAGCACATTGGTTTTTGTTTTTCTCACCTCGGACACATCAACGCCTTTTTTGTCCATTGCTATGGGTGCATATTCAACGCCGCTTGATTTATAAATATCGGCAATCTTTTTGTATCCGGGAGTTTCAATTCCGTATAGCTTGTCTCTTCCGAGAAGCTGAATGATAAGTCCGTACAGATATTCGGTGCCCGCGCCGATTACAATCTGAGAGGGCTTGACTCTCATATTTCTGAACTCAAAAAGATATTCGGCAATTGCTTTTCTCAGCTCATAAATTCCCTCTGAATCAGAAACTGTCATCAGCTTTTCTCTGTTATCACTCATTGTTTCACGCATCAGCTTTGTCCAGGTTGCAAAGGGAAAAAGCTCAGAGGAGGGGAGATTGTCTGCAAGGTCTGCAAGATAATTTTCCTTTTCCTCATCCTGAAAAAAGCTTTGAAGCTTTTCGGTTGAGGCACTCTGTGTGATAAGATCACTGACATAAAAACCGCTTTTTGCCCGTGAATAGATGTAGCCTTCAGCATTAAGCTGACCATATGCGTTTTCAACGGTGATTGTGCTGATGCCGAGATGCTTTGCAAGCGCTCGTTTTGAGGGTAGCTTTTCGTCGGCTCTGAGTTTGCCCGAAAGGATATCTTCTTTAATTTTTTTGTAAAGAAACTCATAAAGGGTTTCTTTTTGTCTTTCTTCAAAGGAATAGGTCAACATAAGAGTTCCTCAATCTGACCATATAAAATTCTTGAAAATTGGTTATTTCAATATGGTCAAAATATAGTATAATATGAGAAATTGAATTTGTAAATACTTTTTCAGAAAGAAGGATACATAATATGAAAAGAATTGTTACCGTTCAGGATATTTCCTGTGTGGGAAAGTGCTCACTTACCGTTGCACTGCCCATTATTTCAGCAATGGGTGTTGAAACTGCAATCATTCCCACAGCAGTGCTTTCAACTCATACAATGTTCAGCGGCTTCACCGTCAAGGATCTGACAGATCAGATCAAGCCCATTTCAGAGCATTGGAAAAAGGAAGGCTTTGACTTTGATGCCATTTACACAGGCTACCTCGGCTCCTTTGAGCAGATTGACCTTATGAAGGAGATGTTTGAGCAGTTCAAAACTGACAGCAATCTGCTTTTTGTCGATCCCGCAATGGCTGACAACGGCAAGCTTTATCCCGCCTTTGATGAGGCCTTTGCAAAGCATATGGCAAGCCTTTGCGCCAAGGCAGACATCATTGTACCCAACATCACCGAGGCTTCATTTATGACAGGTATTGAGTACAAGAGCGAGTATGACAGAGAATATGCTGAAACTATGCTCAAGGCTCTTTCAGACCTTGGTGCAAAAATCAGCATTCTTACCGGTGTTTCCTTTGAGCAGGGCAAGACAGGTGTTATGGGCTATGATAAGGCAAAGGATGAGTTCTTCTATTATGCTCATCAGAAGCATAACTGCTCATATCACGGAACAGGTGACATTTTCTCAAGCACTTGCATCGGTGCAATGATGAATGGTTTTGACTGGAAGGAAGCTGTCAAAATTGCCGCTGATTACACATCAGAATGTATCAGAGTTACACATGAGGATCCCAACGCAATTACTTACGGTGTTAACTTTGAGAAGGTTGTGCCTTATCTTATTAAAAGACTCGGCAAGTAATGTTAACACTTCCGATAACAGCACAAGAACAATAATCAGATAAAAAGTTCAGAAAATCTTAGCTGAGTTAAAAACGGTTGACACATTGAGTGGCAACCGTTTTTTTTGATTAATATTAATCTTAGATAAAAAGGGTTGGATGTAACGCCGACGCCTCATAAGCCAGTATTTCTTTAAAAAATGAAATAGCATCACAATAATTCGTTAAAAACCACCGATATGCGTCAGCATTATCGGTGGTTTTCGACTTTTCTTGCAACACTATTTTGCGTTTTAAATTATATCTGATTATTTGACAAATTCATAGGTTACTTCCTGGAGTGTAACGGGCTCTTTGTCAAAAACAGTTGTGTATTTGTCCTGATAATAGTTTTCAGCCTTGCAGGTGAATGAGCCATCGGGCTTGAAGCTGATAACTGTGCAGCCGCGCTGTGAACCGAGCTTATAAATTCCGGGATAAGCAAGGTAGTCAATACTCATGCCGTAGGTCATACGGATGCCCTTATATTCAATGGAGAAATTGTTCTTGTGGTCGTGACCGCAGAAAACAGCCTTTGTTGAATCAAGCTCAACCATTGCTTCAAAGAGATTGTCCTCTCCGACACCGCAGTAAACAATCTTGCCTGTTTCACCTGCAACACCGTAATGAAGAGTTACCTCATCTGTGTCCTTGTAATTTGCATCAGCATATTTGTTCCAGGCTTCCTTCATTTCGGTGAGGGGGATGTGCATAAATGCTGCTGATTTAATGTTTGATTTTGTTGCTCTGCCAAGCTTCTTGTAAACAGCGTCGTTTTCGGCATTGAGCTTTTCAAGGGTTTCCTTATACCACTGTACCTGGTTTTCGTGGATGTTGTCATATTTCCACATTACACCGAAGATATCACCGTCTGTGTATGAATGGCTGTCGAAAACAAAGATTGACTGAGTGATGATGCCCTGAGAGTTTTTGACGTTGATGACCTGGTTGCCGAAGCCGTCAACATCCTCGGGACCTGTTTCAAAAAGGCAGTATTCCCAGTTTTTGCTGTTATAAAATTCTGAAATATCTTCTCTTGAATAATATGAATAAGCCTCTGTGTCGTGATTGCCGAAGCCGAGAGTCCAATAAACGCCCAGCTTTTCCATCAGAGCGGCAAACACCTCTGCCGAAGCAAGATTGTCAAGAGTTGCTGATGAAAAAGGAACAGGATAAGAAACGTCACCTGTGACAATAACAAGATCAGGCTTTTCAGCGGTTATCATTGCGGCAACAGCGTTGAGCGCCATTGCATCTTTTTTAAGTGAAAGCCAGCCGCCGCCGATATGTACGTCAGTCAGCTGAAGTACCTTGAAGTCCTCATCGGTTGTGAAGGTCCAGTATCCGTTTTCGTCTTTTTCGGGAACGAGAGGAGCGGATTTTTCAACGGGTGAGAAGGATTCGATTTTTTCAAGGTTTGCTTTATTTCCGATGTTATTGAAAATTGCGGAAAAAATGCAGACAACAACAAGTGCAATTGCAAGGCCGCCGAAAACAGAAGCCAGTATCTTTTTTGCCTTACCCTTCTTTTTTACTTTTTGAGTTTTGTTTTTTTTGGTTGTTTTCATAATTAAATTCTCCTTTTGCTTTTATTTCAACGGATAAAAGCCACAGTAATATCCGTTTGATTTTTGATTTTTTGAATGAGAGCCTCTTCGTCAGTGGCTTCATTAAGGTGAATGAGAGCAATTTTTTCATCCTCACTGCAGATGAATTTAATTTTTTTCACATCAAGTCCCGCAAGAAGCTCTGTGAGTGCTTCTCTTTCTTCTTCATGGGGAAGACCGAGAAGCTTTCTGACTGCCGATGTAATCATCTTGATCGCCTGAACGATTATAATGATGCTTATTATAAATCCGCAGTAAGCATCAACGGCAAAGTTTACTCTTGAAGAAAGAACAAGAGTCATAACGGTGAAAAGAGTAATAAAAAAGTCAGTTATACTGTCAGCGGAAATTGCTTTGAGAATGTCAGAGTCAAGCTTTTTTGCCGCACTCCTGAGAAAAACAAATAAAATCAGCTTCACTCCAAGAGTCAGACAAAGAAGATAAAGATAGGTTGTCCTGTACCACACGGGAGTGGGATAAAAAAGCCTTTCAAGGCTGTTATATGCAAAATAAAATCCGCTGAAGCCAAGAATTACGCAGATGATAAAATTAAGAAGCTGTTCAGTTTTTTCTGCCCGATGCGAAGAAAAAACATCCTTTGACCGCAGCGCAAGGGAAAGAAAAACAAAGCTTATAATTCCCGCAAGGCTGTCAAAAAGATTATTTATGCCGTCTGAATAAATGCTGATACTGTTTGATGAAAGACCCACATAAAGCTTTATTGCAAAAAGAAGCATATTTGCAATGAAAACCGACAGGGTAATCAAGGGTATTTTCTTTTTTATGTGACCGCCTCCTGACTCATTTTTCAGCAATATTTTATCATAAATATCACTGTTTTTCAATAGCTGCAAAAGGGGAAAACGGGATAAATCTTTTATTTTGAAGGCTTTTGCCTGACCTTACCTGAGGTTTCCTCAGTGACTTGACAAAGGCTTTTAAAACAGTTAAAATTGAAAAGTATTATTGTAAAAAAGGAGTTTTATTTATGGCAATTTTCAAATCCTTTAAGGCTCTCAGACCAAAGAGCGAATATGCTTGTCAGGTTGCGGCGCTTCCTTATGATGTTATGAACAGCGCTGAGGCAAGAAAAATGGTGGGGGATAACAAATATTCCTTCCTTCATGTTGATAAGGCTGAAATTGACCTTGATGAAAGCATTGATATTTATGATGAAAAGGTTTATCTCAAGGCAAGAGAAAATCTTCTTGCACTTGAAAAAGAAGGCATTTGTCAGCAGGATGAAAAGCCTTGCTTTTATATTTACCGTCAGATTATGAACGGCAGAAGTCAGACAGGTCTTGTTGGCTGCGCTTCAATTGACGATTATATCGGCAACATCATCAAAAAGCACGAATTCACAAGAGCTGACAAGGAGGCTGACAGAATCCGTCACGTTGATTACTGTGATGCAAATACAGGCCCCATTTTCCTTACTTACAGAAAAAACGGGGAAATCAGTCAGCTCATTTCCGACTGGAAGGAAGCCCACAGCCCCGTTTATGATTTTGTTACCGAGGACGCAATTGCAAACACTGTCTGGGTGATTGATGATGAAAAAATCAACGAAAAGCTGACTCAGGCCTTTGGCGGCATTGATTATCTTTATATTGCAGACGGTCATCACCGTTGTGCATCCGCGGTAAGAGTGGGTGAAAAGAGAAGAAAAGACAATCCCGGCTTCAGCGGTGATGAGGAATTCAATTATTTTCTTGCTGTTGCCTTCCCTGATGATGAGCTTGAGATTATGGATTACAACCGTGTTATCAAGGACATCGGCAGCAACACCGAAGAAGAGTTTTTTGCAAAGCTGAATGAAAAGTTCACCGTTGAAAAGAATGACGGTGAGGGTCAGTTCAAGCCCTCCGAAAAGCATACCTTTGGAATGTATCTTGACGGAAAATGGTATAAGCTTACAGCAAAAGAGGGTACATTCAATGCGGATGATCCGGTGGGAAGCCTTGACGTTTCTATTCTTCAGAATAACTGCATCACTCCTGTTTTTGAAATAAACGATCCCAGAGTTGACAAAAGAATTGATTTTGTCGGCGGTATCAGAGGTCTCGGTGAGCTTGAAAGAAGATGCGCCGAGGATATGAGAGTTGCTTTTGCGATGTATCCCACATCTCTTGACGAGCTTATGAATATTGCTGATGCAGGTGAGGTTATGCCTCCCAAGTCAACATGGTTTGAGCCTAAGCTTTTAAGCGGACTTTTCATCCATAAGCTCAGCTGATAAAACAAAAAAACAAAGGAGTCTGTGTCACATGACAATAAAGTTATATGATACCGACAGCTACCTTTCCGAGTTTGACTGTAAAGTTGTTTCGCTTTACAGTGATAAGGATTATATTTACATCGAAACTGACCGCACAGCCTTCTTCCCCGAGGGCGGCGGTCAGACTTGCGACAAAGGCAGCTTCAATGGTATCAATGTGGAAAACATACAAATTATTGACGGCAAGATAGTGCATTTTGTTAAAAACTCTGAGGAAAATGCTAAAAAGTTAAAAATCGGCACTGTTTTAAGTGGAAAAATCGATAAAAACAAGCGTTTTTCCGATATGCAGCAGC
>JAZRTP010000028.1:0-23181 GCA_045652105.1 Acutalibacteraceae bacterium
CCAAAGCAATTTTCGTAGTAATTTTGGCAATGGGATAGCCGGTTGCTTTAGAAGCCAGAGCCGAAGAACGGGAAACGCGGGGATTTACCTCGATAACAGCATATTCAAAGCTGTCAGGATTCAGGGCAAACTGACAGTTGCACCCGCCCTTGATGCCCAGCGCGGTAACGATGTTCAGCGAGGCAGAACGAAGCATTTCGTATTCGTGATCCGAAAGAGTCAGCGCGGGAGCAACAACAATGCTGTCTCCGGTATGTACACCTACCGGGTCTACGTTTTCCATGCTGCACACCGCAATAACATTGCCTGCGTTGTCCCGCATGGTTTCAAATTCAATTTCCTTCCAACCGTAAATATAGCGTTCCACCAGCACCTGGGTGATGGGAGAAGCATCCAACCCGGCTGAGGCCACCTGCTTCAATTCCTCACGGTTATAAGCAACACCGCCTCCCGTACCGCCCAGGGTATAAGCCGGACGGATAATGACCGGATAGCCAATCCGATCGGCAATGGCCAGCGAAGTTTCCACATCATTGGCGATATCTGAGGGAATAACCGGTTCACCAATGGCTTCCATGGTGTCCTTGAACAGCTGACGGTCCTCGGATTTCTTGATGGCCTCCACGTTGGTACCAATCAAGCGCACACCGTTTTCGGCCAGAAAGCCCTCTTCGTCCAACTGCATGGAAAGGGTCAAACCGGTCTGTCCGCCCAAACCGGCCAACAAACTGTCCGGCTTTTCTTTGAGAATGATCCGCTTCAGGGTTTCCACATTCAGCGGCTCCAAATAGATTTCATCGGCCAGAGCACGGTCGGTCATGATGGTAGCGGGATTGGAATTGACCAGCACCACATTGACGCCCGCCGCTTTCAATACGCGGCAGGCCTGCGCTCCGGCATAGTCAAATTCGGCAGCCTGTCCGATTACGATAGGACCGGAACCGATTACGAGAACTTTTTTGATATCTTTATTAAGCGGCATATTATTTTTCCTCCGTCATTTTATTAATCATTGCAAGAATATAATCTGCGGTTACATCAAACTGAACTGACATTGCCTTTCCGCAAGCATATTCAAGACCTTCAACTGTTGAATCGTTGCAGTTAAAATGAGTAACTGTGTTATCACCCACTGAAGCTGAATCAACTGCAAAAATGTGGTTTTGTGAAGTGATGAGGGTTCTGGGTGTACCTGCAATTTTACAAGGCAGATTTGAACCGTGGTGACCGTAGGTAAGCTTTGTAACAGTACAGCCCTGACTGAGAGCCATAATCTGATGACCGAGACCGAGACCGAAGACAACTGTCTTTCCCATTACAGCCTTAACAACTTCAATGATATCCTTGTTTTCTTCAGGTGAGCCTGCACCTTCAGAAAGGATAAACGCATCAAAGTTTTCACCGAGGATTTCCTCAGCTGAAGTGAAAGCGGGAAGAACTGTTACCTTGCAGTCCTTTGCAGCAAGCTTTTCTTCAAGCTTCAATGTTGCACCAAGGTCAAGAATACCGATGTTTTTGTGTCCGTCTTCACCGAGAACTGTTTTTTCTTTTCTTGTTGTGTTTTCAACTGCCTTAACAATTCTGTAAGCTTTGATTTCTTCAAGGTCTGCGGGAATTTCGTCGCAGATTTTTGCATTGACAACACCGCCGTCTCTGATGATGTTTGTCAGCTCTCTTGTATCAACACCGCAGATACCGGGAATTGAATTTTTCTTAAGGAATTCGTCAAGGGTGTATTCACATCTGAAATTTGAGGGAGCTTCACAATGCTCTCTCACAACATAACCGTGAAGCTTCGGCTCACCGACGAAATCCTCTTCGATAATACCGTAATTTCCTATCATCGGAAATGTCTGCATAACAATCTGTCCGTAATAGCAAGGATTTGTAAGAGTCTCAATATATCCGACCATATTGGTTGAAAAAATGAGCTCACCAACACTTTCCTTATCTGCACCGAAGGCATAACCCTCAAATGCTGTACCGTCCTGTAAAACCAAATAACGCTTTTTCATACAACCACACCTTTCACAGCAATGCTGCAAATTCCTTTCTTACTGTTATTTTAAGTTGGCAACTTAAGCCATGCATTTAACCAAAACTGCCTTCTGAGCGTGAAGTCTGTTTTCGGCTTCATCGAAAATTTCATTTGCATGCTCCTCAAAGACCTTTGCGGTGATTTCTTCCTCTCTGTGAGCGGGAAGGCAGTGAAGCACCATAACATTTTCATTTGAAACTGCAACAACAGAATCATTGATCTGATAATCCTTGAAGATTTTCTTTCTCGTTTCTGATTCATCCTCCTGACCCATTGACGCCCACACGTCAGTGTAAAGCACGTCAGATCCTGCGGCGGCTTCAAGAATGTTGTCTGTGCAAAGGAAATCTCCGTTTTCACTTGCCCACTTCATAATTTCTGCATCGGGCTGATAATCCTTGGGACAGGCAATTGCAACCTTCATACCGGTTTTGATGCCGCCGACAATAAGGCTGTTAGCCATGTTGTTGCCGTCACCGATATAGCAAAGCTTCTTACCTTCAAGGGAACCTTTATACTCTCTGATTGTCTGAAGGTCAGCAAGAACCTGGCAGGGATGACAGAAATCTGTCAGACCGTTGATAATGGGAATTGAGCCGACCTTTGCAAGAGTTTCAACCTCTTCCTGCTCAAAGGTTCTGATCATGATTCCGTCAAGAAAGCGTGAAAGAACTCTTGCGGTGTCTTCAACAGGCTCGCCTCTGCCGATCTGAAGATCCTTTGATGAAAGGAAAAGTGCCTGACCGCCGAGATCGTACATTCCGACCTCAAAGGAAACTCTTGTTCTTGTTGAGCTTTTTTCAAAAATCATACCAAGTGTTTTACCTTCAAGAATATGATGCTTGATGCCGGCCTTCTTCTCTGCTTTGAGTTTATCTGCAAGGTCAAGGGTTTCGATGATTTCTTCCTTTGACCAGTCAATAAGTTTGAGTAAATGCTTCATTTTAATGCGCTCCTTCAGGGGTTTTATTTCCCTATATTATACACTTAATAATACAGGTTTGTAAAGTTTTTTGACCAAATTAACTTATCTTATATTATAAACTCTTAAAATCGATTTTTCAATACAAATAAGCCAGTTTTTTCCAAAAAAAATAACCGATAACAAAAAGTTATCGGTTCGATGAAACAATTATAATGTCAGAAGAGGAAAAAAGAAAAGAAGAAGCGGAAATTACTGAGCTCGTTACATAAGACTTGCACATATTTTTCACTCTCCTTCACTTGATTTCAAGACAGTGTAACATAACTGAAAAGAAAAAGCAAGATGTTTTTTCAATTTTATAAGATTTTTTATTTAATATACAGCAGTTACAAAAAAGCCTCCGCTTATAAAAGAGTAAGCAGAGGCTTTTCATGTAGATATTTATTTGATTTTAACGCTCTTTACGGTGCTCCAGGCAGAATAGATTGTTCCGCTGTCAAGCTTTTTATAAGCTCTGACCTTGAAATAATATGTCTTGCCGATTGTAAGCTTAGAAGCAGTAGCCTTTGTTATATCAGCCTTGTATGTTCCGAGCTTTTTAAAGCCGCTGTCCTTTTTGGTTGAAACATAAACCCGATATCCTGTTTCACCGTCCGTATCAAACCACTTGAGAACAGCCTTACCCTTTGAGGAGGTAAGCATACTGATAACGGGTGCGGAAGGCTTTGTTGCAGTTTTGATTTCACTTGAATCATTCCAGATTGTTACACCGTCAACCTTCTTATAGGCTTTGACGCGGAATCTGTATGAAGTGCCGTCTGCAAGCTTTTCAACCTTATAGCTCAAAGTTGATTTTTTGAGAGTTTTGACACTCACCCATTTTTTTGTTTTTGCGTTATACTGATAAATTCTGTATCCGTCAGCACCCGCAACCTTCTTCCAGGAAAGCTTGATTGCTGAGGTTGACTGAACAGCTGAAAGTCCGGTGACCTTTTCAGGCTTTGTTGCGGTGAGAAGCTTTGCAGCCACACTTAAAAGTGTGCCCTCATCCTTGGTATATGCCTTGACACAGAATTTATATTCAGTACCGGCCTTAAGCTTTTTAACCTTATAGCTTAGGGTTGAATCAGATGTAATGGTCTTGATTCTTTCCCATTTGCCTGACTTATACTGATAAATAATATATCCGTCTGCACCCTTAACCTTATCCCAGCTGAGTGTGATTTCTGATGTTTTCTGAGAAGCGGTGAGCTTTGATGTTGCAGCAGGAGCGACCGTAAATGTAAGCTCCTTTTTACCGCTGTAATTACCGGTCAGAGTAACAGTAACGGTATATTTACCCGGAAGCGTTCTGCCTTTTTCATAGCTTAAGGTGTAATCTGTGCCTTCTTTAAGGTTTTTTCCTTTGCTGTCCTTGACAGTTACAGACGGCTTTTTAGCCTCACCGTCATAAGTGTAAGCGGTTTTGGAAAGTGTGAAGTCTGAAACCTTGCTGATTGCCTGCTCAGTGCCGGGCTTGACAGCTCCGCAGGAACATTTTTCAACGGTTGTGCCGTCAGCTGAAGGTGTTGCCTTGGTTTCAGTCACTCTTTCATAAGTATGCTCAAGATGAATTGTAAACTGACTTAGCTCCGAGCCGTAGCAATCCTTTGCAACTGAATAATAACGGACAGTAAGAGTTTTGCCGTCCTCAGAGAAGTAGAACATTGCAACCATTGCCGTTGAGCCGATGAAACGGTCAACATACTGAGCATCAATAAGCATCTGAGTTACAGTATTGCCCTTTTCACCGATATCCTGACGGTAAGCAATGTGTTGCCAGGGATCGTGACCTGAAAGCACCATCAGAACATTCTCATACTTTGCAAAGCATTTTTCCCACATGGCCTCACCGTCCTGAGCGTTTTCGTAGCCCGTGTAGTAAGTGGTAGGATAACAGTCTGTGCCTGCAAGTGTTGTGCCGTCACGGTACATATAAGCATGAGTTGCAACAATAACCTTATGATCAGGATGAGCCTCAATGACACTGCTTGCCCATTCCATTGTTTTGTCACTGGGAGCAAAATCAAGAGACATTATGAGATAATCTGTGCCCTGAACATTGAAATAGCGGTAAGAGTTTGTAAGGTCACCCTTGACTACTCCGCCCTCAGGAACATCCTCTTCTCTTGTGATGTAACTGATATTTCCGTTTTCATCAGTCTTTTTTTGAACACCGGGCTGACCGACAGGATCAGACAGATCAATATCACCGGGATTCATAAGTCCGTCAACAGTAGTTTCATAATAACCGTTGTGGAGATTTCTGTTGAAATCATCCCAGTCATCGTGATTACCGCGGGTAAGCATATAAGGAACAACTCCGTTAAGCTTACTGATGAATTCGTTCGCTCTCTCCCACTCAACATCTGTACTGTCGTCGGTTATGTCACCAAGACCGATAACATATTCAATCTTCTGGGTTTTCTTATTTGCAACAATCCAGTCATAAATTGATTCCATTGCATCGGGATCTTTTTCACACATTGTCTGAGTGTCACCGATAACTGCAAAGGAATATTCAAAATCTGTTACAGGCTCAACCTCATCCTTATCAAGCCAGAGCTTAAGCTTATAAAGATCATTATCATCGGCTGAAAGGTCATCTGTGAAATGCTTTTCACATTTGTTGAACACAAAGGAAAGAGCAAGCTTATCATCGGATGCATCAGCTCCCTTTGTAAAGTCAGATGCAACCTCAGTTGCTGTTCTCACATCATTCCAGACTGCAACCTTATAAATTGAGCCGGGGAAATATGTTGCATTACCGTTGCGGTAATCACCGCCGATTGCAAAGGTGTATTTCTGTTCAAAATCAGGAATAGTTACATTATTGATTGTCTGTGCAAGCTTGCCGTCAACATAACAGTGAAGCTTTTTGTTTGCACTGTCAAGGGTAACAGCAAGGTGTACCTTTTCACCTGTTGCAGCATTTACATTTTTAAACACATAGGATTTTGCGCCTGCATAGCTTATTTCCTTGCGGAAATGCAGCTTAGGCTGACCACTCTTATTGAGAGAAAGAGAAATGTATGGGTCATTGATATAACCGTCATTACCGATAAGCGTTGCGTCACCTGTCAGAGAATCCGCATCAACAGAGAAGGTTACCTCAAATGTGCGAGGCATTGCCTTAAGCTTATCGCTGACAATAAACTGCTCATCAAGATTGAAGGTCAGTCCGTCATTTTTTACCCTTTCACAATCAATACAGTGCACAACGGTCAGCTTTGTTTTATAGCTGTTTGTACCGTCAGAAACAGTAATGGTGGCACTGCCCTTTTTGAGTGCTGTGACCTTTCCGTTTTCGACTGTGGCAACACTTGTGTTGCTTGAGGTCCAGGTAAGCTCACCTGTTCCGGTATAAAATGCTTCAATATCATAGCTCTGACCGATACCGAGCTTAAGATTAGCAGGTCTTGTCTGAAGCTCCTTGTCATTGAGACCGTGAGACATTCTTTCGGTAAGAATATCATAAATTGTCTGCTGACCGTTATCAATTTCCTCAACAACAAGGAAGGAATTTGATCTGTAATTGAAGGCAGTTTCATAATAGTTACAGGAGGTAAGATGTGAAACCTTATACCTTACTCCGTCAAGCTTATAGTTAAAGAACATATCCTTGGCGTGAATTCTTCCGCCGTCCTTTATTACTCTGTAGCCTATATCAAGTCCGAGGTTAAGATTCAGAATTTCAGGAAGCTCCGGATGCTGATCTTTAGCATGGTAAATGATTGCCAGACTGTTTCTTATATCAGTATTTTGGGTGAAAGCTTTGCTGAGAATAGTCTTAAGATGCTCAGCAAGATTTGAATCACTGTAACCTGAAATATTCCAGACAAATTCAATATATTCCTCGGAATCGAGAAGCTTTTCAGCATACTCACAAGAGGGATTATACACAGCATCCCAGGTATCTACACCTGAAGCAAAGGGAGTGAAATAAAGCTTGAAAACAGGGTCTGTTTTGCTTCCGAGATAAACAATCTGCTCATCACGGGGAATTTCACTTTCTCTGCCTGCACGGATAAGGTCAAGCTGCTGCTTGTTTCGTTTGACCATTTCCTGACGGAAGGTGTACATCTGCTCCTGACCGCGATATTCCGACATAAGCAAAAAATAATTCTTTGTTATACGGTAAAGCTCGTCATGGTCGGAAATGATGATACCTGACTGTGAGCCGTTGTTGGCATTTGAGCCGAGGTAATCAACGTCGTCAAGGTTACTGCTTCCGAAATAAACACTTTTTCCGTGCTCGGTGCCGTCAGTTGCAATGTAATGAGAAACACCTGCACCCTTTACGTGCTGCATATCAGCGGTCTTATCACCGACATTCCAGTCAACCTGGGCAAAGTTGAAGTAATCAGATACCTTCTGTCCTTTTGCATATTTATCATAGCAGTCTGTTTTAATCGCAGCATTGAAATATTCAACGTGATTGATGATACCTCTGTATCTGAGCTGATCACTTTCTTTCGGATCATACTGATTCTTACCGTAGGAGGGAAGCTGAGTTACCGCTGTGACCTTAATGCCCATTCTTGCAGCCTCCACAAGCATATACGAAAGACGGACAAAGCCCTGCTCATCATAGCTTGTGCTGTAAAGAATTCGTCCGTATCCGTAATATTTGCTTTCGGGAACAACGCAAACGGAATAAGTGACCGAGGTTCTGTAATTGGCATAAAGGATTTCCACATCCTCCTCGGGATGTGCAATTTTATACTGAATGCATTGATAAATCAGAATTCCGAGACCGACGTTGGGGTCGTGGGCGCCCTCGTTCTGAAGTCGGTAAAGTCCCTCTGCAGTGACAGTTTTTCCGTTGATGTTTGCATAAGACGTGTGACCTAAGCCCTGAAAGTTTTCGGGGTTGTTGAGAACGGGAAACTTGTCATAAAAGGGAGTTACCGAATGGGTGTTGCTTTCCTTGATGTTTTTGACGACCTCGGGAAACACCTCTTCGAAGAAGGGCTTGTCCACATCAGTTTTATCAATGAGGTGCTTTGTACCGAAAGCACTTGTTTCACTCGGCAGCTTGGTAGCTGCCAGAGTGAAACCTGCAAATGATGAAACAAGCATAATACTTGCCAGAATTATAAAAATTGGTTTTAAGATTTTTTTCATTTACGCCACCTTGTTAAATCTGGTTATAAGATACTGTTGCCTTGTTAATCGGGTTAATTGCATTTTCCCAAGCTGTTTTTTCAGCATCCGTTTTGTAATTAACAATTGCAGTTGTGCTGCTGCCTGTAATAACAAATGCTTCTGAGATTTTTTCTGTTTCACTTGCTGTCAATGAAACAGAACCTTCAAGAGTAAGTCTTGCACCGCCTGTTGCATAAACCTCACCTCTGTAAGACCATGAGCCCTCTGAGCAGGAGATGTTTATAATCTTGGCGCTGCTGTTTGTTCTTACGTAAATCGAAGCACCACTAGCTTTTTCGGCAACATTCTTAACAAAGGTACAATCAGTGATAATAATGTCATCAACTTCATTCTTAACACCGTTCTGAATGTAAATACCGCCGCCGTTCTGAGTTGAATGGTTGCTTGTGAAGGTACATCCGCTGATGTTCATCTTTGTTTTCTTTGATCTTGATGTACCGATTGCGGCACCGTTGTTTGCAGTGTTTGAGGTAAATGCAGCACCGCTTACGTTTAATGTACCGCCATCAACGATAATAGCACCGCCGGCATCAGTCATTTCACTGCCTGAGCTTGTTACGTCCGTTGTACCGAGAGCTGCGTTTGAAACGAAAGAGCCGCCCGTTACATTAACTGTAGCTTTTTCTTCAACATGGATTGCACCGCCGCCTCTTGAAATCTTATCAGCATATTCAAAGGTTGCAGTTGCCTGATTATTCCTGAATATGCTGTTATTTACAGTTACAGTACAAGAGCCTCTGACATACAGCACACCGCCGCTGTGACCCGCAGTGTTGCTTGTAAAGGTTGAATTTGTAATTGTACCTGTTGAGGCAGCAATTGACATAGCACCGCCATAAGCAGCTGATGAGCTTCCGTCGACAGTCACATCTGTAAGAGTAAATGCACCGTTATTGGTATAGATTACACCGCCGCCTGTACCGCTGAATGCTGTTCCCTCAGTTGAGTTACTGCTGAAGGATGTTGAATCAAGATGGATCTCACAGGAGGTTCTTGCGCTGATTGCACCGCCTGCTCCGCCGGATGAGTTATCAACAAAGCTGCCGCCTGTCATATTGAAAATACCGGGATTCTTTGTATCATCACTGTTTTCGGTGTATGAAACATAAACTGCACCACCGTGATTTCCTGAAGAGTTTTCAATAAACTTTGTATCGCCTGTAACGGTGGTTGTACCTGAAGACATTGAAATCGCACCGCCATGTGCATCACTTGAGTTTAATGTAAACTCACAGTCAACAATTGACATTGAACCTCCATACAGTCCGAAAGCACCGCCGTTTCCTGTTGTGTGGTTACCGCTGAAGCTTGAATCTTCAACAACAACACCGTTTACATTCTTTGAATAAAGCACAGCGCCCTGACCGGCTGTATTATCCTTACCTGTAATATTTTTCAAAGTAACAGAACCGCTTGCTGTATAAATACCGCCTGTTGTTGATTTGTTTGATGAGAATTCAGAATTCTCAACTGTAAGAACTGAGCTGCCGCTAAGATAAATAAATCCGCCCGTTGTACTCTGTGACCTTTTAATTACAGAGTTATTATTGATGGTAACATTTGTTTTGCCGGCAAGAATAGCACCGCCATAATAACCTGATTTGCTGCCGTCAAAGGTTGTTGAGCTTATATTCAGAGTACCGTTGTAGATTCTGACAGCACCGCCGCCGACGTTTATGCTTTTTCCGGAATTTGAATCGGTTGACTCGTTATTTAAGAATAATGCACCACTAATTGTGACAGTGTCACCGTTGTTTGCACTGATTGCACCGCCAATGGGAGCCTTATTGTTTTCATATGTACCCCCGATGATGCTGACTGTACTGCTATAAGAGTTAATTGCGCCGCCAAAGCCGTAAACAGTTTCTTTTTCACCGTCAATTACAGAGGTTCCCTTTGCCTGATTACCCGTTGCTGTCACATTTTCAAGTGTTAACGAACCAAAACCGACATAAATTGCGCCGCCGCCTTCACCGTTGCCGTCATTGGAGCCCGCTTCGTTATTGCTATCAACAAGCTGATATCCTTCAACGGTATTGTTTGTAAAGACAGTATCCTTAAGAGTTGCCGAACAGCCTGTACGGATGCTGAGCGCACCGCCTGCTATTGCTGTGTTGCCTGTGAATGAGCCGCCTGTCATATCAATTGAGCCACGAATAGCTTCAACTGCAGGAGTTGTTTCTGTTGCTTCAACAGCCTTGATATAAGTTAAATAAATTGCACCGCCATGCTTTATTGCAGCGTTTGAAACAAAGATGTTATTTCCCGTTGCGGTAATTGCAGTTCCCACATTGTTGATTGCACCGCCGTTGTCCTGAGCTGAATTTTCCTCAAAGGTTGAATTTTTCAAGGTCATTATGTTGTTGTAAACATAAATTGCACCGCCGTTTTCACTTGCAGTGTTATTTAAGAAGCTTGCACCGTCAACGGTAAATTCCGTTGCATTCTTAACAAAGAGTGCACCGCCGTTTGAAGCTGAGTTTTCACTGAACTCGCCGCCGTTAATAACAACACTTGCATTTTCCTCAGCGTAAACAACACCGCCGGCATTTGCTGTATTGCTGCTTATAGTGCCGCCATTGAATTCAATTTTGGCTTTGCTGTTGTTTGCATAAGCCACACCGCCGTTGGTTTTTGCGCTGTTACCTGTGATTGTGCAGTCGATGAACCTTGCAGTTGCACTTTCTGCAAAAACAACACCGCCGTTGCCTCTTGCACTGTTGCCTGTAAATGTGCATCCTGTTGACTCAGCAACAGTCTTGCTTCCGCTGATGTAAAGGACACCGCCCTTTGATGCACTGTTGTTATTTGCAGTGACATTATTAAGAGCAACTGTACTTGAGTTAGCATAAATAATGCTGTTACCTGTGGAGACATTGCCGCTGATATCTGAGTCAGAAATTGAAACCACTGAGCCTGACTTGATGCAGATACCTGCACCTGTTGAGCCTGCTGATTTTGTTATGGTTGTTTTTTCAATTGTAGCGATAACATCTGCGAAGGTAATTGCGCCGCCATACCAGTCAGTTGAGTTGCTGTCAAAGTTAGCGTTCCTGATTGTTACCGCTGCAGAGGTTGCGTTGATTGCTCCGCCGCCGATTGAATTATCATAATCCTTACGGTTGTTATAGGTTGATGTGTTTCCGATGAAGGCTGTGCCGTCAACTGTGAGAGTGTTATCGCTGCCAGCAAGGTTAATTGCACCGCCTGAAGGTGCCTTACTGCCGCTGATTGTACCGCCGACAAGGTTGATTTCACCGTGGTAGCCGTTGATGAAGCCGCCGTAGCCGTAAAGCTTTTCTTCCTGCTTGTCATTTACATAAACACTTGAAAGAACCTCATTGTCTGTTGCAGTTACATTGTTAAGGTTAACTGTACCGTAGCCGACATAGATTGCACCACCGCCGTCAGCATTACCGTTTGTTTCACCGTCATTGCCTGTTACGATGTTCTTGTCGAATTCCGTGCCGTTAAAGGTTACCACACTGCCGGTACGTACACTTACTGCAGCACCCGCGTGAACAGCTGTGTTGTCTGTAAAGCTACAGCCGTTGATTGTGATATTACTGTAAACTGCGGGAATTTCCTCAGTTGTTTCTGTTGCGGCAACCTTCTTGATATAGTTGACATAGATTGCACCGCCATGTAAGGCCGCACTGTTTGAAGTGAAGGTCGTGTCATCTGAAATCACAGCAACAGTGCCGATAATATCGATAGCACCGCCGTTTATTGTTGCAGTATTTTCTGTAAAATCAGTATCATCAATATCAAGAGTACCCTTTTCAGTGTAAACTGCACCGCCGAGACCTGCCTTGTTTTTACTGATAAGTGAATCAGTGATTTCAACATCGCCCTCATCGCTTAATACTGCACCGCCATTTGTTGTAGCAATATTTTCTGAAAGTGTTGAACCGCTGATAATAACAGTACCCTTTTCACTGTAAATTGCACCGCCATACTTTGCGGAGTTACCTGTAATCACAGTGTTGTTAATGTTAAGGGTGGAGCCTTTCACACAGATTGCACCGCCGTTGCCCTTTACTGAGTTACCGCTAAATTCACAGCCATCAATGTTGACCTTTGTGCTTTTTGAGCTGACATAAACAACGCTGCCGTTTGTTGAGCTGTTTCCGCTTGCGTTAACTCTTGTAAGATTAATAACCGCACCCTCTGTGCCGTAAATTACACCGTTGCCTGAGCCGTTACCGTTGTTTTCAATAACAACATCGGTAAGGTTGTTTTCACCTGTGCCGCGGAAATTAAGGGCAGCTCCTGTTTTACCGCTGTTGCCGGAAATAACAGAGTTATCCTTGATTGTCACATCAGCTCTGAGTGAAGTGATTGCACCGCCGTAATAAGCGGTTGTGTTTTCAATAATCTGAACGCCTGAAAGATTGACTGTGTTGTCGTTTGCAAAAATTGCTCCGCCACCCTCGGTGTCTTCACCGCTCGTGGCTGTATTTTTCTTAAGAATGCAGTTTGTAAGATTAACCTCAGTTGCAGTACGTGCACTGATTGCACCGCCTGCTTTTGCAGTGTTGTTCTGGAAGGTTACATCTTTTGCATTAAGCTTTGCACCGAATTTTTCTGAAACAACCTCACCCATATCATTGGTGGTATTTTCGGTCTTATATGTAAGATAGAATGCACCGCCGTGTCCGCCTGCTGTGTTTCCGTCAAAGTCACAGGTGGAATCAATTGTCATTTCAGTTACGCCGAGATAAACTGCACCGGCATTGTTGTCAGCTGAGTTGCCATAGAAATCAACGTTATCAATCTTGAGCACACCTGAATCAAATACATAAAGTGCACCGCCGTTACCGCCGCTTGTTTTCTCATTTACAGTATAGAATTTAGCAGAGTTGTTTCTCAGTTCAAGGTTCTGAAGATCTGCAACTGCGCCTGAGGAGATATACATAGCACCGCCAACACCTGCTGTATTATCCTGAATCAGTGCATCCTTGACAACAACATTTGATTCGCTGTGCATTGCAATTGCACCTGCATTGACAAATGCTGAGTTTTCTGTGAAGTCACAGCCTGTAACTGTTGCATCAGCTTTTCTTGAAATATACAGAGCACCGCCGTTACCGGCTGTACCTGCCTGATTTTCAGCTCTGTTTTTACTGAATGTACAATCTGTGATTGTTGCAAGTGTTCCCGAACCTGCAGCCACAGCTGCATCAGAAGCACTGAGGATAATTGCACCGCCAAGATTTCCGCGGTTGTTTGTGAAGACACTTCCGCTCACCTCAAAGTGACGTCTGTCATAGGTGGAGCTTGAATACTGGTGATAAATTGCACCGCCGCTACTTGCGCAGCTGTTGCCGTCAAAAAGAGTATCCTCAATCAGAAGTCCGCCTGAAGTATAAATCGCACCACCGCTTGAATCTGTATGATTTCCGATAAATTCGGTGTTACCGTAAATTATAATGGGACTTGAAATGGTTGAATATAACGCACCGCCTGCTTTTAAAGAACGGTTGTTTTTAACGGTCAGAATTTTGCCCTCATCTGTGTTTCCGAAGAACATATCCGTCTGAGAGCCGCCGGAGCTTGTAACAGCACCGCCGTTGGTAACTGAATAGTTATCTGAAAGCTCACCTGCAGCAATTTTGAGAACCTTGTTATTATAGAATGCACCGCCGCGAAGAGCCTCATTGCCTGAAACCTTACCGCCGTACATATTGAAGGTGCCGCATGTATAGACTGCACCGCCGCATCCGTTATAATAATATGTTGAAGAGGTCTGGGTTTCGGGATCTGTCACAACTGTGGTCTCCATCGCAACACTGTGACCTGAAATTTCACCGCCGTACATATTAAACTCGGAATCCAGATTTATAACAGCAGCGCCACCGGCATTGAGATAATTGCTTGATCCGTTTGTTTCAACATAGGAATTAATTCTGTCATTGCCGATTTTTCTGTTATTGATGATTTTTGCTCCGTCATACATATTTACAAGGGAGCTGTCAGCCGCAAAAATCATTGAACCGATAACATCAACAGTAACATTATCCTTGTTACCGTCAAGGATAAGCATACCCTCTCCGTTACCCAAATCAAGAACAGCTCTTGTTGTTCCCAGCTCAAGGGCTGTTTTGCCGTTCTTTGCTCTGCCGACAACAAAGATATCACCGTCATAATCGGCAGCACGGATAATTGAGAAATTCCCATCGGAATAAAGCTTTGTATAAGAAGAAATGAAAACCGGTTCTGTAACAGTAATGTCTGCAGTAATTTTGATTTCACTCACAAAAGCATCAGTACGCTCCTTGAGTTCTTCAAAGGTATCTGTGCCGTCAAGAGTCCATCCGGCAACAATAGTAACGTCACTCTTATATACGCCGCTTGCTGCAAAAGCCTCACCTTCTGAGGTTTTCCAGCCATCAAAGTTATAACCGATTCTCACGGGTTCTGTGATTACATACTTACCGTTTTCGGCAACGCCGACTGTGTAAGTTTCATCCACACCGTTGCTTACGGTAATATTCCATTTAACAGGAAGCTTTTCTGAAACACGGTCCTTATAATATGTACAGCCTGTACGTGTGCAGCGCTGACGATCCACACCTGTTTCGGTTACTGTTGCTTCAATGTAAGTCTCCCACTCACCCATTACGTGACCGAGAGCCGCAACAGAAGCTGTTTTTGTTCCCGAGCAGTTTGCGCAGGTATATGTTTTCACACCCGCTTTGCTGCATGTGGGGTCTTTTGTAATTTTGCCTGAATCATAAGAGTGACCTATTTTTGAAATCTTTGCTGTCTTTGTTGCAGTACAGTATTTACATGTATAGGTCTTTACACCATCTGTGGTACATGTTGCCGCAAGTGTAACCTTACCTGAATCATAAACGTGAGACATACTGAGCTCAGCCACTTGTGACTTGACTGATGTACCGTACTTATCAGATACAACAACATAAATCTTTCTGCCGTTTACCTTGCTTGTCATTTTAAGAGCATAGGTTGCAGCTGTGTTCTTGGTGTCCTTGACATACTTGGACGCACCTGAGTCCTTGTAATACCAGATATATTTAAGTCCGTCACCTGTTGCTTTGACAGTTACTTTTGCAGTTGAGCCGCAGTTAACCTTTTTGTTTGAAGGCTGTGTTGTGATTTTTGCAGCCTTGCCGAGAGTCAGCTTGACAGCATTAGATTTGACGGATGTGCCGTATTTGTCAGACACAACAACATAAACCTTTCTGCCGTTGACCTTGCTTGACATCTTTATAGAATAAGTTGCGGATGTATTCTTAGTGTCCTTGACATACTTGGATGCACCTGAATCCTTATAGTACCAGGTGTATTTAAGTCCGTCACCCGTTGCTTTAACGGTAATTTTTGCAGTTTTACCATTAAGAACCGACACAGAAGCGGGCTGTGTTGTAATTTTTGCAGCCTTACCCAGAGTCAGCTTAGCAGCATTTGATTTAACAGAGGTGCCGTATTTATCGGTAACAACAACATAAACCTTTCTGCCGTTAACCTTGCTTGACATTTTGACAGAATAAGTTGCTGTTGTGTTCTTGGTGTCCTTGACATACTTGGATGCACCTGAATTCTTATAATACCAGGTGTATTTAAGTCCGTCACCCGTTGCTTTAACGGTAATTTTTGCAGTTTTTCCATTAAGAGCCGACACAGAAGCGGGCTGTGTTTTGATTTTTGCAGCCTTACCGAGAGTCAGCTTGACAGCCTTTGATTTGACTTTTGCGCCATGCTTGTCAGCAACAACAACATAGACAGCTCTGCCGTTGACCTTGCTTGACATCTTCACGGAATAGCTTGTACCGGTATTCTTGGAGTCCTTGACATATTTGGACGCACCCGAATCTTTGTAATACCAGGTGTACTTAAGACCATCACCGACAGCGGTGACACTTACCTTTACGGTTTTTCCGTCCAATGCCGATGCGGCAACGGGCTGCTTTGTGATTTTCAGAGCAGTTGCCGACAATGATATTGTTGCTGTGATTGCAAAAGTCGCAATCAGAAGAGCAAGAACGGAAAAAATACTTATAATTCTTTTTCTCATAAAAAACACTCCTTCGTTTATTATTTTTAATTTGAAAACAATTATAATTCTCCTATATTATTATAGTGTATTAAGAAAAAAAGTCAAGCAAATCCACCTCATACTAAGCAACAGAATTTTAAATATTTTTTAATTGATTATTTTTTAAACAAAAAATCCGAACCGTTTCCTTCTTTGAAAAATACGGTTCGGATTTATATTTTTTAAGAGTTGATATATATCCTGTTCTGCAGATTCGGATATTACAGAAAAAGTCACCTTTGCACATAGACAAAAGTGACTTTTTTATGGTGCCGGTGGCGGGGGTCGAACCCGCACGGTATCGCTACCAACGGATTTTGAGTCCGCCTCGTCTGCCAATTCCAACACACCGGCGCTGAGAGTGTTTCAATTATATAACAAGATAAATTCATTGTCAATAATAAACAGAAAAAATAATCACCCGCTTCAAGGCAAAAAAGAGAATCCCCCGAAACCGAGGGATTCACATAAATTATCAGTAATGAACAGCACCGCAGGCGCACACCTGATTGATTTTGAACAGCTTCCAGAAGAATCTGAAAATCTTGTAAATGAAGTTCCACAAAGAACCCTTCTTATGACACATACAAGTGTCAAAGCCTGCATATCCGTCATTTTCACGGTATTCTGATAAGCATCCGTCACAAAGTCCGTCGCCGTTATTGTCCTTGTGACCGAGTGCGGGAATTTCCTGAGAAATTTCGGTATATTCGCAGGATACACAGTATCTGTATTCTGTATAACCGGGAATTTCACAGCTCGGAGCCTTGCCTTCAAAGGCAATTACTGTATGTCTACCTGTTGCAGGCTTTCCGTCCTTAAGCTCTGTATAGAAGCAGATGGGACACTGACGTTCAAGAATTTCTGATGTGCTGCAGGTTTCTCGCTGAACAGAAGTCCAGAAGTCCTTACCGTTCTTATCCTTGGGCCATAAGTGACCTGTTGCTTCAAAGTTAACAGTATAAGAATCTCCGCAGCGACAGGTATAAATTTTGAAGCCGGACTCTGTACAGATTGCTTCAACCTCTTCTGTAACAACATAGTTATGAGTATGACCGAGAACAGGAATCACAACATTCTCTCTGCTGAGCTCTGCATCACACTTTGAACAGTAAACAACACTGTCATAGGATCCTTCAGCATCCTCAGTTGCTTCAATAAGATTTTCAACAACCGGTTCATCAGGTGTGTGTGCTGCAAGCTCAAGAGAATTTGTTTCTCTGTCAAGCTCTGCATTACAAGCTGAACAGTAAATTACTGAATCGTAGCTACCCGCTACTGTACAAGTTGATTCAACTCTGTTTTCTTCAACTGCTGCGCTAGGTGTATGTGCTGCAAGCTCAAGAGAATTTGTTTCTCTGTCAAGCTCTGCATCACAAGCTGAACAGTAAACTACTGAATCATAGCTACCTGCTACTGTACAAGTTGATTCAACTCTGTTTTCTTCAACCGCAGCGGCGGGAGTGTGACTTGCAAGCTCAAGAGCAATTGTATCTCGGTCGAGTTCTGCATCACAAGCTGAACAATAAACTACTGAATCGTAGCTACCCGCTACTGTACAGGTTGATTCAACTCTGTTTTCTTCAACTGCTGCGCTAGGAGTATGTGCTGCAAGCTCAAGAGCAATTGTTTCTCTGTCAAGCTCTGCATTACAAGCTGAACAATAAACTACCGAATCATAGCTACCTGCTACTGTACAGGTTGATTCAACTCTGTTTTCTTCAACTGCTGCGCTAGGTGTATGTGCTGCAAGCTCAAGAGAATTTGTTTCTCTGTCAAGCTCTGCATTACAAGCTGAACAGTAAATTACTGAATCGTAGCTACCCGCTACTGTACAGGTTGATTCAACTCTGTTTTCTTCAACCGCATCGGCGGGAGTGTGTTCTGCAAGCTCAAGAGCAATTGTATCTCTGTCAAGTTCTGCATCACAAGCTGAACAGTAAATTACTGAATCGTAGCTACCTGCTACTGTACAAGTTGATTCAACTCTGTTTTCTTCAACTGCTGTTGCAGGTGTGTGACTTGCAAGCTCAAGAGAATTTGTTTCTCTGTCAAGCTCTGCATTACAAGCTGAACAGTAAATTACTGAATCATAGCTACCTGCTACTGTACAGGTTGATTCAACTCTGTTTTCCTCAACTGCATCGGCAGGTGTGTGTGCTGCAAGCTCAAGAGCAATTGTATCTCTGTCAAGTTCTGCATCACAAGCTGAACAGTAAACTACTGAATCATAGCTGCCTGCTACTGTACAGGTTGATTCAACTCTGTTTTCTTCAACTGCTGTTGCAGGTGTGTGACTTGCAAGCTCAAGAGCAATTGTATCTCTGTCGAGCTCTGCATTACAAACTGCACAGTAAACTACTGAATCATAGCTACCTGCTACTGTACAAGTTGATTCAACTCTGTTTTCTTCAACTGCTGTTGCAGGTGTGTGACTTGCAAGCTCAAGAGCAATTGTATCTCTGTCGAGCTCTGCATCACAAACTGCACAGTAAACTACTGAATCATAGCTACCTGCTACTGTACAAGTTGATTCAACTCTGTTTTCTTCAACTGCTGTTGCAGGTGTGTGACTTGCAAGTTCAAGAGCAATTGTATCTCGGTCGAGCTCTGCATCACAAACTGAACAGTAAACTACTGAATCATAGCTACCTGCTACTGTACAAGTTGATTCAACTCTGTTTTCTTCAACCGCATCGGCGGGTGTGTGACTTGCAAGCTCAAGAGCAATTGTATCTCGGCCGAGTTCTGCATCACAAACTGAACAGTAAACTACTGAATCATAGCTACCTGCTACTGTACAAGTTGATTCAACTCTGTTTTCTTCAACTGCATCGGCAGGTGTGTGTGCCGCAAGCTCAAGAGCAATTGTTTCTCTGTCAAGCTCTGCATTACAAGCTGAACAGTAAATTACTGAATCATAGCTACCTGCTACTGTACAGGTTGATTCAACTCTGTTTTCTTCAACTGCTGCGCTAGGTGTATGTGCTGCAAGCTCAAGATCAATTGTTTCTCTGCTGAGCTCTGCATTACAAGCTGAACAATAAACTACTGAATCGTAGCTACCCGCTACTGTACAGGTTGATTCAACTCTGTTTTCTTCAACTGCTGCGCTAGGTGTATGTGCTGCAAGCTCAAGAGCAATTGTATCTCTGTCGAGCTCTGCATTACAAACTGCACAGTAAACTACTGAATCATAGCTACCTGCTACTGTACAAGTTGATTCAACTCTGTTTTCTTCAACCGCAGCGGCGGGAGTGTGACCTGTTGCACTGACTGTTTCAGTTTTCTTTTCGCCGCAAGTGCCACAAGTAAATGTCTTTGTACCGGCATTTTCACAAGACGGTTTGGGATTAATTACGCCTTCATCCCATGAGTGGCCGAGAGCATCAACTTTGTCTGCAACATATGTATCATTACAAACTGAGCAAGTGTATGTTGTGTAACCTTCAGCGGTACATGTGGGATCTGTGACTTTTGAGGTGTAACTGTGTCCCTTTGCCGGAACAACAATTGTATCTCTGTCAAGCTCAGCATCACAAACTGTACAATAAACTACGTTATCATATGAACCTGCGTTTACACAGTCGGGAGCGACTTCTTTTTCTACAACAACTGCGCCTTCAGTGTGGCCTGTTGCGGGAAGAACTGTCTGTGCAACAAGAACTGCATTACATACTGAGCAGTGCTTACCTTCAGTAAGACCTGTGTTCACACAATCAGGAGCAACTGCTTCGTCGATTACTTCTGTATGACCGAGAGCGGGTATGACCTTACTTGTCAGATGATCACAAGCTTTATATTCATCTGTTGCGATATTAGAACATTTCTGTCCCATAACACCATCTGTGGTACAGGTTGCAGATGTAACCACCCCTGTATCAACAATAACATGATTTCTGATAGCAATTGTTTCAGTTACATAATATCCGCATTCACAATTCTGTCTGTAATTACCTGTTTCAATACAGCTTGCCTTGTGCTCAACAAATTTATCTCCAAAAGTATGGGGAATTTCATTAAACTGAGCATTTACGGTGATATCGGACGTAACGCTTGTAAAGTCGACATCCCAGCCACTGAATTCATAATGATTATCTGCATCATAATTCTTTACGAGACCTTCAGCGGGTGCAACTGCCGAACTTCCGCTGATTACAGTTTCACTCTTGATTACACTACCGGCAACGATAAATGTTACTGTATAAGTTTTGAGAGAACCCTTATATGTATCAAATACCGCTTCAAGAGCTTCGGCTGCAGCATCAACTGTATTTTGCTCTGAACTGATAAGATTATCCTTGATCTCATTCTGTTCAAGAGCTTCACGAATTGCATTCTTAGCATCTTCGGTTAAGTCTTTTCCGAGAAGCTCATTAAGGTTTTTAACAGCTGTATCATAATCATCATAATCCGCTCTGTTTACAAAATCCTGCATAGTATGAGCGGGATCGTGCTCACATACATATGTATAATAACCGCTGTTCCAGGTGCCGTCAGCATTCTGAACGGGACGTGTAAGATTATCGTTTGTCTTAACCTCTATGTAGTTATGACCTTTTGCTGCAACAACATTCTGAGCAACAAGAACTTCACCGCAAACTGAACAATGCTTACCTTCTGTAAGACCTGTGTTCTCGCAATCAGGATCAACTGCTTTATCAATTACTTCAGTATGACCTGTTGCGGGAACCGTAATTGTTTCTCTGC
The DNA here is from genome assembly GCA_045652105.1 of Acutalibacteraceae bacterium. Lineage (GTDB taxonomy): Bacteria > Bacillota > Clostridia > Oscillospirales > Acutalibacteraceae > UBA6857. Next base: position 20,944 of record JAZRTP010000028.1, read on the forward strand.
TGAGTTCATCATCACAAACTGTACAATAAACTACGTTATCATATGTACCTTCATTTACACAGTCAGGATCAACATTGTTTTCAACAACTGCTTCACCTTCGGTGTGACCGAGAGCATCAACTGTAATTGTTTCCCTGCTGAGTTCATCATCACAAACTGTACAATAAACTACGTTATCGTATGAACCTTCATTTACACAGTCAGGATCTACATTGTTTTCTACAACAGCTTCACCTTCGGTGTGACCTGTTGCAGGAACAATATTACCCGTATAAGTATCATCGCAAACTGAGCAAGTGTATGTTGTATAACCGTCAGCGGTACATGAGGGATTAGTTACTACTGAATCATATTTATGACCGAGTGCGTCAACTGTTTCCTGTTTAACAAGAACTTCACCGCAAACTGAACAATGCTTACCTTCTGTAAGACCTGTATCTGTACAGGTAGGAGCAACTGCTTTGTCGATTACTTCTGTGTGACCGAGTGCATCAACAACTGTCTGTGCAACAAGAACTGCATTACAAACCGAGCAATGCTTACCTTCTGTAAGACCTGTGTTCTCGCAATCAGGATCAACTGCTTTATCAATTACTTCAGTATGACCTGTTGCGGGAACCGTAATTGTTTCTCTGCTGAGTTCATCATCACAAACTGTACAGTAAACTACGTTATCGTATGAACCTTCATTTACACAGTCAGGATCTACATTGTTTTCTACAACAGCTTCACCTTCGGTGTGACCTGTTGCAGGAACAATATTACCCGTATAAGTATCATCGCAAACTGAACAGGTGTATGTTGTGTAACCGTCAGCGGTACATGTGGGATTTGTTACTACTGAATCATATTTATGACCAAGAGCATCAACTGTTTCCTGTTTAACAAGTACTACACCGCAAACTGAACAATGCTTACCTTCTGTAAGACCTGTGTTCTCGCAGTCAGGAGCAACTGCTTCGTCGACTACTTCAGTGTGGCTAAGCATACCAACTGTAATTGTTTCTCTGTGAATTTCCTTTGAACAAACAGTACAGTATGTTACACTGTCATATCTTCCTTCCTGAGTACAAGTTGCGCCAACATTGTTTTCAATAACAGCGTCTCCACCCTTATGACCTGTAGCTGCAATTTCTTTAAAAGTTGAGTAAGCACACTCTGAACATTTTTCATATGCTTCCCAACCGGGTTCAGTACAGGTTGCTGTTTTTGCTTCGACCTGAGTGAGCTTATGGCCTTTAGCCTCTATTTCTTCTGTATATGTGTGGCTTGCATCATTCTCACAAGTATATGTCTTGATACCCGTATCAGTACATGTAGGTTCTTTTGTTATTTGTTCAGTGTACTTGTGACCGAGAGCAGCAACAGAATTATCTGTGTAAGTATCATCACAAGCTGAACAGGTGTACGTTGTGTAACCTTCAGCTTCACAAGTGGGAGCAGTTACCACTGAATTATATTTATGACCGAGAGCATCAACTGTAATTGTTTCTCGGCTGACCTCAGCATTACAAACTGTACAATAAACTACGTTATCATAGGAGCCTGTGTTTTCACAATCGGGATCAACATTGTTTTCAACAACTGCTTCACCTTCGGTGTGACCGAGAGCATCAACTTTGTCTGCAACATATGTATCATCGCAAACTGAGCAAGTGTATGTTGTGTAACCGTCAACTTCACAAGTGGGAGCAGTTACCACTGAATTATATTTATGACCGAGAGCATCAACTGTAATTGCTTCTCGGCTGACCTCAGCATTACAAACTGTACAATAAACTACGTTATCATATGAACCTGCATTTACACAGTCGGGAGCGACTTCTTTTTCAACAACAACTTCACCTTCGGTGTGACCGAGAGCGTCAACTGTAATTGTCTCTCTGCTAAGCTCTGCGTTACAAACTGTACAGTAAACTACGTTATCGTATGAACCTTCATTTACACAGTCAGGATCTACATTGTTTTCTACAACAGCTTCACCTTCGGTGTGGCCTGTTGCAGGAACAATATTACCCGTATAAGAATCATCGCAAACTGAGCAAGTGTATGTTGTGTAACCGTCAGCTGTACATGTGGGATTTGTTACTACTGAATGATATTTATGACCGAGTGCGTCAACTGTTTCCTGTTTAACAAGAACTTCACCGCAAACTGAACAATGCTTACCTTCTGTGAGACCTGTGTTCTCGCAGTCAGGAGCAACTGCTTCGTCGACTACTTCAGTGTGGCTAAGCA
>JAZRTP010000029.1:0-68138 GCA_045652105.1 Acutalibacteraceae bacterium
GCTTTGAGTGAAGCACATAGAGTCTTAAAATCAAATGGTCTAATTTTTATAATGGTAAAAAAAGGAGAGGGATTAAAACTTATTGATACAGGAGAGGGATTTGGAAAAAGAGTATATCAGCTTTATTCTAACGAACTATTAAACATTATTCTTAAAAGGAATAGGTTTACCATTGTTGAAGAATTTGAAATAACAGAGAATAGAAATGGACAATCAATAGAATGGCTTGTTCGCATTGCCAAAAAATAATTTCCATATCCTTTTTATAATTGTTTTACGATGAACTCGAAAATTATAAGCTCACAGTTATTTATGTTTCATAAACCACCACTTTCCATCAACTCTTTCCTCGTCTTCTCTAATGCCTTTCTATAAATCTTATCAGCAGTTACAGGTGTTGAATGCATATGGTCAACAACTGTGTTAATGAACGTTTTTTTCTTCCGTAGTTAAAGTGTAGAAATCCCTTTACGATGTACTTTAACGACTTCGCCTTTCATATGTTATCAGTTAAAATTTTGATTTAACTAACAATATGTTTTCTTTCGACAACATTCTCTCATTTTCTCACATACCTTCCAATATAATATGATAAAATCAAGGATGTAATAATTTAGAGGTACACAGAATGAAAAAATCTTCCCTACTCGAAAAAGAAGATCCCATTACCATTGAAGACCTGAAAGCCAACTTTAAGGAAAACGATTTCACTACTATGAAATCAAAGTTTAACCCGAAAAAAGCAAGTGAGGATGAACTGTTTTTATACGGCAGAGCCAAAACTATTTTTCAGCAGAGCTGGAATGATAAAATGGGTGAGCTTACCGGCCTTTCATCACTTCTAAACTTTTCGGATGATTCTCCGTTAGTCAGTCTTGAGAAAACTGATGAAAATCTAGTATCGGGAATTATAATGGAGCTTAGAGGAAATGCGGAAGCACTCGACAGAATCTTCGATAGTTATTGCAGAATAACCGAAGAACGTTGTATTGAAGAAATAACAAAATATGCCGAAGAAACAGGCAAAGATCCTGATGAGATGACTGAAGAGGAACTTGAAATAATATTTAACCGTGTTGTCGATGAATTTCTTGGTAAAATGATGAGTCTGTTTCTCCAAACTCAAAGTGTGCCTGAATTGGTAGAATTACAAAAAACAATGGCTACCCACGAGGATTTCAGTGAATCCGTAGTACAGAATTTTTCAAAGATTGATTTTGACAGAAAGTGGACTCATTCAAGAAGTGAGGCAGGTACAACTCTTTCTCTTGACGGCTTGATTGAAGCCTTTCAAGATACCATTCCCGTTGAGCCTTTGGATAATGCAACTGAAGAAATTGAACTGATCGACCTTGAAAGAAAGGTTCTTGAAAATCTAAACGAAACAGACAAAGAAATATATTTGATGAAAAAGCAAGGCTATTCTCAAAATGAGATTGCCGAAAAGCTTGGCTTCAAAAGTACAAGTGCTGTGTCAAAACGCCTGGCAAACATTAAGCAACTTTTCAATGAATATATGTATTAAAACTTAATACTCAGATGACCTTCGAAGGTAAAACTTCGAGGGTCTTTTTTTATGCCCGAAAAAGTTTTTCAAATTTTTTGAAAAATCAGGAACATTTTTGCTTTCTCGTGTCGGGGTATCTATGAGGAGAAAAAAGTTTTCTTCTCACAGACAAGTGAATGACCGTCCGAACGGAACAAACCGCCACGACCTTTTTTGAAGAAAGCGAGCGCAATTTATTGAAATATAAGTTGACTGCACAGCGCCATAGAGATATGTAGTAATGCCTGTAGGAACTGTTTCGGGTAAAGCGGCAAAGAAAAACTGCTCTCACAAGGAGAGCAGTCACATGTACCTTATTTACTTAATGTTTTCAGAATTTCTTTAAACTCTTTCGTCTTTCTAAAATCTTCACTGAAAGGATATCGTTCACTAATAAGCTCTTTTATTCTTGAACAGGCAATAAAGGTACTGCCCACAGTGTGTTTATCAAACTTCTTGCCCTCAAGAAGTAATGAGTGCATAACTGTTATCCTTTCCATTTCGTCAAACTGTTTTGCAAGCTCTGCGGACTTTTTCAGATTCAAAACAGCCTTTTCATTATCACCTTTCATATGATACAGATGACCGAGCTCCAGATAAAGATACATAATTTCTCGCCACTGGCTACCGTAATTTCCGTCACCATAAATCATATTAAGAATGTCGATACTCATATTATGAACTTTGATTTTATAGTCTACTGAAAAGTTATCATCCCAATAAAAGCGGCCAAGTCCCGAGGCTAAAAGTCCTGCTGACACATCAATTGAGTTTTTGATATTTTCATAGTAGCTCGGATGATCTTCGGGATAAAAAATTGCTTTCACAAATTCCTTGCCGTCTCTCATATATGGCATATCTTTTAATATTTTTTCACATTCTTCAAAATCTACTCCGCTTCCCTCTATTTTGGAAAGGCATGCATAACAAGAAGCCATATATCTTTTTGCACGTATTCGAATTGTATCTACGGTACAGTTTTGCTGAATGTTATCATAGATACTTTTGATTTTAGGAAGTCTTTCTTTTACCTGAGAATCTTCACACGAGAAATACAAGTGTCCCATAAGACGAAGCTGTATTCTGAAATCCATAGGAAAGTCCTTAATTGCTTCTTTTATAATTTCTCCCCTTAAATCCACATCAGTAAGATTATCAATTCTTTCAATTATATCAAGAATTTTTGCCTCGTTCTTTGTTTTGTTAACACCCAACATTTCATCAACACTTACACCGAAAAACTCTGCAATATCTGGAAGTATTGTTATGTCAGGATAAGTATCTCCGTGTTCCCATTTGCTGATTGTCTGAAAAGAGACTCCTAAAAACTCTGCAAGCTTTTCTTGAGTGAGATTTCGTTTAAGACGATAATTCTTTAAATTCTCACCAAAATAAATGTTCATTTGCTTCACCTCTAAAACTAATTCAAAAGCGCTTCTGTACTTTTATGATACATCCGTTTGCACATGAAATCAATAACCTATTTCGAGAGAAATTTTCTATTGTTAAGAGAATTTAAATATTTGTGTTGATTATAAAAATAAAAAGACAAATCCTGTATATGAATACTGCGTTAGATTTTTATTTTGATACATAACCTGCTCTTTTCGGGCGGGTTTTAATTTTTTAAAGAAAGGAGAAAAAGCCTATGCAAAAATTTAAACTTACCCCAAAGCAGTTTGCAGATATCAAGGTGCTGATTAAAAGTAGGTGCTGTAACTGCCACAACGGTAACTGTCTGTTGCTTGATGACGGCGATGCTCACACCTGCCCGCAACTCTTAACACCGAGCCACATTATCTGCAGATATTTTCTTGAAGTCGTGTTGCCGTATGACAAAAAAAGCTGAAACAACTAACCGAACTTTAGGATCTGCTGTTTTCTAGCAGGTCTTTTTTATCGGACTTTCTGTTCATCAAATAGAAATTGCATCTGTTAACAAATCATCATTTAGGAAAAATTTATTTTAAAAACACTTAAAAATACGGAACTTGGTCCAATAAAAACATGTCAAAAACAGGCGTATTAAAAAAATTGAAAGGAGGTAAGAAATATGTCAAAGGTAAAAGAAACTCACTTATGGTTCCTGAAAGGTGAAGACGAAATTCAGGTTGAAAGTTATTGTAAAGACCTTAATGAAGCGATTCTCGATTTGCAAAAGGAAGTGCCTGATGATGTGTTCATTATTGATGATGAAGAATCCGGATTCCTTCGTGCTGCGGTCAAACTTACAAGGCTCACATTCAGAACAATAAAACCACAGTCTGAAAAAACAAAGAAGGCTCAATCTGAAAACGGAAAACGAAACAGTAAGAACCTTAAAAACCAAAAGAGAAAAGATGTTTAAATTTATTGTATCTCTTTTCTCTTATGCGACAGGTAATTAAACGAGGACAAACCAACGCTTGCTTTTACTATTTGGATTTTTGTCCGAAGTTTAGCAAGCATTGGATTTGTATCCGCAAATCCGTAAAAAAACAGAGCGTTTTTACCAACACCCCAACACAAAAATCAAAGAAAGGAGAATTCCTATGTCAAAACGAAAAAGAGAAATTGATTTTCATGTTTATCTCAGTGAAGAAGAAAACGAAGTCTTAAATAAATTCTGTAAGGTTATGAAAACTGACCGAAGCAAACTTATCAGAGCTATGATTTTAGGTGCAAGGCTTGTTGAGGCTCCGCCTATTGATTGCAAACAATTTATTGTTGAGCTTCGCAGAGTCGGTACTAATCTTAATCAGCTTACTGCTAAAGCAAATGCAATCGGTTTCATTGACCGTGCTGAATGCAAGGAAGTTTTATCTGAGGTGCGTTCTCTCGAATCTGATATTGCTAAATATTTTAAACCTGGCAAAGGGAGATTTGTTTAATGGCAGTTACAAGAATATGGCCCATAAGGGGTAACATTAATCAGGTTGTAACTTATGCCGCAAACAAAAGTAAAACTGATTTATCAAAGTACGGAGATTTGGTTGATGCACTTCATTACGCAACGGATGAAGACAAAACAAATCTTGAAAATGAAGAGAAACTTTTGGTTGAAGGAATAAACTGTGACCCGGATATTGCTGCACAGCAGATGATTGATACAAAAGAAATGTATGGAAAGACGGGAGGCATTGTTGCCTATCACGCATACATTTCTTTCAAGCCGGGAGAGGTTTCACCTGAAGAAGCACAGCAGGTTGCAATGGAGGTTGCTGACAAAATGTGGGGAGCTGATTATGAGATGATTGTTGCCACCCACCTCAATGCGAATTGTGTTCATTGCCATATAGTCATTAATTCTGTTTCAATGACTGACGGAAGAAAGATGAATGAAGACAGAGCGATGTACCGACTGTTCAGAAAAACGAGTGATGAAATCTGTCTTGAACACGGCTTGTCTGTTATTGAAAAGCCGAAAGGCAAACGCATACCCTACAATGTTTACAAAGCAAAGCAGAAAGGTATCAAAACAAAATATGATTATATGCGTGAAGATATTGATTATGCTATTCCGAGAAGCAGAAGTATAAAACAGTTTTTCAGAATTATGAGTCAGAAGGGTTATTGGTTTGATGACGGAAAAATTGGTTACCGTACCGACAAGTACGGAGTTAAGCTTTCAAATCTCGGTGATGAATACACTTATGAAAGTCTTTGGGATAGGATTAATCATCAGAGGCTTTATGAGGTAGATGAAAATTTTTATAACTACACCTGTGCAAATAATTATCTGCGTAACCAAACCTTTATTTATCGTTACAAGGGTTATGAGTTCAAGGAATCAGCCGAGCATTACCGTCACCCTGAAACTTTTAACAGAACTGTTTCTGATTTTACAAAACTGATTGTAGGCGGTGCCGTGCTCGGTGCACCTGTTGTTTCACTTTTATTTCTTGCTCTCTTGTTTGTTGGAGCAATAGCTGAAAAGAATAACTGCAATCCGCATCCGTTCTCACCGAAGATGAAATACTCTGCACCGAGGATTGAGTTTATGCATAAGCAGATTGAGCTTGCAATAAACGAAAAGCTTTATGACTTTGCCGAGGTTGATAAATTCATTTCAAGGACTGACATCCGTATGGAGGAGCTGAAAACTCAACGAAACAAAATTTACAATCAGATAAGAAGATGCAAAGACCCGACGGTTAAGGAAGAACTTATTGACCGTCGGGATTTTCTTACGTCTGAAATTGGTACACTGAGAGAAAAAATTAACATTGCAAAAAGAATAATCAAAGACAGACCGGGGCTTGAGGAAAGTCTTGAAGCGGAAAAGGCACTTATCCGTGAATGGTACTTCCCCGAAAGAGCTCAGGTCAAAGAAAAATATTATGAAGGGAGGTAGATGTTATGAACGCAGAAGAGCTTTGCAAGAAAATGCAGGAAGAGAAAAAGGCTGACAGTGATGAGTATTACGAAGAAGAAATGTCGTCAAGTGAATATGCTCATAGGTATATGGGCAGACCCGGATATTCTGTAAGAAAACACTTACAGCTTATTATTGATGAACAGAAAAAGTATAGAAGAAATTATTAATCAGGTTAAGGAAAAACTTGGTTTAAAAACTAAATAATTACCAATAATACCTAACGAGAGGAAGTGATAACTTAATGCTCACAAAATCCCAGCTTGCCCTCTGCAAGAATGCGGAGATAGCTCTTTGCGATAAGAACACGCTCACGGACTTAAGAGATATTACAGTAGATAAAAGCAAAAGCGTTATGGAGAAAATAGAAAGCTTTACACAACAGGTAAAGAACCCCTATCTCTTTAAAGTCGGAGATGTTATCGTGAAAGTAGCATATAGCGGCGGTAAAGATTTTTCAGGTGCTTTGAGCAGTGCTCTTTGCTCCTGCTGAAAAAATTACCATAAGCTAATTTTATAAAATTATTGAAATATAAGCGGAAGTATGCTACAATTCATTTGTAAGATTTGTGGTGCTTCCGCTTTGTTTATATAGATAAACAAACGGAGGTTATACTAATGTATTCAAAATATAAGGATTATTTAGAGCAGCCTCAGAGGGAACTTAAAACCTGGAAGGCTGCTCTTTATATTCGTCTGTCTCGTGAGGACGGAGATAAATCAGAAAGCTATTCCATCACATCACAGCGTGAAATTTTAAAGGAATACCTTAAGCTTCATCCTGATATTGAGGCTCACGATTTTTATGTGGATGACGGTTGGAGTGGTACCAACTTTGACCGTCCCGGCTTTGTCCGCATGATGGAAGATATTTATGCAGGCACGGTAAACTGTGTTGTTGTAAAGGATTTGTCCCGTTTCGGACGAAATTATACCGATGCAGGTAATTATCTTGATAATGTTTTCGTAAGATTAAAGGTGCGTTTCATCGCTCTCAATAACGGTATTGATACCGCTTCAAACAGTATGAACGCAGCAACACAGTGTATTTCCGTAGGTGTTACCAATGTTATAAACGAAAGCCTTGCTGCAACTACTTCTGTGAACGTACGTGGTACTCTCAATGTGAACAGAGCACAGGGCAAATTCATAGGCTCTTTTCCGACATACGGCTATCTCAAGGACCCTGCCGACCATCATCAGCTTATTATTGATGAAGAAACCGCACCCGTTATCCGTATGATTTTTGAAAGATTTATAGCAGGGCAAAGCATTATCGGTATTGCAAAAGCATTGAATGATGAGGGTATACCGAATCCGTCAATGCACAAAAAGCTGAAAGGATTAAACTATCGTCATCCTATGGGCAAGAGTAATGACGGCTTATGGCACGACAGCTCTGTACGCAGAATCCTGCAGAACGAAATGTATATCGGCAATATGGTGCAAGGTAAAAATACGACTATCAGCTACAAAATCAAGCAATGCCGAGCTATACCGAAAGATGAATGGATTATTGTTGAAAATACTCACGAAGCGATTATTGACAAGGATACCTTCAATAAAGCTCAGTCGCTTTTCAGAAAGAATATCCGTTCTTCACCCGTCAAAAAAGAGGTCGATTTGTTTTCGGGGCTTGTACGCTGTGCGGATTGCCACCGTATTATGAATAAGAAAACCAACAACCATTCCTACGGCACTTACCGTTATTACAGATGCATGACATCAAGGAAAATGAGTAAGGATGCCTGTAGCAATCACACAATCCGTATTGATAAGCTTGAAACTGCAGTGCTTGTCACCTTGCAGAAAATGATTGATACCGCTATTGAGTTTGATGAAATTCTTGAAATAATCAATCAGAGCAGTAAACGAAAAAAGGAATCAACACATCTGCAGAAGATGATTAAAACTCAATCTGCCGAGCGTGAGAAGTGCATAAAAATGTCACTTGATTTATACCCCGACTGGAAGCAAGGAGTTATCACAAGGGAAGAATATATGCAGTTAAAAGCTAATCTAACGGAGAAAATTGAGGCGATTGACAGTACAATCGCAAGCCTTACCAAAACGGCAGAGGAGTACGCACAAGGTCTTAACAGCGAGAACGAGTTTATCGCTCATTTCAAGCAGTACGGCAATATTGAGTCGCTCAACAGACCTATGGTAGTAGAACTGATTGATGAAATTCTTGTTCATGAGGGTGGGAATATTACCATAAAATTTAAGTTCAACGATGCTTACGAAAATGTAGTTAACTATATTGAAATGAATAAGGAAATCGTTGAAGAAGTAGATAAGAAATCTGCGTAAAATTATCAATAGGGTATATTTAATATTTGCGATAATAATATTTATCAAAATGCGATAATATACCCTATTGACAAAACAATGTTTATAATTTATACTATAAAACAAGGAGTTGTTATAATGGATTTTTCAAACTACGAAGTGAGTAATACATATTTTGGCGGAAGCGAAAAGAAAATAGGTCTGATTATCAGCGGTAGTGAATATATGATTAAATTTCAAAAACAAACAGAGTTCGGCAAAAGAAATAATCATATATCAGAGTATATCGGTTCTCACATTTTCGAGCTTCTCGGTTTTAAGGTGCAGGAAACTTATCTCGGCACATATAAGGGTGAACAGGTTGTTGCCTGTAAAAACTTTATAGAGGACGGTTATCAGTTCGTTCCTTTTAATGATGTAGGTGAGAGCACTTTAGACCAGGATAAGGAAAGATATCAGTATTCTTATACGGATATTATGAAAATGCTCCGTGATAATTCAAAGCTTACAAATGTTGATGAAACCATTGAGGCGTTCTGGCAATTGTTTATTGTAGATGCTCTTCTCGGTAACTTTGACCGACACGGTGCCAACTGGGGATTCTTGAAGAAGGACAACAAATATACCCTTGCGCCCATTTTTGATAATGGCTCATCATTATTTCCTGCAATGACCGATGAAGATGAAATGAAAGAGATTATGGGTTCACAGGAAGAAACCGACAAGCGAATATTTACATTTCCCACATCACAAATCAAGCTCCAAGGCAAGAAAAGCTCATATTATGATGTTATTCACAGCCTTGAATTTGAAGAGTGCAACAAAGCATTGGCAAATGTATATAAACGTATTTCCATAGAAAAAATAAACGAATTCATTGATAATGATGTTATGTTTATTACTGACTTACAAAAAGAGTTTTACAAGCATATGATAAAAAACAGATTTGAGAAAATTATTGAAGCATCTTTTGAAAATCTGATTAAGAGGTGAAAAAATGAACTGTTACGAGGTTGATGCTCTTATATGCCTTAAGGATGACCTTGGTATAGAGTATGCAGTATCGGCAATTGAATATAAGATATGGAAAAACGAAGAGTTTGAATACAGATTCAGACCGAATTATTCTATTATTGACCTTTTAGATACTTCTCTGTTTCAGGGGATTCCCGGCATTGATTTAGATTTAAGGAAGGAGGAATACATACGAAAGAATGCTGTTCCTACCTTCATTTCGGAAAGAGCACCGGCTTCTAACAGGCAGGAGCTTTGGAAGCTGCTTGAGGATTGCAATATGCAATACCTTAATCAGCTTGAATGGTTAATCAGAACGAATACAAAGTATATCGGTGACCGTTTATATGTAAGAAAGCCATATTCACAAAGCTTTTCTGATACAGTTAACCTTGATAACGAAATATCAAAGTTAAAAAGGTCTTATGATGTTCAGAAGAAGCTGCTTGACGGAATATGTGCAGGCTTCAATATTGAATATGACGGCTTTATAATTAATGACAGCAACCGTAAGACTTGTTATGATTTGATTTACCGCTTATTCAGACGAGAATCCGAGCGCTTAAGAAAGCTTCAGAGCGACGGTATAAGCAAGGCAAAGAGCGAGGGTAAGTATCAGGGCAGAAAGTCAATCAGTGTTGATGACACAAAGCTTTATGAAGTATGGCGCAAGTATGAAAGCAAGAAGATTTCACTTGAAGAAGCAACTAATCTGCTGAATATCAGTGTATCCACATTTTATAGAAGAATAAAGAAGTTCCAATAAACAACAGCGTGCGGAGTAAAATATATGGTCCTCATTGGGATTATAATATCCGAGTGGCGGAAATGGTTTCAGAATTTATCCTGATGGTTCAATGACACCAAAAATGTTTGTAGGAGGAATGTTATATGCTTGAGAAAAATGATTGGAGACTCTTGAATCAGCAAGAGTATTTAATGAAAGCTAAACTTAAAAAATCAGAATATATAAAGCCCTCAGAAAAATGGGATCACGACCATTGTGCTTTTTGTTGGGATAAATTCAGTGAAAACAAAGAGGATTTAACACAAGGTTATTGCACTGCTGACCAAAAGTATTGGATATGCGAAGAATGCTTTAACGACTTCAAAGAAATGTTTGGTTTTACAATTGAATAAATATTTATCGAATTTGAGGCTACTTTTATGGTAGCCTCTCTTTTTTTGTTTTGCAACACTTTCACTAAAATTGTCTACAAAATACCCCTTATAGTCTTCCTTTCATTGCAACCACCCCATAGCTGCACCCATAATCGAAGTCCCGAAAACCCAGTAAAATAGGCACTTTCGGGATTTTGAAAAATTTTATGGTTTTCTCTTGACATTTACCCCTGCCGCAAGAAAGACCATTTCTGAATTTTTCAAAGATACGGGAACATCGCCCCTTTCCTATGACAGAATTTATACAGGTGACCTGGGTTTTGTAGGCAGTGAGCTTTTGATTGAGCTTCTGAAAAAGGAGGATAATATTGATATTTCTTCCGTTCACGATGACTGCGGAAAAATGATTTTTTACCGTGAAAAGCAGGATGTCCATTCGGGCGGCTCGGGTTGCGGATGCAGCGCAAGCGTACTTTGCTCTCATATTTTAAATGAAATGAGAGAGGGCAGACTCAATAACATCCTTTTTGTTGCAACGGGGGCTCTGATGTCTCCCGTGACTTCCCGTGAGGGAGAATCGATACCTGCAGTGGCTCATCTTGTTAATATCAAAAGGGGGGAAGTGTGATGAATATTTTTTCTTGTATCAGATGTATTCTTTGCCTTATGAAATGCAGTAAATATCTTTATTTTGCCAAAAAGCTTCTGTGTTTTATTACAGTTGCCGTGGCTGGTCTTGCCTTTGTGTGTGCTTTGAGCAAAAGCAGCGGCTGCATTACAAAAATACGGAGGATGTTCTGATGGATGTGTTGTTTGCTTTGTTGAAGGCTTTTCTTGTGGGCGGACTTATTTGTGTTGTCGGTCAGCTTCTTATTGATCTGACTAATCTCACTCCCGCAAAAATTCTTGTCAGCTTTGTGATTCTCGGAGTGATTCTCGGAGGACTCGGAGTTTATGAGCCTCTTGTAAGCTGGGCAGGTGCGGGTGCAACTCTTCCTCTCACAGGCTTCGGATATAATCTTGCCAAAGGAACCCGTGAGGCGTTGGGTGAGGACGGTATTTTCGGTATTCTCAGCGGACCTCTTTCCTCTGCTTCTGTGGGAATAATGGCGGCAATTATCTGCGGTCTTGTTGTTTCACTGTTTGCGGGAAGCAAGGATAAAAAATAAATTCAGGGGACGGTTATCAGATCTTTGATTGGTGGCCGTCCTCGATTTATTAAATTGACTTTTAATGCAAGTTATGGTATAAATTATGTATGTTTAAAGTCCAACAAAAGGGGATTGAAAAATGTTGAGCAAAGAAGATTTGGAGAGATACTGTAAAGAATATTATCTGCCTGTATATAAATATTGCTTGAGCAGACTCTCTAATAAAGAGGATGCGGAGGATGCTGCTCAGGAAACTTTTTCAATATTTATTGAGAAGGCGGATTTGCTTGAAAAAAATAATATAAAAGCTTGGCTTTTTGCAACAGCTCACCATATAGTTTTGAAAGAATATAAAAGACGCGCTCTTGAAAGAAAAAATGAATGCGTTTTTGATGAAGAAATGTCCGAGTTATCTTTAAAGGTCAGAAAATTTGAGGAAGATCTGGTTGATAACTCTATAGAAAAATACATAAATGAAATATACGAACGTCTGTCAGACAGAGAAAAGGAACTGTTTGATTTATGTCGTAACGGTAATTTAAAAACAGGGCAAATAGCTGATATATTGGGCTTGGAGCCTCATGCCTGCTCTATGAGAAAAAAACGTTTAAAAGAAAGATGCAGAGAAATAATGCTGGAAATTTTGTTTTATTGATATTTTTTTTGTTACGTTTTGCTTTTTGAGGTATTTATGTTATGAAGAGCAAGACTTACCAAAAGGAAGGGTGGTTTATTATGGATGAAGAAAAGTTCGTTTTCGGTAATTATGCCGAGAACGAAGACGTAATGAATGAAGAAAATTATTTTAATCTTAATAATAAGAATAAGGCGCAAGCGGAAAAGGATATTAAAAATTCAGCAGAAGAATTAATAAGCTTTTTTGAAGCAGCTTCACAGGATGCTGCGGAGCCTTCAGAGGACGAAATCAACCGAGGAATAGAAAAAATTCTTGAAAAAGCATATCCTGTTGCAAAACCTGTTCAACTTCCCAAAGAAGCAAAAAGTAAGAAAGTAGGACTTAGGGTGCTCTTTGTTGCAGCGATACTTTCGATTCTTTTTGTTACCTGTATCGGAGTGGTAGGTAATACTAACAATATAAGTATTGAAAACGGTTTTGTAACATTTGCAAAGGACGCAATCAGGATAGTCTTTTTCGGAGCCGACAAAGAGGAATTTATTCCTGTTGACGCATTGCTTTTGGATTTGAAGGCAAAGGGCTATAAAGATATTTTGTTCCCTGAAGAGTTTGTTAACAATTCCGATTATAAATCAACTGTTCCGAAGTATGAAAATTCCGGATTAACGAAACAGGTTTCATTCAATATTACTGACGGCATAAATGAATTTTCATTTTTCATATATGAACACAACAGTGATTTGAATGAATTCTGTTTTCCGGAGCTTGACAGTGCTGAAACAATCATATCAAACGGTAATTACATATATCTTTTTGAGCTTGAGAACGAACAGTTTATTTTGTTCTTTTATAACGGACTGATATTCGATATTCAATTCGAAGCACCTTATTCGGATATGTTAAAAATTGCTGAAAGTATAAAATAAGGAGCTTATTATTTATGAAAAGAACAGGTTCATTTTTTCTTACACTGATATTGATGTTTTCATTTTTAGCTTTTGATTCAGGTGCTGCTTCTGAAGCGGAGGCTGCCCCTTATGTTGTTGATTTTTCGGTTACTGTAATAGATGATATAACAGATATTGATGAAAACAGCACACGGGCAACCGGTTTGATTTCTTATTATGAGATCAGTCTGTCAAATAGCGGTACGACCTTAACTATTAATGGGGTTACTCGTGGGACAAACGAGGTGGTGAAAGCGGGCTTTAAAAACCTGACAGTTCAAAGAAGAAAAACGGCATCTGATTCCTGGCAGGATTATTATGAATACGGTAATATTTATTCTGACTCAAACGGAGCTTCCGTGTCAACAAAGCTTGCAGTGGTATCAGGCTATCAATACAGACTTACCTGTAAGCATTATGCAAAGAAAAATATTCTTTCGGTTCAGACAATCAGCAACACATCAAATTCTGTAACCGTATGATGTTTTAATGAATCAGAACAAGTTTTAAATTTAACAAAAAAGGCTTAATTCTTTTCGGATTAAGCCTTTTATTCTTTTCAAAACTTATTTGACAAACCGTAACAAAAAATATATAATGTTAACACAGTTAAAGTTTAATTAACAAGGAGAGAATTATGGGAAAGAAAATTATCGTTGCCGGTGGCGGACACGGCGGTATCACAGCCGGTATGCTTCTTGCACAAAAGGGCTTTGATGTTACGGTTTATGAAAAAAACACAAGAAAAAAGATGGGACACGACTGGACAGATGTGTTTCATAAGGAGGGCTTTGCCGAAATCGGTCTTGATGTTCCCGAAAATCACGGACATAAGCCCTTTATGAGCTTTTACAGTCCTGATATGGAAACTGTTCTCAGAGAGGAAACTCCCGAGGATAAGCTTGAAATTCAGATGGAGCGCAAGGAAATTTATGATTACATAATTGAAAAGGCTGAGCAGGCGGGCGTGAAGTTTGTTTACAGCTGTGCTGTTGAAGGTCCAATCCTTTTCGGTAACAGAGTTGTCGGTATCAAAACCGCAAAGGGTGATAAGTATGCAGATCTCATTATCGATGCCTGCGGTATGGATTCTCCCGTAAGAAGAAATCTTCCTGCTTATCTCGGCATTCAGAATGAAGCAGACAAAAACGAGTGCTTCTATGTTTTCCGTGCTTTTTATGACAGAACAGATACCTTTGTTGATAAGTATGACAGATACAAGGTCGTTATGCTTTGTGAAAACAAAATGGGCATCAACTGGGTGCTTACAGAGGATGACTATGCTGACATTCTTATCGGCAGATTTGAAGAATTTGACAAAGAGGAAGCAGACAGAACCGTTGAATATCTCAGACATTCAAATCCCGTCATCGGCAAAAAGCTCAGACGCGGCGGTCAGTTTGTCAAGATTCCCGTTCGTCAGCCTCTCGGTGTGATGGTTGCCGACGGCTATGCTGCAATCGGTGACAGTGCTTTCATGACAATTCCCATCATCGGCTCAGGTATTGCAAACAGTTTTGCTGCGGCAAAAATTCTTGCCGAAACAATTCTTGATGATGAAAATGAAGCTTACAGTGCTGAAACCCTTTGGAAGTATCAGTGCGGATATTACAAAAAAATCGGTGCAACCCTTGCTCCTCTTGCGAATGTCAAGCTGATGCTCACAAGCATTGAGGGTGAAGAACTTGATTATATCTTCAAAACAAAAATTCTTACAGGCACGGATATGACAAACGGAGTTGTTTCTCCCAATGTTCCTCATATGGTTGCAGGCTTGCTTGCTCCTTCAGGGCTCAGACCAAGAATTGAAGGACTTGCAAAGAATAAGCCCATCGTTTCAAAAATTATGAAAATGGGCACTGACCTTGCAAAGACAGTTGCCGTTACCTCAACAATGCCCAGAGAATATAACAGAAAGGCAATTCTCAGATGGGTCAAGGAGTATAACGAGTGCTTCAAATCCTGAAACTCGGATTACAATTGTAAAACAGCAAAAGCGGTTATGCAGACACCCAATAAGGCAGCATTTATTTATTAAAGCGAGCCTGCAAAACAATAGTGCATAAAAAATCACCGATATGCGTCAGCATTATCGGTGATTTTTGCTTTTTCCTGCAACCTGATTTTGCTTTTTTCTGTATTTGATGTTATAAAATTTTATCCCAGGTTATCTTATGCCATTGGCTGATATGCTCAAGATGAAGCTCACACTCTTTGATTTTTACAAGAAAAAGCCCCGGATTGGTTTCTTCAATATACTCTCTGAGAGTCAGGATGTTCATGTGAACATCCTCGATCAATTCGGTTTCAAGTGAGGTACTGAAAGCACTTCTGATGCCGTTCCATTCTTTTTCAAGGCCGTCAATCAGTGTCGACAGGGCAGCAAAATCCTCTGTTGCGGTAGCGCTGCTCAGCTGTCGGAGAATATCAAGCACTTTGTTGCAGTTTTTTTCAACGGTGTAACTGTTGAAAATGCAAAGGAAAAGGCATGCTGCAATCAGAGTCAGGGCAATAAATGTTCTTTTCATTGCTTGACCTTCTTTCTTCGGGAATCTTTTTTTATCAGATGATAGCTGCCGTCAGCCTTGGCTGTCAGAAGCAGAATGTCTTCGGTGCATACCTTCTCTTTTTTCAGAATTTTTTTCAGTCTGCCGTCAGTCATTTTGCAAAGGGGAAATTCACCTTTGATGATTTTTCCGTCACTGATCACAAGGCAGGAAAGCTGGGTTTCAGCCTTTTTTATGTCAGTGTCGGAGATAACAACGGGAGTGCTTTCACTTTTAAGCAGCACACTGATTGAACCGTTGGTTTCAATGTAGGCAAACTGCACCTGGCTGATGTCAAAAACATCCTTAAGCCGAAGAGCTTCCGTGAGATCCTCAACAGTGTATCTGATGCGCCTGAGCTGAGATTCAATAAGCTTTCCTTCACGGATGACAAGAATGGGACTTCCCTGAAGAAGATTGCGGATTTTCCTTGATTTGATGCTGAGCACGGAAAAAAGAATTTCAAGGGAAATAAGAAGAAATATTGTAACAAGGGTATTTACGAGAGGGGAGTCAGGGTTTTGCACGGGTACCGAAGCAATCTGAGAAAGAAGAAAGGTAACAACAAGCTCTGACGGCTGCAGCTCTCCGATCTGACGTTTTCCCATAAGCCTCACAGCAAAAATGACAGATATATAAATTATGATTCCGCGGATTAACATATTAGCCATTATCTCACCTCAGAATAATTATTGACCTGAAAGGCGGAGAATAGACAAAAAAGCGATTGATTAACAATCGCTTTTTTATAATTTCAAAAGTTTTATCAGTTAAGAATCTGCCAGATGATAACCTTGAAGAACAGCTCAATGATATCTCCGATGCCTCTGACGTTTTCCTTTTCAGCTTCTCTGACAACACCGCTTGAAGCAACAACCTCACAGGTGTATTTTACTGAGTAAGGCTCACAAAATTCAATTTCATATACGGCTTTGCCGTCGTCGTAATCTTTCTTTGTTTCTGTGAATTTAACATCCTCTCCATTGACGTTGAAATGCTTCAGGGCAATCTGCTTTGCCTGCTCGGCACTGATTTCGGTTCCACCTGACGGTGTCTGTGAGGGTTTGTAGGGTACCGACCTTTCAAGATCTGCTTCTTTGTCAAGAATTCTGCCGTCGGAAGCCTTGATGTCATAATCATATTCTGTATAGCTTCCGTTTGCATTCTGAACATAAAAGCTGACGTCAAAGTATTTTACACCGTCATCATAATCGGTTCTAACACTGAGACCTGAAACCTGTGCGGCTGAGAGCCCTGCATCCTTGAGAGCGATTTCCTTTGCTTTCTCGGCTGATATGTCTGCCGCAAAGCCTGTGACTGAAAGAGAGAGCACAAGAATAAGTGCAAGTGCGAGTGATGATAATTTCTGGATTTTCTTTTTCATAAGTTTATTCGCCTTTCATTTTTTTATTTTTTTTATTGTTAAACCGGGTTTGCTACCTCTTGTTTACATCTACATCATACACGGGAAAAATTAAAATACGATTAGAATTTTTAATTTTTTGTTTTTTCATTAAAATTCTGAGAATTAAACCCTTTAATATGCAGATAAACAAATAAAACAGCGGCATCTGCCAAGCGTGATACGCTCAGTGTGATGCCGCTGAAGCTGACTTTTTAAATTCTGAAATCGACGGTGAAAATGCTGCCTTTTCCCGGAGAGCTTTCCGCATAAGCCTCTGCGTTATGAATGGCGGCAATCTGTCTGACCATTGCAAGTCCGAGTCCCGAACAGCCTTCCTCACGGCAACGGGCCTTGTCGATGCGGTAAAATCTGTTCCAGATTTTGTCGATGTGTTCAGGTGCAATTCCTTCTCCGTCATCCTCAACACTCAGACGGATCAGTTCATCAGATTTTTTGAGCCTTACCGTTATGCTGCCGTTTTCTTTTCCGTATTTATATGCATTGGAAATGAGATTGGTCACAAGTCTTGTCATAAGAGTGATTTCCATATCCATAGTAAGACCGTCGTCAATGTCTCTTTTAAGAGTGATGTTCTTTTTATCAATTCTGTAAGCATCGTCACATACTGTGCTGACAAGAAGAGAGAAATCCTCTTTTTCTTTTGTTATTTCATTGACGTCTTTTTCAAGCCTTGCCATTTCAAGAAGCTGTGAAATAAGTATTTTCATGGTTTCGGCCTGCTTCTGAATTGTTTCAAAGCCTTCTCTGTCCTCCTCATCAAGCTCGGGTCTAGAAAGCTGATATTCACTTTCGGCAAGAATGACCGCAGTGGGAGTTCTGAGCTCGTGAGAAACGTCGCCCGAAAACTGTTTTTCGTTTTCAAAGGAAAGCTGTAGTCTGCTGAACATACGGTTGAATTTTTCTGCAAGGCTTGTAATCAGCGGATCTGAGTCAGAAACGCTTACTCTTTTGCTCAGGTCTTTTCCGCCGTGAATTTCTTCAACAGCGTCTCTGAGACGGTTGATGGGCTCAAGAGCTTTTCCGGTGATAAATTTTCCGATAAGAAAGCTCACAATCAGAAGCAGCGGAAGCAAAATTGCGGCAAGACGGGTGATGATTGCCCAGACTCCGTCAACTCCGTTTGCGGCAACAACTCCTCTGACCCATATATCCTCATAAGCCTTTTCTGAGCTGTGAAATTCAATTTCATAAATGGGAGCGTCGTTATATTCATAACTTTTGATGTTGATAATGTCAATCATACTTATGTCAAGCCCGCTTTTGCTCACGGCAATGGCAAAGGCTTCACTGCAGGAAATGTCACAGTTTTCTCCGATGAAATCCATTTCACCGTCAAAGGCGGTATAAAAATCTGCTCCCTCAACCTCTGAGCTGATTATTTCTCCTGTTTTGCCGTTGATTTTATAATCGTATTTTGTAAATTCTACCTTGGTGTCATAAACATAATAACCGTCAAACTTGTCAAAGCGTTCTTCTTCAAGAGGGATTGAAAGGCTTATTCCTTCCGGGTATTCACCGCCAAGGACCTCTCCGTCAGCGGAGTAAACAACAGCATAAATTTCACCGTTGCGGTAAGCAAAGTCAGTTTCAATGTCAAGCAGACCGTTTTCAACCTCAATTTCGTCAATGTTTCTTTCAACACTTCTGATAAGCTCCTGCTGAGCCTCAGAGTTTTCAGAAAGCCTTGCAGCAGTTATCAGAGTTAAAATGAGTCCGACTGAAACAAATGCCACAAGAAGAGTGTACCAGAGATTAAGCTTTGCGCTGATGGATTTGCCGAATCTGATTTTCATTTCTTATTCCTCCTTGAGAATATAGCCAACGCCTCTGACGGTGTGAATGAGCTTGTTTTCAAAATCATCGTCAAGCTTCTTTCTCAGATAACGGATATAAACATCAATAACATTTGTTCCGCCTTCATAATCATAATTCCAGACGCTGTTTTCAATCTGTTCCCTTGACATTACAGAGCCTGCATTACGGATAAGTGCTTCAAGAATGGAATACTCTTTGGCTGAAAGGTCAATTTTTTTGCCTGATCGCGTTACCTGATGGCTTTTGGCATCAACTGTCAGGTCTCCCACTGAAAAAATGTTTGTGCTGTTTCCTTTTGAATCTCTTGTAATCATTCTGATTCTTGCGGCAAGCTCTTCAAAGGAAAAGGGCTTGACAAGATAATCGTTTGCACCCAGGTCAAGACCGAAAACACGGTCACTGATCTGAGTTTTTGCAGTCAGAAATATAACGGGGGTGCTGTCACCCTTTTCTCTCATTTCTTTCAGCACAGTGAAGCCGTCCTTTTCGGGCATCATAACATCCATCACAATGGCGTCATAATCTGCACCCTTGAGATAATCAAAAACACTTTCTCCGTCAAAGCAGCTGTCAACGCTGTAACCAAGACGGCTGAACTGCTTGACGAGGATTCTGTTAAGGCTTTTTTCATCTTCAGCAACAAGTATTCTCATAATTGAAGTCTCCTGTGTGTTTTTTTATGTTCTGATAATACCATATTATTTATTAAAAATCCATTAGAACGCCGATAAAATTTCTTGCGGAATTATAAAAAATTCTAATCGTTTTTTAATTTTTTCCGAGTATGATATAGGTGCAAAGAGAAATTCTCTCTCAGGCACAATAAAAAACAGACATCAGGAAGGAGCAATTAAAATGAAAAAAGTATTAAAGGTTTTTCTGGCCTTGGTTTTATCGGCAACAGTAATCTTTTCAGCAGTTTACACCGCTTCGGCGGCATCGGCACCGGGAAAGGTGACGGGGGTTGAAAGCTTCAATAATGACGATGATGAAATCAATCTCAGATGGAAAAAGGAAAAAAATGCAGACGGCTATCAGATTAAGATCTTTTCTGGCGGTGAATGGAAGGGTCTTGCTTCAACAAAAAAGAACACCCTTGAGGTTGAAAATCTTGCAGGTGCAAAAAATTATAAGTTTAAGGTCAGAGCCTATGTGATTAAAAACTCAAAAAGGGTTTACGGTCCTTACTCTTCAACATTCACAGCTTCAACTGAGCCCGATGAGGTTGAAAGACTCAAAGCAGCCTCTGTCAGCAAAACATCTGTCAAGCTCAGCTGGTCTGCAGTTAAAAGAGCAACAAAATATCAGGTTTACATCTATGACAGTGCAAAAGGCAAATATGTCAGAAAGACAACAGTAGCCTCAACATCAGTAACAATCAAGGGTCTTGCGGAAGGTAAAACATATAAATTCAAGGTAAGAGCTTATTTCAAGGGTGCAAACGGAAATGTTTTCGGAGAATTTTCAGATGTTCTGAAGGTTAAAACAAAGGCATCGGTTGCTGCACCGACAGAAATAATCAGCGGATCAAAGGCTGTTGAAATTGCACTCAAGCATGCAGGCTTGAGCAAGAGTGAGGTTCTTGATCTCAGCTGGGAGCTTGAAGGCAAAAAGGGATCTCAGTATTATGAGGTCGAATTTGAAAAAGGCAGATATGAATACAGTTATGTAATCGATGCCGAAAACGGAAAGATTCTCAGATGGGAAAAGGAAAAAGATTAAACTGAAAAGCATCAAAAAAGAGCGGTGTAACGTCGACGCCACATAAGGCAGTATTTCTTTAAAAAGTGAAATAGCATCACAATAATGCATTAAAAACCACCGATATGCGTCAGCATTATCGGTGGTTTTAGCCTTTTCTTGTAACACTATTTCGAATTTTAAAGCGCCTCGCAGTTTCGTAAGAACTGAAAATTTTTGTATTGAAGCCATAAAACGCAGCAAGGCTGTCGCCTTGGGAGGCTTTTGGCAAAAATACAGGGAATTTTGTTCGAGAAACAAATACTTCCTTATGTGGCGTCGGCGAATTAACTGCTCTTTATCTTTGTTTATTTTACGGGATAATGATATTCAAGCTCTTCAATCCATTCACCCTTTATGAAATCTCTGCCTCTTACAAGGATTTCGTCTTCATAAATTTCGACAACAATGCCGTCACCAGGTTCATATTCGGTGATTTCTGTTGCGCGGGGAAGATTGATGCAGTTGATGCCTCCCCAGTTATAGAAGTTGTCTGTGCCGAGGTCATTGTGAATGTGACCGTGGATGAAAAGAACATTTTCATAATTTCTCAGAAGCTTTGCAATTGTGTCATTTGCACCGCTCTTGAAATAATAGATGGGGAAATGGTTGAAGACAATGATGGGAGCATCGGCTGCAGCTGCTTCGTCAAGAACACCCTTGAACCATGCAATCTGCTCGTCTGACATGTGATATTCACTTGCGTTTTCATCCTCTGATGCTAGGAAAATCATATAACAGCCGTTGACAACTTTGTAATAATACATTTCCTCAATACCTGCTCCGAGATAAGCATTGTTGCAGGCAATGAAATTCTTTTCAAGCTTGTAATAATCACCCTCACCGTTGCCGACGTCGTGATTACCCATGGCAACAAAATTGAGATTTCCGGGTGAAACAGTCCGGACAGCTGAATAGAAGAAGAAATCCTCAAGATACTGACCGTTCATAACATTGTCTCCAAGGAAGACGGTGGCTTCGTGATGCTTGCCTGCCTTGATGCCGTAAAGAAGGTCAGAAAAGTTTTTGTAAGCTTCAGGGTTGTTTGTTTCAACGTGGATATCTGAAACTGCAGCAAAGCTCATAACAAGCTCTTCAGGTTCCGCTGCTTCATAAGCTGTACCCTGAGTGAAGGAAACGGGGGAGATCATCATCAGAAGGATGAGGAGGGTCGAAATGACCTGTTTGATGAAAATTGCTACTGTTGTAATGTCCATAATGTTTTCCTCTCTTGAAAGATTATTCAGTGTTCAAATTTGCTTAAACACTCTGTTACAATTGTAACAATTAAAGCTTTTTTTGTCAACTGCAAATTAATATAGACAAGGGGACTGTAAAGTAATATAATGTAAGAAAATGCTTACATAGGGGAGGAAGCGGAGTGCTCGAGCTGGCTGAAAAAATCGGTATATACAAAAACACCCTTGAGGAGCTTGAAAAGCTTTTTTTCGAAGAGGGAGAAGCGGTTGAACGCTGCTGTGAAAAATGCCTTGATAAAGGCTTTCATTGCCTTAAAAGAAGGTCTCCTCTTTTCTGCCTTGCAGTCATTCTGTCCCTTGCGGTGAGAGCCGGAGAAAAATATATAAGCCTCGGTATCGGAGAAAAGATATATTATGACACGATGAGTGACATAAAAATCTGGTATGATAAAACGGGCGGCAGGGGAATTAAAAATTACGGCTGGCTTAAAAATCACGTGAAGGCAGAGCTTTTCCGCCTTGGCAGACTGCAGTTTCAGCTTTACGAAAGCAAAAACAGAGCATTGCGTTATGATAAGCTTCCCTTCAATTTAGGAGATAAGGTCATTTATGTGCATATCCCCGAGGGAGAGCCCTTGAAAAAAGAGGAGTGTGAAAGGTCCTTTGAGCTTGCCCGTGAGTTTTTCTCAACTTATTTTCCCTCTTTTGATTATAAGTGCTTCTTTTGTGAAAGCTGGCTTTTATTTGAGGGGAACAGAGCTTTTATGGCAAAGGACAGCAATATAGTAGCTTTTATGAGTCTTTTTGAAATTGTAACAAGTGTAAAAATAGAGCTTCAGGCAATTGAAAGAATTTTCGGCAAAAGACATCTGATAAAAAAGAATTATCCTGAAAATACCTCACTGCAGAAAAGGGCAAAGGCTTATATGCTTGATGGCAACAGACTCGGAGTGGGTATAGGCTTCAGAAAAAGATAAGCAAGCAAACAAAAAACACAGCAGATTGGCAAAGCCTTAATCTGTTGTGTTTTCTTTTTTTATTCATTCAGCAGGTCAAAGGCAAGAGTGACGCTCCAGCCGAAGTCTCTGATTGACTGATATTTGACTCTGAAATCATAAGGTTCAAAGATTTCTCCTTTTCTGTTGAAGCAGAAGGGAGGTATGCGGTTTTCACTGTCATAAAATTCATAAATTGTGCCGCTGAGAAGATACCATTCATTGATGATTTCAAGAGAGGTATTTTTTATTCTGTCTGCAGCTTCATTGAAGCCGTAATCTCTCAGGCCTTTAAGAATCATATAATTATAGTTAATCCACACAGGACCTCTCCACATATCAGTGCCGAAAGTAGCATCCTTTTTTGAAATGCTCGGAACAGGGAAGGCTGTTCCGAATTCCTCGGGATTTTCAAGATGAGCAAGAAGCTTAGCACTTTGATTTTCATCGCATATTCCTGCAAAAAGAGGGAGAAAGGAAGAGACGGAGCAAACTGCACTGAAGCAGTCGTTGTTTATGTCGTAATCATAATAGAAGCCGTCCGCTTCACTCCAAAGCTTGTTGTTGATATCCTCCCGGATGCGGTTATTCCAATTGCTGAAAAACTCTGAATCAGCTTTTTCCGAAAGCTCCTCGGCAATAAGTCTCATGAAGCGCGTTTCATTTGCCATATAGCAGGAAAGATCAATCGCATAAAGGTCGCTTTCTGTGTCAAAGCGCGGTGAATTATCCATTCCGGATTCGTCACAGCGGTTGTTTTTTTCAGGATTTGTGTGCCAGGAATAAAGCTCTCTGTCTGTCTTTCTTCGGTTTTCCTGACACCAGAGCAGGAATTTTTTGTTACACTCAAAAACGGCTTTGAGGAAATTTTTATCACCGCTTTTTTCATAAACCTGCCAGGCACCCCAGGCAATAACGGGAGGCTGGGTTATGTCGGAAATATAATTCGGTCTTGCCATATGAGGAATAAAGCCGTCATCTCTCTGAACATCGAAAAGTGCAAGAATAAGCTCTGCGGCAATTTTTGAGTCAAGATGTCTGTAACCGATTGCGTGGAAAACCGAGTCCCACAGCCACATGTTTCTGTGAGGCAGACGGTCAGGCGTTGACCAGATTCTTTTGATTTTGCCTTCAGGAGAATAAAGCTGACTTTTCATAACGCTGATACATTTTGAATAAAGTGCATCATATTTTTCGTTTTTGCAGAGAACTTTTTCATAAATGCTCAGCTTTTCTTCTTTCAGCTTTTTAATGTCAATTTCCGTTCCCTCACGGCAGAGTGCAACCGCCTGTTCCTCACTTTTGGCAAAGGCAAGGGCAAAACGATCATTTTCTTTGAACAGAGCGGTGAATTCACCGTCATTTGTGTTGTGAATTTCAACACCGTCTTTAATCTTGGTTTCAAATTTTCCGTCAGTTGAAAGACACACCTCGGGCACCATACGGTATTCTCCGACAATAAGATTTCTTCGTGCAAAAATCATACTGCAGGCACCGAGAATGGTGTCAAATATAACCGCGTCTGAGGTGACGCATCTGATTTCAGGGGCAATGAATTTGTTCATTCCCGCAAAAAACAGTGTTCTTTGAGTCTGGGTGTTGAAGGTAACGCCGATTTTATCCGCGCAAAGAAATCCTGTGAAATCCTCACTGAAAAGAGCTTCACCGTCAAGGGCAGAAAATGCAAAAAGCTGACCCTGACCCCATTTTTTTGGTATCATTATGCTTCCTCCTTAATTATATCTGCAATAATCGGGTAATGGTCTGAGGGATACATTCCCTTTACGGTATTGCGGATGATTTTGAATGTGTCAACCTTTGCTCCGCGGGAAACAAAAACATAATCAATGATGCAGTCCTTTTCCTCAGACATTTTTCCGTATCCGTGGAAGGTGTTGCCACGGTCACTTTTGACGGCAACTGATCTTGAGTCGTCAGTCAGCTCTGTCATTGAGGCATAAACCTCACTTTTGGGAGTGGTATTGAAGTCACCTGTGCAGAAAACCTTGTTTTTCTTCTGAAGCTCTTTGAGCTTTTCAATGAGTACCTTGACCTGACAGACACGTGTTTCTTCAAGTATATGGTCAAGATGGGTGTTGAGATGGGTGAAGCTTTCACCTGTTTTTTTGTCTGAAAGCACCGCCCATGTAGCAATTCTGAAGCAGTTGCTGTTGTAGCTTTTTGTGAATTCCTTTTCCGGAGTTTCGGAAAGCCAGATTGTACCGCTGTCAACAAGGTCGAATTTATCCTTGAGATAGAAAATTGTGTTATATTCGGTGTTTTTTCCCCGAGTGTCTCTGGGTTTGCCTACATAGGCGTATCTGTCACTGAGAGCATTTGTGAGTATATCCATCCATAAGCCTGTTGCTTCCTGGGTGCCGAGAGAATCAGGGGCATACTGTCTGATAACCTCAAGGGCAATTTTTGAGCGCTCTGCAATGCTGCCTTCCTTATCATCCATTGAACGCAGATTAAAGGACATTATTCTCAGAGCGGAGCCGTCCTTTTCGGGCACCGAGTCGATGATGATTTCTTCGGATTTAATTGAATTGTTTTTTCTGAAAAACATATAATCAGCTCCTGTGATCAATTCTTATTGTTCAGTCATCTGCTTCCCGAGTGCATCGAAGGCAACATCGGGAGCATCCGTGATAATGCAGTCAGCACCGATGCTTTGTAAGAAAACAATTTTTTCCGCATCGTTTATTGTCCAGTATTGAACTGCAATGTTGTTTTTGTGGGCGTGATTTACAAGTCTTGATGTTCCCATATTTGCTATGTATTTGTCGGGAGGAACCTGCAAGGCTTCAAATTTATAGTGCCCCTCAGGTCTGTCAAAGCCGAAAATGGAATCAACAAACAGCAGCGCAGCCTCCACATTTGAAGCAGCACGCGGAAGATCGGGATAGGTCTGCTCAAGATAATTGATAACCTCTGTGTTGAATGAAGCAATGATTACTCTGTCAAGCAGCTTCATATCCGACAAAATACCGTAAAGGATGTCTGCCGCACGGATGCCTGCTTCTCCGCTGTTTTTGATTTCAATGCTGTAATAATAGTCACCGTTGCTTTCAGTATAGGCTAAGGCATCGTTGACTGTCAATGCCTTCAGATTATAGGGGATATCTTCCCCGCGAAGTCCGTTATATGGCATTTCACCGTTTTTATCCTTGTGGAATTCGGCAAAGTTGAGGTTGCTGATTTCCTCGTAGGTGTAATTTTCGGGATAGTTTTCTGTTTTTCCGAAATATTCAATAGCATTTGTGATTTCGTCAAGTGTATCATCGTGAAGAATAATCAGTTTTTCGTCTGCGGTAAGACGCAGATCAAATTCAAAAACATCTGCCTCAAAGGTTTCGGAATTGACACAGCCTTCAAAGGCCATCAGTGTGCCCTGAGGAAAAAGTCTTCTTCCTGCACGATGGGCAGAAACCATAGGATCTCCAAGCTCTGTGATGTATTTGTTGGTGGTGGGATAAGACACGGGTTCATCCTTCCACTGATAAGTCACAAGCTTATAAAGTCCGAAGACCAAAAGTGCAATCAGGGCTGCACAGATTAATAATATACGGATGGCTTTTAATATTACGGAAAATATTTTCTTTCCTTTTTCACTTTTCATAATTTTTACCTTTTGTCAGATTTGAACGGCAGCTTCTTCAAGCTTGGCCTTTGCCTCGGCTCTGATTTCTTCAAGCTCTGCCATAATTTTTTCCTTGCGCTTGCCTGTGAAATTATCAAACATCATAATGATGCCGGGAAGCAGGTTGCCGAGGATGCCGGGTATTGCAACAAGAAGGAAGATGCCGTGAAGTGTTTCGGGAGTCTGTACAGCTTCAACCATCTGTCCGCCGATATTCTGAGCACTCTGATAACCGATGAGAGCAAGACCGCCGTTAACAAGAAGCTCCTTCCAGAGATCAGCAATTCTTGATACCATTGTGCTGAAAGCAAAAACCATACCCTCGTTACGTTGTGCCACGCCGTATTTCTTATAGCTTTTCCATTCCATATAGTCAGTGGAGTCAGCAAGAAGAACACGCTTTGCAGCGCTCATACCGGCATTGGGAAGACCGCCCAGGGCAATAAGAATACCAACAACCCAGAGGTTATTGTAGCCTAAAATAGCAAGAAGGATATAACATATAGCTGTATGCATATAACCTGCAACAACAATGTCTCTTGATGAAAGCTTTCTTCCGATGAAGGGAACGGAGAAAAGTCCCACATAAGAAAGTGCTGAGGAGCCCATTTCAACATAAGCCTTCATTCCGTATTTGTTAAGAGTCTGCTTATAGAAGAAGGGAAGTGAGTTATAGCACACTCTTCTTATGGACTCAATACAGTTGCAAAGACAGAGAAGAAGAAGGGGTCTGTTGAGCAGAATGAGCTTATAGTCAATTTTGATTTTCTTATCATCCTTCGGAGGAAGCACGATGTTTCTCTCTTTAAGGGTCATACAGGGAACCAACATGGTGAAAAGTCCCATGATGCCAAAGAGCAATGCAACAGAGAAGAAGGCCCATTTTTCTGAATTATAGTCACCGCCGCGTGCTTCAATGATAATAGGCACGAGCCAGCCGGGGAACATTGAGCCTAAGGTTGAAGCAACCTGAGCTACGGTGTAGAAGTTCTTTCTTGATTTTGCATTGGGGGTCATTCGCACAGAAAGAGTTGATAAAGCCACATCGTAAAATGTATCTGCAATATTAAAGACAAGATAAAGCACAAAGCTCCAGATGAGATTAAACATCAATGAGCCTGAGGGTACAACAAAAAGAAGCACTGATGCAAGAGTGAAGGGGATTGCTGAAGCCATCATAAAGTTTCTTGCATTGCCTTTGCCTGAACGGTTGTTGTCAAGCATTATACCGACGATGGGAGCAATAAGAATGTTAACTGCAGTTGTGGTTGATTTCATAGCAACCATATGGCTTGATTTAAGACCCATATAGTCATACATGAACTGATCTGTATAGGTGCTTACTGAGTCCTGACCCATACAGTTGCCGAAGACACCTGAAACGTAACCGACCTGTTCCTTTAAAGCTACATCGGGGTTATCCAGGAATTTCTGAAATTTTGCTTTTAAGTTTCCCATTTTAATAATCTCCTTTTTATTAAATTTCTCCGCCGAGAGAAAGGTATTTAATGATAAGCTCCGCAAAAAGAGTGTTTGCCCAGGAGAACCATTCTCTTGTGAATTTCTCCGGCTTGTCCTTGTGGAAGCTTTCGTGCATAAAGCCCGTGTCCGCATCAGTCTGAGAAAGAGTGCGGATGAGGGAAAGCATTTCGTCTTTATCTGAGGTGGTCAGTCCCTGCATACTCAGGGCAATGGGCCAAATATGATTTTTCGGTGTGTGAGGGCTTCCGATACCCTTTGCCTTTTCACCCTCGAAATAATAGGGGTTTGCCTTGCTGAGAATAAAGCTGCGGGTGTTCTGATATAACTCATCGTCCTCAGAGCAATAATTAAGGTAAGGAAGGGACAGAAGGCTGGGAACATTGGCGTCATCCATAAGATTATATTTTCCCTTGCCGTCGGTTTCATAGGCGTAAATGTCATTGCCCTTGGCGTCTTTGACAATGGCATATTTTTCAATTCCCTGCTGAATTTCCTTTCTAAGCTTCTCCGCTTTTTCCTTAAGCTCGCTGTCTTTGTATATCTCCTTGGCAATTTCACTGATATAACCGAGAACCACACAAGCAAACATATTTGCGGGAATCAGATAACCGTAAATGCAGGAGTCGTCACTGGGTCTGAAGCCTGACCAGGTCATACCGGTGTAAGCCACGGGAGCTCCTTTTCCCTTGTGAGAAAGGGTGTCTGATTTTCTGCGGAAGGGTCTGCTGAAATAATAAGGAGAATTTTCGTGCCTTTGTTCAACTGTCCAAAGCTCAATGATTCGGCAGAAGGCTTGTCTTGTTTCCTCGGTAAAATGAGAGACTGTGTCCGCCTCCTTCCAGAAACGGTAAGCAAGCTTTACGGGATAACAAAGAGAGTCAATTTCATATTTTCTTTCCCAGACATAAGGGGACATCTCTGTTTTGTCCTTCTGATGTCCGAGACCGTTGGCTTCACGGTTGAATGCATTGGCGTAAGCATCGTTGATAATGCAGTTCATCTGACGGCGGATAAGACCGTCAATAACCCTGAAAGCTTCTTCACTGTCCTTTGCAAAAGGAACATAATGATTTACCTGAGCAGAGGAATCTCTCAGCCACATTGCCGGAATGTCACCGGTGATGACAAAGCAGCTGCCGTCATCTTCAAGCTGAACCGTTGTCTTAAAGGTGCTCAGAAAGCATTGCACGAACATCTTTTTTATTTTTTCGTCTTTGATTTTTTCCGCATATGAGGCGGCAACATCTGAAAGCTTCATATTTTCATTTCTCCCTTAAATTTCAATTGTTTTCTCAATACATTCCGACTGTATGCCGTATGCGGTTTCAGCAAGAATTTTTAATCTGAAACTGCCCCGGGGCAATTCTCCGAGCCCGGTTGCAAGTCTGTCTTCACTTTTAAAAAGATAATAAGAGGGAACGGTTTTTCCCTGAGCAACCGTTTTGCCTTTTTCGTCGGTGACAAAGGCTCTGTAAATGAAAACGGGCATTCCGTCTGAGCTTTCCGCCTTCGGATATTCGGCAAAAAATTCATTGCCTTTTTTTGTCAGCGTGATTTGTGCATCCTCACTGAAAAAGGGAGGCAGAGAGCGTGAAAGTTGCTTTTCTTCGGTGTAATCGCGGTTGCTTTTGTCTGCCGGGTTTTTTAGATAATATTCACACAGCACCTGCTGAGCAAGACAGTCGATACCCGTAATATGAAGGTTGTTGTCTTTGTCCGCCTCAACAATAAGAAAGTTTGCACACTGCTCAAAGGTTTCGGGATGAATTCTTTTTTCACCGTCAACTGTCAGCTCCGTATATTTGAGTGAGCCTGTACCCATTGCAGTGTATTCCTTCTGCCAGATGGAACGGGGGTCATTGACAGGATAATGAGAATGACCCGAAAAATCCACAACGTTCGGAAACTTTTTCAGCATTTCCGTGAAAAAGAGATTTCCCCAGCCGTCAACTGCGCTGCTGCCGTAAACGGTGTATTTGACGTGCTCGTGATGAAAGAGGAACACAGGCTTGTCGGGGGAGCTTCTGACAGCCGATTTGAGATTTTTTATCAGCCAGAATCTCTGATAAGGGGTGTAATACACATTGTTGATTTTGCAGGTTGAAAGGCCGATAAAATGAAATCCGCCGATTACCTTATGAAAATCGGGCTTCTGATTTGTCAGAGCCTTGAAATAAGAAAGGGATTTCTTTTTCATTGTGATTGAATCGTGGCCCTTTGCAACGGTGCACAAGGGTGTCAGCCCCTTGCTTTTGGCGTAATCATAAATTTCCTTGAAGGCGTCAAACTCTTCCTTTGTGCCCTTGTTTGTGATGTCTCCCGCAATAAAGAAGGCATCAAGTCTGTTATATTCAGAGTCCGCCGAAGCAAAACTCAGGGAATAATCGATGGCTCTTTTGAGTCTGACATAACCGGGTGAGTCCTTGCCCTCAATGTGAGAATCACTGCAGACGGCAAAACGCAGCACGGGTAAAAATTGATTTTTCATATTATACACTCCACTGTTGAAAAAGTATGCTTAGAGCAAAAAGAGTCTGTGCCGAAAAATAAGTGTAGGAAACTGCATAATGCAGAAACTTCGGTCTTTTTATTCCGCCGGCACGCATTCCGATAAGAAGGTCGGAAAAGATGAAAAGTGTGCCGCCTGAAATAAGGCACAGCCCGAATAAAATGTTTTGTCCGATAATTGCCCTGATTCCGCTTGTTACTGAGCAGATAAAGAAGAATATCAGAATTGCCGAATAAAGTGTGAAGGGAAGCTGTTTTCTGCCGAGTCTGAGCTTTGATTTTGAAAAAAGAAACATCACAAAGGTCAGCATAGCCGTGACAGTGAGTGCGGGTAAAATGCAGTCACCAACGGAAAAAATTCCCTGATAAAGAAAGGTGTAGCTGTAAATCAGGTGTCCGAGGGCAAAAAACAAAAGACCGAGCATAAAATATTTTTCTTTTTTGTAGCTGAGAAAAAAATCTCCTAAGGCTCCCTTGACAAGAGCGGCAAGAATGCACAGTGAAAATGCCGTGACACTTTCAGCAGCAAAAACCGACAGCACCGCCACTGAAAGAAATAAAAAAGCACAAAGCATTTTCAGTGACAGAGGATACTTTTTTGACAGCCCCGTTTTCTGTGTTATTACGGGCATTGCAGCGGAAAGCAGAGCAATCAGTAAAATCAGTAATTTCATATTTTCTCCAATGTTATCAGCCGAGATTATAATCGGTAAGATAAGCCTTTGTGTTATTTACCATTTTATCAAAAAGCTCTTTTGCCTGATCAAGTGAGCAGATCACAAGAGGATCATTTGCAAAAACCTGGAAAATCTTTTCGGTGTTTCTTTCCGCAATTGCATCGGATAAAACCTCCTGCTGAGTGCAGATGCGTGAAATGAGGGGGTGAATTTCCTTGGGAATTTCACCTGCAACAACGGGAGTTACCGAGCCTGAGGTGAAGGCTGCATTGGTTTCAACAACTGCGCCAAGGGGAAGATTGGGAATCTGTCCCTTGTTGGGAAGGTTGACGTTGGTCACAAAATCACCAAGACCGAGAATAGCTCTCATCTGCTTTACGCCTTCCTCGCCTGTAACCTTGAGCTTAAGCTCTTCCTCACCCTTGAGAAGTCTTTCGCTTTTTGCAAGACGCTCCTTGAGCTCATCCTTTCTTGACCAGACGGGTGTGAGATGAAAGAGCATTTCTTCAACTCTTTCTTCTGATTCAAGATACCATTTTCCTTCACAGAATTCGGCAAGATGTCTGTCACCTGCGGCTGCAATATATCCGAAGCGTCTGAAAAGGTCAATTTTCACCTTGTGGGCATTTCCGTGGAAGCTCTTGAGCCAGACGGGATCGACATATTCCGAGCAGCCGTCCTTATACTTTTCACAGAAGGCTTTATAATAGGGGAAAAGGTCAATGTTTCTGTATTGTGCGCTTGTCAGCCAGGTGAAATGGTTGACACCGACGGGGTTAACCTTGATTTCCTTTCTTTTGACATCCTCATCAAAAAGGATGCTTGCCATTTTTGCAAGAAGATCCTGAGTGCCGAAAACCTCGTGGCAGCAGCCGAAGGCCTTGATTTCGGGGAACACTCTGTAAAGGGTCTTAACACACAGAGTCATGGGATTGGTGTAATTGATGACCCATGCATCTGGTGAATATTTTTTGATGTTTTCTGCAATTTCCTCAAACATGGGAAGAGTGCGCATTGCTCTGATAACACCGCCGGGGCCTGTTGTGTCACCAACGGATTGATAAATGCCGTATTCTTCGGGAGCGTGAACATCACTTTCCATTTCATCAAAGGTTCCGGGGAGAATTGAGATTATAACAAAATCTGCACCGGTGAGAGCCTCTTTGATGGTTTCAACTGCCTTGTATTCCCATTTGGAAACCGCATCGGGAAGGCTGTTGAATTTGTTGCCGATGATTTCGTTTGCTTTGGCAGCTTCAAGGTCAATGTCATAAAGCTCAACTCTGCCGCTCATATCTCCTGCTGTTGCAAGGTCACTCATAAGACCCCATGCCCAGCCTCTTGAGCCGCCGCCGATATAAGCAATTTTGATGTCTTCTGCTTTGTTGTTAACATATTTCATAAGCAAAAACTCCTTTATTTGTGGTTATAGATGCTTTCTGCCGAGTATGTGCCGTCTGCCTTTATGCTGAGCATTGTGCAGCCCTGAATCCATTCTTCCTCCGGGGCACCGAATTTGCTTTCAAGGTTATATGCGCCGTAGCCTGAAGGCTGGATATATGAAAGAAGAATGCCTTCATACATAACACCGAAATCATTGACGTGGTCGTGTCCGAAATAAATTGCCTGAGCACTGCCTTTTTCAAGCATTGCATCAATCAGACCTGCGTCAAAGCCTGACTCACACACGCCCTCACGCTTTTCACCGTAAAGGAAATCTCCCTGCTCATATTCCTGCTCTGCCTGATAAGGAGGAATATGAACAACGGCAACTGAACGGAATTTTCCGTATTTTGCTTCAATGGAATCGTGTTTGTCCTTGTACCACTGAACCTGAGATGTTTTGACACCGTCATAAACCTCTCCTTCCGTTGTCACGCCGTATTCAGCCTTTGATTCCTCTGTCATATAGCCGGCTGTATCCATAAGGAAGAAAACCTCTCTGATACTTCCGTCAGCACTGAGAATGTTGATTGCATAGTTTCCGTTTCCGTCAACACCGTCCTTGCCGTTTCTCATAAGACCGTATTCAAGAGAGGAGAAGATTTCAATGTTTTCTTCTCTTGAAATTGCAAAATTGCCTTCACCCTCGTGGTTGCCGAGAACTGAAGCCCAGTAAACACCGAGAGCATCCATAAGCTCAGCAAGCTCAGTTGTTCTCTTTTTTGTGAAGCCGCCCGTGATGATGTCACCGCCGAAAATAACAAGGTCGGGCTTTTGCTCTGTGATGTTTTTGACAAGATATTCGGCAGTCATGGCATCCTTTTCCTTCTTGCCGCAAAAATGGGTGTCGGTGAACATCAGCACCTTGAATTCACCCTCACTTTTTTTCTGAAGGGTAACGCTGTCCTCGTCTTCACTGACAATTTCAACATCTGTTCCGATGCTTTCAATTGCGGAGATGTCAAAGGGAATGCCCTGAGAGCTTTTGTAAATGAGAAAGCTGCCCGCACCGATAATCGCCACAAGCAAAACAACGATAATAATTTTGAGTGCTTTTTTCATAGTAATCCATCCTTTATTTTTATTTTAATTATATGATACATCTAATTTGTTGTGTTTTCCTTAAATATTTTGATATGTAAAGGAACATTCCTTGACTTTTTTGATATGGAATGATATTATCAGCTCAAGAAAGGTGAGGGATGTTATGAGCTTTATAAAATTTGATCCTGATGAGAAATTTTATTTCCATCACGGAATGAGCAAAAGAGTTGAAGAAATGGGTGCATCGTGGCCCCATTATCACAGCCTTTATGAGATTTATTTTATGCTCAACGGAAGCTGTACTTATTTTATTGATAACAAGGTTTATAACGTTCAGGCGGGGGATATTGTCATTATTCCCGCAGGAAAAATCCATCACACAAAGTATGAGGACATAAATCATTCAAGAATTCTGATCAACTGCTCTGCGGTTTATATTCCTTCTTCCGTTCAGTCGGGAGATTTTTCCGGCAGATATCTTTTCAGAAATTCTGCTGTTGCGGAAGAGGCAAGAAAGATTTTTGCAAAAATCGAAAACGAAAGCAAGCTTTCCGATTCTTTTTCCGATGAGATAATTACCTGTCACACCCATTCTCTCTTTTTCCTTCTGATGAGAAATGCAGACAGCTGTCAGATTGTTGATGACGGCAACAAGGTCATTGAGCAGGCGGTGTCATACATCAGAGAAAATTTTGCTTCGGATATCACTCTTTCTTATCTTGCCAAAAGGTTTTCCGTCAGTCCCGAGCATTTTTCACGTCTGTTCAAAAAAGAAACGGGTCTCGGCTTTTCAAAATACCTCAACTCCCTCAGACTCCAGTATGCTGAGCAGCTGCTGAGAACATCGGGAAGCAGCAACATCACACAGATTGCCGAAAGCTGCGGCTTTGAAGACAGCAATTATTTTTCAAAAAAATTCAAAGAGGTTTACGGAATTTCGCCCAAAAAGGTGCAGAAGCTCGGAAGAGTCGAAGGGAAATAAAACGGCTTTGATTTTGCAGAATTTTGAGTCCTGTTGAGATTTTTAAAAAGGAGAATATAAATGAATAAATTCAATCATAATTTTACCCTTTTCGATAAAGGGGAGCACAGCCGATTTTACTGCTCTGACGATAATATAGCCCGTCTTGATTTTGTCAGTGAAAGTTGTGTGCGTGTGGCGGTTTATAAAAAGGGGACAAAAATTCTTCCCACCTTTTCCGTCTGCCCTGATAATGCTCTGCTTTTAAACGGCAGAGACAGACTTTCCCTTTACGGCTTTGAGCTTTGCAGTCCCGAATGTGTTCAGCTTGAGGGCGCGGAAATCTTTAAGCTTCCTTGCGGAGTTACCTTGAAGGCTGAGCTTTTCAATTTCAGCCTCAGCTTCAGCCTTGACGGAAAAGAGCTTTTTTCTGACAGGAAGCCCCTTGCTTATAATTTTGAAGGTGAATTCGGCAAGGACTCTTATCATTACATAACAAGAGACAAAGCCGAAAAGGTTTACGGTCTCGGAGATAAGGGCGGTGTTCTTAACAAATCGGGCAGAGCCTTCCGCATTGAATGCAGTGACTCAATGGGTTACGATGCAAAGGAAAGCGATCCCCTTTATAAGCATCTTCCCTTTTATATCTGTGAAAACAGCGTCGGCACCTACGGAATTTTTTATGACACAACAGATACCTCTTACATGGATTTCGGCAGGGAGATAAACAATTATTATCCCACCTACAAGCATTTTCGTACAGAGGATGACTGCCTTGTTTATTATGTCTTTTTCGGCAGCAAGCTTTCGGTGCTTCAGCAGTTCTGCTCCCTTTGCGGAAAACAGCCTCTTCCTCCCTTGTGGAGCTTTGATTATTGCGGCAGCACAATGGCTTATACCGATGCTCCTGACAGTGAAAAGCAGCTTGACGGCTTTCTCGGAAAGCTGAAGGAAAATGATCTTTCCTGCGGCGGCTTTTATCTTTCCTCGGGTTATACCTCAATCGGAAATCTGCGCTGTGTATTTAATTGGAACAAAGACAAGTTTCCGGACCCCAGGGCGTTTATTGAAAAATTCGCAAAAGAGGGGATAACCGTTATTCCCAACATCAAGCCCGCTTTTCTTCAAAGCCATCCTCTTTATAAAGAGCTTGACGAAAAAGGTTATTTTGTCAGAAACGAGGACGGAACACCCTTTGTCACTGAGTTTTGGGACGGACTGGGCAGCTACCTTGATTTCACAAATCCTCAGGCATTTAAATTTTGGGATGAGAAGGTCAGGGAGACTCTTCTTGATTACGGTGTAACAGCCACCTGGAACGATAACAATGAATTTGACATAAAGGATGCAGATGCCCTTGCAAGTGGCTTCGGTGACGGAGAGGTCAAGGCGGGACGAATCAGACCTGCACTTACTTATCTTATGGTGCTTTCGTCATATATGTCTCAGATGAAAAAGGATCCCGGGAAAAGACCCTTCCTTTCAACAAGAAGCGGTAACATTGCCGTCAGAAGACTTGCTCAGACCTGGTCGGGAGACAACCGAAGCGAGTTCAGTGATATTCGTTACTGTCATAATATCGGACTTACAATGTCACTTTCGGGCTTTTTCTTTTACGGTCACGATCTTGGAGGCTTTGATGGAGAAATGCCTTCAAGAGAGCTTCTTCTGAGGTGGCTTCAGCACGGAGTTTTTGAGCCGAGGTTTACCATCCATTCCTGGAACAAGGACGGCTCTGCAACAATGCCCTGGAGCTATGAGGATATTATGCCTGCTGTCAGAAAAATTTTCGGACAGAGAAAGAGATTTCTGCCTTATCTTTATAATTGTGCTTATAATGCCGTTGAAAAGGAAATACCTGTCAACGCTCCGCCCTTGCTTTATTATGACGATGAAAAGCTTAAGCAAGAAAATGACCTTATGATGCTCGGAAGAGATATTCTTGTCGGCTTTGTTTTTGATGAGGGGGTCAAAGAGACGGAAATTTATCTTCCCGAAGCAGAAAGCTGGTATTTCGGTGACAGGTTTTACAGCGGCGGACAGTCCGTCAGAGTGAGCATTCCCGCTGAAGATGAAATGCCTTATTTTGTAAGATGCGGAAGCATTATTCCCTTAAATGAAGCACCCTACGGCTTCGGCAGTCAGCAAAGCACTGTCTTTACCGTTTATCCCAAAAAAGAGGGCACATTCGAAAGTGAATTTTTCACCGATGACGGAGACTCCTTCGGTTATCTCAGAGGTGACTGTGTGAAGCTGAAATTCACCGTCAGCTGCAGAGAGGACAAGATCAGCGTTGAATATGTCAATGAGGGCTCACAGCTCTTCAGACCCGTGATTAAGCTTTGTGCAGGGGACGAAAGAAAGCTCTCAGTGACTGAAATTAAATAAAAAAATCCCGCAGAAAAACTGCGGGATTTCGTTTTTATCAATCTTATCAGCCAATTCTGTGACCGTTTTTGATTTTGATGTTTGCAATTGCAATTTTCAGATAACCGCCCATTTCATCACCGTTGAAGTCGACGCCTGCTTCAAAGACAAGCTCTCTGCCTGCGGGAGTAAGAAGCTTTCCTTTTCCCTTGAGAGAATTGTCGCTGACCTCTTCAATTGAGTCAAAACGAAGCTTTACCTTTTCCAGCTGCTTGGGAAACTGAATGTTAACGTTGTAATTTCCGTTATCATCGCTGATTGTGACAACAACATCACCGCTGAATTTAAGAATCTGAATGTTGACTGTGCCTTTCCATTTGCCTAAACCTATCATAATATTTTCTCCTTTCATGTGATATTTATTTTTACTGATTCTAATTTCTTAATATTATCAATCCGTGGATTAATTTTGAGTATTCAATTAAAGTGATAAAAAAATATTGAATCGTCCGAAAAAAATTATATATATTTAACAAAAATGTGCGGATTCAATAATGAGCCGACATTACAATAATGCATTAAAAAATCACCGATAATGCTAATGCATATCGGTGATTTTTGCTTTTTTATTGCAATGTTATTTTGTTTTTCGGATTTTGTCGGTTATCTTCCCATAATGCTGTCATAGCTTGCCCAGCAGTCTTCACACCAGGTGCGGCTTTCACCTGCGGCATCCTCCTTGGTGACAACCTTTTCCACGTAGCTTTCACAGCTGCCGCAAATAATCTTTTTGTCACCTTCGGGATTTCCTGAGGGGGTTACAAGAATATAACCCTTTTCCTCACAGCTTGTGCAGGGACCGAGATTATAATCGTTGTCTCCGTCCGCGTAATAATATTTAACCTGACCGGATCCGTTACAGATTGTACAGGTTACTTTTTCCTGTTTTTTGCCGCAGCCTGCAAGAGTGAGAAGCACAGCTGCAATTATCAGAGAAAAAGTTAAAAATTTTTTCATTTCAAAAACCTCCTCGTCAATCAGTTGATTTTAATCTGCAGGGGAAGAGTGATGCTTGAATCGGTTTCAATTGCGCCTTCCTCAAAGCAGACATAATACTGGAATATATCCGGAGAATAGTAAAAGTCACCGTCGTCAACCGTAATAAAGCAAAGGGTGCTTGTCTCACTGCCGTCTTCGGAATAAACACAGTTCATTCTGCCGATAACCTTCTGAATAACCGTAGCTCCTTGCATTTCATAAATAAAAACCTTACCCACGGCCTGAGGATCTGAGCCGAGATTGTCATAAATATCAATTACAACCTCGTCGAAAAATTCAGTTTCAGGAATTGTCAGAACATTGAAATTTTTAATTTCGGTGTAAATTTTACCGCTGTCTGAGGTGTCACCCTCTTTTCTGTCAGAAAAGACGAGCGTAGGATCAGCAGAGGCGGCTGTGGTTGATTCGGTTGTAGCTTCAGTTGTGGTTTCCGTAGTAGTTTCGGTAGTAGTCTCAGTTGTGGTTTCTGTTGTGGTTTCTGTTGTAGTTTCTGTTGTTGTCTCGGTTGTTGTCTCTGTTGTTGTTTCCGTTGTTGACTCAGTTGTTGCTTCAGTTGTGGTTTCTGTTGTTGAAGGTAGGGTGGTAACTGTTGCGGGCTGAGTTGTGAGAATTGTCGGTGCGGCAACGGTGGGGGAGACAACGGTGGGTGCCGAGGTTTCGGAGGAAGAGGGAACAGTGGGGCCTTCCACCTCTTCTCTTCTTGACCTGAGTCCGACAAAAACGGCGGTTACTGCAAGAGCAAGGGCAATAAAGAAAAGAATTGCCGTGATATACATCTTCTTGCTGTCGGTTTTATCCTCAGGCTCATCATCTGCAAAAACTGCCGCAAACTCGTCCTTTTCATTCTGAATTGAGCTGATTTCGGGTTCTTCAGCTCCGATGTCACCCAGGTAAATGTCTTCAACCTTGTTTTCCGTGGGGCCGAAGCTGCTGATGTCCTCAAATGTCTGACTGATTTTTTCAAGAGGCTTATATTCTGCGGCAACAGGCTCAATGATTCCTGACAGATGAAATTCATCTGCAGCTGATGAATATCTGTCAAGGTCGGCATTGAGAAGTCCGGGTGAAAAATATCTGTCATTTTCCTTGAAGGACAGAGCCTTCAGAACAATGTCTCCGAGGCTGTCCTCAGCGTTCATAGGATAAGGCAGAGCTTTTCCGTGAATCTGATAATCCATTGCTGTTTCTCTGTCCTGCAATGTGACGGGATGGGGATAGCCGGGCAGGAAGGGAAGACGGGAATTGTTGAGAAATTTATAAAGCATCACACCCAGAGAGTAAATGTCAGCTGAGCGTGAGGTGCCTGCTGTGTAAAGCTCAGGAGCCGTGTAAGGCGTTCTTTCACAGCTGAAGGTGTCATCGGAAACTGCAATGCCGTAATCTGCAAGCTTGTAGTTTCCTTCGCTGTCAACATAAATGTTTTCGGGTCGTATATCCTTGTGGATGACGCCAACGCTTCTGTATGCTTCAAGTGCTGAAGAAATATCCTTGCCGATTCGGATAATTTCACTGCGGCTGAGACTTTCAGCCTTGACATAATCATTGAAGGGTGTGAGCATTTCAACAAGCATCACAACATAAAAGCAGGAACTTTCTCTTACAATTTTGTAATTGTCATATCTTACAACGTTTTTATTAAGGCGCAGAGAAATCATTTTTTCCATATTGATTCTGACATTCTTTTCAAGAATATCAAGGTACTCATCAACATTTGCATATTTTCCCGACTCAATGATTCGGCTGATTTCCTTGTTGCCCGAGGGGAATTTTTCAACCTTGACACCGAGGTATTGTTTCCCTGTTTCTCTGATTTTATATACTCTGAAAAACTTTGAATTTCTGCCCTCGGAAATCTTATCTTCAACATACCAGGAGTCAAAAAGGGGCTCCATACGCCTGAGCTTTTCAACTGTCATTTCTTATCACTCCTTTTAAAGGGATATCAATAATGATAACACTAACCGTGCTTTAAGTCAAGAAAGGCAGTCAGCGGTAAAATATTGACTTATAATTAATATTTTTTTCTTGAAATAAATGTTGGTGTATGTTAGAATTAAAGACAAAGATGTTTAATAATAAATAGGAGTGATTATATGAAGTGTAATTATTGCGGCAGTGAGCTTGAAAACGGTGCTCAGTTCTGTGACAACTGCGGAATGATTCTCGGTTTTTCAGAGGAAGAAAATGCAGCCACAGAAAAGGCAGAGTCTTCTGAGGAAAGCTTTTCAGTTCCCGAATATGTGCCAAACGTTTTTCAGCCCATTGATGAGGCCGAGGAGATAAATGAGCCTGCAAGAGAGCTTGAGGCTGACACAAGAGAAGAAACTGTAAATGTGACGGAAAATATCCCTGAATATATTTCTGACATTCCTGAGTACACACCTCTTGAAACAAAGTTTGATATTGAAGAAATTCTTCAGGGCAAATCGGAAACGGAAAAAGCTCCTCAGCAGACAGAAGAGCCCGCTGAGGAAGAAAAGGCTGAAGCTGAAGAAATTCAGGAGCCTGAAGCTGAAAGCGGTGCCGAAGAGCTTCAGCAGGAAGCTGAGCAGGAAATTGTTGAAGAGGCTGACGAGGCTCAGCCCGTTATGGAGGATATTTATTCCCAGGTTGACAGTGCTGATGAATTTGAGCAGACCGAACAGCCCGCTCCCGCTCAGGAGCCGGAAGCAGATGTTATCAGAGTTCCCGAGGATGAAATTACATATCCCGAATATGATGATTACAATTCACGCAACAAGGAAGAAAGCATTGAGCCCGATGAAGAATTTGAGGATATAACCGAATTTGTCAAAAGAGAAATCAAGGATAAGAAAAAGGCTGCGGCAGGGAATTTTGCAACCAAAAAGATTAACCCCGTTGTTGCTGCACTGCTTATGATTGTGGTTGTTGCAGCCTGTGTTCTTGTTGCTTTCAGTGACAGAATTCTTCCTGCAATTCAGCCGACAACTGATGCTGTTTCAACTGAGCCTTCCTCTGAAGAGGACACAACTGAAGCTTCATCAGAAGAAGACACAACCGAAGCTTCATCAGAAGAAGACACAACTGAAGCTTTATCAGAAGAAGACACAACTGAAGCTTCATCAGAAGAGGATACAACAGAGCCTTCATCAGAAGAGGATACAACAGAAAGCACAACCGAGCAGACAACAACCCAAGGCACAACAGCTGCTTCAACAACTGCTCCTTCAACAACACAGCCGACAACCCAGGCTCCCACAACAGCAGCTCCCACAACAACACAGCCGACGACTCAGGTTCCCACAACAACAAATCCCTACGGAATAAACGATGTTGAGGTTATTGTTCCTGATGTATATTATTCTCAGGCAAAAACTCTCTACTGTACAGAAGAGGGCGTTGTTTTCAGAAGCGGGCCTTCAGTCAAATATGACAGAGTGCTTTATCTTTCAAAGGGTGCAGACCTTACCGTTCTCGGTGAAAAGGACGGCTTCTGTTATGCAAAGAGCAACCGTTACGGAGTTTACGGCTGGGTAAGCAAAGCTTATCTTTCCGAAGATAGACCCGAATCAGAGGGTACAACTGTTCATTCAGGCACAGTTACTCCCGATAAATATTACGAAACCGCTCAGATTAAATATACCCTTGACGGACTTAATCTCAGAAAGGGTCCCGGTACAGATTACGGTGTGGTAAGCCTTATTATCAAGGGTTATCCCGTTAAGGTTATCGGTTACAGCTCAAAGGTTTCAGGCTGGGTTTATGTAACAGATATGACATACGGTGTTTCGGGCTGGGTAAGTGCAGCTTACCTTAAATAAAAAGGAGAAAAGATTATGATGACACTTAAAACACGCTGGGCAGAGCAGGCTATGTGCGATTGCCCTCTTGATGAATATCCCCGTCCTCAGATGGTCAGAGATAATTGGAAAAACCTTAACGGCTTTTTTGATTTTGCAGTTACTGACGAAAACACTCAGTGGTGTGAGGATTATCAGGAAAAAATCAGAGTACCCTTTGCTGTGGAAAGCTGTCTTTCAGGCATTTGCAGAAGAATCAGCGCAAAGGACCGCCTTTGGTACAGAAAGAACATCACAGTTGACAAAAGCTTCAAGGGAAAAAGAACTCTTCTTCATTTTGAAGCCGTTGACTGGCAGTGCTGGGTATATGTGAACAAGACTCCCGTTTATGAGCATATCGGCGGTTATTGTCCCTTC
Source organism: Acutalibacteraceae bacterium (assembly GCA_045652105.1). Lineage (GTDB taxonomy): Bacteria > Bacillota > Clostridia > Oscillospirales > Acutalibacteraceae > UBA6857. The sequence goes on from JAZRTP010000029.1 coordinate 42,147, forward strand.
ACCGTTGATATTACAGATTATCTTAATGAAGGTGACAATGAGCTTGTTGTCAAGGTTTATGATCCCACTGACGAGGGCTGGCAGAACAGAGGCAAACAGGCTTCCGAAACTCACGGTTTCTGGTACACCTCAACCTCAGGCATCTGGCAGACAGTTTGGTATGAAAACGTAAGTGAAAATTATATCAAGGGCTATAAAATCACTCCCGACATTGATTCTCAGCTTCTTTCAATTAAAACCGATGTTGTCGGTGAAGGTCAGCTTGAAATCAAGGTTTATGACGGAGAAAAGCTTGTGGTTCAGAAGGAAATTTCAGCTGATGCAAAGGTTGAAATTCCTGACTGTAAGCTCTGGAGTCCCGAAACTCCCTTCCTTTATGATTTTGTTCTTGAACTCAGAAAGAACGGCAATGCTGAAGACTCAGTCAAGGGTTATTTCGGTATGAGAAAATTCAGCATTGGTGAATTTGGCGGATATGCAAGACTTTTCCTCAACAATAAGCCTTATTTCCAGAAGGGTCTTCTTGATCAGGGTTATTGGAGTGACGGCGGAATGACACCGCCCACAGAGGAAGCTATGGTTTATGATATTCAGAAGATGAAGGATCTGGGCTTCAATATGCTTCGTAAGCATATCAAGGTTGAAAGTGCAAGATGGTATTATCTGTGTGATAAAATCGGTATGCTTGTCTGGCAGGATATGGTCAGCGGCGGCAAGGCACTCAACACCTTCCATGCAGGCGTTCTTCCCAATGTTTACGGAGTGCTTAATCCTCTTGTGAATCTGACCAAGAAGGATAACGCTTACAAGACCTTCAACAGAGACAAGCTTGAATGGAGAGCTCAGTTTGAGGAAGAGCTTTATGAAATGATTGACAACCTTTATAACTATCCTTCAATTTGCTGCTGGGTTCCCTTCAATGAGGGCTGGGGTCAGTTTGATGCAAAGCGAATCGGTGATGAAATCAAGGCTTATGACCCCTCAAGATTTGTTGATCACGCAAGCGGATGGTATGATCAGAAGGGCTGCGATTTCAGAAGCATGCATAAATACATTCTTCCCGTAATTCTTCCCAAGTATGACGGCAGACCCATTGTTCTGAGTGAGTTCGGCGGTTACAGCCATAACATCGAAAACCACGTATGGAATTTTGACAAGAGCTTCGGCTATCAGATGTATAAGAGCAAGCAGGCTCTTACCGAAGCTTACAGAAAGCTTCACGAGAAGCAGATTATTCCCAACATCAAAAAGGGACTTTCCGCAACTGTTTACACTCAGGTTTCAGACGTTGAGTTTGAGGTCAACGGTATGCTTTCTTATGACCGTGAGCTTGTCAAGCTTGATGAGGATGTTGTAAGACAGCTCAACGAAAAAATGACTTATTAAAAAAATCAAGGCTGCCTTGTCGGCGGCCTTGAATCAGTTAAGCCGGAGGAATTTTTCATTCAAAAAACTGCTTCGGATGATATTTGCCGGCGAAGCCTTGAAAATCAGTTTTGAGGCGGTTTCATTTTAAGGAGGTCTGGATTATGGCTGACAAAGGCTATACAAAATTAAAGCTTCTTTATATCAAGGATTTTCTTGAAAAAAACAGTGACGAAGAGCACCCCGTAAGCGTTGAACAGCTGACGGAAATGCTCAGGGAAAAAGGCATTGAATGTGAAAGAAAGTCAATTTACAGTGACATTAAAACCCTCAAGGAATACGGAGTTGATGTTGACTCGGTGAGAAATCCCTATCCGGGCTACTGTATTTATTCTCGTGAGTTTGAGCTTCCGGAAATCAGACTTCTTGTTGATGCTGTTCAGGCCGCTGATTTCATAACTCCGAAAAAGACAAAGGATCTTATTTCAAAAATTGGCTCACTGTGCTCCGAGCATCAGTACAAGGAATTTAAGGATAATGTTTACATCGACAACAGAATCAAATGTGCCAACGAAGAGATTTATTATAATATCGACGTTGTCAGCAGAGCCATTCAGAAGGGCAGAAAAATCCGTTTCCTTTACGGCAAAAGAAAAATCAATGAAATGGGTAACGAGATTGTCAATGACGAAAAGGAATTCTGTGTCAGCCCTTATGCTCTTATTTGGAACAATGACAGATATTACCTTGTATCAAACAAGGAAAATTACGATAATCTGATGCATGCAAGAATTGATCGTATGAAAAAGGTTGAAATTCTTGAAGAAAAAAGCAGGGACTTCCGTGAGGTTTCTCCTTATAAGACAAGCTTTGACTCAGCTGATTATTCAAAGAAAATCTTCAATATGTTCAGCGGTGAAAATCAGAGACTTGTTCTTTCCTGTGATTATTCAATTCTTGAGGAAATACTTGATCGTTTCGGTGCTTCAAGCAGAATCAGACCCGATTCAAAGGATGGAAGATTCATTATTTCCGCTCAGTGTGTTATCAGTGAAGGTCTTGCCTCGTGGATAATGCAGTTTTCGGGTAAGGCTGAGGTTATTGAGCCTGAAAGTCTCAAAAACGATGTGTGTCAGAGGGCAAGAGAGATTTATGAAATGTATTCTCAGCAGGAGCCGCGCACGGTTATTTATACCGATGATCTTTTTCTGACTCCCGACAGATAATAAAAAAGCCGTACATATCATTCGCCGACATCCCATAAGGCAGTATTTGTTTCTCGAACAAAATTCCCTGTATTATTGCCAAAAGCCTCGCAAGGCGGCAGCCTTGCTTCGTTTTGTGGCTTCAATACAAGAAATTTTTAGTTCTTACGAAACTGCGAAGCACTTTAAAATGCGTAATAGCTTTGCAAGAAAAGGCAAAAACCACCGATAATGCTGACGCATATCGGTGGTTTTTAACGCGTTATTGTGAAGTTATTTCACCTTTTAAAGAAATACTGCCTTATGGGATGTCGGCGTTATGTACGGTTATTTTTTATTTTTTTCGGTAAACAAGCATAAGGAAATCTGTTGTGACCTCAAGGGAGCTGATGTCTTTGAGCTTGTCCTTGTCCTGCTGACTTGTGTGATAATAATAAGGAGTCATTTTGAAAAGCGCATCAATGTCCTGCTTTGAGGAAAGAAGGATTTTTGATGTTATTTTGATTTTGTCACAAAGCTCAAGCTCTGTTGTTTCAGGCGGCTTTTCGTCATTTTTATAGGGCTTTTCATAAAGCAGCTCTTTAAGCTCAAAGAGATGGTTTTCTCCCGCAACAACGGAAAGAATACAGCCGTCGTTTCTGATTATTCTGCTGAACTCCTTTTCGTGAAAGGGGGCAAAAAGATGAATTGCAACATCAGTGCTTTCTGTTTCAATGGGAATTGACGAAAGATTGGCAACAAAATGAAAATTGCCGTTTTTTCTTTTTGCGGCAAGACGTACCATTTCCTTTGAAAGATCAAAGGCTGAAATGTCACAGCTTATGCTTTGCTTTATTCTGTGGGAATAATAACCCTCACCGCAGCAGATATCAACAATCTGAGGGCAGGGGAGACTGAGCTTTTCAATGAAGTCGGTAAGAGCGTTCACAAGAGAGTCAAAATAACCCTTTTCAAGAAAAGCACGTCGAGAAACAGCCATATCCTTGTTATCTCCCATAAGAGAGCCTTTTTTGTGATTGCCTGACAGAAGGTTGACGTAGCCTTCCTTTGCTTTGTCAAAGCAGTGATTATTGCTGCAGACAAGAGCTTTCTCTTTTTCTTCAAGAGGCATACGGCATACGGGACAGATTATATTTTTCATATTATTATCCTTTGTTGAAAAATTTGATAATTTATGTTATCATACATCAGAGCAAAATTCAAGACATAGGAGGGGGAATACCGATGTCAAAAATCAAGACCAATGCAATGCGCATTCTTGATAAGAATAAAATACCGTATAAAGCAAATTTTTATGAATGTGATGAGTTTATTGACGGCATCCACATTGCCGACAAGCTTTCACAAAGCTATGATATAAGCTTTAAAACCCTAGTTGCAGAAGGGAAAAGCGGTGAGCATTATGTTTTCTGCCTTCCCGTTGATAAAAATGTTGATCTGAAAAAGGCGGCAAGGTCCGTGGGTGAAAAAAGTGTGCAGCTTATTGAGGTTAAAAGAATCAAGGAGCTTACAGGATATATAAGAGGGGGCTGCACTCCCGTGGGAATGAAAAAGCGCTTCATAACTGTCTTTCACAGCACTCTCACAGATTATCCTGAAATTATCATAAGCGGCGGTATGCTGGGCGTTCAGCTCATACTTTCACCCGAAGACATTCTCAAAGTAACAGGTGGAAAAACAGAAGATATAGTTTTTTCTGAATGAAATATTTTTTATGCTTGAATTTTATCGGGATATGTTGTATAATATTTGAAAATAAACACAAGGAGGTTAAAAAATGGATAAGTTTTTTGAAACACTCGAGCAGATTATCGTTAAGGTCTGGAATGAGCTTTACCGTTATCTTTGTGAAACAATGGGCGCAGAAGTGAATGAAGACTGGATCATTACCGATCTTGAAATTGAAGACTGATAACATCGGGGCTGTTTCAACAGAGACAGCCTTTGATTTTTTACCTGAAAGGAATATAAAATGATTAAAGAATATCTTGAAATAGGAAAGATAACCTCAACTCACGGCATCAAGGGTGAAATGCGTGTTCAGCCCTGGTGTGACAGCCCTGAGTTTATGAAAAGGTTCAAAACTCTTTATCTTGACAAGGCGGGTGCAAAGGCGCTGAAGGTCAAGGCTCGTCCCAACGGAAATATGGTTATTCTCAAGGTTGAAGGTGTTGATACCGTTGAAGAAGCCAACCGATACAGAGACAGAGTTCTTTTTATGAAAAGAAGTGACGTACAGCTTGCTGACGGTCAGTATTTTATTCAGGAGCTTTTTGACTGCAGAGTCGTTGATGCCGACGAAGAGGATAAAGAGTACGGAATCATCACCGACGTCAGTCAGACGGGCGCAAACGATGTCTGGCATATCACAGACAGTGAGGGTAAGGAATATCTTATTCCTGCAATTCCTCCCGTTGTGATTGATACTGATGTTGTTAACGGAATAATAAAAATTCGTCCCTTGAGAGGTATCTTTGAAGATGAGGATTGATATATTGACGCTTTTTCCCGAAATGTGTGAGAGAGTGCTTGCAGAGAGCATTATCGGCAGAGCACGTGAGGAAAAGCTTGTGGAAATCAACACAAGGCAGATCAGAGATTATTCCCTTGACAAGCATCGCAGAGTTGATGATTCACCTTACGGCGGCGGTACGGGTATGATTATGCAGGTTCAGCCTGTTTATGATTGTTATATGAGCCTTTGTGAAGAAATTGGCAAAAAGCCTCATCTGATATTTATGTCTCCTCAGGGAAAGACTCTTACACAGGAGCGGGTCAAGGAGCTTGCTTGTTATGAAAACATCGCCCTTCTCTGCGGGCATTATGAGGGTATTGACGAAAGAGTTATTGAGGAAATTGTTGATGAGGAAATCTCAATCGGTGATTATGTTCTCACGGGAGGGGAGCTTCCTGCTCTTGTTCTTGCTGACAGCATTTCAAGAATGCTTCCCGGTGTCCTTGCTAATGATGATGCCTTCACCCTTGAAAGCCATTATGATTCTCTTCTTGAATATCCGCAGTACACAAGACCTTTCGAATGGAAGGGACGGGAGGTGCCTGCAGTTCTTATCTCGGGTCACCATGCCAACATTGAAAAGTTCAGAAGAGAAAAATCACTTGAAAGAACATATCTGCGCAGACCTGATATGCTCAAGGGTGCCGATCTTTCAAAAAAAGATATTGAATTTTTACGTCAGCTGAAAAAGAATAAAGAAAGTTCTTCGCAAAATTAACAAAAATTAAAGGTCTAATTTATGCTGTTTCACAATCAAATTATTGCATAATGGTCAAAATGCACAAAAACGTTCTTTTTAACTTGACATTGTTTAGCCTAGCAAACAAAAAGTGTCAAAGTGAGGTTTTTTTCATTGACGAAGTCGATATTTGTGGTATAATATAGGCAAGTGTAAAACTAAAAATCAAATGTTTGGGAGATATAAATTATGTTTGTTAAAGATGTAAAAGTTGAAAATCAGGTTGGTCTTCATGCTCGTCCCGCAACTTTCTTCATTCAGAAGGCAAATGAATTCAAGTCATCAATCTGGGTTGAGAAGGAAGAAAGACGTGTTAACGCAAAGAGCCTTCTCGGTGTTCTTTCACTCGGCATTATGGGCGGCACAGAAATCAGAATCATTGCAGGCGGTCCCGATGAGGAACAGGCTGTAACTGAGCTTGTTAAGCTTGTTGAATCTGGTTTCACAGAATAAGCCTTTCTTAAAAAAACAAAAAATCCGTAATACCTTGTGTATTGCGGATTTTTTTATTAGCGGATGATTTTATTGACATAATTCAATCGGTGACTTACAATTAGTTATAATCAAAAGATAAATGAGGAGTATAAAAATGAAGAATAAAAGAAAGATATTGCTGATTGTTGCCTGCGCTGTTATGCTGATAGGTCTTGCAGCATCACTGATAATAATTATGCCGGAGGTAAAAATGTCTATGAATGTTAAGAATTATAGCATGACAGATGTGAATCTGTCTCAGAGAGCAGACAGAATTTATTTTCTTAATACAGGCTCAGCCGATGCGATATTAATTGAGAGTGAGGGCAAGTTTGCTCTTGTTGATGCCGCTGAGGATAGTGATAATCCGAGAAATTTCCCTGAGCTTGCCTATGAGGGCACAGAGAAATATGTTGTGGAAACAGTCAAGAAAATCGCCGGGGACGAAAACGGCAAGGTGGTTCTCGAATTTGTTCTCGGAACCCACAGCCATTCAGATCATATAGGCGGATTTGATACGCTGATTCTCGATGAGGATATTACCGTCAAAAAGGCTTACATCAAGCAGTATGATGAGACCGGAATCAGATCATATGAGATAACCAACTGGGACAACAAGGAGGTTTATCAGCAGATGCTTGATGCCTGTGAAAAAAGAGATGTCCCTGTGATACATAACATATCCGAAGAGCCGTTTACACTTGGAGCACTGACTCTCAGATTCTGCAATACTTCCGACACGATGATGACAGAGCCTGTCGGTGAAAACGAAAATGCAGTCGGTCTTCTTATTGAAAAGAACGGAATGAGAGTATTTCTTGCTGCAGATATCAATAACCTTGATTCAGACGAGGACAGACTTGCCAAGGAAATAGGTAAGGTTAATCTGTTGAAGGTTGGACATCACGGTTATGATAATTCCACCACACTCGACTTTGTGCAGGCTCTCAGACCTGAATTTGCAATTGTTACCAACAAAAAGGGGGGCATAAGCAGAATACCTCTGAAGAATCTCAACAGTGTTAATGCGGCAGTGTTTGAGACAGGGGCGTATAAGGGTATTGTTGCCGACCTTTCGGGAGAAGAAATCGTATTATATTCGAATATTGATGAAAACTAAAACAAGCTGAAAATTAAATCTCCTTATACTTCGGGTTGAGGTATAAGGAGATTCTTTGTTATATTCTGTTTTTTTGTATGCCTTTGATTGCTTTTGAAACAGGATTATATAGCAGCATCATAACGGCAAAATTTGCTGCGCCGTGAACAAAGTCCCAGGGTATGCCTGCCACCCACCAGGAAAAAGCGGTTTTAAGTCCGCCCATAACGCCTGTATCAAGTCCGACAAAGAAATATGGGACAGAGCACATCAGTCCGAACAGAAGTCCGAAGGCGCCTGACACAATTGCCCAGGAAAAAGGAGTGTCGTTGTTTTTTAAAATTCTTGTAACAACAACCAGCAGCGGCCAGGCATAAAGATACATAATCCACCACAGACCAAAGCCGAAAATCACCCCTTCAATAAGGATAAAAGCGGGCACAATCCAGTAAACTCTTTTGCCGAAATGCTTTGAAAAGACAATAAGCCAGAAGGATGTCAGCTCAATGTTGGGCAGCTCAGCCATTGCAAGCTTACAAACCTCAATAATGGCGACCATCAGAGCCATCAGGCTTATGTCAAAAACCGTGAGTTTCTTAGCTTTCATAAATTAATAAACTGTATAAACGATTCTGAATACATCACCGTCGTTGATGACCTGCTGTGAAATTCCGTAATTGCAGTATTCATCATTGACATAAAATGCCCAGTAGGAGCTGTCAATGTTGAAATCAGCAGCCTCACCGTTGATTTCACTGATTGTGAAGCCGTATTCGGATTCACTGCCTGAGAAGGTGAGCCCCTCTGCATCGTTCATGGCATCGATGAGATATTCACCGTTGGTTGTGACGGAATAAGACTGAGTTTCCTGCTTTGAGTCAACAACCTCAATGACAACATTTTTTGTGCCGTCAACAGCCTTATCAGAGAAAGACTGATAAACAAAGAACATCATCACTGCAACAAGAACAACAGCAACCGCCGCCAGAATTTGTTTCTTTTTCATTAAATTCATTCCTTTCTTTTTTACGTTTTTTTGAAACAGAGATTGTGGGAAAGATAATGAAAAATGAAAAAAGATCCCCGTGGGGATCACAAAGGCATACGGCATTTTTCAAAAAAAGTGCATAGTGCACCCGTTTTGCTTCAACCAGTTACTCGTGGCTCCACAATATCATAACAGGCAGGTCTTCTGACTGAGCATCAACGCCGCTTTTCGTCTTCTCGGCAAAAAGCCAATGACATAATGAAAAGCCGCTCCGCATCACAGCGACGAGTTCGTGGGAGACTTTCACTCCGCTTCCCTTTTCACCGGATCAGATACAGTAAATGTAAATATCCGACACCTGAAATGTTCTGTTTACGGAAGAAATAATAGCATAAATTTGATTTTTAGTCAATAAAAACATTGACAAAACAAAAGCAATGTGATAACATATCTAGGCAATTAAAAATTAATACTTGGGGGCGTAGCTCAGCTGGGAGCCCGAGGCACTCAGAAACGCACCCCACATTGAGCAGTTGAAAAAATTTAATACTTGGGGGTATAGCTCAGCTGGGAGAGCGCTTGAATGGCATTCAAGAGGTCAGCGGTTCGATCCCGCTTATCTCCACCAAGAAAAATCCGTACACAATCGTGTGCGGATTTTTTATATCTTCTTTTGTGTTTTGATATTGTCAAATGTTGATTTTTCTAAATAACTACTATATAATTAATTTGTTAGTCTAATAGTGTGCTGGCAACAGAAGGGAAGTAAAATATTGACAAGCAAGGAAAAAGAAAATTTGTATAATGAGGCTATTGCGTTTTATGAATTAGCAGAATGTGGTCGTAATTATATTCCAGAACAAAAACATGTTGAAAGTTATATACCCTATATTGTAAATATGACTTTTTGTACGGAATTACTTCTAAAGTTAATTCTACTTGAAAACGGTAAAAGCATAGAGGATGTAGAAAAAATAGGTCATAATCTTAAATCTCTCTATGATGAGTTGTCATCAACAAACCGAGATGTGATTTATTCTTTGTTTAAGCGACCTTTAGTTTATAATATTGGTGAAGAATTGGAAAACATTAAGAAGTCATTTGTAGATTGGAGATATTTAGTTTTAAACAAAGCTAAAGGTGGCACAAAGAAGTTGCGTATCAAGCCGTTCTTTCTTAAAGAATTAAATGAAGTATTGTTAGAGATATGTAAAACTATTATACAATGATAGTATTTAAACCGAGTAGAGCAAAAACTCTACTCGGTTTTCTACATTACGCCACCTTATCAATACCCACCATAAACTGCTCAAAGTTAATGTTAAACTCGACTTTCAGTTTGTATCCTCTGCTAACCTCAACCCGTTTAATCAGGCAATTCACAATCATTTTCTTCTTTTCAAAGCTCGCTTCATCATAAAGCTCTGCCCAAGAAATGAGTTCATCAAAGCTGTCAGATAAAGTTTTGAGTACACTTTCACCGTCAGCAACATCCTTTTCAGTATCGGTAACTAAATCTAAAAGCCTGCTGCACTCTTTCTCTGATTCTGCAATCAGCTCCGAAAGAGTATCCGCCGAAAATGAGCTTTCACCCTTGATAGCCTTAATAACTTCAGATTTCAATATAGTAAGATTTTCAAATTCTTTACTGTAATCTGCTTTCAGCATGTTTAGCCTTGCTTTTCTCACTTCAAGCTCATCAGCATAACGGAACTTGATTACATCCGATTTTGATACACCTTTCATCTTCATGAAAATATCACGGACAATCTCATCAATCAAATCATCAAGAATGTGAAGTGTGTAACCCGACTGACCGTCGCACTCCGTCTGCTTTCTGCTCTTACCGTAACAGGCATACCTGATACGTTTTGTTGTATCAACAGAGCCGTCTTTTCTTTTGCGGTATCTTCCGCTTGTTGTGAGATTCAACCTTGAGCCGCAATGCCCGCAGTAAACCTTTCCGGAGATAAGGGATTTGCCTTTAGTGTTAAGGGGTACTGTAGGATTTTCTTTTTTTCTGTCTGAACGCTCTTTCATAATAATCATTGCTCTTTCATACTGTTCAGGCGGAATTATCTGTAGTTCGGGTATAACCTCGGAATGTGAATCACCGCTGCGGAGTACACCTGTGTAAGTGAGATTACAGAGAATACCTCTTATTGTAGCCTCGTGCCACATTTTGCCCGTTCTCGCCCTGTAACCGTTATTATTCAGCCAAGTTGTAATTCTGTGTGCTCCATAACCCTCTTGTGTGTATTTGTCAAAGATAATCTTCACAACAATGGCTTCATCGGGATTTACCTGCAAATCGTAAAGCTCGTGTTTTCTTTTATTGAATCTACCGCTTTTCACAAGGTCGTATCCAAAGGCGGCAACGCCACCCTTGAAATGACCTGACTCAACTAACTGACCAAGACTTGTTTTTGTTCGTACTGATGTTTTTTCACTTTCGCCGTCAGCCTGCCAGAAACGGATATAGTTTAAGAGTTTATCAATGTGATTATCAAATCTTTGTTCGCCCTCTTGGGTGCTCCAAACCTCGATACCGTTTTTAACAAACCATTCAACAACAAAAGGTGTTTCGTCTGCGATTCTGCCGATACGGTCAAACATAAACACAAGCAGAATATCAAACTTTTTCTTTCTCGCAAGGTCCTTTATTATTTGAATTTTATCTCTGTTTTCAGCTCGCACCTTATGACCGGAAACACCATCCTCCTGTTCCTCGTAAACAATATCCCAACCCATTTCACTTGCAAATTTATGACAAGCCTTTCTTTGCATCGGGATATCTGCTTCATTGTTGCTGTCATAATCAACCTGCTTACCTGTTGAAACTCGGTACAGGCAGCACACACGTTTTGACATTAAACCGCCTCCTTGATATTTTCTTTTAGTTTAATATCAGGGGTATCACTTTGTCGAATGTGCGGAGTGCCTAATAAAATTTCTTTCATTCGTGAAAAGATTTCTTTGTTAGGTTTTTCTGAAAAGGTTGCAATAACTTCAATACCTTTAATATTTAAAACACATTCTCCATGGGTATCGGTCATTAAAAATTCCCAGAACTCTTTTATTCTTGTTATCTCATTTTTAATTACTGATATAATTCTAATAATACATTCCTCCTTATCAAAATTTTTCTTTCGTTTCTATTGGGGTGTTAGGGGTTAAACCCTTAACAAGCGGAATTTGTGTCCGTACGAATTCAATGCTTGTTGAGACTGATGCCATATCATAAAAGTCGCAACAAGCAAATGTGTGGACACAAATTCAGTGCTTGTTAAGACTTATACCACACTTTTTATCGCTCCCATTGACGTTGCTTTTGAAGCACCATTGCATAACGGGCAAGAGCCTTTTCCGTTATCTCTTCCATCTTTTTAGGTGGCATATCTTTCTTAAAATACTTCTTAAAAGTTTCAACCGGGATTTTTACATACTCCTTCTGATTGGCTTTTTGCTCCTGCATAATTTCAAAGATGACATCCATTGTGAGTTTCTTTTCTTCACTTAACTTATGCATACGCTGTGCCTGAGAGAGTGACGGAGTGCAATCTTCACTTTCAATAGTTTCAATCAAGTTGCACTGTTCCTCTTCAGTTAAATATGAAAGTTCAACTGCAGGTATAAAAGCAATTCTTTTTTCATCCACCATTTCAAGAAGAGCAGGTTGCAAATTGTTCAATCGGATATATCTTTGAATCTGCATTCGGGAATCGGGCATTGTTTCTGCGAGTTTTTCATCACTACGGAACTTCGTCCCAACTTGTGACGAAGTTAAATCAGTTCTTGCACCTTGCTTTTTAATTGCATCATGTTTCATTTTATACGCACGGGCTTTTTCACTGGGCAAGATTTTTTCTCGACTGAGATTGCAGTCAACAAAATTTATTACTGCCTCTTCCTTTGAAAAATCTCTCACATAAACGGGAACAGCTTCAAGATTTAATTCCTTGGCAATCTGCCAACGTCTGTGACCGGAGATGATTTCATAACCGTCATCCGACTTGTTAACAATAAGCGGTGTGATAATACCGAACTCCATAACGCTGTCACGAAGCTCGTCATATTCACTTTCATCCACACTCTGAAACGGATTATTTTCGAACGGATGCAATAAATCGAGATTAAGATATTCAATTTTTTCGTTTGACATAAAGTTATTTTCCCTTTCTTAAGATTTTAATTTTTGAGTTTTGAAAAGTTGTTTTTACATTTTGCTAAAGCATAATTTCACTTCCTTTACTTAAAAATTTTGCATTAAAAAATCCTCGTACTGAAACTTAAAGTACGAGGATATGTATTCAGGTTGATTTGTTTGGTGGGGGTGTGGTATAATGATGTCGTAAACAAAACGTTGAAGAGGAAATTGTGATGTTTAATAAATCAAAAAGCCAAAAGAATTACATACAATGGATTCGTAGAAAAGTCGGTCATGAAAAAATTATTTTAGTTCATGCTGGCGGTTGCATATTCAACGATAACGGTGAAGTGCTGTTACAACGCAGAGGCGATTGTAATATGTGGGGCTTCCCCGGCGGTGCTCTTGAATTAGGAGAAACACCTGAGATGGCTGCCGTCAGAGAAGTTAAAGAAGAAACCGGCTTGGATGTTGAAGTTGGTAAGCTTATCGGTGTTTATACAGATACCGATGCCGTATGTCCCAATGGTGATAAATATCAAAGTGTTTGTATTGCATACGAACTTTCAGTTATCGGCGGTGAGCTTTATTGTGACAATAATGAAACTCTTGAACTTAAATATTTTCCGATAAACAACACACCAAAACTGTTTTGCAAACAGCACGAAGAGATGATGAAAGATATTAAATCTGCTTTATTGGAGGAGAAATGAAAATGTTAAGATTAAGACCTTATAACAAGAATGATGCAGATGCAATACTTTCTTGGAGCAAAGATAAATTGTCCTTTTATAAATGGTCTGCAGGTGTTATGGGTAAGTATCCTATAACCAAAAAGAAATTCAGCTTCGTTGAAAATCTTATGGCTTTTACTGCTATTGAAGATGATGAAATAGTAGGATTTTTCACAATGAGAAAGCCGTCAGAAAGTTTTGATGAACTAAGATTCGGATTTGTTGTTGTTGACCCTGCAAAGCGTGGCAAAGGATACGGTAAAGAAATGCTTCAGTTGGGTTTAAAATTTGCAAAAGAAATCTATGGTGCAAAAAAAGTTTCTTTAGGTGTATTTGAAAATAACGAATCTGCCTATTACTGCTATAAAGCTGTTGGATTTAAAGATGTTGTTTTGGAAAAGACTGAAACATATACCGTTCTTGGCGAAGAATGGAAATGTTTAGAACTTGAAATAAATCTTTAATTTTCACTTTTACAGCTGCTCTCACTTATGTGGGGGCAGTTTTTAATATATCAAAACCGCCCCTAATAGCAATGGGAATGAGCATTACAAAAATATTCCTGATTCTTGAAAATATTTAACGAGCCGAAGAAGAAATGCGATGTTTCATCAGCCTTTCGCATTCAACCAAGCCGCCTTATATACTTAAAGATACTACTAACTAAAGTAAAGATATATTTTCTTTTTTCGGCTAGTATATAACTTTCAGTCTTACTCTGTTCAGTCTTATTACTTGCGAGTTTTACGGAGGCTCAGTGCTTATTTTCGGCACAGTTAATACATACAGTTTCGCAGGTTTTCCTTTGCCCTGATATTTGCGACAGAGCAGATTATGTTTCACAAGCTCACGCTGCAATCTTGTTGCTTTGTCATGTCCGCAACCAAGCATTTCACTTGTCTCGGCAATGGTGTAAAAGACAAAGACCTCTCCGTTTTTATCACACCAACCGTTTATTGCAGATAACTGCATTCTGTCCAGCATTAAGCCGTAAAGCAGCTTCGCTTCCGCAGATAAATCCTTATACTCCTCCGTAAACAATACCTTCGGCATTTTGAAGAAAGTTTCATTATCCACTGTCTTTCACGCTCCTTTTTGATACATAGTTGCAGGAGATAACCACAGCTTTGAAACTCTGCTTGCAGCTTTTAACACATCTTCTGCAAAGCTCGTTGTAACAGATTCTGTTTCGTTCGTTTAGGAACAGGCTCCATTCGGATTTTTTACTTTTGGTCATTCTTGGAATAACTATCACACTCCTTTTTACTGTAGCTTTTCGGGTTGATTTTTAATGATTTTTTTGTCTGCAATGCGTTTTGTTTTGTCGGTAGGGTAATTTCATTAACTACATATCAAAAGCCTCTTTTTGCCGTTTCACCCGAAATAGTTCCTGCCCCGGAATCTCACCGCAGCGTTGCCTTGCTCATATCATCGCAAAGTCGTATCACTTTCGGACGGTCATTCAGTTGTCAAGGTGCACGAGAGAAAACATCCCTCAAGGGGTGACTTTTAAAACGCCGATTTTTGTACGTTTTTTCAAAACTTTTTTCAAAAAGTTGAAAGTTTGTAGCGTTGCACAAAAACACCCTTCACTTGGTAGGCATTTAGCAAGCCTGAAAAAACGAATTTTTCTGAAACTTTTTTCTGATTTCACCAACTTTGTAGGTTTGCACAAACACTTGAACTTTTACTTGTTCGGTTTTCAAAGTTTTTACCCCTCACCTATGTAAGGGTTTCAGAGAGTCAAAAATTCAGTTGTTTTGAAAACTTTTTTATTTTCGTTAAAATTGCACAATAAAAAAAGTCCTCACCTCCGATGAACAGAGGAAAGGACTTTTATCGTTGGTATCACGCAAGACAAACAAAAAAACACCGCAGAAATAAGTACAGATTGCCTCTGTTCTTATCTTCATACGGTGCTTGGGTAGTCAATAAATATTGCTCCGCTTACGCGCTACAAAGTTATTAAATATCAAATTGTGCCTTAAGTATACAGAACTGATACATATTTGTCAATAGGTTTTTGCAAATAAAAGTTCGTGTTGATGAAAATAATTCCAACAACCCAAGAATACATCTTGCTTTTATTACTTATCCGTCACAAATGTTGATTATGACCATAATTTTGTATATAATTATACAAACACAGGAAAGAGTGATAGAAAGGTTGTTATTCAAATGAAAAAAATTATATCAGCCATATTTTTATTATTATCATTAACCTTTATATTTTCATCTTGCGCTTCAGAAACAGTTTCAATAGAAGACTACGAATGGCAGATGAGAACTGTTATGAGTGGTAATATTGAAACGGTACAGAACGAAGATGACCTCATAGTTGCAGTTGGTGAACACGATGAACTTTACCCTGAAGCAAAAATTGTAGATTTAGCTTTAATTGCCAAAGATGGTAGAATCACTATTACAGACAAAACCAATGGAAAAAGCTATACTGGTACATATAAAGTACAACAGAAAACACCTAAAGGCACTGACTATGAGATTACAATAAACGGACAAGGCGGTTACGCAACAGTAGCACCAACAGAATATTATGATGGTTCAGAGGTTCCCACATTACCGATTAATTTAGGAGAATATTCTTTATACTTTATTCCGAAAAAGTAACAATACAATCACTGCTCTCACTTTTGTGAGGGCAGTGATTTCTTTTCATGCGGAGATAACACCCTATTGATTTATTACTTATCCGTCACAAATGTTGATTATAATAATAATTTTATATATAATTATTATATACACACCGAAAAGAGTGATTTTATGATTAAAATTCTTATAATTGAAGACGATGCAACCATCGTTAAAAATTTAAGTGAGCTTTTACGACAAGAAGGCTTTGAAACTGATAGTGCACTGAATTGTAAAGAAGCAGAGACTAAAATTGAAACTGCACAGTTCGACCTTGTTCTATTAGATGTGCTTCTGCCTGACGGAAACGGATTTTCTCTTTGTAACAGAATCAAAAGTGTGAGCGATTGTCCTGTAATTTTCCTTACTGCTTCAGCAGATGAGTTCAGTGTTGTTACGGGTCTTGATATAGGTGCTGATGATTATATTGAAAAGCCTTACCGTCCTAGAGAGCTTATATCCCGCATTAAATCTGTTCTTCGAAGAACAGGCAAAAGTCAGAGTATGCTCACTCTTGGCAATGTAAGTGTTGATATGGATAAAGGAATTGTCACTAAAAACGGCAAAGATGTTTTTCTTTCAGCTTTGGAGTACAGACTCTTTCTTGTTTTTCTTAATAATCCCGGTGTTACTCTTACAAGGAATAAACTGCTTTCTGAAATATGGGATATTGCAGGTGACTTTGTCAACGACAATACTCTTACAGTATATATAAAAAGGCTCAGAGAAAAAGTGGAAGATGATATACAAAATCCCAAAATCATTCTTACCGTAAGAGGTTTGGGATATAAATTAGGTGAATAAAATGAAACTTTCAAATAATCCCGAAATAAGAAAATTTTTAGCAGTAACAGTGATACCCTCACTGTTACTATGCTTTATTACAGCTTTTTATTCTAAATTTACTGCTGTATGTATTTTGATTTTAAGTACATTTTTGATATGCAGCTTTCTTGCGTTTACAAAGAAAAGATATAACAGAATTAATAATCTAGGTGAAAATATAGATAAGATTCTTCACGGAAACGACACAATAAACATTAAAGGCTTTGATGAGGGCGAGCTTTCAATTTTAGAAAGTGATGTGCAAAAAATGCTTGTACGCCTTCGTGACCAAAAGGATATTTTAGAAAAGAAAAGAACTTTTCTTGCAGACTCAATTGCTGACATTTCTCATCAGTTAAGAACTCCGCTTACAAGTATTAATCTTATTCTGTCTCTTATTGAGTCGCCTGACATATTAGAGGAAAGAAGAGAAGAACTTTTAAGAGAACTTTCGTCACTTATTACCAAAACAGAACATCTTGTTTCTGTTCTTCTTAAAATTTCAAAACTCGATGCCGGAACTGTACAGTTTGAAAAGAAGACCACCGACCTGTCTTCGATTCTTGAAAAATCTGCAGAACCTCTGTTGATACCTATGGATATTAAAAATCAAAAGCTAAATATAAATGTGGAAAATATTTATTTCGATTGTGATTCTGCATGGTGCATTGAAGCCTTCGGAAACATATTGAAAAACTGTGCTGAGCATACACCTGAAAACGGAGAGATAACGGTAACTGCTGAGGACACGCCCATTTTCACAGAGATTATCATTACTGACACAGGCAGTGGCATTGGGGAAGAGGACTTGCCTCATATCTTTGACCGCTTTTATAAAGGTAAAAACTCATCAAAAGAAAGCTTTGGTGTAGGCCTTAATCTTGCCAAAATGATTATTTTAGGCCATAACGGAACAATAAAAGCTGAAAACGGTCAGTTCTGCGGTGCGAAATTTACAATAAGATTTTACAAGCAGGTTGTGTGACGTTTTTGTAATAATAGAGTCACCGAAGTGTAATTTTAGGGTTGTACAATGAAGCTACAATAAAGAAAAGGAGTAATTCAATATGGATATTTTAAAAATTGAAAACCTTTCAAAAATTTATGGCGAGGGCGAAAATCAGGTTAAGGCTCTTGATAATGTAAGCTTCAGCGTACCTAAAGGTCAGTTCGTTGCTATTATCGGTCCGTCAGGTTCGGGTAAAAGTACACTGTTGCACATTTTAGGAGGTGTTGACAGACCTACAAGCGGTAAGGTTTATCTTGACGGTCAGGATGTTTATGCTCAGAACGAAGACCAACTTGCCATTTTCAGAAGAAGACAGGTAGGACTTATTTATCAGTTCTATAATCTCATCCCGGTACTTAATGTGACAGAAAACATCACATTGCCCGTACTTATGGATGGCAAAAAGGTTGATGAAAAGTATCTTCAGGAACTCATTGGACTTCTTTCACTTAATGGCAGAGAAAAGCATCTTCCAAATGAGCTTTCAGGAGGTCAGCAGCAGAGAGTTTCTATCGGCAGAGCTCTTATCAATAATCCTGCCGTTATGCTTGCTGACGAGCCTACGGGTAACCTTGACTCAAAAAACAGCCATGAAATTCTGGAGCTTCTTAAGCTTTCCCACAAAAAATACGGCCAGACACTTATAGTTATAACTCACGACAGCAATATCGCATTACAGGCAGACAGAATCATCACCATTAATGACGGTAAAATCGCGAGTGACAGACTTCTTCAGAAGTGAGGTGACTGTAATGAATATCTTTAAACAGTTTACCAATCGGTCACTTAAAGAAAACAAGACAAGAACTGTTGTTACTATAATCGGCATCATTCTTTCCGTTGCAATGTTTACGGCAACAATGGAGGCTTTTGTTACGGTGCAAAGCTATCTTGTGAACTATGCCGAAACATATAACGGTAAATATCATGTAGGTTTTTATGATATTAAAACTGACGATGTTTCAAAAATTACCGAGGACGACAGAGTAGAACAATACACATACATTCAGGATATAGGTTATGCCGAAATCGGTTCATCCAACGAAGGTAAGCCTTATCTGTATATCGCAGGTGTGCCGACTGATTTTACTGATGTAATGCCCATACATCTTACCGAAGGCAGACTGCCCGAAAACAGCAGTGAAATAGTAGTTTCCGACCACCTTTATTCAAACGGCGGAGTGCAGCTTAAGCTCGGACAAAAAATCACTCTTCAGGTGGGACAAAGGCAGTGGACTGACCTTTTAAACATCAGCGAAGAAGAGTATAAGGCTCTTGACGGAGATAATTGGCAGAAGCTGACACAGCAAAGGCCCTTCTGTGAACCGGACGGAGAAAAAGCCGAAGAAGTGCTCATAAATACAAAAGAGAAAACCTATACAGTTGTAGGCTTTTGCGTAAGACCTGACAGGTCTTCTATTGAACCTTATTCAGCTCCCGGATACACAGCATTTACGATAAACGAGCTGGGAAACACTAACCTGCAGAGTGTTTATACCGTTCTGAAAAATCCTATCGAATACAATAAATTCAACACGGATATTCTTAATTCTTTAAGCGGTATCGTTATAGGAAGCACAACAAACCATGATTTACTTATGTACAGTTTTAACAGCTTTGATTCTGCTTTTCCTGTGTTGGTTGTAGGTTTGCTTTCCATTCTGATCGGACTTATTGTTTTCGGATCAGTTTCACTTATCTACAATTCATTTTCAATTTCCGTAAGCGAAAGAACAAAGCAATTTGGCATTCTCAAAAGTATAGGTGCTACCAAAAAGCAGATAAGAAAGTCTGTTCTTTATGAAGCGGCTGTGCTTTGCATTGTCGGTATTCCCATAGGTCTGGTTTCAGGTTGTTTAGGTATTGCGGTAACCTTCCACTTCTTAAGCGATACAATTTCAACCTTCCTTGCTGACCTTACCGACCTTAAAATGCAGTTTGTCTTTTCGCCCTCGGCAATCCTTGCCGCAAGTGTAATAAGCTTTATTACGGTTATTATTTCCGCTTATATTCCTGCAAGAAAGGCGATAAAAATCAACCCCATTGAGTCTGTAAGACAGTCAAATGAGATTAAAATAAAACGCCAGAGCGTTAAGGTTTCTCCCATAACCAGAAAACTATTCGGCTTTGAAGCCACACTCTCTTCTAAAAACTTTAAAAGAAATAAAAGAAAATATCGTGCTACAGTTTTCTCTCTTTTTGTTTCTGTTGTTCTGTTCATTTCCGCTTCTTCACTTGCAACCTATTTTACTGATATTGTTGAAGCAGAAAGTCAGGATATGAATTATGATGTTGCCATCAATGTATTTAACTATGAAGACAGAACAGATGGTGAACCTTTTACAGACACAGAAGAATTCAGAACTAAGCTTTTTAACGGTTTGAAAACAGTCGATGGAATTGATGAGTTTACCCTCACTCAGAAAATGGAGACGGATTTTAATGTTGACAAAAAGTATATTTCAGAAGAATTTTTGAATATGATTAATAAAGAACGTAATAATTCAGCGGATAAGAAAAAAGAACTCAACGGAATATTTACTTATAACTTTATTGATGACGATGCTTTCAGAAGACTTCTCAAAAAGGAAGGGATAAGTGAAGAGGGATACTTTGACAAAGAAAATCCGAAAGCTCTTGTTTATGATATGGGAACTTATATTTATCAGACAGACGATAAAGAAAGAGTTTATATAGTTCCTTTCCTTAACAAAGATGCTTTCCCTACAACTCTTAAAATAACTGAAGTTCTTCCTTGGTTTACTGAAGATAATGTGGAATATTATTATTTCGGCAAAACCACAGTCAAAGACGGTGTCACATATTATATCTATGATATAGCCCGCGATGAAGGCGAAGAATTTGACGAAGCTACAAAGCGTTATCTTACAGAAGAGGAAGCGGTAAGTTATATGAGTATTTCAGTTGGTGCGTTTCTAACGGAAAAGCCATATTTTGCAGGCTATAATACTAATCTAATTTATCCCGAATCCGTAAAAGAGAAAGTAATGCTTGAAGGTTATTGGCAGACTCATGCATACATTCTCTGCGAAGACCACAACAAAATAGCGAGTGATGTAAGCCGACTTATCAGAGATATTGGCGGTGATACCAATCATGTAAGTGTCTACGATTACGCCGCAGAAATTGAAAGCATAAGAGCACTTGTAACAATCGCGAAGGTGTTAGCATACGGATTTATAGTTCTCATTTCTTTGATAGCCGCAGCTAATGTTTTCAATACAATATCAACCAATATTTCTCTTAGAAGAAGAGAATTTGCAACGCTCAAATCCGTCGGTCTTACAAGCAAGGGTATGAGAAAGATGATGACATTTGAATCTATCCTTTACGGCGTAAAGAGTCTTATGTTCTCGCTTCCGGTTTCATTAGGAATGACATATCTAGTATATCTTGTAGCGTCAGATAGCGGTTATGAAATGGCATTCTATGTACCGTGGGATAAATTCATTATAGCGATTGCAAGTGTATTTATAATTGTGGTGCTGAGTATGATATATTCAATCAAAAAAGTAAACAAAGAAAATACAGTTGAAACACTCCGAAACGAGAATATATAAAGTTAACCCCGCAGGCTGAAAAGTCTGCGGGGTATTTGCGTATTAGTTGTAAATCAGTTCAGTTGCAACAATCTCTCTTGTCTTTGCTTCAATATTCTGTATGCGGCATACCCACTCCATCTGATTTTCCTCTTTCAGTTGCTCTGTTACACCTTCTGTTTCTTTCCTTTGTTCTACAAGAGTATCAAACATATCTTTTGCCTGATTCTCAATATCAGAACAGTGCTGATAAAGTTTGCCTTGCGTAAGTAGTGTTGTAAACAAGACTTTCTTGTGCTTCAAAAGATAGTCTTTGTGCATCATTCCCCATTTGCCGAGAGTGATATTTGATTCCTCAGGTGAGAGTGTTAGATTTGGGATATTAAAATCTCCGACCTGTCTGTAAGTGCCGCCGTTCTGTTCAAATGATGATTTCATAATTCTTACCTCCTTAATTTTCGCTTTTATCAATGATTTTCAATAACAGCTCATCAACATCCTCGGTGGGCAAAGCCTCTGCTAAAAGCATATTGCGAAACTCATTCATACCGTTGATAAGTAAATTGCACTCAAAATCCGTAAACTTGATTTTTGTTTTTCTGCTCATAAAAAATGACCTCCTGTTATTTGGTAGCTTTATTCTATCTTATAACAGGAGGTTAGTCGAATGTGTGGATTTTATTGTAATTATGCATAAGCATAGTGATATTATTTTGTCTGTTTCGACAAAGTTTGACATTTTATGAGAAAATAGTGTTACTTTTGGTGATTTATGTAACTAAATATATTGAAAAACAAAAAATCACCAGTGTTTTTATTTTAAGGAGTGGAAATTATGTTTTTAGATTTGATAAGAAATGTATTTAATTTTTCAATGCCTAACGATGAAGTAGAAGATGAACTTGTACATTTGTATGGCCTTGAATTAAAAAAAGGAGCCGATATTTTGGATGAAAAAAGCATAGAGGAAAACTTTTGTGAGATGCTATACAGAACAATTTCCAACTATAAATATTGTTCGACTTGGTGTGCTGTCGAAGAATATAATATAGATCGGTTGTTAGCTAAAATCAATAAGGAAATAGCAGAACTGGAATGTGAAGAAAAAACGTCAGGTGAATATCAAGTAAACCCAAATGATAATAATCAAAAAGAAAATGATAATTCTTATGACAATCTCTATGCATGGGACATCTTTAAATCACATATATCTCAAGAAGGTTTTTCTGATTATTACAAATTATTTTTCGCTATTGCTTTTTTATATAGAATTGCATATCAGATTGAAAATAATGAATATGAACAAAGCTCAGTAAGTCGTATCATTAATGCAATGAATAGTTATAGAGTAAATTATTACGAAGGAGACAGAATAGTAAATCAAATAGTAAGGCTCGTAATAGATAGCAATAATGATATGAAATATTTTTCTGAAGAATACAATGCGATCAAGGCACGTTCAAAAAACTTTTTGATTAAGACTGGTAAGACAATTTTTAAGAGTAATCATCTTTTAAGAGAAGATAAAAAAATATTGTTGTTGGCTATCCAACTTCACACTTTTATTCAAATGATTTCGGATAAAAGTATAGAAAAGAAGCAAGCAATTCAAAATTCATTAAGCATTATTTCTTTAGTTTTTGCAGAGTCTTGTAGGAATGAGGATAATTTTGAGTATGGATACAAATTTGCTTCGTTAGCTTTTGTAAGTTCTGAAGCTGAAACTAGATGGGATGCTTATAATGTGGTAGCTCTTTGCGCAATAGAAGGGAATAAACATCAACTTGCATATGATGTTTATTTTTCATGGATTAATCAAAGCTTGTTAGAAAACCTATCATTTCCCTTTGTGTTAAATGCCGACTTTATACAAGACGCAAGCAGAAAAATTAACAATGATAATGAAAACGAATGGAGACAAAATCATGCAACAAAAGTCGCAATGATTTATGGCAATTTTTCATATGTTTGTGGAGCAATGTATGATAGTATTGAAGATTCCATTACTAAAAGAAGATTAATAAAATTAGCTGAATTTTATATAACAAAAGCAATCGAGTTAGACCCCAAATCGAATTCTTATTATTGCAGTGCTGGTACTATATATTCTGATATGAATAATCCAGCAAAGGCTCTAGAATACTATAATAAATGCAAAACTTTGTGTAGAACACCGCAAGATAAAATACAAGCTCTTCGTCATCAAATTCTTATGTATACAGATATGATTTTGGATTTGGAAGACAATTCGGAGATTTTGAAGTCATTTAATGATATTACTTGTGAATACGTTAAACATTATGATTTGTGTTCTCAATATATTGATAATAAAATGATTCAAGAAGAGTTGACTCGTGGTAGAGATATTTATTTTCTTATTTCAGAATGTGAAAAAATTGCTGTTGATGCTAAAAATTTAAAAATTCTTATGTTCAAAATTAGAGCTGTTACTAATAACATATTGAATAAATTAAAACAAACATCATATGCAAAAGCAAAATTCGAATTAAATATAGACAAGCTTTCTGATGATATAAGAATTGTTGTAAAAGATATTAATGCTTCAACATTTCGCGGTTCAAGAAAGAGGTATAAAAATTTAGACACAAGAACAATAGCCTATTATACTTCTTTGAAAAATTTAAAATTTCTTTTAGATGAAATTGCTGTAGATAATAACTCTGAAAAAAGAATAAATAGTCTTACAATGATGCATGCGAAGTATATGAACGATCCGGAAGAAGGGTTAGTTCTTTTGAGATGTTTAAAGGATGTATTGCCTAAACCGCCTGAAGATGTAAGGAATGAAGTTTATGATCAAAAATTCGTTTTTATAAAATCATTCACGGAGCTAATCGATCAGTTAAATATGTGGACGATGTATGGAAGTGATATTTCTTTGGGTAATGATTGCAATGGCTGTTGCGTATGTATTGCGAAAGAAACATTTGATATGATGACAGGCGAAGCACTTGCTTTTTCAGAACAAGATAAATCTGCTATGTTAAATTCGCGTTTTGAGGATGATTTTCATCTGTATAGTATAGCATATACAGATGGGAAAAATATTTATGTTAACAACAGAAAAGATTTTGAAATAAAAAGTAGTTATATTCAACTGGAAGATCTTTTAAAAAAAATACAAATATTACAAAAATCTTTAATTGTAGAAGATTCAGAAATCATAACGAAATGTATAGTTAGACTGTTAGGTAAAATAATGTTTCTTTTTAAGGATTTTTCATATTATATGGAAGGTGAAAGTCGATTAATAATTACTCGTGATATAAATGATTTCGATGAAATAAAAAAAACTGATCAAATTCCACCTAAACTTTTTATAAACCCACCGTATCAAGTTTACCCTGAAAAAATCATTTTAGGGCCCAAAGTTGAAAATGCAGACTATTGGATGCCACACTTGCAATATGAATTATCCAAAATAAAAAGCAAATGGATAAACAATAACGACAAGGAATATAAACCAGTTGTTAGGAGCTCCAATATCAATATAAGGTAGTTTATTGTTCTTATATATTAAAGAGTAAGTTTGGAATTTTTAGTAAAGGAGAGAAAAAATCACTATGAAAATTGCATTGATTCATTTGAGTGACTTTCACATTAAAGCTGGTGAACATTTTTTAACGGAAAAAGTAGAAGGATTCGTAGCTGCACTAAATACATTAGGTGAAATTGATGAGTATACAGTAGTATTTAGTGGCGATTTGGCTTATTCCGGAAAAGTAAATGAATACAAAACATCGAGAAAACTTTTGTCTCGTTTAATTGGCGAAATTAAAGTAAAAAATAAAAATAAGTATGTTGATTTGTTTTTAGTTCCAGGTAATCATGACTTGAATTTGCCCAAAACCGCTCGAACTCGTCGAGATATACAATCACATTATGATGACGGTTCTATTGAATCGATTCTCGACGCAGAGTTTTCCTATCTTGATAATTTTTACGCTTATGGGGATTTAAGCGGAAAAATTCCATATGACAAATTGTTGTGTCAGAGATTTCGTACATATGGTGATTATAAAATACAATTCAACTTAATAAATAGTTCTTTATTTTCAACGTTGGAGCCGAATGACAAAGAGTTACACTATTTTCCAAACGAAAAAATGTATCAACTAAAAAAAGCAACTGATGCAAATATTTGTGTCACAGTTATGCATCATAGCTGGGAATGGTTTAATTGGCATTGTAAGGATGATTTAACAAAAACAATAATTGATAATTCGGAGTTGCTTTTAACAGGACACGACCATCAAGAGCATTCTAGTGTTGTATCAATAGACAATAGTTTGGATACATGGATATCATCTGCAGGGGAAATGAATTTCTCTTTAATATCTCAAAATTCATCTTTTAATGTTATTGTAATTGATACGGATACCAATTCGTTTGATGGATATATATTTAAATGGAATATAGATGAGAAAATATATACCCATAAAATTGTTACTGAAAAGCGAACTCTTCAAAGCCATTCTACACATCTTTCTCCTTTGCCTAGTTATACTAAAAGTCTTAAAGAGGACCCGTATAACTCTTCTGATGATTTTACTAAGTATTTTGTTTTGCCTAAATTGGTTTCGGAACAAAAAAATGAATTTGGAAAACGTGAAGAAATAAAAAATGATTCTGAATTAATTAGTTTTATAGAAAGCAAAAAAA
>JAZRTP010000030.1:0-68026 GCA_045652105.1 Acutalibacteraceae bacterium
AAGATAAGGCGATGCCGACACAATACCACCTTAGGAAAACTAAGGTGGTAAAATCATTTAAGCCTTAATAGCTCAGTCGGTAGAGCACGCGGCTGTTAACCGCGGTGTCACAGGTTCGAGTCCTGTTTGAGGCGCCAAAAAGAAAAGGACATCTTCACGATGTCCTTTTTCTTTTTGCCATTTCACATAGAAATCAAATATGTTACTTCATGGTTAACAGACGCGTCGCGAGCTGTTAACTGGTTCAGGCGTTGCCGCTTCCTGCGGAAGATACAGGCAACGTCTGAACAGCGTAGCGGTCAAAGTTTTGGCGCCGCTCCAAGGTGCAACAAAACTTTGGGTACCGCAAGTCGATGGTGTCACAGGTTCGAGTTACGGCTCGCTTCGCCCTCCATTACCCTTTTGTCACTTCGTGACATTTCCCCTATCAGGGAATCACCTGTTTGAGTTGCAAAAAATACAGATACCCTTTCGGGTGTCTGTATTTTTTTATGTTTCGCAAGGGAAAAACTTATGGAAATCCCTATTTCAAAAATTCAAGACTTTCCTGACCATCCATATAAAGTAACGCTATCGGGTTAAACACAAGAATAAAATTTTATAGATATAAGATTATAATGTAAAATTATGCCTGTTCACTTAAATAATCACGAACTCCGCAAATCCAGTTAATAACTGACCTGCACTCTTGTTTTGTTAATTGCTTATCGAGTGAACTATTTTTTATAAGCTGCATTGCCAACGCCATATTTCCGTGTTTAATTGCAAGCTCAACATTCTCTGTGTTATCCTCTACTTTTTTCTCTAAAACTAAAATGTTGTTGTGCAAAAAGTTTTTGACTACGGGGTCTTTTTTAGCTTTAACAACTAATTCGTTTGCAAGATGTATAGTTTTTACAGGATAAAGCTTCTTATCTGATGTTTTATAATATACTGCATACTTTCCTGTTGACGTTGCATTAATTGTATCATAGTCACCTATTTTATGTACTCCGCCGGTTGTTATTCCACCTACTGTTGCAGAGGTGTAAACATACTTTGCATCATGATGCTTCAACTCATAGTCAGTCAATTCTTTATATTTTAATGCTTTATCGTTGGCAACTATAAGCTTTTTAACTGTTAATGTGTTTGAAGCAAAATCATATTGCATAGCATCATGGATTTGATCATAAAGTTCTTTCTTTGCTTTTTCTTTTTTCTCTAAACGCTTTACACGCTTTTGACCGCTTTTTTTGAGATGGCGACAAAAAGCTATTCCGGCAACAATCCCCAATACAGCAATACCAATATACACTATTGCAGGCAAGCCTTCATAAGAAACATATAATATGAACATGATTATAAGAGAGAGACATACCGGACAGAGAAAAAAGAATAAATTAACAATAAATCCTAATAATGAAGTGATAAATTTGAATAGTTTTGACATCTGAAATTTCCTTTCCTTTCCTTTCAAATTCAACTTTATAAAGTATTTCTGTGTAAGTGGCAATTCTGACTGATTTAAGAAAAAATTCAAACACCACTTATTTGTATAGTCAGTATAGCAAATTGTCAGAATTTTTTCAACATATTTGAAAATTTTACGAGCTACCCCCACGGTCGCATTCCCGTTTGAGAATTGTTTTTAAAAAAGAAAAACCAAGTCTTTCGACTTGGTTTGGTGCGAGAGACGGGGTGCCCCGCGTCCGGTGGACGATGAAGGGGTGCGGCGAACAGGAAGAAATAGGGAGGATTGCGAAGCGCCGCTGACGGCGGCCGTCCCCTCTGTCGGCTATGCCGACATCTCCCCACACTGTGGGGAGTCACCAAGGGAAGCAAGCCGACCATATTTCTGACCGTGGGTGTCACAGGTTCTGATTTTAGCTTCTTACATATTTCTTAAGAAATCAATATAGTTATTGAAAAATGACTTTTTGTATGATAAGGTTATAATGTAATAACAATTAAGGAGAAGTTATTGTGAAAAAATTCTTCTGTTTGGCTGCTGCTTGTTTTCTGTGTTTGTTGTTGTGTGCATGCGGTAATAACGTGAAAAATGTAAAAATTCTTGAAGTATCTTCAGAATTGTACTTGCAGGAAGATATTGCAGAGGCGATTGATACAATGATAAGAGAATTTGATGTGCACTGGAATAACTGCACACTTCATGAGCTGTATTATGCAGGGGATGATGTGACCTTAGAGCACAGAGAATGGGCGGACAGATACAATGCAGATGAAGCTATTGTTTTAAAGTCGATGTTTTATGTTGACCGTGCTGACGGTGCCGCTTCTATGAATATAGGCTGTACATATTTTTGGGAGTGGATATTGGTAAGAAACAATGGCGGAAAATGGCGTCTTGTTGATTATGGATTTTGTTAAGAATTATTCAAAGTTCAAAAAAGGGGACGAACCCCATAAAAGACAGATACTCATTCGAGTGTCTGTCTTTTTATCTGTGTCTGTCAGGTGAAAATGTTGTCGGCAGGTTTTGTCGGAAAAATTATTTTTAATAAAAATTTTCAATATAAATCTTAAATATCTATTGCATATTTTTGTATTTATGATAGAATTATAAATCGTGAATAAACAAATGGAGGACAGTTAAAATGGAATTTTTCGGCATTACACTTTTCGGCTCTCTGACAGGTGGAGCACTTATTGCTGTTGCTGCAGTTATTTTTGTTGTGGGTCTTGTGCTTACAATCAAGGGTGGCGACTGGTTTGTTGACTCAGCTTCATGGTTTGCAGAAGCAACAGGTATTCCCAAGTTTGTTGTTGGAGCAACAGTTGTTTCCTTTGCAACAACTCTTCCGGAGCTTCTTGTTTCAGTCAGAGCCGCAATGAACGGATCTGCTCAGCTTGCAATCGGTAACGCGGTGGGTTCAGTTACTGCAAACACAACTCTTATTATGGGTGTTTCTCTTGTTGCAATGGCAGGCGTTGTCGGCAGAAAAAGCTTCTCACTCAAGGGCGGACTTCTTCTTGCTGCAGTTATCGGTCTGACTCTGCTTTCACTCAGCGGCTCTCTTCCCACCTGGTCAGCTTATGTTCTTTGGGCAATTTTCCTGGTCTTTATGATAAGCAACCTCATCGAAGGAAAAAATGGTGCAGCGGGTGATGAAATCGACTCTCATGAAAAGAAAGAAATTCCCTCAAAGATTTTCTTCTTTGTCATCGGCACAGCATCAATTGTTTTCGGTGCAGAGTTCCTTGTTTCATCAGGTAAGACAATTGCTTCAAGCATCGGTATCAGTGAAACAATCATCGGCTTTACAGTTATTGCACTCGGCACCTCACTTCCTGAGCTTGTCACAACCCTTACTGCAATCCGTAAGAAAGAATCATCACTTTCAGTGGGTAACATCATCGGTGCAAATATTATCGATACAACCCTTATTCTTCCCCTTTGTGCAGTTATAAACGGCACAGCTCTTCCCGTTGAAAAGGTTAACCTTGTTTTCGATTTCCCCGTATGTATTGCAGCCTGCGCTGTTGCAGTTGTTCCCACAATCATCATGGGTAAATTCAAAAAGTGGCAGGGCTTTGCTCTTCTTGCAATCTATGTTTCATATATGGCTCTTCTTGTGCTTAATGAAACAGGTGTTGTTGCACTCGGCTAAAAAATCAAATAAGCTGATTAAAGGCTGCAGATTTGTTCTGCAGCCTTCATTATTTCATATCGGATTGATTAAGGCTTTCTTTTCTGATATAATCTGAAAAAAGAAAGGCGGTTGTTTTATGTTTGAAAAATTTGCCGCAGCTTTTGCTGTTTTACTTGCCGCAGGACTGGTGTTTTTCGCCTGCGCAATGTTCGGAAATCCCGTTTCTGAAATTCTTGTGACAAAAAATGCGGAGAAATATATCAGTGAAAACTGGCCCGATGAAGGCTATGTTATTGAAAAGATAGGCTATGACTTCAAGACCTCTGATTATTATGTTGAGGTTAAGCTTGAGGGCAGTACGGACAATCACTTTACTCTTTACGGAGGGCTTAACGGAAAAATCACCTTTGATACCTTTGACAGTGCCGTAAAGGACAAATGGAACACAGCGGGCAGAATCAATGACGAGTACCGCAAGGCTGTTGCAGATGCCTTCGGTAAGGAGCATTTTGAATTTCTTTGTGAAATTGCCTTCGGTGATATTGCTTTTGCAGAGAGTGACTGCAGTGAAGAGGAGGATGTGCCCGAGTATGCAATTTCTCTTGACAGTTTGATTCTTGACGGTGAATATGATATTTATGAAATGGGTAAGAATGCGGGCTGTCTGACGGTATATGTGAGTGACGATGAGGTTAGTGCCGAGAAGCTTGCGGAGATTCTTCTTGCCGTTAAGAAGCTTATGGGCGGAGAGAAAATCGGCTTCAGAGCAATCAACTGCGTCCTTGAGCATAAGGCTCGGGAGGGTGAGGATTTTTCTGAGGAAAGAGTCGAGGTTATGAATTTTGCCTTTGACGATATTTATCAGGAGGGTCTTTCCGAAAGAATTGAAAAAGCTGATTCCGAGGCAAGGGCCTATTATGAAAAAATGAATCTGCTTAAGGTAACGGTAATCGAACCTGATAAGCCTTAAAAGTCCGATTTACAGCACCTTTAATGATTTTTCTCCTCGCAAGACGCGAGTATTGTTTCGTCGAAGAAATCCTTAAATGCACTATAACTCGGGCATTTAAGGTTCTTCGAAGTTTAACGGCTGAAGATTTTTGCTGCAGCAAGGCAAAAAAACGCAGAAAGGCTGCCGCCTTTCGAGGCTTTTTAACAATGTTGCAGTGAAAATATACTCCGTTAAACCTTATCGGGTTCGACTGCCGTTACCTTAAGTGAGCACAAAGGTAACGGTTCCCCTTGAAGCTAAGATGTATTGTAAGGATGCCTCGTCACACGGTCGTTTGACAAAAGCTTTTGATGATGATATAATGAATTGGTTATTTTTGTTAGTTGGAAAAATAATAACAAAGGAGTAGTTTTATGAAAATCGTAAAAAAATGTATGGCACTCTTTTTAGCGGTGCTGATGCTTTCGGGCTGTCTGAGTACAGGATTTGCTGTCTTTGCTGAAGAAAAGCTTCCTCAGATTTATGTCAACGGCATCGGCTCAAGAAAGGTTTATGACAAAACTGATCCCGATCAGATCTCTCTTTTTTATCCTGTTGACAGTGAGGGTATGCTTGAAAATCTCAAAAAATTCCCTGAATATGCAAAGCAGGCCGTCGAAGAGCTCAATCCCGACCTTCTTTACAGCTGTGTGTACTCATGGATGTGGGACACAATGGGAAAGGCGGCTCTCGGCAAGGATGGTATGACCTCCGCTGACGAAAACGTTATCATTGATCCCTGCGGGCTTGACTATGCGGGTAACGGAAAGTATTATTTTAACTATGACAGCCGTCTTGATCCCGTTGACCTTGCAAAGCAGCTTGACGAATATATCGGCTTGGTACAGGGTCATTCAGGTAAGCAGAGAATTGAGCTTGTGGGCTCAAGCTACGGCACATCCGTAATTATGGCTTACCTTAATGAGTATCCCGAAAAGCTGAATATCATTGACTCTGTTGTTCTTTGTGTGCCCTGCTTTGAAGGTGTTGAATTTGTGGGTGAGATTTTCAGCGGTCAGCTTACAGTTGACGCTCAGACTCTTGACGATTTTGTTCAGGTGATGCTCGGCAATGAGGATGTTGACCTTGTGCTCGATATTCTTTATAAATGCGGCGCTCTTGATATTATCACAGATATCGTTCTTGAGCCTGTTTTGTACGCTGCTCTTATGAGAGCAGTCAGAGATCTTGCCCGTGATCTGTTTGGTACCTTCCCTTCAATGTGGAGCTTTGTTGAGGATGAATTCTTCCGTGATGCTCTTGTTAATCTTTACGGTGAAAATTACGAGGATGAGAATCACGAATATGCCGCTCTGATCAAGAAAATTACTTATTATCACGATAACGTTATGGTAAGAGGTGATGAGATTTTTGACAATGCAAGGGAAAACGGCATCAAAATGAACATCATTGCAAAATATGGCAGACCCTCTCTTCCTTTGAGTAAATACGGCAACTTTATGAGTGACGGACTTGTTTCTGTCGAGAATTCATCTATGGGCGCAACCTGTGCTCCCTACCGTGAAACTCTTCCCGAAAATTATGTTCAGTCAGCTTACGGTGAATATAATATGATTTCCGCTGACAGATGTATTGATGCTTCAACCGGTATTGCTCCGCTTAATACCTGGTACATCAGGGGGCTTGAGCATGCGGAAAAGCCGCAGGTTTATTATCAACTTATCGACGCAGTTATCTATAACGATCTTGATGTCAATACAGATGCCAAATATCCTCAGTTTATGGAGTATGACGGAGAGAATCTTATTCCCCTCAGGGCTATTGAAAAGGAAAAGGAAACAACAGTTCTTGAGGATCTTATCAGACTTCTTCTTCGTGTTATTGACATTTTTATGGAAAAGCTCAGGGCATTGACAGGCAAGGCCGAATAAAAGCAAAGCAGGTGTAAAAGTTTACACCTGCTTTTTTTATGTATTTATTTGCTTCTTTTCGGCTTCCATAATCGGTAATAAACGGGAATTGCAACAAGAGGAAAGACCATACCCGTGAGCATACCGAGCTTCATTCCAAGCTGCTCTGCGGTGAGCCCGAGAGAAAGGGCAAGCTCAGATGCTTTTGCACTTGCAATGGTTATGTCCGTCACTATGCCGACAAGCTGAGGTCCCACGGAAGCACCGAGGTCACCGCCGGCGGCCATAATTGCAAAAATGAAAACTCCCGCATCTGAAAAGCGTTCCGAAGCGATCACAAGGTTTCCCGGCCAGAGCATTGAAACAAACAGCCCCGTTGCTCCGCAGGCAATAAGTCCGAAAACAGCAGAGGGACTTACAGCGGCAATCAGATAACAAAGGCTTGCACCAACTGAGCCGAAGAAAATAACCTTCCCAACATTTTTTCCGATTTTTGAATAAAGAGTTCTGCCAAGACCGAGCATAAGGGAGAAGACGGCAACGCCTGCAATATCACCCCAGATTTTCGGTATCTCAAGAGCTTTTTCAAGATATCCTGAGCACCATTGAGCCATTGTGCATTCGGCGGCACCGCCGAGAAAAATGGCAAGGACACTCAGAAGCAGTGTCTTGTTTTTCAGGAAGCTGACCGCACCCGAGATTTTTTCGGGTGTGTCGATTTCGGGAATAACTGACCTTGCAAACAAAACTGTGGCGAAAAAGGGAATTATCAGAAAAAGCAGAGCAAGAAGCTGCCACTTTTCACCGCCGGCAAGGTTGATGAAAATGGTTGTGATGACGGCTACGCCAACAACGCCCCAGGCATAAACGGAATGAAGCTTGCTCATTTCACGGTCAGGGTCATCAGAGGGTAAGGCGGCAATGACGGGACTGATGAGCACCTCGGCAAGTCCGCTTCCCGCAGAGAAAACAATTGTTGCAAAGACAAGGCAGGGATAAATGCTGTCTTTGAAAATGAAAGGAAAAATACCGTAAACGGCAAGTCCGATGAAGGTGATGAGAGGTGTCAGCTGAATTGTTTTCTGAATGTTGAATTTATGTGAAAAGAAAGAGAAAATCAGATCAACTGAAAGCTGAGTGACAAAATTGATGAGAACAAGAAGCCCCAGCTGTGAATATGAAATTCCGTAAAGATTGCGGAAGGTCAGAAAAAGAAGGGGTGAAAGATTGGCAACAACAGACATTGAAAAGCTTGTCAGATAACAGCCCTTCTTAAGTCTGCTGATATTTTTTGCGGTCATAATTTATTTTCCTTTCTGTGTCAGATAATAAACAAGCCAGGCGCCTGCTGTTGAGAGAAGGGTTATAACGGAAACAACCCTGAGTATGATGCCCGAAAACATTCCCTGGATTGCAAGTGAGGAAAGAAAAAACAAAACAGCAGCGGCAGAGGGGATGATTTTAACAAGAAAATTCCGTGCATAAACGCAAAGAATACCCTGAGCCGAAAAGAAGATTACTCCGAGAAAAATGCCGATAATTACTGACATAGTTAATACTCCTTATCTGATGGAATCAAAAAAGCTCTTTGCGAGCACATAGGCCTGCTTTCCGTCCTGAGAAATATAAGAGGAGTGGTTTGCATCCTTGATGATTGCAATTTCACTTGAGGGGATTGACTCGTGGATGAACACGGTGTCGGAAAGCCACATTATGTCATTTTCACCCGCAACGATATATGCGGGGCAGGTTATCTGAGACAGAAGCTGAGAATTCATCTGAGGAAGGGTGAGCATCATATCGTTGAGCTTGTCAGGCTTGAAGATATTCATAAGCCTGACACCGAGAGGAAAATAAGGCTTGAAGGTTCCTGGAGTTGTGTTTGCTCCGCAGGAGATGATTGCTCCGGGAATTTCAGGATAGAGATAAGCAAGGGTAAGGGCGTTGATGCCTCCGTCACTGTGACCCATAATATAGGTTTTTTCAAGACCGAGCCTTTCAATGAATTCCTTCAGGTCGTTTGCCATAAGCTCATAAGAAATTTCGCCCGGGTCACTGCTTTCACCGTGACATCTGCTTTCGGGTACATAGACAGTATATTCCGTTGCAAGATATTTTGCAGCCTCACTGAGACTTTCCTTGTTTCCTCCGTTACCGTGAACAAGAATAAGGGGATAACCCGCTTCACCGTAGACGGTGTAATGAATTCTGACCTCGCTGAGCTGCAGGTCATCCTCTTTGACGGATGCCGTGAGGGGAGAGGGTACAGAGGCTGTGTCAAGAGTGATAAGGTTATGCTTTTGTGATTCCGTGCGGACATAACCCTTCCACATGGCTGTGCCCACGGCAGCACAAAGGACTATGCAGCCGACGGAAGTCAGAAGCTTTTTGCTTTTCTTCATTTTTCTTCACCTCATTTTAGCTTTTTAGCAACAAGAATTGTTGTGTTCTCTTCTCTGAAGGCAAGGCTGACATTTCTGAAGCCAGACTCTTCAAGAAGCTTTTTTTGATTTTCAATTGAGCAGGGGGTATCGTAGTGATAATATTCCTTTTCGTCAAGGTTTAGCTCTTTTCTCAGACGGAGATTTTCCGCAAAATATAAATCCTGCTCTGTCTGAGTTTCAACCATATAGTCACACTCGATGTAAAGACCGTTGTCCTTGAGACTTCGGCAGATTTTTTTATAAAGCTCTGCCTTGTCCTCGGGATAAAAGTGATGCATTGTCTGAAAGGAAACGGCACAGTCAAAGCTTTTTTCTGCAAAGGAGACCTTGAAATAATCACCGCAGATAAGATCAAGATTTTTCTCGGGGTGCTTCTGTCTGAGCTTGTCAAGCATCTGAGGGCAAAGGTCAATGCCTGTGATTCTGACATCGGGAAGCCTTCTGAGAATTTCATCAATTTCCAGACCCGTACCGCAGCCAAGGTCAAGAATAGTCTGAGTATTCTTCGGGATAAGCTGAGCCGTTTTTATATAAGCGTTTTTACATCCGGGAACATCGTTGAGCATATGCTCATCATACATTTCAACTCTTGCGGCAAAGAAATCAGCCATTTTTTCAAGCATTTCCAAAAAGCATCACCTGCGCTTTCAGTTGAAATTTTATCACGTTTTTATTTTTTGCGCAATAAAAAAGGTAACAAAATTCTGTTACCTTTTTTGATTTTGTATGTGCTTATATTTTCTTTATAAAATCCTTATAGAAGCATACACACTGACCTACATTTTCGATTTTGATGTGCTCGTCTGCACTATGGATTGAAGCAAACTGCTTTTTGTCAAGGTCAATGGGTGCAAAGCGGAGAATTGAAGAAGCAACATCGGTGAAGCGTCTTGCATCTGTGCCTGCAGTAAGAAGATAAGGAGCAACAATGACGTCGGGGAAGTTTTCGTTCATAACCTTTTCAAGGGTTTTATAGGAAACTGAATCAAAGGTTGAGGGCTGACAGTAATCTCTTTCAATCTGTTCAATTTCAACTGAATATTTTTCAGCAATCTTTTTGATTTTTTCCATTCCTGCAAGAAGCTCGTCCTCACGGATGCAGCGGGCAAACATTGTTGTTGAAGCCTCTCCTGCTCTTATCTGAGGATCCTCTGCTGAGCCGGCAAAGAAATTTGTGAAATAAATGCTTGTTGAAAGCATTGCGTTTGCTGTGGGAATTGAGCCCATAACCTTTTTGATGACGGGTGAAAATACACCCAGGTGCTTGAACATAAAGGAAAGAGGGAATGCCATATAGGGCGCGTGAACCGTGAAGGTACCCTTGACCTCGGGATAAAATCTGCTTTTGAAGATTTTTGCCTTGTTGACCTCACAGATGAAGCTGCTCAGACGGGTGATTGCACAGTCGGCTGAGGGGT
The DNA here is from genome assembly GCA_045652105.1 of Acutalibacteraceae bacterium. Lineage (GTDB taxonomy): Bacteria > Bacillota > Clostridia > Oscillospirales > Acutalibacteraceae > UBA6857. Next base: position 10,318 of record JAZRTP010000030.1, read on the forward strand.
TGAGTCCGCCATGACCCTTTGTGTCACGCTTTGCGGTGCATTTATAAATGTGTCGGCTTTTTTCGTGAACTGCCACCATTGCACTTTTGGCCTTTACGGTGGGTATCATACCTGTTGTGATGGCTCCGCCTTCGTCAAGGACAGTTTCAAAATGAATGCCCTTTTCCTTGAAATATTCTGTTGCAAGCACCATTCCGTCTCCGCCAACCTCTTCATTGTTGGAGGAGCCGATGTAAAGATTGATGCCGTCAAATTCATAACCCTCTGCAAGAAGCTCTTCTGCTGCCTGAAGCTCGGCAAAAAGGGGCGTTTTGGTGTCGATTGTGCCTCTGCCCCAGAGTGCACCGTCTTTTTCAACAGCGCAGAAGGGATCTGTGCTCCAGCTGCTGTCACCCTCAACAACATCGTGATGTGACATGAGCATAACGTTTTTCTGAGGATTTTTTCCTTTGATCACAAAGACAAGACAGCCGCTGCCGAAAACAAGCTTTTCTGCTTTTTCACTGATAAGGGGGAAGCATTCCTCAAGAACCTTGCCGAATTTTTCATATTCTGCATTGTTTGAGCCGTCACGGACAAAAACAGTTTTGCAGTCAATCATTTTTCTGAGCTTTTCAATATAAACTCTGAGAGCTTCCTCGGACACGTTTTTGCGGTCCTTTTCTGTTGCTGAAATTACCTTGCTCATTTGGTTTCACCCTTTTCCTTTCTGTGCTTTTCAATTGAAGCAATAACCTTCTTGTCGTTATAGAAAATGAAGAATAACAGTGAAAGAAGGCTGAATCCACCCGCAAAAACACCTGTAAGCTTAACGCCGAGAAGTCCGACTGATTCACCGGCACCTGCACCGACGGCAAGGATGCTTGAAACACCCATCATTGCAATTGCTGATGCAACCTTTTCAATGTCTGCAAGGCAGTAACGGTACATTTTGCTTTTGGGAAGTTTTTTTGCATTTTTTTGTATCCTTTCAAATTTGAACAGTGCCTTTAATCAGGCAAAATATCTTATAAGGTAAAGAATCAGCATATGTGCGGGGTAAAAGGCATAAAAGCTGTATTGAAGTATTTTACTCGAGGAGCCTTTTTTACCGTTATAAAGCCAGATGGGGATGAGGGCGAAAACAGCAAAGCTCTGAACGGGAAGCTCAAAGCTGCTGCCGAAAAGCTCAAGGGGAATAACCTGACCCTCAAAGAAGAAAATGTTGATTGCAAGCATACCTGCAAGCTGAAAAAGCGGTGTGAGGGGAAGCAGTCTGCAGACATAAAACATAACAACGGTCAGAACACCGAGGAAGCCGTAATCTGTGAAGCCGATGACGGATGCTGCCGCAATGAGCAGAAGCAGACCTGCATTTTTGAGAATGCTTTTTGCACAGGGATCACTTTTTGCCGAGTCAATGCATCTGATTGCACAAAGACCGAGAAGCAGAGTGAAAAGCACATTCTGATGATAAGGATTAAAAAATCTGCTTGAATAAAAAAGATTGAAGGGAAGCTCGGAAATGAGTGCAAAGCTCAGAAGCCTTAAGGCATATTTCTTGAAATTTTTTGTGTGAACATAGCCTTCAGAAATCTGAAAGGCAAAAATGGGAAATGCCAGCCTTCCAAGGTGTGTCATCCAGTCTCCGAAGGACATATAGGTTGCCCAGATGTGATCAAGCAGCATAAAAAATATCGCCGCAAGACGCAGCAAATCAGAGTTGAGGATTCCGCGGGCTTTATTGACGGGTGATTTCAGGTTAGAATAGGTGTTTTCAGTCATTTTTTTAACCTCCTTTGTATGTTTTTAGTATAGTCTCACAGAGAGGAAAAATCAAGGCATAAAGGAAAATATAAAACTAAAAGTTAAATAGTTTAAAAGTAATTGTTGATTTTTGTGAGCCCACAATTATGTCAAGACTTATGGCTCTTTTCAGATGGCTTGAGGCTATGTTCAAATATATCAAGCAGATTTTCGGCGTTGCTGATTAAGTAAATAAAAAGCTGTCAGAAGGCTTTGCTTCTGACAGCTTTTTTGCATATCTTGTCTTTTGGTCTTTTCATTGCATCGTCGGAATCTGTTTTTTATGAATTATATCTGCTCATTGCCTTGTCAATGTCACCGCTGACCATTATTTCAACCGCTGAGAGAGTATCCTCGGCGGCTTTTTTTATTTCCTTGGCTTCCGAGGGGGTGAAGCGGGAGAGCACCCAGTCTGCAAGGTCATATTCAGGATTGGGCTTTGCACCCACACCGACCTTGACTCTCGGGAAGGCGTTGCTGCCAAGGTGAAGAATGATGTTTTTCATTCCGTTGTGACCGCCGTCAGAGCCCTTTCTTCTGATTCTCAGCTTTCCGGGATCAAGGCTGATGTCATCATAAATAACAATGATATTTTCAGCGGGAATTTTATAAAAGGCTGCAGCCTCTCTGACTGCCTCACCGCTGAGATTCATAAAGGTCTGAGGCTTCATAAGAAGACAGCGTCTGCCTTCAATTCTGCCCTCACCCACAAGCGCCTTGAATTTAAGCTTGTTGACCTTGATTGAATGCTTTTCGGCAATGGCATCAAGACAGATGAAGCCTGCGTTGTGTCTTGTGCTTTCATATTTTGTGCCCGGGTTTCCCAGACCGACAATCATATAATCAAAATTTGATGAGAATTCTTTTTTTCTTGTAAATAACATTTCTTTCGTTCCTTGTCTGAAAATTTTTTAACGCTTTTAATTATGCCAATAAAACGGGGAATAATCAAGTCTTTTTTTCTTGCAGTTATAAAAAATGGCTATTTTATGCTCCGTTAAGAAATAATATTTACAAAAAAGAAATAAAATGAATTTATTATATGCTATAATAAACTGATTATATACTCGATAATTGTGCCTTGGAGGTATAACAGAAATGGAAAATAATTTTGACCGTGAAAATACTGAACTTATAATAGGACGAAATGCTGTTTCGGAGGCCCTGAAAAGCTCAAGGGCAATCAACACTCTTTTTGTTATGAAGGGTGAAAGAAACGGCTCAATCGGCAGACTGATTGCCGAAAGCAGAGAAAAGAAAATTGTTATCAAAGAGGTTGATAAGAAGAAGCTTGACTTTATGTGCGGTCAGGGCAACCATCAGGGCATTGCCGCTTATGCTGCCGCTCACGAATATGCAGAGGTTGAGGACATTCTTGAAAACGCAAGAGGCAAAAACGAAGAGCCCTTCATCATCGTCTGTGACGGAATTGAAGACCCTCACAATCTGGGTGCAATTATCCGTACGGCTGAAACTGCAGGAGCTCACGGTATCATCATCCCCAAAAGAAGAAACGCTTCTCTGACCTGGGCGGTGGGCAAGGCCTCTGCCGGTGCGGTTGAATATGTTCCCGTGGCAAGAGTGGGCAATCTTGCTTCCACAATTGAAGAGCTTAAAAAGCAGGGAATGTGGGTTTATTCCGCTGATATGGACGGACAGAACTGGTGTGAAACTGATTTTTCGGGCGGTGTTATTCTTGTTGTCGGCTCAGAGGGCAACGGTGTCAGCCGTCTGCTGAGAGAAAAGAGCGACTATATTGTTTCTCTGCCCATGAAAGGAAAAATCACCTCGCTCAACGCTTCTGTTGCCGCAGGTATTCTTATGTATGAGGTTTCAAGACAGCGTTCAGGCTTTAAACAGAAATAAATCAAAGTTATTAAGATAACGGCAGACGGACATTTAAGGCTTATCAGGTTCGATTATATTTGCCAACTTACAGAAAGGAATGAGTTTAATGTCAGAAATTAAAAATGATCCTTCCGGGCTTTATGATGAAGAATTTATTAAAAAGAAAGAGGAGTTTATGAAAACCGTTGATTCTCTCCGTGATTCCGATGAACAGGCTGAAGACAATGCGGAGACTGAGAATTATACCACTCCAACCGAATATGATATTTTTGAGCTTGAAAAGTTCGGCTCAGAGGATGAAAAGTTTTCCAAAAAGGGTCTGAAAAAAAGAACAAAGGCAGACCGCAGGGAAGCCAAGAAAAACAAAAAAGAAAAAAGCCCCAAGAAGACCAGAGTCAGTGCGGCTCCCGTTGAGCTTCCCGCTCATCTGGACAAGCCCTTTCTTGTGCACAAGCCCGTTGAGAAAATTGAATTTTCAGAGGATGAGCTGACTGCATTGCCTCAGAAAAATTCAATTGAAGACCTTGATGAGCTTCTGAAAAATCTCGGTATTCTTGCTTCCGAGGAAAAATCGGAAGGCATTGACATTCTTTCCGACGTTGAAGCAGAGTCTCAGCAGGAAGAGCAGGTCAAGGTTTATTCTGCCGAAAATCAGCAGGAAGCTTCCGAAGCAGAAAAAGAACAGCCTGACGAAAGCGCGGAGGCAGACCTGAGCAGCACTCAGTATTTTGTTGCTCCCCAGACTCACGAGAAGGAAGAAAAGGATGCTTCTCTTGGCTTCACAAGACATTTCAATCTTAAGGATTATATCAAAAAGTCATCAAAGCAGTCAGGTGATTCCGCAAAGAAAAAGAGCTTCAGAAAGGGCTTCAGAGTTCTTAATAACAAAAAGTCAGACGAGGCAATTCTTGAAGCATCTCCCACGGGAGACGGAATGGACAGCATGATGGATTCTCTTGACACAAAGGAAGGTCAGGATCTTTTTGAGGCTGTTGAAAAGGCTCAGCTTGAGGAAAGTATATCTGCAAATGATGATGCAAAGTTCAGACTTCAGGCTCTTGAGCAATACAGAGACAAAATTGCAGCAAGACTTTCTCTTGAGAAAAAGGAGCTGATTGCCCTTTTTGCTCTGGGTGTGCTGAGCTTGATTCTTCTGCTTCTTGAAGGTCTTTATCAGCAGGGCGGCGCTCTTGAGATTCTTTTCTCAAAGGGTGCAATCCTTTACGGCGGATTAAATCTTATCATTCTTGCTCTTGCGGCTTTTGTTGTCAGAAAAGAGCTTGTTGCGGGAATCAAGGGTATCAGATATGCCAACCCCGACAAAAACACCGTTATGTCGGTTATCGGCTTCTTCCTGTTTTTCCACAATGTTATATTTATGATCAAGGGCTCGATCGGAACTGCCGTTTCCGCATATACTCTCTGCTTTATTTTTGCGGCATTTGTCAGATACCTGAGCCTTTATATGGAGGATTTCTCAGCCCGTAATGCTGCTGAGATGATCATCAGAAATGAAGGTGACTGTGAGGGTATTCACGTCATTGACAGCAAGCACGACGCTCTTGCCATTGCTCACGGACTTTCCAAAGAGGAAAAGCCCTCTGTTCTTTATGGTGCATACAGCAAGGCGGACAGCTTTGTCAAGGACAGAGAGCTTCCCAGAAAAAATGAAGAAAAGTTTTACAGCATTTCCTGCATGGCTGTTGTTGCGGTCTGCTTCATTGTTTCACTGATTGCTCTTGTCACAAAGGCAGACACCAACATCTTCTTCACCGTGCTTATTTCAGGCATCTGTCTGTGCCTTCCTCTTTCAGCAGATTTTCTTGAAAAGGTGCTGTTTATGACAGAAAACAGAAAGCTTCTTGCTTACGGCGGATACATCAACGATTACAACGCAATTGATGAGGTGGGCAAGGCTGATGCCGTTGTCTGTCAGTCAGAGGATCTTTTCACCTGTGATGTCAGCCGCTTCAAGAAGGTCAACGGAGCCTCTCTTTCAAAAAGCGATTCAGCGGTTTTTGCCGCAATTGCTTTGAAGGCAGGCGGCTCAATGCTTGGTGAATGCTTTGACGATTTCATTGAAAGTCTGGGAATTGAGCTTCCCGAAGCAGAGGGCATCCAGTATGAAGAAAAGCTCGGCTTCTCCTGTTGGATTCTTGAAAGACGTGTTCTTGTGGGCAACAGAGAAATGCTTCTTCAGCACAGCATTGAAGCTCCCACGGAAGAGGAGGAAAAGGCTTACGGCGGAAAGAAATTTGTTATGTATGTTGTTGTTGAGGGTGAGCTTGTTGCAACCTTCCTCGTTCAGTACAAAACAAAAAAGAGCTTCAAAAGAATTGCAAGAGAGTTCAGCAAAACAGGCTTTGCTCTTCTGATCAATTCAAAGGAGCCCTGCCTTAACGAAGAAAACACCGCAGAAAGACTTTCCGTTGAAACAGCAACAGTCAAGCTGATTTCAAACAAGGCTCTCGGTATTATCAAGGAATATGAGGATTATCCTGCAAAGGGCAGAGGAACCTCTCTTATCTGTCTGAAAAAGAAAAACGGCATTCTTCCTCTTGCCGTAACTGTCAGAAACTTTTATTCAATCAGCAGAATTGCTGATATTATAAGCATTGCAGGTCAGGGCCTCGGCTTACTGTTTGTTGTTCTTGGCGCATTTATGAACATAAGCGCCTTCACAAGCCCTCTTTCTGTTGTGCTGTTCCATATCTTATGGTCTGCTCTCACAGTTTTTTCCGTTTCTGATTATTCAAGAAAATATGTCAGGAAAAAGCTTGCAAAGCTGACTGCGAAAGGCGGAAATGAAAAATGAGCATTATAAATGTTTCATCTCTCAAAAAGTCCTACGGAAGAAAAAGTGTTCTTGAGGACATCAATTTTGAAATCAGAGAAGGCTCAATTGTCGGTCTTCTCGGCCCCAACGGCTGCGGCAAGACAACTCTCATCAAAATCCTCACAGGTCTTATCAAGGATTATGAGGGCACTGTCAGAATTGACAATGAGGAGCCCGGTGTTCACTCAAAGAGTATCACCGCTTTTCTGCCGGACAAGTCCTGCATCCCCGAATGGATGAAGCCTAAGGATGCAATCAAATATTTTGCAGATTTTTATGAGGACTTCGATCAGGAAAAGGCGGCTCAGATGGTTGTTGATTTCGGTCTTGATCCTTATCAGAAAATCAAAACAATGTCAAAGGGTCAGCAGGAAAAGCTTAACCTTATTCTCATAATGTGCAGAAAAGCAAGACTTTATATTCTTGACGAGCCTCTCGGCGGTCTTGACCCTGCGGCAAGAAGCTCAATTCTTGATCTCATTATGAAAAATTATGCTAAAAATGCTACTGTTCTCATTTCAACTCACCTTATCGGTGATGTGGAAAGAATTTTTGACAGAGTTCTGATGGTCAGCGAAGGAAAGCTGATTGTCAACTCACACGTCGATGAAATCAGAGAAAAGGGCAAAACCGTTGAAGACGTATTCAAGGAGGTTTTCACTTATGCTTGGTAAACTCATAAAAAATGAATTTAAGCATTCGGGGAGACATATTCTTCTCATTTACGGTGCAGTTGCGGTTATGATTGCCATTCTCGGCGTGTCAATGCTTTCATCTGCAACCTGGCTCGGAGCAATCTGCTGCGCAATTCTTTATGTTGTGGGCTTTGCCTCATTGGTTGTCACCATTGTTTCCGTTGTCAAAAGCTTTTATGAAACCCTTTACGGTCAGCAGGGTTATCTCACCCTCACTCTTCCCGTCAGAAGCGGAATGCTGGTTTTTGCAAAGGCACTTGTTGCTTTTGTCTGGGTGCTGTCTTCATTTCTTGTGATGGCGATGACTTATCTTGTGATTTTCTTTTATGCAAAAGGCAAAACGGAAAGCATTGTTGACATTCTTCTTGACTCACTTGCAGTCAGCGGTATGTCAGAGCTTCTTCCTTCAGCGTCAGTCATTGTTCAGATTATTATCACTGTTGCAATCATGGTGATTCTCACAGTGATCAGTTATGTGGCTCTTGTTTTCTTCACCGTGACCGCAGTCAACATCAGACCTCTTCAGTCACATCCCAAGATTTTTGGTGCAATTATCATCTTCTCAAGCTTCGGTGTGATTAACTCTCTGGGAAACACCTTCACAAGATATTTTCCCCTTACAGTAAACGTAACAGCAGAAAAGCTCTTTTTGTCCCTTGACAAAATGGGTGAGCTTAAGGATGTTATTTTCTCCTACGGTCTCGGCGGAACAATCTTTTCTGCCTTTGCGGGAATTGTTCTTCTGTTTTTTACAAGCTGGCTTCTTGAACACAAGGTCAACCTCAAATAATTAATTATATCGGAGGCGGTATTATGGTTAACAAAATTGACGGGTTCACCGAATGGCAGAGTGACCCCCGTGTCACAGGCATCAACAGACGTGCTTCAAGAGCAACTCTGATGCCTTATGCAACGGCAGAAAAAGCCAAAAAGGGTGACAGATATGCCTCAGAGAGATATTTTGATCTTTGCGGTGAATGGAAATTCAGACTCTTTGATACCTGGCGTGAAAAAGAGCCGGATTTTGCTCTGACAGATTTTGACAGCAGTGACTGGGATCTGATTCCCGTTCCGTCAAGCTGGCAGATGCAGGGCTACGATTATCCCATTTATTCAAATGTTCAGTATCCCTGGGAAAAGATTCAGGAGCCCGAGCCTCCCTTTGCACCCACAGAGTATAACCCCGTGGGCTGCTACATAAAAAAATTCTCTCTTGATTCCTTTGACAGAAAGCAGAGAGTCATTCTCACCTTTGAGGGTGTTGAGTCGGCTTATTATGTTTATGTCAACGGAGTCAGATGTGCTTACAGTGAAGGTACCTTCAGACACAGCGAGTTTGATATAACAGAGTATCTTACAGAGGGTGAAAACACTCTTGGTGTTGAGGTTTACCGCTGGTGTACGGGAAGCTGGATGGAGGATCAGGACTTCTTCAGACTTTCGGGTATTTTCAGAGAGGTTTACCTTTACACAACAGAAAATCAGTACATCGAGGATGTAAAAATCACCGCTTCTCCCGATACCCGTACCTATGACAGCGGTACAGTTGAGGTTGCGGTTGTTCTCGGCAATGAAAATGAAGGTGCCGAGGTTGAAATGACAGTTTATGATATGGACGGCAGCGTTGTTGCAACAGACAGCGTTGTAAGTGAAGGAAGCACTGCAGTTCTCAGAGCAACCCTTCCCTTCATCACTCTTTGGAGTGCTGAAAATCCATATCTTTATAACGTTGTTATCTCTCTCAGAGGTCTTAACGGAGAATATATTGAATTTGTTTCCGCAAAGACTGGCTTCAGACATATTGAAATAAAGAACAACATTCTTTATTTCAACGGCAAAAGACTCATTCTCAAGGGTACAAACAGACACGAGTTTTCCTGTGATACAGGCAGAGCGGTATCAAAGGAGCTGATGATTGAGGACATTCTCATTATGAAGCGCCACAACATCAATGCCGTGCGCACCTCTCATTATCCCAATCATCCCATCTGGTATGACCTTTGTGACGAGTACGGTCTTTATGTGATTGATGAAAACAATCTTGAAACCCACGGAACAAGATTTATGGGTGAAAAAACTTCCTTGCTTCCCGACGGAAAAGAGGAATGGCTTGACAGCTGTACGGACAGAATTGAGAGCCTTTACGAAAGGGACAAGAATCACCCCAGCGTAATCATCTGGTCATTGGGTAATGAATGTGCAGGCGGTGAAAACTTCCTTAAAATGCACGATTATCTTCACTCGGTTGACCCCACGAGACCCGTTCACTATGAATCAATATGGGATAAAAAGCATTTTGATTTTGATAAGAATGTAACAGACATTTATTCTCAGATGTATCCGAAGCCCTGGGATCTTGAAAGGGATATGCTTGAGCACCCTGAAAAGCCCTGGATGCTTTGTGAATTTTCACACGCAATGGGTAATTCGTGCGGAGCGAATGAGAAATATCTTGAGCTTATGGATAAATATCCCGGCTTCTTCGGTGTCTTCGTCTGGGACTTTGTTGACCAGGGCGTGAGAATCACAAGAGAAGACGGAACAAGCTTCATCGGTTACGGCGGTGACAGCGGAGAATTTACTCACGACGGCTCCTTCTGCGGCAACGGTCTTGTTTTTGCAGACAGAGAGCTCACCCCCGGAATTGCCGAAATAAAAAGACTTTATCAGAATTTCCGTATAAAAGAAATTGATGCCTCAAAGGGTGAAATTGAGATTCAGAACGATTTCCTTTTCACAAATCTCAATGCCTTCAATCTTCATTGGCAGCAGATTTGCGGCAACAAGGTTCTTGCAAGCGGTGATATGCTCACAGACATTGCCCCCGGTGAAAGCAAAAGGGTGCATATTGCTGTTTCCGCTTCTCCCGAAGAGGAATGGTATCTTAATGTTATCGTTGAGCTCAGAGAGTCTGTCATCTGGGCAAAGGCGGGACACGACATTGCAAGAGCTCAGTTTGTTGTCAATGAACACAAGCTGAAGAAAACAAACATTTCAGGTGCAGAAACAACCTGCAAGCTCAATTACGGAAGTGTTACCGTAACAAGCGGTGAGCTTGAAGTTGCTTTCTCAAGAAGAAACGGAGCTCTTTATTCAATCAGAAAAAAAGGCAGAGAATATCTTGCAGGTGACATAAAGCTCAACTTCTGGAGAGCTCTGACAGACAATGACAGAGGCTCACGTCAGGAGGTCAGATGTGCTGTCTGGAAAATGGCGGGCTCTTATGCCTGGATGGGTATTGACATGGAAAACATTGTCTGTGACGGAAAAACAGCTGTTGTTCCCGTTGATTTTTCTGTTGCAACACAGCCGGAATGCAGAGGCAGAATTGTTTATACAATCGGCAGCAAGGGTGTTCACGTTGATTACACCTTCAACCCTGACGCTTCCCTTCCTGAGATTCCCGAAGTTTCTCTGATTTTCCCGCTGATAAAAGAGCTTGGTAATGTTGAATATCTCGGCAGAGGTCCCCACGAAAATTACATTGACAGAAACCGAGGCGCAGATATCGGTATTTATAAAAACACCGCAGAGGGTCTTTATGTGAATTATCAGAAGCCTCAGGAATACGGTGAAAGAACAGCTGTCAGATGGGTGAATCTCAGCGGTGAAAATGCAAAAATGAGATTTGAGGCCGACAGGGAAATGGAGTTCAACCTTTCACCTTACACCTCAAAGGAGCTTGAGGACGCAGGTCACAAGCATGAGCTTCCCGCAAGCAGCAGACTTTATTTCAGAGCTGTTGCAAGACAGATGGGCATCGGCGGCTTTGACAGCTGGGGTGCTCACACTCTTGACGAATATAAGAACAAAACCGACAGAGAATACAGCTACGGCTTTAATATCATCTTCTGAAAGGAATGAATTTTATGAAAAAGCAAAGTGAACCTCTTGCCACCTTAATGGCATTGACGACTCTTGTGATTGTCGGCAAATCGGCAAAGCACTGCATGAAAAAATATTCCTCAGGCGGCTCATCAAGACGTATTCTCAGATTTCGTTTCAGGTGATAACAGGTGAATAATAAAACAATCAGACGGGGCAAGGGAAACTCTTGCCCTGTTTATAAAAAGTGCGGCGGATGTCAGCTGCAGAATATGACATACCCGGAGCAGCTGAGCTTTAAAATGGCTAAAACCATAAAATTTCTCGGGCGCTTCGGACACGTTGAAGAAATTATCGGTATGGAAAAGCCTTTCCATTACCGTAACAAGGTTCAGGCCGCTTTCGGCTCAAGAGGCGGCAGAATCATTTCGGGCATTTATCAGTCCTCAACTCACAACATTGTTCAGACAGAAAAATGTATGATTGAGGATAAAAAGGCAGATGAGATAATCACTGACATCAGAAAAATGCTTCCTGCCTTCAGACTTACGGCATATAATGAGGACACGGGAAGAGGCTTTCTGCGCCATGTTCTTGTCAAAAGAGGATTTTCAACAGGGGAAATAATGGTTGTTCTTGTTTCGGGTACCAACATTTTTCCGAAAAAAGAGGAGTTTCTCAGACAGCTTCTTGAAAAGCACAAGGACATTACAACGGTTATCTGGAACATCAATCCTTCAAAGACAAGCCTTGTTCTCGGAGAAAAGGAGACTGTGCTTTACGGCTCAGGATATATCAAGGACCTTCTCTGCTCAAAAGTGTTCCGGATTTCAGCCAAGTCCTTTTATCAGATAAATCCCGTGCAGACCGAAAGACTTTACGGCACAGCAATTGAATATGCGGGACTTACCGGCAAGGAGAGGGTGCTTGATGCCTATTGCGGTATCGGTACAATCGGACTTGTTGCCTCAGACAAGGCAAAAGAGGTCATCGGCGTTGAGCTTAACAGTCAGGCGGTCAGAGATGCTGTCAGCAATGCAAAGCTTAACAAGGCAGAGAATATCAGATTTTTCTGTGACGATGCAGGTAAGTTTATGGTTGAAATGGCAAAGAGCGGTGAAAAGGTGGATGTTGTCTTTATGGATCCGCCCAGAAGCGGAAGTGATATTCCCTTCCTTAAAAGCGTTGCCGCCCTTGCACCGAAAAAGGTTGTTTACATTTCCTGCAATGTTGAAACTCAGGCAAGAGACCTTGCCTTCCTTTGCAAAAACGGCTATAAGGTACTGAAGATTCAGCCCGTTGATATGTTCCCTCACACAAACCATGTCGAATGTGTGGTAAAGCTTGAAAGAAAGTAAAAAGTACAAAAGCAAAAAGGACTTCTTCTGATTAAACAGAGAAGTCCTTTGATTTTTTTTATATGTTACTTTTTGCAAATTTTGGGAATATATAAGTGAAAGGATATTAGGACGGATATCCTGAGTGTAAGCAATACAGAGAATTGCTTTTAATTGACAAAGAATTTTTGGTGTGATAATATTAAATTGAGGTGACGGGTGTTAGTATAGGCTCGGTCAGAATGCATTATTAACACATATAACCGTCCCTTGTGTTACTTAATCTATCAAAAGTATATGACGAATGGAGGAGTAAGATGGTACGACACAGTAAGCACAAAATACCCATATTAATATTTGGGTTAATCATATTTAATGTAATCTTTTTAGTTTTTGCTAATATCCTTGTTGACGGCAACAAATTTGTTTTTAGTGACGGCACATACAGTTATTCGGATTTGTTCTATACCGATGAAACCGATAGAAATTTATATACATATTCAAGAGCTTATTATGATTTAGGTGAAGAAAAATATATTCCGTTAAAAAATCTTCTCGAAAATGCCGAATTTGAAGCTGTTTCAAGTGTTGAAGCATCTGCCATTCTGACGTTCTTTTCTAATAAAGATATATGGGGATATTGCAGAATTGTTAATACAGTTATGTTTGCGTCTGATTTTACCGATGAAGAATTTATGACTTTGATTAACGGCCATGATTATGTTGTAATCGGAAACTTTTTTGATTTTATGGGTAAGAGCTATATGTACACCGTTTTCAAAGATGAAAGCTATGAATATGATGAGTCTCTCAGCGTTGAAAAAAATTATCTTAATTCAGTGTTGGATAGGTATAATCATTCCATTGCATTATTTGAAATTCGAAATCATGATATGGATTCTATGAAGCCTTCGGATAATCAAAGAATTGTTTATGATAAATATTTTAATAATATCTTGATTTTCCCTCATTCGATATTGTTTTGGTCTTTGATTTTTGTTGAAATAGCTTTTATTTACAGAAAAATTAAAGATAAGCGGAAGACAGGAAACGGTTCCTCGTCTTGACCAAAAACTAAATTCACCCCCTTATAACAGTTTTAAAGAATATAAAAAAGGAGCTGAAAACAGCTCCTTTTGTTATTTTGTTTTTAGAGCTTATGCTCTTGCTGCAGCTCTTTCTGCACCGTAGTTGACGGTTGCCGTTTCGTTGGCTTCATTTCTGAACTCGGGAATCCAATGTTCACCGGCCTTTACATTTTTGAAGGCCTCCTTGGTTGCTGCAATGTTAACCTCGGTGAGTCCCTTCTTGTCAGCTGTTGCGCAGTAGCAGAAGCTGTAGGCGCCGATTTCAGTGACAGAAGCGGGAATGTAAAGATAGGTGAGACCTGACGCATAGTTGAAAGCATCGAGTCCGATGAATTCAAGACCCTCGGGAAGAGAAGCATATTGCTTTGCACCCTTGTATGAAATGATTTCCTTGAGGCTTTCTGCCTTGAGGAATGCCATGCTTTCGATTCTCTTGAGACCCTCGGGAAGATAAATCCTGCTGAACTTGCAGTCTGAGAATGCGGAACGGCTGATTATTTCAACTGTTGCGGGAACAGTGAATTCATCTGTGATTTCATAATTCTTGGGACAGCAAAGGAGAGTTTTCATATCCTTTGTGTAAAGCACACCGTCAACAGCACAGAAGTTTTCGTTTGCTTCGTCAACAACAAAGCTCTTGAGTGCACGAAGGTGAACAAAGGTTTCACCTGTGAGCTCCTTGACATCCTTGCCGATATATACGGTTTCGATGCTTGTGTCCCATTTGAAGGCGTGACGTGCAATTGAGGTCACTGCCTTTCCGTCGGCAGATTCTGTTGAGAATTCCTTTGAGTTGCTGATGTTTGTGACTGATGTGATTTCAAGAGTGCCGTCTTCCTTTTCTGTGTAGGTTACGTCCTCAAGATAAATCTTTTCAGCGCCAAATACAAGCTCAACCTTTTTGTCAAGAAGACCGCTGTCGTATTCGGGAATCCACTGAGAGCCTGTTTCAACGTTTTTGAATTCTTCCTCAGTCATTGCAATGTTGACCTGCTCATAACCGATGAGAGTGCCGTCTCTCTTTTCAACTGTGTCAAAGAAGGCGTGATGTCCGATGAATTTTATGCTTGAGGGGATACGAAGGTAACCGCCGTCGTCGTTATAGCTCAGAGCATCGGAGCCGATATATTCAAGTCCGTCGGGAAGTGAAAGGTAAACACCCTTAAGCTTTGAAACAGCTGAGAAGCCTGTCTCGTCCTCTGCTGCTGTGCTTGATTCATAAGAGTAAATGCCTGTCATCCACCAGTTTCTCATGATTGCCATGGTCTCAATTCTCTTAAGACCCTCGGGCATATAAAGAGCAGCAAGGGGGAGGTCATAGAATGCAAGCTCACCGATGGTTTCAACCGTTGCGGGAAGAACATAAGTGAGAATGTCTGCCTCATATCTTGCACGGAATTCAAGATTGTTTTCCGTATCTGCCCAGATTGTGTCATTATAGCCCAGCTTTTCACGAAGATAAGCAACGTGATTCATAGGATAGCAGATAATTTCTGTTTTATCCTTGTTATAAAGAACACCGTCAATATCACAGTAATATTCGTTTTCATCGTCAACTATGATCTGCTTGAGGGCTTTACAGGTGAAGAATGCCTTGCCGTCAATTTCCTTTACATCCTTGCCGATGTAAATTGTCTGAACGGTTTCATCACAGTTGAAGCAGAATTCGGGAATTGTTGTGATGGGCTTGGTTTCATCCTTCTGAAGAGTGAAGTTTGTTGCTGCATCGGGATTTTCACTGTCAGTTACAATCTCAACTGCATAGTCAATGTCAAGGTGAGTGATGTAGCCTGTGTTGTTGAATTTTGTGAATTCATAAGTGCCGTCTGAAAGGATGTTATATTCAAAGGCGGTACGGCTGACAACTCTGACGCTGAAATACATTGAAAGGAAAACAGCAATAAGAATAAGAACGGTGAAGACAACCTTTTTAAGTGTGAATTTTGTGAAGGGCTTGTTGATGTGAGGGTCTGCAAGACCGTCGATTTTATAGGTCCAGATTTCATCCTCGGGAATGTCGAGACGGACATCAACGGGAGCAGTCATGCCATTGAAAACTTTTTCTTTCTTTTCTTTCATGATGTCAACCTCCTTTAACCTATAAATCCGCCGCTGACCTTTTCGCCTTCTTCACGGGCTTTTCTTTCGGTTACTTCCGCACGGCGCTGAAGCACCTGGATAACCTTGGTCTGCTTTTCGTTGTCATAATCCCAGAAGAAGTAGGGAATTGTCATAAGCAGATAGCCGATGATGTCGATGATAAGGGGTACGGCAATAATGTTGAAGCGGGCGCTGTCAAGATAAAGAACGTCCCAGTTGCTGTTGAAGCCGAACTTGAGAAGCATAAGAGGGATGATAAGGCCGACAAAGGATGTGATGGGGCCTGTGAACCATCCGAAAACGCCTGCGAAGCTTTCAAGTCTTTCACCTGAAAGATACATCTGATAGTCACCGATACGTGTACCCATATCGTGACCTGCAGTTGTGGGAATGGTCTTTGTTGCTTCCATAAGGAACATAACAACAATACAGACAAGACCGCAGATGTGAACGTTGTCACCAAAGAACCAGAAGGAACCAACCATAAGAGCGTTACCGATGGCTCTTGTAAGCTGATAGAAAATCATAATCTGCTTATAGCTGAAGCGCTTGAGGAAATAAGGAGAGCAAAGATCGGGGGGTGTACCCGCAAAGGAAATAAGATTGATGATGATTGTGTAGGGCAGACCTGAAAGTCTGAAGGTGTAAAGGTAAACAATTGTTGTTATTGCAAGCATACCGTTACCCAGTGAGTCGATAAGACCGACCACGGTGTTGATAAGCAGGTATTTGTTACGAAGAACACCGAACATACCGTCCCAGAAATTAATCTGTACCTTCTTTTCAAGGGGAGGCTGGGGGATTCTTTCCTGAAGTCTGCCTGCATAAATCATTGTGATAAGTGCGGGAACGATGAATGCAATGGGATATACCCAGCGGAAAAGGTTGATGTCAGCCCATTCGTTGTCAAGAGAGTCAACAACAACGGGGATGACGATTGAAACAATTGTGTGCACAAAGTGTGAAAGCTTTACGGGGTATGTACGGACAAGAAGTCTTTCCTGCATGTTGGGGCTGATGGTCTTTGAAAGATTTTCAAGGTTGTTACCGAAGCCGAAGATGTTATAGCAGGCAAAGAGAAGGTTTGCTGTCCAGACTCTTGTGACCATATCGGGAATTTCATAAAGAGGAAGCCAGCCGACGAGGATAACCATGATGCACTTGGGGATAACATCACAGTAAAGAGAATACTTATATCTGCCGTATTTGGGAATAAGCTTTTTACGGTAGAAGATGTTTCTTGAACCGGCCCAACCGTTCCAGAGAATGTGAGTACCGAGAATCTTCATTGCCGAGGCGGCATTGATACCGATACTTTCCATGTTGTTAAGATAAACAATCAGAGGATTGGTTGAATTTGCAAGGAAGGGGAACTTGCCGAAAATCATAACAAGACCGATCACAATCAGTGAGAAATAAAGTCCGTAGAATTTTCTTTCAGTCTTTTTGGGCAGGAAGCCCAGGTTGTCGTTGATAATCCAGCCGATGAGGGTCCAGATGTAGTTGAGGGGCATATTGATAATGCCGATGAATGAGAAGGTAAGGTAGGGCAGCTCATAATGGTACATAAACAGATAGCAGGCAGCCCAGAAGCCGATACCCTCAAGCATTTTTGTGCCTGTGTAGTTTGAGCCGACGCCCAGGAAGATGTCCTTGTACTCTCTGTAAGGAACATACTTACCTTCAGCGGGTGTTTTCCAGTGAGTTTTTACTTCGGTGAAAAATGATTTAACTTTTCCCAATCAAACACACTCTCCTTTCTTTATAATGGGCTAATTATACCATATTAACTATAAAATAACAATTATATGTAGTGCTGAAAAAAATTAAATATATTTGGTTATTTTGTCACTGTTATTTTCTGAAAAAGAAAGCTCCCGGATTATCGGGAGCTCAGATTGTTTACATCAGATTTTCAGGGTGTATTGTAAGAATCTTTTCACCCTCAACATAAACCGCCGTGGGAACAAAGGCGCCCTTGTAAACCTTGGCGGTTACATAAGCAAAGCAGCCGTTTTCGTGCATGTCGCTTGCCCAAGCATAAGCGGCATAAACCTTTTCCATAACCTGAGAGACAACCACTCCCGGCTCGATTGAAAAATCATTGTTTGAGAAAGAGGTTCTGTAACGCAGGTATTTGAAGTTAATCCAGCAGTCATTCTCGGGCAAGGCTGACCTCTCGGCAAAATCAACAAAGCCGTCTTCACCGACAGTCACGGCAATCTTTTTGCCGTAATATTGGTGGACTCCGCCGACATCAAACCAGAGATACTGCTCTCCGTCTGAATAGACGTCAAGACTCATATCAAGAAGCTTGAATTTATATTCCTGACTTTGCTCAAGAACATTTTTGTGATTGGCGTAATGGGCGGAAAGAAGAAAAACGGGAATAAGAAGCTGAACAACAAGAGTGATTATGAAAAGATTTCTGAGCTTTTTATTTTTCATCACTTTGCACCTCCTCATCATTTTTACTGACAGGCAGCTTTTTCTTTGATTTTGTGATGATAAAATTGATTGCAAGAAAAGCACAGCCGAAGGCAAGAAGCATTATTCCGTTGGCTATCATTGACAGTCCTGAATAAGCAACAACAATCATTGCAAGGGCACTTGCACCGAGGAAGCCGATGTTGATGGGTATAAGCTTCTTTTCCTTACAGCCCCAAATCATCATTGCAATGTAAGCGGCAAAGGCGGGGAGCTTGAGAATTGCGGTGAATTTTTCCGCCTGCTCATTGATATATTCTCCGTCTGTGGCATATACTGACCAGATGAAAATTCCGCAGAAGATGCACACAATTGCCGCATAAGCAAGGGAGGCTTTGTCTTTGAGATTTTTTCTCTGCACACAGACAGTCAGAATAACCGAAAGGGTGCAGATGATAACATATGTCAGATTGTATTTGTCAATCTTGGCACAGTCAAAGTAAATCCAAGAGGCAATAAGCATAGGCAAAGCAGTGCCCAGAAGACCCGGGAGTCTGTAAGGCATTGAAAGCTCACCCTCTTTGAGTGAGAGAAGAAAAAGACAAAGGGAAACCGTCGGCAGTCCCAATAAGCCGAAAGGAAATTCGATTCCGAAGCCGAGAACCGCCGAAGCAATCAGCAATGCGCAGATGCTTATCCAATGGGCAAGCAGACTGCGGTGGATTTTGTTTTCTTTTCTGATAAGACGGTGTGTGTAAGTACAGCCAACAGCCATAAGCACAGCTGAAATGGCAACATAAAGAAAGAGATTTTCTCCGCCCTCCGCACCGAAGGTAATGGCACATCCGTAATACACGGCAAGAGGAGAGATGCTGCCGAGAAGCATTATCACGGGAATGACGGAAAGAGCCGCCAGAAGAAGAATATATTTTGCAGTCATGCTTACATCGAAAATATTGTAAAGAAGAGCAAGGGTTGCGGAAATTCCCGCAGTCCAGAGTGCACCCGCGCCCTCACACCAATATACCTTGTCCTTCTTCCTGAAAAAGACAAACATCCCCGTTGCCTGACCAAGAAGAAGGGGAATCAGGGACAAAACTCCTCTTGAAAGCAGACCCATTTCACGCCAGAAGGTCACAAAAATGAGAATCAGACCGCTGCCGACAAAAAAGGCACCGAGAATGGAGAAAGCAATTATCAGAGTGTTATTATAAGAGGTTTTTTCCGTTTCAAGAGAGGTGTTTCTTTTTTTGCCGTAAAGAAGCTCTTCAATTGAAACCTCCATCACTTCGGAAAGTTTTCCCAGCATTTCAAGGTCAGGCTGGGTTCTGTCGTTCTCCCAGCTTGAAACTGCCTGACGGGTGATGAAAAGCTTTTCGGCAAGAGCGTCCTGAGTCAGACCCCTTTCTGCTCTGAGCCGTTTGATGTTTCGGGAAATCTTTGTCATATTTATCATCCTTTCACGAAAGGCAGATTTGAGCCCTCCGACATTTATATCATACTATTTCCTTTTGAAAAAGTCACGGAAAATCAGTTAAAAAACTGCGACACAATCTGTTGCACAGCTGTTTTTGCCCCGTCTGAGAGGTGTTCAGAACGGCGGGTGATCAGTAATTTTTTATCCGGGGGAAGAATTGCCGTCATTTTAGGTGAAAAATATGTGAACTTGTTAACAATGTGTTAAAAAATCATTTGCTATTTTTCAAAATAAATGATATATTAAAATCAGAAAACTTTAAGGAGGAATAACTATGGACGAAGAAAAAAAGGCCTTGCTTGACAAAAAGCATAAGCTTGCTCACGAGATTATAACCATTTCACGTAACAGTCTTCTTGTCAATTTCCGTTTTCTTGATCTTGCAATCAGTCAGTTCAGTTATGCTGAATATGAGGGAACAATTGCAACAGACGGACGGCTTTTTCTTTATGATGTTTCCCACATTCTGAAAATTTATAAGCAGGAGCAGAGCCTTCCTGTAAGAGCTTTTCTGCATATGGTTTTTCACTGTGTTTTCCGTCATATGTATCTTTCGGCAGAGGTTGACCGTGAATGCTGGGACCTTGCCTGTGACATTGCCGTTGAGTCTCTTATCGGCAGCATGGATGTGAGCACGGTGAAAACAAAAAAGGATGCTGTTGCGGAAAGATATCTCAAAGAAATCAAGGAAGCCTGCCCTGTGCTTACGGCTGAGAAGATTTACAGATATCTTATGGATTCAAAAAAGTCAAAGATTGAAATTGCTTCTCTCAGAGGTGTTGTTTATCACGATGATCACACCTTCTGGTATATGTCACCTGAGGAAAAGAAAGATGTTCTTATGAACAATCCCGGCTTCAAAATGCTTGACGGACAGAGCTTTCCTTCCCCGGCGGACGGCTCGCCTCAGCAGAGGGACGGCAACGGAGAGGCTGAGCGCTGGAAGGAGATTTCAGAAAAAATACAGATTGCTCTTGAAACAGGAAATTTCGGCATCGGCACCCAGAAGGGAACACTTTTCAAAGATCTTGAACAGCTCAACCGTGAAAGATACGATTACACGGAGTTTCTCAAAAAGTTTGCTGTTATGGGTGAGGTGATGAAGGTCAATGACGATGAATTTGATTATGTCTATTACACCTACGGTCTTGAGCTTTACGGAAGAATGCCCCTGATTGAGCCTCTTGAATACAAGGAGGAGAAAAGAATCAAGGATTTTGTCATTGCAATTGACACCTCCGGCTCTGTGGGAGTGGGAACGCCCTCTCTTGTGCACCGCTTCATTCAGAAAACCTTTAATATCCTCAAAAGCTCTGAAAGCTTCTTCTCGAAAGTCAACATTCATATCATTCAGTGTGATGCGGATATTCAGGAGCACGTTAAAATCACAAGTCAGGAAGAATTCGACGCATACATCAAGAAAATGAAAATCAGAGGAATGGGCGGTACAGATTTTGTTCCCGTGTTCAGAAAGGTCAATGAGCTTGTTGAACAGGGTGAATTCACAAACCTCAAGGGTCTGATTTGTTTCACAGACGGCTGGGGCACCTTCCCTTCAAAAAAGCCCGATTATGAAACCGCATTTGTTTTTGTCCGTGATTTTCAGAACAATGAAAGCGTTCCTCCCTGGGCAATCAAGCTTGTCGTTGATGAGGACGAAATTTAAGAGGTAAAAATTATGATTTTTCAGAACGGATTTTTTTATTCTTCCTCTTATCTTACCCGTTATCTCGGAAATGATGCTGTGGTTGAGATACCCGAGGGCACAACGAAAATTGAAGATCATGCCTTTAAGGGTAAGGACACCGAAGAGCTTTACATTCCTGAGGGTGTTACGGAAATCGGTGCGGGCGCCTTTTCCGACTGCAAAAGACTCAGAAGTGTCACCTTCCCGAAAAGCCTCAGAAAAATCGAACGGGATGCTTTCGTGGGCTGTATTAAGCTTAAGGAGGTTCACATCAGCGGTGACATAAAGTGTATATCCAAAAGAGTCTTTCTTAACTGCGTGGCTCTTGAAAGGGTTACAGTTGAGGGTCAAGAATTCGTGATGGGTGATATGGTGTTTTTCAACTGCAGGAGTCTGCGGTCTGTCAGCATCTCAGAGGGACTGATTTATCTTGGCATCTGTGCTTTTACAAGATGTGAGCTGCTGAAGGAAATCGGACTTCCCGACAGTCTGATGATTTTGGGAAGCGAGGTCTTTGCCCACTGCCGCAGTCTTGAACGGTTTACAGTGCCTGCCGGTGTACGCGCACTGCCGAGAGAAGCCTTTATGGATTGTATTGCTCTTGAAGAAATCAACATTCACGATCAGGTTCAGGAGCTTTACGACAGATGCTTTTCCGGTTGTGAGGCACTCAGGAAAATCAGCGCAAAGGGTGTCAGATTTATCAAGGGCTTACCCTTCGATGAAAATGTCAGTGTCTTTCTTCCCTCACTGAGCATTTCCTTCAATATGGACAAAAAAATCAAATACAGAATGCTGGAAAGCTTTATCGAATCAAGGGAGCTTTACAGTGACGAGACTGCGGCAACTTATATCCGTTACGCCTTTTCCCGCCGCAGTTACATTCTTGAATATGCCTTTAAAAAGGATAAGGCGGTCTTTGTTGATTTTTACAGAAATATGGGCAAAATCACAAAGCGCAACGTTGACGCAGAATATATCGAGCCTGCCCTTGAGCAGAAGGCTCACGAGTGCTTTGCCGTGGCTTCCGAATGGAAAAATTCGAACGTCACCGCCCTTGACTCAATAGATGACGAATTTGACCTTGACAGCACAAAGCCCGTGACAGTTGCTCAGCTCAAGCAGCTCTGGTCTTATGAGACCTACAGTGACGGCAGTGCAAAAATCAACGGCTATAAGGGAACGCAGACCTGCGTCACCGTGCCCTCGGTTATCGGCAGAAAGGTTGTTGACAGAATCGGGAATTATGCCTTCTCACCAAGCAACGGTTCATACACCGAAAGGGTCAG
Source organism: Acutalibacteraceae bacterium (assembly GCA_045652105.1). GTDB lineage: Bacteria > Bacillota > Clostridia > Oscillospirales > Acutalibacteraceae > UBA6857. The sequence continues at coordinate 32,712 of JAZRTP010000030.1, forward strand.
AAATGCAAGAAGAAAAATCACTCTTGTTATCATCCCTGAGGGCGTGAGGAAAATCGGGGACAGCGCTTTTTATAGCTGCAGCAGTCTTGCTGAAATCAGATTTCCCGAGTCTCTCAGATATATCGGTGCAGGTGCTTTTTCCTGCTGTGAAAGTCTTGAAAGCATTGAGCTTCCCGACGGCGTAAGAGAGCTTGACAGCTTCGCTTTTTCAAGTTTGACCGCGGTGAAGAGTATCCGCATTCCTTCATCCGTCAAAAGCCTGGGGGATTCGGTCATATCCTTTAATCATAAGCTTGAGCAGGTAATAATCTCTCAGGGCGTCGAGAAAATCGGCACCTCCATTCTTTACTGTGAAAAGCTCAGCTATGTGGAAATACCCGAAAGCGTAAAGGAGATTGACGACGGTCTTTTCAGAGGCCTTAATCCCTTCACCGTCATCGGCGGAAGGAAAAACAGCTGTGCCGAGGCTTTTGCAAAAAAACATAACCTTCCTTTCAGAGAAATCTGAAAAGGTTTGCAATTAGTAATAAATTAGTGTATAATAAAAAATACGGCAGAGATGCCGATAAACAAGGAGAACAAGATGAATATTAAAGAAGCAAAACAGCAGATCAAAAACACAGTTGAAGCTTATCTTACAAAGGACGAATTCGGATACTATATCATTCCCGTTGAATCCCAGCGTCCTGTCTTTCTTATGGGCCCTCCGGGCGTTGGCAAAACAGCCATTATGCAGCAAATCTCCGAGGAAATCGGAATCGGTCTTGTTTCTTACTCTATGACTCATCACACCCGTCAGTCCGCTCTCGGTCTTCCTTACATCGAAAAGAAGGTTTACGGCGGTGAGGAGTATTCCGTCTCAGAATACACAATGAGTGAAATCATCGCTTCTGTTTATGAGAAAATTGAGTCAACCGGAATCAAAGAGGGTATTCTCTTTCTTGATGAAATCAACTGCATTTCCGAAACACTTGCTCCTGCAATGCTTCAGTTCCTGCAGTACAAGGTCTTCGGCAAGCACTGCGTTCCTGAGGGCTGGGTGGTTGTCACAGCCGGTAACCCTCCAGAATATAACAAATCTGTCCGTGAGTTTGACGTTGCCACCTGGGACAGAATGAAAAGAATTGACGTTGAGCCCTTTTATGATGTATGGAAGGAGCACGCATATCAAACTCAGGTGCATCCCGCTGTTATGACATATCTTGAAATCAAGAAGGATGTTGAGTTTTACAGCGTTGAAAGCACCGTTGACGGAAAGACCTTTGTTACCGCAAGAGGCTGGTCTGACCTGTCAAGCATGATAAAACTTTATGAACTTAAAAACATAAAGGTTGACTATAAGCTCATTTCACAGTATATTCAGAATAAGAAGATTGCAAAGAACTTTGCAAACTACTATGACATTTTCAACAAGTATAAGGCTGATTATCAGGTTGAGAGAATTCTTGACGGTAAGACAGACGAAAGCTCAAAAATCAGAATCAGCAACGCTCAGTTTGATGAAAAATACACCTTTATCGGTCTTCTGATTGAAGCCTTCCATTCTCCTCTGAGAAGCATTTATTACAAGGAGCTTCTCATCAGCTCTCTCTTCGGTCACTTCAAAAATCTCAAGGAAACTGTTGCCTCAGGTGATGCAGATGTCTGCGATGAGCTTCAGAAATTCATTGACGGCTGTGAGGAAAAGCTTAAGAAGGCAAAGGAAACCAAGCTTCTTTCAAAGCAGGACAGAGAGGTGCTGCTGCTTGAAATTGCCGAGCTTGAGAGAATCAGAGGCATTGTTTCAAAGGCAGAAAACAAAAACGATCCCCTTGCCGCCTTTGAAATTGTCAAGGGTGAGTTTGAAAAGCTGAAGAAAGACCTTCAGGGTCTTGTTGCAGCCACGAGCAAAAAGCTCACAAACACCTTTGAATTCTGTGAATCCGCCTTCGGTGACGGTCAGGAAATGCTTGTGTTTGTCACCGAGCTTACAGTTCATTACTTTGCGGCTCACTTCATCGGAAAATACGGCTGTGAGGAATATTTCAAATATAACAAGTCTCTTCTGTTATATGAGAGACACAAGAAAATTATCAGCGAAATCGAGGCTAACGACCTTTGATGAATAAAAACAAATATCGGGTGTGATTGCTTTATCCCACCCGATATACTGAAACAGGAGGAAGACAATGAAGATAGGAATTATCTCCATAAACATCTATACCAAGTGGCTCAATTTTGCCTGTCCTCTGCACAGCTTTGCAATGCAGAAATTCCTTGAGAATAACGGATATGAAAGTCAGGTCATTGATTACAAGGCATCATATTATGACAACTATAATATGCGTTATCCCGCGGATTATTACACGGACAAGCTTGAATACAGATTTAACAGATTCCCCGGCTCACCTGACAAGAGAGCTGACTGGTTCAAGGCAGTCAGGCTTACGGCTGACCTTCAGGAAAGCTACTCTCTTCTCAGAGGAGAAAGAGCTGCAAGATATGATAAATTCCAAAGTTTCATTGACAGAAATCTGAAGGTTACAGAAAAGGGCTACACATCGGCATCAATGGAATTTGACGATCCGGGAATGGACTGCTATATGTGTGTAACAGACGTTATCTGGAAAAGTGAGCCCTCCCTTGAAAGAGCCTTCTTCCTTGCAAACAGATCAATGGATAACAAGGCTAAGATTGCCTACTCCGCTTCACGAGGCAGCTCCTACACAAAAACGGCGGCTCAGGAAAAACAGTTCTTTGATTATCTCAGAGACTTTGATGCAATTTCTGTCCGTGAGCCCAGCCTCAAGCAGTTTATTGATGAAAAATCAGAGCTTGACTCAACGGTTGTTCTTGACCCCGTTATGCTTCATGACGGTGAGTTTTACGGAAAAATTGCCGAGGATCCCGAGGAAAAGGGCTATATGTTCCTTTACCACGTTGTTCAGAGTGCGGAGGATACCATTGAGCAGGCTGTTAAATATGCAAAGGCACACAATCTTAAAATCATTGAATCAAGTGACAGACCTTATCCTCAGGGCAAGCTGACAAAGTATGAGGATGTTGAGCACGAATGGATTTATGATATGAGTGTTGAGCAGTGGCTCGGTTACATCAAAAATGCCGACTGTGTGTTCACAAACTCCTTCCATTGCTGCTGCTTCAGCATTCTTTTCGGCAGAAGGTTCTTTGCCGGCTCAAGAAACGGTGACAAGGTTGACACCGTTCTGAGCACCTTCGGTCTTGACGACAGAAGATTTGATATAAACACAGATATTCTCGGCAATGAGCCTGCAGACATTGATTATGAAAAGGTTCATAAGCTCCTTGCAGAAAAGAGAGCGGAGTCAGGTAACTGGCTTCTTGAGGCTCTGAAAAAGGCTCAGGCATCCCTTCCCAAGGCAAAGGATTATGAGTCAAAAAGAAAACAGACATCATATAAGATAAGATGCAACTTTGCCGTTCCCACTCAGGATGCTTCTGTTGAGAAAATTGCTCTGAGCTCTCCTGAAATTCCTTCGGGCATTGAAGGCGTGAATAACGGTGAAACTCTGCTGACACTTGAAGAGCCCTCTCTTGAAGGCTATCGCTTCAAGGGCTGGACACTGCGCTGCAGGGTTGACAGTGAGTTTTACAGCTTTATGAAGGACGGCAGCTTTGCTCCCTGGACAGCTGCAGATGAAAAGAAAATTTTTGCCGCAGGGGATAAGATTCCCTATATCGATGCCAATGGTGTGACAGCCGTTATTGCCGACGCTCAGTGGGAAAAGATTGTTCCCGATTTTTACATCGGCTGCAACAGCAGCCTTAAGGCAAAGGCTGTTGACTCCTGCTATGACGGGCAGAAGGGTGAGCTTACTCAGACTCAGAGCGGGAGATATGAATTCCGCTTCAATGAGACTGTCATCAACGACGGCAATGCAGTTGTTCCCGAAAACGCCTTTATACCCAAGGGCAAGGATAAGGAAAAAAGATTTATGGGCTGGAAGATGCGCTTCTGGCTTAATAACAGATGGCTGTGGTTTGTCACGGAATCAGGCTTTGCTCCCACAGATAATGTTCCCGAAAATGTGAAGGACGAAATCAGAATTTTCAAGCCCGGTGAAAAGCTTCCCAAGCTTCCGAGAGGTGCGATTTCCAGTGTTGTTTTCACAGCTGAGTGGAAAAACTTTGATTTGACAATGGCTTATCACAGCGGCTCACTTAAGGCAGACAATGCCCTTTGCACCATCGGTGAGGATGAGGGAAGTCTGAAAACAACTGATCAGGGCGCTCTTGAATTTAAGCTCAAGGATAAAATTACCAACGAGGGCACACATGTTTTTGCCAAAAACTTCTTTGAGGTCAAGGACAGCTCAAGAATCTTCACGGGCTGGCTTCTGAGAGTGAAAAGCGATTCTGTCTGGCATTGGTATCTTGAGGACGGAAGCCTTGTTCCCATGAATGAATATTCAAAGGAAACCCATCCTGCAAGAAAGCTCTTTGCTGAAAAGGATGAAATCAACGGACTGAACATTCCTGCAAGGTCAACAATCATTGCTGTTGCTGCATGGAAGGTGATCAAAAAAGATCCTCAGCCTGAAAAAAAGGCATAAAAAAGCTTCATAGCTCAATATAAAAACATTTTAAGGCTTCTTCGGACCCTTCGGTCGGAGGGGGCCTTTTTTGTATCTGCCGGTGCAGGGAAGCTTTGCATTTCAGAGAATATAAATTTTATCTTGATTATTTTTTTGTGCTGATTTATAATGAAAGAGTATTTGCAAAAGGAGGATTAAAAGTGAAATTTCTGAAAAAATATTTCAAACGGTATTTTGTTGATGCCATGAGTTATATGGCTCTGGGTCTTTTTTCTTCGCTTATTGTGGGACTTATAATCGGTCAGCTTGCAAAAATTCCCGGACTTGATTTTCTTTCGGGGATTACCGTTCCTTCATCTGTTGTGGGTGCGGCAATCGGTGCTGCAATTGCCTACGGACTGAAGTCAAGCCCTCTTGTTGTTTTTTCCTGTGTTGCAGTCGGTGCAATGGGTTATGAGCTGGGAGGTCCCGTGGGAGCTTATGCAGCGGCTCTTGTTGCCAATGAGGTTGCGGGTCTTGTTGCGGGAAAAACAAAAATTGACATTGTTGTAACTCCCATTGTCACAGTTGTCACGGGCGGACTCGTCAGCGGCTTTGTGGGTCCCTATCTTTCGGATTTTATGCTCTCTCTGGGCAATTTTATCAACGAAGCAACCCGCCTTCATCCCTTCCCTATGGGAATCAGTGTTGCAGTGCTTGTGGGTCTTGCTCTGACAGCGCCCATCAGCTCTGCCGCAATTTGCATTATGCTTGAAATCAACGGTCTTGCCGCAGGTGCAGCGGCTGTGGGCTGTGCCGCTCAGATGATCGGCTTTGCCGTCACCTCCTATAAGGTCAACGGTGTGGGCGGTCTTGTATCCCAGGGTCTTGGCACAAGCATGCTTCAGTTCGGAAATATTATGAGACATCCGCAGATTCTTCTTGCCCCCACTCTTGCGGGCGCGGTGCTGGGTCCCGTTTCAACCTGCGTGCTGAAAATGACAAACACGGCAACAGGTGCGGGTATGGGAACAAGCGGTCTTGTGGGTCAGTTCGGTGCTCTGGCTGCAATGAGTGAGGATTTCGGAACACAGAAAACCATGATACTAATTGCAATTATGCATATTCTTGCTCCCGCGGTGCTTTCACTTGCTTTTCATTCGCTTTTCAAAAAAGCGGGTATTGTAAAAGACGAATATTTAAGCTTACACAGCCCCGAATAAAATCAGGAGGAAATTATGAACGTTTACGATTTTGACGATACAATTTATAAGGGAGACTCTTCTGTTGATCTTTTCAAAAGCTATTTCAAAAAGGATCCCTCCCTTATCAAATATCTGCCCACCGTAACGGGCGTGCTGCGTGAATATCACAAGGGCAATGCACGCTTTGAGGATTTCATTGACAACTTCGGACGTATCTTTGAGGATTATTTCCAGACTCACGATATGGATATGGATGCGCTTGTGAAGGAATTCTGGGATGACAATATGCATAAAATCAAGCCCTGGTACAAGGAGGTACAAAAGGAGGATGACCTTGTTATAACTGCGTCTCCTGCCTTTATGATGGGTGAAATCTGTCAGCGTCTCGGAATCAAGCATTATCTCGGTACGGAATTTGATATTGAAAAGGGTAAATTTCTCAGAGGCTGCTTCCGTGAAAGAAAAATTGAATTTTTCCGTGAAGCCTTCCCCGACGGTGTTATTGACGATTTTTATACTGACTCCTATAATGACAAGTTTCTTTTCCCTTATGCAAAAAGGGTTTTCATTGTCAAGGGTAACAAGCTTACAAGAATCAAATGAGTATGGAAAGACTTGATAAAATCATTGCTTCTCAGGGAAAGTATTCAAGAAGCGAGGTCAAAAAGCTTGTCAGAAGCGGACTTGTGACCGTTGACGGAGTGAAGGCCGCAAAGGCAGATGTCAAGGTTGACATTGAAAAAAGCACAGTCTGTGTTGACGGTGAAGCCATAAGCTACAAAAAGCACATTTACATTATGCTCAACAAGCCCTGCGGAGTGATTTCTGCAAGTGATGACAGAGACAGAGAAACCGTTGTTGACCTTGTGCCGCCCCATCTCAGACGTGAAGGGCTTTTCCCTGCGGGAAGACTTGATGCGGACACAAGAGGCTTTGTGCTAATCACTGATGACGGAGATTTTGCCCACAGAATTCTTTCACCGAAAAATCACATTATGAAAACCTATCACGCCCGTCTGCATCACGGACTGACTCAGGAGGATATTGAACGCTTCAGAAACGGCATTGAGCTTAAGGACGGTACGCTGTGCCTTGAGGCTCAGGTGAAAATGCTTGATGAGGAAAATCTTGCCGAGGTCAGAATTCACGAGGGGAAATATCATCAGGTCAGAAGAATGTTTGCCGCACTGGGCAACAGAGTCATTGACCTTAAAAGAGTGAAAATGGGCAACCTTACCCTTGATGAAGGACTTCAGGAGGGAATGTGCAGAGAGCTGACGGAAAAGGAGCTTCTGCTTGTTGAGGAAAAACAGGAGCTTTGATGCAGGCTGCTTTAATTCGGAGGTATTTTTGTTATGAGAGATAAATTGATTCGTTTTATGTACGGAAGATACGGCTTTGACATTCTCGGCGGAGTGCTGCTTATCTGCGGCGGTATTCTGACCTCCGTGTTTTCCTTTTTTGACTTTTTTCCTTTGAGAATGCTCGGTCTGCCCTTTTATGTTTTTGCTTTTCTGCGCATTTTTTCCAAAAACACCGCAAAGCGCAGAGAAGAAAACAACCGCTTTATCAGACTTGTTGATCCTCTGGTCAGAAAAATCAGCGTTATGATTTCTCACAGCAGAGACAGTCAGCACAGATATTTCTCCTGTCCCGGCTGCAAAAGGGTGCTCAGAGTGCCCCGCGGCAGAGGAAAAATCAAAATCAACTGCCCTCACTGTCATAAAGAATTTGTCAGAAAGACCTGATTTTTCTTTAACTGATTAAAGGATATATTTTTTCGTCAAAAATAAAAAGTTTCTATTGCAAATTGCGACAGCATTTGTTAAAATAAGAGCGTTAAGTCGGAGGATGTGACTCCCCGAAAGCTTTTTGAGACGGAAGGTGAAATACATGAAGCTTCTTGAAGAAAAAATCCTTAAGGACGGAAAGGTTTTTCCCGGCAACATTCTTAAGGTGGATTCATTCCTCAACCACCAGATTGACATTTCTCTCCTTAACGAAATGGGCAAGGAGATCAAAAATTTATATTCAGACTGCGAAGTTAACAAAATTCTTACCATTGAAGCATCGGGAATAGGAATAGCGTGTATAACTGCGCAGTTTTTTGATTGTCCCGTGCTTTTTGCAAAAAAGACAAAGACAAAAAACATTGCTTCAACGGTTTATAAAACACAGGTTGAGTCCTTCACTCACGGGACAACCTATGACGTTATTGTTTCAAAGGATTTTCTCAATGAAAATGACAAGGTTGTCATTATTGACGATTTTCTTGCCGAGGGCAATGCTCTTGTCGGTCTTATCGATCTTTGCAAACAGGCGGGCGCTCAGGTTGTCGGCTGTGCAATTGCCGTTGAAAAGGGCTTCCAGCCGGGCGGTCAGAAAATCAGAGATATGGGCATCAGAGTTGAATCACTTGCAATTATTGAATCAATGAGTGACAGCCAGGTGACCTTCAGAAAGGAATTTGCCGAGTAATCGGTGAAAAAATAAAAATTTCCAAGGAGGAAAAGACATGAAAAAAATTCTCGCAGTTCTTCTTGCAGCTCTTATGCTCTTCACATTTGCAGCATGCGGCGGCGGCAACGAAGACACAACCACAACCGCAGGTGATGACACAACAACAGCTGCTGATGCTAAACTTGGCATGAGTGCTTCACCCATCGACGAGGTTAAGCTTGACATCGACTACGAAGTTCCCGAAGACTTCAAGATCGGTTTCATCTGCCTTCACGATGAAAACTCAACCTATGACCTTAACTTCATCAACGCTGTTGACAGAATTCAGGAAGCTCTCAACCTTTCAGACGATCAGGTTATCGTTAAGGTAAACGTTCCCGAATCAACAGAATGCACAGACGCTGCAAAGGACCTTGTTGACTTAGGCTGTAAGATCGTTTTTGCTAACTCCTTCGGTCACGAAGATTTCATGATTGAAGCTGCAAAGCAGTTCCCCGATGTTCAGTTCTGCCATGCAACAGGTACAAAGGCTCACACAGAAGGCCTTGCTAACTACCACAATGCTTTCGCATCAATTTATGAAGGCCGTTACCTTGCAGGTATTGCTGCAGGTATGAAGCTTAACGAAATGATCGAAGCCGGTGAATTCACAGCTGAAGAAGCAAAGATCGGTTATGTCGGTGCTTACACTTATGCTGAAGTTATCTCAGGCTACACATCATTCTACCTTGGCGCAAAGAGCGTATGTCCCACAGTTACAATGGACGTTCAGTTCACAGGCTCATGGTATGATGCAACAGAAGAAAAGAATGCAGCTGAAGCTCTTATCGCAAGAGACTGTAAGCTTATCAGCCAGCACGCTGACTCAATGGGTGCTCCCGGTGCTTGTGAGAGCGCAGGCGTTCCCAACATTTCCTACAACGGCAGCACATACGAATCCTGCTATGAAACCTTCATCGTTTCATCAGCTATCAACTGGACTCCTTACTACAACTACATCATCGGACAGGTTATCAAGGGCGAAGAAATTGCTGCTGACTGGTGCGGTGGTATTGCAGAAGGCTCAGTTGTTCTTACAGGCATCAACCAGGACGTTGCTGCTGAAGGCACAATCGAAGCTATCAAGAAGGCTGTTGAAGACATGAAGGCAGGCACTCTCAAGGTGTTTGACACTGCAACCTTCACAGTTGAAGGCGCTGCTGTTACAACTTATCAGGCAGACGTTGACACAGATGCAGCTTACACACCTGACACAGAGGTTATTGCTGACGGTTACTTCCACGAATCAGAATATCGTTCAGCTCCCTGCTTCGATCTCAGAATCGACGGCATCAACCTTCTCAACCAGATGTTCTAAGAAAATCATTATATTAGCGGGACACAAGTTGTCCCGCTAATGCTTGAAGATGAAAAAGACGGTCGAAGCAGGCTTTCTGCGGGCGGCTGTGTTTTTTGTATTCAGATACAAAAGAGAAAATAAAGTGAAGGAGGAATGGGCTTTGGAAAAAAATGCGGCAATTGAACTTAGAAATATAACAAAGTACTTCGGTAAAAAAGCAGCCAACAAAAATGTGGATCTGACTGTTAACCGCGGAGAAATTCTTGCCATTCTTGGTGAAAACGGAAGCGGAAAAACAACCCTGATGAACATGATTGCAGGTATTTATTATCCCGATGAGGGTCAGATTTTCATTGACGGCAAAGAGGTTTCAATCCGTTCTCCCAAGGATGCATTCAAATATAAAATCGGTATGATTCATCAGCATTTCAAATTGGTTGATGTTTTTTCCGCAACTGAGAATATTATTCTCGGTCTGAAGGAAAAGGGCCGTTTCAACGTTAAGGCAGCCTCTGAAAAGGTTGCTGAAATCAGCGGAAAATACGGCTTTGAAATTGACCCGATGAAAAAAATTCATGAAATGTCCGTTTCTGAAAAGCAGACCGTTGAAATCATCAAGGTGCTTTACAGAGGTGCTGACATTCTCATCCTTGACGAGCCCACAGCTGTTCTTACACCTCAGGAAACAGTGAAGCTTTTTGCAGTTCTGCGTAAAATGCGCGAGGACGGAAAGTCAATCATTATCATCACTCACAAGCTTCACGAGGTTCTGTCTCTTTCAGATAAGGTTGCCGTTCTTCGTAAGGGTGAATATGCAGGCACCGTTGAGACAGCTCAGACAAATGAAACTGAGCTGACAGAAATGATGGTCGGTAAAAAGGTTTCTCTTAACATTGAAAGAAGTGAGCCGGAAAACTGTGAGGAAAGACTTGTTGTCAAGGGACTCAACTGCTTTGACAGAGAAGGTGTCAGGGTTCTCAATGACATTTCATTTGTTGCCCATTCCGGTGAAATTCTGGGTATTGCAGGTATTGCGGGCTCAGGACAGAGAGAGCTGCTTGAGGCAATTGCAGGTCTTCAGAAGGTTCAGGAGGGTGAAATTCTTTATAACAACCCCAAAACTCACAAATGTGACAATCTTCGTGACAAGACACCTCTTCAGATCAGAGAGCTGGGCGTCCGCCTTTCCTTTGTTCCTGAGGACAGACTCGGTATGGGTCTTGTCGGCAATATGGACATCATTGACAATATGATGCTTCGCTCTTACAGAAAGGGCAAGTCTCTCTTCCTTGAAAGAAAGGCTCCCAAGGACCTTGCTGAAAAAATCATCAAGGACCTTGAGGTTGTGACTCCCGATGCAAGAACTCCCGTCAGACGTCTTTCAGGCGGTAACATCCAGAAAATTCTTGTGGGCAGAGAAATTGCTTCCGCTCCCACAGTGCTTATGGCGGCTTATCCCGTCAGAGGCCTTGACATCGGTGCTTCTTATACAATTTACAATCTTCTCAATAAGCAGAAGAAAAAGGGCGTTGCCGTTATTTTCGTCGGTGAAGACCTTGACGTTCTGATTGAGCTTTGTGACAGAATCATTGTTATCGGCTCAGGCTCCATAACAGGTGTTGTGGATGCAAGAACAACAACAAAGGAAGAAATCGGTCTTCTTATGACAAAAACAGGACATAACAAGGAGGGTGGCGCAGAATGAAAAAAATGAATTTTCATATAGTTAAAAGAGAGCCGATGGCCTGGTACTGCAATCTGCTTGTACGCGGCGCTGCGGTTATTATGTCACTTCTTGTTTCCGCTGTTGCAATCACTTTGCTGACAGGTAAAAATCCCATTGAGATTTATTCTTCAATGATTTCAGGTGCCTTCGGTTCAGAGCTGAGAATCTGGAGCCTTATGCAGAACATTGCAATTCTTCTTTGCATTTCACTTGCCGTAACACCCGCCTTCAGAATGAAATTCTGGAACTGCGGTGCAGAGGGTCAGGTGCTTGTCGGCGGTCTTGCAACAATCATAGTGATGCTGTTTCTTGGTGATAAGCTTCCTTATCCCGTGCTTATTGCAGTTATGATTGCGGCCTCAATGCTTGCAAGTATTATCTGGTCTGTCATCCCCGCCTTCTTCAAGGCAATGTGGAACACAAACGAAACCCTGTTCACTCTGATGATGAACTATGTTGCAATTCAGCTTGTTGCATTCTTCCTTAAGTATTTCGTAAAGAGCGGCTCAGGTGTTCTTTCTCCTCTTCCTCAGTACGGTCTTCCCGTAATCGGCGGACAGTCTTATCTTCTGAATATCATTATTGTTGCCGTTCTCACAGCTCTTGTTTATATTTACCTCAAAAAGACAAAGCAGGGTTATGAGATTTCCGTTGTCGGTGAAAGTGAAAACACCGCAAGATACATCGGCATCAACGTGCGCAAGGTTATTGTCAGAACACTTGTTGTTTCAGGTGCACTCTGCGGTCTTGCAGGTCTTCTTCTTGTCGGCGGCACAAACCACACCATCACAACAACAACCGTTGAGGGCAGAGGCTTCACCGCCATCATGGTTTCCTGGCTTGCAAAGTTCAATCCCGTTTATATGATTTTCACCTCCTTCCTGATTGTATTTCTTCAGAGAGGTGCAGGTCAGGTTTCAACCGACTTCAGACTTCCTTCAGCAATCTCCGATATTGTTACCGGTATCATCCTTTTCTTCATTATCGGCAGTGAATTTTTCCTTCAGTATAAAATTCTTGTATCAAAAAGCAGAAAGGAGAATAATTAATGTTAGCCTTTCTTGTCAGTTCAATCAGGCTCGGTATGGCATTCCTTTTCGGATCAACGGGCGAAACAATAACAGAAAAATCAGGTCACCTTAACCTCGGTATTCCCGGCGTTATGTGTGTGGGAGCTTCCTGCGGATGCTTTGCAGAGTATCTTTATCTTTCAAGTGCGGGTCCCAATGCAAAATATCTTCCCGCAGTTATCATTCCCATTATTGCAACCCTTCTCGGCGGTGCGGTTATGGGCTTCATCTTCAGCTTCCTTACAGTTACCCTCAGAGCAAATCAGAACGTCACAGGTCTTGCAATGACAACCTTCGGTGTGGGCGTTTCCGATTATATGATTGCTGAAACCGGTGCTGTTTACAGCAAGGGAAGCCGATTCTTCACAACATCATTTCCCTTTGCCGATGATCTCGGCTGGTTCGGCAAGGTCTTCTTCTCACACGGTATTCTGATTTATCTTGCAATCATCATTGCTCTTGTGACCGCATTCATTCTTTCAAAGACAAGAATCGGTCTGAATCTCAGAGCCGTGGGTGAGAACCCTGCAACAGCAGACGCTGCGGGTATCAATGTTTCAAGATACAGATATGCTTCAACCTGTATCGGCTGCGCAATTGCAGGTCTCGGCGGTCTTTCATTTATTATGGATTACCTCAACGGTAACTGGGAATACTGCATTGACGCAATCGGCTGGCTTGCCATTGCACTTGTTATCTTCACCGTCTGGAAGCCCGGTCTTGCAATTTTCGGCTCAATTATTTTCGGCGCCCTTTACATTGCAAGCAGCTATATCACAGGTGTGAGCTTTGCAAACAAGGAGATTTTCAAAATGCTTCCTTATGTTGTAACAATCATCGTTCTTATCTTCACCAGTATCAGAGACAAAAAGGATAATCAGCCTCCTCAGGCTCTCGGACTTGCATATTTCAGAGAAGAAAGATAATAAGTTTTAAAATTATTTCTGAAAAGAGTAAAAAGCACTTGACTTTTTGATGAAAATATTGTAATTTTATAGAGTAAATGACTACGTGTTGAATTATACCAAGACGGGCCATTGAAATAAAAAGCGTGTCAAACGCAATAATTTTGAAAGGGGTTTTATAACCATGAAGAAAGAAATTAAGGTTGTGCTTGTCGTTCTCGTAGCCCTTATCGTATTCTTATCAGGCTTCGGACTTGGCTCAACACAGGGCATCAACATCAATGTTAACTATCAGGGCGGTGCTCAGCAGGTTGCCGGCACAGCAGCTCCTGCTCCCGCAACAACAGCAGCTCCCACAACAGCAGCTCCCACAACAGCTGCTCCCACAACAGCAGCTCCCGCTCCCGCAGACACAACAGCTGCTCCTGCTCCTGCAGACACAACAGCAGCTCCCGACACAACTGCTCCCTCAAACACAACAGTTCCCTCAACACCTGCTGAAATCGCAACAGCTTACAACAAGGCTGTCAACGATTACAGAAAGTTCACAGGTAGAGTTACTCTTAAGAAGACTGAAGTAATTGACATCAAGGCTAACGACGTTCCCGATGTTGTTAACAAGGTTGTTGAAAAGTTCACAGGTACAACAACTGAAGAATTCACATTCGATAACGGTGTTGACGTTAACGATCCCGCTCGTTACATCGACCACAAGATGATCCCCGGTGGCAGAGATGCTGCAGTTGATCCTGCAGGTCTTGCTTCAGCAACTGCAACAGCAAACGCTGACGGCGGTTACACAATCAAGATTAAGTTTGTTTCAGAAAAATCAGATTTCGACGGCACAAACACAACTTCCAACCCCACATATCACATGGGTGCAATGGATCCCCTTAATCTTGGTACTCTTGATATCAGCCCCCTTAAGATTTCATCAGCTAACATGACATATCCCGGTGCAGAAACAGAATTAACAGTTGACGCTCAGGGCAGACTTGTTAAGCTCCACAACTACCTTCCCCTTGAAGGTACAGGTTCAGGCGGTGTTGGTCCTATTCAGCTTACCATCAGCATCAGCGGTGCAATGGATGCAACTTATGAAATGACATACGCATAATTTCTTAAAATTAAAGGGCTGTCAGAAGACAGCCCTTGATTTTTTATATGACTTTGGTGTATATTAAAGGCAGAGTAAAATCTTATTAAAGAATTAAGGAGAATTATTATGAAAAAGCAATTGGCAATTCTGCTGGGCGCTGCGGCAGGAGCAGGTGCAGCAACCTATGGTCTTGCAAACCTCATCACTGATGTTCTTGTTAAAAGAAATATCCAGCTTCCCGGGTGGTTTCTTGAAAAATTCACGGAAAACAGCAGCAATATTCCTGAGGAATACAGAATTGCCGCTTTGCAGTGGGTTGAAAATTACGGATATGAAAAGCTTGAAATGATGTCAGATGACGGTCTTCGTCTCAGGGGCTATCTTCTCAGACCTGAAAAGGAATCTGATGTTTATGTTTTCTGCGCTCACGGCTACAGAAGTCACGGCAAGGGTGAATGGTCACGCTATGCAAAATTTTATGTTGAAGACATGGGCTTCAATATGCTCTTTGTTGACCACCGCGCTTCAGGTGAAAGCGAAGGTGAAATCATCGGCTTTGACTCTTTTGAGCACAAGGATTGCCTCAAGTGGCTCGGTTATATGAATGACACCTTCGGCAAGGATATTCAGATCATTCTTCACGGTATTTCAATGGGCAGCGCAACTGTGCTTATGATGAGCGGCAGTGAAAAGCTTCCCGAAAATGTGCGCTTCACCGTCAGTGACTGCGGTTACACAAGTGCACTCAATGAGTTCAAGTCAAAGATGGATTCACTGGGAATTCCCGCTGGACCTCTCTTCCCTGTTATTGCGGGAATTAACGTTAAAAAGGCAGGTTATGATTTCCATAAGGATACCAATGCCTTTGAGGCTGTTAAAAGGGCGAAATTGCCCATTCTCTTCATTCACGGAGCCGAGGATAAGTTTGTTCCAACCTTTATGGTGCATGAGCTTTATGAGGCTTATACGGGCGAATATAAGGATCTTCTGATTGTCGAGAAGGCTCAGCATGCCGAAAGCTATTATTTCGGAAAAGAAGATTATGAAAATAAAATTGTTGAGTTTGTGAAAAAATTCATAAAATAAAATATTAAAAGCACCCAAATCGGGTGCTTTTGTTTTTTACACAGAGAGCTTAAAAACGCTGTGGAGTGTTAAAGGAAGGTGCGTAAATTAAAAAAGATGTATCCACAAGTGAACACATCTGTTTTAAGTCTTTTTTTGTCAGGCGCTGAAATTAATCCTCAGTGCCGTCATTGGCGGATTTCTTGAAGAACGCAACGAGCTTCATTATAAAGTCTACTAATGCTTTTACATAGTCAATATAATTCATTTTCGTTCCTCCTTTTCTGTTTCTGGTTTTACAACAGATAGAGTATATAATAAAAATTCATCATTGTCAATAATTTATTAAAAAATAGTTTACAAAAGTTGATTTTTTGATATACTATTCTGCTGTGCGGTGTCGGTATGTTAAAGTTATATTTAAAAATATTTAATTGAATTTTAAATGGCGGGATTATATTTTGCTGTTATGGAATATTGTGTGAATTTTGTAAGAAAAACTCAGTTGAAAGCTTCCGATTTTACTTTTTTTATTTGACATAAATTTATAAAAATGCTAAAATTATGTCAGCAAAATCACATTTAATAAAGAAAGGATTCCTATCGGATAGGTCAATTTTTATGTCAGATAAGAAAAAGATATTGCTGATTGTCAATCCCTGTGCAGGCAGAACAAAATCAAGAGCTGCAACTTTTGATATCATTGACAAATTTTCAGCAAACGATTATGAATTCACTGTACGCACAACCACCTGTCAGGGTGATGCAACAAACATTGTCAAAAGAGAGCTTTCAGATCACGATTATGTTGTCTGCTGCGGCGGTGACGGCACACTCAACGAAACCGTAAACGGTGTTATGGATATGCCCAGAAGAGTTCCCGTGGGTTATATTCCCACAGGTACAACAAATGACCTCGCATCAACAATCGGTATCCCCAAGGATATCAAGGCTGCAACAGATCTGATTATCAACAACAACGTCAACAGCTATGACATCGGTCTTTTCAACAACAGATATTTTACATACGTTGCTTCCTTCGGCGCATTTTCAAGATCCTCATATGCAACAAACCAGAAGCTTAAGAATAAGTTCGGCTATGCCGCTTATGTTGCTGCTGCAGTACCCGAGGTTCTGAATATCAAAAATTATAAGATGAAGATTGAGCACGACGGCGGTGTGATTGACGGTGAATTTATCTTCGGCGCAATTGCAAACTCAACCTCAGTTGGCGGCTTCTTTAAGATTGAAGACGGCGTAAAGCTTAATGACGGCAAGTTTGAGGCAATCTTCGTCAGAAAAATGAAGGTTACCGTTCCCAACATTATCAAAGTTCTTACCAAGGTAAGAAGGCAGGAGTATGACGGTGATCAGATTATCTTTGTCCGTACCGGTAAGCTTAAGATTACAGCTGAGAAGGATGTTGATTGGACTGTTGACGGTGAGTATGCAGGTGCACACCGTGATGTTATGATTCATGTGCTTGAAAAGGCAATCAATATCTGCTCACCTGAAAATCCTCTTTTTCTCAAAAGAGCAGAGGATGTCAGGGAAGAAACAGTTGAAATTGATTAAGTAAATAACAAAAATAAAAAACAGATGTAAATGAGCTTAAGGCTTGATTACATCTGTTTTGTTTTAATTAAGATTCGGATTGTGCTGAGAGCCAATCAGTTGATTGAGCCGAAAATGTCCTCATCATCATCGTTGGCGGCAGCTTTTTTGACAGCCTTCTTTTTGCTGTCGGCTTTTTCGCCTCTGAAGCCGAAGATGAGAGCAAGAATAATCACAACAGCCGCAACAGCAAAGGCTGCCATCAGGATAACGTAATTATCTGTGATCATTGAAACATAAGTGCCGATGCCGGGATAAGTTGCATAAACAACACCGCGGCAGTCATCTCTTGAAATAAGAACTCGTTCGTTTTCCTTGACAGCAACGATAAGAACATCATCGGCGTTGACAAAGCTCTTGGTTCTTTTTGCAAAGTCAAAGATTTTTTCGTCGTAGTTGATGTATGCAAAAGCGTCTCCGTCTTCGGGAAGAACGTTTTCTGTGATAACAAGATCACCTTCAAGGATGTTTGCGTTTTCATAGGTCTTATATGCTGTGAAGGCACAGAAATTACCGTTGAAGGCTGTGCCGGTGTTGACGGCAATGACACTTTTGAGGGTTGTTGCAAAGACTCCGAGGGCAATCACAATTGCAAGAAGAAGTGCAAGAACTGCTTTGCCGAGAGTGTTCTTTTCCTTGTTTTCTTTCTTTTCCTTTTTGGCTTTTGCCTTCTGCTTTTCTTTTTTGCTTTCTTCCTCAAGCATCAGGTCTTCTGCCTTGTCCTTGCCGATCCATTCAGGCTCATAATTTTCGGGGAAGCTGAATTCGTCGGCTTCGTCAACAGTTTCTTCAATTGTGAAAAAGCTGTTTGATGAAGGAGTCTGTGCGGGAGCTTCTTCGACAGCTTCCTCTTCGTCAGAGGCGTTGATGCTGATTTCAGCTGAAAGGCTGAGACTGAAGCCGTCTGATTCAGAAGCTTCACTGTCTTGCTCCTCTTCTGAGGATGCTTCAGAGGGCTCATCATTTTTTTCAGCAAGCTTTTTTTCAGCTGCCTTCTGCTTTTTCATCTTTTTCTTTTCCTTGCGGGAAAACTTTTTGCTTTTAACAGGAGTTTCATCTTCCTCTTCTTCGTCATTCATGATTTTCATATAATCATCAAAAAGACTGTTTTTATCTTCCGCAGCGGTCTGATTTGCAGGCTCAGAAAGGAGTTCTTCCTGTTCAGCGGCAAATTCCTCACTGATGATTTTTTCAAGGATGACAGGGGGCTGCTGAAGGGGGGGATCCTGTTCGGGAGTGAAGACGGCTTCCTCTTCGGGAGTCTCTTCAATTCTGATAATCACAGGCTCGGAGATTATTTTCTCCTGCTGGGTGAAAACCTCTTCGGGAGCGGCTGCTTCTTCAATGACAGCTTCCTCAACGGTGAAAATCTCGGGCTCTTCAATCTGAAGGGGCGCCTCGTCAGCTGTTACAGCTTCGCTTTTTGAAGCAAGCTCAGCCTTTTTTTCAAGATAATCACTGAATTTATAAGAACTTTCAAGAGCTGCAATAAGCTCTTTTTCTTTTTGCTTGATGGCGTCAAGCTCTTGCTCTGTGGGAGCTGAGCTTTCTCCGCCTGAGAGCAGGGAGGTGCCTTTTTTGATGGCTCTTTCAGCTTCCATTGTCTGATCATACATTTTGTTAAGCTCATCAAGGCTTTTAGGACGGTATCCTGCCATTATAAATCACTTCCTTTCTTTCTCGGTAATAAAAAAGGATTAAAATTTGTTTTTGCCGAGAATGTCTGAAATCAGACCGTTGATCTGTTCAAGATTTTTGATGATGTTTGTGTTTTCGGTTCTGATTTCAATTGATTTTTCCATTGCCTGACGCACAATGCTCTTTGATTTTTCGTGAGCGGCGTCAATGATTTCAACTGCCTTCTGGTCAGCGTCAATCTTGATTTTTGCAACTGTTTTGCTCAGCTCTGCAAAAACTTTTTCGATAACCTCATTCTGATTGTTTTCGTCAATTGTAAAATAAATGCCAAGGTCCTGCATATTCTTTCTGAGGGTTTCGAACTTAGCTTCGTTTTCCTCACCCCAGGCAATTGCGCTCTTGTATTCCTGCTGAAGCATGCTGATATATTTATCAACCTCTTCTCTGTTGTAGCCGTTTGCTTCTGCTGAGAAATTTATGTTAGCCATATTTTCACTCCTTACCGGTATATTCAAAAAAATTATACTGCAAAAGAGAGTAAAATTCAACAGTATTAACACAATTTTTACACGGATTGGAAATTTAATTTATTATTCAACGGTTACTGATTTGGCAAGATTTCTCGGCTGATCAATTTCAAGGCCGAGACGGTGAGCGGTGTAATAGCTCAGAAGCTGAAGGGGAATCACAGAAATCAAGGGCATAAGCTCCGCTGAAACACAGGGGAGCACAATTTTTGCAAGATCTGAGGGTACACTCTTTTTCAATGCTGAGGTTGTGATTATCAGTGCTTCTGCGCCGCGGCTGACGACCTCCTTGACGGCTGTCAGGGTTTTTGAGAGAAGCTTTTCATCACAGCATACCGCAACAACGGGAGTTCCTTTTCTGATGAGGGAGATTGTGCCGTGCTTGAGCTCTCCCGACGGGTAAGCCTCGGTGTGAATGTAACTGACCTCCTTCATTTTCAGTGCTCCCTCAACAGCTGTGGGGTAATCAAAGGCTCTGCCGATGAAATAAGCGTTTGTCTTCTGAGTGAAAAGACGGCTGAGAGCTTCAATTTCTGTTTCTTTTTCTGACAGCAGTTCTTCTGCAAGAGAAGGTATAAGCCGAAGCTCACGGAGAAAGGCTCCCTTTTCTTCAGCGGAAATTTTTTCGGCGGTCTCAGCAAAAAACAAGGCAAAAAGAAAAAGTGTCACAAGCTGAGCCGAGTAAGCCTTAGTGGTTGCAACGGCAATTTCGGGTCCCGCCTTTGTCAGAAGAAGGTGAGGACTTTCCTTGGCCATTGTTGAATCGGCAACATTGACAACAGAGATAATCTGCGCTCCCTTTTCCTTTGCTTTGCTCAGCGCCGCAAGGGTGTCGGCTGTTTCTCCGCTCTGGCTGATGAAAATGCAGAGAGAGTTTTTTGTTATGGGAAAATTGCCGTATCGGAATTCACTTGCCGTTTCGGCAAAGCAGAGTGTCTGACTGAGCTTTTCAGTTAAAAGCCTTCCGCTGAGTGCGGCATTATAGGCAGAGCCGCAGCCCACAAAGCAAATGCGGTCAACAGCCTTCAGAGCATCGGCGTCAAGCTTAAGCTCAGGGAAAATTTTTTCTCCTTTTGTCAGATGATTCAGGGTGTTCCTCATTGCCGACGGCTGCTGATGAATTTCCTTGAGCATAAAATGCTCATAGCCGTCTTTTTCCGAATCGGTGATGCAGTGGGTTATTTTTCGCGGATTTTTGATAATCTGCCGTCCCTGAAAGTCGAAAAATTTCAGGGAATACTTTGTGATTATTGCCGCCTCGTTTTCACCGAGGGAATAATATTCATCGGTGAATTCCCGCAAAGCAAGGGAGTCAGAGGCAATGAAATTGCCCGAGTCTGCGGCAGCGGCAAGCAGAGGAGCCCCTTTTTTTGCGGCAAAAATAATGTCGGGAAAATCACAGCAGATTATTCCCAGGGCAAAAGAGCCCTCAAGTCTGCTGCAGACAAGCTTGATTGCCGTGAGCGGATTGCCGGAATAACAGTCCTCAAGGGCGTTGGCAATGACCTCGGTGTCGGTCTGTGAGTAAAAGCGGAAGCCCTTTTCAACAAGCTCATTTTTCAGCGTGAGGTAATTTTCAATCACTCCGTTGTGAACAATTGTGAAGGTACCGCCCATGCTCTGATGAGGGTGAGCATTTGTTTCATCGGGTGAGCCGTGGGTTGCCCACCGTGTGTGACCGATTCCGCACTGGGCACGGCTCGTGACACCCGAAAGCTTTTTTTCAAGGTTTATAAGCTTACCCTCGGCTTTGATTATGTTTATGCCTCTTTTTTCAAAAAGGGCAACACCTGAGCTGTCATAGCCTCTGTATTCAAGCTTTTTCAGACCCTTCATAAGATAAGCTGCAGCACGGTCGTTACCCGTGTATCCCGTAATTCCGCACAAGATTTAAAACGCTCCTTTCAAAAAATACTTTAATTTTTATATATTTTATGTTATACTGAGTTTAAATATTAGAGTGGGTGAAGATATGGATATTGTTTTTTACATACTTGTTTCAATTATAATCCTTTCAGTTGCTGTTTTTGTCGTTTTTGAAATGAAGGGCAACAAAACCACCGCTGACGGAAAAGAAAGGTTTTTGCTTATCCTCGGCTGCCGCGTCAGAGGTGAGACGGCTGAGCCTACCCTTGAAATGAGATGCAGAAAGGCTGCCCGGTATCTTAATGAAAATCCCTCGGTGACGGCAATTGCCTGCGGCGGAATTGTTCACGATGACCAGACAAAAAGTGAGGCTCAGGCAATAAAGGAAATTCTTGTTTCAGAGGGTATCAATGAAGAGAGAATTATCCTTGAGGACAAGTCAAAAACAACTGTTGAAAACTTTCTGAATGCAAAAAAAATCATCGGCGGCGCAGAAGGTGAGACCGCTCTTCTTTCAAGTGAATTTCATCTTTTCAGAGCCGCTCTCATCGGCAGAAAATGCGGTCTTGACTGCAAAAAGGTGGCAGCTCCGTCACCTGAAAAGGAAAAGCTTAAAAATTATATCAGAGAATATTTTGCACTGATAATATTCTTTGTGGGAGGTAAATAAGATGTCCTGTGTTAATCTTAAGGCTTATAAGGTAAGCAAAATTGATTTCAATAACAACGTCAACGGTATGATGAAGCTGAATTTCAGCAACAAGATTTCCCATAATGTCAGATTTTCCCGCGGTAACATCTGTGAGGGCACCATGGAGGTTTCTGTTTTTGATAAGGAAAACAAGGATGCTCTGAACATCACTCTTGTTCTCAAGGGCGTTTTCGACATAACCAAGCAGGTGGAAAAGGAATTTATTCACGTTGAAACTTTCAAGGAGCTTTTTCCCATTGCAAAGGCAATCATCACCTCAATTTCCGCAAATGCGGGCATTCCGCCCATCATCATCAAAAATGTGGACATTGAGAAACAGAACATTTACCGCTTCGATATGAACGGTATGGAAGACGGGGAATGAGGTGTAAATAATGTCAGAGCTTCTTAATCAGCTTAATGATGAGGAATTGGATTTTACCGTGCGCTTCACTGACACTGACGGAGTTTACGGAGAATATGAATTCCTTGACATTGTCCTTTATGAAAACAATGAATTTGCCGTTGTTTCCGCAGATGACGGTGAGGGTTATGTTGATATTTTCAGAATATGGTCAGCCAACGGCAAGGAGGTCTATATCAGAGAAAAGGACGACAGAATTCTTGAAGAGGTTTTTGAAATCTTCAGAAGAAAAAATGAGGATGAGTTTGATTTTGAATAAAGGCGCAACAGCCGGAGAGCCTTGAAAAAAGAAATCAAAGGTTATATAATAAGTAAAAACATAAAGGGAGAAACAACGAAATGAAAAACATTCTTGTAACCGGCGGTGCCGGATTTATAGGCAGTAATTTTGTTTACTATATGCTTGAGAAGCATCCCGATTACAGAATTGTCTGCATAGACAAGCTGACCTATGCAGGTAATCTTGAAACTCTTGAAAAGGCAATGGAAAACAAAAATTTCCGTTTTGTCAAGGGTGATATAACTGACCGTAAGGCTGTTTATGAGCTTTTTGAGCAGGAGAAATTTGATGCAGTCATCAACTTTGCCGCAGAAAGCCACGTTGACAGATCAATTGAGGATCCTGAGGTTTTCCTTAAGACAAACATTCTCGGCACTCAGGTGCTTCTTGATGCCTGCAGAAAAAACGGAGACATCAGATTCCATCAGGTGTCAACAGATGAGGTTTACGGAGATTTGCCCCTTGACAGACCTGATTTGTTCTTCACTGAGGAGACTCCCATTCACACCTCATCACCTTATTCCGCAAGCAAGGCTTCGGCGGATCTGCTTGTAATGGCTTATTACCGCACCTACGGGCTCCCCGTGACAATAAGCCGCTGCAGTAACAACTACGGCCCCTATCATTTTCCCGAAAAGCTGATTCCTCTTATGATTATCAAAACTCTTGCCGGAGAAAAGCTCCCCGTTTACGGTGAGGGTCTCAATGTCAGAGACTGGCTTTATGTCAAGGATCACTGCAAGGCAATTGATATGATTGTTGAAAAGGGCAGACTTGGTGAGGTTTATAACATTGGCGGACACAATGAAAGAACAAATATCTGTGTTGTCAGAACAATTCTTTCAATTCTCGGCAAGGGTGAGGAGCTTATATCTTTCGTAGGGGACAGACCCGGACACGATATGAGATATGCCATTGATCCTGCAAAAATTTCAGCTGAGCTTGGCTGGGAGCCTGAGACAAGCTTTGAAGAGGGCATCAAGGCAACGGTTCAGTGGTATCTGGACAACAGAAGCTGGTGGGAAAACATTATCAAGGGAGATTATCAGAATTATTACGAAAGAATGTATAATAACAGGTAATTACCCTTCTCGGAAGTCTGAGATTTGGGAGCACAGGAACGGCAGTAAGCTTATCTGCTGTAAATAAAAAAAGATAAAGCGGTTGGAATTTACATTTCAGCCGCTTTTGTATTGCTTTGCTTTTTGGCGTAAGAAGGGCACAGAAAAGTATATCTGCTGTAAATCATAAGAGAGATAAAAAGGCGGCTGAATCTTTAGGATTCAACCGCCATATCTTTTGTTGTTTTATACCTTGAAAATTGTAAGGCTTTCAAATGCCTCGCCCTTCTTGAAGGTGCACTGGGGGAAGGTTGGCTGATTGGGAGTGTCGGGATAGTACTGAGTTTCAAGGCAGAAGCCGTAATGCTTTTCAAGCTTGATTGCCTCCTTGCCGGTTTCTGTGCCGTCAAGGAAATTGCCTGTGTAAAGCTGAACGCCGGGAAGGTCGCTCATAACCTCAAGCTTTCTTCCGCTCTTTTCGTCGGTAACCTTTGCAACAAGGCGGAGCTTTCCGGCTTCACCGTTGACACAGAAGTTGTGGTCATAGCCTCTGCACATAACAAGCTGAGGATCGTCATTGCCGATGTCTCTGCCAATCTTTTTGGGTGTTCTGAAATCGAAGGCGGTGCCTTCAACGCTTCTGATTTCACCTGTGGGAATGCTGAATTCATCGGTGGGTGTGTAATAATCACAGTTGAGCATAAGCTCGTGGTCGAGAACGTTTCCGCCGGCTGTTGTGCCAAGGTTGAAATAAGCGTGGTTTGTCATATTGATAACAGTTTCTCTGTCGGGAACGGCCTTGTAATTGATTTCAAGCTCGTTTCTGTCGGTGAGTCTGTAGATAACGGTTACCTTCACTTCTCCGGGGAAGCCCTCTGCTCCGTCGGGGCTTGTGTAAGAAAATTCAACAGCATCGTCATCGATGATGATAGCCTTCCAGATTGCATTGTTGAACTCTCCGCCGCCGTGAAGGCAGGTGATGTCCTTTTCATTTCTTGTCAGCTGATATTCCTTTGAGTTAAGGGTGAATTTACCGCCGCAGATTCTGTTGGCATACTGACCGATGATGTTGCCGGTGTAGGTGCCTGAAGCAATGTGACTTGCAACATTGTCAAAGCCCATAATGATGTCTCCGAAATTGCCTTCTTTGTCGGGGCAGACAAAGGACTGAAGGGTTGCACCTCTTGTGATGATTCCTGCGCTGATTTCGTTGTTGTTGGTTATGGTGAAAAGGTGAACTTCTCTGCCGTCGGGCATGGTGTCAAATAAGGTTTTTGCTACGCTCATAATAATTTCCTCCGTAAAAAAATAAGCCGAAGCTTTTCTTCGACTTATTTTATCACATATTTTTAACTTTGTAAATTACATCAGGCTTTTTTTCTTTCAGGAAGCTGAGCAATTATGATTGCGGCAAACATAAGAATACATCCGACTGTTTCTCTTGATGTGGGAATCTGATGAAGAATCAGCATACCCGTGATGACGGCAAAAACAGATTCAAGGCTCATAAGCATTGATGCAACCGTGGGTTGATTCATTTTCTGCTGTCCCAGAATCTGAAGAGTATAGGCAACACCGCTGGACATAATGCCGGAATAAGCAATTGAGGGGGCGGCAGCTTTTATAAGCTCATAATTAACCTCTTCCTTAAGAAGCATAGGAATCATTGCAAGCAGTCCGCAGATAAGAAACTGCATAAAGGACAGCTTTATACCGTCAACGTGAGGGGAGACATAGTCGATGATAAGAATATGTACTGCATAGCAGGCGGCACACAAAAGAACATAAAAATCAGACGCCTGAATGCTGTTATCGGTGACACAGAGAAGATAAAGTCCGACAAGTGAAAGTCCGACACAAAGCCAGATAAGAGGACGGATTTTTTTCTTCAGAGCAATGCTGAAAATGGGTACAAGAAGAATATAAAGAGCGGTGATGAAGCCTGCCTTTCCGGGAGATGTGCCCTTGTCAATGCCCATCTGCTGAAGCACAGAGGCAAAGCAGAGACAGACGCCGCAGGCAAGGGAGCCGAGAAGGAAGAATTTGTTTTTGCCCTTTTTATTTTCTGCCTTTTCCTTGCTGTTTTTTTTCAGTCCGCTCATAACAAGAATGAGAGGGAGAAGAGCGGCACTGCCCAGAAGGCTTCTCAGAGAAATGAAGGTGAAGGGACCGACATATTCGGCGCCCGTTGTCTGAGCAACAAAGGAGCTGCCCCAGATGATTGCGCAGACGGTCAGCATTATGCTGCCGATGAGATTGTTTTTCTTTTGAGTGTTCATATTAAAAAATTCCTTTAAAAAATATTTATATATCCGTTGATGAAATCAAAGAGAATAAGCACAAAGGGAACAAGCACAAGGCAAGGGAAGAAATTTGCAACCTTGATTTTTGTGATGCCCAGAAGATTAAGCCCCAGAGCAAGAATCATCAATGAGCCCATACAGGTTATTTCTGAAACTGCGGCTGTGCTCAGAAGAGGCTCAAGAAAACCTGCAAGAAGCACAAGTCCGCCCTGAAAGACAAGGACGAAAACTGCCGAAAGCATAACCCCGAAGCCGAGACTTGACGCAAGCATCATTGAAGAACAAAGGTCAAGAATGCTTTTGGTGAAAATTGTTGAATTGTCACCCTTGATGCCCGCATTAAGTGAGCCGATGATTGTCATTGCGCCCACACAGAAAAGCAGACTTGCTGTGACGAAGCCCTCTGTCAGAGAGGCCTTGTCCTGACCGCTTTTGTTTGTTTTTGCAGAAAGCTTATCTCCGATTCCGTTGAGCTTTCCGTCAATATCCGCCGCTGTGCCGATGATGACACCCACAACGGAGCTTATGATTGTTACAAGCACGTTCTGACCCTCACTCAGTCCGCTTATGCCGATGAGAAGGGTGCAAAGACCGATTGCCTTCATAACGGAATCACTGTATTTTTCACCGATGCCCTTTTTGAAAATCAGGCCAAGGCCGCTGCCGAGCAGTACGGTGAAAACATTGAAAATAACACTTATCATAAAATCACGCCTTGAAAATTAATACGGCAATCATTATAACACAAAGCATTCTTTTTTGACAATAAGAGGGAGGGAAAAATAATGTTGATTTTTTTGCTTTTTGCGGATATAATCAAAATATCTCATTGCAGAAGGAAGGTTTTTGTTTTTATGAAGGTTTTATGTGTTATTGATATGCAGAAGGATTTTATTGACGGAGCTCTGGGAACAAATGAGGCTCAGGCCATTGTTGAAGCCGTTGCCGATAAAATCAGGGAATACAGAAAAAACGGTGACAGGGTGATTTTTACAAGAGATACCCATTTTGAAAATTACAGTGAAACTCAGGAGGGCAGAAGGCTCCCCGTGCCCCACTGCATCAAGGACACTCAGGGCTGGCAGATTGATGAAAGACTTGAGGTTGAGGACAGCACTGTGATTGACAAGCTGACCTTCGGTTCCCTGGAGCTTGCTCAGATGCTTTCTGAGGGTGAAGCTCCCGAGGAAATTGAGCTTGTGGGTCTTTGCACAGACATCTGCGTCATCTCAAATGCAATGCTTCTCAAGGCGGCAATGCCCGAGGTGAAAATCAGCGTTGACTCAGCCTGCTGTGCGGGTGTTACTGTCGAAAGCCACAGAAATGCCCTTGAAAGCATGAAAATGTGCCAGATTGACATAAAGTGAAATTTGTGTTAATATAATTGCAGAAAATAAATGAAGAAGGGAGGAAGAAAAATTATGATGACAATCGGTGAAGTAATCGAGCTGCTCAAGAGTATCTTCGAATATCTCAAGTCATTTATCGAACAGTTTATGGCTGCTCAGGGTGAAGGAGAAGAAACTCCCGCTGAATAATTCTTGATAAATGTTTTTTCGGAAAATAAAAACAAGCAATACGTTACGTATTGCTTGTTTTTTGCTTTTAAAGGTCTGTGTAATCAATTTTTCTGCCCTTGAAGTAATATTCCTTGTCATAATCTGTGACCTGACGGAGAACACGGCAAGGGTTGCCGACGGCAATGACGTTGTCGGGGATGTCCTTTGTGACAATGCTTCCTGCACCTATGACAACGTTGTCACCGATTGTGACTCCGGGAAGGATAACCGCACCTGCACCGATCCAACAGTTTCTGCCGATGCGGACACTTGCATTGAACTGATAAGCCTTTTCTCTAAGTGCAGGGTCAATGGGATGTCCTGCGGTTGCAATTGTGACATTGGGGCCGATGAGGGTATAGTCACCGACATAAATGTGTGTGTCATCCACAAGTGTCAGAGAAAAATTCGCATAAACTCCGTTGCCGAAATGCACGTGATGTCCGCCCCAGTTTGCGTGAAGGGGAGGCTCGATGTAACAGTCATCACCGATTTCAGCGAACATTTCCTTGAGTAAGTCATTTCTTTTTTCAATTTCAAGAGGACGGGTTGCGTTGAAATCATAAAGCTTTTCAAGGCAGAGAGCCTGCTCGTGCATAAGAGCTTCATCACTGGGATAATAAATTTTGCAGGAATGCATTTTTTCTTTGATGGTCATACGGTTACCTCGTAAGCTTTATTTCTTTGCCCAGGTTGAAGGGGAAAGAGTGAGAATAATGGGATAAATTTCAAGTCTGCCGAAAAGCATTGCAAAAGAAAGGAGTATCTTTGAGAAGCCTGAGAACTCTGCAAAGCTGCTCATAGGTCCTGCTGCTCCGAATGCGGGTCCGATGTTGTTGAAGCAGGAGGTTGCGGCAGAAACAGTTGTTTCAATGTCAAAGCCGTCAAAGGATAAAAGAAGAGTGGTGAAGAAGAAGAAAAGCATATACACCGTAAGGTAGGCATTGACTGATGAAAGGGTGTTGCCGTCAAGGACCTTGCCCTCAAGTCTGCTTGTGCGCACGCTTCTGGGGTGGACAAGGCGATGAAGCTCTGATCTGACAATTTTGAAGAGCATCATAATTCTTGCAATTTTAAGTCCGCCTGCCGTTGAGCCTGCACATCCGCCGATGAACATAAGAAGGAAAAGAAGCATCTTTGAGAAATTGGGCCATAGATTGAAATCGGCAGTTGAAAAGCCTGTGGTTGTCACAATTGATGCCACCTGGAAGAAGGCGTGACGAAGTGTGTCAGAAAGCTTTTCATAAAGGGGGCTTATGTTGATTGTAATAAGAACTGCCGCGGCTGAGACAATGCCGATATAGGTCCACAGCTCAGAGCTTTTCACGGCTGATTTTATTTTGCCGATGATTGCCATATAATAAAGGTTGAAGTTCACACCGAAAATAAGCATAAACACAGTGAGCACCCATTGAAGATAGGGTGAATAGGAGGAGATGCTGTCTCCCTTGATGCCAAAGCCGCCTGTGCCCGCTGTGCCTAAGGCGTGGACAAGGCTTTCGAAAAGATCCATACCACCGGCAAAAAGGAAGATGGCTTCAATGACTGTGATTGCAATATAGATGATGTAAAGAATTTTTGTTGTTTCTTTGAGCTTGGGCACAATTTTGCCCACAACAGGTCCCGGAACCTCGGCTCTGAGAAGGTGGATTGAGCGGTCTGAGATTGAAGGGATGATTGCCATGATGAAAACAAGCACACCCATACCGCCTATCCAGTGAGTGAAGCTTCTCCAGAAAAGAAGCCCCTTGCTCATTGCTTCAACATTGGTAAGAATGGAAGCTCCCGTTGTTGTGAAGCCGCTGACCGTTTCAAAAAACGCGTCAATATAGGAGGGGATTTCTCCGCTGATGAAAAAGGGCAGAGCACCCACGGCTGAAAGGACAAACCAGGAAAGAGCCGTGACAACAAAGCCCTCCTTGGCATAGATGACCTTTGTGCCCGGTCTTGAAATTTTTGTGATAATAAAGCCGCCGATAAGGGCAATTGCCATTGAGATAAGAATATCTGCTGCAACCTTTTCTCTGTATATCAGAGAAACGATAAGAGGAAACAGCATAAGCAAGGCTTCAAGCATAGTCACATAACCGACTATTTTAAAAACCATTCGTCTGTTCATTTATTGCTCACCGTCCCGATGAAATTCCTTGAATTATTTTAAGATGTCAGAAAGGTCTGTCAGCTTGTGCTTTGCAAGAGTAAGCACAACAACGTGATCTCCCTTTTTGATAATATCGTCACCTGTGGGGATAATTGCGGTTTTTCTTTCACGGATGATTCCTGCAATGAGCATTCCCGGCTTGATGGGAATATTTTTGATGGGAGTGCCGATGATTGCAGAATCTGTGCTGGCAACAAATTCAATTGCCTCCGCCTTGCCGTTCATAAGAGTGTAAAGGGATTCAATTCCGCTTCCTCTTGAGTTTTCAAGTGAACGGGCATATCTGATGATAACGTCGCTGATGACACCCTTGGGTGAGACAACGGTTTCAAGACCCATTTTTCTTGCCATCTCTGTCAGAGCAGAGCTGTTGACCTTGGAAATGACCTTGGGTACATTGAGGTCGTTGGCAAAAACAGAAAAGAGAATGTTGCTTTCGTCAATACCTGTCAGAGAAAGCACTGCATCAACAGAGCGCATACCCTCTTCAAGAAGCAGGTCGTGATCCGTTCCGTCTCCGTTGATGATTTCTGCCTTGGGAAGAAGCTCACCGAGGTTGCGGCAGGTCTTTTCGTCACGGTCAATAATTGTGACCTTTGTGTTTGTTGAGGAAAGAAGCTTTGCAAGGTAATATGCAGTTTTGCTTCCGCCGATAATCATAATATCCTTGGTTGTCTTGCCCAGCATATCAAGGCTCTTGAGAAGCTTGTGCATTTCGTGGGGAGCGGCAATGATGCTGATAATGTCTCCCTGGCTGAGCTCAAAGTTACCGTCGGGGATGAGAACCTCACCGTTTCTTGAAACTGTACCGATGAGGAAATTGATTTTTTCTTTTTCACGCAGCTTGTGAAGCTTCTTGCCCACAAGGGATGATTCAGGCTTAAGCTTGAGCTCAATAACCTTCAGATTGCGGCGGGAGAAATATTCAACCTTGTATGCTGAGGGAAGCTTGAGAATGTTATAAAGCTCCTGGGCAGCAAGAAGCTCAGGGTTGATTGCCATTGAAAGATTGAGCTGCTGACGAAGGAAGGTCAGAGAGTTGTCATTATATTCCGGGTTTCTGATTCTGGCAATGGTGTGCTTTGCTCCGAGCTTTCTTGCAATGAAGCAGTCAAGCATATTCATTTCATCGGAGCCTGTGACGGAGATGAAAAGGTCACAGCTTTCAACCTCTGCCTCCTGAAGCACGGAGCTGTCTGCACCGCTTCCGCAGATGCCGATAACATCATAAACGTTTGTGATAACATTGATTGCTTCGGAATCGGTGTCCATAACGGTGACATCGTGACCCTCACTTACAAGGGTTCTGATGATTGATGTTCCGACCTTGCCGCAGCCTACAACTATAATTTTCATAATTCTGACTGACACAAAGAGTGTGTCTTTTCCTTTCTTCTCCGCCTGCAAGCACAGGCAGCTGAGATTTCTGAAAATGGAAAATATAATATATGCTGTCTCATTGTACTACTTTTATTCCGCTTTTGCAAGAAGCTGCTGTAAAAAAGGAACACGGCAATGCAATGACCTGATATAAAAAAAGTCCGAAACAATGAAAAAAGAGACAAATCTGAAAGATTCGTCTCTCAAATTTTTACATGTTGCTCTTTTGAGCTTACCGAAGAATGGGGATCAGGCTGGCGGAAAGGATACAAGACGGGCTTTTATTCAGACCGAAGGTGTACAAGGGTACTCCGAGAGTCTGAAAAAAGTCCGAAGCAATGAAAAAAGAGATAAATCTGAAAAGATTCGTCTCTCAATTTTTTACATGTTGCTCTTTTGAACTTACCGAAGAATGGGAATCAGGCTGGCGGAAAGGATACAAGACGGGCTTTTCTTCAGACCGAAGGTGTACAAGGGTACTCCGAGAGTCTGAAAAAAGTCCGAAACAATGAAAAAAGAGACAAATCTGAAAGATTCGTCTCTCAATTTTTCATTGTTGTTCTTGTGTCCTTACCGGCAGTCTGATTAGTCTGCTGTGTAAGCCATAAGAGCTACCTGACGAGCACGCTTGATAGCAGTTGTAAGATCGCGCTGGTGACGAGCACATGTGCCTGTTACTCTGCGGGGAAGGATCTTAGCTCTGTCTGATGTGAACTTGCGGAGCTTCTGAACGTCTTTGTAATCGATTTCTTCAGCCTTTTCAACGCAGAATGCACAAACCTTCTTGCGTGACTTTCTGTTGGGGCGAGCGCCCTTTTCGTATGCCATGAGTAATTCCTCCTGTTAGTATTTTAAATTAAAAGGGTAAATCTTCGTCGTCTGAGATTTCTTCGAAATCAGTGGGAACTGCTGTCTGATAAGAGGGAGCGGGAGCGGCTGCTGAAACTGCAGGAGCAGCGGCTGCACCTGAGTCAGATTTTGAACCGCAGAAGCTTACTTCTCTTGCAAGAACTTCAAAAGCTGTTCTCTTGTTACCGTTTTTGTCTTCATAATTTCTGGTCTGAATTGATCCCTGAACGGCAATCATTGAGCCCTTTGTGAAATATCTGCTGACAAAGTTAGCGGTGCTTTCCCATGCGACGATGTTGATGAAATCTGCCTGTCTCTGTTCACCGGCTCTTACAAAGGAACGGTCAACAGCGATGCAGAAAGTTGCAACAGACTTGCCTGTTGTTGTTGAGCGAAGCTCGGGATCAGCCACAAGGCGACCCATAAGTGTTACGCAGTTAAGCATATGAGCTCCTCCTTATTTTCTGATTGTGAGAACACGAAGAACGCCTTCTGTGATGCCTGCGATACGTTCGATCTCAGCAGGGAGAGAAGCTGCACCTTCGTAGTTCATGAGCATGTAGCAACCTGTTGTTTCGTCGTTGATTTCATAAGCAAGTGTGCGGACGCCGCCGTTGCTGCCGAAAGGCTCAGCTGATTCAAGCTTGCCGTTTGCAGCGATGAGAGCAGTGAACTTCTCTGTAAGAGCAGCGATGCTTTCTTCACCCTTTGCAGTTGAAAATACGAACATGGATTCATATTTGTTCATGATTTTTACCTCCTTACGGTCTCTGGCCCTACTCCGAAAGTAGAGCAAGGAATGTCAAAGCAGACAAAATTTATACTTCGACAATTGAAGATTATATCAGCAGAGCAGTCAGTTGTCAATAGGTTTATAAAAAAATTATCTTTAAGTGGACAAGTCAGCGGTGATGGTGTATAATGAAAAAAATGTTTTGCTCAGGAGGACAGACATGCTTAAAAAAATAACCGCCCTTACCGCCGTGCTTGTTATGCTCATTTGCTTTTGCGGATGCGGAAAAACTGACAATAACGCCTTCAGCTCGGGTGAGCTTACGGTCTCTGCGGGCGTCTATGCTTATTATCTTGACAAGGTAAGCTCTTCACCTGAGTCCTACGGAGTAAAAGAAGGCGACAGAGAGAAAATCATTGCCGCTGCGGAAAAATGCTGCCGTGAATATCTGGGCGCAATTGCTCTTTGCCAAAAGAAAAAGGTAACGCTCAGCAACTCCTTTAAGAGAACAGCGGCAGAAAACACGGAAAATCTGTGGAAGATGTTTTCGGGTTATTATGAAAGCATCGGTGTCACAAAGCAGGACATAACACAGATTTACCTTCATGAATGCCGCAAGCAGCAGCTTCTCGAGTATTATTTCGGTGCTCAGGGCATAAGCCCCGTTGCCGATATGGATCTTAAGGAAGAGTTTGTTGATATGTATGTGGGCTTCAAGGCAATCACAGGCTCGCTGACAAGAGAAAATGACAAGGGTGAAACAACAATGCTTTCCGATGCTGAAATTGAGGCAGTGAAAAAGCAGTTTCAGGAAATGGCATTAAAAATCAACAGCTCTCTTGCAACAATTGACGAGCTGAACGTTCAGTATAACGAAGGCCTTGATATCATTGTTACGGGCAGTCTTTCAACAGAGCTTATGAAGGAGGGCGACCCGATGTATGACGATGAGTTTTTCGGCAAGGTGCTTTCAATCACTCACGGAAAGGCGGCGGTTGTGATTTCGGGCAGCTCAATTTATGTTATTGAGCGTCAGACAATTGCCACAACGGATGAGGATGCCTTTGCTCAGTACAGAGCTGAGGTGCTTGAAAAGGTGAAGATGCCTTCGGTAATCAGCAAAATTGAAAAAACCGCCAAGGGTATGACCTTTGAAGAGAATGAAAAGGTAACCCGTGACGTGCAGAAGCTTCTTCCCTGAAAAAATCCGTGACAAACAATAAACTGAAAGGATTGGTTCTATGGACAGCCGTCCCTTTGATTATTTGATTCTTGATAATGCGGGAAAGGTTTTTCCCGGCCAGAACTCAAAACGCTGGTCAAATGTCTACCGTATGTCAGTTCAGCTCAAGGAGGAAATTGAGCCTGAAACTCTCAGAAAGGCTCTCAGTAACACCTTTGACAGACTGCCGAGCTTCAGAGTGAGAATGAGAAAGGGCTTTTTCAGCAATTATTTTGAGCCGAACGACTGTGAGTGTCCCGTAAGAAAGGACATTAAAAATCCTTGCTACCGAATTGATTACAGGGAAAACAACGGTTATCTTCTGAGAGTTTTCTATCATAAAAGCAGAATCAGTATTGACGTTTATCACGCCTTGTGTGACGGCTACGGCAGTGCGGTTTTTCTTGCAACTCTTGCAGGAGAGTATCTGAGACTCAGAGGTTACAGCATAACATATAATCAGTTTGTTCTTGATACCCGTGAAAAGCCCATGAGAGAGGAATATGAGGATGCTTATGAAAGATATGCAATGCCGAAGGGGAAATGCAATCTTCTCGAAACGTCCGTATATCACAAAAAAGGAACAAAGCAGCCCCTGCACCTTACTAATTATACAAGTATTATTATGCCCTTTTCTCAGCTTCATTCTGTCAGCAAGAGCTACGGAGTGACGGTAACTGAGCTTGTTGCGGCAATTCTTCTTGATCTTCATTACAGACATCAGCTTAAGCACGGAAACGGCAAAAAGGATGTCAGTGTTCAGATTCCCGTTAATCTCAGAAAGGCCTTTCCCAGCTCTTCGGTGAGAAATTTTGTTATCTGCCTTTCGGTGAAAATATCTCCGAAAAAAAAGGAATATACCTTTGAGGAAATTGTCAGAAGCGTTTCATCCCAGCTCAGAGCGGTCAATAATAAGGATTTTCTTCACGCCTACATAACACAGACCGTAAATCTTCAGACGAAAACCCTCAGATTTGTGCCCCTTGCGGTCAAGAACTTTTTCGTGAAGGCAGGCTTTACCTTCGGAGCAGAGTTTTCAACAACAGCGCTGCTTTCAAATCTGGGTCAGGTTGTTTTCCCTGACGGAGTGAAGGAGCAGATTGAAAGAGTTTTCTTTTTCAACGGTCCGGGCATTGTCAACGGCAGCCGATGTGCAGCGGTTTCCTGCGGTGACAGCTTTGTGCTCACCTTCTCAAACAGATATAAGGAGGGTGACACGGAAAGGGAGCTTATGGAAAGAATGTCTGAGCTTGGCATTGATGTCACCTTTGAAACAAACAGAGATGAGGGATTTGATATTGACGGTGTGACTCAGGGTGATGCTGACGCCTGGTCAAAGGAAATTTATCTTCCCTCAAGGGCAGACAGAAGAAAGCCTCCGAAAATAAA
This sequence comes from Acutalibacteraceae bacterium, assembly GCA_045652105.1. Lineage (GTDB taxonomy): Bacteria > Bacillota > Clostridia > Oscillospirales > Acutalibacteraceae > UBA6857. Next base: position 67,813 of record JAZRTP010000030.1, read on the forward strand.
GCTGCCGCTCGGTAAAAGACTTAAGCAGTTTTTCTGCTGAATATTATAATGTAATAAAAAAGGACAGATGCAGTTCGCCGACGCCACATAAGGAAGTATTTGTTTCTCGAACAAAATTCCCTGTATTTTTGCCAAAAGCCTCGCAAGGCGACAGCCTTGCTGCATTTTATGGCTTCAATACAAGAAATTTTTAGTTCTTACGAAACTGCGAAGC
>JAZRTP010000031.1:0-101083 GCA_045652105.1 Acutalibacteraceae bacterium
CATAATTTGCTTTTGAATATCTTTTTTCAAGCAACTCTTTGATAGGTTTTATTACAGATTGTTTTAAATTTGTTCTGTTACCAAAATAATAGTATATTCCCGATATTAACCATGAAAAAAGAACAGAAACAACAACTGTGATAATTGTAAAAACATTAGAATAAATATTTTGATTAAACCATTCACAAAAATTCATAATAATTCCTCTTATCAATTAGAATTTAATTCTAACGTTATTTTTATTTCTTCGACTGACATGTTTTCTCCGTTCTCAATTCTATGTATCATGGCATGACAGTTAGGGCAGACAGGAATAAGGTCTTTTTTGTAATCAACAATATAGTCTTGTCCTATAGTATATAATGGTTTTAAATGATGAACATGAATAAAACCTTCTCCCAGTTCACCATAGCGCTTACCAAAATCCATACCACAGATTAAACATTTTGAGCCATGATATTCCACGCACTTCATTCTTGCAATTGAACTGCGTTCGTACTTGTTAACAATTGAAGTAATAGTGTGACCTTCATGATATTGTGCATCTCGGTTAACATCATTAAAAAAGCCTTCACTATAAAAATCATTAAAATTCTCATTTAAATAATTTTCTAATTCCTTAGATACCTTTATCGGTCCTTGTGGTGCAGCAACAAGTCCATTATTTTTCAGGTTGTCTAAATCTAAGTTATTACTATCTACTTGTTCTATTAACTTCAATCTAGCATACATTCCTGATTGTGATTTTTTGTATTCCTCAATATCTATCCAAAAATCTCGGTCATCTACGCATTCGGAAAATTGCATATTACACTTAACTACTTCACACTTATACATAACCCTTTTTAATGGTTTAGTGCAATAAATAAAAACAATGTCGCCGATTTCATATTTTGCCCTCTGTCTCCAATCTATGAATCCATAAGCGGAAAATGATGATGCGTGGTCATACATCTTACCATTAGCAGAAATCATCCATACCATAAAATCAGCTCCTACAATAATAATTTAAGGTTATTATACCACATAATAATATCTTTCTCAACCACCCCTAAACAAACAAAGAACCAAGGCTATTGCTAACCTTGGTTCTATATCTTTTTGTCAGATGTCCACTTTCACGGCGAAGCCGCCTGTGAAGAAGTAGTAGGTGTTCGTCTGACTTGTGTTTGGTGGAGTATCAACATATGTATCCGAAACGCTAATCAATCTGTCGAAGGGGACAGTTTCTGTCCCCTCACGATAGTTGAAAACTAATTCTATTTTATCTTTATAAACTACGACTGAATTGAGAAAGGTATTTACCAAGCATTTGCGTGCTTCAAGGCTGTCTATATTAAGTTTTCGAAGTTCGTAGAGCCAATATCTTATGCATTCTCTTGGCAGAAGCGGTTTACTGAGTTTTTCTTTTGCGATAAGAATTTCCAGTTCCTCTTTGCTCTTTTCCAGTTTATCCAAACGCTCTTTTGTGGACGAATTGTAAATGCCGTTCTGAATGGCATTAAGCATATTTTCAATGCCACGTTTAACATCACTCAATTGTTTCTTCAAAGCAGGAAGAGCCACATTTTCTTTTGCTTGTTCTTTCATAGCAATATCAATAATTGCTTCTACAGTATCATCATCCATAATGGTTTTTATAATGTGCGTAAGAACAAGATTTTCAAGAATATCTTTCTTGATGCCTTTTCGACTTTTGCATCCCTTTTTGCGTTTTGCACTTATACACTTATAATAACGATACTGTTGATTGTTTCTTCCTCTGCCGATTTCACCGACCATAATTGAACCGCAGTCACCGCAGAACAGTTTTGTTGTGAGCAGATAATCATCCGTTGCTTTATGACTTGCCGGAGCCTTTTTGTTTTTCTCCAAGGTTTTCTGTACTCTTTCAAATAAATCAGTGGGAATTATCTGAGGAATACCGCATTCGGTAACATGATTACTGTATCTGTATTCACCTAAATATTTGCGATTCTGAAGCATTCTCTGTGTTGCACTTAGATTCAATTTATGTCCTCGGGCAGTACGCAGTCCCATTTCATTAACAATTTCCGTAACCTCTTTCATTGTCTTTCCGGAAACATAAAGTTTAAAAGCTTCTAAAACAATAGGTGCAGCCTGTGGGTCTATTTCATACATTTGCTCAGAATTTATAAGATAACCTATGGTTTTTGTACCACCATTGAATTTACATTTAAGAGCATTTTCTGTAAGACCTCTTGTTATCTTTTCACTTAATTCTGCTGAATAATATTCAGCCATACCCTCAAGCATAGACTCAAGAAGTATTCCCTCTGCTCCGCGGGATATTGTTTCAGTTACAGAAACGACCTTGACTGAATTTTTGTTAAGCACATTTTTGTAATGAGCAGAGTCATAACGGTTACGAGCAAAACGGTCAAGCTTCCACACCAGGATTATATCAAACAATTTGCGTGAGCTGTCATGAATCATTTTTTGGAATTGAGGTCTGTTATCTGTTTTTGCGGATAGTGCTCTGTCAATATACGAATTTATAATCTTTATACCGTTTCTCTCAGCATAAGATTTACACTCTCTGAGCTGACCATCAATAGATTCTTCTTTTTGATTATCACTTGAATATCGTGCATAAATTACTGCTGTCATAATTTTTATTCCTCCTTAATTTTTAGGGGTGCAATTTTTTTACACCCCTATTATCTGATTAAACATCTTCTTCTGTCAAAGGTGCAGTATCTGCATTTTCAGGCTTTTGCTGTCTGCAGTTAATTACATTTTCCTCTTTAGAGAAAAACTCTGTAATATCATACCAAACACAACGCACGAAATTTTCAAGGGCATAGGTATCTATAGGCAGTGTGCATTCTGCTTTTGTGCCGCTTAAAGTTCTTATAAAATCTGCTTTTATGATTTCATAGTACTCTTTTATTTTCTTTATAACTTCTGTGATTCTAATAATATACATCTCCTTATTTTTTATTTCTGTCGGGGTGTTAGGGGTTAAACCCTTAACAAGCGGAATTTGTGTCCGTACGAATTCAATGCTTGCTAAGACTTTGCCGCGGCAAAAAAAGTCGTAGCAAGCAAATGTGTGGACTCAAATTCAGTGCTTGTTAAGACTTATCCCACGTTTTTTATCGCTCCCACTGTCGTTGCTTTTGAAGAAAAACAGCATACCGTGCAAGAGCTGTTTCTGTAATCTCTTCCATCTTTTTCGGCGGCATATCTTTCTTGAAATACTTCTTAAAAGTTTCAACCGGGATTTTCACATACTCCTTTTGATTTGCTTTTTGCTCCTGCATAATTTCAAAGATGGTATCCATGGTGAGTTTCTTTTCATTACTTAACTTATGCATACGCTGAGCTTGAGAGAGTGATGGAGTGCAATCTTCACTTTCAATAGTTTCAATTAAGTTACACTGTTCCTCTTCTGTTAAATACGAAAGTTCAACTGCAGGAATAAAAGATATTCTTCTTTCATCCACCATATTAAGAAGAGCCGGTTGCAAATTGTTAAGACGGATATATCTCTGAATCTGCATTCGGGAATCGGGCATTGTTTCTGCAAGCTTTTCATCACTGCGGAACTTCGTCCCAACTTGTGACGAAGTTAAATCAGTTCTTGCACCTTGCTTTTTAATTGCATCGTGTTTCATTTTGTAAGCACGTGCTTTTTCACTCGGTAAGATTTTTTCTCGGTTGAGATTACAATCAACAAAATTTATTACCGCTTCTTCTTTTGAAAGCTCTCTTACATAAACGGGAACAACATCAAGATTCAATCCCTTTGCAATCTGCCATCGTCTGTGACCGGAAATAATTTCGTAACCGTCATTCGTTTTATTAACAATTAACGGTGTGATAATGCCGAACTCCATAATGCTGTCACGAAGCTCATCATACTCACTTTTATCAACACTTTGAAACGGATTGTTTTCAAAGGGACGAAGCAAATCAAGATTTAAATATTCAATTTTTTCGTTTGACATAAAAATATTTTTCCTTTCTTAAGATTTTAATTCTTGATTTCTATAAGTTGTTTTTACATACTGCTAAAGCATATTGTCACTTCCTTTACTAAAAATTTTGCATTAAAAAATCCTCGTACTGAAACTTAAAGTACGAGGATATGTATTCAGGTTGATTTGTTTGGTGGGAGTGTGGTATAATTGTCTTATAAAAACTATCGGAGTACAAATATACATAAAGGGGTAATAGTATGAACCAAAATGAATATTGGAACTCAGTAGCAGAAGAAAAGAAATTTACTACGGTGTTAGATGTTGAGTTGTTTTCAAAATATGTTTCTAAGGATTACAAAATCCTTGATGTCGGTTGCGGTTACGGCAGAACTTTGAATGAGTTGGCAGAAGCAGGTTTTACCGATTTAACGGGTGTTGACTCTGCTGAAAATATGATTAAAAGAGGCTTACGAGAGTATCCTAATTTGAATCTATTTGCTAATCCTGATGGTGCAATACCCTTTGAAGATAACTCCTTTGATGCGGTAATATTATTCGGAGTTCTCACTTGTGTTCCCGATAATGAATCTCAAAAAGAACTGTTAAACAATATCAAAAAAGTATTGAAGCCCGGTGGTATAATTTATATTAACGATTTTCTTTTGAACTCCGGTCTTAAAAGATGGTTGTTTTACAAAAATGCACAAAAGAAAACTGGTATATATGGAGCATTTAAAACCTATGATGGTGCAACAGTTCGTCATCACTCAGAGGACTATATTCTTAAATTGCTTTCTGATTTTAAGACACTTGATTATAAAAAATTTGTAATCCCCACGATGAACGGAAACAAGTCTAATTCATTCGGGTTTATTGGAGAATTGAAAAAGTGAAACTGATCGCAGAGGTGATTTCTAATGAAATATTCAGAATTACTCAATTACTGCCTTTCAAAAAACGGAGCCTATATTGACCATCCGTTTGGACCTGAAAGCGATATGATTAAAGTTGAAGGTAAAATTTTTGCACAGTTATTTGTTCTCAAAGGCATAGAAACCGCTACGTTGAATTGTGAGCGTATGACGGGAGATTTTTACAGACAGTTGTATCCGGGCGTTATAGTCAGAGGATATCATTGTCCTGCAGTTCAACAGCCATATTTCAATTCATTTCCTATTGGAGAAATTCCTGATGAGTTAATTTTAGAAATGGCAGACCACAGTTATGTGACTGTTGTTGGCAAACTCCCAAAGTATAAGCAAAAGAAATTGTTGAATGACATTACAGAATAACAAGTTGATTTTACTGCTCTCATTTTTTTGAGGGCAGTTTCTTTTTATCAAAACCGCCCTAAAAGCAATGAGAATAAGAACTGCAAAAATGTTCCTGTTTCTTAAAAATATTTAACGAGCCGAAGAAGAAATGCGTTATTTCATCAGCCTTTCTCATTCAGTCAATCCACCTTATATACTTAAAGTTACTACTAACTAAATTAAAGAATAATTCTCTTTTCTCGGTCGGTATATATTTCAGTCTTACTCTACTCAGTCTTATTACTTGCGACTTTTACGGAGGCTCAGCGCTTATTTTCGACACAGTTAAAACATATAGCTTTGCAGGTTTTCCTTTTCCTTGATATTTACGCCGGAGCAGATTGTGTTTTTCAAGCTCACGCTGTAGCCTTGTTGCTTTATCGTGTCCGCATCCGAGTTTTTCACTTGTTTCGGCAATGGTATAAAAGATAAAAACTTCTCCGTTTTTATCACACCAATCGTTTATTGCTGATAACTGCATTCTGTCGAGCATTAAGCCATAAAGCAGTTTTGCTTCTGCAGATAAATCCTTGTATTTGTCTGTAAATAACACCTTCGGCATTTTGAAGAAAGTTTCATTATCCACTGCCTTTCACACTCCTTTTTGAGACATAATTGCAGGATATAACAACAGCATTGAAACTCTGCTTGCAGTTGTTAACACATCTTCTGCAAAGCTTGTTATAGCAGATTCTGTTTCGTTCATTCAGGAACAGGCTCCATTCTGATTTTTTATTTTTTGACATTCTCGGAATAACTATCACACTCCTTTTTACTGTTGCTTTTCGGGTTGATTTTTAATGATTTTTTTGTCTGCAATGCGTTTTGTTTTGTTGGTAGGGTAATTCCATTAACTGCATATCAAAAGCCTCTTTTTGCCGTTTCACCCGAAATAGTTCCTGCTCCGGAATCTCACCGCAACGTTGCCTCGCTCATATCATCGCAAAGTCGTATCACTTTCGGACGGTCATTCAGTTGTCAAGGTACACGAGAGAAAATATCCCTCAAGGGGTGACTTTAAAAACGTCTATTTTTGAAGGTTTTTCAACTTTTTCAAAAAGTTGAAAATTTGTAGCGTTTCACAAAAACACCCTTCACTTGGTAGGCATTTTGAAAGCCTGAAAAAACGACTTTTTCTGAAACTTTTTTATTTTCGTTAAAATTGCACAATAAAAAAAGTCCTTTCCTGATGAACAGAGGAAAGGACTTTAAGCGTCGGTATCGCATAAAAGAAACAAAAAAAACACCGATGAAATAAGTGCAGATTACCTCTGTTCTTATCTTCATACGGTGCTTGGGTAGTCAATAAATATTGCTCCGCTTATGCGCTACAAAGTTATTAAATATCAAATTGTGCCTTAAGTATACAGAACTGATGCATACTTGTCAATAGGTTTTTTTAAATAAAAGTTCGTGTTGGTGAAAAAAGTTAGAAGTTGACTTTTTAAATATGCTTTTTATACCATGTCGGCACGGGGTTCTGCATATTGTCATACCAAGAGAGGACATCCTTTGCCTGATTCAACATTGTCTGAACTTCATCGTCACCGAAAGGTATTGCCCAAGGAATTGATGAAAGCATATTACTGCTAATATAAAGTGCAAGGAGCTTCCAGAAAGCCATAGGTACTTTATCATCAAAATAGCCATTTACAATACCTGAAGCGAAAAGCGGAGCAGACTGAGCACACCACACAATACGGTTGAATTCTTCCCACGGGTCACCGAAATCATATCTGTCAAAGTCTATAATCACAATTTTGCCGTTTTCAATCATCATATTGCCGATATGATAATCTCCGTGCTGATAACATTGAGGTCTGTTTTTTAATAAGTGACGATTTGCTTCTATGTAATCAATGATGTATTCTGCACCGTCAAACTTTATAGGACAGTCATTATACATCTGAATTTTTCTGTCCATTTTATTATTGAATCGTTCTTCCCAATCAGGTTGGTTAGAGGGAGCAGGGATTGAATGAATTATCTTCAAAATTCTACCAGCTTCAAGACCGAGAGCATACTGTTCAGAGTCTGCGAGATACGGAACAACTTCCTCTGCATCCTTACCGTCAATCCAAGTCTGTAATGTATAAACGCCCTCGTCACACTTGCCGAAATCAACGGGTTTGCACATAGGAACACTGAGCTTTTCAACCTCTTTTTGCATAAGATACATATTCTCACGGTTTGCACTTTTTTCAAAAGGTGTTACACGAAGAAGATATTTTGTACCGTCAGCAGTTGTGACACAGTATTTCTTGTCACAGGACCAACCTTTGTTTATAGGTTCCTTCGATATAAAGTCCATCATCGCTCTAATCCCATTTCTTTCATAAGTTTTATCAGTCTCTTTGCACGGAACATAAGATAATCGTGTCCCATTTCACCCAAAAGAATATACCAGTTCAGCTCATTACAAAGTGCATAAAGTTCAACCTTTAAATCACAGTATTTTGAAGTCGGATTTCTCTTTTTATATTCTTCATAGAGCTTTAGTTTTTCACCGAAACCGAGAGTCAGGCAGAAAAGCTCATATTCAGGTTCAGCCCACAGCATATCAAACGGGTCAACAGCTCCTGCAAGTTCGGATTTCCAGAAATCAATAATCAGATTCGGCATCCAGAAATCGCCGTGGCAAAGACAGGCAGTATTGTTTGTAACACTGAATATTTCATCGAAAGTAGTGTTGATAAGTTCAACAGCTTCCATAATCTCAGGTTCAATCTCGTTTTTCTCAAACTTTTCTTTTGTAAAAGTATAAATGTTAATGAAATAATCTTTATAATACTCTGCCCACGTGTCATAAACAGGGTTATCATATTTACCGAATTTGTCATTATGTACGCTCTGTGCATTCATAAGCGCATCAATGATACTGTTTCTTAGATGCTTTCGTGACGGAACAAAATTTATGAATTTGCTTTTGCCGCTCATTCCTTTTATGTATTCCATACCGAAAAATACAGTATCGTTTTCCTGATGTAAAAAATAGGTTTTCGGAACTTTGTATGAAACTTTAGACGAAAGAAAATCAAGCATTTTCTTCTCTTTACTGATTGCATCATAGAATTTACTTGTCTTAACGGCAATCTCATAGGGTTCACATGTGATTTTCACAAGATAAACACTTCCGCTTGCACCTTTGCCAACAGCACGGATTTGTTTGACTTCAGTATTCATTTGCTTTTTAACAACTGATTTGATTAAATCTGTATTCATAGTCTTTTATCCTTTCGGATTATAAGATGATAGTATTTCATTTATATCTTGTTTATAGATATTGCTTCCGAGGATATCTCCGTTAGCACTGAAGCAGATTGCTTTTATATCTGTCGGGTCTTCCCAATAGGGATTCTGCTCGGTTTTACCTAAATCAAAATATTCAGGAAAATATTTAATCGCATTACCGTTTGGAAAAATTACATTGCCTTCGCTTGATTCAATACCCATTTGATTAAATTCATTCAGTATTTCCCGGGTTTTGTTGTTGTACGGATTATCTGCATCGGGACTGACAAGCCATGCAGGGTGCACTCTTAACTTAACATCTGTTTCATTAACAGCTTCTGCAAATACTTTTACATATTCAAGAGGTATTGTTTCCTGATGAAAAGCATCAACTGAAAGAAGAATATCATTTACACCGCTTTGGGTTATCTTTGTTGCAACAAGCTTTATTTTATCAGAATCCTTGCTGAAATACCCGTTGGTTATAAGCTGTCTTTGAGGAATATTCATTTCTTTTGCGGCTTTATGTATTTCACAGACTGTTTCATAATAAAGCAAAGGCTCACCGCCAAATGTCATAACAGAATCAACACTATATTCCTCTGCAATTTTTCGGACAGCATCTGATGCTAAATATTTGTCAATGTTATCTGAACTTTTGTGGTCACCTTGGGAGCAATGTTTACACTTGCCTGAACAAGCCATCGTAACAACAAATTCAATACGATTCAGATTTCTAAGGTATTTATTCATAATTATCTCCGTCAAATTGTTTTCATAAACTCATTAACCTGTCGATTTGTTTTCAGCACAACAGTTTTATCTTTATATTTTTCTGCGATTTCGTTATAGGTCTGCCGTCTTTCTTTGTTCCTGCAACCGAACAATGTAAACTTCACAAACCACCAATTCAGGTCATTTTTGTAACCATCCTGTCTGCGTGATTTTGTTCTTTTAACTGCACGGTAAAAACAAGTCAGTCGAGGAAGAAGAAGCAAAACTATCAAATCAGCCTTTTCAAGTCTCTCATCATAAAGCAGATATTTATAGTAACCGTCGATTATCCAGTTTTCTTTTTCCATAAACTCTGCAACTTGCGGCAGTACAACAGAATCATCAATAGGCTTCCATTCTTTGTCAAACTTTATTGAATCAAGATGAAGAACCGGAATATTCTTCGTTTCGGATATGTAATCTGTCAGATATGTTTTTCCGCTGCCTGCATATCCTAAAACAGCAATTTTCATTTCTTCATCACCTCTGAAAAGTTATTTTGATTTATACCATTTTATCAAATCGCTATAATTACCTCTGAAATGAAAACTGTGTCCGTTTTTGTTCATTCCAATTTTGTACAGACCTAAATTTTCGAGAATCCCTATGGATTTGTGATTTTCAATATTGGCATAAGCTTCAACAAATTTTATTTCATCCCTTATGTTCGGAATCAAAAAGCCATAAAGCTTTCTGAAAATGTTTTTGCCCTGATATTCGGGTTTGAACTGAATTTCTTCCATCATAAATGTGTCATTATTTGTGTAATACTGAAAGAAACCGATAATACTGTCAACATCTTTAATGAGGATTATCTGACGTTCATCCCGTTTTAATCCGTTACTTACACCTTCATACCAACACTTATAGTCCTCTTCTCTTGTGTTTTCTGTAGGAGCAATTTTCTCCATATTGTCAGCAAGAATGTTGAAAATTACAGATGATATAGTTGAGAAATCAGCCTTTTTCAGATATTCAAATGTTATATTAAAAGAAGTCATTTCTTTAAATCCTTTTCATCAGTTTAAAATACTCACCGTGTTCATCTGCACCGTCAAACAGGACCTCAGTAAAACCAAATTTTCTATACAAGTGAAGAGCATTAACATTATCTTTATCAACACCGATTGTCATTTCAGAAAAGCCCATTTCTTTGGCTTTTTTTATAAGGAATTCAAGAATTTCACTACCTATACCTCGGTTTCTGTATTCCTTTTTGACAATCATTCTTGATACATAAACCCGCTTACCTGAAATAGTATAATCAGGGTCACTTGTGTCAAAAACCAATGCACCTTCACCGATAAATGCATTATTGATTTTATAGATATAAACAAGACGATTGCCGATTTTTATTTCTTCAAGCCATTTGTCAGCATCGGGCTGTCTTGACATATTCCAGATATTAGAACACTTATGATAATCTTCGGGGCTCAGTGGCTCAATTATGCTGTTTTTCATTGTTAAAATATTTCTCCATTATTACGCTTCCGCCGTAATCTTCTATTACTTTAAATCCGTTTTTCTCGTACATCGCAAAAGATACGGGAGTATGCTTGAAACAATTCAGTACCATTTTCGCAAAACCTTTTTCTTTGGCATCCTCCTGAAGCTTTACAAAAGCACTTTTTCCGTATCCTTTTTCGCGATGCTCTTCTTTTATAACATTCTCCGTAACAAATGCTGCATTTTCTTCAAAAGGACTTTTCTGATACCCGATAACTCCGATTTTTTCACCGTCTTCATTTATAATGACATACAGGTAGGTGTCAGCGGAATCTGCACCATCGGGAAAAATATCATTGAACTCACTTTTTGCAGCTTTTCGGGCTTTAAATCTGAATTTTTCATCACCTGATTTAATCAAATTGTCAGCATAATTCTTTACAGACCACTTTGCATAAACAGAAAATTCTTCAGCATTCATTTTTCTGAAAGTTATCGGTTTTAATTCCTTGTTCATAATTTTTAATCTCCGGTATTATAAATATTTCTGCATATAAACCAAGTTCTGATATGTTCCGTCTTTGAGTTTACAGATTTTCGGTTTTATCGATACAACTTCAAAACCAAATTTCTCGTAAAGCGATTTGGCACGATTGTTACCTTCAATAAATTCAAGTTCAACAATTTCTGTTCCATCGTGTTCATTTGCTGCTTTTATAAGTTCACGGAACATTGCTGAACCGATACCGATGTTCCAATACTTTTTCTGAATTGCAATACCTACCGTTGCTCTGTGAGAAGTCTTACTGCCACTCTTAAAAGTGATATCACAGTTTCCTGCAATTACACCGTCTATATAACAAGCAATAAACAGTGTATTATTACTTTCACGTAAATTAAGAATGAATTTTTCTTCACTTTCTACGGTAACACCTTTCCAATCTTCAATTACACGAGAAAGAAATTCTGTTTCACCGCTGGAAGTTTTTATACTGTTAAGCAACATTTCCGCATCGGAAATCTCGGGTGTTTTTAACACAGCATTTGAACCGTCTTTTAATATAATTTTCTTCTCTTCAAATATCATTCAAAATCATCCTTTCCTATCTCTTCTTCATATTCAGGTAGTACATAATGTATTTCATTATCTGCGTTATATTTAAAACCTACAATTTTACCTTGATAATATAAGGCCTTGAAGCTGACAGCTCTGTTCTTCCTTGCATTCCAAGCAATTTTTCTGACATCGCTTTTATGTGGCTTTCGGTTAATATCTTTGCAGTATTCTTTCCAGACATTGTAAACTTCTTTTATTTGCGGTTTGTTGTAAGGGTTAATTCCGATTGTATCAACAGGTTTTATAAATGCAGATATTGCAGTGTCAATCTGAGCAGAATGTTCATTTTTAATCAGATGTTTGATATAAACAAAATAATGTCCCCAACCCTGATGAAAACCTGTATCGTGATATTTCATTGATTTCCAGAAAGGAATTCCGTATACGGGGTCAGGAAAAAGCAAAACTGCCCCTGTTCCGTTATCTTTGAAAATATTTTCTATGTAATCATTAAGTATTCTGCCAAAGCCCATTCTTCTGTGTTTGAGTGAAATGTAAAAATCATTGACTGAACCATAGTTATACGGAATGTCAAAAAAGTCTTTTGAAGATGTTGAAATTGATGCAAAACCGATTATCTCTTTTCCCGACAGCATAACAACAAAATAATCTGAATCGCTATCCGAAGCTCTTGAAATGATACCGTCAAAAAGATTATAAAACATCTTTTTGCTTCCGGGTGTTTCACCGTGATTTCGCAATGTCTGAATTTTATAATTTGCATAAATTCTTCTTAGTTTTTTGAACTTATCAATATTTTCTGTTGTAATACTTAAAAATTCAAAGTTCTTGTTCATTTCTATCCTCTTTCATAAAAAATTAAGGCATCTCCGAAACCGAAGATGCCTTGTTAATTCAGAAAGATATATATTACATCAATCACAAACGGACAAAACGGCACTTCGATTTCGTAAGATAATAGTCATTGTCATTTTGTCCACCTGCCTTTCAGTAATTTTCTATAATTATACTCTTTTGTACCAAGAAAGTCAATATTTTGAAAGTGGCATTATGTATAAATTAGTTCAGTTGTAACAACCTCTCTTGTCCTTGCTTCAATATTTTGCATACGGCACACCCATTCCATCTGATTTTCCTCTTTCAGGTGTTCGGTAACACCTTCTGCCTTTTTCATCTGCTCAACAAGAGTATCAAACATATCTCGTGCCTGTTTTTCTACCTCAGCACAGTGCTGATATAGTTTGCCTTGCATAAGTAGTGTGCTAAATAGCACCTTCTTATGCTTTTCAAGATAGGTCTTGTGCATCATTCCCCATTTACCGAGAGTAGCACTTGCTTCTTCGGATGGAAGAATGAGGTTAGGAATAAGATAGTTGCCAACCTGACGATATTGAATTTTATTCTTGCTTGACATAAAAACAACCCCCTTTAGTTTTGTACCTTCATTGTACAGATTAAAGGAGGTTTTGTCGAATGTATGAAAATATTTTCTAGTTTAATTTAGTGTTCCGATTTCGTCTGTTTTTATACAACTCAAAATAGCAGGAGCAGGGAAATAATATCTACGGTATCCCATATCTCGTTCTTGTATGCATTTTTGAATTACCGTTTTTAAATCTTCAATGTTAGTTACATTAAATAAAGGGAATATCCTTTCACAATATTTTCTTGATTTTAGTTTTTCCCATTCATTAACTCCAGCCTTAGTGTAAATGTACATTGTTGGGAACCAATATGTGTCGTAAGGTCTATATTTTTCATTGATTGTAACATTCATTGCATTAAAAACCTGATATAAAAATAAATCAGCTTGAGCAAGTGCCTCATTTGAATAAACAGGACGTTTTTCTCTCTCATTATATACAACATCACCCAACAAAGTATATTTATTTTTCTTCTCGGTTGTTGGTTTGTACTGGTCTTCTATTATGCTGCTGTGATGTCTGAATCTTGAATAATTAGTGGGGGTTACATTTGCATCAAAAGGCGTGTTTCTTAGGAAATAAGTATTTGTTAATATTTTATTAATTGTGTCATACATTTTATAATATCGTAAAAATGCAGTTGTGCAAATAAACATTTCCCAAATAAGGCATTTATAAACGTCAAGCTCGACTTCCGCATAAGAGATGGATTTTTCTGAAAAAGTTTTTACATATATTAATGTGTTAAACAAATCTTCAAAAAAATCGCATAAGAACTCACCTACGTTTAAATTTGTATCTAATAATACATCTAAAAAATCAAGATAGTAATCTCTCACACTTTTTGTAGAAAGGTAATTGTTAAAAGCTTCTTCGGGGGTAGTATCTTTTTTATGAAATTCTTTCAACACATCAATATACTGCTGTTTGAATTTTTGCACAAGTGATATTTGTCGTTGCTCATTCGAAGCACCTTTTATCTGTCTTAATAAATCTTGAAGAAGAAAACAATTTACTTTATCCTCTTCAAGCCATTCCGGCTTATTACCAAGTGTTGGTTTTTTATAAGATGGCTTATTATAAATATTTCTTAAAAGCTTTTCATATTCTTCTTCGTACATAGCTGTATCCGATAAATCTATATAAATTCTTGATTTTATATATATCGGAACACAAGGCTCACCTTCTTCATTGTGTTCAGCAATTATTGGGATGAATTTTTCTTGGCGTACTTTACCATATATTTCTGTAGAGATTATGGCTGTTTCATCACCGACACCGCCTTCTCTTGCGTTAGCTTTTTGTTGATATTTTTTATCACAAACAATTAGCACCTTGTCGATATCTGGATCGTTTACACACTGTTCCATAAACGCATATTTATCTTGTCCCTCTTTTAAATCCCACTTATCAAGTATTACATCAACGCCATGAGAAACAAGTCGTTCAGCTAAGGGTAAAACTAATGCATCGCTACTCCAAGAATATGAAATAAAAATTTTTGGTATTTTATCAGTCTTCAAATATTAATTCACTCCTCTTCATTAATTAAGTAATCAGGGCGCCAACATTGGGCGCCCATTTTAATTTATCCTTTCGGTGGATAGGGGTCATTGCCGTAAGAGTTCTTTTCTCTTATTTGACCGTTTCGCCCATGAATCACAACCTCTGAACCTTTATTGGTCGCGATGTCACGAGCTATTCTTATGGCATCTGCCTGTGTTTCTGTTCGTGCAGTAGCTCTTGCATTTCCTGCACCTTTTACTTGCCAGCCACCATTTTTGTGTGGCGTAACATGTTGATTCTTATTACCTGACATTAAACATCCTTCTTTCAGTTTTTGAAAAATTCAGTATTAGCACATTTAGGACAAGGGGGAAGAGTATCCGTATTGTCATCTAAGACAACAGTTTGTCCGCATTCTGTACAAGTGTATGTTCCTTTTCCGGGTTTTTCACCAGTAATATATTTTTCCATAATACACAGTTTCCTTTCTCGGTTGGAAATCAATGCTTGACAATTTATTATGTAGATGTTATCATTAATAAGCTATATTGCAAGTCGGGTACCAACCGTGTACCGAATCAAAGCAGTGGTTGTCGGAGACCGCTGCTTTTTTCATTGTGAGGTGATTATATCATAATACATATGTCTTGTCAATAGTTTTAGTAAAATATTTTACCCATAAATTTATTGAGTAAAATTATTGACTTTTTATCCTCACAATGCTAAAATGATTAATATAATGGAGGTGCTTGTTTTGGCTAGAATATATGTTACACCGGAATTAGGCGAAGCTATTAAATCTATTAGAATGCAAAACAAGATAACAGGAAAAAGTGTGGCAGAACATATCAATAAAAGTTCAACCTTTATTACTAGACTTGAAAACGCATCTATAGAAAGTATTGATGAGGATGACCTTTGGGCAATTTTCGAATTTATATGCAAAGACGAATTAGATCAAAATGAAACAATTGAAAGAATTTACGAGACGCTAAAAATAAAATATTCTCCTGAGGATATTCAAAAGCAAGTATGGTTTGAAAATTTTGATACAGTAGTTAGACAAATACCTATCCCGGAAGAGTTAATAGATGAAATTAATCAAAGGATTTCTAATCGAAATATAGATTTGTCTTACTTGTTGAAAAGAATCAATGCAAACGAAGATTTATCTGCAGACGAAATTAATGATGAACATCCATATAATACTTGGTGGGCAAGAGATGATGCGCCAATCAATGCAAGTAGTATTAAAATTAGACTTGCAGAGAGTGAGTTTTATGATATCTTGTCAAAGAAAAAGGACACAACATCATATATTTTTATGCTAGCTATAGCTTTTTATCTTATAAAAATTGAAAGATTTGATGAACTGGTGAAATTTGAATCTGATGCTGACCATTCTTCAGTTATGTCAGATGCAAACAATTTATTGAGTAAATATAAATTTCACACAATATCATTAAGAGAGCAGCTGCTGGCAAATGCAAAATCAAAAGAAGAATATAATGAATTACTTAGTAACTTTGAAATAGATAATATTGCAGTTGTAAATAGCATTTTAAAATCAATTAGATATTATTCTGATAAAAATATAAAGTTAGCAAATGATCAGTTGATCTTATTTAATAAAAATATAAATTGGGATATTGGTTTTATGCTAAAATTGGTAAGTTTGGATTTTAATTCAATTGAAAATGCTTCTCATGCATGTAAAAGTGAACTTATAAAAAAGATTGAATTATTGATAGAAGAAACCAATCAAATGTCTCACGCCGAGAAAACTATTGAAACTTATTAAATTTACTTGAAATTTTCAATCAACTGAAAACTACCACTCTTGAATACAGGGTGGTAGTTTTTCGTAGAATTTCAGATGTTAATATCCTATTTAATATTCACTTTTTATCGATGATTTTCAGCAACAATTCATCAACATCCTCTGTAGGCAAATCTTCAGCCAAAAGCATATTGCGAAACTCATTCATGCCATTGATAAGTAAGTTGCATTCAAAATCCGTAAACTTAATTTTAATCTTTCTTTCCATAACAAAACCTCATGTTATTTGGTAGATTTATTCTACCTTATAACAAGAGGTTAGTCGAATGTACGGATTTAATTTCGGTAGCCGCTGCCGAAATTATTATTACTTAGTTCTGAACATAAATATCATATATAAACAAAAAATCCGAAACCGTCGCCGATTGGCAATAGTTTCGGATTATTTGCTTTTGGTGGAGACGGCGGTAATCGAAACCGCGTCCGAAAATCCATCCACACAACTTTCTCCGGGTGCAGTCAGTCTTTTAACATTCCCTCCTCTGTGCGCCGAAGGACAGGCTCACAGATTCAGTAGTCCCTGATGCATGACAAGGGTCGGGACATCCCCTCGTTCACGTTCACTGCTTGTCGACGCCTGAAGCTGAGCCGCAGTACTCTCTGCTCAGACGGGCCGCGTTACGCAGCCTTTAAAACTGTAGTTTTGTCGTTTATTTTTAAAAGTTGCGATTTTTATAGTGGTACCGCACCACTACCCGCTTATCATGCTTCAAAATCCCCGTCGAAATCCTTTCGTCCCCATGTTATCGGGTGGAGATTTTAGTAACGCTCCTTGACAGAACGCTCAATGCTGCGCTTGGCATCCTTTTCTGCCGCAACCTCACGCTTGTCATAAAGCTTTTTACCTTTGCAGAGCCCTATTTCTAATTTTGCCCTGCCCTTGAGAAAATATACACTCAGAGGGATGAGGGTCAGACCCTGCTGCTTTGTGACACCTAAAAGACGGTTAATCTCTCTTTTGTGCATCAGAAGACGTCTGACACGCATAGGGTCACGGTTGAAAATATTGCCCTGCTCATAGGGGCTGATGTGCATACCCTTGACAAAGATTTCTCCGTCATCAATACTGCACCAGCTGTCCTTGAGATTGATTCTTCCCTTACGGATGGATTTGACCTCCGTACCGAAAAGCTCAATACCGGCTTCGTAGGTTTCAAGAACAAAATAGTCGTGCCTTGCCTTTTTGTTCTGAGCTACTGTTTGTTTTTCTTCCTGAGCCGTAATTGCCACGGCAAAGCACCACCTTTCGTCGTTTTTTAAAGCTCACGTCTGCCCTCAAGAGCCTTTGAAAGAGTCACCTCATCGGCATATTCAAGGTCTGCACCCACGGGCACACCGTAGGCAAGACGGGAAACTGTGATTCCCATGGGCTTGATGAGTCTTGAGATATACATTGCAGTTGCTTCACCCTCAACGGTGGGATTGGTGGCCATAATGACCTCCTTGATTTTGCCGTCGGCAAAGCGAGCAATCAGCTCCTTGACGGTGATGTCCTCGGGGCCGATGCCGTTCATGGGGGAGATTACTCCGTGAAGCACGTGATAAGTACCCTCAAATTCTCTTGTGCGCTCAATTGCCATAACATCACGGGGGTCTTCAACCACACAGACAATGCTTTCGTCACGGGCAGTGTTTTTGCACACGGGACAAAGCTCATCCTCCGCAAGATTACAGCAGCGGCTGCATCTGATAATTTTTTCGTGAGCGTTGAGTATTGCTTGTGAAAAAGCTTCTGCTTCCTGTCTTTTGAGGCCGAGAACATAAAAGGCGAGTCTCTGAGCGGTCTTGTGACCGATACCGGGCATACGCTCAAACTGTTCAACAAGCTTTGAAAGGGAAGCTACGTTATATCCTGCCATCTCAGAAGGGGAGGTTGAGTCCGCCCTTTGCGGCATTCATTGCCTGCTCCATGGCATCCTCTGCCTTTCTCATTGCTTCGTTTGTTGCTGCAATGATAAGATCTGAGAGCATTTCAATGTCTTCAGGGTCAACAACGTCGGGCTGAATGACAATGTTCTTCATTTCGTGAGCACCGTTGACTGTGACCTCAACAGCTCCGCCGCCTGCTGAAGCGACAAAATCTGTTGCTTCAATTTCTGCCTGCTTCTGCTCAAGCTGAGCCTGCATTTCCTGGATTTTTTTCATCATATTGGCCTGGCCGCCGCCCATGCCTCCGGGAATTCTTGCTTTCATAGTTAAGTCTCCTTTATATATTATGATTTAAAATTTTTGACTTTTACATATTTTTTTATTTCGTACTCACATCGTAGCCCAGATTCTGAGCACGGGAGATGAAATTTTCAAGAGGGTCTTTTTTCTCAGCGGATGATTGCTGAGAGCTCTGCTCCGTGTTTGAAATACCGAGACGGTATTTTCTGCCTGTGACCTGTTCAATTGCCGTTTTGACATCCTTGGCATTTCTGCCGGTTTTGATGAAGGCACTCAATGCCGCATTTGCACTGTTGATGAGCACAAAGTCACCGCGGATAACAGCTGTTGAGCCGTTGAGCACGCCCTTGAGGGGAGCGTTGATTTCATTGAGCACGGAAAGCACCTCGGGCCAAGCAATTGCTTGCTCGTCCTGAGTCTGAGCTGCTGAGGGTGAAGCCTCCTCTTCGGGAGCTGTCTGAACGGGCTGGGGTACGGGCACAGCAGTTTCACGGGAGGGTGAAAGAGGCTTTTCTGCAGTCTCTTTTTCTGCTGCGGGTGCCTGAAGGGGAGAAACTGCCGCCGCAGGAGCCTGAACAGTTGGCTGAGTGGGGGCGGTGACAGGTGCCGCCGCAGGAGCGGAATGAACGGGTACCGCACCTCTGAGCTTGCCTTCAAGCTCTGCAATTCTTCTGACAAGAGCCTCGTTGTCACTTGAAAGAGAGGGAGTTGAAAGCTTGATGAAGGTCATTTCAAGCTCGGTGCGTCGGTTCACACCTTTTTTGATGTTGGCTGCACACTGCTGAAGCAGTCCGATGGAATAAAGGACATTTTCAAGGGTGAAGGAGTCAGCCTGAGTTTTATAACCCGCCAGCTCCTGACTTGTGCAGACAAGAAGATTTTCAGGATTTCTTACAGTCTTGACAACCATAAGATTTCTGAAATGATTTATCATATCAGAGCAAAGACGCTCCATATCACAGGATGAGGAATGAAGACGGCTGATAAGCTCAAGGGCAGCCGCCGAGTCACTTTTGCAGACCGCATCTGCAAGGGAGAAAAGGTGATCCTTTCCTGTCAGACCTGCAACATCACAGACGGTTTCCGCCGTGATTTCCTTGCCGTGACCTGTGCACTGGTCAAGAAGGGAAAGGGCATCTCTCATACCGCCGTCGGCAATTCTTGCAATCAGGGAAACAGCCTCTTCAGTGACGGTGAAGCCCTCCTGAGCAGCAATGAAGCTGATTCTTTCTTTCATTGCTTCCGGTGTGACACGGTGGAAGTCAAATCTCTGACAGCGGGAAAGGATGGTCACGGGAAGCTTGTGCACCTCAGTTGTGGCAAGAATGAACTTGACGTGTGCGGGAGGCTCCTCAAGTGTTTTCAAAAGTGCATTGAAGGCACCGATTGAAAGCATGTGAACCTCGTCAATAATATAGACACGGTATTTGCAGGAGGCGGGGGTGAAATTGATTTCATCACGGATGTCACGGATGTTGTCAACACCGTTGTTGCTTGCGGCGTCAATTTCAACAACATCAAGAATTGCACCCGAATCAATACCCGTGCAGATTTCACATTCGTTGCAGGGGCTTCCCTTCACGGTGTGAGGGCAGTTGACTGCCTTTGAAAGAATCTTTGCACAGGTGGTCTTGCCCGTACCTCTTGAGCCTGTGAAAAGGTAGGCGTGAGAATGCTTGCCTGTTTCAATTTCTTTTGCAAGGGTTGAGGTGATGTGCTCCTGACCCACAACATCGCTGAAGATTCTGGGTCTGTATTTTCTGTAAAGCACCTGATACATTTTCTCACACTTCCTTTCTGAATTTTGTGTCGGTTATCTTTGTTACAAAAAAAGATACTTTCACTTGGTCACACAGCGGCAGGCTGACCTGTGTCGCACAGACGATCTGCTTAATGCTGCTCGGTTCCCCGCCTGACATGGTTCGCAGTGAACTGTCGCACAGAACCCACCGCTGCATGACCAAATTAAAGTATCTGATTCTTTTCGGGGAGCTCCCCTTTACTGATTAGCTAGAGTATTATAATATATACAGATAAAAAAATCAAGAGTTTTGACTAATTTAATTTTTAGCATCAGGGAAGCATAATATATCTTCGTGACCTTCAGTGAAATAAAATTTAATTTTTATTTTTACCGTTTGTTATAGACTTTTTCATTTGACGATGATATAATATAATGAATTTCCATACAAAGTATTTAAAGTGAGGTGCAATATGACTTTTAAAGATAAGGCTGAAAGAGCCGTTGTCGGTGCCGCTCTTGAGATGATTCTCAGATTTGTTGACAAGGATCCGCAGAAAAATCTGCTCAAGCTTCTTTCTCTTGCAGAAAAGCTTCTCGGCGGAATTTTCCCTGCAAAATACCTTGAGGCAACAAAGCAGGCAATCATCAGCGGTGACAATGTTTATTATCAGATGGTCCTTGACATTCTCAGGGATGTTGACAGAGGTCTTCTTAAAAAGCTTCTTCTTGCAATGGGTCTCGGCGCCGGTGTCAAGGGCACAAAGGCTGTCAGAGAAAACAGAGAAAAGTATAAGTGCAACATTCCCTTCCAGATTCTCATTGACCCCACAAGTGCCTGCAACTGTAACTGTAAGGGCTGCTGGGCTGCGGAATACGGACACAAGCACAACCTGACCTTTGATGAAATGAGCTCAATTGTTTCTCAGGGCAGAGAGCTTGGCACACATTTTTATATGTTCACGGGCGGTGAGCCTCTTCTTCGCAAGAAGGACATCATAAAGCTCTGTGAAACTTATCCCGACTGCGCATTCCTTTCATACACAAACGGACACCTTGTTGATCAGAAGCTGTGCGACGACATCAAAAGAGTGGGTAACTTTGCCCTTGCTCTTTCAATTGAGGGTGACGAATCTTCAACAGATGACAGACGAGGAGAGGGCAATTATCAGAAGGTTATTGATGCAATGACTCTTCTCAAAAAGAACGGCTGTCTTTTCGGTATGAGTGTCTGCTACACAAGAGAAAATGTTGAAAAGGTCACAAGTGACGAATTCCTTGACAAGATGCTTTCTCTGGGTGTAAAGTACGGTCTTTATTTCAACTTTATGCCCGTCGGTCACGGTGCATCACCTGAGCTTATTCCCACTCCCGATCAGAGAGAGTATATGTACAAGTGGCTCAGAAGGGTCAGAAACTCAAAAACAGGCAAGCCTATGTTCTTTATGGACTTCCAGAGTGACGGTGAATATGTGGGCGGCTGCATTGCAGGCGGAAGAAATTATTTCCACATCAACTCTGCAGGTGATATGGAGCCTTGCGTTTTCATTCATTTTTCTGATTCAAACATCAGAACTCACACTCTTCTTGAGGGTCTGCAGAATCCCTTGTTTATGGCATTCAGACATGATCAGCCCTTCAATGACAATCATCTGAGACCTTGTCCCATGCTTGAGAATCCTCAGTGCCTGAGAGACATTGTCAAGAGAACAGGTGCAAAGTCAACCAATTTCCTTGGTGAAGAAAGTGCGGAAATGCTTTGCAGCAAATGTGATGCCTTTGCAAAGGAATGGGCGCCCAAAGCAGATGCTTTGTGGAACAGCACCGTTCATCCCAATCACAAGACTCAGTATTACAGAGATACTGCTGAGGGCAAGGCTGAATTTGCCGCTGAAAATCAGTAATAAAAACAAAAAAGATGTATCGGATCTGATACATCTTTTTTTATGTCCGCTTTTTTTAGGGGCTAGGAAAAAATGCGCAGAATGAACAAACTGAGCCAAAATAAGGCTTTTATCCTTATTTTGGGTTACCCGACGGCGTACATAGGTACTCCGAGGGCGAGGGTTGTTTATAGCATAAACCGCAAAAACACAGTTTTTGCTTATATATTTTTTTAAAGGGTTTCTTCGGACTTAAAAGTCTAAAGAAACCCTCTGTTTGTCTTGGTTTATGCGGTCTGCACTTTTTTTACAGCCCCTTTTATCAGTGATAAAGGCTGTCTGTTTCGTACTCAGGCTCAACGGAAAGGTTGATGCCCAGCTTTTTGTATGCGGAGGTGTCAACATCGGCGGGGATAACACTGATGTGAGCCTCACAGCCCTTGAGTCCGGGAAGGCAGGAAAGAGCCTTTTCTGCATTTTTATCCGTTGCGGCACTGACTGAAAGAGCAACAAGGACCTCGTCAACGTGAAGACGGGGATTTTTGCTGCCGAGATAATTGACCTTCAGATTCTGCACCGGCTCAATGAGTGAAGCGGGAAGAAGGAGAAGGGAATCGTCAAGACCGGCAAGATGCTTGAGAGCGTTGAGAATTGCTGATGATGCACAGCCGAGAAGACCCTTTGTTTTGCCGGTGATGATTGTGCCGTCGTGAAGCTCGATTGCGGCGGCGGGAGCACCTGTGCGCTGATAAACCTCATTTGCGCAGATGGCAACTTTTCTGTATTCGGGGGTGATGCCTGCCTTGTTCATCAGAAGAGAAAGCTTTTCTCTTTCCTTTGAGGTGTCTGAGCCGTGACGGGCATCGTTGAGAGCGGAATAATATCTTCTGATTATTTCCTGCTTTGAGGCATCTCTTACCGCTTCGTCATCGGTGATACAGTGTCCGACCATATTAACGCCCATATCTGTGGGGGATTTATAGGGGCAGGAGCCGTAAATCTTTGTAAAAATTGCTTCAAGCACGGGGAAAATTTCAACATCACGGTTATAATTGACTGTCGGGACTCCGTAAGCTTCCAGATGGAAGGGGTCAATCATATTCATATCGTTAAGATCAGCCGTTGCAGCCTCATAAGCAAGGTTGACGGGGTGATTCAGGGGAAGATTCCATACGGGGAAGGTTTCAAACTTGGCATAGCCTGATTCGATTCCTCTCAGGTGGTCGTGATAAAGCTGAGAAAGGCAGACTGCCATTTTTCCGCTTCCGGGACCGGGTGCGGTAACAACAACAATTTTTCTTTCTGTTTCCACATATTCGTTTTTGCCGTAGCCCTCGGGAGAAACAATAAGGGGTACATTTGAGGGGTAGCCCTCAATTGTGTAATGAACAAAAACATTAATGCCGAGATTCATCAGTGAAGCCCTGAAAATATCGGCAGAGCTTTGTCCGTTATACTGTGTGATGACAACACTGCCCACATAAAGACCGACGCTTCTGAAAAGGTCAATAAGGCGCAGCACCTCTTTGTCATAGGAAATGTTAAGATCGCGTCTGAGCTTTTTTGCCTCAATTGCCTTTGCGCTTACTGCGATGACAACCTCTGCCTCTTCCTTAAGCTCAAGGAGCATCTGCAGCTTGCTGTCAGGCTTGAAGCCGGGAAGCACTCTTGCGGCGTGGTTATCGTCAAAAAGCTTTCCGCCGAATTCAAGATAAAGCTTTCCGCCGAATTCGGAGAGTCTTTTTCTGATGTGCTCGGATTGAGTTTTGATGTATTTGTCGTTGTCATATCCTGTCTTCATGTCTCAAATCTCCCATGTAAATAATCACAAACACTAATATATCACAAAATTCTCTTTTTTTCAACCGACAAAGTATATAATTTTTTTGGTGGTTTTTTTCTAAAAATATCCCTTTTCCCTATTGCAAGGAGCGATTTTTTCTGATATTATAATGGAGGTATATTAAAACCATAATTATTTTCCGAAAGGAGTCAGAAACATCATGAATTATTCACATGAAGTTCAACAAATGTGTACGGTCAAAAAAGGACCGAACCACGGACCCGCTCCCATTCCCGAAGAAGGCAAATGGGTAAAGGCTTATGAAATCAAAGACATTTCCGCTTTCACACACGGTGTGGGCTGGTGTGCACCTCAGCAGGGCGCTTGCAAGCTTTCACTCAACGTTAAGAACGGTATCATCGAAGAAGCTCTTGTTGAAACCATCGGTTGCTCCGGTATGACTCACTCAGCTGCAATGGCAAGTGAGATTCTTCCCGGCAAGACAATCCTTGAAGCTCTCAACACAGACCTTGTTTGTGACGCTATCAACACAGCAATGCGTGAGCTCTTCCTGCAGATCGTATACGGCAGAAGCCAGTCCGCTTTCTCAGAGGACGGTCTTTCAGTCGGTGCAGGTCTTGAAGACCTTGGTAAGGGCCTTCGTTCACAGGTCGGCACAATGTACGGCACAAACCTCAAGGGTGTTCGTTATCTTGAAATGGCAGAAGGCTATGTTACAAGAATGGCTCTTGATGCAGACGATCAGGTTATCGGTTACGAATTTGTTGCTCTGGGCAAGATGACAGACTTCATCAAGAAGGGCGACGATCCCAACACAGCTTGGGAAAAGGCAAAGGGCACTTACGGAAGATTTGCCGATGCTGCCAAGTATATCGATCCCCGTAAGGAATAAGGAGGTAGACGGACATGGCATTATTTGAAAACTATGAAAGAAGAATTGACAAAATTCTTGCTTGCTTAAACGCATACGGCATTTCCTCAGTTGAAGAATGTAAGGAAATCTGTGCTGCAAAGGGTATTGATCCCTATAAAATTGTTGAAGAAACACAGCCCATCGCTTTTGAAAATGCAAAGTGGGCATATGTTGTAGGTTGTGCAATCGCAATCAAAAAGGGCTGCACAAAGGCAGCTGATGCTGCAGCAGCAATCGGTGAAGGTCTTCAGTCCTTCTGTATCCCCGGTTCAGTTGCTGACAACCGTCAGGTTGGTCTCGGCCACGGTAACCTTGGCAAGATGCTCCTTTCAGAAGAAACTGAGTGCTTCTGCTTCCTTGCAGGTCACGAAAGCTTCGCAGCAGCTGAAGGCGCAATCAAAATTGCTCTTAACGCTAACAAGGTAAGAACTCAGCCTCTTCGCGTTATCCTTAACGGTCTCGGAAAGGACGCAGCAATGATTATCTCAAGAATCAACGGCTTCACATATGTTCAGACTGAATTTGATCCCTATTCAGAAACAGTCAAGGTTGTCAGCGAAACTCCCTTCTCAAACGGTGACAGAGCTAAGGTTAAGTGCTACGGCTCAGACAACGTTCCCGAAGGCGTTGCAATCATGAAGCTTGAAAACGTTGGTGTTTCCATCACAGGTAACTCAACCAACCCCACTCGCTTCCAGCATCCCGTTGCAGGCACATACAAGAAATGGTGTGTTGAAAACGGCGTAAATTACTTCTCAGTTGCATCAGGCGGCGGTACAGGCCGTACTCTTCATCCCGACAACATGGCAGCAGGTCCTGCTTCCTACGGTATGACAGACACAATGGGCAGAATGCACTCAGACGCTCAGTTTGCAGGTTCCTCATCAGTTCCCGCTCACGTTGAAATGATGGGCCTCATCGGCGCTGGTAACAACCCCATGGTTGGTATGACTGTTGCATGTGCAGTTGCTATTGAAGAAGCTTCAAAGTAATATTTGTAATAGTATAAATTTTCAGCACTCCTTTGGGGGTGCTGATATTTATATGTTTAAAGAAAAAAATCGAGTGTTGCCCTGCTTGTTGCTTTTTATGAAGAAAAATGATAGTATATAAGCAAATAAGTTTTAGGGAGAAGAGTATGAAAGAATCATTCAGAAAAATATTATGTGTTCTGCTTCTTGCGGTGATGTTCATGGGAGTTCTGTCAATAAATATACTGATTGCTGATGGTGCAGAGTCAGATTGGAGTGGAGCTTCTGCTGTGTTTGTAGGAGATAGTATCACATACGGATCAAGAACAGAAAAGGTGTATCATACTTACATCGACGAATTCGGAGTTTTTGATTCTGTGCACTCGATGGGAGTAAGTGGCTCTTGTATCAGCTCTCAGTCGGATTATGGCTATGGCTGTTCACCGCTTGCTGACCGTTATTCTTCCATTCCTGATGCTAATTTAATTGTGATATTTATGGGTACAAATGACTATAGTCACGAGACACCTCTTGGCTGTCCGTCTGATATGACAGATGTTTCTTTTTATGGTGCGTTGAACGTGATTATATCCGGAATTAAGGCTTTGCACAATGACAGTCAACTTGTTTTTGTAACACCGCTTCACCGTTTTGGTTTCGGTACCAGTAAAATTTTGGGTACACAGTTTACTTATGATTATATAGCCAATGGAAGAGGTCATACGTTGGCGGACTATGTGAATGCAATTAAAGATGTTTGTAAAAAACACCGTGTTCCGGTCATCGATCTGTATAATCAATATCCCATCGATCCAACCAATGAAGCTGAAAGAATAGCTTATATGCCTGACGGATTACATCCTGATTCAAACGGCCATAAAATAATTGCTGATTTGATTGTTCTTAACCTTAAAATGATTGCAGAAAAAGACAATGCACTTATTCCGTGTGACCATAGGCATTCATATACTGTAACTCGTTTTGCGTCGAATTGTAAAACAAAAGGATATGAAGTTTACATTTGTAATTGCGGAGACAGTTATTACAGCGGCAAGGAATCGGTGGCAGAGCACAGGTATGATGGAGACAGTTGTTCCGTTTGTGGTGAAAGTAAAATTGACAACTGCTCCTGTAATTGTCACAAGTCAGGCATCAAGGGTATTATTTGGAAGATTCTCAGATTCTTCTATAAGCTCTTCAGAATCAATCCTGTTTGCGCTTGCGGAGTAAATCACTATTAAAAGTAAAAAAGCTATCGGTTTTCCGGTAGCTTTTTGATTTTTCTGCATTAAGGTAACATTTGCAAAATAAGAAAATTAAATTCTATGCAAATAAGGGTACTTACAAATAAGAATAAATGCGTTATAATGTGTTCAAGAAAACTAAAAACGATGTGTTCAGATTAGATGCTTTCACAATACCAACGTGTGACAAAGCTAGTGTTTGTAAGCCTTTCTGACCGAACTTCTTTATGTTGTTTCATCAATAACGAGATCAGGCGTTGAAATTATGGGCCTCATCGGCGCAGGTAACAACCCCATGGTTGGTATGACCGTTGCATGTGCAGTTGCTGTTGAAGAAGCAAGCAAGTAAGCCACATTCAAGATTTTTTTATCACCTTTCCGTTCAGGCGGAGAGGTGATTTTTTATATGATGAAAAAACTTAATATATGATTTACAATTATAAAATAATATGATATAATCTGAGTAAATTCAAAGAAAGAAGGAAAAAATATGGATTTTACAACAGTAATAGTTTATCTTAAAGGCTTAATACCGACAATTCTGACACTTCTTATGATGATCTCTCCAGCCTTCGGTTCAGCAGAGGTTACATACACTGCCGAAAAACCGGATGATGTTATTATGAGCTTCTCTGCAGTTTCAGATATCCATGTTGAATCAAACAATCCTAAACCGTACAACGTGTTCTATGATGTGCTCAAGGGATTGAAATCAGGCGGAGATAATGACGCAGTAGTATTTCTTGGCGACAACACTATGAACGGCCAGACCATCGAAAATTTATTATTCTTTTCGGCTGTCAGAGCTATGAATCCTGCTGAAAGAAACTTTGTCGTTATGGGTAACCACGACATCGGAAATGGTGAGGGTGATTATAAGAAGTTCTGCAACGAATTTATTCTGAGCAACAGATTCGTTCTCGGTAATGATATCAGACAGAAGCCTTATTATTATGAGGTAGTGAACGGATGTTATATGATTTTCCTTGCCAGTGAGGATTTGACAGTAAATGATTGCTTTATGACTGAAGAACAGCTTGTATGGCTTGAAAGTATTCTCGATGAGGCTGAATCAAATGGCAGTAAAATTTTTGTCTTTAACCATCATCCCCTTTATCAGCTTACGGGTGTAGAAGGAGATGCACTTGCAGAGCTTCTTAATGACTATGAAAATCTTTTATATCTTTACGGACATACTCATAAAGAACTTGACGCAGATAGCTTTGGTGTGCAGGGCGGAGTAAACACCGTCAATGTTCCCCGTGCAACTGCTGAGGGCAACGGTGTCGTAGTGGAGGTTTATGAGGATGAAGTTGTGGTAAGAGGAAGAGATTTCGCCGCAAACGAATGGCTTGAAGGTCTCAGATATACATACTGACGATAAAATTATTCAGCACTCTTTCGGGGGTGCTGTTTTTTTGTTGACAAAGCTAAGTTTTATCAGCTTTTGCGGTTACACTTTATTATGTTATCTCATCCAAGTAAGATAAGTAGGCGCTGAAAAAATATGCTCATCGGTATGGATGATAACACATGGTTGGTATGACTGTCCTCTGTGCAGTTGCTATTGAAGAAGCTTCAAAATAAATCTTTAAAATAAAAAATTCTCCTGTCTCAGTTAAGGCAGGAGAATTTTTTATCACATATACTTTTTGTGACTTTAAAAACACGGGGAATGTACCGATTCGAATTAAGGAATTCGTAAGATGCTTTTTAGTGCTTTTATGTTGACAGTAGTTTATTTTAAGAGTATAATTCTATTTCGGAAAACGTTATCTTTTCATGTTCAGGAGGCATAAAAAATGAAAATGACAACTAAAAAAATTATTTCAATGTTTCTTGCAATTGTTATGATTCTGGGTATGGCTCCCGTATCAGTTTTTGCAACGGAAACAAACCCCACTGTTGAAATTATCAGCTTTATGAGAGGAGGACAGAATGACCTTCGTTCAAGTGAACTCTTAGAGGCTCGTGTTGAGGGTTATGACGGTAATGTCCGTGAGCTTACCTATAAGTGGTCAACCACCCTCGGCACATACCTTTATGTTTACAACTCACATAATATGTACCACATCAGAAATACTCCGGGTGAAGTTGAGGTTTACAACAGCAAAAAGCTTCTGCCGACTCCCGATATGGTAGGAAGATATTACGCCAATGAATTTGAAGGCACAGGCTTCGCATGGGCAGCGGTTCATAGCAACAGCATCTATGACAAGAGCCAGCTTGTTGGTACTGTTACTGTTGAGGTTTATGACAAAGACAATAATCTTCTCTGCTCTGATATTCACGAGGGTAAGCTTGTAGACGGAGTGAATACAGGCTTTCTTAATTACGATCTCAAAGAGGATCTTGATGATGTAGTTATCGGTTTATTTGAAGGTGACAAAAGAAATGTCAAAGACCTTCTCGGCGAAAGTGCTGTTGTTCATATCGTATGTATCGCAAGTACTGTTATGGCCGGTGCAATCAGAAACGGTGATGAATATATCGATCTTACCAAAGAAGCAGACGGTGACTATTATATCACCGCTGACAAAGCCGGAACAAGCACGGGCTCAGATGGTGATGCACTGGTTGATCTGACTGTTCAGAAGACCAGCTGTAAGTTCCACCGCGGTAGTTATGAAAGTGCAACAACCACAGTGTTTGTGTTTAAAAAGCCTACCACCTCAACCACAACAACCACTCTCACTCTCGATAATTTAGACGATCGTTGTGATTACTTCATTAACGGTGTGCAGGGCACAGAAATAGATGAGAACGGAGACGGAAAAAGAGACAAGGTTGTCTTCGAAAATCTTACACCCAACACAGATTACATGGTTGAAGTACGTGGTGAATATGAGGTAAGTGAC
Source organism: Acutalibacteraceae bacterium (assembly GCA_045652105.1). Classification (GTDB taxonomy): domain Bacteria; phylum Bacillota; class Clostridia; order Oscillospirales; family Acutalibacteraceae; genus UBA6857. Next base: position 30,143 of record JAZRTP010000031.1, read on the forward strand.
GAAGTTACAAGATATGCATATGCTTTTGTTTACGATACCACAAAGCCCGTTTACAAAGCTACGGTTAAAACATATCTCGACGGCTCACTTACAGATATCACAGATATCCACGGTGATGATATAACTCTTTATCTCCACGAAAAAGACGGCAAAACAGAAAATGTGGAGCTTATCAAAAGTGAAACAGGTATATACTCTGCCGCTGTTGAAAACGGTATTTACTATCCCTGGCATGTTGAAGCAGGGAATCATGAGCATATGGCAAGAGAGTATAAGCTCATTATTGAAAATGCCAACGGTGAACTCAGCCTTCATCACTACAGTGTAAAATATGACACAAACGGCGGTGACTTCAAAGCGGGAGAAGAGGTTGCAACAGAAGTATATTCAAGTATGGATGACGTTAATGTAACTGAAAATGTTCCCGTCAGAGAAGGATTCATCTTTGCAGGATGGGAATATAACGGTAAAACATTTGCTCCCGGTACAGAAGTTACTGCTGCTATTTCCGCCCCCATCACACTTAAGGCAAAATGGGAAAAGGCTGTCAATGTAACAATCAATGTAACTATTGACCATCAGGCTGACGGTGGCTATGACCACAATGAAGCAAGAGAGGAGCTTACAGTTGAATTCCTTGAAAAGACAGTGGATTCTCCCGCTTTCGTGGAAACGGGTGACAAGCTTAACTTTTCTGAAGACAGTGTTACCGATGAAAACGGTAATGCAAAGCCTTATGAATATTCATTGGTAGAGGAACATCTCTCCAAATATACTGCAACAGATTATACCTATACAGGTCTCATTGAAAGCTCAACCTTCGGTGTGGCTGTAAGCAAGTCCGGTTACGATGTAGGTTCAATCGAGAAGTATCAGGATAAGAGCGGCAATTGGATTATCAATATTCCTCTTACATACAACCCCGACGACTTTGACCTTGAATTCAGTGTAGAAATGGACAAGTCAGTTCCCACAGATCTCTATCCCGATGCTGTAATTGTAAAGATTGCTTGCTGGGATGCAGAAAAAAACGAATGGAACATTATTTCACAGCAGAGAACAACAGAAACCACTGTAAAACCCGGTGTACGTGTTGATATCGACAAAACTACAGGCGAAGGCTACGGCACATATCCTGTATGGAAGCACGATGCAGATGGCAATTCCTATGGTTACAGAGCAGTAGTAACAGGCTTTATTTATAATAATTCAACTGTTATCGTACCTACAGAAAAAGATCATACCAAAGAAGACGGTCTTGTTATTGTAACTTATACTGACGGTAACTACACAGCCACTATGGGCGATATTACCGACGGTAAAAAGTACAGCACATCACTTAACGGTGCATATTATAACGATACAGAAAATAAACAGCAGGGTACTCTTGACGGTGTAATCACTGTTGAAAAGTATAACGTTACCTTTGATGCTCAGGGAGGTATGGTTAACAGTAAGGATGCCGATGTTGCTGAAAAACAGTATTTTGTACCCGACTTCGATGCTTATGTGCCCACAATGGAAAACCACAGCTTCCTCGGATGGTATCTTGATGAAAAATGCACCGTTCCTGCAACAGAGGGCGAGCTTCTCACAGAAGATATAACTCTCTATGCAAAATGGGATAAATTACTTACAGGTACAGTTATTGTTGACGGTTACTATGACAGTACTCATGTGGTAGACGATGCCGACCGTGCAACTCACGCTCTTGTTGAGCTTGAAGAAATTACTCCCGACGGTACATATAACGTGGCAGGTCAGACAGTTGAAATTCAGTGGAATGAAGAAAATCATTTCAGTGAACCCGTTTCCTATGAATTCAAGGGTCTTGATACTGATAAGACATACCGTGTAGATGTTTATCTTATCAACTACAAAGCGGATTATCAGAATTCAACTACAGTTATAAACGGTAACGGAGATCTTCACGACGACTATAACGAAAACGATTACACAGCAGTTTATCCCGCAGACAGCAAGCTCGAAACATTTGTAAATATATTCCTTCACTTTGAACCCGAAGAATATATCCAGAATGTAGAAATTGATGCCACAAGACTCGGTGAACTCTTCAGACCCTCAAGTGCTCTTGTCAAGTATTACTGTCAGGAAATCGGTGCAGAAAATGACTACGAGCTCATCGTTCAGCATAAGGGTGAAAACGACGGTGTACAGGTTGGAATGAATACTGCAACCGGCACAAATGATGATACATACGGTGAAAAAGTATGGAAAGAGAATTTCAACGGTAACCTCTATAACTATCAGGCTGACCTTACTGAGCTTAACGGTAATGAAGTTGAAGATTGGCCTATTAGTGTAGTTTACGGTGATCCTGCCCGTTGGAGTCCTTATAATCAGGCTTCAACAGGTCCGCTTAAGGTTACACTTGTTCCCAGAAGATACACGATAACTTACAACTGGAATGACGGAAGAGATTATAAAGAAGTTGATTCCCATGCCCATACATGGAGCCATGATACAGAAATTACTTATGAACCTGCCCGTGACGGATATACTTTTGAGGGTTGGTTTGATGCAAACGGCAACAAGATAACAAAGATTGATGCTTCAGTTCATGCTGATACAGAGCTTTATGCCAAGTGGACTCCAAACGCCTACGCTTACACAGTAAACTATCTTGAAGAAGGCACAAACAATGTTCTTGCTTCAGCTAAATCAGCATCAGCAGACTTCGGTACAACAATTACAGAAACTGCAATCGGAATCGAAGGCTACACAGTATCAGGTGAAAGCAGTAAGGCAATCACAATTGCAACAGAAGGTAATGTAATTAACTTCTACTATACTGCTGTTGTTGATCCTGATGTACCCGCTGAGCCGGATACACCTGTTGACCCTGACACTCCTGCAGATCCGGAAACTCCTGATACCCCTGACGTTCCTGAAACTCCCGAAGGTGACGGAACAGGTAGCGGCAGCGATACCAAAAACCATATTCTCTTCGGTAAGACTGACGGTATAGGTTGGTACAGTGTTTCAAAAGACGGAGGAAAGACTTACGATATCGTATTCGGCAACTCAACATATGAGGTTGAAAAAGGCACACAGATTATCGTTAAGGTCGGCGACCTTATGGGCGATGCATTTACCTTCTATGTGAACGGAAAGGCTGTTGAGCCTGACGAAAACGGAAATCTTGTTATTACCGTTGATGGATATATGCTTATTGGTGCTCTCGGTTACAAGGTTGATGTTCCCGATATTGAAGAATCACTTAACTGGTTCCAGAAGATTATCAAAGCAATCAAAGATTTCTTTGCATGGCTTTTCGGTAAGAAATAAACTGTATAAACAATTTAACCCTCCTTGTGTTTAAAGGCATAAGGAGGGTTTTAAGCTGCTGAAAACACAGGGGTTTACACAGAAGTTTTACAATTCAACCAACCCCCGAAACTTTACAACAAATTAACTCATAAAAAAATCAAAGCCTCAGACCACCCGTTCTGAGTGGTCTGAGGCTGATATGAGCCTATTAATCTCTGCCTTTACTTCACAATATAAACCTTTACACCGTGGGCTTCGGGTGCCGCAATGAAACAAAGAGGTTATGAGATTGAAGAGGATTGTCTTTGCTTTTTTTCAGTTGAACCGCTGAGCATAGCCGCACCGACGGCATAAGGGCTGAACCGCCCTTCTTTTTTCAAAGCCCTCACGCATACTCACCGCTTGGGGAGAGCGGAGAATTTCATCAATTTCCTCATTGAAAATGTTGCCCAGAGTAAGAGTGCCCTCGCTGTCAAAACAGCAGGGGACAACACTGCCGTCACAGAGAATTCCGAAATGGTCGCGAAGACCGTAGCAGAAGACCTCCTCACCCTGAAGAGAGGCATTACTGTCGGGCCACTCAAATCTGTCACCCCATTCAATGTGAAGCTTGTCTCTTATGCGGACACCTCTTGTGTTCGGAGTCCATTCACCCTCAAGACAGCCGCGGAGAAAGTCAAGGGTTATGTTGTTTCTGCCTTCGTCAAAGCCCTTGTTCCAAAGCCTGAGCACCACAATTATGCCTGCCTTGGATGCGGCATCGGAAAAGCTGACAACCTCCTTCAGATAAGAAAGCTGAGAAGCGGGGTCATCCTTTTCAAAGCTGTGCAGAGATATGCTGACCTTGTGAACACCTGAGTCAATGAGTGCCTGACCCTTTTTCTTGAGAAGAGTGCCGTTGGTAGTGATTACGGAGCGAAAGCCCTTTTCTTCGGCAATTTTCAGAAAATCAGACAGCTCGGGATGAAGCAGCGGCTCACCCATAAGGTGATAATAAATATATTTTGTCTGTCCCTCAAGCTTTTGAAGAATCTGCCTGAACTCATCGGCGGTCATAAATCTTTTCTGACGGCTGTGACCGTGACAGAAGGAGCAACTCATATTGCAGACATTTGTAATTTCAATATATACCCTTGAATACATAAAACCTCTCCGTAAAATTCTGTTATACTGTTCTTACCGATTATACAATATTCTGCCTTTTTAATCAAGGAAGCAAAATATGCTTCTGAGTTTTTGAACTGCTCTGCTTTGTTGCAGGATGAAGAGACGGACAGCGATCCTTTGAATTTCACGGAGTTTTTTTGAATAATTCTGTCATAAAAAATACAGTAAACAGTAATATTTTTTAATAAGACGGGTCAATTGACAAAGATGCTCTTTTGTGATAAAGTTGTTGATGTTAATTTTTGTTTAATTTTGTCGGAGGACTTTTTTATGAAAAGCTTTAAAAGATATATCAGTCTGTTTCTTGCAGTGGTTATGCTCAGCCTGAGCCTTGTCAGCTCCGCCGCAGCAACGCAGGAGTATGACCATTATCCCAAAATTTACGTCAACGGTGTTGGCTCAAGAGCCGTTTATATGGCTGACGACCCTGAAAAGAATCCCGTTTTCTTCCCCGTCAACGGAGAAGCCATGATAGAAAATCTGAAAAATTTCGGTGAATATATCAGTGACGGCGTGAAAAACGGTGAGTACAATCTTATTTACAATGTTGCTTATAATCTGATGTGGGAAACCTGCGGAGGTTCCGCTCTTGACAAGGACGGTATAACACCCTTGTTCAATTCAACAATCGACCCCTGTGAGCTTGATTACAGCGGAGACGGAGTATATAACTTTAACTATGACAGCCGTCTTGATCCCGTTGACCTTGCACATCAGCTTTTTGATTACATTGCTCTCGTGCGTGAGGATTCGGGCTGTGAGAAGTATGAGCTTGTAGCTTCCAGCTACGGCACAGCTGTGCTTGCCGCCTGTATCAAGGAGCATCCCGATATCCTTGATTATGCCGACTCCGTTGTTTTCTGTGTGCCCACAATCAGCGGTATGGAATTTGTGGGAGAGCTGTTCAGCGGAAACATCAGCACAGACTCTGTTCTTCTTGAGGATTATCTTTCAAATATGCTTGGCAGTGAGGAGATGAGCCTCTTCCTTTCAATTCTTCAGCAGAGCGGTATTTTCAACCTTCTTGTTGAATATGCTGCCGAGCCTCTTGCAAAGGCAGCTCTTCTCAGAGCAGCAAAGGACATTGTCCGTGACATTTTTGCAACCTTCCCTTCAATGTGGTCCTTTGTCACAGATGATTATTTCTATGAAACACTCGAATATCTTTACGGTGAAGATTATGCTGATCCCGACCACGAATATGCAGGTCTCATCAGCAAGGTTACATATTATCACGAAGAAGTGATGATGAAAATGGATGAGGTTTTCTCAATGCTTAATGAAAGAGAAATCCACACCGCACTTCTTGTCAAATATGACAAGCCCATCATTCCTCTCACCGCAAAAAGCAACGTTATGAGTGACGGTCTTGTGACCCTTGAGGGTGCTTCCTTCGGCGGCTTCAGCAGCAGATACGGAGAAAGACTTGAGGAGGGCTATGAGCAGAAGCTTCACACAGAATATGATATGCTTTCACCTGACGGCTGTATCGACGCTTCAACGGGCGCTTACCCCTTCACAACCTGGTACATCAAAAACCTTGACCACGGCACAAGAACCGATTCTTATTATAAGCTGATGAACACCGTGGCTTATGAAAATCTTGATGTTTATACCGACGAAAGCTATCCGCAGTTCCTTGTGATGGCAGAGGACGGGGAAACAATCATTCCCCTTGAAAAGACAGAGCCCGAGCAGGAGCTCTCCTTCCTCGGAAAATGCGGAGCACTTATCAAGCTTATCTTTGAAAACATTGTCAATAAAATCAAAGGTATTTTTGACGGCAATGACTGAATTTGATAACAGAAAAAAACAGGCTCTTACGGGTTTTATCCTTTAGGTCAGTTTTTCAAAAATGAATTATACCCGTGGTTTTTTCAGAATCACGGGTATTTTTTTGACAAAAAGCACAAAAACGGTTTTTAAATTTTATTGAAGTTGTGTTACGGGTTGTTAACATCATATTAATCAACTCCTTTGATTTTTAGTTTATAATTATTATAAAGAAATATAAAGGAGGTGCTTATATGAAAAAAACAGTTTTTCTCACCGGTGGCTCGGGAAATATGGGATTTGCGGGCTTTAAGGAGCTTTATAAAAGAAAGCATATGTATAATATTGTTCTTCTTCATCTTGATTCACCGGCCACACGTAAAAAATTTGATCCTTATATGTCTGACCCGTCGGTAAAGATTATCTGGGGTGATCTGACACATTATGAGGATGTCCTTGAATGTGTCAACGGTGCGGATTATGTTCTTCACGTAGGAGGTCTTGTTTCACCTGCGGCGGACTATTATCCGAAAAAGACCCTTTTTACCAATGTAACGGCTATGGAAAACATTGTCAGAGCTGTAAAGGCTCAGCCTGATCCCGACAAAATCAAGGTTGTTTATATAGGCACCGTTGCTCAGACGGGAGACAGAAACTATCCTACCCATTGGGGAAGAACGGGAGACCCTATACAGATAAGCATTTATGACCATTATGCTCTGAGTAAAACCAAGGCGGAGCAGATACTTGCTGATTCGGGGCTGAGATACTGGGTTTCTCTCAGACAGACAGGTATTCTTTATCCCGATATACTGAAAAATATGGATCCGATTATGTTCCACGTACCCATTAACGGTGTTCTGGAATGGGCCACCCTCGAGGACAGCGGAAGACTGTGCGCAAAGGTATGTAACCAGAGAGTTCCCGAGGAGTTCTGGCGCAGATTTTATAACATCAGCTCAGGACCTGAGTACAGACTCACCAACTACGAATTCGAGGAGCTTTTACTGCGCACCCTCGGTATGCGGGGGGAGGAAATCCCAAAGAAGCTTTTTGAGCCTCACTGGTTCATTCTTCAGAATTTCCATGGACAATGGTACACCGATGCAGATGAGCTGGAGAAATATCTGAGCTTCAGATACAATGTTCCCATTTCCGAATATTTCAAAAGGCTTTCCGCAAAGGTTCCCTTTGCTTACAAATTTTCCGCCGTTGCACCCTACGGTATTCTCAAAAGAACTATGATGCACAATATAGTCAACACTCCTCTTCACGGCACAAAGGCTTGGATTGACAACGGCATCAAGGACAGAATAACGGCATATTACGGCTCTTATGAAAAATACAAATCTATCGGCTCGTGGAAGGATTTTGAGGTTGTCATTCCCGACAAAAACGAGATGAGCTATCTCGACCACGGCTATGACGAAACCAAGGATTTTCACTCCCTTAAAATAAAGGATATGAAAAAAGCCGCTGAATTCAGAGGCGGCAGATGTATTTCAAAAAAGCTCGGTGCCGATATGTACACGCCGATAAAATGGGAATGTGCCTTCGGCCATCAGTTTGAAATGAGCCCCAATCTTGTGCTTAAGGGCGGTCACTGGTGTCCCGAATGTATGCCGATTCCATGGCAGTACGACAAAATTGCAAAGGTGAATCCTTTCTTTGCTCAGGTATGGTATTCACACCACTCTCCCGATGAGGATAATGTCTACGATGACAGCATTTATTACGGTTTTGCAAGATAAGATATATATACGATAACCGCCGCACTTCATAACGGAGTGCGGCGGTTCGGTTTTAAATAAAAAAAAGAAAATGAGCCCCGAAGGACTCATTCTCTTTGTATTTGAAAGGAGAGGGGAGTGCGGTGGGAAGGAGGGTAGAAAAAATGAAAAATCGGAAAAAAACATTTCTTCTGTTCCCATCGCACAATGTAAGTATAAGCTTTTAACTTAAAAGGTAGTTAAAACAAAAATTAAGATAAATTATTCTTATTTTTTCAGCTGTTCAAGAAGCTGTTTGCCGTGATTTCTGATTTCAATGACAAGGTCACTGCTGCGGTTTAAGTAGCAGCGTCTTTTTGAAAGGAAACGGTATTCTCCCTGCTTGAGAGCCATAACCACAAGACCGCCCACAAAGGCACAGCCGAGAATGATGAAAAACAGAGGAAGACGGCAGGTCAGAAAATCACCTGAACGCAGAGGAAGAGTGAAGCTCATATAAATTTCACCCTGCTCAAAAAGGTCAGCATAGGTGTAATCCACTGCACCGAAGGTGTAATTTCCCGTTGTATAACGGGGCAGTGAGCCGTCGGTATAGGCTGTGTTGACAATGCCGAAAAGGGCTGTCAGAACACCGCCGAGAGCGGAGCCGACCATAAAGCCGGGAATCATTGTGAAGGGGCTTCTCATTGCAAGAGGCATTGAGGGAGCAACGGTGAGCTTGATGTTTTCAAAGAATGCATTGATGGGACCCGTTGTTGCAAAGTTGAAGTCATCAGTGTCAACACAGCCGCCCTTTTTGAAAAGCTTGCAGTTGAGCATGCCGAAGAATGCTGTCCAGCCAACTGAAATGAAGCATACGGAATAAATTGTGATAAGCTGAGCATTGCCTGTTGAAAGGTAAGCCGCAGTTGCAACGGAAAAGGCTGAAAGTGAAACGGGCCCGATGAGGTCAAAGCCCACCATAAGACCCATCACAAGAGCTGTGAGAATCACATTTGAATTTGAAAGCTCCGCCAGAAAGCTGCCGAGAGCTTTAGAAATTGCTTCAAAGGGAACCTCAATGCCGTATTTCACAAGCAGGAAGGTCATTGCAGCTGAAGCAACGGGAAGAATGAGAACAAGAACAATAAGATCAACACCGTCAGCAATATCAATACCCTTGATTGTGTCAGGGATTGCCTTGATTTTCTTTCTCAGCTTTGTAACAAGAGAGTCAATGCCTGAGCCGATTGAGACCTTAAGCCTTGTCCAGCCGGCATAAAGCAGCTTGATCATAAGGCCGAGGAATACCGCCATAATCAGATAACCCATATAACCGATTGCAGTAGCATCGGCATAGTTTGAGGGGGTTGCAAAAAAGCAGCGGTAAATTTCTGTTGCATCAGCCGAGGGTGCTGTGAAATGTGCAAAGTAAACCGAAAGCGCAAGAGCGGGAGCAATTGCGGGGATGCCTGCAATCAGATAAGCAAGAACAACGGCAAGTGCAACAAAGAAGAAATCAGTTGCCCAGAAAAGAATAAACCAGAGAGTTGGCTCATTTTCCGCACCTGTCCAGCCAAAGATGTGATAAGACTGAAAAATGTTCTGGACAACGAAGAAGAAACCTGCACCGAGGGCTCCGAAGAGCTGAACAATGAACATAATGGAGGTTGCTCTGTAAATTTTTTCCTTGGTGTCAAGATAAAGATTTTTGATCATAATATTTCCCCTTTTTGATTTTATCAGAACAAACCGATGATTTTTCCCTTTTCGTCAACGTCGATTTTTTCTGCAGCGGGCACCTTGGGGAGACCGGGCATTGTCATAATGTCACCTGTGAGAACAACAATGAAGCCTGCACCTGCTGAAATCTTGACGTTTCTGACTGTTACGGTGAAGCCTTCGGGAGCTCCGAGCTTTGAGGGATCGTCAGAGAAGCTGTACTGAGTTTTTGCAACGCAGACGGGAAGCTTGTCAAGACCCATTTCCTCAAGAGTCTTAATCTGCTTCATTGCTGAAGGCAGAATTGCAACATCATCACCGCCGTAAATCTTCTGAACAATTGCCTTGATCTTTTCGGGGATGGAAGCCTTTTCGTCATAGGAGAAGGTGAAATCAGCATTGCTTTCCTCTTCACAAAGACGGACAACCTCTTTTGCAAGCTCTTCACCGCCCTTGCCGCCTTCTGCCCAGACATTTGAAAGGCAGACGTTGACGCCGAGCTCTCTGCATTTTTCGATAACAAATTCAATTTCCCTGTCTGTGTCGGTGGGGAAGCGGTTAACTGCAACAACGCAGGGAAGCTTATAAACATTCTTGATGTTTGAAACGTGTCTGAGAAGGTTGGGAATACCCTTTTCGAGAGCCTCAAGGTTTTCCTCTGCAAGCTCAGTTTTTGCAAGACCGCCGTGCATCTTGAGTGCACGGATTGTTGCAACCATAACAACGGCTGAGGGGGTAAGGCCTGCCATTCTGCACTTGATGTCAAGGAACTTCTCAGCACCAAGGTCAGCACCGAAGCCTGCTTCAGTGATTGCATAATCACCCATTTTGAGAGCGGTTTTTGTGGCAATAACAGAGTTACAGCCGTGAGCAATGTTGGCAAAGGGACCGCCGTGAACAAAGGCGGGTGTGCCCTCGAGGGTCTGAACAAGGTTAGGCTTGAGAGCGTCCTTGAGAAGTGCGGTCATTGCACCTGCAGCCTTGAGCTGTCCGCAGGTTACGGGCTTGTTGTCATATGTATAGCCGACGATGATTCTTGAAAGTCTTTCCTTAAGGTCGCTGACGCTGTCTGCAAGGCAGAAAACAGCCATAACCTCACTTGCAACGGAAATGTCAAAGCCGTCCTCACGGGGAGTGCCGTTGATTCTTCCGCCAAGACCGTCGGTGATGAAACGAAGCTGTCTGTCATTCATATCAATGCAGCGCTTCCAGGTGATTCTGCGCACGTCAATGCCAAGGCTGTTTCCCTGCTGAATATGGTTGTCAAGCATTGCGGCAAGAAGATTGTTTGCGCTTGTGATTGCATGGAAGTCACCTGTGAAATGAAGGTTGATGTCTTCCATGGGAACAACCTGAGCATAACCGCCGCCTGCGGCACCGCCCTTGACACCGAAAACGGGTCCGAGTGAGGGCTCACGCAGAGCCACGGTTACCTTTTTGCCGATGCGGCTCATACCGTCTGCAAGACCGATTGTTGTGGTTGTTTTTCCTTCGCCTGCAGGTGTGGGTGTGATTGCGGTAACAAGGATAAGCTTTCCGTCCTTTTTATCCTTTGAATCATCGATAAGTGAAAGGTCAATTTTTGCCTTGTAATTGCCGTATTGCTCAATATATTTTTCGTCCACCTGAGCCTTGCGGGCAATTTCTGTGATGTGTTTCATTTCACACTGCTGGGCAATTTCAATATCGCTTAAATATGCCATTTGTTTTTTCCTCCCTTTTATTCGGCTCTGAGCCGATACTTTTACTGATAAATTATAGCTTATTTTCCCGTTATAGTCAACAAAACTTTATTTTAATATAAATCAAGTTTGTTAATTTTTTTCTTGAGCAGAAAAAGTTTTTTTGTTATAATACAAACAGATTTAATAATGTTAAAAAAAGGAGATGCTAATATGTCTAAAAAGTTTGACCGCCGTCAGATTGAAGTTCTTGCAACAGGTGCTCTTTTAACTGCTCTTGTAATCATTCTTCAGTCCGTGGGCGCTGTTATCCGTTTCGGACCCTTTTCGGTTTCACTTGTGCTTATTCCCATTGTTATCGGTGCAGCGGTTTGTAATTCAAAAATTGCTGCTTGGCTGGGGTTTGTTTTCGGTGTAGTGGTGTTGATGAATGACGCAGCTGCCTTTCTTGCAATCAGTGTGCCCGGCACAGTGGTGACCGTTCTTCTCAAGGGAACGCTCTGCGGCCTTGGTGCAGGTGTCACTTACAAGCTTCTCAGCCGTAACAAAAACAAATATCTTGCTGTCAGCGCTGCTGCAGTTGTTTGTCCTTTGATCAACACGGGAATCTTTCTTCTCGGCTGTTATCTGTTTTTCTTTGAGACAATCAGGGAATGGGGACTTGCCGCAGGCTTTGAGAATGCAACAGAGTATTTGATTTTCGGCATGGTGGGTGTGAATTTTCTTGTGGAAATACTTACAAACATTATTCTCTGCCCCGTTGTTGTGAGAATACTCAATGCAGTTAAGAAGAGATAAACAACAGTATATGCGAAGAGCGCCAATGTGCTTGACATTGGCGGTCTTCTTTATTTCAAAGGGAGGGTCAGATAGCAACCTCATTGATGTGAGCAATGACTGATCTTGCAAGGTCAACAAGATTTCTGCCGTAGTAGTCACTGGGAGCGTTGAAGCGGTCAACGCAGATAGCATAGTTGCGTCCGTTATAGCTGTAGCCGATGAGGATGTAACAATGATTATACTTTTTTTGGTTGTCGGTTTGTGCTGTGCCCGTTTTCCCAATAACATAGCCGTAGTTCTTGCCTTCCTCATCGAAACCGTAGCCTCCGCCGCCTTCCTTGCCGCCGTCTGTTGCGGTGTTGTGAAGGAGCTTCTTAAGCTTGCTTGCTTCAATGGGACCGAGAGCGTTCTTGGTCAGATACTCTGTTTTGCCTTTATGTACTGACTTACCTTCATTTGTGATTTCCTTGATAAGATAGGGCTTTACCATATCTCTGCCTTCACTGATGACGGCTGACATTATTGCGGTCAGATGCAGAGGTGAGATCTGTGTTTTGCCCTGACCGTAACATGAGCTAGCGAGCTCAAACACAGGGTCTTCACCTTTGAATGAGTAGCCTGAATTAAGGGTTGTAAAGTCAAGCTCAATACTCTTTCCGATATGGAAGGACTCGAAGAGCTCACTGACTCTTTCGGCTCCAATCAGAAGACCTCTTGTTGCAAAGTAGGTGTTGATACTCTGGTTGAGAGAGCGCTGAAGATTGACAACTGTTTTTCCGTCGGGCGCTGTTCTGTTGGCTGAGTCAGCGGTAAAGTTATAAATAGGCTTGCCTGCTGGCGTGATATAGGGGTCTTCAAGAACATACTCCTGTTCAATGTCATATCTGATGATACCAAGGGCAATCAGAATCTTGATAACCGAGCCTGCGGTATGACTGCTTGAAACGGCTGAATTGAGCATACTGCCGGGGTAGGAGATATAGGTTGAGTAGTTCTCCTTCAGCTTATTGGCGTCAAAGCTGACTTTCTGATGACCGCGTGCAGCCATACAGAGAATTTCACCTGTGTCACTATCAATTACAGTGATATTGCCGGCAAAGCCCTTGTCCTCAAGAAGACTGTAGGCAAAGGACTGAAGATTGATGTCCAGGGTCAGCTGAACATCTGCACCCACGCCGTCAAGGCCCGAATCCATGTCAAAGAGCTCGTGGCTGAGCTTCTTTCTGAGTCCTGAAAGATCTGAGCCGTTTCTTATGCCGATGATGTTGCTGAGCTCATGGGTGTAAAGAATGGTTGAAGCCTTGCCCGCTGTGTCGTTGCTGCTCGTAAGAGGCACATTGTTGCGGTCATAGAAGGTGCCTTCAATGTTGTTGTTGAGGTAATAGTCCTTCATCAGTTCATTACGCTTGGCATCAGCCTGGGGGTTGATGTTCGGAATGATACCTGTCTGATAAACAGTTATGAAGGAAAGGGAAAGCACAAGGACAGTGACGATGGTTGCAATGAGAGAAAGGCGCTTTTTGCTGTTTTCTGTGTTCATATTTTAAGCCTCCTTAATTTCGGCTGCGGTGGGTTCTTCCTTGTGAGTCGTCTGAGTTTTCTGAGGGGGGACAACCTCCTTACGCATTGCATAAAGAATGATGATTGTCATACAGATGTTAGCGGTAAAGGATGTAATGCCCTGTGACAGAAAGGCTGTTGTCATACCCATTATCGGAAGAATGCCCACACTCATTCCAAGCTGTATGAGTGATTGTAAAGATATGCAAACACCGAAGCCCATTGATGAAAGGGAGAGAGCCTCGTCCTTTTGTGAATAAGAATTGACCAGAACAAGAAGGAACTGAAGGGTATAAATGAAGAGTAAGATCAGCACCATGCCTAAGCCGAGCTGAAGCAGGGCGTAACTGAAAATGGAATCGTTATGCTTGTTGGGAATTTGCTCAAGAAGATTTTCGTTTGTTTCTGTTCCGAGCCACTTGGTCATTCTCAGAGCATTGACAATCTTTGTTGAATGATACTGACTTCCTGCAAGGTCGAGTCTTTCGAGAATCTTGTAATAGAGCTTGCTGATCATCAGTGATCCGCTGTTCAGATCTTCGATGTTTTTGAGACAAACGAGAGTGAATTCAAAGGAATAATATCCGTTTTCAAGCTTGGTTATATCTGAGAAATGCTCAAGGGAAACGTTTTCGTCAAGGTCAATACCGCTTTTCAGTGCGGCACGAAGAGCATTGGCGGTTGCTTTTGAATTCTTGTCCTTGCAGACAATTGTGATAAGGTGTCTTGCGTTGAGGATTTTGCCGAGCTCTTCATTGTTTTCCTGCTTTGCCTGAACGATATAGCGGGAATAGGAGATATACTCCTTTTTGCCCGGGGCAACCTCTGCATCCTCTTCCTTGAGAACGGAGGTATAAGCCTCTGAATTAAGATAATCGGCTGTTGCACTTTTGTCACCTGAGAGAGCCTTCCAGGCTTCAAGCTCAATGCTCTGCATTGCTGTTGAGGTCTGAACTGAGATGTCGTAATCATTTTCATAGCAGCTCTTTGCAACTGAAAGACCGATGATGACAGCAACTATACCCCACAAAGCAAGGGTAAGAAACTTTTTGATTTCTTTGGTGCTGATGAAGGTAATGATGATGAAAGAGAACAGAAGAATCATGATTGTGCCGAGCTCGAAGGCGAGAGCAAACACTCCTGAAAGAGCAACCAGATAAGCTGTGGCAAGAGTCAGACGCTTCTTTTCGGAATATTCTCTGAAGGAGTAGATGTTGCCGAAGACGAACACCGCAGCAACCTTCACAAGCTCTGAAATCTGGATGGATGTGTCTCCGATTTTAAACCAGTTGGCAGCTCCGTTTGTTCTTTTGCCCATAACAACCAGAGCACCGATTGCAAGCACTGTGCCCACTGCAATAATCAGTGTGAAGAGCTTTCTTTTGGGTGAACGCAGAATACAGATGATTCCGCCTGCACCCACACAACCGCCGATGACGCCGATGCCCATAGTTATAATGAGCTTTGTCAGACCCGTGTAGGCAAGCATTGTCTGAAGAAGCACACCCGTTGTGATAAGCACACAGGTCAGGAAAGTATATAAGACAGCGGTTGAGCTGTAAGGGTTAAGGAAGGCGGCAAGAAACAGCAGCAGACCGTTCATTGCAAGGATAACGAAGAAGGTCTTCATATATTCACTTGCAGAGCCGTTTTTTGTTGCAATGCCTCCGCAAAGAAGACTGTAAATGGTAATTGCGCCGATTGAGAGGAGGAATTTGCTTCTGAAGGCTGATGTTCTGAGATCTGGGAGTCTCACGGCAATGTTAGCAGTCTCAGCCTCAAGGAGTTTTACTGTTGCTTTTTTGATTTTGATGATACCCTTAAAGAGACGGTTGAAGAGCGTTACAACGAAGAAAATGAGCTTTCTGAAGACCTTGCCGATTTTGCTGACAAGGTCCTTGAGCTTACCGGATGAGACACGGTCTTCAACACAGCAGCCGTTGTCATAGCAGCTGTCATATTCGTTATATTCTACGGTTACGATATCCTTTTCCGCTGCTGCGGGAAGATTCTTTTCCTTTGACATTTCAATATCGTCCTTTCCGTTTGAATTTAATATTTGCGGGGAGCTGAGGGTGGGATGAAGACCCTTTCTTCTTCAGCTTTTTCGGCCTTTGCTGAAGACTCTTCCCTTGCGGGAGGAGTCTTCACGGGAGCTTTGAGCTTTGACTGAGCCTTTTGTGAAACGGGTGCCGAAGGCGGTACGAAGGAAGTCTCGACAGTGTTGTTTGCTTCTTCCTGCTCGGGAACGTTGACATTAACGCAGGTATTGTCAGGCTCAGCGGAAGCTTTCTGCTTACCATTAAGCTTTCTGCGGTTTAAGGCGGGCGGTGTCGGAGGAGTAAAGCTTTTATCGGGGTCCGATATGGGTACCGCCTTGACGGGCTTGTCTTCCTTGACAGAATTTTCCTTTGTCTCGGGAGACTTATTATGCGGAGTAATCTTCTCGGAAGATTCATTGCCGACGTGGCCGCGTTTCTCTCTTGCAGGGCGTGACTGCTTTTCGGTCTTTTGAGGATTGTCCTGAAGATCGAAGATTTTATAGAAGATTTTATAGATAGTCCAGCTTATGATGCCAACACCTGCGATGGCGGAAAGGAAGAATATCTGAGTCCAGAAGCTTGCCATTGAATAATCATCTCCTTTTGATGTTTTCCGTCAACACAAGAAATCAGAACTTGTTTACGTTGTCATCCTTTTTGAATCTGATGGTATTATTTGATCTGACGAAGGCGGCCTTGCCGGGAGTGAAGACCTTTGCGTCAGGAGTGAAGACCTTTGTGCCGGAAGTGTTTTCAATCACGGGAGGCTCAAAGGCTTCCTCTGATGAGAAATCATCTTCGATGGAATCGAAAATAAAGGGGTCAATATCGGGATTCTGAGGCTCAACAAATCTGAACCACTGTCTGCCGAGGCAGAAAAGGGTTCCGTCGAAAAGCTCCATTGTTGAGTAATCCTTGGGGAATTCCTTTGCTTTGCCTTCATTGAAGTCATAGTAGAAGATGGGATTGATTGTTCTGTCTCCGTCCTTCAGACGGTCAGGGAGTCTGACGATATCCTTTCTGTAAGAAAGAGCAGGAGCACCTGAAGGTGAGGTATAGATATAGTATGCATTTGAAGAAAATGCTCTTGTGTAGGGTGATTCTTCAACTGTAATCTGGTTGTAAAGTCTTTTGACTCCCTTACGGTTAATGTTGATGCAAATCGGATCATCTGAGTAATCAATGTTGTAAGAATGAAGCACATTGCCGTTGCTTGAATCAAGCTGCTGAATAATGCCTCTGCCAAACAGCTCAGTTTTGCCGGAGCTTGATGATTCGTTTTCTTTAAGGCCGTTGATGATTTTTTTGAGTTCGGGGAAGGACTCCTTGTGTCTGGGCTGAGGAGCCGTCTCGGGTAAGCAGTCTGAGATGTCGTTGTCGTCTTTATTTTTCTTTGAGGGAAGAAAACTGAGGAGCTTGTCCTTGTTCTGCTTGACGATGAGACCTGCAATGATAAGTACAAGTGCGATGATGATGAAAATTGAAAGTTTGTCCATGGTTATTTCTCCTTTGAAATAAAAAAATTTTTTTCGGACTTATGTTTCGTCCGATTTCGCTGCTATGATAACACAGAAAAAATACTTCGTCAATGCAAAAATTCATAGTAAGTTCATTTTTCCGTCATAAATAGTGAAACTGAAAAAACAAGAAAAAAGCGATGTCAGAGCTGTAAAAAAAGCCCTTTAAAAAACCGCCAAAAATAGAGAAATCCTTAATATCACTGGAAAAAAGGACTTGAAAAACAGCTTGAAAGCATTTATAATACCTATATAGATTTGTAAGAAATCACCTTTTGATTTTTGAACAAATTATTAACAAAAAAGGAGAGACTGATATGAAGGAAAAAAAGGTAAAGGACAAGGCAGCGGAACCCAGAACAAATTTTAATGTTGCTGTGAGAAAAAAGGACACCTATGATCTGCTTACAGACATCATTGATATTTCTGTGATCAAGGATACTGATGTTGAAAAGTTTGCTGAAGGACTTGCGACGGTAAGAAATGATGTAGGCACCGCATGGGAAAATTTTTTCCCCGGATTCAGAGAGCAGTTTAAAGATATGCGTCCCCGTATTAAAAATAAGGATATTGAAGAGGGACTCGGTGTTGAAGAAAGTACAGTCACAAGATTCAAGCACTCCGTTCCTGCCAAGCGCAGCCAGCTTATCGGTCTTTGCATTATGTACAAGCAGGATTTAGCCAACACAAGAGAAATTATCACCAGATTTGAATACCGTGATTTCAGTACCACTGATCTGGATGATTGCATTTATACATATATTCTGAGCAACAACACAGAGCATCGTACTCCGAAGGCAACCTTTGAAAGAATAAAAAATATTCTTGACTTTAAGATTGCCGAGGCTGAAAGCGCTCAGCAGCTTATTGAAAAGGATGAGTATATTTTGCCGGATGGCAAGATTGTCTACAGAAACAGAGCTCTTACGCTGTCAGCAAATAAGATGGCAGATTTTGAAAAGGAGCTTACTGAGTCTCTGACCGGCTTTGACAGCTTCTGTGATTTCGTTGTCAGAAACAGAGCTTATCTCGGAAAAGAAGATGACAGAATTATCAGAAGAATTAAAAAGATGGTTTCAAAGGCTGAAAATCCCGACACCGAAGCTTCTCAGAGCTTTGCAAATTCTCTTTTCAAAAACAAGAGCTTCCGCGAAAAGTTTTACAGAGTAATCGAAGGCCGAGTTCCCATTACCCGTGACTTTCTTATTCTTCTTTGCCTTCATCTTAAAAAAGGCAGAGCAGATATTGACGAAATGCTTACAAAGGCTGGCTACAGCATTCTTTTCCGCAAGGATCTTCTTGACTTGATGCTTATTTATATCTGTGAATGGCTTTATGTAAAAGCTCCTGCTGTTTTCACCAACGATCTTACCGAATATATGGAAACTGTTCTGACGGAGCCTGAAACCCCCGAGGAGACGTTGAAAAGAGAAATGGAAGCAAAAATTCTCTTTGATGAAGTTATGAATAAGGGCTATACAAATTATCTTGATAAAAAAATGGGTGAGATTCTTTCGATGGAGTCTGTTGTGGATGCTTACGGAAACAATGATGTTATGAAAGGAATCGAAGCCTTCAGAAGTCTTCTTGTAACGGAGGATTAATATGCTTTCAATTTACAGCTCTTTGCTTAACCGCATCTATGCACACGGCGGAAAAATGAAGACTCACGTTGTTCTTCATTCCAGCTGTGTGCTGGACGGAGAAATGGATAAACTGTTTTCAGACAGTCTCATATCAAATTTTTATACATTTTATATGTTTGAAGACAGCCGATATGAAGCCCTTCTTCTCAGAAAAAGCAAAATCGGCAGTATTTCACGGAATGCTCATCTGCTTACAGCCAACACAGAAGTGTTTGAGGGCATCAACCTTCGTGACTGCTACGGAAAAAAAAGAACAGTCTATAAAATTATTGATATGTTCAGTCCCTCTGCTGAGAACCGTACTGTTTTTGCATTCTGCGATCCCTCGGCGGCAGAAGAGTTCGTCACAAATGTTGTGCCCGGTGTAAGAGAAAAGTTTGAGGCGGTTAATAATAATATTGATTATTCGGGTTATGAGCATCTGAGTATTCTGTGCTTCAATTACTTTGGCGGTGCTCTTGACATCGGCAGCTCTTATACCTCACCGCTTAAGCTGAAATATTTTTCGGCAGGTAACTTTGATCTCTGGCATATGAGAGAAAAGCCGCAGATTATCAATACTGTTGATACAAACGGCTTCAGCACAGAAATGTCACAGTTTTTTTATATAAACGGTAACAAGATTGCCTGTGTCAGCAGAAAGAGTCTTAAGCGCATTTATCAGGGCAGCTTTGCCGAAATTTATGAAATAGACGGTGTTGATGAGTTGAAGGGAAAGCTTATCAAGATTCTTAAAAATCCTCCTTCAGATGAAAACTTTGCAAGATATATATCGGGACTTTCAAGATTCAGAAGAATCTTTGGTGACCGCATTGCTTTTCCCGAGGCTGCGGTTTATGATGAAAAAAGCAGATTCTGCGGCTTTATGATGAGTAAGGCTGACTGTTTTCAGTTGAATGATCTGCCCGATTATGTCGGTTTTCGTGACTTTGACTCGGACCGTATTGAAAGCCATCTGCTTGAATGCGGCCGCTACGCTTCAGAGATAGCTTTGCTTTTGCTTGAAATGAGGCTCTTCGGTCTTTCAATGACAGATATTTCCGGCAGAAATATCTGCTTCAGAAAAAAGGATAACAGTGTATTTTTGGTTGATGCAGACAGCATTGAGTTTCAGGGCTTTATTTTCGGAGAGTGGTTCTGCACTCCCGGATATTCATGTGAAAACATTTCCCGCTGCGGCAAAAGGGAATATTATTTCCTTGCTAATTTTATGGAATTTTCACTGTCGGTGCTTCTTTTCCGTCTTTATTTCCGTTCAAATCCCCTTGTGAACAACGGAGCTGATTTTGATACAGATTATGAGGACTGGAAGCAGGCTTTACAGTCTCCCTTTAAAATCAACAAAATCTCCTCAGACAGTGCCTATCTTGCCCGTCTTCCTGAAAAAGTCTGGTGTAAAAGCTTCAGCGATGAGCAAAGAAGGGCATTCATCAAGTCCTTTAATGATGAAAAGATTTATACCATAGGTCAGTGGATAAAAATATTGGATTTAATTTCGGAGTAAAATATGAAAAGAGATATATTTATTGTTGTTGACAAAACGGCAGTTCCGAAGGAAACAGATTCTTACAGACTCAGAAAAAACTTCGAGGATATAATCAGAGCTATACCTCACGGCTTCAGCTTTCTGAATACGGAGGTGGACTATTCAGTCAGTCTTCTGAGCTTTTCTGATAAGTTTTCACCTGATGTGAATATTCATGACAGATTTCTGTCTGTTTCAAATGAGCCGGATATTGCAGCCGTTGCCAATGCGGAAAAAGCTGATATGCTCGTGCCCTGGGGACCGATAAGAGCCTGCATTGATATGGGTCTTTCAGAATACCGCAGATGCCTGTTGAAGAAAATCAGCATCAAGCCGCCCGTTATCATTTTAATCAGCGGCGGAGATTTCTGTAAAAGCTCCCGTACAGAATATTTTTCTGAAAGATGGGGCAGTCTCACTGATGAGCTGAGGTTTTACGAAAAAACGGGTATGCTCGAAATCAAGGCTGTTGCAATTTCATCAAAAGATGGTTTCTTTAACGACAAATATATTTCAGCCTTATCTCTAAAGGCTGAAAATGTTATTTCCGTTAATCTTGATTCAGACCGAAAGGTTATAATTGAAACAATGAAAAGAATATACAGACAGGAGATATGAAAAAATGAGATATATGGATCTTATTGTTGTGGCTGACCGATCAACATCCCTTGATCAGCATATTGTTAAAGTCAATACTATTCTCAGCTATATCAGAAATTTAATCAAATTCAATCCTCTTTTTGCCGGTGTATATCTTTCTGTTTTGCAGTTCCCTGTCAGGCCCGGTGAGGATCCCTTTTACATCAAGGGTCTGTTTGCCGGAAATGACCAGTCAGACGGCCCAATCAAACTGACCGCCTGGGGTAACACAAATCCCGCAGCTGTACTTAACAAGGCGGCAGAATATGCCCTGGAGCGTTACGATGCTCTTAAGAGTGATGAAAATTTAAGAGGTGCGGAAATTGCCCACCCTCTGATTATTTTCTTAAACGACGGAAGACTCAGCGCCGGAACCGACACCGAAGGCGGTACCGTTGACCCTGAAGAGCAGCTGATTGTTGAAAAAGCATATGATTTGGTCTGTGAAAAAATCAGACGCCTTGAAGCACAGAGAAAGTTTCAGGTAAGAGCCTTCGGTATGGGAAGCGCTGATATAGCCTCTTTGAAAAAACTCACAGGCAAAGAGGAATATACCTATGACTTTACAGATGGCAGCTTAGAAAATTATGACCTTACCAATATGCTCGCTCAGTTGTGTGCCAAGGTCTTTGAGGCAACCAGCAAATATATCGGAGCAGGTGATATGGCCGCAAAACAGGTTGTTGAGCTGACCCCCGAGCTGAGAGAGACCATCGGCGGCATTCTGGCTAACTTAATTTAAGCAGAGGTTGATAGTATGCGAATACTTAATTTTTTAGGACAAGGACGTTATCATACGGAAAAAGAAATTCCTTGTCAGGACAGCCTTCTTTACCGTCAGACAAAAAACGGCAGATGGGTGTTTGCAGTTTCCGACGGCTGCAGCTCAAGTAAATTTTCTCACTTCGGTTCAAAAGCTGTTGTGAAGGCTGTTGCAGATTTCTTTGAAAATTACGAAGGAGAGCTTTCGGACAGTAATCTTAAGCAGGAGCTTCTTGATTATATGGTTGAAAGACTTAAAGCGAAGGGCAGACAGCTGAGGACTTATGACCTGAGCGACCTTTATGCAACAGTTGTTTTTCTCGTTTCGGAAAAAGGTAAATTTCTTGCGGGACACATTGGTGATGGTGCATTGGTATGCTTCGGTGAAGCGGAAAGACTGTTCATTTCCGACCCTGAAAATGCGGGAGCTGCAAACGTAACCTATTTTGTGGGCAGTGAGTCCGCCGGAAATCATTTTCACCTTTCCCTTATTGATGCCGAGGGTGAAAATCAGCTGAGAAACCTTATTCTCTTTTCCGACGGTCCGCAAAAAATGTTTGCGGAAAAGGGAAGAGGTGATATTACAAAGGGTGTCACTGAAATCATTTCAAAGGTCAGGGCGGAAGAAATTAATTCCTACAAGTCTCTGAAGGAATATCTTTTCGGTCAGGCTGTCACATCAATTTATGACATTGACGACGACTGGTCGCTGATTGTTGTTGATACTGAGCTTGACGAAGCAGAAAAAGAAGCTGATTTCAAGGCTGATCATATGACCTTGTCCTTTTATGAAAAATATCTTGAGCAGAATCCCGACGCGGCAGCTTATGTTATTCCGAAAATCAATAAATTCAGGGCAGAGCTGAATCTGGAGCCTCTTGCCGCACCCAAAAATAAGGAGTTGTCCTTTGAGGCTCTTTTTGAAAAGCTTCAATCAGAGTATGACTCTGCGGGTAAGAAAAATTCCCTTGAATCAAAGGATGTATCCTTTGAAAATGTAAATGCACCTCAGAAATATGTGCCCTCTGAAAAAGGGAAGACATCCGTTAAGGCTGATGAGGCTCAGCATAAGGAAACTGAAATTTCCGGTCAGGACATAGAAGATGATGTCTTTGAAAAATTATGGAAGCAGGCTTGGAGTGTTCAGACGGCTGTTGAAGAAGCGGGACATTTTGAACCTGTCACGTCGGAGAAAGAGGATGAGAAGACGGATGATGAAATCAGCGGCTTTTTGGAGGATTTTATTCAGGCTCTGAACACAGCTTCCGAAATGAAGCCGTCTCAGTCTGTCAGTCCGGCAGAAGCTGAAGAGCCTTGCGGGAAGTCGGAAACGGAAAATGTCTCCTTTGAAGAAAGACTCGAAAAAATCCGTGCAAATGCTCATGTAGCTGAGGCAGAGGATTCTGAAATAAAGACAGCTCAGTCTCAGGTGAAGCCGAAAACTGAAAAACAGTCAGTACCCGATGAAAAACAGAGTGTCGGGGCTGATGCTCCCTCACAAGAGGCTGAAGCCAAGGTTAAAGCTGCTGATGTGAAAAGACAGGGATTTGAAAAAATTTCCGTTGCGCCGGAAAGTATAGCAAACTTTCTTGCTCCCGACGAAAGCAATAATTATGACAGTGATGCCTTTTTCGGTCAGCGGGAGAATGAGAAAAAGGCGGGGAGATTAAAAAGCTTCTTTAAAGAACGTTTCAGAAGAGTTACCTCTGAAATTTATGATGAGGATGAAGACGAAGAAGAGGACGAGGATTTTTACGAAATCTTTGACGATGATTTTGAAGAACAGGAGGAATGATAAATGGATTTAAGTACAAAAAAAAGCGGAAGTGTTATTGTAACTAAGGATGAGATAAAGGATATTTTCAACAATCATTATATGCAATTCAAAAAGAAAACCGGAGGTGATCACTCCTGGAGAGTTGATAAAAGAACCGATTTCGGCGGCGGTTTTTCTGATATTTACAAAATTAAAAACAGTGTGGGAGAGAAAGGCATCCTCAAGGTTCTTTCGGCAAAAAGAACTGTAAACAACGGTGAAAATATAGAGGCGTCAAAAATCTTTTCGATTGCTTATAATGAAATTTTCACAATGAGGCTTTTCACCTTGCTTGAAGATGAATCCGAAGCAAACGCCAGTACTCTCAACGGTTATTATGAATACCGCACAACCTATAAAAAGGAAGACGGAACAGAAGCAGATGATTGGATTTTCTTTATCATTATGCCTGAATATGAAACCCTCGGAAATTGCCGTTTAAGCAGTGAAAAGGATATTTATGATATTGCTTTATCCATTCTTAAAACCCTCAGAGTTCTTAACGAGCGAGTTAATTACATTGACCTTTATGACTGCTTCAAAAGAGAAGGGATACTTTCCTTTAATCCGGATTTTTTAAGTGAAAAAGATCTGGAAAATTATAAAAATTTCCGCAGAGTGCTTCATAATGATATAAAGCCCGATAATATTCTCAAAAAGATTATGGGTAATGATTATGTTACTGTTCTTGCCGATTTCGGTGCAGTGTGCTTTATGGACGATGACGGCAAGGCAATTGTCCGCTATGGCTCCAAGCCGTACTTTGATCCTCAGCTTATAAGGAATCGAGGCGTAATAAAAAACGGTGCCACTAACAGTGATATATATTCTCTTGGAATCACTCTTCTGAGCCTTTTCTATATTATCGGAAATCTGCCCTTTACAAAAATTTCAAGATATACAAGTAAATTTGCAGATTATGGAGATAAGTTTAAAGAAGAGGCAGAAAAGGATAAAAACAGTCTGAATCCCGACGTTCTTCAGAAGCCTGAATTTATTTCAGATTTATTCTGGAAGATCATTATGAAAATGATCAGCAAATTTGAATGGGACAGATTTTCTGATGTCAATCAGGCAATCTCAGCTCTTACAGACCGTGTGGTTGTTTCGAGAATTTCAGAAGAGAACTTTCCTCCTGAGATTATCGCAAAGACATCTCTCTGGAATCTTCTTCACGAAAACAAAATTTCAGAGTTAAACAAAGTTATTGTTGACGAATACGAAAGACAGAAAGAAGAAGAAACTGAAAATTATCTTTTTACTGTTCTTTTTGCCTTTGTTTATGCATGTGGTATAAAAGAAGACGACAATGCAGAAGCTAATATTAAAAATGTCAAGTCTCTTCTTGATCCTTATATGGACGATGGACGCGACGGTGCCTGGTTTGTATATGATATAATTGTTATGCTTGCCAAAAAAAAGGGAATTTTTTCCGGAAATTCGGAGACTGTCATTGATGCAAGAAAAAATCTCAAGCATCTGTGTAACGTTGGCTTCCTTCCTGCTGTGTATTTTTATATGTCACTGACCGTTCAGGGCGAACCGGAATATGACGAGAGCTCGGAATATATCCTTAAAAAGCTTGACAATCTGCTCGAATATCCTTACATACCCGGTGTCAGACTTTACCGTGATGTACTTAAACGCAATCCTTGTCTTCTGAACCTTGATGATGAAACCAAGGAAAAAAAGCTTGATATAATCAGAATGGAGTTCAAGGATGACATTTCCGATTATCTTGCAATTGTCAAATATCTCCTCGAGAACGACAGCAAATAAAAATAAAAACAGATGTAACCGTTAGTTACATCTGTTTTTTCTTGTTCAGTTTTCATTCTCAAGGCTTTTCAGCAGTTCTGCCATATCCTCAGGCAGCGGAGCCTCAACGGTTATTTCTTCATTTTTTATGGGATGAAGGAAGGTGACCCTGTGGCAGTGAAGGGCCTGTCTTGAAATTCTTTCGTCAGCCTCACCGTACATGGTGTCACCGTAAAGGGGAGTGCCGAGATAAGCAAAGTGTACTCTTATCTGATGTGTTCTTCCCGTTTCCAGCTTCACTGCAACAAGAGTGTGTCTGTCGGAAAAGGAAAGGGGAGTGTAATGGGTGACCGCTCTGTCTCCTCTGTCATCTGCCGTGCGGTAGGTCTTCATCGGGTCGGGTCGGTAAACGGGCTTGTCGATTGTTCCCCTTTCGGTGTATCTGCCCGTCGGTATTGCAAGATATTCCTTTTCGATTTTGCCCGACAGTCTTGCTGCAATGTGACTGTTGAGGGCGCAGATAACAATACCCGATGTTCCCTTGTCAAGTCTGCCGACGGCACGGAAGGTACGGCTCATGCCCTTACGGTGAAAATATCCCGCAACAGCATTTGCCAGTGTATCACCCTGATGGTTATGAGATTCGTGCATGGGAAGACCGGCAGGCTTGTTGATTATGAGAATATCCTCATCCTCATAAAGAATGTCAAGGGGATAATCAGAGGGCTCTGATGCATTGACATCCTCGGGAAAATTGAGTGTTACCCTGTCACCGAGATGTATTATATCAACGGTACGGGCGTGTTCTCCGTTGACAAGAATGCCGTTTTCCACTCTTTTGAGTGACCTGAGAAGACCGACGGATATTTTTACTTGTCCTCTGAGAAAGCTGATAAGCTTCTTGCCGTGAAAATAGTCGTTGTCAACTGTATATTCAATGGATCTCATTATTTGTTCTTTTCAGCGTAATCGTCAAGCAGACGCTTCTTTTCATCCCACAGCTTCTGTGAAAGGTCCACATAATAGGTGTGAGGATTTTCAAAACGCTTGACCTCCTCCCAGAGAGTGTTAACCTGTTCGTTGCAGAAAGCCTTGATGTCCTTTATGTCGGGGCTGTTGTAACAGCATTTGCCGCCCTCAAAGATCTTGACAAGCAGAGGCTTTGCATAAAAGTTTCTGACAAGCTTTCTTTTCCAGGTGTAGTCCGGATCGAAAAGCTCATATTCCTTGCTGTCATCAATTTCCTCGTCAATGAGAGTGATTACGTCGGCAATGGCCTTGCCTGAGTCTCTGTCGAAAAGGCGGTAAACCTTCTTTGCGCAGGGAGTTGTGATTTTCTGCACATTTTCACTGAGCTTGATTCTGGGCACGGGTACACCGTTTTCTTCAACGGCAACAATTTTGTAAACACCGCCGAAAACAGGTGTTGAAGCAGCGGTGATGAGTCTTTCACCCACGCCGAAGGAGTCAACCTTTGCACCCTGAATGAGCATATCTCTGATGATGTTTTCGTCAAGAGAGTTGCTTGCAACAATTTTGCAGTCAGGGAAGCCCGCTTCGTCAAGCATCTTTCTTGCTTTGATTGAAAGGTATGTGATGTCACCGCTGTCAATTCGGATTCCCTTGGGTCTGAAGCCGCGAGGAATAATCTCCTCGTTGAAGGCCTTGATTGCATTGGGAATGCCTGACTTGAGCACGTTGTAGGTATCAACAAGGAGGGTGCAGTTGTCGGGATACTGTCTAGCATAAGCGCGGAAGGCTTCAAGCTCGTCACCGAAAAGCTGAATCCAGGAATGAGCCATTGTGCCCACTGCGGGAACGCCGTAATCTCTTTCGTCAATTGTGCATGCCGTTGCATCGCATCCGCCGATGTAAGCGGCTCTTGCACCGTAGATTGCACCGTCATATCCCTGAGCGCGTCTTGAGCCGAATTCCATAATAATCTTGTCACCGGCAGCTCTTTTGATTCTGTTTGCCTTGGTGGCAATGAGGCTCTGGTGGTTGATTGTCAGCAGCACCATTGTTTCAATCAGCTGAGCTTCAATAACGGGGCCCTTGACTGTAATAATAGGTTCACCGGGGAAAATGGGAGTGCCTTCGGGAATTGCCCACACATCACAGCTGAAGTTGAAGTGCTTGAGATATTCAATAAAGTCCTCATTGAAGCCTTTTCTTCTGAAAAGCTCAAGGTCCTTTTGTGTAAATTTAAGGTTTTTAAGGTAATCGATAAGCTGCCTGAGACCTGCCATAATTGCAAAGCCGCCGTTGTCGGGCACCTTGCGGAAGAACATATCAAAATAAGCAACGGTATCCTTTTTGCCGTTGTTGAAATAACCGTTTGCCATTGAAAGCTCATAAAAATCCATAAGCATTGTCAGGTTTCTTGATTCAAGAGTATTACCCATTTTTTGACCTCTTTCTTTTGTCTGCAGATATGACAAATTTTTCTTGCAATCATTGTAGCACTTATTCGCTGAAAATGAAAGTCTTTTTTTATTTTTTGGTTTTATAATGCTGATATGTAAATATAGTGCTTAAAACGACAAAAAGTGACCTATTATAATTATTAAAAAGCAATATAATTTTATAACTCTATCCTGTGTATTCAGTTGACAAAAGAGAAATAGTATGCTAAAATTTAACAGTGTTAAATTATTTTTAATCTGGGAGTGTTTATAATATGAGAATCCGCAAAAAGCCTATCGGTGACAGAAACATTGTCGGCGAAAGAATCGAGAAAAAAAGAAAAGAACTCGGCATCAAGCAGATTGATCTTCTGACTCAGCTTCAGATCAAGGGTGTTGAACTGACTGCATCAGGTCTTTCAAAGCTTGAAGGTCAGCTCAGAGGCGTTTATGATTATGAGCTTGTTGCAATTGCAGAGGTTCTCGGTGTGTCATTGGATTGGCTCGTCGGCAGAGAAGACTAACCTTCAGGCTTCCGATAAGAACTCAGGAACAACAAAAAATCAGAATTCAGACCGAGTACAGTTTGTGCTCGGTTTTTTGTTTTACATTTTTGTCCATTACTTTAACCGTATATATTGTATTTTGTGAAAGATATGATATACTTGTTTTCAGAGTGATATTTTCACTGTGATAAAAAAATAACAGAGGTGTGTTTATGAGTAACAAACCCGTAACTGCAATTATTGTCGGAGCAGGACACAGAGCTTTTGTTTACAGTGAGCTTGCAAAGGTACGCCCCGACCTTCTTGAAATTGTCGGCGTTGCCGATCCTAATCCCGTGCGCAGAAAAAAGGCAATGGAATATTTCGGCTTCTCTGAGGATATGTGCTTTGAGACAGCTCAGCAGCTTGCTGAAAAGGGCAAGCTTGCCGATGCAATCATCAACGGAACAATGGACGAGCAGCACATTGAAACTGCAGTTCCTCTTCTCAGGGCAGGCTATGATATGCTCCTTGAAAAGCCCTTTGCTGTCAATGAGCAGGAGATGAGACATCTGGTTGATGTTGCAAAGGAGAACGGCTCAAAGGTTATGATCTGTCACGTTCTGCGTTATACTCCCTTCTATTACGGCATCAAGGAGAGAATTGTCCGCGGTGAAATCGGAGACATCATAAACATTCAGACCTCTGAGCACGTTTCTTATCATCACCTTTCAACCTCTTATGTCAGAGGAAAGTGGGCAAACAGCAAAAAGTGCCACACAACAATGCTTCTTGCAAAATGCTGCCATGACCTTGACATTATGATGTGGATGATGGCGGAGACAAAGCCCTCTCAGATAAGCTCCTTCGGCGGAAAATATCAGTTCCGTGAAGAAAATGCTCCTGAGGGTGCAGGTACGGTCTGTATGAAGGATTGTCCCCTTGTTGACGAATGCGTTTATTCAACCAAGAGACTTTATATTGATCATCCTGACCGCTGGAGCTTTTATGTCTGGGATGCTCTTGAGCATCTTGAAAATCCGACCCTCGAGGACAAAATCAATCTGATGAAGGGTGATTCACCCTATGCAAGATGCATTTACAAATGTGACAATGATGTTGTTGACCATCAGAGTGTGCTTGTTAATTTCGAAAGCGGTGCAACGGGCACACACAACATGGTCGGAGGTTCAGCTGAGCCTCGCCGTCAGATTCACATTGTGGGCACAAAGGGTGAAATCTTCGGCAATTTTGAGGAATCAAAGTTCACTGTGCTCAAAATCAATCCCTCTCCCGATGCTCATCACGAGGAATGTGATGTTGAGGTTGTTGACCTGAAGGTCAGCGGGGATATGGTCGGTGCCTACGGCGGTCACGGAGGCGGAGACGAAAGACTTTCAGAGGATTTTGTGAAATTTATCCGCGGTGAAGAGCCCTCCCTTGCCTGCACATCAATTTTTGATTCCGTTGCAGGTCATCTGAGTGTTTATCTTGCAGATAAGTCAAGGGAAAGCCTCGGTGAGCCTCAGAATGTGAAGCTTTGATTTTTAAAATGAGGCTGTCAAAAGCCTCATTTTTAGGGTGACGAGTATAATTCGAATCCGCCCGTAAAAAACGGGTTCGATTACTGTCACCCTACCTTGAAAGGAGAATATTATGGACTTTAATCTTAACCTTCCCGTAAGAGTTATAAGCGGCGAAAACTGTGTGACTGAAAATGCTTCTGTTTTCGCTTCCTTCGGCAAAAAATGCCTGATTGTAACAGGCGGAAAGAGTGCGCTTTTGTCAGGTGCTCTTAATGATTGCGAAAATGCCCTCAGAAGCGTCGGAGTGGATTTTAAGGTATATTCACAGATTGGACCCAATCCGCGCTTAGACGCCTGTTTTGAGGCTTCTGTGGCAGCTCGTGAAAATAACTGTGATTTTATCGTCGGAATCGGCGGCGGATCAGCTCTTGATGCTGCAAAAGCTGTGGCGGTTTATGCCGCAAACGAGTCCTTTGAACCGGATGATATTTACAGCTCTGCACAGCGTAAAAGAGCTCTGCCCATTCTTCTTATCGGCACCACCTCAGGCACCGGCAGTGAGATAAGCCGAGTCAGCGTTCTGACCCATCCCGAAACGGGCAGAAAGAAGAGCATTTCACCCGAGGACTGTTATGCAGCCGTATCCTTTGCTGACAGCAGATACACTCATTCAATGCCTTATTCCGTAACGGTGTCAACAGCTCTTGATGCAATGGCTCACGCAATTGAAGGCTATATGTCAGACAAATGCGGCTCAATTCCCACTCTTTTCGGGGATATGGCAGTTTCTCTTATCTGGAAGGGGCTTGAGTCTCTTGCACGCACAAAGGCTCTTCCCGATGACCTTGGCAGAAAGGAGCTTTATTACGGCTCACTTTATGCGGGTGTGGTCCTTGCTTACTGCGGCACCGCGTTCCCTCATCCTATGGGTTACATTCTGACGGAAAATTATGATGTGCCTCACGGTATGGCCTGTGCCGCCTTTATGGACACCTTCATTGAAAGAAGTGAGAAATACAAAAGGGAAAGATTCGAACAGATGCTCAAGGCAATGGGTACAGACAAGGACAGCTTTGTCAGAGTTATCAGAGAGCTGACGGATGTGGGGGACGTCATAATGACTCAGGCTGAGGCGGAAAAGTTCTGTGAACGCTTTGAGACAGCTCCTGCAAACTTCAAGTTTTCTCCCGGCGGCTTCACAAAAGAGGATGCCCTTGAGGATCTTGTAAAAAAATTTGTGAAATAAGATTATATTGTTAAGCTGAAGGATAAATCAGAATAATGAAATTGAAATCCGACGAAAAATTAAATTCGTCGGATTTTTTATCTGTCATTTTTTTTGTAAGTCCCGGGCAAAGAAAAAAGAGCTGTAAAAAACCTTCGTTTTTTACAGCTCAATTCAACAAATGCGTATGCTGTTATATTAAGCACAGTCTCAATTCGTAAAGCCGCTTCGGTTTAACCGAATTATATGAGTAAGATTTTTCTTACTTGTTGCCATATATAGATTTTAGTCGTCTGTTCTGTGCATTATCCGGACTTATTTGTCCGTTTTAAGTGTTAAGGTTTCAGTGGTCTTTGTCATATAGACTTCACCGTCTGTTTTGATGAATGCTTTGACACGGAATTTGTAGGTTGTGTTGCTGCTGAGATTTTTGATTGTGCAGCTTGTTTTGTCAAAGGATTTGACCGTCTTGACCTTTTTCCAGGTTTTGCCTTTTTTAACGTAAACACAATAACCCTCAGCCCATGAATACTGGCCCCATGAAAGCTTTGCGGAATTGCTTGTTACGGTGACTGCCTCAAGCTCGGTAACGCTTCTTTTTGTGAAGGACTTGATGCTGAAGGGATTCATTACCTGCTCTTTGACATAGCCGCATCTCTCGCAGGTGAAAACCTTAAGACCCTTTTTGGTGAGAGTGGGCTGTACTGTGATTTCTGATTTGAAAGCGTGAGCAGCGCAAACAACGTCAAAGACGGAAGCGTTACTCTGCTTTGTGGTGTTTGTAGCCTTATGTGTTGCCTTGACATAAACACCGTATCTGCCCTTTGAGAAGGAGCCTGCGGGGAAGCTTTTGCTGAGAGTTGAGGCTGAGAGTGTGTAGGTCTTGGCCTTGGCCCAGTCGTACTTGTTCTCGTTGTCCTTCTTCTTGGCAATGATGAGTGTGTAGTAATCAACATCCTTACCGCCGTTTGTCCAGGAAAGAGTAACAGCGCCCTTGATGTCGATCTGATTATTTTTGCTTGAGTTTTTCAGAACAGGAGCCTTGATGTCAACCTCACCGTAAGTTGACCAGTAGGTTGTCATAGCTGAGTTGCCTCTCTGAATTGACTTTTTGCTTCTCTGGGCAGGTACTTCGAAGTAGTAGCACCAGTAGTAAGCGGCGTCGTAAGCACCCTGAGCTGAGTTTGATACACCCTTAAGATAGTCAAAAATGTATTTGTAGCCTGAGCTCTTGAGCTCGGTTGCAAGATACTTAAGCTGACCGGTAATTGAAAGGTAATCATAACCGTTCTTTGAGCAGAAGGAACGAAGCTTGGAAAATCTTCCGCCGTTCCACTGGCAGATGCCGCCGCTGAGAAGTCCGTTTGTGTCTCTGATGACGCAACGGGGATTGAAATCAGATTCAGCGTCGATGTTTGCCATAATGCCGCAGGCAGCTGCAGAGTTAAGGCTTAACTCCTGAGTGAGAAACGTGTATATCTGAGTTTTGTTGTTGTTTTTGTTGCTGCTGGTTGCATTTGCTGAGAGTGGTATAATCGCGGCGAGAATAACAATAGTCACTGCAAAGAGCACTGTCTTTGTTAAAGCCTTTTTCATTTTATCACCTCTAATAAATTTTTGCACAACAACCGTTTCAGCAATATTAAATACGGTTGCATGCAGCAGGTTGACTGTCAGAATATCATACTCTCCATTTTTCAGAAACCTGTGCTTTGAATTTGCATAGACCGTGACGAAACACAAAAGATCACTTTCTTATAATTTTTTGTTGTTTAGGTTAATAGGGTATTTGCGGTGTTTCGTCCGTGTCTCTGACCTTGCAGACACAAGTTATAACAGTCGATTGCCTGCTCAGGTAACACAAGGGGGAACAAATAACCGTTAATTCCGGACGGCTGTCTGCTTCTCCTTTTGTCACCTTATGGCCGTTTTCACAGCCATTTTTTTGAATTCCATATCGGCAACGTCGGCTATTATATCCATTTTTGACTTCTTTGTCAAGTTTTAAACACCCGAAAAGCATTTTTTTGATTTTTGGGTACGAATAAACGGACTGTGCATATTGGGGGTTTTGTTGCACTTTGCACAAAATGAAAGCGCTTCATTTATGAAATTAGTATATCTAAACAAAAAAACGGTATTTTCAGGATTTTTTCAAAAAATCTGAAAATACCGTAGTTTTTTGCCTCAAAAGTGGCTTGAAATCTGGGCTTTCGGGCTTTTTGGATTAATAAGCCTTGCCCCAATATACCATATGTTCTGCTTTTTTGCCGCAGCAGACACAAGTGTCAGAAATTGCCTGCTGATCAAGGGGGATACAGCGTGAGCCTACACCGGTAACTTCCTTGACTTTATCCTCACAGGCTTCGTCACCGCACCACATGGCTCTGATGAAGCCGTCACCGTTTTTCTCAATAGCAGCGGTGATTTCATCCATTGTCTTACAGCTGTAAGTTTTGTTTTCTCTGTTTTCAAGAGCCTTGTTGAAGATGCCCTCGTGAACCTGAGTGAGCTTTTCCTTGATTGTATCTGCAAGTCCTTCAAGGGGAAGGAATGACTTTTCTCTGTTGTGACGGGTAACGGCAACACACTGACCGTTTTCAATGTCACGGGGACCGAGCTCAAGTCTTACGGGAACACCCTTCATTTCATATTCGGCATACTTCCAGCCTGCTGACTGATTTGAATCATCAACCTTGACTCTGATGCCTGCCTTTTCAAGCTCAGCCTTAACCTCTGCAGCCTTTTCAAGTACGCCGGGCTTGTGCTGTGCAACGGGAATAATAACAACCTGAACGGGAGCAACAGCGGGAGGAAGAACAAGTCCGTTATCATCACCGTGAGTCATAATGATTGCGCCGATGAGTCTTGTTGTAACACCCCAGGATGTCTGATGGGGATAAGCGGGCTTGTTTTCCTTGCTCTGATACTGAATGCCGAAGGCCTTTGCAAAGCCGTCACCAAAATAATGTGATGTA
Organism: Acutalibacteraceae bacterium; assembly: GCA_045652105.1. Classification (GTDB taxonomy): domain Bacteria; phylum Bacillota; class Clostridia; order Oscillospirales; family Acutalibacteraceae; genus UBA6857. The sequence goes on from JAZRTP010000031.1 coordinate 64,151, forward strand.
CCTGCCTGAAGAGCCTTACCGTCGTGCATAAGAGCTTCAATTGCATAAGTTGAAACAGCGCCTGCAAACTTGTCGCTTTCGGTTTTCTTACCCTTGATTACGGGGATTGCAAGGCTCTTTTCACAGAATTCAGCATAAACGTTGAGCATCTTTTCTGTTTCAATAACAGCCTCTTCTGCAGTTGCGTGAATTGTGTGGCCTTCCTGCCAGAGAAATTCTCTTGAGCGCAGGAAGGGTCTTGTTGTCTTTTCCCAGCGGACAACGCTTACCCACTGGTTATAAAGCTTGGGAAGGTCTCTGTGAGAGTGGATGATGTTTGCATAATGCTCACAGAAAAGAGTTTCTGAGGTGGGACGGACACAAAGTCTTTCTTCAAGCTTTTCACTTCCGCCGTGAGTTACCCAGGCAACCTCGGGAGCAAAGCCTGCAACGTGATCCTTTTCCTTTTCAAGAAGTGATTCGGGGATGAACATGGGCATGCAGACGTTTTCGTGACCTGTTGCCTTGAACATACCGTCAAGGATTCTCTGAATGTTTTCCCAGATTGCATAGCCGTAAGGGCGGATGACCATACAGCCCTTGATGCTTGTGTATTCGACAAGCTCAGCTTTTTTGCAAATGTCTGTGTACCATTTGGCAAAATCTTCTTCCATTGAGGTAATATCCTCAACCATTTTTTTATCGTTAGCCATAGTTTTCAACCTTTCTGAAAATACATATATATAATAGTATAGGAAAAATGGGGTAAAATGCAGAATTTTCCCGATATATATATAATAGTATATGATTTATTCAACCCACAGAGTAAAACTGTGGGTTGACAAGGATTAATTTTTAAGTAAGGTCTTATGCCTTCTTGACTGAAACAGTAACCTGAGCGTCACCGATTGCAACTGTCTTTGTCAGGTCAGCCTCAATTGAGCCTGAAACAACAACCTCATCTGCAAGAAGCTCGGAAGCCATATGCTCCTTGCTTTCGGTAACAGCGGAAAGGACGAATTCATTGTCACTTGAAATTGCAACAACAACTCTCTGTTCAACCTCGTAGCCTGCTTCCTTTCTGATGAGCTGGCACTGACGTACGATGTCGCGGACTGTACCCTCTCTGACAAGAGCGTCAGTGAGAACAACATCAAGAGCAATAACTGTTGAGTCTGCACATTCACCTGAAACAATGCCCTGCTTTGTTTTTGACATAACAGTGAAGATTCCGCCGTCGTAAGCTTCTTCAAAGCCGGCAACAAGAACCTGTTCACCTGCCTTGACCTTAGCTGTGTAAGCTGCCATTTCTTCAGCAGTTGCATTTTCAAGAGCCTGCTTCATCTTGTTGACATTCTGCTTGAGAACAGCACCTGCAACCTTGAAGTTGACAGTAAGATAATTATCTTCAAGAACACTGCTGTCTGAGATGAATTCCATTGACTTGATGTTAAGCTCATCAAGAATGTTCTTTTCGTAAATTCTGATTTTTTCAGCCTTGTCAGCGTCACAGCAGACAAAGAGCTTTGAAAGGGGCTGACGAACCTTGATCTGATGCTCGTTACGAAGTCTCATTGCAGTTGCAATGATTTCACGTGCAGCAGCTGTGTCAGCAATGATGCCGTCATCCTCGAAGCCTTCAATAACTGTGGGCCAGTCTGAAAGGTGAACTGAAAGCTCACTTGAGGGCATTACACGGCGTGTAAGATTCTGCCAGATGCTTTCTGTCATGAAGGGGATGATGGGAGCCATAACCTTCACGCAGGTGTTAAGTGCGGTGAAGAGGGTCCAGTAAGCAATCATCTTATCCTTTTCGTCACCTGTTTTCCAGAAGCGGCGGCGGTTTGTTCTGATATACCAGTTGGAAATATCATCAACAAAGATTTCAAATTCCTTGATCAGATTGTATGCCTTGTAATCATCCATCTGAGCGGTTGCCTTGGCAATGAAATCGTTTGTTCTGATGAGAAGCCACTTGTCTGTGACGGACATTGCACTCTTGTCGGGTGTGTAGCCTTCAAAGTTGGGCTTGTCAATCTTGGCATAGGTTTCAAAGAAGGTGTAAATGTTCCAGAAGGAGAGAAGCTTTCTTCTTGCCTCATCACCGAGACCGAAGCCGAAGCGGACATCGTTTGCTACGGGGCCGCCTGCATAAAGGTAACGTACGGTATCGGCGCCGATTTTTTCAGCTGCCTCGTCAAAGCGGATCATATAGCCTGTTTTTGAGAATTTTTCACCGTTTTCCTGAATAACACTTGAGTGGCAGAGAACTCTTTCATAGGGAGCCTTGTCCTCAAGAACAGTACTCATAAACAGAAGTGAGTAGAACCAGAGACGAACCTGCTCACGCATTTCAACAACCCACTCAGCGGGGAAATTCTTTCTCCATTCCTCTTTATCGGTAAAGTAGCCTGTTGTTGAGAAGGGAACAATACCTGCATCAAGCCAGACGTCACCAACATCGGTGATACGCTTAACAGCGTTCTGACATTTGGGACACTTGATTTCGATTTCGTCAATCCAGGGTCTGTGAAGCTCGGGGAGAGCGTCAACCTTTGCAGGATCAACTGCAAGGCTCTTAAGCTCTTCAACTGAGCCCACAACGTGAACATTGCCGCATTCCTCACAAACATAGAAGGGAAGGGGCATACCGTAGTAACGCTTACGGGAAATGTTCCAGTTACCCATATTGTTGAGCCAGTCAAGCATTCTCTTGCCGTTTGATTCAGGCTCCCACTTAACGCTCATTGCGTTTCTGATAAGTCGGGGCTTTAATTCCTCAGTGGCAATAAACCATGAGGGAACAAGACGGTAGATAAGCTCCTCCTTACATCTCCAGCAAACAGGGTAGCTGTGCTCGTGGGGCTTGATGAGATAAAGCTTGTCTCTGTTTTTAAGCTCTTCAAAGACCTCGTCAGCAATTGTCTTGCTGTTTTTGCCTGAGAAGAAGCCGAAGCCCTTGAGGAAAATACCCATATCGTCAACGGGCATAATTTCGGGAAGACCGAGTCTCTTGCCAAGCTCGTTATCCTCTGCACCGCAGCCGGGTGCAATGTGAACAACGCCTGTACCTTCTTCGGCGTCAACATCTTCCCATGCAACAATGTTGTGCTCAAAGCCCTGCTGAGCCTCAAGCTCGGGGAAGCAGGTTTCGTATTTCTTGCCGACAAGCTCTTCACCCTTGAACATACGAAGAACCTCAAGCTTGTCCTCACCGAGATACTTGATTGCGTTCTTTGCAAGGATGAGAGTCTTTTCATCACTCTTTACCTTAACCTCAACGTAATCGATTTCGGGATTGACTGCAAGGGCAACGTTTGATGAAAGAGTCCAGGGAGTTGTTGTCCAGACAATGATTTTGCTGTTTGTGCCTTCAATGGGAAGCTTGAAGAAAACAGAATTATGTGTAATTGTTTTGTATGAGCCTGTCATTTCATGCTCTGAAAGTGATGTACCGCAGCGGGGACACCAGGGCATGGGCTTGTATTCGCGCTTGATCCAGCCGTTATTGTCACAGGTCTTGAGGAAGTGCCAGATTGATGTGATGTTGAGGTCTGTGTTGGTGTAATAGGAATTGTCCCACTGCATCCACTGACCGAGTCTCTTTGACTGCTCGGTGATAACACCTGAATACTGCTTTACACGGTCAACGCAGTTCTTTGTGAACTTGTCGATGCCGTAATCCTCAATATCCTTTTTGCTTTCAAAGCCGAGTTCCTTTTCAACACCGACTTCAACCCAAAGACCCTGGCTGTCAAAGCCGTTCTGACAGCGGCAGTCATAGCCCTGCATGGATTTGTATCTGATGAAGGTATCCTTGAGGGTACGTCCCCAGGCATGATGGATACCCATAGGGTTGTTTGCGGTAATGGGGCCGTCAATGAAACGGAAACGTTCCTTGCCCTTGTTTTTTTCACAGCGCTTGTTGAAGCAATCGTTATCTTCCCAGAACTTCATTACGTCGTGTTCCATGGGGATAAAGCTGTTGCTTTTTTCAATTTCTGCCATAATAGTTCCTCCGTTATTTTTGAGTCAGAATATATGCATAATGACTCTATTATATATACTTAGAAATTATACAATAGCCGCATATTTTTTGCAAGGAGTTTGCCGAAGATTTTATGCATTTTTTTAAAATAAATAACTGTTTATGAAATTCTTGACCGTAAAATTTTAATGTGTTATACTGAAAGCAGGTCAGAAACCCCTTTTGCACGGTTTGAACGGCTGTACAAGGCCTTGAAAAACGGGGAATACTGACAGAAAAAGCGTGTTTCCGGCTGTCAGCGGAAGCTGAAAAAGGCCGCAGAAAACGCCTGAAAAGGAGAGAAATTTTATGAAAAAGAAGCTTCTTGCAGTTATTCTCAGCGTTGTTATGCTCCTTGGTATGAGTGTAACCCCAGTCAGCGCACTTGAAATTTCAGAAAACTTCACATCATTTGCAGAAAAATACCTTCCTCCCGTCATTGAGCTTTTTGTTGAAAAGGCTGTTGGCGGTCTGACCTCGATTATGAGAGAAAACAAATATTTTCTTTCAGAGGATGAATATACCTATGACAATTTTTATGATGGCACAGAGAGCTTCATAACCGATGCCGCAGAGGGTGCAAGCTGGTCACTCGGTCAGGCGGATGCAAGCCTTGTTCCTGAAAACTGGCAGGATTATGAGCTTTATCTTGGCGGTTATATCAGCACAGACAACGGTCTGAGCAATGATGTCAGAGAAATTCTTGACGATATGAAAGTCAGAGTAATTGCTCTCAATGACGGCTCGGGCAGAGGTACTGCTGTTTTTGCCACAATTGATGCAATCGGCATCACCAACACCGACATAAGACAAATCAGACAGATGCTTTCCGCACTTGCAGAGGAATATAACATCAATTCAATCAACATCTATTCCACCCACGCTCATTCAGCAATTGACACTCAGGGTCTGTGGACAAATATTCTCGGCAAATGGCCCGGAAACATCATCGGTGCAATTGCAGGTCTTGATGTGCTTCAGCAGGGCACTGACAAGGAATATATGGATTTCCTTTTCGGCAAGGTGACGGAAGCTGTCACCGATGCTGTGACAAATATGAATGAAGGCACAATGACCTATGCGGTAAAGGATGTGGGCTCAAAGTATTTCTCAAACAGAAACCGACCCACAGCTTCAGCTCTTGACACGGAAATCCGCCGCTTCACCTTCACTCCCGACGATGAAGCAATCCGTCCCACAATGATTGTCAACATGAGCGCTCACCCCGATTCAGCGGGTCTTCCCACAGGCTCAGGTGTCAACGGACACGGACTTTCAGGTGACTATGTTTATTATCTCGGTGAGGTAATAAACGGAGCAGGATATGATTTTATGTTCTTCAACGGTGCAATCTGCGGAATTTATTCCGAAAGAATCAATGTAAACCATGATGAAAGAATTGAGCTTGCAGCCGATTACGGCAAGGAAATCGGACAGATTGTTCTTTCAATGACAAAGAGCTATGATGAGGTTGTTGCCGACGAATATATTATGGGTCTCAACTTCTCTGCTGAGAAAACCGAAGGCACGGGCTATACTCCCTGGTACACAGGCTGGACAGCTGCTGAGGAGACTGAGCTTGATCCCATCCTCAACATCAGACTTGCAACGGTTGAAATTCACGTTACAAACCCCATCATCAAGCTTGCTGCAAAGTCAGGTCTTGTGAATTATTCCGTCAAGGTCAAGGGTAAAAATTATTATGTTACAACAGAAATCGGTTATATGGAATGGGGCAAGGATGTCAGAATTGCAATGGTACCCGGTGAATTCTGCTCAGACCTTGCATTCGGAGGCTCATCTCTGACAGCTGAGGGCAGTTACAGTCACACAGCCTTCAACGGCAGAACACTTGCAGAAATTTTCGGTGAGGACATCATTGTCTTCGGTCTTGCAAATGATGCTGTCGGTTACATCGTACCCGACAACGATTACAGCATGAGTCTCATCGGCGGTCATTATCAGGAATCAATTTCCCTGGGTAAAGAAACAGCATCAACCATTATGGCAGCCTTTGAACAGCTTAAATAACATAAATTTTTGCCGAGGGTTAACGCTTTCGGCAAAATTTGCTTGAAAGGATTAAGGTGAACAGTTTGGACAACAGCAAAATCAAAGTCAGAATCAAATCAAAGCAGGAGACTCCCTCTGTTAAAAAAGAGGTTATTATACCCGAAAACACCGAGCCTGAAATCATTCAGGAGGGGAAAAATGAATCGGGTGTGGTGCGTCAGGTGGTTTATCCCGAAAAGCCCGCTGAGGAAAGGGAAGAGCCTGTTATCAGTGAAAATGAAATCTTTTCTCAGACCGGGGATGAAACTCAGAGGGCTGAGGAAATAAAGTCTGACAGACCGAAGAACATCATTTTTTATTTCACCGACCAGCAAAGATATGATACCTTCAATGAGGAGGTTATGCCCAATCTTTGTGAAATTTCAAGAGAGGGTATCAGCTTTGAAAACTGCTTCACCTGTCAGCCTGTCTGCGGTCCGGCACGAGCCTGTCTTCAGTCGGGAGTTTATGCAACTCAGTCCGGCTGTTACCGCAACGGAATTTCTCTTCCGAGGGATATGAGCACTCTTGCGGATTTCTTCAATGAGGCGGGTTATGATACCGCTTACATCGGCAAATGGCACCTTGCCTCAGACAAGGATTACAAGGGAGAAAAGGAGCCTGTCCCCGAGGAAAGAAGGGGCGGCTACCGCTTCTGGAGGGCAAGTGATGTTCTTGAATTTACCTCTCACGGTTATGACGGTTATGTTTTTGATGAGAACGGGGAAAGGATTGATTTCAGCGGTTACAGAGCCGACTGCATTAACGATTTTGCCCTTGAATATCTTGATTCAAGAGATAAAAGCAAGCCCTTTTTTATGTTTGTGTCACAGCTTGAGCCGCATCATCAGAATGACCGCCGCAGATTTGAGGGCTTCAGAGAGACGGTGGACTCTTTCAAAGATTACCCTGTGCCCGAGGACCTTACATTCCTCAGAGGTAATTATGACAAGCATTATCCCGATTATCTTTCTGCAATTCACAGAGTCGACCATAACCTGGGCAGACTTGTTGCAAAGCTTAAGGATGAGGGCATTTATGATGACACGGTGATTATTTTCACAAGTGACCACGGATGCCATTTTAAAACAAGAAATGCGGAATATAAGCGTTCCTGCCACGACAGCAGCATTCACGTGCCCCTTGTCATCAGAGGCGGCGCTTACACCGGCGGCTTTTCCGATGAGAAGCTTGTCAGTCTCATTGACCTCCCCGCAACAATTCTTTCAATTGCAGAAATTGAGGTTCCCGATTATTTTATGGGCAGAGATATTCTCAGAGACAGAGAAAGGGAAGCGGTTTATATACAGATAAGTGAGAGTCAGTGTGCAAGAGCGGTCAGAACTCACGAATATACATACTGTGTTGCCCTTTCCGGCTACGGTGTCGGCTTTGCCGTTGCTGATTCTCCCGTTTATACAGAGGAGTATCTTTATGACAATGTCAGTGACCCTCTGCAGATGAACAATCTTATCAGAGAAAAGGATTATAAAATTGTACGCTCGGCAATGAGAAAGCTTCTTCTTAAGCAAATGGAGGAGGCTGAGGGCAAAAAGGCATTGATTCTGCCTAATGTTATAACTAAGAAAAAATAAAAAAAGAGCTGTTGCATTTTACTGCAGCGGCCCTTCAAGTGATAGAAAAAGCTCCCGAATTTACGGGAGCTTTTTTTGTTTTTATTTGTTGAAATATTCAACTGCGCTTCTGAACATCTGAATGTCATATTCACCGGGTACGTTCTTGTAAAGTCCGTCACCGATACGTTCACTGTGTCCCATCTTACCGAATACACGGCCGTCGGGAGAGGTGATACCCTCAATTGCACAAAGTGAGCCGTTGGGGTTGAAGTCGATGTCTGAGGTTGCATTGCCCTCAAGGTCAACATACTGAGTTGCAATCTGACCGTTGGCTGCAAGCTCTTTAATCAGCTCTTCACTTGCAAGGAACTTACCTTCACCGTGAGAAATGGGCACGTTGACAATGTCACCAACATTCATTCTGCTGAGCCAGGGAGACTTTGTTGAAGCAATTCTTGTGTGCACAATTCTGCTCTGGTGGCGGTTGATGTTGTTGAAGGTGAGAGTGGGGCAGTTTTCATCTGTGTCAATAATCTTGCCGTAAGGCACAAGACCGAGCTTGATAAGAGCCTGGAAGCCGTTACAGATACCGCACATAAGACCGTCACGGTTGTCAAGAAGGTCAGTGACAGCTTCCTTGACTGCGGGGTTACGGAAGAATGCGGTGATAAACTTTGCTGAGCCGTCGGGCTCGTCACCGCCTGAGAAGCCACCGGGGATGAAGATCATCTGAGCTTCCTTCACCTTTGCGGAGAAGCCTTCAACACTGCGGGCAACATCCTCTGCAGTGAGGTTTCTGATGACAAAGATTTCAGCCTCTGCACCGGCCTTTTCAACTGCACGTGCTGAATCGTATTCACAGTTTGTGCCGGGGAATACGGGGATGAGCACCTTGGGTCTTACGGTCTTGTTTGCGGGCTTGAGTTCACATTTGCCGTCAAAGGAATAAGTGGGGATTTCACCCTTGTCTTCTTTTGCCTTTGTGGGATATACGTTTTCAAGGGTTTCTGTATGTAACTTGTAAAGCTCAGAAATTTCTGCGCTGTCATCTTCAAGAACAATTACGGGCTCGGCTGTTGTTTCACCGATTTTCATCACGCCGGGAAGAGAAACCTCTTCTGTAAGCTCAGCAACAATGAAGCCCCACAGACCGAGATGCCAGTTTTCCTTAAGCTGTGCACTTGATTTGAAGCCGATGTTGTTGCCGAAGGACATCTTCATAACAGCTTCACCGATGCCTCTTTCAACTGCCCAGGATGCCTTTACCTTACCTTCCTTGCAAAGAGCGTGGAAGGCTTCCCAGGTCTTCTTAAGGCTGTCTGCAGTTTCATCAGTGCCGCCGAAAAGGTAAACGGGATTGCCTGCCTGCTTGAATTCGGGGCTGATAACATCCTGCTTGCTGATGGGAGCAATTGCAAAGGAAATGAGTGTGGGAGGAACATCCTTGTCAAGGAAGCTGCCTGACATTGAGTCCTTACCGCCGATTGCAGCTGCACCAAGCTCCAGCTGAGCATCAAGAGCACCGAGAAGAGCAGCAAAGGGCTTGCCCCAGCGCTCAGGCTCTGTCTTGAGCTTTTCAAAGAACTCCTGAAGGGTAAGATATGCCTTCTTATAATCACAGCCTGCGGCAACAAGCTTTGCAACGGAGTTATAAATTGCTGCGTGAGCACCTGTATAGGGATCAACTGAAAGGTGATCGGGATCACAGCCCCAGCTGAATACACTTGCCTGATCTGTTTCCTGACCGGGAAGCACGGGGAATACGGCAGCCATTGACTGAGCGGGAGTCAGCTGACGCTTACCGCCATAGGGCATAATAACGCTGCCTGCACCGATTGTTGAGTCAAAGCGCTCAACAAGGCCTCTCTGGCTTGCGGTGCGAAGGTCGGATGCCATTTCACGCAATGAGGCAAACATTGCCTTTTTGAGAACTGAAAGGTCCTTTTCTGTGACTGAAACCTCTGTGTGCTTCACTGCACCGTTTGTGTCAAGGAATTCACGGCTGAGGTCGGCAATGATGTTGCCCTTCCATTTCATAACCATGCGCTCCTGCTCGGTTACAACGGCAACACGGTAAGCCTCAAGGTTCTCCTGCTGAGCAAAGGCAATGAACTTGTCTGCATCCTCGGGAGCAACAACAACTGCCATACGCTCCTGAGATTCGGAGATTGCAATTTCTGTTCCGTCAAGACCTTCATATTTCTTACGTACTGCATCAAGGTCAATCTGAAGACCGGGTGCAAGCTCACCGATTGCAACGGACACACCGCCTGCACCGAAGTCGTTACAGCGCTTGATGAGACGTGTTACTTCAGCATTGCGGAAAAGTCTCTGAATCTTTCTTTCCTCGGGAGCATTACCCTTCTGAACCTCAGATGCCATTGTTGCAAGGGATTTCATGTTGTGGCTCTTTGATGAGCCTGTGGCACCGCCGATGCCGTCACGGCCTGTTCGTCCGCCGAGAAGAACAATGATGTCTCCGGGTGCGGGACGCTCACGGCGTACATTATAAGCGGGAGCGGCAGCAACAACTGCACCGCATTCAAGGCGCTTTGCAACGAAGCCCTCGTGATACATTTCTGCAACATGACCTGTTGCAAGACCGATCTGGTTACCGTATGAGGAATAACCTGCAGCGGCAGTCTGACAGATTTTGCGCTGAGGAAGCTTACCTGCCATTGTTTCGGCAAAGCTCTTTCTCGGGTCGCCTGCACCTGTGACGCGCATTGCCTGATGAACGTATGCACGGCCTGAAAGGGGATCTCGGATGCATCCGCCGATACAGGTTGCAGCGCCGCCGAAGGGCTCAATTTCTGTGGGATGGTTGTGGGTTTCGTTCTTGAACATAAGAAGCCAGTCCTGATCCTCACCGTTCACTGTTGCAGTAACGTGAATTGAGCAGGCGTTGATTTCTTCACTTTCGTCAAGCTCGGGAAGCATACCTCTCTTTTTGAGAGTCTTGGTGCCGATGGTTGCAATGTCCATAAGTGTCTGAGGACGTGCTGCAGCCTTTTCTTCACCGTAAACCTCAACTCTTGCAGCAAGATAACGGTCATAAGCCTGCTGAACAGCGGGATCACTGATTCGTACGTTATCAATGTGAGTTGAGAAGGTTGTGTGACGGCAGTGGTCAGACCAATAGGTGTCAACAACACGGATTTCTGTGATGGTGGGATCTCTGTGTTCTGTATCTCTGAAATAAGCCTGAAGGAACTTCAGGTCGTCAAGATCCATTGCAAGTCCCTTTTCGTTGAGAAGCTCGTTGAGAGCTGTCTCGTCCATACCGATGAAGCCGGTAACTGTGTCAACGGTTTCGGGAGCAGCATAAACTGCGGCAAGGGTTTCGGGCTTTTCAAGAGATGATTCACGGCTTTCAACGGCGTTGATTACGTGATGCTTGAAGGCGTCAATGTCATCCTGAGAAAGCTCGCCGTAAAGGGCATAAACCTTTGCAGTGCGGATAAGAGGACGCTCACCCTGAGAGATAATCTGAATACACTGAGCGGCTGAGTCAGCTCTCTGATCAAACTGACCGGGGAGTGCTTCAACTGCAAAAACATAAGCCTCGGGAATTTCTACTTTTTCGGAAACGTTATCAAGCTGAGGCTCAGAGAAAACAGTTTTCACTGCATAATCAAACAGCTCCTGAGTGATGTTTTCTGCATCGTAGCGGTTGAAAATACGGATATCCTTCAGATTTTCAATGCCGAGCAGATTTTTTGCTTCACTGAGAAGCCCTTTTGCTTCATTTTCAAGTCCTTTTTTCTTTTCAACGTAAATGCGATATACCATTATTTTGCCTCCTTGGCTTTTTTTCCTATATCGTGTCTGTAAAATGCATTTTCAAAACTAACCTTTGATACCTTGGCGTAAGCGGCATCGATTGCAGCTTCAAGGCTTTCACCGATTGCGGTCACACCGAGTACTCGTCCGCCTGCGCTGAGAAGAGCACTGCCCTCAAGCTGTGCACCGGCAACATAAACGCTGTCAGCAACATCCTCGGGGATTGTGATTTCAAAGCCGCTGTCATATTTCTGAGGATAACCCTTTGAAGCCATAATAACACAGCAAGCGTTTTCATTTTTGAATTTGACCTCTGTTTTGTCAAGAGTGCCGTGAGTTGTGGCTTTCATAACAGTGAGAAGGTCGCTTTCAAGCAGGGGAAGAACAACCTGGGTTTCGGGGTCACCGAAACGGCAGTTATATTCGATAACCTTGGGACCCTTTTCTGTGAGCATAAGTCCGAAATAAAGGCAGCCCTTGAAGGTTCTTCCTTCACTGTTCATTGCATTGATTGTGGGAAGGAAGATTTTTTCCATACATTCAGCTGCAATTTTCTCAGTGTAATAGGGGTTGGGAGCAACTGTACCCATACCGCCTGTGTTGAGACCCTCGTCATTGTCAAGGGCACGCTTATGGTCCATTGAGGAAATCATGGGAACAACGGTTTTACCGTCGGTGAAGGAGAGCACGGAAACCTCGGGACCTGTGAGGAATTCTTCAATGACAACATTGCTGCCGCTTTCACCGAAGATTTTGTCCTCCATCATTGAGCGTACGGCATCCTTTGCCTCCTGTCTTGTCATTGCAATGATAACGCCCTTGCCAAGAGCAAGACCGTCAGCCTTGATAACTGTGGGAATGGGAGCAGTTTCAAGGTATTCGAGAGCTTTTTCAAGGTCAGAGAAAACCTCATATTCCGCAGTGGGAATGTTATATTTCTTCATCAGATTTTTTGAGAAGACCTTGCTGCCCTCAATGATTGCTGCAGCCTTTGAAGGTCCGAAGCATTCAATTCCGATTTTGTTCAGCTCGTCAACACAGCCCAGAACAAGAGGATCATCGGGTGCAACAACTGCATAATCGATGCCTTCATTCTTTGCAAAATCGCAGATTGCAGGAATGTCCTTTGCTCCGATGCCGATGCAGGTTGCATCAGCTGCGATGCCGCCGTTGCCGGGGAGAGCAAAGATTTCGGTTATTTCTTTATTTTCTTTGAGTTTTTTGATGATGGCGTGTTCACGTCCGCCGCCACCGACAACCATTATTTTCATAAGCGAAGCTCCTTTTGGTTAATTGCTTTCGTGGGCGGAGAGGTGGAGAAAAATGGCTTTTGCACCTCATCCGACGGGCTTTTTTTATTTATAGATGGGATATTTTTCACAAAGTGCAATAACTTCAGCTCTGATCTGATCCTTTGAATTTTCAAAGTCACAGATTGCAGCCTTGATCCACTTTGCAATAAGAAGCATTTCCTCTTCCTTGAAGCCTCTTGATGTGATTGCGGCAGTACCGATTCTCAGACCGCTTGTGACAAAGGGGCTTTTGGGGTCGTTGGGGATTGTGTTTTTGTTTGCTGTGATGTGAACCTCATCAAGTCTGTTTTCAAGCTCCTTGCCTGAAAGGTCAAACTTTGTCAGGTTCAGAAGCATAAGGTGGTTGTCTGTTCCCTTGGAAACAATTTCAATACCCTCATCTGTGAGAGCCTTGCAGAGAACTGCACAGTTTTTGACAAGCTGAGTCTGATAAGCCTTGAATTCATCAGTGAGAGCCTCACCGAAGGCAACAGCCTTGGCTGCAATGACGTGCATGAGAGGGCCGCCCTGAGTGCCGGGGAAAACAGCCTTGTCAATTTTCTGAGCAAGGTCAGCTGTGCAAAGGATAAGACCGCCTCTGGGGCCTCTGAGAGTTTTGTGGGTTGTTGTTGTGACAACGTGAGCGTGAGGCACGGGTGAGGGATGAACACCTGCAGCAACAAGACCTGCAATGTGAGCCATGTCAACCATAAGGTAAGCACCGACCTCATCTGCAATTTCACGGCAGCGCTTGAAGTCAATGATTCTTGAATAAGCACTTGCGCCCACAACGATGAGCTTGGGCTTGCATTCAAGAGCAATTTCTCTCATCTTGTCATAATCGAGCATTTCTGTTTCGTCGTCAACACCGTAAGGCACAATGTTCCAATATTTACCTGAAATGTTGACGGGTGAGCCGTGTGAAAGGTGTCCGCCCTGGGAAAGATTCATGCCCATGACTGTTTCACCGGGTTCAACAAGAGCAAAGAATGCGGCAAGGTTTGCATTTGCGCCTGAGTGGGGCTGAACGTTTGCGTGCTCAGCACCGAAGAGCTTTTTTGCTCTTTCTCTTGCAATGTTTTCAACCTCGTCAACACAGTGGCATCCGCCGTAATAACGTTTGCTGGGATAGCCCTCTGCATATTTGTTTGTAAGAACGCTGCTCGCAGCAAGAAGAACACTCTTGGAAACAATGTTTTCTGAAGCAATGAGCTCAATGAAGGTCTGCTGTCTGTCAAGTTCCTTTTCACAGGCAGCGAAAACCTCTGAGTCAAGTTTGTTAAGTTCGTTAAAATATGAAAGCATATCTGTGTCTCCTGTAAAATAATTAATGGTGGAAAAGTCTCATCTTTGTGAAAGCCATTACCATACCGTATTTGTCGGCGCATTCAATAACTGCATCGTCTCTGATTGAGCCGCCGGGCTCTGCAATATAGCTTACACCGCTCTTGTGAGCTCTTTCAATGTTGTCTGAGAAGGGGAAGAAGGCATCTGAGCCAAGAGCAATTCCTGAGAAGGAAGCAAGGTGAGCCTCCATTTCCTCTTTTGTGAAGGGCTCGGGCTGCTCGGTGAAATATTTCTGCCAGATTCCGTCAGCACATACATCCTCTTCATTTTTGTTGATATAGCCGTCGATGACGTTGTCTCTGTCTGCTCTGCCGAGAGTGGGGAGGAAGGGAAGGTTAAGAACCTTGTCAGCCTGACGCAGAAGCCATGTATCTGCCTTTGTGCCTGCAAGGCGTGTGCAGTGAATTCTTGACTGCTGACCGGCACCAACACCGATTGCCTGACCGTCAACTGCATAGCAGACGGAGTTTGACTGTGTATATTTGAGAGTAATCAGTGCAACGATAAGGTCTCTCTTTGCACTTTCGGGAAGCTCCTTGTTCATTGTTACGATGTCCTCAAGGAGAGCCTCGTTGATTTCAAAATTGTTTCTTCCCTGCTGGAAAGTGATGCCGTAAACCTGCTTTGTTTCGATTTCGGCAGGAACAAAGTCAGCATCGATTTTAACAACATTATAATTGCCGTTTCTCTTGAGCTTGAGAATTTCAAGAGCCTCGTCTGTGTAGCCGGGAGCAATGACACCGTCGGAGATTTCTCTCTTGATGAGCTTTGCGGTTGTTGCATCGCAGATGTCTGAAAGAGCAACCCAGTCACCGAAGGAGCACATTCTGTCTGTACCTCTTGCTCTTGCATAGGCACAGGCAAGGGGGCTTTCGTCAAGACCTTCAACATCGTCGACGAAGCAGGCCTTCTTCAGCTTTTCGGGAAGAAGGGTACCGCAGGCTGCTGAGGTAGGGCTTACGTGCTTGAAGGAGGCTGCACAGGGAAGACCTGTTGCTTCCTTGAGCTCTTTGACAAGCTGCCAGGAGTTAAAAGCATCAAGGAAATTGATGTAACCGGGCTTGCCTGAAAGAATTTCAATGGGAAGCTCGCTTCCGTCGTGCATATAAATTTTTGAGGGCTTCTGATTGGGATTACAACCGTATTTGAGTTCTAATTCTTTCATCTGATTTTCTCCTTATTTGTTTTTGTTGACCACTCTTGTTTCAGCTTCACCGCTTTCGATGTCAATGTATCTGACAAAGAGGGAAACCTTGTTATCTTCGTTGAGATTTGACCAGATAAGGTCAGTCATTTCATCAATGCTGATGTCGGGAAGCTCAAGTGTTTTGGGCTCACCCTCAAAGGAGGGAAGGGGATCTCCCTCAGCGTTATAGGTGTGGATGAACTTTGCTCTGCCGCAAAGAGGATCTGAATAAGCATAGGTGAATCTTTCACAGGAGCTGTCGTCACCCTCAGCGCTTTTGAGAATTGACATTGCGAAATTCATGCCGTCCTTTTCAAGACGGATGATGCCTGAAATTCTGGGAGTGAAGTTAGGCTTGTCATCCTCGAATTCTCTTGTGCGAAGAGCCTGCTCAAAGGTCATCTGCTTGTCCATAAGGTCATAAATTGTGTCAGTCTGATCACCGTTTGTGACGATGGTCTTGTTGCCGAGAACTCTTACGGGATAATAGATGATAAGGTGGGGGTCTGTCATTTTTGATTCATCGAATGCCTTTGTTCTCATGTTTTCACCTTCAAGAACAAAAACACGGTTACGGCTGTTTACGCTTCTGCCCATAATGAAATAAGCTGTAATTGCCTTTTTGCCGTCGGCACTTTTGCCGATGATGATACCTCTGCCGTGATAGGCAAGGGAGTTGAGTTCTTCTTTGATTGTTGAAATCTTCATTTTTATTCTCCTATATAAACTTTATTATCTTTAACGGTCAGTCTGCCGCTGCAGAAAAGCTCCACGGCCTCGGGAAGAATCTTCCATTCAGCCTGCTTCATAACTCTTTTCTGAAGGCTTTCGGCTGTGTCTTCGGGCTGAATTTCAACAGCCTTCTGAAGAATGATTGCACCGCCGTCGGGAATCTCGTTAACAAAGTGAACTGTTGCACCTGTCACCTTCACACCGTAATCAAGGGCAGCCTCGTGAACTTTCAGTCCGTAAAAGCCTTTACCGCAGAAGGAGGGGATAAGTGAGGGGTGAACGTTGATTATTTTGTTTGCATAAAGCTTGGTGAAATCCTCGGAAAGAATACTCATAAAGCCGGCAAGAACAATCAGGTCAATTTCCTTTTCTCTGAGAAGGGAAATAATCTGACCCTCAAAATCCTGCTGTGAGGGGAAATCCTTTCTGAGCACCGTTGCGTGCTCAATGCCGTTTTCCTTTGCTCTTGTCAGAGCGTAGGCAAGCTTATTGTTCGAAATAACAAGCTTGATTTCACCGTTTTTTATGATGCCGCTGTTTTGAGCATCAATAAGGGCCTGAAGGTTTGTTCCGCCGCCGGAAACAAAAACTGCAATTGACTTTTTCATCACAGAATCACCTTTTCATCGCCTTCAATGATTTCACCGATAACATAAGCATCAATGCCGTTTTCCTTGAGAATTGAAAGTGAAAGCTCAACCTCGTCAGCGGGAACAACAATGCTCATGCCGACGCCCATGTTGTAGGTGTTATACATATCGCGCTCGGGAATGTTGCCCCATTTTGCAATCACATCAAAGATGGGAAGCACCTTGATTGCTGACTTGTCAATTTTTGCGCAGAGACCGTCGGGAATTGAACGGGGAATGTTTTCATAAAAGCCGCCGCCTGTGATGTGTGAAATACCCTTGACCTTAACCTTTTCAATGAGGGCAAGAACGGGCTTTACATAAATCTTGGTGGGAACAAGCAGAGCTTCTGCAATGCTCTTTCCGCCAAGCTCCTCACGGGCAACATAAAGCTCCGGATTATTGTTATCAATATCAAAAACCTTACGGCAAAGGCTGAAGCCGTTGGAATGAATGCCTGTTGAGGGGAGAGCAATAACAACATCTCCGGCAGCCATTTTGCTGTTGTCAATCATCTTGGGCTTGTCAACAACACCAACTGCAAAGCCTGCAAGGTCATAATCCTCTTCAGGCATAAGACCGGGATGCTCTGCTGTTTCACCGCCGATGAGGGCAGCGCCTGACTGAACGCAGCCTTCTGCAACACCGCCGACAATCTGAGCAATTTTTTCGGGATAGTTTTTGCCGCAGGCAATATAGTCAAGGAAGAAAAGAGGCTTTGCACCGACACAGATGATGTCGTTGACACACATTGCAACTGCATCAATGCCGATTGTGTCGTGCTTATCCATAAGAATTGCAAGCTTGACTTTTGTGCCGCAGCCGTCTGTGCCTGAAACTGAAACGGGGTGCTCCATGCCTGCAATGCTGCTCAGGTCAAAGCAGCCGCCGAAGCCGCCGACATCGTCAAGACAGCCTTCGTTACGGGTTCTTTTAATGTGCTTTTTCATCAGCTCCACCGATTTATATCCGGCGGTAATATCTACGCCCGCAGCAGCATAGCTTGCGGAAAAGGAATTTTTGTGATCCATAGTAAACTCTCCTGTATTTTTTTATTATTCTTTACCGGTCCAACAGTATGTGCATACCTTGTCAGCCGGGAGTCCTATTGCTTCAATGATTCCGTCAATTGACTGGAATTCAAGGGATGTGAAATGCAACTTTTCGCAAATTGCTTTTCTCAGGCTCTGACCTCTCTGAGTTGAGGGGTCAATGTATTCGTCAATGTGAAGGTGAGCCTCGTCACCCTCAAGCTCTGCAATGGTGCTTCGTGCAATCAGCTCCATTTCCGAGGTTGCTCTTGAAAAATTGAGGTATTTGCAGCTGTACATAATCGGAGGACAGGCAGAACGGATGTGAACCTCTTTTGCTCCGTTTTCATAAAGGAATTCAACGGTTTCACGAAGCTGAGTGCCTCTGACGATACTGTCGTCAACAAAAAGAAGCTTTTTGTTCTGAATAAGGTCATGAACGGGAATCTGCTTCATTTTTGCAACGCGGTTTCGTTCCTTCTGGTTGGCAGGTGTGAAGCTGCGTGACCAGGTCGGTGTGTATTTGATGAAGGGCCGTGCAAACTGGATTCCGCTTGCATGAGCATAGCCGATGGCGTGGGGTGTGCCTGAATCGGGAACGCCGCTGACATAATCAATGTCCTGGGCGATTCCGTTTTTACGGTCTGCTTCAGCCATGATTTTGCCGTTTTTATATCTCATTACCTCAACGTTGACTCCCTCATAGCAGGAGGTTGAGTATCCGTAATAAGACCAGAGGAATGCACAGATTTTTGTTTTCTCCTCTGCTTTTTTAAGAACGGTGAGAGAATCTGCCGTTAATTCAATAACCTCACCGGGACCAAGCTCCTTGTAATCCTCATAACCCATTTTTTTGTAAGCAAAGTCCTCAAAGGAAACACACATGCCCTCGGAATTTTTACCGATGAGCACGGGGATTCTTCCGAGTCTGTCACGGGCTGCAATGATGTTACCCTTGTCTGTGAGAATGAGAATTGAAGCTGTGCCGTCAATAAGACTCTGAGCATAAGCAATGCCCTCTGCAAAGCTGTCCTGACGGTTGATGAGTGCGGCAACAAGCTCAGTTGAGTTGATACCCTCATTGGTTACGGCGCCGAAATGTCCGCCGTTTGAAAAAAGGAAATCCTCAACAAGCTTCTCGCGGTTGTTTATCAGACCGATGATGCAGATTGCATAAAGGCCAAGCTTTGAACGGACAAGCAGTGGCTGAGCATCTGAGTCACTGATGCAGCCGATTGCAGCCGTGCCCTTCATTGAGTTTGAAATGTTTTCAAACTTTGTTCTGAAGGGAGAATTTTCAATTTTGTGAATTTTACGCTGTAAACCCTTTGACTCGTCATAAGCGGCCATACCGCCGCGGCGGGTACCAAGGTGAGAGTGATAGTCAGTGCCGAAGAAAACGTCAAGGACGGTATCGTTCTTGCTGACTGCTCCAAAAAAACCACCCATTTAATTGCTCCTTAGCCGGCAAAAGCAATCCGCAGCCGTTTTTACAAATGCGGAAATTTTTGCCTTTTGAGATGTGAAAAACTGAATTTGCGGACAGGAAAGTACCTTTTCAGACGTGTTGCAGAAAAAAGCACAGACCTCTTAATTAACACGAAAAGCCTTGAAGGAAATCCTTCAGGCTATTTCGTAGATGTTATTAAATTATGCGAAGAAAAGCTCGGAAAGGGTCATGGGATCAATGTATTTGCCATCCTTGTAAACACGCATATTGCCTGATGCAATTTCGTCGATGAGCATTACATTGCCTTCGGGATCATAGCCGAATTCGAACTTGATGTCATAAAGAACAAGGCCCTTTTCCTTAAGGTCATCAGCAACAATCTGGGTGATCTTCTGAGTCATTACCTTGATGTCCTCATACTGCTTGTCTGTCATAACGCCGAGAGCAACAAGAGCATCCTTGATAACAAGAGGATCGCCCTTTGCGTCATTCTTGAAGGTCATTTCAACATAAGCGGGAAGGTCTGCGCCTTCTTCGATATAATCACCGTAACGGCGGATGAAGCTGCCCACTGCTTTGTGGCGGCAGATAACCTCAAGGCCGTGACCGAACACCTTTGCGGGAAGAACTTCCATTGTTGTGTCTGCAAGGTTTGCATTTACATAATGGGTTTTGATGCCTGCTGCATTAACCTTTTCAAAGAAGTAAATTGACATACGAAGGTTAACATCACCAACACCGTCAATTGTGAGACCTACTGCATTTTCACCGGGATCAAAAACGCCGTCTTTGCCTGTGCAGTCGTCCTTGAATTTGAGAAGGCAGTTGCCGTTCTCAAGCTTGAATACGTCCTTTGTTTTGCCTGTGTAAATTTTTTCCATTTTCAATAACCTCCGTTAAATAATTTTATTAGTTATTCCACTGCTTTTCAACAGCGGCATTTTTTTCAAGAACTGTGTTTGTGTCAGCTTCTCTTTTTGCTCTGAGCTTTTCTGCAAGCTCAGCATCTGAAACTGCAAGAATTTCAACAGAAAGCAGAGCGGCGTTGACAGCTCCGTCAATTGCAACCGTTGCAACGGGAATGCCTGAGGGCATCTGAACTGTTGAAAGAAGGGCATCAATACCGTCAAGGTATTTTGATTTCATGGGGATGCCGATTACGGGGAGAGTGGTGTTGGCGGCAATTGCTCCTGCAAGGTGAGCTGCCATACCTGCTGCGGCAATGATTACACCAAAACCGTTTTCTCTTGCTGAAACGGTGAAATCTCTTGCCTGCTCGGGAGTGCGGTGAGCTGAGAAGATGTGCATTTCATAAGGCACGCCGAACTGCTTAAGAGTGTCAGCTGCTTTTGAAACAACGGGCAAATCACTGTCGCTGCCCATAATGATTGCAACTTTTTTCATGTTTGAAGCCTCCTGATTTTCAAGTTTTTAAACAAAAAAGGGCACACTTACATAAGGGTACCTGAAAGTTCCCTGATATAAGCTGCCCAGACGGTCGACAAAGAGTTTTGCTGAGTCCTTTGATCCAGTGTGGTGCTCCACTTTTACCGTCAGTTTCAAAGAACTTTACATACATTATTTATGTGAACAAATCACTCGTAAAGTATAGCACAAAAACGTCGGCTTTGTCAATTAACAAGTGCCACAAAAGTTATTTTTGACAATAAAGACAAATTCATTTATCTGATTGCCCGTGATATTGTGTTATTTTACATTCAGGCTGATGCAAATGAGGCTGAAAATGACTTAAAAAACGGCAAAAAAGCACAGCAGAATCTGCCGTGCTTTTGATAAGCTTATTCCATTTCAAAGGTACCGGTGTAAAGCTGATAGTATTTTCCGCCCTTTGAGATGAGAGAATCGTGATTGCCTTCCTCGATAATTTCACCCTTTTCAAGAACAACGATTTTTTCGGAGTTTCTGACGGTGGAAAGTCTGTGGGCAATAACAAATACGGTGCGGTCCTCCATAATGGAGTCCATACCAACCTCAATCAGACGCTCTGTTCTTGTGTCAACAGATGAAGTGGCCTCGTCAAGAATGAGAAGGGGAGCACCGGCAATTGCAGCTCTTGCAATGTTGATAAGCTGAGCCTGTCCGACACTGATATTGACTCCGTCTGCCTTGATTTCTGTCTGATAACCGTCGGGAAGCTTTTCAATGAAGGAGTGGGCGTTTGCAATTTTTGCCGCCGCAATAACCTCCTCGTCGGTGGCATCAAGCTTGCCGTAACGGATGTTGTCGGCAATTGTGCCTGAGAAAAGCTTTGTGTCCTGAAGCACCATTGCCATTGAATGACGAAGGTCATCCTTTCTGATGTCCTTGATGTCAATTCCGTCATAGGTAATCTGACCTCTGTCAATTTCATAAAAGCGGTTGATAAGGTTTGTGATTGTTGTTTTACCTGCACCCGTTGAGCCGACAAATGCAACCTTTGTTCCGCTTTCGGCTTCAACAGAAACGTTTTTCAGAACATCGGTGCCTTCAACATAAGCAAAGGTAATGTCTTTGACACAGATATTACCGCCGAGCTTTACATATTCACAGCCCTGCTCTGAGGGGATTTTCCAGCTCAGAACACCCTCTGTGCTGTCGGTTTCCTCAGGCTCACCGAGAGCGTTTCTGATGATTCTTACAAGTGTGACCTTGCCTTCGTCTGTTTCGGGAGCTGTGTCAAGAACCTCAAAAACTCTTTCTGCACCTGCAAGGGCAGAGATGAGGGAGCTGTAACAGCTTGCAATTGAAATGATGGGTGAAGCATAGCCCTGAGACTGCTTGACATAATTGACAAGGGCGCTGACTGTCATTGAGCCTGAAAGGACAAGGGATGCACCGTAGAAAACAACAATTGCATAATTGAGTCTTGTGATAAGGCTCATAAGAGGTGACATAAAGCCGCCGATGATGTTTGCCTTAACACCTGTCTTGCGGTAATTTTCATTAAGGACATGGAAGGCTTCCTTTGTTTCCTGCTCGTGTGAAAAGAGCTTGACAATTTTGATGCCCTTAATGTACTCCTCGGTAAAGCCGTTCATTTCTGCAACGGCCTTCTGCTGCTTTTTGAAAAGCGGTGAGCACTTTGCGGTGACAATGAACACTGTTAAAAGCATAAAGGCAATTGCAACGGTGATTGTCAGAGTCAGCCTGAAGGAAATCATTACCATAATGGTGATTGTCATAACCGCAGAAATTGAGGATGAAATGAGGGTGGGCAGATAGTTTGAAACAAGGTCGTTGATTCTGCCGACGTCATTTGTGAAATGGCTCATTATTGCACCGGTTTTTCTCTTGTCAAAAAATTCAAGGGGAAGGGACTGAAGATGATTGAACAGATCTCTTCTCATGTTTGCAAGAGTTCTTGCGGAAACGGTGAGCATAATTCTCTGATAAGCAAGGTTGCACAGTGCTCCGAGAATATAGCCTGAGCCCATAAGAATGAGCCAGAAGCTGATTTTTCCGAAGGCATTTTCAATTTCAACGCCCTTGAGCACATCGGTAAGAATGTTATAAACAGGGAACATTGTGATTGAAGAAAGGATTGTGACAACAGAGCCGAGAACAACAAGAAATGCAACAAGGATAAGACGGGACTTGAAGGGTCTCAGATAAGCGAAAAGTCTTTTTGTTGCCGCCTTGATGTCCTTGGGCTTTGCCTTCTTCTTTCTTTCTTCCTTTGCAAGGCGTTCTTTTTTCTGTTCCTCGGTTTCATTTTCGGGAATCTTTTTTGCTTTTGCAGAGGAAAGGGTTCTTTTTCTTTTCTTTTTCTTTGTGTCCTCACCCTCGGGCTTGTCCTGCTGAGAGACTTCATTTTCTTCAGAGGATGCAGCTGCGGCTTCTTCCTTTTTTGCCTGAGCTTCTTCTTCAACGGGCAGAGGATTTTTGTTTTCTAAAGGAGTACTCATTGTGCCAACACTCCTTCCTGCTGTGAAAGGAAGATTTCCTTATAGACAGCACTTGACTGAGTCAGCTGCTCATGTGTGCCGATGCTTTCGATTCTTCCGTTTTCAACAACAATAATTCTGTCAGCGTCCATAATTGAAGTGATACGCTGAGCAATGATGATTTTTGTTATATCCTTATATTTTTCACTGCGCAGAGCCATTTTGATTTTTGCATCCGTTGCTGTGTCAACGGCACTTGTGCAGTCGTCAAAAATAAGAATTTTGCTCTTTTTCAAAAGTGCACGGGCAATGCAGAGTCTCTGTCTCTGACCGCCTGAAACGGTGTTGCCTCCCTGACCAAGCTCGGTGTCATAGCCCTTTTCAAGGTCCATAATGAAATCGTGAGCCTGGGCCGCTTTTGCAGCCTCAATGATTTCCTCATCCGTTGCATCAAGACAGCCCCAGCGGATGTTTTCCCTGACGGTGCCTGAGAAAAGGATATTCTGCTGAAGAACAACGGAAATCTCATCTCTGAGGTTTTTGAATTTATAATCCTTGACATTATTTCCGCCAACAATAAGCTCACCGTCGGTGACATCGTAAAGACGGGGGATAAGCTGAACAAGGGTTGATTTTGCAGAGCCCGTTGAGCCGATGATGCCGATTGTTTCACCGTGACGGATGCTCAGACTGACGTTTTCAAGAATGTTCTTTGCCGATTCCTCATACTTGAAGGAAACATTTCTGTATTCAATGCTGCCGTCACTGAGTGTGAGACCTTCCTTGCCTTCGTCATCCTTGACGGAGGGCTCCTGCTTGAAGATTTCACCGATTCTGCCGATTGATGCCTTTGACATAATCATGCTCAGGAAAACAATAAGAACGGTGAGAATTGAGGTCAGAACTGTTGAAATATATGAAACAAAGGTAGTCATTTCTCCGAGAGTAAAGTCACCGCCGCCTGCAAGGATGAGCTTGCTTCCGTTCCACAGAGCAAAAACCATACAGCCGTAAATAACCATCATAATCAGGGGGCTTATGTAAAGCATAATCTTCTGAGCTCTGATGTTCATTTCCATAAGATTTTCGTTTGCCTTGCGGAACTGCTCTTTTTCATAATCCTCACGGACAAAGGATTTAACAACACGGATGCCGTTGATGTTGCCTCTGAGAACACTGTTGAATTTGTCGGTTTTTTCAAGCATCTGCTTGAAAAGGGGAACGGCAAGGTATCCCATCAGACCAAGAATGATAACAATTGCGGGCAGTGCCACAACAAACATCTTTGAAAGATCCCTGCTGATTTCAAGGGCATAATCAAGAGCCTTGAAAAGCATAATGGGTCCTTTTATGAAGGTGACGATGGTGCTTTTGTAAACACTTTGACACATTGAAACGTCACTTGTCATTCTTGTGATAAGTGAGGAAATCTTCAGCTTGTCAATGTTGTCAAAGGAAAGATCCTGAATTTTGAAGAAAAGCTCACGGCGCAGATTTGCTCCGAAGCCCATGCTTGCAATTGCGGAAAATCTTGATGCAATATAACCCACAATGAGAGTTGCAAAGCAGTAAATGAACATTTCCAGAAGCTTATTGAAAAGTGCCGAGCGCACCTGAGCGGGATCGGATGAACTTGCGATGTTGGTCAGAATATCAACAACATCACCCATTGCCTCGGGAATTTTAAGCTCAATGAGAACATCAAAATAAATCAGAAAGGGACACAGCAGAGTAAGTATCCTGTAACCCTTGGTGAAGGAAAGAAAACGTTTTGCCAAAGGGCAGACCTCCTTGTTAGGTTATACGATAGCAGAGGGACTGTCAGACAGTCCCTGCTTTTTTAAAATATGATTGCGTTTGCAAATCCGAAATAAATCATCAGAGAAATTGTGTCAACAAGGGTTGTGATCAGCGGACCTGCCATAAGGGCGGGGTCAAGCTTGAGCGCCTTTGCAACAATGGGCAGTGAGCAGCCGATTGTTTTTGAAACAAAGACAACAACCACAAGTGAAAGGGAGACCACAAGAATAACTCCGTTGGAAATGTCGTTGCCCGTGGTCAGTCTGAGAAGAAGCATTCTTGCAACGTTGGCAACGCCGAGAACAACACCGACCATCAGAGAAACCCTTGATTCCTTCCAGAGAATGCGGAAATAGTCTCTGATTTTAACCTCACCCAGAGCAAGACCGCGGATGATAAGGGTTGAAACCTGGTTACCTGAGTTACCGCCGGTGCCCATAAGCATGGGTATGCAGGCGGTAAGACCTGCAACGGCAGCAAGCTTGCTTTCAAAGCCGTCGATTATCTGGCCCGTAAGAGTGGAGGCAACCATAAGAATGAGAAGCCAGCCGATACGGTTTTTTGCAAGGCTGAAGATACCTGTTTTGAGGTATTCGTCCTCAGAGGGATTAAGAAGAGCCATCTTTTCAAAGTCTTCCGTGGCCTCTTCTTCAATGATGTCGACAATGTCGTCAATGGTGATGATACCGACAAGTCGGCTTTCCTTGTCAACAACGGGAACTGAAAGAAGGTCATATTTCTTCGCAATTGAAGCAACCTCTTCCTGGTCATCCATTGTGTGAACGTAAATGAGCTGCTCATCGTCTGACATAATGTCTGTGATGAGGGTTTCCTCATCGTTGAGAAGAAGACGTCTGAGGGGGATTGTGCCGATAAGGTGACGCTTGTCGTCAATAACATAGCAGGTGTAAATTGTTTCCTTGTCAACACCTGAACGGCGGATACTCTTGATTGCTTCGGCAACATTCATTATGTCGTGAAGCTCAACCATTTCAATGGTCATAACGCTTCCCGCACTGTTTTCGGGATATTCGAGGAAGCGGTTGATGATGTCTCTTGTTTCCTTGTCACAGTTTGCAAGAACACGTCTGACAATGTTTGCGGGAACCTCTTCAAGAAAGTCAACGGCATCGTCAACATAAAGGTCATCGATAAGACGTGCAATTTCACTGTCAGTGATGGACTGGACAATGAGGGTCTGAACATCGGGATCAAGGTAAGAGAAGACATCGGCAGAGATGTCCTTGGGGAGAATACGGAAAATCTTGACGGCAATTTTGTCATCCTCAAGATCCATTATGAAATCCGCAATGTCAGGATATGCCATTTCCGTAAGCTCGGTTTTCAGCTCCTTGAGCTGATTTTTTGCCAGCAGCTTGTAAAGGCCGCCGAATAAATTTTCATTCAATTTAACTCACCGACTTTCTGAGTGCAGAGCCGTCAGTGATGGGCAAGGCCTGCACCGGATTTTTGAAAAATACGCCCGTTAGGTTTACTGTCTCCGTTATCCAATTCAGGCCACCTCCTTTAAAATGTTCTTTACAAAAAGTTATTATACATTATTATGCGCCTTAAAGTCAACCGGATTTCAGTCATAAAGTTTTAATTTTTATCAAAATTTTTCCTGAAAAAAATCCGTCTCTGCCCCGTTGTGATGTGAGCAGAGACGGAAGGGTCCTCTTTTTTTTATTCAAGCTCAAATGCGCCTGTGTAAAGCTGATAATATTTGCCCTTTTTCTCAATCAGGCTTTCGTGGGTACCTCTTTCAATTATTTCACCCTTTTCAAGCACCATAATAACGTCGGAGTTTCTTACGGTGGAAAGGCGGTGGGCAATGACGAAAACCGTTCTGCCCTTCATCAGAGCATCCATTCCCTTCTGGACAAGGGCTTCGGTTCTTGTGTCAATTGAGGAGGTGGCTTCGTCAAGGATCATAACGGGAGGATCGGCAACAGCGGCTCTTGCAATTGAGATAAGCTGTCTCTGACCCTGTGAAAGATTTGCCCCGTTACCTGTGAGCATTGTGTCATATCCCTGAGGAAGACGTGAAATGAAGGAGTGGGCATTTGCTTTTTTTGCTGCGGCAATAATCTGCTCGTCGGTGGCGTCAAGATTGCCGTATCTGATGTTTTCACGTACTGTTCCCGTGAACAGATTTGTGTCCTGCAGAACAATGCCGAGAGAGCGTCTGAGGTCGCTTTTTCTGATTTTGTTGATGTTTATGCCGTCATAACGGATTTTGCCGTCGGCAATGTCATAAAAGCGGTTGATGAGGTTTGTGATTGTTGTCTTGCCTGCACCCGTTGCACCGACAAAGGCAACCTTCTGTCCCGGCTCTGCATAAAGGGTGATGTTGTGAAGAACGGTTTTATCCTCGGTATAACCGAAATCAACATCAAAGAAGCGGACCTCACCTCTAAGGAGCTGATAAGTGATTGAGCCGTCCTCGTGAGGATGCTTCCACGCCCAGAGACCTGTATGCTCGGGAGTTTCGGTCAGCTGACCGTCAACCTCTTTGGCGTTGACAAGAGTGACATAGCCTTCATCCTGCTCGGGCACAGAGTCAATAACCTCAAAAATTCTCTTTGCGCCCGCCATTGCCATAACAACGGAATTGAGCTGCTGAGAGATGTGGTTTACAGGCATAGTGAAGGATTTTGAATAGCCGAGAAAGGCGGCAACGGAGCCTGTTGTGATTGTGAAAATTTTTCCCAATCCTTCATCAGTAATAATGCCTTTTGCGGTGAGCACTGCAAGGATGCAGCCGATAATGGCAATAATGATATACTGAAGGTGACCGAGGTTGTTGTTGACAGGGCCGAGCATGTTGACAAATTTGTTCGCTGAATAGGCGTTGCCGTAAAGCTCAGCGTTCTTTTCATCAAATTCTGCCTTTGTTTTTTCCTCGTGGCAAAAGACCTTGATGACCTTCTGACCTGTAATCATTTCTTCAATATAGCCGTTGATGTCACCGAGAGACTGCTGCTGTCTGAAGAAGAATTTTCCGCTGTTTCCCGCAACCTTTCCCGTGACGGTAATCATACAGAAAATGCACACAATCACCACCAGCAGAAGGGGGATGCTTTCAACAAACATTGCGATGAACATTGAAACAATGGTGACAACGGAGGAGATGACCTGAGGAATTGTCTGAGAAATCATCTGGCGGAGAGTGTCAATGTCGTTGGTGTAACGGCTCATAATGTCACCGTGACTGTTGGTGTCAAAATATTTTATGGGAAGCGTCTGCATATGTGCAAACATCTTGTCTCTGACGGTTTTGAGCACACCCTGTGCCACAACAACCATAATTCTGTTATATGCAAAGGTGGAAACAATACCCACAAGGAAAATGGCCGCCATTTTTATAAGAAGAGTGATAAAGGGGCCGAAATCCGTGGATCCGCTTTCAAGCATCGGTGTGATATAACCGTCAATTATGTCGCCGATAAAACGTGAAGAAAATACACTTGCAACGCTTGACATCAGTATGCAGAGAACAACAATTGCCATAAGGATGCGGTGGCTTTTTTTCATATAGGAGAAGATGCGTCTGATAACCTTGAAATCAAGCTTTTCACCCTTGGGTCTGACAGGCATACCGCCGTGTCTGTTCATGGGCATTTTCGGCGGCATCTGCCCGGACATCTTCGGTGCTGATTTTGAGGAAGGGGCATTACTCATTTACTTTGCCTCCTTTCGTCTGGGAGAAATAAACCTCACGGTAAATTTCGTTGCCTTCGGCAAGCTCCTCATGAGTGCCGAAGCCCACGATTTCACCGTCGTCAAGAACAATGATTTTGTCTGCTGATTCAATTGAAGAGATTCTCTGTGCAATGATCAGCTTTGTGGTTTCGGGAATGTGCTCGGCAAAGGCCTTTCTGATGAGGGCATCAGTTTTGGTGTCAACAGCACTTGTTGAGTCGTCAAGAATAAGAATTTTCGGATTCTGAAGAAGGGAACGGGCAATGCAGATTCTCTGCTTCTGACCGCCTGAAACGTTTGTTCCTCCCTGCTCGATGAAGGTGTCGTAGCCGTCGGGCATTTCACTGATGAAGGGATGAGCCTGAGCTGCCTTGCAGGCGGCAATCATTTCCTCATCGGTGGCATCCTCCTTGCCCCAGCGCAGATTATCCTTGATTGTTCCTGAAAAGAGAACGTTTTTCTGAAGTACCATTGCAACCTGGCCTCTGAGAGTGTCAAGGTCATATTCTCTGACATCAATGCCGCCGATTTTAAGACATCCTGAGGTGACATCGTAAAGGCGGGGGATGAGCTGAACAAGGGAGGTCTTTGATGAGCCTGTTGAGCCGATGATGCCCACGGTTTCACCGCTTTCAATGCGCAGATTGACATTTTTAAGACAAAGCTTATCCTTTTCTCCGGAATAGCTGAAGCCGGCATTGATGAATTCAATGCTTCCGTCGGGCACCTGTGTAACGGGATTTTCGGGGTTGTGAAGGTCGCTGCTTTCGTCAAGAACCTCACAGACTCTTTCACCTGAGGCCTTTGACATTGTCATCATAACAAAAATCATTGAAAGCATCATCAGATTGGAAAGAATCTGCATTGTGTAGTTTATCAGTGAGAAAAGCTCACCGGTGGTCATTTCGGTTTCTCCTGTGGAGACAATGAGATTTGCACCGAACCAGGCAATGAGAAGCATGCAAAGATAGGTGCTGAACTGCATTACGGGTGAGTTGAAGGCAATGATGCCCTCAGCCTTTTTTGAATCTTTGTAGATTGAATCGGAAACGTTGGTGAATTTTTCTTCCTCCTGCTTTTCTCTGACAAAGGATTTTACAACTCTGATTCCGTGAAGGTTTTCGTTGACAACGTTGTTGAGCTTGTCAAAGGTCCTGAAAACCCTTTTGAAAATGGGATGAGCCTTTGAGACAATGAATGCCAGGGCAAGAGCAAGGAAGGGAATCACACAAACAAAAATGAGAGAAATTTTTGCGTTGATTGAAAGAGCCATAATCAGAGAGAAGATGAGCATTGAAGGGGAACGCACCGCAATTCTGATTATCATCTGGAATGAATTCTGAAGGTTTGTGACATCGGTTGTGAGTCTTGTGATAAGACTTGAGGTTGAATATTTGTCAATGTTTGCAAAGGAGAAGCTCTGAATGTTGTGGAACATATCGTGGCGGAGATTCTTTGCAAAGCCCGATGATGCTTTGGCGGCGGTGACACCGCAGGCAACACCGAAGAACATGCTTAATGCACAGATGCAGATGAGAAGGGCACCCGCCTTAGCAACATAGCCCGTGTCAGCCTTGTTGATGCCGTTGTCAATGATTTTGCCCATAAGAAGAGGTATGAAAACCTCCATAACAACCTCCATTGCGGCAAAAAAAGGTGTGACAGCAGTGGCAAATCTGTATTCTCTGATGCATTTACTCAGACGTTTTATCATTGCTTTCATCAGTCCTTTCAAGATTGGAATTGATTTTTTCTAAAACTGTGAAGAAAATCTCAAGCTCCTCAGGGGTGATGCCCTGCTTGATTGTTTCCTCCATTTTGTCAAAGGCTTCGGTGACAACGCGGTGCACCTGAAGCGCCTTTTCGGTGAGAGTGATTTTTTTCAGCCTTGCATCATAGGGCACCGATTCTCTTTTGATCAGCTCATTTTCTTCCATAAGGGTGAGAATTTTGCTTGCGGTGGAGCGTCTTATTCCGAACTCCTTTTCAAAATCCTTCTGGAAGGTGTCCCTGTGGCTGTTGTGAAAAAAGAAGCCGATTGCCCAACCGTGAGTCCCCGTCATTTTCTGGGCATATATTTTTGATGCATCATTGTCCATATGTCTTCTGATGTGACGGGAGGTGCGGCTGAGCTCAAAGCCTAACCTTCGTTCTTTCATAGGGTGGTAACCTCACTTGTATGTAGTTTGTTAGCTGACGGAATGTTAGCTGACTAACATATTTTAACTGAAAAATTTCGCCTTGTCAACAAGGTAAAAATAGGAAAAAATTAAAAAACAGTTAACACTTTTGTTGAGTTTAGACAAAGGTGACGGTCTATACTGTTAAATTGGTGTCTGATACGTATTCGATTAATTAATTAAATTTAATTATAATTAATTATTTGTCTATTGTTTATTTTAAGTAAGTATGATATATTTTCAACACTGTTAAATATTATAATAATTATAATTGGGGGAGTTTGCATGAATATTGACAGAGCAACTCTTGTGAGAGAACTGATTGAATCTTTTGAAGTTCTCGGAAGAAAACAGGCGGCTTCAAAATTTAAAATATCAATGAAGGGCGAGGATCGTTTTCTTTGCGTCCTTTCACAGCTCGGCGGAGTCAGCTCTCCCGGAGCGATTCTTGAATATACTGATTTCACAAATGCCAGACTTTCAGTGATTATCAAAAGAATGGAATTTAAAGGTCTCATCGAAAAGAAAAAGGATGAGGACGATAAACGCTGTACAATTGTGTGTCTGACCGCAAAGGGCAGAAAGCTGGCCGAAGCAACTGAAAGTGAGCTTATTTCAGGCATCGGTTATGTTGTTGATGAGCTTGGAGAAGAGGATGCGCGGGAATTTCTCAGGCTTCTCAAAAAGCTCAACCAGATTAAGAAAAAGAGGTGACCGTCACGATGAAAATAAAAAGAACATTCAGAAAGCTTGTTAGTCTGTTGACGGTGCTTGTTATTCTTGCCGTCACTGCAATGCCTTCTTTTGCGGCAGTGGCTTATCCTGAAGGGGTGACCAAGGAACAGGCTTATCAGGCAATTTTTAAATTTGACTCTGTTATCAGTTACGTCTTGAAGCAGAAAGAAAACAAAACCCTCAGAGAGCTTGCCGAGCCGATGATTTATTCAGATGAGGTGCTCAGCAAAATCCTTGTGGGTGTTTATACCGCTGTTGAAGAAAATGCCGATTCACTCGGTGTGCTGGGACTTGAAACCTCAACGGCAGATGTTGCAAAGCATCTTGGAAATTACGGTGATGTTGCACAGAAGCTTGCTTCTTATCCCAGCTGGTCAGCTGCTCAGGACTTCACGGCAAGCTGGGGTGTTACCAACAAGGCTGATTTTGCCTTTGCCGTCAGTCTGATGTTCACTCCCTTCAATGAGGTGCTTTATGCTTTGCTGTGCTCAGGTAAGGTTTCCATCGGCACGGGTCTTTTTCTTAACATTCAGGGCTCAAACGGTTATGAAACTGCAATTATACCCACTCTTGAGGCTCTGGGCTGCAAGAACATAACACAGGCTGCTGACTTTTATGCTCACGCCGAAGAAAACAAAAGCTATATGGTTTATCACATTGTCAACGATGTGCTGACCTTTGCGGAGGGTGTTCTGGATGCACCCTGTGACAGACTCACGGATGAGCTTCCCTCAATTGCTTATTTCACAAATAACGGCGGACTTGAAAATGCACTTTCAACTCTGCTTCAGCCTCTGAAGCTTCAGCTTCTGGGCATTGCGACTCTTGCGGATTTTGAAACACTTATTTCACAGTCAGAGGATTTCACTCAGAATTTTGCCGTCAACATCAACGACATTCTTTCAACACTCGGCTTCGGGCTTGAAAACATTGATTTTGATTTGATTGCTTCCTGCGGAACTGTTTCAGGCAACAGAGTCATTGCTGACAAGGCAGATGTGTTTATGGTTATCCTCAGATGGATAATCGACAGCGCAAGGCTTAACGAATCAACTCTCAACGAGGAAGTCAGCGGAATGAACTTCCTTGAAAAAATTGACCTTTCAACTGTTCTTGCGGGTGTTATGGACAAGACAACCGATGAGATTATTTCAATTCTCATCAACCTTATGACTCAGACCGCAAGCAGATATAATGATTACGTGTGGACCTTCCCTCAGTTCGTTCAGACTCAGGTTGCTTACACTGAAAATCTCAACCCTGAAAAGCTTCAGAGAGTGGTTGACGGCATTGACGGGCTTATCAATGAGTTTGTGGCTGAAACCGATCCCACCGCAACCTTCTACTCCCTGATGCAAAAGGAGATTTATTCCTCAAAAACTCTTTCTCTTGTGATGAAGGAGCTCTTCTCAGCTTTTGAAAAAGAGGAAATGGCGGAAACACTCAGCTTCATCGGTTATGATTTTTCCGTGGGTGCCGTTGCTGACAGTCTTGCAGCCTCCGGCTATTCAGCAGCCTCAGCTCAGCTGAGAAATTGCAGCAAATGGTCTGACCTTGACACAGAGAATTTCCGCTGGGGCTTTGCCGAGGGTGACAGAGAGGGCTTTGTTTCCTGCATCAGCTGCATTCTCCGTCCCTTTGAGGATGCTCTTAAAATGATTCTCTGCGAAGGCAACATAAAGCTTTTCGGAGCAATCGATATTTACGGCTCAAACGGTTATAACTCGGCTCTGATTCCTCTTTATGAGGCTCTGGGCTGCAAAAGCGAATCAATCTGCACCTATGAGGAATTCAAGGCTGCAGCGGCAAGCGGAAACATCATAAGAACCGTTCTCAATCCCATCTGCGATCTTATTGATGAGATTACCCTCAGACCCGTTTACACTCTCACGGGTATTCTTCCCAACGTAATTTACTTTATGGATTCAGGTCTTTTCCAGTGCCTGACAAATCTTGTTTATCCCTTTGAGGATGTTTTTGAGGCGCTCGACATTCAGAACAGCCTCGGATTAGGTTATATTGATCCCGCAAACCTTTCCTCAATGCTTGGTGAGGCTTTTCCCGAGCTTGACCTGGGTCTTGAGGTTGAGCTTAAGCTTCCCGCCCTTGATATCAAGTCCTTTGCCGGAATGGGAACACTTGTTTCTGCCCAGAGCAAGAGGGTCACACAGGGGCAGTATTCCGTTGTCTCTTATGTTCAGGCTGACAGAAATGCAGTTATGATGGCTCTGATGAGATATCTTGTGCAGGTCATCAAGACTCCCGGCAATGAGGGTCTGATGGATTCTCTGATGTCCTCCGCCCTGAGCAATAATGCGGCTGTTGCAACCTTTGCGCAGAACATCAAAACCGAGCTTGCGGCAAAAACAGAAAATGAAACAATTGAATGGATTTATCAGCTGTTCTTCCGTGAAAGAGTGACGGTGGACGAATCCGTCACCGAGGAATACATTCCCCAGATTAAATATGAGGAAGAAAAGGATTATAAAAAAACCATTTTCACGGTAATTATAATTTATGTCTGCCTGGAGATTATCTATTTTTTCAACCGCAAAAAGATCAGAGAGGTTTACGGCAGAGTCAAGGAAAACGTCATCGGCAGACTGAAAAAGAAAGAAGAGGAGGAATAACCGATGCTTATACTTAAAAATATAATCAAGGATTACACCGCAGGTGACAACAAGGTCAGAGCTCTGCGTGAGATGAGCATAAATTTCAGAGAAAATGAATTTGTTTCAATTCTCGGACCCTCAGGCTGCGGTAAAACAACCCTGCTTAACATTATCGGCGGTCTTGACAGATACACAAGCGGCGACCTGATTATCAACGGCAAATCAACGGGAACCTTCACTGATGAGGACTGGGACACTTACCGCAACCATTCCGTCGGCTTTGTTTTCCAGAGCTATAATCTTATCCCTCATCAGAGCGTTCTTGCAAATGTTGAGCTTGCACTTACACTGACGGGTATTTCAAAGCAGGAAAGAAGAACAAGAGCCATTGCCGCTCTTGAAAAGGTCGGTCTCGGTGCCCAGATCAACAAAAGGCCCAATCAGATGTCAGGCGGTCAGATGCAGAGAGTTGCAATTGCCCGTGCTCTCATCAATGATCCGGACATTCTTCTTGCTGACGAGCCCACAGGTGCTCTTGACAGTGAAACAAGCGTTCAGATTATGGAAATTCTCAAGGAGATTTCCAAGGATAAGCTGATTATCATGGTTACCCATAACCCCGAGCTTGCCGAGCAGTATTCAAACAGAATTATCCGCTGCGTTGACGGTCAGATTATCGGTGACACAAATCCCTTTGAGCCCCGCGAGGGAGATTTCTTCCTTGAAAAGAAAAAGGCAGAGGAAGAAAAGAGAAAGGGCAAAAAGCCCTCAATGTCCTTTGCAACAGCCTTCGGTCTGAGCATCAGAAACCTCGGCACCAAAAAGGGAAGAACAATCCTCACTGCTTTTGCAGGCTCAATCGGTATTATCGGTATTGCTCTTGTTCTTGCTCTTTCAACGGGTATTCAGAATTACGTTGACCGTATTCAGACCGATACCCTCAGAGCCTTCCCCATTGCAATTGAAAAGGAATCAATGAATCTTGACAGCGTTGCCAATATGATGTCGGGCATGATTGTTCTTGCCGATCCTGACCACGAAAGAGATGCGGTTTATGTCAACGATATGGTCACGGAAATGGTCAACTCCTTCATTGCCCAGTCAAATTCAAACAACATCAAAACCTTTGTCAATTATATCGAAGGAAACAGAGATGTCTTTGAAGATGTCTGTAACGATATTCAGTATAAATATGCGGCACCTCTTAACATTTATGTTGCCGACACAAGCAAGGGAATTGTTCAGGTCAACCCCAGCACTCTCATCAGCTCCGTCGGTACAGAGCAGATTATGAGCCTTTTTGAAAACTTTGTGGGTGCAGGTCTTAACATCTGGAAGGAGCTTGTGGGTGACAACGAAACAATTGAGGAGCAGTATGACGTTGTTTACGGCAGACTTCCCGAAAAGCTCAACGAGGTTGTTGTGGTTGTTGATGCCAACAATGAAATCAACGAGCTTGTTCTTTACGGTCTCGGTCTCAAGGACCAGAGCACCTTTGTCAGTGACGTTATGAGCTCCGTTTCAAACGGCACAATCATTGAATCCGCCCCCTCCGAATCATATTCCTATGAGCAGATCTGCTCAATGCAATTCAAGCTTGTTCTCAATCACGAATATCTTGTCAAGGATGAAAGCACAGGTCTCTGGAAGGATAAGAGCTCAAACTCAGCTTATGTCACATCTCTTATTCAGAACGGCCTTGACATCAATGTTGTCGGTATCATCCGTCCCTATGAGGGCAACACAATTTCAACAGTTACAGGTGCAATCGGTTACACAACAGAGCTTGTTGATTATGTTCTTTCTGCAGCGGCAGCCTCACAGGTTGTTCAGGAGCAGCTTGCAAATCCCAAGGTTGATGTTATTTCAGGCAAGGAATTCTTTGAAATTTCAGTCAATGACTTTGATCTTGCCGACATTGATCTTACAAAGATTGATTTCTCTTATCTTGATCTCACACCCTTTATGAGTCTTCTTGAGGATTTTGACCTTTCCTCCTTTAACCTTACCGACATCGGTTCTCTTCTCGGCACAGGCGGCGGTGAAATGTCAGAGCTTCAGAAAAAGCTCCTTGAGGGTTATCTCAGTGATTCCCAGGTGCTTGCACTCAAGCAGGCTTATGTTGACACAATCAACTCCCAGAGCTCTTACTCGGGCACAATGGAAAAGCTTGGTTACTCGCTTAAGAGTGAGCCTGTTTCAATTTATTTCTATCCCAAGGATTTCGCATCCAAGGATAAGCTTCTTGAGGTCATTGATTATTACAACGACAAGGTTATCGCTGACGGACACCCCGAATACAAAATTGAGGTTACCGATGCTGTCGGTGCACTTTTGTCCTCGGTCAATATGATTATTGATGTTGTGACTTATGTTCTTGTTATCTTTGTTGCAGTTTCACTTATTGTTTCATCAATTATGATCGGAATTATCACTTACATTTCCGTTCTTGAAAGAACAAAGGAAATCGGTATTCTCAGAAGTATCGGAGCTTCAAAGAGTGACGTATCAAGAGTATTTAATGCTGAGACCATAACCATAGGTCTGGCCGCGGGTGTTATTGGTATAGTAACTACATTGTTGCTTGAAATTCCCATCAACTTCCTGCTTCAGTATTTCACAAACTCATATGCTGCTGCAGAGCTTCCGGTGGGTGTTGCCGTTTTACTTATATGCATAAGTATGGCTCTTACTTTCATTGCTGGTCTTGTACCCTCATCACTTGCAGCTAAAAAAGACCCCGTTGAAGCCCCCAGAACTGAATAATAATTTAAGGCGAGCAGGTTAGTTCCTGCCCGCCTTTTTAGTTTTGCTTTCGGTACGCGGGGAAGTTTGCGGTAAAGGTGAGAGGCGGCTCCATTAAATCGTCCTCGGACGATTTACGGCTACTGCGTAGCCGAGGCGAACTAAGTTCGCCTATGGAGGCGCCGCA
>JAZRTP010000032.1:0-4369 GCA_045652105.1 Acutalibacteraceae bacterium
GAGGGTATTCAATTAAAGAAGTCGCTTCAAATGTTGGATGTGCCCCAAATACGATAGCTAATTATGAAAAAGGAACAATCAGTCCTAATGTTGATATGCTCCAGGATCTTTGTAATTTTTATAAGATTTCTCCGAATCAGGTTTTTGGATGGGAACCTTGTAAAGAGCTTGAGAATTTCATCGATGAAAAGAAGGCAATAATGGAAAAGCTTAATGATCTGCATAAACAAAAGTCTGATATCGACAAACAGATTCGCTCCCTTGTAAAGCAATTGAACCAGAGACAGTGATCTCTGGTTTTTTTATGCTTTCTTAATTGACAAAACAATAATACAGTAATATTATGAAAATGCAAATATTTATTGTAGAAAGGACAAGAAAATGAGAAAAAGCACCATTGAAAAGAGATTCCGGCAGCTTTTGAATGAGCTCGGATATACTCAGAAGGAATTTTCAGCAATGACCGGAATCACAGAAGCTGCTATTTGTAGATATCTTGATGGAACACGAATTCCAAATGCCAGCTCAATCATATCGATTGCAGATGTTACCAATGTAAGCCCCACTTGGCTTTTAGGCTATGGAGACGATGAAAATGTTGAATTTATGTGAAAGGAGAATCATATGAAAGGTTTATTGATCGCAGTGCTGACAGGAATCTTAGGCGGATATCGCTTTTACAAAAAGCAGCCAAAGCTTGGTGTCCTTTATCTGTTCACAGGAGGACTTGCCGGATTTGGTTGGTTTTATGATATCTTCTGCGCAGTTAGAGAGCTGCTAAGTACTCCAAAAGCATTTACGATGGAGATTGAAATTAGAGGAGCTTTTGCTGAATGTAAAAAGGATCCAACAGTTAAACGCTGGGCCGTAATCAATGGCCTTCCGATCGGAACAGCTCTCAATATTGAGACAGCATATTATGAAGGTGCTCCCTTCTTCCAGTTATTAGCTCCAGACGGTTTGGACATCGGAGCCTTCCCCTCAGAAGTCAGCGCAGAAATTCGAAACAAATATCAAAATGCTACAATCAGCGCAGTATTAATTGAAAAAGCTGATCCGGAGCATCCTCATGCTCAGATAACAATTAAACCATGAAAAGGAGATTCAAAAATGGCAAGTGCTAAAAGACTAGAAAGCGGCTCATGGAGAGTCCAAGTTAAAAAAGTTGTTGACGGAAAGACAGTGAAAAAATCATTTACAGCTTCCCCTAAAGATTTCCCAGGCGATGCAAGAGAAGCATCAAGAAAAGCAAAAGCTCAAGCTGAGCTGCTTGCAAGAAACTGGATTTTTAATGCAGAGACGGAATCGCATAGAATAACAGTTGAAAATGCTATGAAAGAATATATAGCCAAAAAAAGGCAATCTCTTAGCCCTTCAACAATTGCCGTATATGTGAATTTACCAAAGCATTTTTCTTCCGAAATCCTTGAAAAAGATATTCATGAAATAAGCTCGAAAGATATTCAAACTCAAATATATGAATTTGCTTCAAAAGGTCAAAAAGCAAAATCAATTAAAAATGAAATTTTCTTTCTTTTAGGTGTTCTATCTTTTTTTGAAATTGATAAGCGCTTCAAATATGAGATACCAAAAGCAAAGAAGCCTCAACTCAATCCGCCTGAACCTTCAGAATTTCAGAGGCTCTTATCTATGGCTGATAACGAAACAAAACTAGCTATTATTTTAGCTGGTCTTTATACTTTGCGAAGAGGCGAAATCGGTGGACTAATTGGAGAAGATATGCTCTGGGATTTTAATAGCATTCACATACAAGCTTCTCGTGTAAAAGACGAAGATCATACTTGGGTAAGATCTTTGCCGAAAACGGCTGATTCTGAAAGAATCATCAAGATTGATCCTGATATTATGAAGCTTTTCCCAAGAGTAGGCCCGAAAGAATATGTTATTAAAATGAATCCCGATCAAATAACAAAAAAATTCATGAAATTGAGAAAAGCGGCTTGTGTGAATTGTCGTTTCCACGATTTAAGAAAATATGCCGCATCAATACGATCTGAGATCATGCCTTCGAAATATGTTGAAGCAGATGGAGGATGGAGCAAAGATTCAAATGTAATGAGAACAATTTATGATAAGCCATTTAAAGAAAAAAGAGAAAAATACTCAAAAGATTTCAATAATAAAATCGTCAAAAAATATAAAAAGGAGTTATTTGGTTGAAAGTACCACGAAAAGTACCACGTTTTTTCAAAGACCGCTTGATTATCGCTTCAAAGGGACTTTGCATAGGGTTCGAGTCCCTTTTCCAGCTCTAATTTAAAAATATAGCAACCATGCCAAAATTCATTTAAAACCGCATGGTTGCTATATTTTTCGATTATTTTTTAATTTTTTAAATCTGATTTTTAAACGTAAAAAATCGCTAAATAAGTATTGAAAGTACCACGAAAAGTACCACGAATTTTTCCGTTAAATCAACACAATGATAAACGCAAAAACAGCATACAAAAATAAAGAAGCTCCCTCATTCCTGAAGGAGCCTCTTTTCATTACTTAATCATCCATCTGCTCGACTTTGGTTATGATCCGCTTGATTTCCTGACGAAGCCTCTCATCCGGAGCCTGTTCCATGAGATCTCTGAGATCTTCAACGACCTCTCCGGAATCCATCGAATAATCATCTCTCACGTACCTAGAATATCCGCCTCTTCCACCTCTTGAGGAATAGCGGCCTCTTGAATCCCTCTGAGCATTTGAGCCTCTTCCCCTCTCATCATAAGAGCTTCCTCTTCCCTCATAGGAAGAGCCTCTTCTTGAATATCTTCCTCCTCGAAAGGACATCGGATATCCGCTCACTTCTCCGCTATAGCCTTCTTCCATAAGCTCCTCAGCTCTTAAGAGATTCTTCTTAAGATGAGCAAGCTTGTCGGCATATTCTATCTCAGCAATCGAGAGCTTGCCGGTTCCGGCCTGTTGCTCGATTTTTTCCAGCTCTTCACAGACATATTCTATCAGCTTATGCATCGTCTTCCTCCTTTCTATGCGATTCTGTCAACGACAAGGTTTGCATTCTGAACAAGAATTGCAGTTGCAGCATCAGCCGCTGTCGCTCCTTCAGAAACATTTTCAACAGCAACGCTGAGGCAACATCCTCTCGGAACCGTGATGATTGCCGTTGAAGTTACGTTGAAAAAGTTTTCTGTTGTCGGCGGATCTGTTGCAGCCGCCGCCGGAGTAACAATTGCCCTTGATGTCTGAATCGGCTCTCCATTGATAGCAAGCGCTATTGCAATCGGGCCGACTGTTCCATCTGAAGGGACTGCAATATTCCCATTAAATGTCACCTGATATCTTGCGAAACATCCGCAAGCGTTGTTGACAATGCCTCTAAGAGTAAGAATTCCGCTTCCATCCCTGTGATATACATAACCTTTATTACAAGGAATTGAGCCTTCTAATAATACGTTCTGGTTCGGCTGAACCTCTTGAACCGGATTGTATACATACTCTGCCATTTTTACACCTCCGATCAATTCATGCCGCAGCCACATCCGCAGCCGTTATTGTTGCAGTTAAAAATCGGTGTGCGGCCATAAACCGGAGTTGTTGGCACAGGACAACTTGACAATCTGTCATATAGCTGGTCAACTTCATTTGTGAAGCCTTGCTGAATAAAAGCATTCTGAGCAACCTGTGATTCTCTGAGAGTTGCCATATTGAGCTGATTCTGAAGCTCAGCGATCTTCTCATTCTTAGAATCAATCTTATCAGCGCAGAGCTGATCAAGAATTCTCTGCGTATTAGCTGACTGATTTGCAAGAAGATCTCTGATTCCGTCTGAAAGAGCCGCTCTATCAGCGCAATTCTCTGTTGCAACGGTATATTTCAGATCAGCAATGCCGGCTCTGTTCTCGCAACAGCAATTCTGAAGATTCATTGCGATATCATTCATTCCAGCTGTTACTGCGGTCTGAGCGCCAAAAGCCTGTTGCATATTTGCGATCTGGCGAGCATTTGCTCCCTGTTCAACACCGGCAAAGCCATTTGCAAGAGCCATCTGAACGTCAGAACAGCAATTGCAAAGCTGATTTGAGAGATTTGTAACTCCGCTTCTTATTTCAGTTACATTCTCATTGATCATCTGATCTCTGAATCCGCTGTTGATCTGATTGCTCTGATTCATCCAGGGATAAAGATCACCACTTCCACCGCCGAAGCCTCCGAAGCCGCCTCCCCAGCCATTATTGCCAAGAAGAAGGAAAAGAAGAAGGATCCACCAGCCATCTCCTCCAAATGCATTCCCAAATCCTCCACCTGAAGAATAAGGAGCCGCAGTTGGTCCTACGAGCATAGTTGCATCAACTCCATTTGAATCTGTAAGTCCCATTTTGATTCCTTTCTACCGCTA
>JAZRTP010000033.1:0-3062 GCA_045652105.1 Acutalibacteraceae bacterium
GTTGTAATTCTGGTCTCTGCTGCAAATCTTGTGGTGGGAATAATTAATTATAACAGATTCAATGATATTCAGCTTAATGCCCAGTTTTTTATTCAGAATGAAAACGGAAGCATCAGCTCTCAGACAGGATTGAGTAATGAAGCATTGTCTGACTATGTTATTATAAGTGATGAAACTACAACTGTGCCGCATATTGAAATCGTAACAGAGACAACCACTGTGAATGGTGAAACCACAACTGCTGTTCAGACGACAGCTGCTGTGACTACAACTCAGCAGGCAACGCAGCAGATTGTCACAACTCAGAAGCCCGTTTCACAGGCAGACAAACGGATAAATATCAACACTGCTACTGTTGAAGAATTGACTGCACTCAGCGGTGTCGGTGAAAAGAAGGCGCAGGCAATTGTAGATTACCGTAATGAAAACGGATATTTTACATCTGTTGAGGAGCTGACAAATGTCAGCGGCATCGGTGAAAAGACTCTTGAGAAGAATATTGATATTATAACGGTGGGTTGATTTTGAAAAAGCTTTTGTATAAAAACGGATGTCTTGAACTTTGCGGACAGGGTATAGTGATGGGTATTCTGAATGTCACACCTGATTCGTTTTCTGACGGAGGCGAATTTTATTCGTCAGAGTCAGCGGTGAAGCATGCGAAAAAAATGATTGCTGAGGGTGCTGAAATAATTGACATCGGTGCAATGTCAACCCGTCCGGGAAGTATTCCCGTTTCCGCAGGGGAGGAAATCAGAAGATTGATTCCTGTTCTGTCGGCATTGAAGGAAATTGATATTGTAATTTCTGTTGATACAGTAAACCCCGAAACTGCAGAATTTGCACTTGAAAACGGTGCGCATATAATAAATGATGTAAGCGGAATTTTCAGAGAAGAAATGGCATGCGTCGTAAAAAGGCACAGGTGCGGTTGGATAATGACTCATACCGCAAATGTTCCGTCGGGTGAAACTGTCATTTATCCTGACGGAGTTGTTTCTGCAGTCAAGGATTTCTTTGATGATTTTATCAGCAGATGCGAAGTATACGGTATTGATAAAAGCTATGTCTGCATTGACCCCGGATTCGGATTTGCGAAAAATACCGATGATAATATTCAGCTTCTTAAAAATCTTGAAAAGCTTGTCAGGAAAGATGTTGCTTTTCTCACTGCTTTGTCAAGAAAGAGATTTATCGGGGCTGTCACCGGAGTTGAAATTGCTCAGGACAGACTTGCCGGCACAATTGCAGCTGATATGATCGCACTGGTGAAAGGCACTGATATTATCAGGGTGCATGATGTGAAAGAAGCAAGTGAGTCGGTTGCTATATATAATAGTATAGGAGAAAACACTATATATGGATAAAATAATTATAAAGGGACTCAAAATATATGCATATCACGGAGTGAATCCCGAAGAGAAAATTGAGGGGCAGAATTTCGTTCTTGATATCGTTTGTGACGCCTATCTCGAAAAACCATGCATGAGTGACAATGTTGATGACACTGTAAGTTATGCTCAGATTATAAAGCTTGTCAGAAAAATCTTCACTCAGAATAAGTATGACCTTATAGAAAAAGCAGCGCAGGTTGTTGCAGACAGCATACTTGAAAACTTCGCAGCCGTGGAAAGTGTAACGGTTACACTCAAAAAACCGGAAGCGCCGATGAAGGCTGATTTCGAATATGTTGCAGTTGAAATCACAAGGAGCAGAATGAAATGAACAAGGTGTATCTCGGAATCGGCACGAATATAGGTGACAGAATTCAGAATATAAAGGATGCTCTGGATGCGATTGCGCATCTGCCGTCAACCACGGTCACAAAGATATCGGCTGTTTACGAAACTGAACCGTGGGGTTATACCGAGCAGGATAATTTCTATAATATATGTGTTGAAATCGAAACGAAGCTTTCACCCAACGGCATACTCGGTGC
This sequence comes from Acutalibacteraceae bacterium, assembly GCA_045652105.1. GTDB lineage: Bacteria > Bacillota > Clostridia > Oscillospirales > Acutalibacteraceae > UBA6857. Next base: position 1,940 of record JAZRTP010000033.1, read on the forward strand.
CTGTCTGGGAATAGAAGCAGCTCTCGGCAGGGTCAGAACCTTCAGATATGCGCCGAGAGTAATTGATATTGATGTATTATTATATAATGACCTGAAGCTTGACACTCAGGAGCTGACAGTTCCGCATCCCGGAATTCAGGACAGAGCCTTTGTTCTTGTGCCGCTTAAGGATGTTTTTCCTGAGATGAAGATGAATGATATGGATTATAATAATGCACTGAAAAACTGTGATTGTTCAGGCGTTATAAAAAGAAATTACATATTTTCAGTTGATTAATGATATAATTGAAAAGATTTAAAAATGCTCACAAACCACGCAGAATAGCCATTTCCTAGGGAAATGGAGGGTGTAAACACACGGCACCGTTTAACGAAAGGTGCAAAAAATTGAAAAAAAGTGTTGACTTTTCAAAATTGCTGTGGTATTATAAGCAAGCGCTCGACGAGAGAACACAACAGTGAAACGAAGTCGAGAGCCTTGAACCTTGAAAATTAAACAACGACGAGATAAAAAAGGAACCCTGAAATTTTTTGTAAGTTTTAAGAAAACTTGCGACAGAATTCTGGAAAACACAGAGTTAAAAAGTCAGCAAATGACGTAAGAGCGAATTAGATTGCTCTAAAAATGATTTTGACAGCTACGGCTGTAAAGATACAATTTTTAGAGAGTTTGTTCCTGGCTCAGGACGAACGCTGGCGGCGTGCCTAACACATGCAAGTCGAACGAAGCATTTAAGTGAATCCCTTCGGGGTGAAGCTTTTATGACTTAGTGGCGGACGGGTGAGTAACGCGTGAGTAACCTGCCTTTCAGAGGGGGATAACAGTTGGAAACGACTGCTAATACCGCATAACGTATTTTTATCGCATGATAGAGATACCAAAGCTGAGGCGCTGAAAGATGGACTCGCGTCTGATTAGCTAGTTGGTGAGGTAACGGCTCACCAAGGCGACGATCAGTAGCCGGACTGAGAGGTTGAACGGCCACATTGGGACTGAGACACGGCCCAGACTCCTACGGGAGGCAGCAGTGGGGAATATTGCACAATGGGCGAAAGCCTGATGCAGCAACGCCGCGTGAGGGAAGACGGTTTTCGGATTGTAAACCTCTGTCTTTGGTGAAGA
>JAZRTP010000034.1:0-1483 GCA_045652105.1 Acutalibacteraceae bacterium
GCAGCACCGGAGCATTTTACCGCAAAATTGATGCCGATTCGATTATTGGAACTTTCAAACGCCATCAGGAAGAACGGCAGAAGGCAATTTTTACGGCAAACGGGATCAATACTGTTTATGTTCAAAGTATGATCTATTACGAAATGTGCAATCACGAATTTGCCATCAATCACGACGGCAGAGAGGAGGTGTTGGAAGCCTGTAACCTTACGGAAGAACTGCTTGATAAACATTCTGAATTGAAAAATGCCTGGAATGCCGCCCGCAAGCAGTATTATGCCGATGCTGAACGCAATAACTGGTTTTAATTTCAAACAAGGAGAAATGACTATGCCTGAAAAAACTTTTGAACAAATCCTGATTGAACGGGACAATTACACTCCGGAAGATGCGGAAGCTGCCCGGCATGAGGCTCTGGATCGAATGATCTGCGGCGAAGATCCCTTTGATGTTTTGGGCGAATACGGTCTGGAACCGGATTATCTGGAAAGCATTATCTTGGGGTGAGCAAAATGTTTTTGGAAACGATGAAAAACATTGCATTGGAACGGGGGAGCGTTCGCTGCGTACTTTCCTATTCGGGAGAAGATAAATATGCTCTCGGCATCAGCGACGGAACCAATACCCCGTTGGTTTTGAACGGTACTTTTGAAGAGCTGCAAGCAAAACTTGATTCAGAAATGCCGGAATTTTTGGAAAAGATCAGAAAGGAGGTTCAGGAAAAGAAAGCAAAAGAAGAACAAACCCGCCGTGAGGCAGAAATCAAAGCGGCAGAAGAAAAACTCCGCCGTGAAGAACTGGCTAAAAAAGCCGCCGTCAAGAAGGAAGCTCAAGAGCAGAAAGATGCTCAAGGTCAATTTGAATTATTTTGAAATTACCTCTTCAGAAAGGAACAAAGAAAATGGCTGATGCAACCAATACCTCAACTCCCGTCAAACGCCGATTTGTATTCAATGGAATGGTTCTGGATGATCCCGATCCGGGGATGACTCCAATGAAAGTTGCAGAATTTTACTCTCTGCTTCATGCTGAACTTACCAATGTTACCGTCAAAGGTCCCACCCGTACCGCAGACGGCTTTGATGAATATAAATTCACTGCTCAAGTAGGAACATTTAATTGAAAAAACTTAAATCTGTCAGTAAAAAAGAATTACTCCGCAATTTCCGTTCCAAACAATCCGGAATGGAAAAACTCATTGAAAAAACTCAAACCAAACGGCAGCAAAAATGCACAGATCAAATGATACAAGCACTTATGCAGACACCGGCAGTACCGCTCGATGCCTCAATGCTGCCGCCTCTTATATAAGTATTCCGCAATGTACCGGATTGCAAAGCGAAATTTTACTTTCCGGTACGACGGAACGCTTCGTATCATTGCTGCATGAAATCAGCAAGTTCACCAATATAAGACCACTGTTGCAAGGGAATGAAACGGCTGCTGATGTTTTCAAACAAGCCTTGCAGCAGTGGTTTTCTGA
>JAZRTP010000035.1:0-44352 GCA_045652105.1 Acutalibacteraceae bacterium
AGCACTTTAAAAGGCGAAATAGTGTTGCAAGAAAAGGCGAAAACCACCGATAATGCTGACGCATATCGGTGGTTTTTAACGCATTATTGTGATGCTATTTCACTTTTTAAAGAAATACTGCCTTATGTGGTGTCGGCGTTCGTGTTTCCTTTTTTTATGTGCTATAAATGAACGGTTATATGTAAGAGCAATTATTATACTCTTGCAACCATTTCTCCGTAAAGCTCTTTTTCTTCCTTGATGAACTGTTCAACAGCTTCAACGGTGGGCATTGCAGCGGAGCAGCTGTGAGCAGAAATGAGCATTGAAGCTGAGGCTGTGCCGAATTCAAGAGCATCGATGATTTCATAACCGTCAAGCAGACAGCGGATGAATGCACTTGCATAACCGTCACCGCCGCCGAAGCCCTTCATTGCTTTGACGGGGAAGGGCTTGATTGAATAGCTCTTTCCGTCATTGGTGTAAGCTGTTGAGCCCTTTTTGCCGTGCTTGATGATAACAATCTTTGCACCGTAGGACTGCCAGAGCTTTGCGCTTTCTTCGTCGCTTGCACAAACGCCTGTGATTGCTTCTGTCAGATCATATTCTTCTCTTGAACCGAGAATGATGTCAGCGTTGCGGGCAACCATCTGATAATAAACGGAAATCTCATCGGGATTCTTCCAAGTGTATGCACGATAGTCGATGTCAAAGATAACAACAACGTTGTTCTTTTTTGCAAGCATCATTGCCTTGAGGGCAGCATCTCTTGAGGGGCTCATTGAAAGAGCTGTGCCTGAAATGACAATTGCCTTTGCGGAAGCAATGTATTCTTCCTTGACCTCCTCAGGCTTGAGCATAAGGTCTGCAATTGCATCACGGTACATAAGAATGGAGCTTTCTGTGGGGCTCTTGATTTCTGTGAAGGTGAGGCCGAGCTTTTCTCCGTTTTCTGCTTTATAGATATTGGAGGTGTCGATGCCCTCCTTGTTGAAATAGTCAACAACAAATTCACCGTGCTGATCATCGGAAACCTTGCCGATGAAGCCGACTTTTTTGCCGAGTCTTGCAAGACCGACTGCAATGTTTGCAGGAGAGCCTCCGACATATTTGTTGAAGTTGCAGCTTTCTGCAAGAGGTCTGTTCATGTCCGTGGGGTTGAAGTCGATTGCAACTCTGCCAAGGGGGATAACATCAAGGGGCTTGCTCTGGTCAAATTCTACGTATTTCATAAATAACATCCTTTCCTGAAAGTGAATTAGGCTTTGTTTTGCGAATGGAAAATTTCTATATGCTTCAGAGCGTTTTCGTAAGCGCCCTGAATTTCACGTTGGTGAAGGTCATAATAACCTTTGATTTCATCCTTTGCATATCCTTCACGGACCTTGCTTTCACTTGCTGCAAAGGTTGCTGTGGCAATGTTGATTTTCTTGATGCCCTTTTGATGACAGCGCACAAAGTCTTCGGGCTCAATGCCTGTTCCGCCGTGAAGAACAAGGGGGATATCAACTGCTTCGGCAACACTTTCAAGAATATCAAAACGAAGCTGAGGAGCCTCCTTGTAAAAGCCGTGGGCGTTGCCGATTGCAATTGCAAGGGCATCAACCCGGGTCTTTTCAAAAAATTCCTTTGCCTGCTCGGGAGAGGTGCAGCGCATTGCAATATCAACGCTTCCGTCTTCACTGCCGCCTACACATCCGATTTCCGCTTCAACAGCGGCACCGAAGGGCTTTGCCATTGAAATAACCTTCTTTGTCATTTCAATGTTTTCCTCAACGGGAAGATGTGAGCCGTCAAACATAACAGAGGTGAAGCCGAGCTCAAGAGCCTGACTGATACATTCGAGGGTTGTGCCGTGGTCAAGATGTACTGCAACGGGAACCTTTGCGTTTTTTGCTGCTGCAAGCATTGCGGGACCGATGATTGCAAGAGGTGAATGATTGAGTCTTACCTCGGCAATCTGAAGAATGATGGGGGATTTTGTTTCTTCGGCTGCCTTGACAATGCCGAGAATCATTTCCATGTTTGCAACAGAAAAGGATCCGACAGCGTAGCCTCCCTTCTGAGCGTCTGCCAGAAGGTCTTTCATATTTGCTAATGACATTTATATCACTCCTTATTCAATGGATTTAAGGGATTCAACCATATCAACGGATTTGAGCTTTTTGTGAAGTACTGCGCTGACCAGAAGTGAGAAGATAAAGGTAAGCGCAACAGCATAAATGAAGGATGGGGCTGAGATATCCTTGCTGTAAGTGATGATGTCAACCTCTGCAAGATAAAGCACAACGTAATGGATGAGCTTTCCCCAGAACAGACCTTCGATTATACCGATGACGGTCAGAGCAATGTTTTCACGGAAGATATAAGCGGAAACCTCTCCGTCGTCGAATCCGAGAACCTTTATTGTGGCTATTTCTCTTAATCTTTCAGTGATGTTGATGACCGAAAGGTTATAAAGAACAATGAATGCAAGAAGACCTGCGCAGACAATGAGGATGACAACGATGAAGCTGATTGTGTCCATAATATTCTGGAAGGAATCAATGATTTCGTCAATGTAAGCAACGGCGCTGATTCCGTATTCACTCACAAGCTCCTTTGCAAGATCGTTTTTCTGCTGCTGAGTGATGTTGTCCGTTGCAAAGTTTGCCGTTACATAATTGTAAAGGGGATTTGCGCCGAATACAGCCTTGTAAGCATCCTTTGTCAGATAAACATAATGGAAGGTGTAATTGTCCGCAATTGCTGTGACAGGGATTGAAACAGGATGTCCCGAGTCACTCAGAACGGAAATTGTTTCACCGACGGAAATCTTGAGCTCCTTGGCAAGCTTGCTTGTTATGACGGCGCCTGAGGAGTTGAGTGCAAGTTCGTCGCCGTTTTTTGCATCAACAAGGGAAATGTATTTCTGGATGGAGGCTTCATCCTCGGGGACAAGAAGATAAATTTCCATAACCTTGTCTGAGTCGTCACTTGTGGCATCGCATACCTTCATATATTCAAGCATTGCTGAGCCGATGTGAGGATTGCTTTTGATTGTTTCGTAAGCTTCACATTCATCCACTGTTGTGTCATAGGAGCCGTTGAGGACAATCTGCATGTCATAAGACCAGATGCGGTTTTCTCCCGTGAACTGTCTTTCAATAACACTGTTGATGGCGTCGTTGAGACCGAAGGCTGCAACAAGGAGTGCCGTACAGCCGAGAACACCGAAGGTTGCCATAAGGAAACGGCTGAAATTTCTGAACACATTTCTGAAGGTGACCTTCCAGGTAAAGCTGAGTTTTGTCCAGATGTAAGGGATTTTTTCAAGGAAGACTCTTTTTCCGCTCTTGGGCGCCTTGGATCTCATAAGGGTTGCGGGAACAACAGTAAGACTCTTTCTGCAGGAGTAGTAGGTTGCACCGACAGTTGAAAGAATTGAAATGATGATTCCGGGAAGAGCAAGACTGAAGCGGTATTTGATTTCCATTGAGGGTGTTGCAAAAAGAATTGAGTAAGCTTTGTCAATAAGTGCCGGGAAAACGGCAAAGCCCATAAAGGAGCCTGCAATGCTTCCGATTGAGGAAGCAAGGAAGGAGAAGATGATATATTTTGAGGTTATCTCATAATCTGTCAGACCGAGTGCCTTAAAGGTACCGATTCTTGTTCTGTCCTCTTCAATCATTCTTGTCATTGTGTTCAGACAGACAAGGGCGGCAACAAGGAAGAAGAACCAGGGGAAGATAAGAGAAATTGCACGTGTTCTTTCTGCTGACTGCTCATATTCCTCAAAGCCGAGAAGAGCATCGTTTCTGTCGTTGACATACCACTTTGCGCTTTCAAGAGAGAGGAGGAAATTTTTTGCGGCATCAAGCTGATTGCGTGCTTTTTCAAGGCTTTCATTTGCCTGAAGCTTTGCGGCTTCAAATTCCGCTCTTGCGGTGGGAGCCTTTGATTTTGCAAGGGAAAGATTGGTTTCATAAACCATGATCTGATTTTTAAGGTCACTGAGCTCTGTCAGTGCTTCAAGCTCACCCAGCTGAATGTCATAGCCTGCTGCGGTGAGTGCTGCTTCAGCCTCCTGAAGCTCAACTTCTGCAATTTCAAGGTTTGCTCTGATTTCCTGCAGCGTTATAACAAGCTCCTCCGCCTGATCAAGCTGAGCCTGCTTTTCTGCAAGAGTTGTCTGAGCTTGGCTGAGCTCCTGTTTTGAAGCGGCAAGTCTTGCCTCAAAGGTCTGAAGCTGAGGCTCAAGATATGCAATCATTTCTTCTGCCGTACCTGTTGCGGTCAGAGCATTGATTGAAGAAAGAATTTCATCAACCTCGCTGCCGATAAGGCCTGACTGTTCGAAACGGGTGATGAGGTCTCCGACTGTTGCATCCTGAGTTGTGCTGAACTGATCAAGAGCCGAGCGTGTTGTTGCAATCAGGTCTTCAAGGTAGGAGACCGTTGAAAGCATTGTGTTCACCTGAAGGCTTGCAACATTGAATTCGGTTTTTGCATTTGCAAGGAGGGTTTCTGCGTTTTCATACTGTGCAATTGTGTCTTTGGCTTCGTTGTATTCCGCAAGCTTCTGCTCCCAGAGAGCATACTGGGTTGAATGCTCCAACTTGCTTGCATCAATTGTTTCTGAGATTCTTGTTGCTGCTTCGTTATACTCAAGCTTATATTCTTCAAGAATCCTGTCACCGTTTTCAGCCATATAAAGAATTTCTTCAACCTGCTTTTCGGCGTTGGCAAGGGTCTGCTCAATGGTGATTTTTGCTTCGGCATATTCAGCTTCGCTTTCTGCAACCTTGCCTGAATATTCGGCAAGAAGAGAGTTTACTCTCGGAGCCATAATCTCAGCGGAAATGCTTTCGATATAATCAACATAGGGAGTAATGAAATTCTTATAATCCTCTGAATAAGGATCGTATTTTTCAGAGCCTGCAAGCTTGATGTTGATTGATGAATAATAATCGGCAATAAAGTTTTCTGCGGGAAGATAAACAAAAGTTCCCAGCTTTCCCGTGCCGATAGTGGTATTTCCTCTTTCATAGGAAATGTAAAGGGGAGAACGGATGATGCCCACAATGGTGTATTCCGTTGCGGAAAGTGAGGAGCTGATGTCAGTTCCGTCACCGCTGATTGAAATGACTGAGCCGATTTTGAATTCCTCGGGGGTTGAAAGTGAGCTTTGGTCAACAACACACTGATTTGACGTTGTTGGCCAGGAGCCTTCTATCAGCTCAGGTCTGTTCATATAAGCGGCATCTGCCGTACCGCTTTCGTTGGCATAAACCTGGGTGATGTCAAGAGCAAGGGCTCTGACTGTCATTTCCGAGCCGTCAATGTCTGAAACGGTTTCTCCGTTGACCTTGACAATTCCGTCAACAAATTTTTCACCCTTGATGGCTTCAATTCCGTTGATTGATGCAAGAACTGTCAGCTCGGTGTCTGTCAGGCCCGTTGTGGATATAATCTGAATATCGGAAGCGTTTGACTTTCTGACATAGCTTCCAATTGTGTCAAGCATATTTGGTGCGGCGGCATTCATACCCACAAAAAAGCTTACACCCAAAGCAACAATAAGGATGATTGAAAGAAATCTTGACTGTGAACGCTCAACGGTGCGGATTGCATCGTTGATGAGAACCTTGTTGAGACGGAGACTTCTGAAGTCAAATTTCGTTCCTTTGATGACAGCGCCGCTTTTGCTTTTTTGTGTAACGGTTTGTCTTTTTTTCATTTTACCACTCCAGTCTTTCAACGGGGATGGGACGGTCATTGACGGCAATCTGAACAATCTTGCCTGAGCGCATGGTGATTATGCGGTCAGCCATTGACGCAAGAGCCTGGTTGTGAGTGATAAGAACAACCGTTGTTCCCGTCTGCTTGCACTGCCTGTGAAGCAGAGAAAGAATCTGCTTGCTGGTGTTATAATCAAGAGCACCGGTGGGCTCGTCGCAAAGAAGAATTTTCGGATTCTTTGCAAGAGCACGTGCAATTGAAACTCTCTGCTGCTCACCGCCTGAAAGCTGAGAGGGGAAATTGTCCATTCTGCTTTCAAGTCCAACACGCTTGAGCACATTTTCGGGCTTGACGGGCTTTTTGCACATCTGAGTTGCAAGCTCAACATTTTCAAGAGCCGTAAGGTTCGGCACAAGATTATAAAACTGGAAAATGAAGCCCACGTCATATCTGCGGTAATCAACAAGCTCATCCTTGGTGAATTTGTTGATCTGCTTTCCCGCAACGCGCACCTTTCCGTCGTCACAGCTGTCCATACCGCCGAGAATGTTCAGCACTGTTGATTTGCCTGCACCGCTGGTGCCGATGATGAGACAGAATTCACCTTGCTCAATTGAAAAGCTGACGCCGTCAACGGCGGGGATAGTGATTTCACCTGTGTGGTAACGTCTGTAAACGTTTTCAAATTCAATAAAACTCATTTTTTGTCACCTTTGTTTTTTTTATATTAACCGGCAAAGTTGTCCGGTGTTAAGGTTTTTGTTGCAAGGAGAATGTTTGTGCCTTCTTCAACAATAAGGATTTCACATTCCATGCTGCTGTCTTTCAGATAAAGCTGATAATAAAGTGCATAGCCTGCTGCAAGCTCAAAGAGAGCTTCGCTGTTGTCTGCTTTTTTGAAGGACTTGCTTTTAACACTCAGAACAATCTGGCTGAAGTCCTCGTTGTATGAAAGGATATCCTTAACATAAGGAAATTTTTTTGATTCAATTGTTTCGGAAATACCTGTAACGGTGATCATTCCCTTCTGAGTCAGAAGAAGGTCATATGAGAATTCCTTCATAACAATTCTGACCTTGTCTTCTCCCTCGGGGACAACGCTGTCATAGCCCTTGGCTTTTGCGAAGGCTTCAAGATTGCCGTTATATTTCGACTCAACAACATCAGCGGGAAGAACAACCTCAATTTTATCCTCAAGAGATTTTTTGCCTGACTTTTTTGTTGTGGTTTCCTCCTGAGGTGTAACGGTGATAACCACAGGCTGTCCGATTTCGGGCACCTCAACAGTCCCCTCGGGGGCACGGTCCTTTGTTGTTAAAAGGGCGGCGGCAATCACCGCGGCAAGAACAACGCAGACAATAATTAACAGTGTTTTCTTTTTCATTTGCCGGATACCTCCCGTGAATTCGGTTTCTGACTCTCTGTCAATCGCATATTATAGCATATTAATGTTTTCATTTCTATATTAAATAGAAAAATTCACATATTATTTATTCACTTATTATACATTTTAATGCCGTGTTTTCGGCGGACGAAAAAAATATGCTTAAATTTATTTATAAATATCGTAAAAAATACTAGACATTTTTTTGTAAACAATGTATAATGTCTAGGAATAAAAGCGTTTGCTGAAAAAGCGGCGTTTTTTATCCGTGACAGGCTTATGCCATCAGGTCACAATACCCTAAATAAAAATTCAATTATCAGGAGGAATTCAAACATGAGCAAAAAATGGGTATACCTTTTCTCAGAAGGTAACGGTTCAATGAGAGAGCTTCTCGGCGGTAAGGGTGCAAACCTTGCTGAGATGACAAACCTCGGTCTCCCCGTTCCTCAGGGCTTCACAATCACAACAGAAGCCTGCACTCAGTATTACGAAGACGGCCGTAAGATCAACGACGAAATTGTTGCTGAAATTATGGAAAACATCGAAAAGATGGAAGGCATCACCGGCAAGAAATTCGGTGATCTTGAAAGACCCCTTCTCGTTTCAGTCCGTTCAGGCGCAAGAGCATCAATGCCCGGTATGATGGACACAATCCTTAACCTTGGTCTTAACGAAGACGTTGTTAAGGTTATGGCTGAAAAGTCAGGTAACGAAAGATGGGCATACGACTGCTACAGAAGATTCATTCAGATGTATTCAGACGTTGTTATGGAAGTTGGTAAGAAGTACTTCGAAGAGCTTATCGACAAGATGAAGGAAGACAGAGGAGTTACTCAGGACACAGAGCTTACAGCTGCTGACCTTAAGGAACTTGCAGAGCAGTTCAAGGCTGAATACAAGGCTAAGATCGGTTCAGACTTCCCCACAGATCCCAAGGAACAGCTTATGGGCGCAGTTCAGGCTGTTTACCGTTCATGGGACAACCCCCGTGCAAACGTTTACCGCCGTGATAACGACATTCCCTACTCATGGGGTACTGCTGTTAACGTTCAGGCTATGGCTTTCGGTAACATGGGTGAAGATTGCGGTACAGGTGTTGCTTTCACACGTGACCCCGCAACAGGTGAAAAGAAGCTTATGGGTGAATTCCTTACAAACGCACAGGGTGAAGACGTTGTTGCCGGTGTAAGAACTCCCATGCCCATCGCAGAGATGGAAGAAAAGTTCCCCGCAGCTTTCAAGCAGTTCACAGAGGTTTGTGCTCTTCTTGAAAATCACTATCATGATATGCAGGATATGGAGTTCACAGTTGAAAACGAAAAGCTCTATATGCTTCAGACACGTAACGGTAAGAGAACTGCTCAGGCTGCTCTCCAGATTGCTGTTGACCTTGTTAACGAAGGCCACAAGACAAAGGAAGAAGCTGTTGCAATGATCGATCCCAGAAACCTTGACACTCTTCTTCATCCCCAGTTCGATGCAAAGGCACTTAAGGCTGCTACTCCCATCGGCAAGGGTCTCGGCGCATCACCCGGTGCTGCTTGCGGTAAGGTTGTATTCACAGCTGAAGATGCTGTTGAATGGAACGAAAAGGGCGAGAAGGTTATCCTTGTTCGTCTTGAAACATCACCCGAAGATATCACAGGTATGAAGGCTGCTCAGGGTATCCTTACAGTTCGTGGCGGTATGACATCACACGCAGCTGTTGTTGCTCGCGGTATGGGTACTTGCTGTGTATCAGGTTGCCAGGAAATCGCAATGGACGAAGAAAACAAGAAGTTCGTTCTTGCAGGCAAGATCTTCGTTGAAGGTTCAGAGATTTCAATCGACGGTTCAACAGGTAACATCTATGACGGTATCATCCCCTCAGTAGATGCTGAAATTTCCGGTAACTTCGGAATTATCATGGGTTGGGCTGACGAATTCAGATCTCTTAAGGTTAGAACAAATGCAGACACACCCGCTGACGCAAAGAAGGCTGTTGAACTCGGTGCAGAAGGTATCGGTCTTTGCCGTACAGAGCACATGTTCTTCGAGGCTGACAGAATTGCAGCATTCCGTGAAATGATCTGCTCAGATACAGTTGAAGAAAGAGAAGCAGCTCTTGCTAAGATCCTTCCCATGCAGCAGGGCGACTTCGAAGCACTTTACGAAGCACTTGAAGGTAACCCCGTTACCATCCGTTTCCTTGATCCTCCTCTCCATGAGTTCGTTCCCACAGAGGAAGCTGACATCGCTGCTCTTGCAGAAGCACAGGGCAAGACTGTTGAACAGATCAAGAACATCATTGCTTCACTTCACGAATTCAACCCCATGATGGGTCACCGTGGCTGCCGTCTTGCAGTTACATATCCCGAAATTGCAAAGATGCAGACATCTGCTGTTATCCGTGCAGCTATCAACGTAAGCAAGGCTCATCCCGACTGGAACATCGTTCCCGAAATCATGATTCCTCTTGCAGGCGACGTTAAGGAGCTCAAGTACGTTAAGAAGTTTGTTGTTGAAACAGCTGACGCTGAAATCGCAGCAGCAGGCTCAGACCTCAAGTATGAAGTTGGTACAATGATCGAAATTCCCAGAGCAGCTCTCACAGCTGATGAGATTGCTAAGGAAGCTGACTTCTTCTGCTTCGGTACAAACGACCTTACTCAGATGGCATTCGGCTTCAGCCGTGATGACGCAGGTAAGTTCCTTGATGCATACTATGATGCAAAGATCTTCGAAAACGATCCCTTCGCAAAGCTCGACCAGAACGGCGTTGGTAAGCTTATGGATATGACTCTTAAGCTTGGTAAGCCCGTTAACCCCGCTCTTCACTGCGGTATCTGCGGTGAACACGGCGGTGATCCCACATCAGTTGAGTTCTGCCACAAGATCGGTCTTGACTATGTATCATGCTCACCCTTCCGTGTGCCCATCGCAAGACTTGCAGCAGCTCAGGCAGCTATTGCTAACAAATAAGAAGTCGGCTTGAGCCCAGTAATATCGAGGCTTCCGATTGCTCATATTGTTTGTAAAAAGAACTGCTAAACTAGCAATCAACTCCCCGTATTCGAAAGAGTACGGGGAGTTTTTGTGTATTATGATAAAATGCGAGGTGGATTCCACCTCGCATAATACTATTATATTCTGTCTCCATATGGCAATGATTTGATGTAATTTTCCATAAAAATCCAATCAGGAACATAGCCATTTTCTGAATATTGGCAAGTTTCATCAATGTATAAGGTCCCATCGGCATTATGTAAAACAGGGAGTTTTATTATTGAATTCCCGAATTTTTTTATATCGTGAGGTTTTCTACCATAACTCCACCTGTATTTTTCTCCCATAATAACCGTACAAATAAAAAGTGCTTGTTTAGTGTTGAGCTCATGTTTTGTTGGATAAAGAGCGGTTACACTGTGGCTACAAGTGAAATCATCTTTTTGATAGAAGGCATTACAAACCGAACCATCAACAGTAACAACAATACAATTGCCTGGATAAACTTTGTTTTGAAGAGAATCGTCAGGTTCACCTGTCTTGGTATATGCTTTTATATCTTCTAAAGAATAAAACTCTGTGACTCCGTTGTTGTTTTCGGTAGACCCTAAAAAAGGGATTCTCCCATCCAAAGTGTGTTCAGGTTTGTTGTTGTAATAACCACCTTTAAGAGTAAATAACTTATTAAGTGAAAACTCTTTCCATTGATTAACGTTAAGGCTCAAACAATTTGTATTGATGTTTTTTGTAGTTAGTGGCTTGTGGTGGAATGACTTCATGTACTCCTCCATCCATTTCCAATCTGGAACATAACCGTCATCAGAATACTTTTTTGTGGCATCTATATATATTGTGCCATCTTTGTTATGTTTTGCAGGAAGTTTGATAATAGTAATATTCATATTATCAAGGGTCCACTTTCGACCATAGGAAAACTTGTACTTTTCTTGCCTTAATATAGTAGCGATAAACAAACCGATTAGTTCATTAAAACCCTCATATTTTGAATATAATGCATTAACATCATCCGTTGCCCAATAGGGATCTTTTTGATAAAACGCTTCCCCCACAGAGCCATTATAACTAAGTGATATGGTATTACCTTTATGTATTGGAATTTGAGCAATATGATTTGCTATACCATTATTAGAATCTATGGCACCAATATAATTGTTGCGTCCATCTTCTTGTTCTGCCGAAGTCAAGCGTTTTCCTTTTTTTATAACAAATAATCTTCCTAAAACAAATTCTTTCCAATCCGTTGTATTAAGATTCATATATTTTACCCTCCTTCATCAAATAAGCAAGGTAATTATTAAGTGTTTGTTGAAAGTCATTATCAGAAAGTTTGCTATAATCTGTTTTCATATATGCTTCACAAAGCCATTCGGATTTACCATCGACAACAGCTGTGGATGATTTACCATCAACTGCTTTTTTGTTGTTGAATAAGTAGAGCCAATCATTCTCAATATTTTTCCATTTCGAATTGTTATTTTCGTCAAATTGTTCTATTCTTCCAAGATTCTTTTTTTTCTTGAATCCATCCTCTTTGCAGTAACCAAAGAAAGTTTCGTTAACCGAACCATCAGTCTTTATATGAGGTTTGCCTAATGTAAATAACATAAGGCAAGCAGAAACAGATGCACCCGGATAGAAGATTTCATTTGGGAGCGTAAATACTGCTTCAAGTGTATTGTTTTTTAGCATTTGGATTTTTTCATCTTCAATGATTGAACTTGTACCAATAGCTGTAGAAACAGGAAGTAAAACAGCAAGATTTACTTTTTTTCTTGGCTTGTTGTTTTTTTCGAGGTCTTTATTTATTTCTGCTATGACATCTGACAAGAAATGAATAAAAACTAATCCTTTTGTCGGGTCTTCTTTTCCGTCTTTTGATTTCCCCCAATTTTTTTTGTATTTTTCAGGAATACCGATAGGTTTAGCATTATATGGTGGGTTCATTAAAATAATATCTGGATTAGCTTCTTTAATAAAGTTTTTACAATCAAAACAATTTCCGAATTTGATGTTTGAGTTGCCGTCACCGTGAATCAGCATATTAGTTGTCGCAAGACCATACGCCTTCTCTTCAACCTCGATACCGTATATATGCTCTTTCTTTACAATTTCCTGTAATGCTTTTACTTCATCTTCGGTTTTATCGCGATAGCAATCAGCCAATTCTTTAACCATTGCCTGCACCAAAAACGAACCACTTCCGCATGTAATATCAAGAACACGTTTTGTTCTGTCAACCTCTGTTAACCTGCACATAAATTCTGTTATGTGGTCGGGTGTAAATGCCTGATTTTTATCGGCCTTGCCGGTGTATTTGTTAAAGGCGATAAAGAAAAGATTTAATATATCCTGCCCTTCTGAACTATTTGTGTCAATATACTGATAAATATCCATAAGAATGGTATCTAAAATTTTAATCCAATGAGCTATTGTCAACTTTTTAACTTTTTGGTCATTTAGAACATTCTTCTGAAGCAACTCAATTTTCTTTGCCTTATTATCAGAACCATCAAGCAAACTATCTAAAGTTGATTCAATCGCAGCTCGAAGTTGTTTACCATCCATTACAGACCAATGGGCATCAAGCGTTTTCTTTAATTCTTCATCAATTTTCTTGGCACCAAATCTCTCAACTAAATTTTTTAAATAAAGGAGAGTTGTACCAACAAACTGACTACGGAGTCTTTCGTCAATATCCATTTTATGGAGAAGCTCATTTAAATCGTAAGTGTTTTTCAATACTTTTTCTCTGTCGTTCTGTTTGTTTGTGTCAAACAATCTAACATAATGTTCCATTTTATCAAGAACAGTTTCATTGGTTAAAATATGTTCATTATCGACAGTAGATTTCCAAACCTTGATTTCATCATTATTTGTATTTGCAAGAATAGCAATAATTTTTTTTCCATTATGTAATGCTAATTCTTCTTCAACATATTCAGAAAGTTGTAATTCATCTTTTTTTACAAATGATTGCTTTGTTTCTATAAGTATAACAACATCATTCAATTCAAAACGAATATCCAATTTAAAATGATCTACGGGATGACCTACGGCTTTTTCAAGTTTAGCTCTTGAACCAGCCTCTTGTACATAGCTGTATTCTCCGCCTTCAATATTTGAAGTATGATATTCTTTTCCAATACAAAGTATCATTTCTGTACGAGTCATATCTTTTTCTCCTTTAATTCCTTTTCAAGAAGTTCTGTTAAAAGTTGATTTACACTATATCCACGTTGTTTCTTTTTTTCTTTTTGAACTCTATCCATCATTTTTTCATATAAAGCAGGTTCCAATCGTAGTGGGATACCTATTTTTTCTGATGTTGGAGTTTTGGATTTGTTCATTTTCAACCCTCCAAAATGATATCATAATATCTTGATATTATGATATCAAAATAAAGAAAAAAAGTCAATAAAAATTCCTACATTTCTTCGCTGCACCACAGGCAGCTATTGCTAATAAGTAATCTATCTTGTATAGAGTTAACCCCACCGATTTCTCGGTGGGGGTTGTTTTTTGTGTTTTACATAGCAATTTTAACAATCAGTCTAGCAATCTTAACTATTTTTATTGTTGAAAAAATGTGATAGAATATTTAAAATAGTTGTATTGTGTGCATTTGGAAAAAAATGAGGCAATGCTGCAAAATAAAATCACAAGGAGAAAAGAAAAATGAGTACAAAAACAAAGGCTCCCGCAGGAGCAGTCAGACCCTTCGGCTGGATGGATAAGCTCGGCTATGCAATGGGTGATATGGGCTGCGGATTTTCATTCCAGCTTGTTTCAACCTTTATGCAGCTTTTCTATCTTCAGTTTATTGGTCTTTCACCCAATGATTATGCAATCATCATCCTTATTTCAAAGGCATTTGACGCTGTCAACGATATCGTAATCGGTAACCTTGTTGACACAAAGAGAATCGGCAAGAAGAGCAAGTATATGCCCTGGATTCTTCTCGGCGCAGTTACACTTATCATCTTCAATGTTATGATTTTTGCTCCCGTCAAGGATTTCTCTTATGCCGGCAAATATGCATGGTGCCTTATTTCATATTGCTTATGGTCAATTGCTTACACAATGGTAAATGTGCCCTATGGCTCATTGCTTTCAGTTGTCAGCGGCGACCCTCAGGAAAGAGTTTCTCTTTCAAACTTCCGCTCAATCGGTGCATCTCTTCCCGCAGTCATCATTATGATTGTCCTTCCCGGTATTGTTTACAGTACAGCCACAAACGACCAGGGTATTGAAATTCAGACCCTTAAGGGTGAAACCCTTCTTCCCATTGCAATTGTTCTTTCTGTTATGGCTCTTGCAGTTCTTTTCGGCACAACCGTGCTTGTCAAGGAACGTGTTGAGCGTGATGCAAGTGAAAATGCAACAGGCTTCAAGGCAATGCTTTCTTCTGTGAAGTCATTCTTCACAAACAGAGCTATGGTCGGTGCAACAATTGCTTCTGTTGCTGCAGTTGCTCTTTTCAACTCAACAATGGCTCTTAACAATATGGTCTTCCAGTATTTCTTCAAGGATGCAGGCAAGGTAAGTATTGCAATGGTCGGCTCATATGCTCCTATGATTGTGTTCATTGTTTTCCTCGGTAAGCTTACAAGAAAATTCGGTAAAAAGAATGTTCTTGTTACAACAATGCTCATCGGTGCAATTTCAGGTATCATTTCTATCTTTGCTCCCATTTCTCCCGATGGCACAGGTATGATTATTTATGTTCTTTGCCTTATGGGTCTTAACCTTGGTAATGCTGTTTTCCAGATTTCAGTCTGGGCAATTATTGCCGACTGTATCGAGGTCAGCTACCGTAAGACAGGTAAGAGTGAGGAAGGCTCACTTTATGCTCTTTACTCATTCTTCCGCAAGCTCTCTCAGGGTATCGGTCAGGCAGTTGTTTCCTGGGGTCTTGTTGCAATCGGTTTCGTTGAGGGTGAAAATGCTGTTCAGCCCGAAACCTTCGGCGAAGATGTCAAGAATCTTTATTTCATCGTTCTTGCAGCAGGCTCACTTATTGCCTTCCTTTCAATGAAGTTTATTTACAACATCGGCAAGAAGGAAGAAGACGAAATGGCAGCTGAGGCAAAGCTTAAAGCCGCAGAGAAGGCTGCAGAATAAATTTCAGAACCAAAAGCCGCTTCACATTCTGAGAAGCGGCTTTTTTCTTTTTTTTGCGGCAGCACAGCCTTTATTTTTTCTTGCAATTAATATTCTCTGATGATATAATATAAAAGAATTCATCAGCAGAAGGAGAAGGCTTATGAAGATTTCAACAGAGATTGCATCAATTGCAAAGCTTACGGGTATGGAAAAGGCTGTTGAGCTGTGCGGCAGGGCGGGCTTTGATGCCTGGGATTTTTCAATGTTTGATATGCATAAGACGGCGGGACTTCCGTTGCCTTTTTCGGGGAGCTTAAAGGCAAGGAAATATCTTTCTCTTGCAAGACGGCTTAAGAAAATCGGCCTTGATTACGGAATGGTATGCAACCAGTCCCATGCCCCCTTTCCCGTCAGATTGCCTGCGGTGAGGAATGTTCTTGAGCTTGCAATTGAATGTACAGCTGAGGCGGGCGGTGAAATCTGCATTATACATCCCGATAACAATAAAACCGCTGAAGAAAATGCGGAAATGTTTCTTGAGCTTCTGCCTTTTGCAAAAAGCTGCTCGGTGAAAATTGCAACGGAGAATATGTGGAACTGGGACATTTTGAAAAACCGCTCATCCTTTGCCGCCTGTGCAACGGGAGAGGATTTCAGAAAGCACATTGATGTTGTGGGTGATGATTTTCTTGTTGCCTGCCTTGATCTCGGACATGCTGAAATGGAAGGCTCTGGTGACGGTGCTGTGAATATGATCAGGACTCTCGGGCCGCGTCTTCAGGCTTTGCATATCCACGACAATGACCGTATTCACGACAGCCATCAGATTCCCTTTTCAATGAACATTGATTTTATTTCTGTTGTGAAGGCTCTGAAGGAGATTGATTACAAGGGTTATTTCACTCTTGAGGCTGATACTTATATGAAAGCATATAACAAGAAAAATGCTTTTGAGGGCGTCAAAAGGCTTCAGGAAAGTGCAAGACGTCTGGCTGATGAATTTGAAAAGCTTTGATAAGTATAAAATAAAAGGAGAAAAAATTATGATTAAATATGAAATTGAAGGCGAAAGTCTTCCCGTGCTCATCTGTTATCCGTCTGAGGGAGAAACTCTCTGCACTCAAAGCGGTGCAATGAGCTGGATGAGTCCCAATATGCAGATGTCAACAAGTTCAGGCGGCGGAGTGAAAAAAGCTCTCGGCAGACTCTTTGCCGGTGAATCTCTTTTCCTCAATGAATATACCTGCCGCAAGGGTAAGGGTATGATTGCCTTCGGAGCATCACTGCCCGGAAAAATCATTCCTTTCCACGTGACACCCGGCAACGGTATCATTATTCAGAAATCAGGCTTTCTTGCAATGGAAAAGGGTCTTGATCTTTCAATCTTTTTCCAGAAGAGATTCAGCTCGGGTCTCCTTGGCGGTGAAGGCTTTGTTATGCAGAAGGTGAGCGGTGAAGGCGTTGTGTTTGTTGAAATTGACGGATACTGCAAGGAATATGAGCTTCTTGCGGGGGAAAGCATTATTGTTGATACGGGCTACCTTGCCGCAATGAGTGAAAGCTGCTCACTTGAGGTGCAGTCCACAGGCGGACTGAAAAATGCTCTTTTTGGCGGTGAAGGTGTGTTCAACACCGTTATTACGGGACCGGGCAAGGTTTATGTTCAGTCAATGCCTGCAGTTGCTCTTGCTCAAAAGGTTATGCCTTATATGCCCTCGGTCAGCACAAACGTAAAAAGCAGCGGCTCCGGCTTTAACATCAATCTGAACACTTAAGCTCAGAGACAGGCTGACAAAAAATAAGTCAAAAAGCTTCAAGACGTTTTGCCTTGAAGCTTTTTTGCAGCTGCAAAGGCTGGTTTGACACCGTTATGTTTTGACTTGACGAACTTTACATTGAGGATAAGGAATGTTATAATAAAAAGAAAAGCAGGTCTTATTCAGTCTGGTTTCAGGAGCTGTTTATAATGGAAAAAGATTTGAGATACAAGGAAATAAATGAAACAGTAAGGCAGAGTCTTCTTTTAAAAGAGAAAGTCGAAAAAATTCTTGACGAAAGAAAGGATGAAATTGCCGACATACGTGTTAAAGCGGAGAATTTTTTTCAGCAGAAGCACCGTGAGCATCTGAGCGGAATCAGCGTTGACATTCTTTCTTCAGACAGGCAGGGAATACGCGTGGCTTATCTGAAGGCGGCGGGAATAAATAACATGTATCAGCTTTCTCAGCTGAATTATTCTCAGATAAGAAAAATTGAGGGCATCGGCACTCAGGGGGCAAAGAAAATAAACAACCTTAAGCACACTGTTCTTGACGAGGTGAAAAATGACGTTTCACTGAGGATAAGGGCTGAAAATCCCGATGAATGTGAAAGAGAGCTTGTGAAGGCTATCTGTATTTTCCTTTGCCGTGAGGATATAAGAAAAGAGATTAAAAAGCTTTATAACGGAAAAAAGAAGGCTTTTGAAAATGCAATTGAAGAGGCGGAAAAATGCAAATCGGAAATTTCCTTTTTTCTTCTGCCTTCGGAAATCAAGAGTGAAATTATTTCTGCGGCAAAGGAGCTTCGATCTCTTTTTGAAGGGGATTTTTCTCCGCTGAAAAAGCTTTTTGAAGGCTACCGTGAAATCTCCGAGGCGCAGAGCTCTGTTTATATGGCTCATTTTGAGCATTATTCAAATTTTTATTATGCAGTGATTGAAAAATACTGCAGACGAATCAGTGCGGCACAAAAGCTTCGTAACACAGTTTCAATGGAATTTGTCCGTGAAATTGAAAAGCAGACCGTAAACCTTTCGGCAATGAAGCATTCGCTGAGACCTTATCAGATTTTCGGCGTGAAATTTATGCTTATGCAGAAAAAGACTCTGCTTGGAGATGAAATGGGTCTTGGAAAAACCGTTCAGGCAATCGGAGCAATGGCGGCACTCAGAAGTCAGAGGAAAACACATTTTATGGTTATCTGTCCCGCCTCCGTGCTGACAAACTGGCTCAGAGAGATAAACAGCTTTTCAAATCTTTCTGCCTTCGGAATCAGAGGTGCCGATCAAAAGAATTTTGACTTGTGGTATAAAAGCGGCGGTGTTGCCGTTACAACCTTTGATTCGGTTTCAAGGCTGAGATTTCCCGTTGATTTCCGTCTTGATTTTCTTGTTGTTGATGAGGCTCATTATGTCAAAAATCCCGAATCAAAGCGCACTCAGTTTGTGATCAAGCTTCTTAAAAAAAGTGAAAGAGCGGTTTATATGACGGGTACACCCCTTGTCAACAGGGTTGAGGAGATGTGCTTTCTTGTCAGCTGTCTTCAGCCTGAGGTTGCTGCAAATCTTCAGCTTGTCAAAAGTGCCGCCAACGCTGAGCAGTTCAGACATTCCTTGTCACCCGTTTATCTGCGACGTCTGAGCAGTGAGGTTTCAAAGGAGCTTCCTCCTCTTATCAGAAAGGATCAGTGGTGCACTCTCAGCGGTGAAGAGGAAAGAATTTACACTCAGACAGTCCGCTTCGGCTCTTATTCCGATGTGCGCAGAGTTTCCTGGAATGCAGACACCGTTGAGCAATCCTCAAAGGCTGTCCGTCTTCTTGAGGTGTGTGACACGGCAAGACTCCAGGGCAGAAAGATTCTGGTTTTTTCATTCTTTCTTGACACTCTTGAAAAAGCAAAAAAGCTTCTCGGTGAAAGGGTTGTCGGTGTCATAAGCGGAAGCATTTCCTCTGACCAGCGGCAGAAATTGATTGATTCCTTCAATCAGGCTCCTGAAGGTGCCGTTCTTGTCAGTCAGATTGTTGCGGGTGGAGTGGGACTTAATATTCAGTCGGCAAGTGTTGTGGTTTTCTGTGAGCCTCAGCTGACTCCTGCCGCCGAGGATCAGGCACTCAAGCGCGCTCACAGAATGGGGCAGACAAGAGATGTCATTGTTTACCGTCTGATTGCCGAGAATACGGTTGATGAAAGAATTCTTGAAATTATTTCAGAAAAGCGCACGGCCTTTGACCGCTTTGCCGCCGAATCTCTGATCGCTCAGCTTCAAAGCGAATCTGAAGCTCACAGTGAGGCAGCTGTGATTTCAATGGCGGTTAAGGCAGAAAGAGAAAGACTTAAGTTTGATTGAAAATATTGACTTGGCAGAACAGTTAATTTATAATGAAAGCATAAAAAGGAGTGAACAAAATGGGATTTTTTGATATGTTCAAGCAGTTGAATAATAATGAGGGCAAGGAAAAAAATGCAGAGGTTGTCTGCGGGCTTTCTTCACCTGAGGATTTTCTCGGCACGGAGCAGGCTTATTTTGAGCAGCTTTTGTCAGAGGAAAACTTTGAAGGCTTCACCATTGAGCGTGACGTTCACGTCAGCAGATTTGATGAAGGCGCTCATCCTGCCTGCTTTCCCGTTTCATTTTTGTTTTCAAAGGATTCAAAGCCGGTGCTTGCCGTGTTTCTGATGAAGCAGAATCAATATCGTGCAATGATTGCAAGGGGCAGCTACAAGGTGCTTGAAGAAAACAATATTCCTTATATCCGCTTCTTCAGAGGATTTGATAACAAAAAGGATTATGTTATCGACAGAGTAAAATCAAATTTACGTTAAAATCAATTAATCAGTATAAAAACAGAGAGAATGCCCGGCGCCTGCGGAGAACCCAGCACAGACCGTTTTTGAATTTTGCAGGCAATTGGTCTGTGTACGGTTTTGTATCGCAATAAGCGATGTTAAATTGTTTCTCTCTGTTTTTTTTATGGTGACTTTATGGGAGCTTTTGAAAAACTTGCGGATCACGGCTGCTGGCTTGAATTTTATGAGCACAGAAAAGGCAGTGAAGAAGTCTGTGACGGACGACTCGGAGAGCTTTATGCTTTCATTTCAGAGAAAAAATATATATCTTATGCCGGGAATCTTAAAGAGGGAGAGAGCTTTTCTGTTCCGAAGAAGCTTCTTGTGAACAAATCAAGTGCGGGAAAAAAGAGAACAGTTTATACCTTCACAAAGGAAGAGACCTTTGTTCTCAGCATGCTTGCCTTTTTGCTTAAGGATTATGACGGATTGTTTGCTCCGAATTTGTATTCCTTCCGCAAAAACAAAACGGCAAAAGCCGCTTTCAGAAGCGTTGCGGGAATAACAGGAGCAGAAGGAAAATATGTTTACCGCTGTGACATAAGCAGTTATTTCAACTCTGTCAATGTGGCAAAGTTTCTTCCGAAACTGAAAAAGGCCCTTTCCGACGATGAGCCTTTGTTTGATTTTTTTCAGTCTCTGCTGACAGACAGACGGGTTTTATTCGGCGGTGAAATTCAGAGTGAAGAAAAGGGGATTATACCCGGCTGTCCCGCGGCATCGTTTTTTGCAAATCTTTATCTGAGTGACCTTGATTTTTATTTTTATGATAAGGGGATTGATTATATCAGATATTCCGATGACATTCTTGTTATGGCTGACAGTGAAAAAGAGCTTTCGGAGTATATCGGAATCATACACAAAGCTCTGGCGGAGCTTGAACTGTCTGTCAACAAGGATAAGGAATCGGTTCATCCGCCAATGAGTCAGTGGGAATTTCTCGGCTTTTCCTATAATAAGGGCACAGTTGACATAAGTCAGGTGTCTTTGAAAAAAATCAAGGCAAAAATGAAAAGGAAGGCAAGAGCGCTCAGACGGTGGGCGGAGAAAAACAACCACCCTGCAGAATATGCCGCAAGGGCGTTCATCAAAAGATTCAATGCCAAATTTTATAATAATCCCGTATATAACGAGCTGACCTGGAGCCGTTGGTATTTTCCTGTTATCACAACAACGGACTCCCTTGAAATTATTGATCGGTATGAGGTGGATCTGATAAGATATATCCTTTCGGGAAGGCACACAAAAAAGCGTTATGATTATAAATATGAGCAGATAAAAAAGCTGGGCTTCCGTTCTCTTGTAAATGAATATTACAAGTCAAAAGAGGAGCTTTGATGAAGCTTTTTGTGTTTGCAATTTCTCTTACTATATGTTAAAATCATTCAGCAATATATTTGTAAAGGAAGATAAATATGAAAACTCAGGAAAAAATTCTCAAAGGTGAGAAAAAGGAAATGGCAAGGCTTACAAAAATGCAGCAGAGAAGCTCAGGCAGTAAGTACTTTTTCATCCTTCTTTTTCTTATTGCAGTTGTCAACATTCTTGACGAGGTAACAAGTAATCTTACTGTTACCGTTCAGTCCTCCTTTGTGACGGAGTTCTTTGTCAATAATCCCTTTATGGGCAAATATTATACCTATGAGGATGGACTTGCCTTCCATTCAGGTATCGGTGTGTTCACTTATGTGCTCGGTCTGTTTACACCCTTTTATAAGGCTCTTGCAGATAAGTGGGGCAGAAAGCCTCTTTTTGCAATTTCCACTTTGGGTATGGCTTTGGGACTTCTTGTGATTCATCTTTCCTCAAGCTATATAATGTTCCTTGTGGGCTTTGCAATTATCAGCTTCTTTATGGGTCATGATATTCAGATTATTTATATTCTTGAAGAAGCGCCCGTTAAGCACAGAGCAAAGATTTACAGCTTCCTTAAAAGCTTCGGCATTTTAGGTGTCATTCTGATTCCTGCTCTTCGTAATGCTCTTATGGGTGATGACAGCACAAAATGGAGAGAAATTTTCCTTGTCCCCGCTCTCATCGGCTTTGTCGCTGTTGTGCTTGTTGTTCTTCTTGCAAAGGATACAGGAGTTTTTGTCAGAGAAAGAATGGAATATCTTGCTGTGCCTTATGAGGAAAGACAGGCAAGAAAGGCTCTTGAAAAACAGCAGAAGCAGGCTCAGAGAAATCAGTCAGGCGTATTCAACGGTGTGAAATACATCTTTGCAAACAAAGACACAAAGATTCTGATTATATCCCATATCATTTTTGACGCGGCTATGCCTGCCATTGCCCTTTATTTTGAATCTTCAATGCACCGCGCTGGTATGTCAACCTCAGAAATCACAAAGGCTTTGTTTATGGTGCCCGTTATTTATGCACTGATAACCTTCCTTTCGGGCTTCATTGCAGACAAGTGGGGAAGAAAAACCACCGTTACTCTTTTCTCCTGCCTTTGTGTTATCGGTTATGCGCTTTTTGTTGCGGGAATTCTCTGCGGTTGGAATCCGCTTCTCGTCGGCTCTCTTGCAGGTCTTTATCAAGGCTCATACTGGATCGGACGAGACTATATGAATGTTATGATGACTGAAAAGGTGCCCACGGATATCCGTGCCTCAGTTGTGGGTGCAGAGGGATTGCTTGTTATTATCGGTCTTGCAGTCGGCTACATTCTCACAATTGTGGGTATGACAGTTATGCCGATCTGGTGGGCTTGTCTTGCGGTGGCTCTGCCTGCGGTTATTGTTGCGGCGGTTATGTTTACCGCCAAGGTCAAGGAAACCAAGGGTACAAGCCTTGATGAAATTGGATAAATAAGCTTTTATTAAATGCTCCCCGCCTATGCCTTGTCAGAAGCGGGGATTTCTTTTTGGTATTTACAACAGCACAGAAATAAAGTAGAATGTATATAAAACAAAAGGAGGTGGCGGCAGTGCTTATTGCTTCTCAGTTAATCGGTCTCGGGGCAGTGGGACTTTATCTTTTGAGCTATCAGCTTAAAAAACGCAGACAGATTGTCTGGGTAACCTGTATTTCAAATGCCTTATATGTTTTGCAGTATGTGCTGCTGGGTGCTTTCTCGGGTGCTGTTATGGACAGCCTTTCAACTGTGGGGTCATTTTTTGCCGGTAAGAAAAACTCACCGAAATTCAGACCATATACAAAGCTTATAGCGGCAGCAAATCTGATTGTGATTACTGCGGCAGGGCTTATAATTGCAGCCGTGCGCAAGGACTTGCTTGAGCTTCTTCCCATTGCAGGGGCTCTTTTTCAGACGGGCGGTCTCTGGTGCGAAAAGGAGCAGACAATCAGAAGATTCGGCTTGTGCAGTGCTCCCTTCTGGCTGATTTATAATTTTCTTTCTCAGGCCTACGGTGCCTGTGTAGGCTCTGTGCTTGCAATTGCTTCAATTATTATTTCTATGATAAGATACAGAGAGAAGGATAAGGTGAAGGAAGGCTGAATAAAAAAACAGCTTCTCGGTATATAAAATTTTCATCTTGACGGATTTGACTATTGAAAATTCCTTCAAATTATGATATAATCAGTTTATAGACAAAACAGAGCTTTTGGTGTTTCTATATCAAACACCGGGGGCTCTTTTTTTATGAGGTGTGTTTTATGAAGAAAAAGGTTTTTTACACTGAAATTTCTTATGTGCTCGGTCTTGTTATAATGGCGTTTGCTGCTGCCTTCAGTGAAAAGGCGGATTTCGGAATGTCAATGATTGTTGCGCCCGCTTATATTCTGCATCTGAAGGTCTCTCAGCTTTTGCCCTGGTTTACCTTTGGGGTTGCGGAGTATCTGTTTCAGGGTGTGCTGGTGCTTGTGATTGTTGCGGTGATGAAAAGATTCAGGCTTTTTTATATTTTCTCCTTTGTGACCGCTTTTATTTACGGCAATCTCCTTGACGCAGCAATGGGGCTTGTTGCACCCTTGCCCTCCGACAGCATCGGTCTTCGTGTGCTGTGGTATGTGCTTGGCGTTGTGCTCGGCTCTTTGGCGGTTTCTTTGTTTTTTCACACTTATCTTGCCCCTGAGGCTTATGAGCTGATTGTCAAGGAGCTTTCGATGAAAACAAAAAAGGATATTAATAAAATCAAAACCGCTTATGATCTGTTCAGTCTTGTGCTTGGTGTGGCTTTGTCTTTCACCTTTTTCGGCTTCGGTGTTTTTGAGGGCGTCAAGTGGGGCACGGTTTTGTGTGCGGTTATAAACGGATTTCTTATCGGACGCTTTTCAAGGCTTCTTGAAAGCCGCTTTGAATTCAGAAACAGATTCAGGGGCGGTAAGGCCTTTGGCGTGGAAGATGAAAAGGAATAATTACTGACATTTATCACAGAGTATTGCGGAAAAATCCATACAAAAAAACGGCTGAGTTAACAGCCGTTTTTCTTTTTTGCTTTTTATCAGCCGACCTCTACAATGCCGTCTTCCTTGATTGTGACTGTCATGCCGTCCTTGACATAATCAAGGAACTCATCACCGAGGGAGTCGATAACGGGCATGGTTACATCGTCAACCCAGACATCACCGAGAACTGCACCTGCAGCGGCGAGGGAGTCGATGGGGAGCGAGAAGAGCATGCAAGCGGGGTTTTTCTTGAGTGCACATGCACAGTAAAGAACAAGACCGCCTGTTGTTGAGCCGATGGTCTGAGGAAGGCAAAGAGCCTTGTTCAGAAGTGACTTGCCGTATAAATCAGCATTGTTCTGATCACCGCATTTAACCTCCTTGTCTCCGAACTGGAGAGCGTTCTGGAAGGATGCGAGAGTGTTGAAGCCGTTTTTTGTGACAACAGCTTCAGCTGTTACAGTGCCGGGAGTGATAACTCTGCCTTTGAACTGTTTCATTATTTTTTACCTCCGTCTGTAATAATTGATAAAATCTCTGCTTCTTTATAGAATTTTGCGGTGGTGTAAGTACGAAGCTTGTTTGAGCAGGTAATTACGGGCATCTTTTTGCACAGAGGATTATTCATATACATCAGAGGACAGATGTAGGAAATTGTAACGCCTGTTGCTTTGAGACGGGCATAATAGGGTGTCTTTTCAAAGGCTTCAAGCACCTTGGGCGCCGCAGTGAGAACGGTGGGGATGCTGACCTTTGAGTTGCCCTTTTTCTTCAGCTCACCTTCAATGTTGTCTGTCCAGTCCTTAAGCTGCTGGAGTGAAAGATGAGGACAGCCGATGAAGCAAAGCTTGGGAGTTGCATCGGGATTTTTCCAGATGACAGGATAATTTTTCTGGACTCTTTCAAGCTCGGCATCGTCAATGATATATTCCTTTGCGCCCTCTGCAATAAGCTTTTCACCAAGCTCAACTGCTTCGGGGGTAAGGTTTTCGATGTGATAAAGTCCCACAGCACCGTTTGAAGCGGTTGCTGCACCAAAGTCCTTGAGATAAGCGCAGGCGCTGTCATCAAGCTCTGTGCCGATCCATTTGTCAAGACCGACAACATAGGGAACATCTTCCATAACCTTCATGCCGATTGCTGAGCCGAGAAGCTGAGCCTCGGGCTTGTTTTCTGTTTGGATTTTAACAACCCAGGTTGCCTTTCTTCCCTCGTCGGTGAGAAGTCCGAAATAAGGAACATAACCGACGATTGAGCCCATGATATCGATGATACCTGAGTTACGGTTACATCTTGCGCCGAGAACTGAGTTTGCATAAACAACGGCACTTGATTCAGCCCAGGAGAGAACGTCACCCTTTTTGGGCTTGTTGCCTACCTCGTCCATATAGCAGGTGCAGGTGAAGGCGTCCTTGTTGAGAAGACCTAATTTTTCAAGCTGATTTTCATAGAAGTCCTGCTTTGTGTACATGAACTTGTTGAAGATGAGATTCTGAAGGAAGTTTGCGGGAACGTTTTTGTCGATGGGACGGGGGTCAACGGAGAATTTCTGACCTGAGGAAACGCCTGCATCAAGGATGGTCTGCATAAGGTTATAAACGGGTGACATTACCTTAAGACCGAAGGATGTAACAAGGTGGTTATAATCAGAGGTGATGGGTACCAGCTTTTCGGCACCGAAGGCTTCACCGTACATAACAAGGGTTTTCATAACCTTTGCCATTACGTCGCCCTGTGATCCGTCTAAAATTGCCTGCTGTTCTTTTGTAAGAATCATTGTTTGTTTTCTCCTTTTCTTAAATCTTCATTGCAATGTCCCAGGCTCCCCAGATAACTGTGCGGAGATTTCCGACCTTTGCGGCATCACCGATGAGGTGAACGTGCTTTGATTTGGGAGCAACGGGAGTGGGAACATAACCGACTGACATAATTACGCTATCGCTTTCAATGTCAAAGACCTTGCCGTCCTTGTCCTTGACGGTAACCTTGCCGTCAGAAATTTCGGAAAGAGCGGTTTCAAGGTGAACGGGTACCTTGTATGTCTTGAAGAAGTCACGCAGGAAGGAGGTGTTTGCAAGACATACACCGGGAGTGGTGATAAGGTCATCCTGCATTTCAACAATTGTGGGCTTCTTGCCCTTGAGGTAAAGGTCATAAGCAATTTCACAGCCTGTAAGACCGCCGCCGATAACAGTAACCTTTTCTCCGACCTCTTTTTCTCCGAGAAGATATTCAACAGCTTCAATTGCAGTGTCAGCACCCTTAACGGGGATTGATCTTGCCTTTGAGCCGGTTGCAACAATAACCTCATCGGCACCGAGAGAAGCAATGTCCTTGATTTCGGTGTTCATCTTTACGTCGATGTCGTGGCAGGAAAGCTCACGGATATACCACTTGATGAGATCTCTGTCCTTTTCCTTGAAGGAGGGAGCAGCTGCGGCAATGAACACACCGCCGAGCTTGTCTGTCTTTTCATAAAGAGTAACCTTGTGTCCTCTCTTTGCGCAGACAATTGCAGCTTCCATACCGCCGATACCGCCGCCGATAACAGCAACCTTCTTGGTCTTCTTTGCGGGTACGATTTTGTATTTCTTGGACTGCATTGTTTCGGGATTGAGTGCACAGCGTGCAAGACCCATTGTGTCAAGAAGATCCTGAGTGTTTGCGTGACCCTTTGAGGATGAGAAGTTGAAGCAGCCGCTGTGACAGCAGATGCAGGGCTTGATTTCTTCAAGTCTGCCTTCGATGAGCTTTGTGATCCACTGAGGATCGGTGAGGAACTGACGTGCAACACCGACTCCGTCGATTCTGCCTTCTTCAATTGCCTTTGAAGCAACGTCGGGCTCCATACGTCCTGCACAGACAACGGGAATGTCAACAAATTCCTTGATGTGAGCAACATCGTCCAGGTTGCAGTTCTGAGGCATATACATGGGGGGATGAGCCCAGTACCATGAATCGTAGGTTCCGTTGTCAGCGTTAAGCATATCGTAGCCGACATCCTGAAGATACTTGGCGGCCTTTTCTGATTCAGCCATTGCTCGTCCTACCTCGGTGTATTCTTCGCCGGGCATTGCGCCTTCGCAGAAGCCCTTCATCTTTGATTCAACGGAATAACGGAGAGAAACGGGATAATCCTCGCCGCAGGACTGCTTGATTGCTTTGACAACCTCGGCTGCAAAGCGGTATCTGTTTTCAAAAGAACCGCCGTATTCGTCGGTACGCTTGTTGAAAAATTCAATTGCAAACTGATCAAGAAGATAACCCTCGTGAACAGCGTGTACCTCAACACCGTCAACACCTGCATCACGGCAGAGCTTTGCGGTTTTTGCAAAGGCTTCAATGATTTCGTGAATCTGCTCCTTGGTCATTTCGGGGCAGATGATGTCGTGTGCCCAGCGTGAAGGCTGAGGAGAAGGACAGGCAAGCTCGTGTGAGGTGTCAAGAATGGGCTTGACAAGAGCACGGGTGAACTTGTTTTTGTGAAGAGGAGCAACAAGCTCTGTGATTGCCCAGCTTCTGCCCATACCTGCAGTGAGCTGAATGAAAAGCTTTGCACCTGTTTTATGTATTTCATCCATAAATTCCTTGAGCTCTTCAAACATTTTGGGATTCTGCCAGAGCCATTTGCCCCAGAAGGTGTCTCGAAGGGGAGCAATGCCGGGGATGATAAGTCCGACATTGTTGTTGGCTCTTTCAAGGAAAAGCTTTGCTGCTTCCTTGTCAAAGTGGCAGCCGCCGAGCTCAAACCATCCGAAAAGGGAGGTGCCGCCCATAGGACACATAACAATACGGTTTTTGATTTCCACATTGCCGATTTTCCAGGGGGTGAACAGAGCTTCGTAATTTTTGTCGATTGTGTTCATATTTTCTTTCCTTTCAAAGTGATTTTTTCTTTGCTGAAGGGAATCCGAGCTGTCTTCAGCATACAAAAATATTATATAGCAGGGTAAAATAATTGTCAATAAAATTTGTTTCAGGCAGACTTGAACAGAGACTTTGTGAAGGGTTTTGTGCTCGAAGGGAAAAATATCGGTGCTTTTTATGCTTTTTCAAAAAAAACTCTTGACTCTTACCCAGGGTAAGAAGGTATGATAGACTCAGATAAGGCGGTGATTCAATGAAAATTAAAGAGGTTTCGGAAAAAACAGAACTTACGGAAAGGGCCATAAGATTATACATTGAAAGCGGACTTGTAAACCCTTGCTTCAGTGAATCCTATACAGGAAGAAGGAGCATTGATTTTTCACAGGAGGATGTTGAAATTCTGAAAAATGTTTCTGTTTTAAGAAAGGCAGGATTTTCAATTTCCGAAATCAGTACCCTTCAGCAGCATCCGGAAAAAAGTAAGGAAATTCTGTCAGACTTTATAAAAAGAACAGAAAACAGAATTCAGACAGATACGGAGATAGTTGCTTGTCTTAAGCCCTTGCTTGAGCATGAGCTGAATGTTGAAAAAATAAGCATGAGCCTTAATAAGCCCTCTGTGAAGGAAAAGGATGTGCCGAGTGAGGACAGTGAGCTTTCTCCTTTGCAGAATTTTATGAGAAGGCTGCTTTTCGGCCTCGGAATTGCCGGTATGATCTTTTCCGGCTGCTGTTATATCCCGATTTTCAGAGTTGAAGCTCATTATATAAAGGAATATCTTTATCCCCGGTATGATTTTGAGCTGATATTTATTTTTGTAATTCTTTCTGCAATCCTTCCCTTTGTTATTGTTTTTCTCAACCGAAAAAAGGGCGCGGCTGCGGGCAAGGGTCTGAAAATTAAAACGGCGGCTTCTGTGCTGTCGGTCTGCCTTTATGTGTGGAGTGCATTCTTTCTTTTTGCAATGGCTTTTCTTGCAAGCATTTCTTCTCCCGAAGGCTATGTGCAGTCACATACGGATAAAAGGGAAAATTATATGATTTTTGATTCTGATGCCGCAGAAAAGGCAATGGCAGAGTTTTTGCCCGCACAGCTTCCCGACACCGACGGTATAAGCTATGAATATTATTACAAGGATCACGGTGTTGTTCACGAGCCGCCTGCAACGGTTGTGCTTCTTGAAATTCCCCTTGATGATGAGGCCTTTTATGAGGCGGTTGAGTATTATGAGGCATTCCGTCCCGCTGACAGCACAGGTGAGCCTGTTGTCAAAATCAAAAACGACTGGACGGTTATTTTCTATCGTCAGAAATATGAGTGTGCCCCGTCGGATTATGAGCCGATTTTCGCATTCAATGAAAAGGAGCATAAAATCAGATTTATCTGTGAATACGGCAGAACATATCTCAAGGGTGCAAGAAATAACACATATTATTTTGAATGGTAACAAAGGCTCTTTTCACAAAAAGCCGAAGAAAGACGGATAAAAAGATGTCCGTCTTTTTTTGTATCTAACAATACTTTTTTGTCTTTTTCTTGTAACGTTTTCTTTCTTATGGTATCTTATAAGTGAAAAGGAAAGGACGGTGAGAAGGTGACGGAGTTTGAAAGAGTTTTTGAAGAAAACAAGGATATGATTTTTAAATATCTTGTAAGGCTTTCGGGCAATGTCTGTATTGCCGAGGAGCTGACTCAGGAGACCTTCTTTCGTGCCTTTATGAATTTTTCTTCGCTGAGAAATAAAGAGGGAGCTTCGGTGTGGCTTTGTCAGATTGCAAAGAACACATACTTTGCATATTACAAAAGACAAAAGAAAAATCTTCCTCTTGATCAAGAGCTGATAAAAAGCTCTGAAGCTGATTCTGAGCAGGAATATCTTGAAAAAGAGGATGTCAGAAGAATTCTTCGTTATCTTCACGAGCTTGAGGAGCCTTATAAGGAGGTTTTTATGTTGAAGGTTTTCGGTGAGCTTTCTTTGAAGGAAATCAGTGAGCTTTTCGGTAAAAGTGAAAGCTGGGCAAGGGTTACCTTTTACCGTGCAAGACAGAAAATTTCGGAAAGGATGAAAAAAGATGATGAAATGTGAGATTGTCAGAGATCTTATCCCTCTTTGTATCGACGGGTGCAGCAGTGAGGAAAGCGAAGCTCTTGTCACGGAGCATCTTGAACAGTGCAGAGAATGTGCGGAAGTTTATCAGGCTATGCAGCAGAATGAGCCGGCGGAGGCTGTCTCATTGCCTTCTTTTGAAGAAAATCCTCTGAGACTCTGGCAAGCCACTGTTCTTCAGAGTGTGTTGCTTTTTCTTTCCTTTGCAATGCTTGTTTTTGGAGTTTTTCTTGAGTGGAGGATTCCGTCGGGCTTTCTGAACGGAAGTGTTGCCGTTGGATTTGTTGTGCCCGTGACAGCCTTTCTTCTTTCTCTTGTAAACTGGAATTTCATAAGATTTTATAAAAGCAAAAGGCAGTTTCAGCTCATTTCGGTGCTTGTATTTTTAATTCTTGTTTTATGCGCAGATGTTTTTTCGGCTTATCATTACGGAATGAATTGGTCTGAAATCTTTGCTGATGCATCCGCAAAGGATATTTTTGAATTTGTGCTGTCTCCCCTTAATCCCTTTCTGATTAATGCTGCCGTTTCGGCTTTGATGTGTGCAGCTGTGAGCTTTTTTTCGGGAAGATTCGGCAGGATGACGGGAAAAAGCTGATATTTGACAGCTTTTGTGCAAGGGTTGTGTTTACATTTATTTTTTCTTGTGCTACAATCAAGGCAGAAAATTAAAGGAGAAATAATATGGATATTGCAAAAGAAAGACTCTGGATTCAGCAGGAATTGAAAAGTGTCTGTGATTTCTGGCTTGAGAAGGGAATGGACAAGGTGAACGGAGGCGTTTACACCTGTCTTGACAAGGACGGAGAAGTTTTTTCAACAGACAAAAGCGTCTGGATGCAAGGACGCTGCGGATGGATTTTTGCTTATATGTGCAAAACCTACGGAATTAAAAAGCAGTGGCTTGAGGCAAGTAAAAGCTGTCTTGATTTTCTTGAAAAATACTGCATCAATCCGAAGGCTGAGGGCAGACTTTATTTCACCGTTACCTGTGACGGCAAGCCTCTCAGACAAAGAAGATACTGTTATTCAGAGGCATTTTACTGCATTGCAAATGCGGAATATTACGGAGTGACGGGTGAAGCCGAGCATCTTGAAAGAGCAAGAAGAGCCTATGATATTTATTGGAAGCTCAATCACGGAATGAAGGATCCCACGGGACTCGGGGCAAAGACTGAGCCTTCAACCCGTACAGGCAGAGCTCTCGGTATTCCGATGATTATGCTGAATATGACAAGCATTATGCTTCGTGTTGATAAGGAAAATGCAGAGCTTTATAATCAGAGGGCAGAGGAATGTGTCAGTGATATTCTCAATTATCACGTTAAAAAGGAGCTTGGCTGCACCCTTGAAAGCGTTGCTGAGGACGGAAGCCCCAGACTTGACATCACCGAAGGCAGAGTTGTCAATCCCGGTCACGATATTGAATGCAGCTGGTTTTTGCTTGAAAGAGCAATTGCAACCGGAGATGAACAGCTCAGTGCGAGGGCGGTTGAAATTTTTGACATGGCTTTTTCAAAAGGCTGGGATGAGGAGTTTGGAGGAATTCTTTATTTCTTTGACTGTCTCGGCAAGCCGCCTGAGGCTTATGAGCATGACATGAAGCTTTGGTGGCCTCACAATGAGGCTTTGATTGCTTCTCTGATGATTTACGGAAAGACACGTGATGAAAAGTATCTTGAGATTTTTGAAAGGGTGCTTTCTTACTGCAAAAAATATTTTGCAGCGGCTCCCTGCGGTGAATGGTACGGATATCTCAGACGCGACGGACAGCCCACAATGCCCGCCTGCATCGGTTCAACCTTCAAGGGTCCCTTCCACGTGCCGAGATGTCTGATAATGCTTGATAAGATGCTTGAAGAGCTTGAAAACAACTGAAAGAAGGAGAATGGTGAAATGAATAAATATAAGGGGATTTTTCCTGCCTTTTATGCTTGCTACGATGAAAACGGTGATGTGTCGGCGGAAAGAACAAAGGCCTATGCAGCCTTTCTGATTGAAAAGGGAGTTTCGGGTCTTTATGTCTGCGGCTCCTCAGGTGAGTGCATTTATCTGAGTGTTGAGGAAAGAAAAAAGATTCTTGAGGCTGTTATGGAGGTTGCAGGAGGAAGGGTGACTGTTATTGCACACGTTGCCTGCAACAACACAAAGGACAGCTGTGAGCTTGCCCGTCATGCCGAAGCTCTCGGCGTTGATGCAATTGCGGCAATTCCGCCCATTTATTTCAGATTGCCGGAAAAGGCAATTGCAAAATACTGGAATGATATTTCCGCTGCGGCTCCCTTGACGGATTTTGTGATTTACAACATTCCTCAGCTTGCGGGCGTTTCTCTGACTCTTTCTCTTCTTGACCGTATGCTTGAAAATCCCCGTGTCATCGGCATCAAGAATTCATCAATGCCTGTTCAGGATATACAGATGTTTAAAAGACAGGCACAGCTGAGAGACCGTGAGCTTGTTGTCTTCAACGGACCTGATGAGCAGTTCATCAGCGGAAGAATCATCGGTGCAGACAGCGGTATCGGCGGCACATACGGAGTAATGCCTGAGCTTTACATAAAAATGGACGAGGCTCTGCTTGAGGGAGACCTTGAAAAAGCAAGGACTCTTCAGAATCTCGCAAATGAGGTCACCTATACAATGTGCTCGGCTCAGGGTAATATGTATGCCGTTGCAAAGGCTGTTGTTGAAAAAAGAACAGGCATTGCCCTTGGCGGAGTGAGAGCACCGCTGCTGAATCTTTGTGAGGGTGACGGTGAAATTGTTGACAAGGCCTTCAGATTGATTGAGACGGCTCTTGAAAATATCTGATGAAAAAAAGAACTGAGTCACTGCGGTGATTTCAGTTCTTTTGCTGTTTTTATTACAAATATTCTTTCATTGCTTTTCTGAGTCTCAGGTTGTTCTGGATTTCCCACAAAGGAACGGTAATTCCGCCCTTGAGTCTCATTGAGTTTTCGTGAAGGGCGCCGTAAAAGGCAACCTTGAAATCACAGTGCTCACTGACGGGGTGCTTTTTCTTGTACTCGTCATAAATGCCGTAGGCATCACCCCACATATTACGAAGCTGAAAAAGATCGTATTCACGGTCAGCCCACATTGAGCCGCAGGGATCAATGAAGCCTGTCAGCTTCATGTCTGCGGGGTTTGCCATAATGTTCATAATGTTAAGATCACCGTGAATGAGGACGGGAGCTTCAGGCTCCTGAACAACGTCTCTGAAAATTTCAAAGCCTTTCTGAAGAAGATCAAGACTTTTTTGGGGGAATTTTCCCTTCTTTGAAAGCTCTTCAAGCTTTTCAAGATCACGGGAAGCCTTGTTTTCAATGTAAAATTCCTTCCAGGAGTCATAGCGGGGATTTTCAAGATAACCGAACTTTTCACCTTTGACGCTGTGCCACTGAAGCATTCCGTCAACAACAGCTGAGGCAAAATTGCTCTTTTGTTTTCTGCTTTTGAAAAGGAAGGGTAACTCAAGGGCGTTTTTGCCTTCGATGAAGCTCATACACAAAAGGGGATTTTTTTCGTCGGAGCGGATGAAATAAACCTCGGGCATCGGTACATCGGTGTTTTTTCTGAGAATTTCAAGCTGCTGATGCTCTGCTTTTTCCATCCCGCTTACATAATATGATTTGACAATCAGCTTTTCACCCTGTTCTGCGGTGCAGAGATATACCTTGCCGAAGCTGCCGCCTCCGATGAAGGCGGTTTCTTTTATTTCCTTGCCGAGATGTGCTCTGATGAGAGCGGAAAGCTCTTTTGTAAGATTGTCATCTGTTTTCATTGCTTTTTCTCCTTTGCTGAAGTGACTGTTTATATAATGCTATAATTATGATAAAAAGTCAATAAAAAACGGATTAGCCGTTGAGAAAAGAGGAAAATTGTGTTAATATTCAATTAAGAAATATAAGTAAAAGGAGAAAAAGAAAATGTATAACATAATGCTTGGTAAAAGCGGACTTCAGGTGCCTACGGTTGCTGTGGGCTGTATGCGTATCAGCTCAATGAGTGATAAGGAGGTTTCCGCTTTTGTGAACAAGGCTCTTGAAATGGGAGTCAACTTCTTCGACCACGCCGATATTTACGGCGGCGGTGAAAGTGAAAGAGTGTTCGGAAAGGCAATCTCTTCAATGGACAGAGAAAAGCTGATTATTCAGACAAAGTGCGGAATTGTGCCAGGGAAAATGTTCGATTTTTCTTATGAGCACATTATGTCCTCTGTTGAGGGCAGTCTTGAAAGGCTCGGCACAGATTATATCGACGTGCTTCTGCTTCATCGCCCCGACACACTCATGGAGCCCGAGGAGGTTGCAAGGGCATTTTCTGAGCTGAAGGCATCGGGCAAGGTGAGACATTTCGGTGTCTCCAATCAGAATCCATATCAGATGATGCTGCTTGAAAAATATCTTGATGTGCCTCTTTGTGCAAATCAGCTTCAGTTCGGTGTTATGCACACACCGATGATTGATTCTGGAATAAACGTCAATCTCTGCAATGAGGGCGGAGTCAACCGTGACGGCGGTGTGCTTGAATACTGCAGACTCAATGACATCACAATTCAGCCCTGGTCACCCATGCAGTACGGATTTTTCAAGGGCTGCTTCATTGATAACAGAAAGTTCCCCGAGCTTAACAAGGTGATGAAGAGAATTGCTGAAAAATACGGTGTTTCAAAAACAACCCTTGCATTCGCATGGATTCTCCGCCATCCTGCAAAAATGATGCCCGTTACGGGAACAACCAATCTTCAGCGCCTTGAGGATTGCATCAAGGGTGCAGATGTGAAAATCACCCGCGAGGAATGGTATGAGATTTATAAAGCGGCGGGTAACATTCTGCCGTAAAAGGCTCACTTGAAAGAGAGAGAAAAATGAAAAAATCAAAGTTAAAGTTTGTTATTTGTGTTGTTGTGTTTTTCTTTTGCGCAGCAAGCTTATTCTACAACCGGTCAAAGGTAAAGGACAGAGAGTCTGTTGAAACGACAGTGACAACGGAGAGTACCGTCACCGACTCTGTTCAGACTGAACCCGCCGAGACTGAACAAGCTGAAACAGAGCCCGAGGGTGATGCATTTGAGGAGATTGAATTTGAATATCTTGTTTTTTACGGTGATCCCCTTGATGAGGGAAAACAGCTTTTCGGTGCTCCTTCCAAGGTGATTGTTGAAAAGGATTCACAAAAAATTGCCCTTTCCTTTCCCAAAACTGAAATTCCCTTTTTGGATGAAAAAATTGAAGCTTTTGTTTCAGAGCTTGCAGAGCCCAAGCTTGAGGGAACAGATGTTTCTGATATGGAGCTTCCCGAGGATTTTGAGCTTAAGGGTGAAACCCGATCTCTTTATGAAAGCTATCTTGTGGCAGAAAGCTTTGCTTCGGTGAGATTTTATCTTGTGCAATATACATCAATCAGCCCGAATTATTGGGGTGAAAGCAGCTTTGCTTTTAATTATGACATCAGAAGCGGAAAAGAGCTGAAGCTGACTGACGTTATCAACACCGAAAGCAGAAAGGCTCTTGAAGAGCTTGTTGCTCTCAAGGGCGGAGTCTCTCAGACAAGCATTGACGAAAAAATGCTTGATGTGTGGGTGCTCACTGACGAGGGAATAAGATTTATTGTGCCCGGCACCGTTTATACCTGCAGGGCTGACGGAGAAATGGCTGTGTTTGTTTCTTACGGTGAGCTTGAAGGAATGCTCACTCAGAGCTTTGCAAAAGCAATAAAATAAAGAAGAAAAGGAGATTTTCATTTTGAAAATCTCCTTTTGTTATTGTTAAATCAATCTCTGTGAAGCTCAAGAATTTCTCTGATGGGGCCTTCAAAGTCCTTGGAAACCTTGGGAAGCTCCTTGCCGTTTCTGATGAAATCGTTGAAAATCATAGCCTTGCGGTCTGTTGACATCTGGAACTTGGAAATAACAAGAGTAAGCTCCTTTTTCATATCGTCATTTTTGAGGTATTCACAGTCTTCAACAGAAATTTCAATCTTTGAGCTGTTCTTTGCAGAAACAGTAACCTCAAGAGTGTCACCGTCGGTGCTGATTTCGGCATTGCCCTTCTTTCCGTTGATTTTGACGGAAACGTCACCTTTGACAATGTCCTTGAACTTGATGACATAAGTTCTTCTTTCGGGAGCAACAGTGCTGTCACCCTCTGCCTTTGCAATTGAGAAGGAAACCTTGTTGCCTTCTTCTGCAACGGTGAAGGCTGTTTTGAGATATTCTCCGTTCTGATATGAAAGGGTATCACCGTCGTCCTCATAAAGAAGGAAGGTGTTGTTGCCTCTGTAAACAAGAAGCTCAAGAGTCTGAGGATTGGAGCAGTCATTTGTTCTGTCGTTTGCGCTCATGGGAATGATTGAGCCTTCCTTTGCAAGTACGGGGATATTTTCGATATCACGGTACATTCTGACGAACTTGTTGCCGCTGTAAATTCTGCCTGTGAAAATGTCTGTGTATCTTCCTTCGGGAAGCCATACATTCACACCTGCAAGGTTTGTGTCTGCACTTGTGTGCTCTGTGATGGGAGCAACGATAAGCTCAGTGCCGAAGAAGAATTCGTTCTTGCATTCATAAGCCTTTTCGTCTTCGGGATATGCGTAATACATAGGCTCACAGATTGCTCTGCAGTCCATATGCGTACGGTAGTTCATTGTGTAGATGTAAGGAAGAAGCTTGTGGCGGAGTCTGAGCATATCCTTTGCAATTCTTTCAACGGGGCCGCTGTAATTCCAGGGCTCCTTGCCTGCAAAGTCGTTGTTTGTTGAGTGGAGTCTCATAACGGGACTGTAAACACCGAGCTGTACCCAGCGCAGATAAAGCTCGTCATCCTTCTTGCCCATGCAGTGACCGCCGATGTCGTGGCTCCACCAGGGATAAGCAATGTTTGAAGCGGTTGCGGTGAAGCCGGGCTGGAAGTCAAGGCTTGCCCAGGTCTGAGTTGTGTCACCGCTGAAGCCAAGGGGATAACGCTGACTGCCTGCGCCGCAGAAGCGGGAGAGGATAAGAGGTCTGTGGTTATCCTTTGCATTGTCAAGGAAGTGGTAATGATTAAGAGCCCAGAGAGGATCAAGACCGGGAGTATTGGTCTTTGTGCCCTGCTGCCAGTCAATCCACCAGAAGTCAATGCCCATTTTTTCAAGGGGATGGTGGAGGATGTCAAAGTAATTGAGGGTGAATTTTTTGTCTGTGATGTCGAAGGGTACGGGCTTCTTTGTTGCGGGGTCAACACCCATAGCCTTGCACATATCCTCATACTGATCCTCGAACCAGCGCACACCCATTGAAGGATGGATGTTGAAGGTTACGTGGTAATTGTCCTGCTTGAGCTTGCTGAGGAAGCCCTGGGGATCGGGGAAAAGGTCGGTGTTGAAGCTGTAGCCTGTCCAGCCTGTTGACCATACGTCATAAACATATTCCATAAAGTTCTTATGCTTTGACACCTTGTGGCTGTCCTTGCCGAATTTTTCCTTGATGTTAACCCAGTGCCAGTCCATATCAACCGTTGCAACGGTGATGGGTACCTCTTCCTTCTTGAAGCGGTCCATGAGATCGAGATATTCCTGCTGAGTGTAAGCCTTGTATCTGCTCCACCAGTTTGAAAGAGCATAACGGGGGATGAGAGGTACCTTGCCTGTCAGCTTGTAAAGGTCGGTTGTTGCGCCGATGTAATCATTGCCGTAGGCAAAGAAGTAAAGATCGGTTTCCTTGTGGTCTCTTTTGACAATTGAGCCGTCCTGCTTGAGAACAAGAGTTTCACTGTCATCAAGAACTGCAACACCGTTTCTTGAGCAGACGCCGTCACCGAGAGTGATGATGCCTGCTGTGATGTCAAGAGTTCTGCAGGTGCCCTTGAGGTTACCCTTTGTGAAATCAAAAATTGTTCTTCCGTCAATAAGCTTGATTCTGAGCATCTTGTTTTTCTTGACGGAATAAAGGAAGTTGACCTTTGTGGTTTTGATTTCAACAACGTCATCTGTTTCGTTGATTTTGAATTCGGGCTGACAGAAATCACGGAACCAGACACTCTGAGTGGGTTCGTCACAGAAATTGCTTTCAGCCTGGGTTTCAACTCTCAGAAGGCAGGGTGTGATGAGAGTGAAACGGGTGTCTCCCTTGACATAAGTGCAGCTTTCGTGAGCTACGGGTGAACAGTCAATTTTGAATCTTTTTGCAAATTGTTCCATAGTGTTCTCCTTTACATTTTATAACAGGTTAATTATATAACTTAATACAGCTAAAGTCAACAAAAGTTTCTTTAAGGTGACAAGTATAATCCGAATCCGCAAAAAAAGCCTCAGCTCTGTGTCTTCGGTTTGAATTATTTTTCAGTTACATCTTGAATTTGTCACGGAAAAAGATTACAATTAAGTCAATAAAATATTCAAAGGAGAAAGCATTATGGAAAGAACCTATGTACCCTTTCAGCAGTGGAAGGAAAAATCAAAGCAGACAGAATACACTCAGGAAACTCCTCTTCTTGCTCCCGACGGAACACTCCTTGCGAAAGGCTGGGCAAGAAAGAATGTTTTTGAGTATAACAGAGACTATGTCAAAAAGGGCAGCCCCATGAGCAAAAAGGAATGGGACTTCTACCAGGTTTCAAACGGTGATTTTATGGTGCAGCTGAGCTTTGCCAACATCGGCATCGGCGGTTATGTTGCAGGTAAGCTCATTGATCTTAAAAAGGGTGAGGTTGTTGTTGATGCAACTCAGCTTTTCCTTGGCGGAAAAAAATATCTTCCCAACCCCAAGGGTGACGCTCCCAACCGTTTTGCAGCAAAAATCGGCAAGGCTGAATTTGAATTTGACACAAGAGAGACCTCAAGAACAATCTGGTTCAAGATGGCTCTTAAGGATAAGGTTGTTGAATGTAAGTTTGACATGGACATTATGCCCGGACTTGATAACATCACAACTGTTCTTCCCTTTGCAGGTGACAGCAAGAAATACTTTATGACAACCAAGCAGAATTGTATGCCTTGCGAAGGATTCTATAAGGACGGTGACAAGGAATACACCTTCTCAAAGGAAAATTCCTTCTGCGCACTTGACTGGGGTCGAGTAAACACACCTCATAAGATGGTATGGTACTGGGGTAACGGATCAACATATCTCACCGACGAAAACGGTGAAAAGCATCTGTTTGGCTTTGAAATCACCTGGGCAATCGGTGATGAAAGCAATGCAACAGAAACCTGTCTGTTCTATGACGGAAAGGCTCACAAATTCGGTGCTGTTGACGTTGAAACCTTCCCCAAGCCCGACAAATATATGCAGGACTGGAAGTTTGTTTCAGAGGACGGCAGATTCAATCTTACAATGAAGCCCACCTTTGACCACCATTCAGACATGAATCTCGGCATTGCAAGAATGCACACCCATCAGGTTCACGGTCTCTGGAGCGGCGACGTTACCCTTGATGACGGAACAAAGCTTGAAATCAAGGATATGTACGCTTTCTGTGAGTACGTTGAAAACAAGTGGTAAAATTAATACATAATAAAAAGGAGATGCGGCGAGCATCTCCTTTTTGTTATTTGGTTTTGAGAACCTCTTTGATGATTGACACCTGAAGTCTGTCGGGCATTGCATTGAGCATTTTCAGCAGAGGATTTCTGTTGATGTTATAAACATATTTCGGATTTCTGTCACGAAGAGCGGC
Organism: Acutalibacteraceae bacterium; assembly: GCA_045652105.1. Classification (GTDB taxonomy): domain Bacteria; phylum Bacillota; class Clostridia; order Oscillospirales; family Acutalibacteraceae; genus UBA6857. Next base: position 39,788 of record JAZRTP010000035.1, read on the forward strand.
AAGGGCAAGCTCTGCAATTTTTTCGGGCTCAACATTTTTTGATTCAACACTGTCAACAATTTTCTTGAAGCTTTCAGCGTTGGTCTTATAAAGCTGAGTGTTTTCTCTGAAACGTTCAATTGCGGCAGTTGATGCTCCGAGAAGACCCGTCTTTACGGCACCGGGTCTGATGATTGAAACAAAGATTCCTCTGAGGTTTACCTCCATACGAAGAGAAAAGGCATATTTCTCAAGGGCGGATTTTGTTATTCCGTAAATTCCGTTGAAGGGAAGAGGGTCAAGGGGTGCAAGCTCACTTGAGGTTATAATGATTCTTGAGCCGGGCTTCATTGAGAGAGCAAAGGCCTTGTTGATTCGGTAAACGCCGAAAAGGTTAATGTCAAAAATTCCGCAGAAACGCTCTTCACTCATTTCAATCAGAGAGTCCATATCATAAATTCCTGCAGTGTGAATGATTGCATCAAGGCTTCCGCAATCCTTTTCGATGAATTCCTTCAGCTCATTTACTGACTGTATGTTTGTGACGTCACAGGTTTTGAAGATTACGTTTTTGTTGATTTCACCTTCACGGTAATCCGCTGCGTAAACCTTATAGCCCTTTTTGAGCAGAAGCTCACAGATAGCTTTTCCCATTCCGCCTGAGGCACCTGTTACGAGAATTTTTTACATAAGAATCCTTCTTTCTTTTTTTCTTTATGCATTTCATTGTATCACAGTTTGCAAATGTTTACAACATATGTTATGATGAAAAAAGGCAGGTGATTTAAAATGATTATATATTTTACGGGTACGGGAAACAGTAAATACTGTGCCGATATTCTCTCAGATTATCTCGGGGAGAATATTGCTGATGCGGGTCAGCTTATAAAAGAAGACAAAGGTATAGAGTATGACGGCTCGGAGACTCTGGTTTTTGTCTGTCCCACTTATTCCTGGCAGATACCTGAGGTTTTTGAAAGGTTTATCAGAGAAGAAAATTTTGTCGGAGCAAAAAGAGCTTATTTTGTTATGACCTGCGGAGAAGATATCGGTGATGCGGGAAATCTGCTGAAAAAGCTTTGCGCGGAAAAGGGCTGGAAATTCGGCGGTGTATATAAGGTTGTGATGCCGGAAAATTATATTGCAATGTTTGATGTGCCCGATGAAAAGCGTTGTGAGGAGCTTTTGAAAAAAGCCCCTGAAGCTTTGAAAAAGGCAGCAGAGTGCATCAGAAGCTCTGAAGCCTTTCCGTCGGAAAAAATCACTCTTACAGATAAAGTGAAAACTCATTTTATAAAGCCGCTGTTTTATAAAACCGTGGTGAGCAACAGAAAATTTACCGTTTCTGAGAAATGTGTTTCCTGCGGAAAATGTGAAAGAGTATGTGTTTTCGGTTCCCTTTCAATGAAGGATGGCAGACCTCAATGGGTGAAAAAGGATTGCACTCACTGTATGGCGTGTATTTCAGTCTGTCCCGTGAATGCAATTGAATACGGAAAGAAAAGCAGGGGCAAGAGAAGATATCTCTGCCCTGAATGGAAAAAATTATAAAGAAAAAAGGTTTCTTCGGATTGAACGGAAGAAACCTTTTATTTTTTATTGAGCAGCATTGACGGGTACCTTTTCTGCCGCCTTCTTATTTTCGCGTTTTTTGAGAATAACTGCAAGAAGGATGATTGCAGGAAGTGAACCGACAATTGCACAGAGCATATCAACGTTTGTGTCAAAGACTGCCCACTGGTTTTCATTCTGGGCACCCTGACCGAAAATTGCGAAGAAAAAGGGATCTCTGTCGGGACTTATGTTGTATGCCTGATTGTTTGAGGCGGGCCAGTAGAAGTCGACAAAAAATTCAAATACCTCCCACACAACCATTGCTATGTAAGAAAAGCCTGCTGCAGAAAATGTCCTGATGCCGACGGAAACCTTGTCTGTTTGAGCAATGAACATTGAAATAAGCTCATAGCCGATAAACACCGCCAAAAAACCTGCCATTACATGAAGAATTTTATCATAGCTTGTAATCTTCCAGTTCAGGTTCATTGCCTGACCGAGAAAAGAGCCGAAGAAAATAATAACATCCAGCCAGCTCTGCGTGCGGAAGGGAAGTCTTCTGATGACTCTGATGGGTGAAAAAACAATTCTCACAAGTGTCACTGTGAAGGAGGCAAGAAGGTTCAGAGCAATAATGAGCGCAGCCATATCGAAGCTTCCTGCTTCTTTGGCTTTGAAGCAAAGACCGAAAACCAGCATAACTCTTAAAAGCCACCAGCACATATATTCAGTTTTTGTAAGTTCTGTTTTTAACGTTACCTTTTCCTCTGAAAAGAATTTTTTTATTTTAGTCATGAATGCCGAGCACCGCCTTTTGTTGTTTTCGAAAGTTATACTAAGTCTTTTACAGACAAAAGTAAAGCGTTTAAGTGTATTTGTAATAAAGTTTTAATTTTATTGTAAACTTGTGTCAAACATTAAAAAAAGTGCTCTGTTTTTCTCGTTGGATATTATTTGAACATAGCGTCCATAACATTGTCAACAAAAAGCTCCTGCCCCTTCAGGTGATAATGAAGATGGTCAATTGTGAGCTCTTGCTTCATTGTGAAGGGCTTGTTTTCATCGGTGAAATTATCAACGGTGACACAGCCGTCGTGGCTTCCGCTGTTTCTGATGAAATTGTTCACCTTGTCAGCCTCTGACTGCATCTCCTCGCTCCATTTGAAATCATCGATGTTGCCGATGAGCTTGCCGGCCTCTTTGAAGGGTGTGAAGCAGGAAATGTAAATCTCAGCCCCCATTGAATGAGCTTTTTCCGTTATAAGCTCAAGACCGTCAATGATTTCCTCAGCAGTTGAGAAAAGAGCTTTTTTCATAGTGCGTGAGCGGGGGTGAATAATATCGTTGATGCCTTCTTTAAGAAGAATTTTCTTTACACCGCAGCATTTTGCAATATCTTTGTCAAATCTGTCGGGAAGATTTTCTCCGTAAAGATTGCCGATGATTCCTTTTCCGTTGTCGAGAATACGGTTGCCCGCAATTGCCTGCTGAATGACGGAAATGTTTCGGATTCCTTTCTGACGGAGTCTCTCCGCAAGAATGTAGGGTACCTCGTTTGAAAGAGTGGAGTCACCTGCAACAACAAGGGCATAGGAATCCTCACTGGCAAGAACATCAACTCTTGTCAGAAAAGGATTGGTCTGCATTGTGACAATCGGTGTTGTGAGTGACAGGTGCCACAGGGGTCTGAAATCCTTTGTGTCTGTCTGATTGCCTGCACTCAGCCAGGTGTCTCCGCCGTAAAGTCCTTTTGTCTGAAAAACAGCCTTTTTTGCATAGATGCTTACGGCTATTTTTTCCCCGCCGATGGATTCAAAGGGGATTTCATCAGAAAGCACCTCATCACCGACAGCAATGGTGACGCTTTTTTGTCCGGTGAAGGTGACGGGTACGGGCGCGTCTGTTTTCAGCTTTCCGTCTGTGACATGAGCCACGGAAACGGCAGAAAGTGTGAGAGGCTTTGTGCCGTATCGGTTGGAAAAAAGAAGCCTGATTGCATTTCCGTCAATGCCGCAGCGCAGAACGGTTCTTGCGGTACCGCGGACAAGTCCGTTGTTCAGATGCAGCGGCGGAAGATGAAAGCCGCCCTTGACAGCAGCTGCACTCCAGGAGGTAACCCATTTTCTTTCCATTATTTTCAACCCGCTTTCTTTTCTTATTTTATATAGCAACTGACAACCTCACCGATATACATTCTGTGATAATCCTTGTCGGGATAGCACTTATCGTCAATTGTACTGTCAACAAAGCCTTCGGGATTGATGTCCTGGAAGGCAACCTTCTTAAGCACAATCACAAGCCTGCTTTCTTCAAAGGCAACGGAGCCGTCAACGGATATGGGTGTCAGACCTGTTTCTTTGGCTTTGTCAAAATCTCTTCCGCTGTTTCTTCCGCAGAAGGCAAGGGCTTTTTTATAATCCTCGGTGAAAAAGCTGAGGGTCAGAAGCTCGTTATTTTCTGTGAATTCATAGGTGTAGCGCTGAGGACGGATGAAAACAAAGCAGACATCCTTGTTCCAAAGCTCACCCATTGCACCCCAGGACGCAGTCATTGTGTTATAATTGCTTTCATCACCTGCGGTAATAAGACACCAGCTGTCATCAAAAAGTGACACGGCATTCTCTTTAAGCTCTTTGATATTTATTTTTTTCAAAACAATCACCTCATAATATTCTATGTTATTAATTTGCATTAATGATAGCATATATTTTTATTCTTGTCCATTGAGTTTATATATAATTATAGAAAGAGTGCTTAACAGGTCAGGGCACTTTTTCTTATATAAAGGTATAGAGAAATAAAAAAAGCGGCAACATAACAGTAAGAAAAGGGAAAAATGTATAGAGAATAAAAAAGAATCCAAAAATTGAAAAAGGAAGCGGAATATACACCATATAGTTAAAGAGGAAGAAAAGAGCAATTTGGCACAAGATATAGTATGTAGTTGAGGTTCAAGCACAAACACACCCGGGTAAGAGTACAAAAGAGGGGTGCGTTAGTGCACAATAGCCAAAAAAATTTGTAAAAAACTG
>JAZRTP010000036.1:0-75665 GCA_045652105.1 Acutalibacteraceae bacterium
CAGTTTTTTACAAATTTTTTTGGCTATTGTGCACTAACGCACCCCTCTTTTGTACTCTTACCCGGGTGTGTTTGTGCTTGAACCTCAACTACATACTATATCTTGTGCCAAATTGCTCTTTTCTTCCTCTTTAACTATATGATGTGTTGTCTCTCATATTTAACTGATTCTCTTTCTTAATCTATTTATAAACTACAATATTTATAATTTAATCAAAAATATTATTGATTTTAAAAAAGTTATGTTACCTTTAGCATATTTTTTAGATATGTCTATAAAAGGAGGCGTTTCCGATGTGGTATTTAATTACGATAATAAACTTTTAGCAAAAAAGGAGTGACAACTATGAAAAAAGTATTATCTGTTATTTTAGCTTTATTAATGCTTTTAACACTTTTAAATTATAGCAGTTTGGCAAGTGTTGATAACCATAATTTATATTACATTAAAAACGCTAAATCTGGTAAATATCTCACTGTAAGCAACGGAAACATTATACAGTCAGACTTAAACAATGAAGAACACCAACGATTCCGCATTGAATCAAGCTGCCGATCAAATAACACGCAATATTACAACATTATAACGGAACTAGATTATGATTATCGTATCGACGTTGATGGCGCACTAGACCAAGTTTACCAAAACATAAAAGTTTTCACAGAAAACAGCGACTATCCCGCTGCTCAAAGTTTCTGTTTTATTCCCCAATCTAATGGAACTTATCAAATAATGCCACTACTAAGTAACAACAAAGTGTTAGATGTTGAAAATGCTAGCACTTCATCAGGAGCAAACATTCAACTATACACCCAAAGAAGTGAATCTGATTCAAATGTCAGTGCTCAACAATGGTATTTAGTTTCCGTAAAAACAAGTTTGTTAAGTTGGGATTTAGTAAGTCTAAAACATTTAGATTGGGATGCTAGTGATTCTAGCTATGAATCATATGTAGAATTTGGTGCAAATGTTTGGAACTCTTATAAGTCAGATGTCATACGAAAAGACAACTTGCTTAGAACTTGCGAATTAAAAATTATTGATGAACCCAATGTAGGAAACGCAGTTGCTTATACCACCACCAACGGACAAATTATCATAAATACAACAACATTTGCTTCTCTTTCAGATGAGTTTAAAAAGAATACATTAATACACGAACTAGGCCACGCTCTGGGAATGGGGCATATAAATGATTCAAGCAATGTACTGTATTATGCAGTAAACAGTACCATAACACTTGACAGCAAAAATCAATTTTCCTATGATTTAGCTTACGAACGATATTAATAAGGAGGAATTAAAATGAAGAAAATTATTATCACCGTTGTATGCCTGGTTGCATTATTTGCTATAACATTCTCAGGGCTGGGCATATACAGAGAACACAAGGTCGAGCAATATGAAACAACCATTTTGCCTGTCAGCTTCACGGACAAAGCCGAACTCACCGAGGAAACTCTCGAAGCGGTTTACTTATTTGATGTGTTTAACAAAGAAAAGGTGGTCGGGTTCGTTGATTATATGTTTGTTGCAAAAATCGAAAGCATCAAAGGAACAACCTACAGAGCGGTTTCATATAACAGTGATACAAAGGAATACGCCGGCACACCCTACACCTGCTATGAAATCACTGTGGTTGAAAACATTAAAGGAAGCCTTATCCTGAATGAAAAGATCCCTCTGAAAAAGCTTGGCGGAATATCCATTGACGGAAAATCCTATATGCATATATCAAAAGATACAATGCCCACCGAAAACGGATATTATCTGTTTTTAGGTTATGCCGACTCGGAGGGAGAATTATATGTCTGTGACCCGAATTCAACAATCTATCTCGGGGATGAATATAATTCAAAAACAGCCGCAGAAAACAGCTCTCTCAAGGAATATCGTTTTGCATTTGAAAATCAGGACCTCAGTGAACGTGTAGGAGAACGCAAAATCTGCAAATATGATATTAATGCAAAATAAAACAATGTAGCACAATTATATAAATCACCCTCGTCAATCCGAGGGTGATTTTTTTGAGGAAATTCTCTTCGGCGGCATCTCACTTTCACCCTCGGTAGCCCTTTCCCCGCGTACAAAAAAAGATGGCCGCATTTCTGCGACCACCTGATTTATGGGAAATGTTATTTTTCAATCATAATTTCCTTCAGTCCTGCAGCAAGACCTGCAAGTCCCTGAATTTCTGAAGGGATAATAATCTTTGTTGCCTTACCGTCAGCAGCCTTTGCAAAGGCTTCGAGAGCCTTGATCTTGATAACCTGATCAGATGCACCTGCTTCATTGATAAGCTTGATACCTTCTGCGGTAGCCTGCTGAACCTTGAGGATAGCTTCAGCCTGACCTTCAGCCTCAAGAATCTGTACCTCCTTCTCAGCGTTAGCACGAAGGATTGCTGATTCCTTTTCACCTTCTGCAAGAAGGATTGCTGACTTCTTTTCACCTTCAGCCTTAAGGATAGCTTCACGGCGTTCACGCTCAGCCTTCATCTGCTTCTCCATTGCATCCTGAATTTCTCTGGGAGGAAGAATGTTCTTGAGCTCAACACGGTTGATCTTGATACCCCAGGGATCTGTTGCTTCGTCAAGGATACCTCTCATCTTTGTGTTGATAAGATCACGTGATGTAAGTGTCTGGTCAAGCTCGAGCTCACCGATGATGTTACGGAGAGTTGTTGCTGTGAGGTTTTCAATTGCGGTGAGAGGATGCTCAACACCGTAGGTGTACATTTTGGGGTCAGTAATCTGGAAGTAGATAACTGTGTCAATCTGCATTGTTACGTTATCCTTTGTGATAACAGGCTGAGGCGGGAAGTCAACAACCTGCTCCTTGAGTGAAATAGTCTTTGCCACTCTGTCGATGAAGGGTATTTTGAAATGAAGACCAACGTTCCAGGTTTCCTTGTATGCGCCGAGTCTTTCAACAACGCAAGCTCTTGCCTGCTGAACAATTTTGATGTTTGCAACCAAAAGAACAATTGCCAGAATTAAAATGATAGGGATAAGTATAAGCTCCATAATTTTTTCTCCTTTTTTCTTGTTATATAATGTTTAGTTGTTTTCTGCAGGTGATACAATAAGAGTTACACCTCTTATGCTTTTGACAAGAACCCTTGTGCCCTCATCTGCCACCTCACCGTTTTCTGTTCTTGCGCTCCACTGTTTACCGAGGCAGGAAACCGCACCCGTGGCAGCAATGTTGTCAATCTTTTCTTCAACAATGCAAATCTTTCCGATAACCATATCGGCGTTTGTTGCCTGACGTGTACCGCCCAGATATTTCTTTGCAAGGGGCCTTGTGAAGCAGAGGGTTACCGCCGTAACCGCCACAAAGAGAACAATCTGCACAATCAGATTTGCTCCGAAGGCAGCTGCAAGCAAAGCCGCCAGCGCTCCCACAGCGAACCAGATGGTCACCAGGTTAACCGTTGCAATTTCAACACATGCAAGAACAATCATTGACGCCAGCCAGAAAATCACATCTTCCTTCATTTCCACCATCTCCTTTCTGAATATTATTCTTTGATTCAGATGTTTGTTTTCTGTGACTTAATAATAACAGAACAGCAATATGTTTTCAATTGCAAAAAGTGAAAAATAAGCTGTCAAAATTTGCACTCTGTGTAAAAAAACAAAATTCCTGATTATCAAAAGGTATCATTGCTAATTATTTCATTATATTTGTCAATATTTATTTTTTTATCCGCAAGCATCTTCTCAACCCACAGCTGCAAGGCTTCAACGGTGATTGAAATGTGCTCAAGCTCCCTCTGAATGAAAACAAAATCCTTGATTTCACCGTCATCAATAATTCCGTCTGCGGTTATTTCGATCAGTCTTTCCTGACGCTTTTTCATTGAATTGAGTGATGAGAGCATCTCCAGAACAATCTGAGCAAGCTCACCCGGCTTGATTTCGGGAACATATTTTTCACCGATGGGACATTCCTTTGAGCAGTAATGATTGCAGAAAGAAGGCTCACCGTATATCTTTGAAAGAAGAAGCACCTCATCGGGAAGGATAGGGAACTTTCCGTTTTCAATTCTTTCAAGACGCTCGGGCTGCAGAGGCTCTCCCATCAAAGCGGCCTTGTCACACACCTCATCCCTTGTCAGATTGTGCTTTTTTCTCAGTTGCTTATAATAACTGTCTGCCATAAATTCTCTCCTTAAAAACCTAACAGCCCGCAGACAGCTTCTTCTGAAAAGCAAGGCTCACTGTAACTGAGCTCTGCAAAGGCAGTCATATTCTCATCACTGTATTCCATCTGCTTTGAATAAAGCTTGCACACATCAATTATGTCCTTAAGCTCCAAAGCACCCTTAAGTGATTTCTCTTTTCTTATTATATATAGTATAACCGCAGTGCTAACAGCCGCAAACTTAACAGAGGAAAGAATCTCTCCGTCAAAAACACCCTTGAGAAAATGTCTCCAGATGAAATAGGTAAACAGTCTGCGGGCATAATCTGAGTAATCCGTGTCATCTGCCGGCTCTTTTGTGTCAGCCTTGAGCTGCTCAAGAAGATTGCTCCAGCTTTCGTCCACAGCCTCAAAAGCAGAAAATGCTTCAAAAATCTCCTTGAAGGCTGCTTCTGATTTGCGGATTTCGCTTTCTGAAAAAAACGGATAATCCCATATATCGTTATCCATATTATATTGCAGCCTTGCGGCAAAGCTTAAAATTCTTTTCACCGAAGCTCCGAATCCGCGGCTTTCGTCACTGAGCTCACGGAATATTCTTTCACGTGCTTCATAAAGAAAGGCAAAAAGCTCAGCGTCAAAATCCTCATCCTCAGCATCAGAGATTTCCTTTTCAGTCACAAGCAGCGGCTGCTGAGCGGAAAGGATGAGCCTTGCCCCCTCTTCACAGCAAAGTCCGACTCCGCCCTCCTTGATTTTTCCGTACCATTCAAAATAACGGGGATGGTCGGAGCAAATCTGACAAAGACGGTCTTCACCGAGATTTATAATAATATCACAAAGATTCTTTTCATTAAGAAAGGGACAGCGCTCATTGCTGAGAATAAAGCAATCCTCATCAGAAATGCATTTTCTAAGTCTCTTGCCGAATTCTCCGCCGACATTTTTATAAAAATCAGCCGTAGCTCTGTCAATACCTATTTCCCAGCCGATGCAGCAGTTGTCACTACAGGAAGCTGCCGTGCATCTGAAGGAGTCGGTATATGAGGGCATCCTCAGTATCATAATCTTTCACCGAGGAATGATTCTCTGTATCTGTCAATTGAATCCTTGATGATTTCCTTTGCCGTCTCGGCACCCTTTGCTTCATCAATGACTGTAGTCTTGTTTTCAAGCATTTTATAAACAGTGAAGAAATGCACCATCTCGTCAAAAATATGCTTGGGAAGCTGGCTGATATCGGTATATCCGTTGTAAGTCGGGTCACCCACGTGAATTGCAATAATCTTATCATCGGCTGCACCGTTATCAAGCATTGTGATAACGCCGATGGGATAACACTCAACAAGTGACATGGGAACAATTCTTTCCGAACAGAGAATAAGCACGTCAAGAGGGTCACCGTCGGGTGCATATGTACGGGGAATAAAGCCGTAGTTTGCAGGATAATGAGTGGATGTATGAAGAACTCTGTCAAGACGAAGCAAGCCTGTTTCTTTGTCCAGCTCATATTTCATTTTGCTTCTTTTTCGGATTTCTACTACCGCATCAAATCTTTCCACTGTTATTCTTTCGGGTTTGATATCATGCCAAACGTTCATATTTCTCTCTCCTTTTAAGGTTCTTTTTATTATGTTATCACATTTTTTCCGCATTTTCAATTGTTTAGTTATCAACTTAATAAGATAATTTTATTTTAAAAATAGGTTGACAAGGGTATCTTTTTATGATAGTATAGTTGAGCAGAAAAAATGCGCTGTTAGCTCAGCTGGATAGAGTGACTGGCTACGAACCAGTAGGTCAGGGGTTCGAGTCCCTTACAGCGCGCCAAAAACCGATAAGCTCAGTCTTATCGGTTTTTTATTTTTCCGCCGCATAATGAACAGCAAAAAGGCTTCCTCAGAATTCAAGCTCTGAAGAAGCCTTTTGTTTTTTTATATCCTTCAAAAGTCAGACGTTCTGCTGAGAATTGTTCTCCAACCACAGCTCAATGCCTTCCGCAAGCTTTTCACAAAAGCTGTTACGCCAAAGAGCAGAATTCAGATTTGCCGCATCCTTTTCGTTGGTGCAGTATCCCATTTCAAAAAGCAGAGAGGGATAACTGCCGAATCTTGTTATAACAAAGGTGTCCTTGAACTGAGTTGCTCTGATAACAGATTTGTTGTCAAGCTTTTCCTCAAGCAGTTCACAAAGCTCCCTTGTTTTTTCTGCCGACGGGTTGTCCGCATAATAATACATTTCATACTGACTTATTTCAGGCTTGTTTTCAATGCTGTTCACGTGAAGGGAAATCAGCAGGTCGGTTTTAAAATCCTTATCCTTTGCAGCCACATAAACAGCTCTTTCATAAGCGGAAAAAATATTGTTGTCAGTGATGTGCTCTTCAGAATATTCAATACCGTTTTTTCGGGCAAGCTTTCTTATCTGAGCTTCTGACGGATAGGTTTTTCCGTTATGAGTAAGTATAACCCTTATGCCTCTTTTTTCAAGCTTCTTCTGCAAAACCGAAGCAATCCCGGCAGTTGTCTGCTTTTCATCGGCATCAAGAAGAGGTGAATCACATCCGGGATCATCAAAGCCGTGACCGGCATCAATAACAACTGTATAATCAGCATCCCCCAAAGGAATGTATGTTTCACGGACATGGCTGATAGCAATTGCAAAAAATGCAATCACTGCAACAACAGCCGCAACAAGCAACGCTCTTTTCCGTCTTCTTTGCTTTTCAAGAGCCTTTTTTCTCCTTTGGGCATAAAGCTTTCTGCCTTTTGTGTCCTTGGTTTTTCTGCCGGGAGAGTTTGCGGCATAAGGAGATTTTTTCTTTGTGGTCTTTTTTTCAGCCATACTGTTATTTCATTTCCTCGGCAAGAGCATCAAGCATAGCTCTTGTTTCATCTGTGACGGCAGAAAGAATTTTAACGTCATTTTCCGCATACTCAATGCCCTTACAGTCACTGAGCATATTTTTCATATGTCTGACAGCAACAGGTGCCCAGCTTCCGTTTTCTATAAAGCCAACCTTTTTGTTGCGGAAATTTCTTTCTGTGAGCTCACAGATAAATCTGTGCATAAAGGGGAAAATATCTCCGTTATAAGTGGTTGTTGCAAAAACAATTTTTCCGTATCTGAAGGCGTCCTCAACAGCCTCAGCCATATCACATCTTGCAAGGTCATTGACCACAACCTTTTCACAGCCCTTTTCTCTGAGCTTTTCAGCAAGATATTCGGCTGCCATTTTTGTGTTGCCGTAAACGGAGGTATAGGCAATCATTGTGCCCTCGGTTTCTGTTTTGTAGGATGACCAGGTATCATAAAGTCCGATGTAATAACCGAGATTTTCTTTAAGCACGGGTCCGTGAAGCGGACAGATGATTTCAATGTCAAGACCTGCAGCCTTTTTAAGAAGAGCCTGAACCTGTGCGCCGTATTTTCCCACAATTCCGATATAATATCTTCTTGCCTCACAAGCCCAGTCCTCCTCGGCATCAAGGGCACCGAACTTTCCGAAGGCATCGGCAGAAAACAGCACCTTATCCTTACTGTCGAAGCTCAACACAACCTCAGGCCAGTGTACCATCGGAGCGGCAACAAAGCTCAGACTATGCTCACCGAGAGAAAGAACAGAGCCCTCAGAAACAACAATTCTTCTTTCGGCATAATCAGTGCCGAAAAAATTCTTCATCATTGTGAAGGCCTTTGCGGAAGCCACAATCTGTGCCTCGGGATATTTTTCCGCAAAGAGACTGATGCTTGCGGAATGATCAGGCTCCATATGATGCACAACAAGATAATCGGGCGCTCTGCCCTCAACAGCAGCTGAAAGATTTTCAAGCCACTGCTGACCGAAGCGGGAATCAACAGTGTCCGTAACTGCAATTTTTTCATCTATGATAACATAAGAATTATAAGCCATGCCCTCGGGCACAATGTACTGACCTTCAAAAAGGTCAATCTCTCTGTCATTTACACCGATATATCGGATATCATTTGTAATTTTCATACTGTACCTCCCGAATGATTTTTTATTTTTTACCAAGAAAAAATAAAAGCCCGCATTCTGTCGGGCTCTTATGGAGCTGGTGACGTGACTTGAACACGCGACCTACTGATTACGAATCAGTTGCGCTACCAACTGCGCCACACCAGCAATTAACTCTTAGATTATACAGGATTTTACAGCTGTTATCAAGAGTTTTTTATTTATTTTTTCTGCCGTATTTTGTCATTTCAGCTGTCTGATGTCCTTGCCGCAGAAAAACAAAGGCTGACAGTCACCGATTATTCTTGAAGTTATACGCTGACTATATTTTTCTTCAAGCTCCGCTATGGTGAGATTGGTGCTGATGATTGTGGGAACACCGTTGATTATTCTTGTGTTGATGATATTATGAATCTCACTTATTGTGAACTGTGTTGAAAATTCAACACCAAGGTCATCAATAATAAGAAGGTCACAGCTGAGGACTGTGTCACGGATGCTGTCCTCAAGATTGAGTCTTCCGAAATGCTCCTTTTCAAGCTTGTCCATAATGTTATGAATACTGTCATAATAAACGTCATAGCCCTTATCGAAGACTCTGTTTGCAATTGCAAGGGAAAGGTGGGTTTTGCCCAGGCCTGTTTTCCCCATCATAAGAAGTCCCTTTGAGTCAAGGGTGAAGCGGTCAGCATAATTTCTGCAGTAATCCAGAACGCCCTTCATATGCTCTCTCTGATTTTTGCCGATGACGGAATCGGTCACATCGGGATAAAGGTCAGTGTTGAAGCTTTCGAAGGTGCACTTGCTGATAAGCCCTCTTGAATCAAGCTCCTGCCTTGCAACATCACGGATAAGCTTTCTGTAACACTCACAGTATAACCCGTCGTGAGAGCCGGTGTCCTTGCATATGCTGCAGTGGTATTTTGTTTCAAGATAATCCTCAGTGAAGCCCGCCTGTCTGAGAAGGAATCTTCTTTTTTCCTGAGCCGCAAGATTTTTTGCCGCAAGCTCTCTGACATAAGCCTTAACATCTCCGCCCATGCCGACAGCCTTGACAACATCGGCGCCGCATCTTGCCATTTCGTTTTCGATTTCCTCAATTTCAGGGCAGGCAAGTATTGCTGCCGAATGACGAAGAAGCTGATCTCTTTCAGCTTCTCTTCTGCGCTCGTCAAGAAGCGCCTTGGCTTTTACATAAACACTTTTTTTGTATGCCATAAATCATACCCCTTACTTATTAAAATCAAGGTTGATTGCTTTTCTCATATAAGCATCCGTATCATAGGACGCTTCAGCCTTCTTTGCGGGAGCTTTTTTGCCCTCTGAAAGCTTGCTTTGCTGCTGAGTCTGCCATTTGATGCGCTCTGCTTCAATGTCAGTCACCGTCTTAACGCCTTTTTCATGCCAGCTTCTGATGATTTTGTCCATATAAGGCATGGACATTTTGCCCGTGCGCTCAATTGTTTCCTCATAAGCATAATAAATCATATCGACGTTATAGCCGTATTCCTTAACCCAGACAGTAAGCATTCTTCTTTGCTTTTCTGTGGGGTTGCGGTTTGTAATTTCTGTCATTGTGCGAAGCTTCTGCCAGGTTTCATCAACAACAGTATGCTCTTCGATATATTCGTTTGCGCCTTCAATTGTGTCAATTTCAAGCTCACTCCAGATTCTGCCGATGCGTGAAATGTGGGCAAAGCTCATTTTGTTCATTGATGCAGCATACTCAATTGCCATAAGAATAACCTCAATGGGCAGACCGTAGCTGTCATAAAGCATCAGCAGAACGGACTGACCGTCATAGCCGATGGTTTTGCCCATTGCACTCTGAGCCTCCCGGAAAAGAGTTCTTACATCCTCACTTTCCTGACATCTTGCCGCAATCTGCTCGTGGCTGGGCTTGAGAATGTTTATTTCTTCAACTGTCTTTTTCTGTTTTTCCTCTACCCTTGTCTGAAGCTGAGGCTCCGTCATTTCAGCCACAGGCTGAGCTTCAACGCGGACGGGAGGATGTACCTGAGAAAGATCACTGACAAGAACGCCTCTTTCAAGCCAGAACACAAGAGCATCCTTGACCTCCTCTTCGGGAATGAAAAGAGCCTTGGCAATTTTCTGAGCATTAAGCTCACCGTCATTGCTGTGGCGGAGCATATATAAAATCACCTTAAGCTGAACAAGACCTGCAAGGCGTATATTGTCGTCAACAACAGCATTGGGAACGGGGAAAATCCCCGAAAATGCAAGGGGATTAATTTTGAATTCCATAGTTAAATCCTTTCAGCAAAAATCCGGGCAGAGGTTTGAATTATACTTGTAACCCTAAACCGCCGCCCGAACTGAAATCAATATTTTCCGAGATATCTGTCAATTTCCCACTGAGAAACTCTTGTTGTGTATTCACGCCACTCTTCTTCCTTGGCTTCGATGTATTTCTTCCAGACGTGAGCACCGACTGCTTCCTTGGCAAATTCACTCTTTCTGAATTCTCTGACTGCATCGTAAAGGGTCTTGGGCAGAGAATGAATACCTGCGTTCTTTCTTTCCTCGGCAGTGAGCTTATAAATGTTTGAATCCTCGGGAGCGGGAGGTGTCATTTTCTTTTCAACACCGTCAAGACCTGCCTGAATAACAGCAGCCATTGCAAGATAGGGGTTAGCTGCGGGATCAGGGTTTCTCAGCTCAATTCTTGTGCCTGTGCCTCTTGCTGTGGGAATACGGACAAGGGGACTTCTGTTCTTTGCAGACCAGGCAATATAAACAGGAGCCTCATAACCGGGAACAAGTCTCTTATAAGAATTGACAATGGGGTTTGTCAGAACTGTGATTTCTTTGATGTGGTTCATAACACCTGCAATGAAATTGTAAGCAACGGTGCTCAGACCTCTTTCATCGTTTTCGTCACAGAAGGCATTTTTTCCGCCCTCAAAAAGTGAGATATTGATGTGCATACCTGAGCCGCAGATGCCGAAAATGGGCTTGGGCATAAAGGTTGCATAAAGGTTGTGCTGATTTGCAAGATTCTTTACAACATACTTGAAGGTCATAACATTATCCGCTGTTCTGAGAACCTCATCGTATCTGAAGTCAATTTCGTGCTGAGCGGTTGCGTTTTCGTGGTGAGATGCCTCAACCTCGAAGCCCATCTTTTCAAGGCAAAGGCAGATTGCTCTGCGGCAGCCCTCTCCTCTGTCAACGGGACCGAGATCAAAATATCCGCCCATATCGTAGGATCTTGTTGTGGGCTTGTCATGCTCATCAAGATGGAAAAGGAAAAATTCACATTCGGGACCTACATTACAGGTATAGCCCATATCTGCCGCTCTTTTGATTGCCTTGCGCAGAACATAACGGGGGTCGCCCTCGAAGGGTGTTCCGTCTGAGTTATAAACATCACAGATGAGTCTTGCGGTTTTTCCTTCGGTATTGTCCCAGGGAAGAATTACGAAAGAGTCAAGGTCAGGATGAAGACACATATCACTTTCCTCAATTCTGACAAAGCCGTCAATTGAAGAGCCGTCAAACATACAGCGGTTATTAAGAGCCTTTTCAAGCTGACTTGTTGTCACGGATACACTTTTAAGAGTGCCGAGAATGTCTGTGAACTGAAGGTCAATAAAATTAACCTCTTCCTCTGTCACCAGTCTAATAATATCTTCCTTTGTGTATTTACTCATAAAAATACCTCTTTCGTCTGTCACTTTGTTACCTTTGAATAGGAATCTGTGAAAAGCCGTGAAAGTACACCTCTTCACACGGATACAGAATATCTCTGCAGTTAATTTAATATATCATTTATAAACTAATTTGTCAATGTCAAAGATACTCAATTGTGCCTTGATTAAATTATATGTTGTGTGCTAGAATGATAAAAAAATCAAAGGAGGCAGAAGCTGTGGCAGATTTCATCCTGGAAAACGGTACCCTTACGGGTTATAGGGGAAGCTCCGTTGACATTATCATTCCCGAGGGAGTAAAGAAAATATTGTGCTTTGCCTTCATGGGCAATGAAAAAATCCGTTCGGTTACTCTTTCCTCCACCGTCACCACTCTTGATAAACAATGCTTTGAGGGTTGCACCGCACTTGAACGGGTTGAGCTTTCCTGTGCAATTACCAAAATTCCCGAAAAATGCTTTTTCAAATGCAAAAAGCTTGCCGTCATCACGGGCACCGAGAATCTGACAGCCATAAGTGATTCCGCTTTCTTTTACTGCTGCTCACTTAAAAGCTTTGACCTGCCCGACTGTCTTGAGCTCATCGGCAGCTGCGCCTTCATGGGCTGCTCCGCTCTGGAGGAAATCAAAATTCCTGATAAGATTACAGACATACACGAAGGCACTTTCAGTCAGTGCACCGGTCTTAAAAGAGTGCTTCTTCACGATAACATCAGAAGCATCGGACCCTCCGCCTTCAACGTCTGTGCAATTGAAGAAATTCATTTGGGTCCGAAGCTCAGAGATATCGGAGATTATGCCTTCTCCACAACCAACCTGAAAAGAGCGGTTATTCCCCCGTCGGTAACTCACCTTGGCAAAAGCACTTTTCCCTTCAGCTCAAGGTTCACCGAGCTTATACTTCCCGACACTCTGAAGGAAATCCCCGAGCAATTTCTTCAGGGATGCTGCTCGATAAAAAAAATCAATATTCCCGACAGCGTCAGAAAAATCGGAATGAGCGCCTTTGAAAACTGTATATCTCTTGAAGAAATCATCATTCCCGATTCTGTCACAGAGATACACACAAGAGCGTTTTACGGCTGCACCGATCTTGAAAAAGCTGTTCTGCCCCGAAAGCTGAGGATAATAACCGATTCTCTGTTTGCAAACTGCTTCAAGCTTTCTGAAATTGTTCTGCCCGAATGTGTTGAAGCGCTTTATTCAGAGGCTTTTCTGCACTGCTCAAAGCTCCGCGAATTGATTTTCCCCGACACCCTTGTGAATATCAGCAAAAAGTGCCTTGAGGGACTGCGCCACATCTCTTCTCTTTATATCAATAAGATTGATCTTCTGCTCAAAGACATTCCTCCTTATGAGTCCTGGATAGCCGTTGCCGCAGCGGCAAAGCTTGAGCTTTATTCCCCTGAGAATAAGACCGTTATTCTTGACAGCATCAGAAAATTCTCCTTATCTGCTGCTGAAAGAATCTTTGAATATGAAAATATTGCCGCTATGAAAAATATTCTTCTTGCTGACCCGTCTCTTTTTGACCTTTTCTTTGAAATTTCAGCGGAGAAAAAAAATAATTTAATGACTGCTTATCTGCTGGACATTGCAGGCAATAAAAATAAGAATGACGAATTTGAGCTTTAATTTTTAAACAATGAATTAACAAACAGTTAAAATCCTACTCAGTATATTGTTATAATTTAACAAAGGATGTAATATATTCCTATACTATAAAAAAGGACGGTAAAAAGCTATGGTTATTACAGCTGCACAGATTTTTTCAATCATCAATTCCGCATTTTCCCTTATCAACAGTCTGATTATGGTTATCATCACCATTCTTTCAGCTGCAGGTGTTCTCACAGGCCCTTCAACAGAAACACCCATGACCTTTAAAAATGAGGATGAAGTAAAGATGTCCTTTGTGGCTTATGCCGACACTCAGGTTTTACCCTTCGGATATCACAAATTTATGCTTGAAAACGGATTCAGCGATATTGAAAATTCAGGCCTCAGCTTTGATGCTCTTGTTGTTGCCGGTGACCTGACAGAAATGAGCGATGACGCATCCTATGATATTCTCTGGAACGCAATTGAAGACTCAGAATTTGACAAGGTTATTCTCTCAACAGGAAATCACGACATCAGATTTGATTTCAGCGGCCGTTCAGATTACATAATGAGCAAGAACGAAGAATATCTCGGCATTGACATTGATAAATATTATTTCTCCTACGATGTAAACGGCTACACCTTCATCGTGATGAACTCTGACAAATGGGAGCTTGAGCAAGCTCACATTTCCGCAGACCAGCTTACTTTCCTTGACAGCGAGCTTGCAAAAGCAACAGCTGACGGAAAGCCCACCTTTGTTATCAACCATCAGCCCCTTGCCTACACTCACGGTCTTCCCACAGACTGGGCAGGTGCAGACATCGGCAAGCAGTCCGATCAGGTTCTTGAAATTCTCACAAAATATGAAAATGTCTTCTTCCTCAACGGCCATCTTCACGACGGCATAACTGAAAACAGCCTTGAGGTTCTTGATGAAGAAAAGGGAGTTTATTCCGTAAATCTTCCCTCCTTCGGTAAAGAAAATGACTTTGGTGAATTCCTTCAGGCAGGTCTCGGCGCTTATGTTGAGGTTTATGAGGATGAGGTCGTCTTCACCGCAAGAGACTTTGCAGCAGGTGAAGCTCTTGAGGGTTACACAAAGACCTTCACACTTAAATAATTCAAAGGCGACGGTAAACTTTTCTTGCTGTCGCCTTTCTGAAAATCAATGAAAAAAGGATGGTACGCAATGAAAAAACTCGGCTTCGGTTGTATGAGATTCCCGCTTTTCGACAAAAACGATGACGAAAAGGTTGACTTTGAATATGTCTGCAAAATGGTTGACCGTTATCTTGAAGAGGGCTTCAATTATTTTGACACAGCATATATGTATCACAAGGGAAACAGTGAGCGCATAGTCAGAAGAGCTCTTGTTCAGCGCCACAAAAGAGAAAGCTTTTTCCTTGCAGACAAGATGCCCGTCGGCATGGCAAAGTCTCAGGAGGATATTGAACGTATTTTCCTTGATCAGAAGGAAAAATGCGGTGTGGATTATTTTGATTATTATCTTCTCCACTGCCTTAACAAAGAAAACTTTGAAAAGGCCGAAAATTACAAGGCCTTCGAATATCTTGCAGAAAGAAAGAAGCAGGGAGAAATCAGAACTCTCGGCTTTTCCTTCCACGACACCGCAGATGTTCTTGACAAAATTCTCACTGCACATCCCGAAATGGAATTTGTTCAGCTTCAGATCAATTATCTTGACTGGGAAAGCCCCAATGTGCAGTCCCGCCTTTGCTATGAGGTTGCAAGAAAGCACAACAAGCCTATCATTGTCATGGAGCCGGTCAGAGGCGGAAAGCTTGCCAATGTTCCCGGAGTTGTTGCAGAAATGTTCAAAAAAGAAAACAGTGAGCTTTCCGTTGCCTCCTGGGCAATCCGCTTCACTGCAGGTCTTGAGGGCGTATTTATGGTTCTCAGCGGAATGTCAGATATGCAGCAGCTTGAAGACAATATGAGCTATATGAAGGATTTTGTGCCTTTGACCAAGCAGGAAAAGGAGCTTTGTCTCAAAGCGGGAGAAATCATTGCAAACGACAGCACAATTCCCTGCACAAGCTGCAGATACTGCTGTGAGGAATGTGTGAAAAAGATTATGATTCCCGAGCTTTTCACTGCTTATAATCTCAAAATCAACGGTGACGAAGAAAATGCAAGGGCAAAATACCTTCAGAGCACCGTTGATTCATCACCCGCTGACTGTATCAAATGTAAAAAGTGTGAAAAGAAATGTCCACAGAAAATTGAGATTGCAAAAATGCTCAGGGATGTGGAAAAAGCTTTTTAAAGGAGAATCAGATTTGCTCAGAGAGGTTACCGAAAAGGACAGAGATATTTTTATTAAATTCTGCTCTGATTTTTACAACAGTGATGCTGTGCTTCATCCCGTGCCCCACTCACACCACAAAGCCACCTTTGATGAAATGATGAGAAGTGACACTTATCTCAAAGGCTACATCGTCACCGATGGCGGAAAGGATGCGGGATACCTCCTTCTCAGCAGAAGCTTTTCTCAGGAGGCCGGAGGAATTGTTATCTGGGTCGAGGAGATATATATTGAAGAAGACAGCAGAAATCACGGTCTGGGCGGAGAAATTTTTGATTTCATCGAAAAAGAAATCCCCCACGCAAGAATTCGTCTTGAGGTTGAAAGAGATAACCTTGCTGCCCTGCGCTTTTATAAAAGAAAGGGATTCCGTGAGCTTGATTATATGCAGATGATAAAAGGTCTGTGATAAAAACAAAAAGGGGTTCTCCGACTTGTTCAGCGGTCCGGAGAAGCCCTTTTAAAATATATGAATTTTTCTGAAGCTTATGCCGACATTCATCATAGCTAAAAAGTAAAAAAGAGCTGTAAAAAACAGCTCTTTTTGCTTTATGTTTTTTTCAGTTCTCAGAACAATCAGTTGATTTTTCCGTAAAGAGAAACCTTTTCTGCGCCTGCATCAGTTCTGGGTGCTCTTGAGGGAGCGTTGACTGCGGGAGCAGCTGTTCTGTTCTTGGAACCTCTGTTGTAACCGCCCTTGTTGTTACGGCCTCTGTTATTGTAGCCGCCTCTTGAAGGATGAGTGGGCTTCACGCCCTCTGCAAGAGTAATAACAACACGTCTGCCTGAATCTGAACCGACTGAATGTGATGTAACACCTTCGATTTCCTGAACCGCAGTATGAATGATTCTTCTCTCATAGGGATTCATGGGCTCGAAAGTAACATTTCTGCCGTATTTAAGAACCTTCTGTGAGTTCTTCTTGGCAAGCTCTCTGAGAGCATTTCTTCTCTTCTCACGGTAATTTCCGACGTTGATTGAAATTCTCTGATACTCGCCTTCAAGCTTATACTTGTTTGCAGCAAGTCTTGTAAGATACTGAATTGAATCAAGAGTTTCACCGCGTCTTCCGATAACTACACCGTAATCATCGCCGCAGTCAAGCTCAAGGATAATTTCGTTTTCCTGGGTACGGTAAATCTCCACTGCAACATCTGCAACGCCCATTCCCTTGAGAATGTCTGTCACGTAATCAACAGCAGCCTTGATGCTCTTGCTGTCCTGTGCATTAACGGGAGTTCTTTCAACCGCAGCCTCAGCCTTCTCCTCAACAACGGGCTCAGCCTTCTTTTCGGGCTCAGCCTTGACAGCCTCAGCCTTCTTTTCGGGCTTGGCGGGAGCAGCCTTAACCTCTGCCTTGTCAGGAGTTTCATAATAAGCCTTTGCTTTTGCAAGTGAACCGCCGAAAAGACCGAGAATCTTCTTTGCGGGATAAGCTATGATTTCTGTGTGAACATCTGCGCCTGCAGGTGCATTAAGCTCCTTGACGGCATTGCTCATAGCTTGATCAACGGTTGCGCCGGTTCCGATAGCTTCGATTTTCATTATTTGTTTTCACCACCGTTTTGTTAAATTTAAATTGGGTGACGAATGTATTTGAAGTGAATTATTCGTCGATTTCAGCCTTCTCGTGAGCTGTGATCTTCATCTGCTCATAAGAACGGCGATAAATGGTTTCTTCAACCATGTTTCTTGCAATTGTCTTTCTGGGAGCATAAAGATAACCGAGAATAAGAGTCTGGACAAATGCAAAAATATTTGAAAGTATCCAGTACATACCCATACCGACGGGGAAGCTCCATACAAGTACAACTGACCAGATGGGCATCATAAGCATCATACAGCCCATGCCCTGCATATTCATACTCTGATTGTTCTTCTTCTGTCTGTACTGAGTCAGAAGTGTGGTCAGAAGAGATGTCACACCTGAAAGAACGGGAACAAGAAGAACAATAATGGATTCTTTTGAAATACCCTTGTCGGCATAAACTGCGCTGGGAATGCTTCCGAGCTCAACACCGAAAACGGTAAAGTCAAAGTTTCTGATTGCCTCAATCTCTGCTGAGAACTTATCAAGAATCTCGGGAGCTCCCTCAACAATGCTGTTAAGAGAAGAAATAACAAGAGATTCTGCATAGGCAACCTTGCTTTCAGCAATAAGTCCGAGAGAAACAGCGGAATCTGTGAGTGCTGTGATTGCTTCACTTGAAAGCTCAAGCACGTAAGTCAGAGGCTGACGGATAATGCCGTAAAGACCCCAGAGGATAGGAAGCTGGAAAAGGAGAGGAAGGCAGCTTGAGCCCATTGCCGAATAACCTTCACGCTGATAAAGCTCGCTTGTTTCCATCTGGATTCTCTGCTGTCTTTCCTGGGGAGCATAATCCTGATATTTCTCTTTGATTCTGTTGATTTTGGGCTGAAGACGCACCATCTTTGCCGATGATCTCTGCTGCTTGACTGTTGAAGGCAGAAGAATGAGACGGAAAAGAAGGGTGAAAATAACCAGAGCTAAGCCGTAGTTGCCCACGAAATCAAGAAAGAATCTGAACAAAAAGCCAAAAATGCCGTATAAAAAATCAAACATTTTTAGTTTCCTCCGTAAAATTATTCCCTTAAAATAAAAGAGCTTATTGATGTCTGTGCCTGTCTTTTGCCGGTGGTACGGGATCGTATCCGCCGGAGGACATCGGGTTGCATCTTAAAATCCGCCACAGTGCCATAAGACCGCCCCTGAATGCACCGTGAGTCTCAATTGCCTCAATTGCATAACAAGAACAGGTAGGATAATAGCGGCACATAGCAGGAAGGTGCGGTGAAATATGTCTGCGGTAAAATCTTATCACAGCAAGAAAGAGCTTTTTCATTTTATAACACCGACTTCTTTCAGCAGTTCCGTCATGGCTTTTTCTACCTGAGGAGTTTTAAGATATTTTGTTTTTGATCTTGCAACAAAAACTATGTCATAGCTTCCGTCTGTAAGATTCTGACTGAACACAGACTGCCAGGCAGCTCTAATAACTCTACGGGATCTGTTGCGTTCAACTGCGTTACCGATTTTTTTGCTTGTTGTTATTCCGACACGACAAATACCCACACGGTTTTTTAATACATAAACTACCAGTGCAGGCTTCGCGCATGACTTTCCGCGGTAATAAACCCGCTGGAAAGCTGTATTCTCATTTAAAGAAAGGTACTTTTGCAAAAAAATCAAATCCCAACACAATTGATTTTGTGTGTTCTGTTTCTCTTGAGAAACAAAAGCTCATTCATAAATCAGTATGTGAGCTGCTTTCTGCCCTTTGCACGTCTGCGGGCAAGAACCTTGCGGCCGTTCTTTGTAGCCATTCTCTTGCGGAAGCCGTGCTCCATTTTTCTGTGACGCTTCTTGGGCTGATAAGTTCTTTTCATTTTGCTTAACCTCCTTTATAATTTTAATAAAACGGGACATATTGCAAGGAGTATAGGAAGTGGCGCAATATGGTGTCCGACGCTTTCTGTTAAGGCAAGATAGTCTTGCAAGATAGTATTATATATCAAAAAGTTGAGTTTTGTCAACATTTTTCCGCTTTTTAACTTATTGTATTTTTTCTCTTGTATCACAGCCACTCACCATACACCACATAATGTGTTTTTACTCCGTTTGTGAAAAAATACAGACTTTAAAGTTCACCTTAATTAGGATGTATATTAATATAAAGTGTTGCTTTTTTTCTTAAAGAGTGTTAAAATATTTCCATTATGCCAAAGGAGGCGCTGATATTGAACGAATTTGAAAAAGATGTTCTTTCTTCCGAAGAAGCAGAGACCGAAATCAAGGCTGAGGCTCAGGAAGCCGCTTCAGCAGAAGAAGAAACTCAGGAAAACCCTGCTCAGTCACAGCAGGAAGCAGAATGTGACGTTGACATCCGTGAAGAGCTTGAGCAGCTCAAGGATATGTTCCAACAGGAGCTTGACAAATCACTCCGCGGTGAAGATGACATCGACGATGGTATGCTCATTCAGGAGCTGGACGAAATCACTGAAGACGCAGATGAAGATGACGAGCCCGAAAACCCCTGTGAATGCTGCGGTGAAAGACCCTGCAGTGAAGCTCACGGCGAAGGCTACCCTTACTGCGACGAATGCAGAGAGCTTATGAAGCGTTATCCCCTTCGTGCAGGCGGAATCATTGCTTCAATTCTTATGGTGCTCTCTCTTGTTGCCGGTGTGTATTTCAATTATTCATATATGGAAGATGTTTCCGCAGTTGTCAATGCATCCTCAAATTACAAGGCAGGATATGTCGTTGATGCAATGTATGAATACTATAATTACTTCAACGGCTCAAGAACAGGAAGCAAGCCCTCAATGAGAGCTGTCAGAGAGGCCGCTGAATGCTATAAGCTTACAGGCTATATGAGTGATGCCGCTGACATCATCACCACCTATTATTCATCAACTGCTCTCAAGATGCCCTGGAACAAGAAGCTGAATGAAACAGTTGAGCTTTCAAAGGAGCTTTCCGAAAGCTATTATGCAATCACAGCAATCGTTAATCCCGCACTCAGCGGTGAAAAATTTGACTATGACAAAATGATGGCTGACCTTGAAGCTCTCAAGCAGGTCAATCCTCTTGAAAACGGAACCGGAAACATCACCGCTTACAATGAAATATTTATTGAATATTATAAGTATGTTGTAATGAGCGTCCACGATGAGCCCATTGAAGCACAGCTTGAGCAGCTGAAAAAGATTGACGAAATCGGCAAGGGCTATGAATGGTCTTATCTTGCAAATTACTGCAGCACTGCAGCACTTGTCGGTGACAAGGAAACCGTTGACAGCTGCTTTGACAGAATTATGAAAATCAACCGTCAGGACACAGCGGCTTATAATGCAAAGGCAAGCTATTACCGCTTCCTTGAAACTCCCGATGCAGACGCAATTCTTGACATCTGCAAGCAGGCTCAGGAAAACGCTTATGTAAATGATTACAATTATTATCAGTATTACGCAATCGGTTATCTGCTCAAGGGCGAAGGTGCTCTTGCAATGGAAAAAATCAAAGCTCTCATGGACTCAGGCTCTTATTCTGTTCAGGGCTGCAACCTTTATGCTCTGTGCGGACTTTACACAGGAGATGAAAGCATCTACACAGAAATGGCTGAGCTTCTGAAAAATTACGGCTATGAAATCAGCGAGCTTGTAACCGCTTACAAAAACGGTGAAAAGACACTTGTTGAGGTTCTTCAGGATAAAGGAGGTGACATCTGATGACCGCAATATATATCATCGTCAAATATCTCACCTTCCCCGGCGCTTATGTAAGATGTATGCTTGAGCAGATTATCTGCCGTATGTGGAAGGTACCCGTTGAGGACAACAGATGTCTCAAAAAGAATGAAACCGCAAGTCACATTGAGCACGAATTTATGCCCACTGTCAATTCAGCATTTTTCTTCTGCTTCATTCCCTCATTCCTTTGCATCATCGGTGCCGTTGTTCTCGGTCTTATCCCCTCACTGTTCACCGTGTTTGCAGCAATTAATGACATTGCGCTGATTATTGCCAATGTCATCGGATACTGGTTTGCAGTTTCACTTTTTGTCAATGCCTTCCCTCTTGTTGAGGATGCTCTTCATATGGTTGAAAGCGTTTACAAAAAGGGTAACATCCTTCAGAAAATCATCTTTGCTCCCGGTGTTGCCGTCAACTTCATCGGTGCATACCTTGAAAAATATTCGGTAACATTTTTAATAGCCGCAGCTTTCGCTCTTACACTTATCTTAAACTGATAAGCCGGCAGCAAAAACAGACAAAACGCAACAGAGCTTCGCCGACGCCACATAAGGAAGTATTTGTTTCTCGAACAAAATTCCCTGTATTTTTGCCAAAAGCCTCGCAAGGCGGCAGCCTTGCTGCATTTTATGGCTTCAATACAAGAAATTTTTAGTTCTTACGAAACTGCGAAGCACTTTAAAAGGCGAAATAGTGTTGCAAGAAAAGGCGAAAACCACCGATAATGCTGACGCATATCGGTGGTTTTTAACGCATTATTGTGATGCTATTTCACTTTTTAAAGAAATACTGCCTTATGTGGTGTCGGCGTTATCTGTCCTTTTGATTTTATTCAATTGCATTGACAAGGGATTTGAAAATGTTTCCTCTTTGCTGATAATTTTTGAACATACCCCAGCTTGCGCAGGCAGGGGAAAGAAGACAGCAGTCACTCTCAAGGGCTGAGGCTCTGCAGATTTCAACAGCCTCTTCAAGAGAATCTGCAAAGCAGTAATCTGTGAATCCGATTTTCTTGCAGCTTTCTGCAATTTTTTCTTTTGTCTGACCAATCAGTACAAGCTTTCTGACTTTTTCGGGGAAACGGCTGACCCATTCCGTGAAATCCGCATCCTTGTCGTATCCGCCGCCGATAAGCACGGTTTTTGAGGGCATTGCATCAATTGCCTTGATTGCCGCATCGGTGTTGGTGCCCTTGGAGTCATTGTAATAACGTACTCCGTTCTTTTCTGCCACAAACTCAATGCGGTGCTCTACAGCTCTGAATTTTCTCACGGCTGCCTTGATTGTTTCATCGGGAATACCGAAGGAGCGGGTCATTGCAACGGCTGCCATAATGTTTTCAAAATTATGTACACCCACAAGATTTGTTTCCGAAGCGGTTATATAGGGAGTTTTTGCTCCCTGTGAGCAAAGATAAACTGTGCCGTCCTTATAGAAAAGGCCGTTGTCAAGCTCTGTCTGTGAGCTGAAGAAAACAACCTTGCAGCTCAGACTTTCACCAAACTGACGGAGAATTTCATCGTCATAATTAAGGACACAGAAATCATCCTTTGTCTGATTTTTGGTGATGGACTTTTTCAGATTTATGTAATTTTCCATTGTCTTGTGTCTGTCAAGATGATCAGGGGTGATGTTGAGAATTGCAGACACGGCAGGTCTGAATGTGACCATTGTTTCAAGCTGGAAGGAGCTGATTTCCGCAACGGTTGCACCGCCTTCACGTGAGGTGAGGGTAAGACCTGTGTAAGGGATTTCAATGTTGCCCACAAGAAGAGTGTCTTCAATGTGTGAACGGACAATTTCGTGGGTGAGAGAGGTTGTTGTTGTTTTTCCGTTTGTGCCCGTGATTGCAATGATTCTGCCCTTGTCGTAAAGATAGCCGAGCTCAATCTCACTCCAGAGAGGAATTGACTGCTGCTGAACTCTGACAAGAGCGGGGTTGTCAAGGGGGACACCGGGGCTTGTGACACAGACGTCAATGTCACTGAGCTGATTGTTTTCGAGCTCGCCGAAAATAAAGCTGACATTTTCACTGCCGATTTTTTCCTTCAGCTGATTTTCGTCAAGAGAGGTGTTTGAGTCGAAGATAACAACCTCCTTGTTAAGCTCAAGGAGCATTTTTGCACTGCAGATGCCGCTTCTTCCGGCACCGACAACAAGAAATTTATTAGCCATATTTTACCTCCGTTAGCTTTTATCGATGACGGGGAAGCCCTGAGAGTCAAAGGACATAAGGCGGATTCTTGCATGGCGGCAAGGATCATAAAGGGATTCCTCGTTGTATGTTCCGCATTTTTTGTGAGAATGTGCTTCGGGACGGGCGTGATAGACAAGAAGAAGTCTGCCCTTTTCATCGGTGACAACGCTGTTGTGACCGGGACCTGCCTCTCCTGTGAGGTCTTCTGTTCTGAGAATGGGAGCGGGATGCTTTGTCCAGGATGAGATATCCGTCACATCAGCGTCAATGTCGGCACTGAGCATACCGATGCAGTATTCGGAGCCTGTGCCTGAGGCGGAGAAAAAGAGAATGATTTTTTTATCATTTTTGACAATGAAGGCACCCTCGTTTACTTTGAAGCGGATTTTTTCCCAATCGTATTCGGGCTTTGTCAGAAGGATGGGCTTTGAAATGAGCTGACGGGGATCAGCAGGATCAATTTCAGCCATAAACAGGGATGAATCACCGATGATTTCAGCCCAGACAAGAAAATGTCTGCCCTTGTGCTCGAAATATGTCATATCAAGAGAGAAGCTGTTGAAGGATACCCCGTCACCCTCACAGGCAAGCATTCTGCCTCTTTCCCTCCAGGGATCATTGACGGGGTCAGTGCCCTCACATTCCAGAAGATATGGTCTGATGTGCCAGACGTCATCACTGTTTGCTGCGGCAAAAAAGATGTACCACCTGCCGCCGATGAAATGAAGCTCGGGCGCCCAGATGTGACGTGCCATTATGCCTTCGCTGTGAGCCTTCCATACGGTAACCTCCTGAGCGTCGGCAAGACCTGCAACTGTTGTTGCCTTTCTCAGCACAATGCGGTCATAGCCGTGAAGAGCGTCTCCGTATGCGGGGTAGGATGCGGTGAAATAATAGCAGCCGTCAGCTTCGACGATATAGGGGTCTGCCCTTTCGGGTATAAAAGGATTTTTGTAAGGATTTGAAGATGCCATCAGCTTTTCCTCCGTAAGTTGGCGAATGTAATCCGAAACAGTTTTTTGAATATGGATTTCCGCCAATCTTTTGTTAAAATACTCGTAAATCCGAAAGGATTTACTGCGTTTTGTGCCTCAGCTTGACAAAAATCCATTATCCAAAAAATCTTCGACCTGAAAGAGAAGATTTTTAATTGGATTTTTGGTGGCTGAGCACGATGAAAGGCTGCCGCCTTTTGAGTGCGATACGCCGAAAAGCCTTTATAAAATAACTCTTTCAGGCTATTTCGGATTACATTCGCCAACTTAAGGTAACGGCAATCGAACCTGATAAGCCTTAAATGTCCGATTTACAGCACCTTTAATGATTTTTCTCCTCGCAAGACGCGGGTATTGTTTCGTCGAAGAAATCCTTAAATGCACTGTAACTTGGGCATTTAAGGTTCTTGGAAGTTTAACGGCTGAAGATTTTTGCTGTGGCAAGGCAAAAAACGCAGAAAGGCTGACGCCTTTCGAGGCTTTTTAACGCTGCCAAAGTGAAAATATGCTCCGTTAAACCTTATCGGGTTCGACTGCCGTTACCTTAATAATATAGCACAATTTTTATCCGAGGACAAGAAAAAACGGTCAAAAGCATTAAGCATTTAACCGTTTTTTTTGATTATTTAAGTCTTTTTTTTGAGTTCGTCTGAAAAAATCCGGGATCAGGCGTTCTCTTTTTTGTTTTTTTTCAGCTTGCTGAGAACATTATCGACGAGCTTGTCAACGGTGGGGAAGAGGTATTTACTGATAACAACTGCAATGATTGCGCAGATGATGCCTGAAACAACGCCGCCGATAACGTCGGTGCAGTAATGAACCTGAACATAGATACGGCTGAAGCCCATAAGAGCGGCAAATACCATTGTGGGAATGCCGAGCTTTCTGTTGCAGCAAAGAAGAGCAAAAGCAGCGGCAAGGGCTGATGAGGTGTGACCTGAGGGGAAGGAGAAGCTTGAGGGCTTATGTACAAGCTCGGGGAAAACATATTCTGTGCCCCAGATTGCATATTTCTCAGGGTCTGATTCGAAAAGGTTGAAGGGTCTTACTCTTGCAAAGAGCTCCTTGAGAACAAGGTTGTTGCAAAGAAGCATAACAACAAGTGCAACAAGAATTGCAAGGCCTGCCTTACGGTGCTTTTTGGTGATGAGAAGAGCAATGCCGAGAGCAATGAAAATGATGCCTTCGTCACCGAGGGTTGTGATGATGACCATAAGTGTTGAAAGGAAAGAGTTCTGAATACTCTGAATCCACTGGAACACGCTCAGGTCAAAGCTTAAAAATGAATCAAAAAGTGCTGTCATTTCTAATCCTTCTTTCTTTAATTATTTTTTATATCAGCTTTCTTTGAAAGCTCATAACCTTTTAAGCTGAACATCGAATTTTCCTTTTTCAATGTCCAGAACACAGTAATGTCCGCCGCACAGGGCACCGGGATTCACTGCGGTAACACGTGAGAAGGGATCCTCAGTGATTTTCTGAATGTGGGTGTGACCGTAAAGAACAAGGTCAGCTTTGACGGCATTTGCCTGAAGAAACAGATCTCTCAGTCCTTCTCTGACTCCGAGGGTGTGTCCGTGAGTGAACATTATTGTGACGCCGTCAACATATTTATAGTTGACATCCATCTTGAAAAAATCGACATCATTGTTGCCCTTGACAGACATAAATTTTATGTCCGGATGCTCGGGTGCAATGTTTTCAATATCTCTGAGCCCGTCACCGAGAAAAAGAGCAAGCTTGCAATCGGGCTCCGCGGCAAGCATATTGATAACCTTCTGCTCAAAGCCGTGAGAATCGGAAAAAACCAGAACTTTCATTCATAGACCTCCTCTTTTGAACATATTTATGTATAACAAAACAATTTTATCATAAGCAAGGTGATATTTCAATGGATAATGAGACAAAATTTTCTTCTCAGGAACTTGAGCAAAAGGCTTGTGAGCTTCTTGGCGCAGAAGAGAAGGGGGAAACGGACGTGAATGAGTTTATGGAAAAGCATCTTAATGAATCTCAGCAGAAAATGGTGCATCAGATTATGGAAAACCCCGAAAAGCTGAAGGCACTTCTGAATTCTCCCTTTGCAAAAAGGATTATGGAAAAGCTCAGCAAAAAGGATGAGGAGTAACTGATTATGGATTCTGATATGCTGAATGTTGAAGAATTGGAAAATATTTTGTCGTCAATGAGTGACGAGGAAATGCAGCAGCTCAGAAATACGGCTCAGACGCTGTTTTCTTCAATGTCTCAGCAAATTCAGTCCAAGGACATCGGAAAGCAGGAGCAGCGGGAAAGGGCTGATGAAAAGAACAGTGCGGGAGGCTTCAATCTTGATTTTGAAACTGTCAGCCGCATTATGCAGCTGATGGAGAAAATCAGAAACCGTCCTCAGGATCCCAGGTGTGAGCTTCTTATTTCTCTCAGACCGATGCTCTGCCCCGAAAGTCAGAAAAAGGTTGACGAGGCGGTCAGGCTCCTTTCTTTGCTGAGTTTTCTTCCGCTGATCGGGGAGCTGGGAGGGGTATGATGTGGCAGAGGGAAAAGGTACCTTTCTTTATGACAGCTTTGAAGAAAATCGGGAGAGCGAGCTTTCAAGAAAAAAGGACAGACTGCTGATAATCTGCCTCATCCTTCTTCTGAAAAAAGAGGGAGCGGATGAGCTTCTGGTTCTTTCTTTATTATATATTCTGCCTTGACAAAACACGGTCGGGTGAATTATTATATATTCGACTTATAATCAAGGAGGACTAAAAAATGGAATATACATTTAAGCCTAAGGGCGTTTGCGCAAGAGGAATCTCTTTTGAAATTGAAGGTGATGTTGTAAAGAACATCCGTTTCAGCGGCGGCTGCTCAGGTAACACACAGGGTGTTGCCGCTCTTGCTGAGGGGATGACTGTTGAGGAAATCACAAAGAGACTTTCGGGAATCCGCTGCGGCTTCAAGGGTACATCCTGCCCCGATCAGCTGGCAAAGGCTGTCAAGGAATGTGCAAACAAATAAGACTGTTGCTAAAGCCACAGGAGCATATATGATGCGACAATGAAAAAGGCATAATCAACGGTAACAGACAAAGCAAAAGAAAATCCGACGAAGTATTGAAATTCGTCGGATTTATCATATATTTGCCCTTTTTTCGCCCTCTCGGAGTACAACTGTACGCCTTCGGAGCGAAGAAAAGGGCATCCTGTAACCTTATCAACAGTCTGCCGTCTGTCGCTAAAGCCGCAGGAGCATATATGATGCGGCAATGAAAAAGGCATATATGATGTGACAATGAAAAAAATCCGTGATTTTCGTCACGGGTATTTTTTTTGTCAGAGAGTTCAATAATCGGTCTGACTGTGATATAATAAGAGAGCAGATGAAGAAAATACAGTGCTTTTTACTCTACCGCAGGTTTACTTTCCCCGACTAAACCAACGGTAGGTGTATTTTCTTATTCTGATTATCTATACTGAGATTGAAAGGAGGCAGTTTATGAATCAGATTAAAATCGGCAGATTTATTGCCGATTGCAGAAAAAAGGCAGACCTGACACAGCTGCAGCTTGCAGAGAAGCTCGGCATCACCGATAAAGCGGTATCCAAGTGGGAGCGTGGCGTGGCTATGCCCGACACCTCAATAATGCTTGAGCTTTGCGGCATTCTCGGTATCAGTGTAAATGAATTATTAAACGGGGAGAGAATTGATATGGAAAACAATAATCAGAAAAATGAACAGCTTATGCTTGAAATGGCAAAGGAAATAGAAAAGAAAAACAAAATAATCTGGAGCTCCATGTGGGCTACTTTGATTGTAAGTATGACGGCACTGATTGCGGGTATTTTTGTTGCGGCGTTTCTGATTCCCGAGGGAGTGCTGCAGCTTGTGGTGATTCTTGGTATCTGCGTTGTGTTTCTGATACCCTGCTTCTATGCGCTGAAGCTTGAAATCAGCGTTGGAGCTTATAAATGCAAAAACTGCGGTTATGAGATTGTGCCTACCTATAAGCAGGCGCTTAATGCAATGCACAGAGGAACAACAAGATATCTGAAATGCCCTGAATGCAATAAGCGTACCTGGTGCAAAAAGGTGCTGAAAAAGTAATCGTCGGGTTGAAGATAAGAATTGACAACAAAAATGCCACGGCTTGAGCCGTGGCTTATTTTTTTTCGGAGCGCACAACCCTCGGGATGTGCCTTTTCTTTATTAATTTTATATTCAGAAAAAAAGAAAACCACAGCCTTTGCTGTGGTTTTTTGTTGTGTCGGCATCGCCTTATCTTCCCGGGCCGCTTCCAGCCAAGTATTGTCAGCACTGATGAGCTTAACTACCGTGTTCGGGATGGGAACGGGTGGACCCTCATCGCTAAAAACACCGACTCACAAGCGCTTTTTGTTACGCTTGTCGTGGTCAACGTTGCTTATTATAAATGAAGTGCAATGAAAAGTCAATACCTTTTTTGAAATTTTTTTATATTTTTTCTGATTGATTTTTTAGTTCTCAAAGGTAATTATAACTCAATCAGAAGCTCAACGGGACAATGGTCGGAGCCGGAGATTTCAGGGTGGATTTTTGAATCAATGATTTTGTCCTTTGCATCGTCTGAAACAACAAAATAGTCGATACGCCAGCCGGCATTCTTGGCTCTTGCCTGGAAACGATAGCTCCACCAGGAGTAAGCACCCTCGGTGTCAGGATAAAGGTGACGGAAGGAATCTGTGAAGCCTGCGGCAAGAAGCTCGGTGAATTTTCCTCTTTCCTCGTCAGAGAAGCCTGCGTTTCCGCGGTTGCTTTTGGGGTTCTTAAGGTCAATCTCATTATGAGCAACGTTGAGATCGCCCGTGTAAATGACAGCCTTGGTCTTTTTCAGAGAAACAAGATAATCTCTCAGGTCATCCTCCCATTTCATGCGGTATTCAATTCTTTTGAGTCCGTCCTGAGCGTTGGGCGTGTAACAGCAGACGAAATAAAAAT
This sequence comes from Acutalibacteraceae bacterium, assembly GCA_045652105.1. Lineage (GTDB taxonomy): Bacteria > Bacillota > Clostridia > Oscillospirales > Acutalibacteraceae > UBA6857. The sequence continues at coordinate 29,161 of JAZRTP010000036.1, forward strand.
TTTCAAATTCAAGGGTGATGAGTCTGCCCTCAGTGTCGTGCTCTGCCTTGTCCATGCCGTAAAAGACGGAAAGAGGCTCCTGCTTTGTGAAAACGGCAGTGCCCGAATAACCCTTTTTCTCGGCATAGTTCCAATATTGATGATAGCCGGTCAGCTGAAGGTCAATCTGACCTTTCTGGAGCTTTGTTTCCTGAAGACAGAAAATGTCTGCGTCAAGCTGAGTGAAAATTTCTTCAAATCCTTTCGTTACACAGGCACGAAGTCCGTTGACATTCCATGATATAAATTTTTTCATTAGGGTATCTCCTTGAGGTTATTGCTTTTTTATAATACTTATACAGAAATATGTTTTCTGTTTTAACAATGATATCACAATTTGTAAACTTTTTCAATATAAACTGAGTCCGTGTTGACACGGATGTTCTTATCAATTATAATTATAATGATTTATAATACCTATTATTGTCATTAATATAAGCTTTTACGGAGGATGTAAAAATGAAGAAAAGGATATATGCTTTTTTGCTTGCATTCATTGCAGTTGCATTTTTTATGCTCACTCCCGTTTTTGTTGAAGGAGGGGCTCTGAGCTCTGCATCGGCAGCATCGGTGAAAATTTCATCAATGGAAATCAGTGAGACCATGAAGGTTATCACAAGCTATACCACGGGAGCAATGCTTAAGGTTGATATCACTCCCGCAAACGCAACAAATCAGGTGCTTGAATGGACCTCAAGCAATGAAAACGTATGCAAGGTTGACGGTGTGGGCTTCCTTTATCCCAAGGCAAACGGCAAATGTATTATAACGGCAAAATCAACAGACGGAAGCAATCTGAGTGTATCCTGTCAGCTTCTTGTTGCAGACAGATCGATGAGAATTTATCTTGATACGGGATCTAAGACTCTTAATTCAGGTGAGGAATTTGTTCTTAATGCAACCGTTGAAACAGTTACAAACGGTACCTACAGCGGATTTGCAAAATATACCAGCTCAGACGAGAACATTGTAACTGTTGACGAAAACGGTAAGGTTACCGCTCATTATCCCGGCACAGCGACTATTACTGCCAAGCCCTTTGATGGTGTGCGCAATGTTCAGGCAACCTGCTTTGTCACGGTAACTCAGGCTGTTGAAGGAATTGCTCTTCCTTCAAGCAAGGTCTGCGCCATCGGTTCAACAGTGACTCTGGCACCCACCTTTACTCCCGAATATGTAACAAACAAAAATGTAACCTGGACAAGCTCAGATGACAGTGTTGCAACCGTTGACTCAAAGGGTGTTGTCAAGGGCATCAGTGAAGGCTCTGCGGTTATCACTGCTGTTTCCGAGGATGGCGGCTTTATTGCCGAATGCACCGTCAATGTTGAGCGCTTCCCTGATTCTGTCAGCCTCAATTATGCTTCAATTAAGCTGAAGGTCGGCGGAAAAAAGACCCTCATTGAAACTGTTCTTCCTTATGATGCAACAAATCAGGAGGTTACCTGGCATTCCTCCGATCCCTCAGTTGCCACAGTTTCAAAAAACGGTGTTGTCAAGGGAATCAAGGGCGGTACGGCAACAATCACCGTCAAAACAAAGCGCGGCGGCATCAAAACAAAATGTTATGTAACAGTTATTGAAGCCGTAAGCTCTGTTTCAATCAAAAATGCACCCGAAACAATGTACAAGGGTCAGACCTATACAATCAAGGCAACAGTAAAGCCCTCAACGGCTAATAACAAAAAGGTTACCTGGAAATCCTCACATCCGAGCGTTATCAAAATTGATTCCGAGACGGGCAAGATGACCGCCCTTAAAACAGGCAGGGCAAAAATCACCGTCACAACCGATGACGGAAGCTTCACTGCAAGCTGCAAAATCACCGTCACAAAGAAGATAAATGTTCTCGGCGTCAGCCTTAACAAAACCAAGAAGACAGTTCCCAAGGGCAAGAGCTATACTCTTGTTCCCTCCTTCACTCCCGCAAATGCAAGTGACAAATCTGTCATCTGGAGCTCATCTGACGAAAAGGTGGCAAAGGTTTCTTCAAAGGGTGTTGTCACCGCTTTGAAGGCAGGTGAGGCAGAAATCACCTGCACCTCCGTTGACGGAAAATATACGGCAAGATGCAAGATTACCGTCACGGTGACTGTAAGCTCCGTGAAGCTGAACAAGACAAAAATCAGCATCGGCACAGGCAGAAGCTATACTCTCAAGGCTGTAATTTCTCCCTCAGATGCTACCAATAAAAATGTCACCTGGAGCTCCTCTGATTCCAAGATTGCAACCGTTGACAAAAACGGTACCGTAAAGGGTCTCAAGAAGGGCACAGCGGTTATCACCGCAAAAACCGCAGACGGCTCACTGAAGGCAAAATGTAAGGTTACAGTTTATAAGTCCGTTACGGGCGTAAAGCTCAGCCTTGAAAAAACAACGGTTCCCAAGGGTGAAAGAATTCAGCTTGTGGCAACGGTGTCACCCTCTGACGCAGGAAACAAAAATGTTACCTGGACATCCTCTGATACGTCAATTGCAACGGTTTCAGATTCCGGTATTGTCACCGGCAAGAAAAAGGGTACCGTAATCATCACTGCCAAAACCGACGACGGCTCCTTTGAAGCCTCCTGCAGCGTTGAGGTGCTCATTCTTGCGCAAAGCATCACCCTTGATTATTCCGCAATCAGTCTTGATGTGGGCAAGAGAAAGCAGATTACCTACACAATGAAGCCCTCCAATGTTTCAATGAAATCAGTAACCTGGAAAACAAGCAACAAGAACATTGTCAAGGTTTCCAAAAAGGGTATAATCCTTGCTGTTTCAAAGGGCACGGCAACAATCACGGCAACCTCCGCTGACGGAAATGTTATGGCAAGGTGCAGGATCACCGTCAATCAGCCCGTTACGGGAGTCAAAATCAAGGCCGCCAAGACAAGTGTGAGAATCGGCTCAGAGATAACCCTTGCGGCTCAGGTGCTTCCCTCTGATGCAACAGTGAAAACTGTTTTCTGGTCCTCCTCAGACACCTCTGTGGCAACAGTTTCGGCTTCAGGTGTGGTGAAGGGACTCAAAAAGGGTACGGCGGAAATCACCTGCACAACTGCTGACGGAATGTTCAAAGCAACAATCAAAATCAACGTTGTAAAATCCGTCACGGGTGTCACCCTCAACAAAACCATTGTGACACTCAACAAGGGCAAAAAGACTGCTTTGACAGCAACAATAATTCCTGCTGATGCAAACAATCAGAAGGTTACCTGGAAATCAAGCAACAACGACGTTGCAACAGTTTCTGACGACGGTGTTGTCACAGCTGTTTCTTCAGGCTATGCGGAAATCACGGTTATAACAAAGGACGGGAAGAAAACCGCAGTCTGTCAGGTGCAGGTTATCAGCGGTGTCACGGGAGTCAGCCTGAACAAGTCAAAGGTAACTGTTGTTCTGGGCAAAAACAAGGCGCTTACCGCAACGGTTCTTCCTGCTGATGCATCTAATAAAAAGCTGGTCTGGACATCAAGCAACACAGCTGTTGTCAAGGTTTCTCAGAAGGGTACCCTTGTTCCTGTCGGTGTCGGCACTGCCGTTGTGACTGTAAAGTCTGCTGACGGCGGCTTCACAGATACCTGCAAGGTTACCGTTATCAAAAAGCAGGAGCTGAAGCTTGCGGTGAACTCCGTTGTCAACAGCTCAAAGAAAATCAAAATTGAGGTTGATGTGCTCAGCTTTGACAGCACCCCCGTATTCAACGTTTCGGACAAGAAAATCACCGTGAACGGAAAAAGTGTCAAGTGGAGCGTTTCCAAAACGGCAAACGAATACGGAAATTATTACATCAGCCTTGACATCTCCTCTCTTGATCTTGTCAAGGGTGAGGAGGTAAAAATAAAGCTTCCCGCAGGTGTTATCAAAAATAAGACGGGCACTCAGTACAGCTCAGCTTATACAATGAAATACACCCTTGATTAAGCTGTGCCGGAGGGTAGCTTTCAGAATTTTATAAAAACAAAAAAGATTGAGGCGGAAGATGCTTCAATCTTTTTATTTGTAATATTTTTCAGATAAAAGAAGCGGATGAAGGTTTCTTCATCCGCTTTGATATTAGCTTTTACTGTGTGATTAAACACCGCCGCCGACTGAGCCGTCCCAGGTGTCAACAACAGTTGCCTTCATTTCTTCTTCGTCAAACCAGCGGGTTGTGACAGCCTTTGTTTCTGTGAAGAAACGGAAAGCGTCCTTGCCGAGACAGTGGAGGTTGCCGAAGAATGAGAGCTTGTGACCTGTGAAGGGGAATACGCCTACGGGTACGGGAATGCCGACGTTTACGCCGACCATACCGCCGTCAGTTCTCTTTGCAAACTCTCTTGCATAATAGCCGTTCTGAGTGAAGATAACTGAGCCGTTAGCATAGGGGTTGCGGTTCATAAGAGCAAGACCTTCTTCAAAGTTCTTGACTCTCTTGATGCAGAGAACAGGTCCGAAGATTTCATTTGTGCCGACAGTCATATCTTCTGTAACATTATCAAGAATTGTGGGTCCGATATAGAAGCCGTTTTCATAACCGGGAACCTGGGGGTTTCTGCCGTCAAGAACAACAGTTGCACCTTCTTCAATACCCTTTGCAATCCAGGCCTCAACTGAAGCCTTGTGTTCAGCTGTTACAACGGGGCCGAGAGTTGAATCGGGAAGATATGCAGGGCCGAGCTTGAGCTCCTGAGCGTACTGCTTGAGAAGAGCAACAAGCTTGTCAGCAATGCTTTCCTGAGCAACAACAACGGGAAGAGCCATACATCTTTCACCTGCGCAGCCGAAGGATGAGTTGATGATACCTCTTGCACTTCTTTCAAGTGCAGCATCCTCAAGAACAAGAGCGTGGTTCTTAGCCTCGCAAAGAGCCTGAACTCTTTTGCCTGTTGCAGCAGCTTCCTTATAAACGTGAAGACCGACCTTTGTTGAGCCGACGAAGGTGATACCCTTTACATCGGGGTGCTTGAGGAAGATATCAGCTTCAACACGGCTGCAGGTAACAAGGTTGACAACGCCCTTGGGAAGACCTGCCTGAACAAGAAGCTCATTGATTCTCATAGCTGTCATGGGAGTCATTGAAGCAAGCTTAAGAACAATTGTGTTACCTGAAGCAATGCAGCAGGGAACCATCCAGCCCATCGGAATCATACCGGGGAAGTTGAAGGGAACGATACCTGCAAAAACGCCCACGGGCTCATAATAAAGAGTTGTGTCATAGCCGTTTGAGGTGTCTCTCATTGCATCACCGAGAAGTGACATGGGAGCTGTGATAGCAAGCTCAACGGGCTCCTTGACCTTGAGAATGTCACCCTTTGCTTCTGAAAGAACCTTACCGTGTTCAAGAGCGCAAAGCTCAGCAAGCTCGTCAAGATGCTCAACAAGAAGCTCACGGAATTTATAAAGCACCTGAACTCTCTTCATAACGGGAGTGTTTGACCATGCGGGGAAGGCAGCCTTTGCTGATGCAATAGCAGCCTCAACCTCCTCCTGAGTGCAGCAGGGAGTTTCAGCAATAACCTCACCTGTGCTGGGGTTGTAAACGGGCATATATTTTTCTGTGTTGGATTTGAGCCATTTACCGTCTACGAAATAGCTCAGCTTTTTTACCTGTGCCATAATTTATACTCCTTTGATTTATTGATTGATAATCATCACCTTATATTAAGCCACAAAATTAAAAATAAATCAATAAGATTCTTAATTTTTTTGTTATGAAATGTAATTTTTTAATTCTTCAAGGCTGTCAAAAACGCGGCAGCCGGTGTTCATCAGGCTTTCACGGGAATTGTGACCTCTTGAGATGAGCACACAGTCACAGCCGATGCTCTGTGCAACCTCATGGTCGTGGGTGGTGTCTCCGATGAAAAGCACCTGAGCGGGATCAGCATTCATTTCCTTCATCCAATTCTGAGCAATGGAAACCTTACTGTTTGCATAAATGTCACCCGTGCCGAGAATGTCGGAGAAAAGGTGGTCAATGCCGTGAAAGGCGACCTGACTGAAAAGCCATTTTCTTTCCGTCATTGAAAGAATAATCTGATTGATGCCAAGACCCGTGAAGTGTCTGATGACTCCCTCACAGTCCTCAAAAATCTCAGCCTCGTGAAAACGCTTTTCATATTCGTATGTATAATCACGGGCAATAACCTCGAATTTTTCATTTTCAAGGTCGAAGCCCATTTTTTCATAAAAGCGGATAATGGGGAAGGTGAAAATGCGGTGATATTCCTCAATGCTTTTCATTTCTCTGAGGCCTCTTTTTTTCAGAAGGGTGTTTTCGATTTCAAAATTTATCTGAAGATCGTCAAGGATTGTGCCGTTCCAATCCCACATAATGTGCTTGTATTTCATTGCCTTTCTCCTTGTGTTTATCTGATTGAGTCAAGATAAGCTTCAATGTCACCGATTGTGCGGAAGCTGTCCGCAGCCTCATCACTGATTTCTGTGTCAAATTCATCCTCAATTGCCATGAGAATTTCAACAACGTCAAGACTGTCACAGTCAATTTCCGTCAGCAGAGTTTCTCTTGAAAGGCTGTTTTTGTCCACATTGATGACGCTTTCGGTGATTGAGCAGATTTTTTCAAAGATGTTCATAATATCTCTCCTTTTGATTTTAAGTGTAAGGGCGGATTTTGTCAAGGCTTGTCAGGTTGGGGCTCTGCTGCCGAATTTTGCACAAAGGCGGATTATATATGAATATATTCGTTTCTCTGTGCCAATATTAAAGCTACCCCGTACATATTTTTATTTTACCCGGGGCGAAGGGATGAATACATTGAAAATCAAAACAATTGAAATTTCAGCTTTGGCAGCATTTATTTTCTGCATTATTGCAACCGTATCCTTTGACGGTGCCTGTGACGGAATCAGAGAAAAGGTGCTTCGGCTTCACGTCATTGCAAATTCTGATTCCCCTGAGGATCAGAGTCTGAAATATCAGGTGAGAGATGCTGTTCTGCGTGACGGCAGAGATGCTTTTTCCGGCAGTGAGACAGCCGAAGGGGCAAGGGAAAAAATCAGGGAAAATCTTGCTCTTATCCGTGAGACTGCTCTGGAGACTGTTGAAAGAAACGGTTATGATTACGCGGTCCGTATTGAAATTGCAAGAACTTATTTCCCCACAAGAGAGTATGACGGAGCAACTCTTCCGGCAGGCTATTACAATGCTGTCAGAGTTATAATCGGTGAGGGAAAGGGGAAAAACTGGTGGTGCGTGATGTTTCCGCCCCTGTGTCTGCCTGCCGCAACTGAGTCTGAGACAGAAATGAAGGATGTGCTTGATGAAAAGGAGCTTGATATTGTTTATTCAGAAAATAAATACAAAATAAAGCTTTGGATTGTTGAAAAGTACTATGAACTCAAAGAAAATTTTGTTAAATAAGACAAGCTGTTGTTTCTTTGCTGTTATTGAAAGAAAGGTTGTTTGGTGGTACTATTATACTATATATATTATAACAAAGGAGAAGTGAAAAAATGAAGAAATGTGACATTCTTATTGCCGGAGCATCAACAACGGGCAGCTGGTTTGCGCGTGAAATGGCAAAGCTCGGCCACAGTGTTGTTGTGATTGAAAAGCAGCAGCCTGAGGATATTTCAAGAGAGTATGACATTTTTCATATGGGAAAGGCAGATATGGAAAAATTCGGCCTTACAATTCCCGCTGAGGATGAAAAGGAATACGGCTTTGCTTTCAGCGGCTCACCCGTCTGCTCACCCTATGGCAATTACCGTAAAAAGAGCGGTGAAGCCACAATCGGTATGCATAAGCACGAATACATAATCAAAATGAATGAGCAGGCAAAGGCTCAGGGCGCTGAGATTATTTACGGAGCCGCCTTCAAGGATTTCATCACTGATGACAACGGCAAGAGAATCGGTGCCGTTTATGAAACTCAGGATGGTGAAAAGGAAATTTACTGCAAGCTTATTGCCGACTGCACAGGTATTCCCGCTGCAGCAAGAACAAAGCTTCCCTCAGATGCTTATGTTGAAAATTTCAAGCTCACTCCCAGAGACATTTTTTATGTTGTGCTTTATTATGTGAAATATGCAGATTCAGTCAAGGCAAGAGAGCTTGACGGCTCATACCTTCAGTATAAGGTCTGGTCAGCTCCCTCAGGTGACGAGCACGGAGCAATTCTCGGTGTGGGCGGAAATTACGGCTACGATTATGCCGAGGAAATCTTCAAGCAGTTCAGAAAGAACGTGCCCTGGCCTGAATATACCGTTGAAAAGGTTGAAAAGGGTATGACTCCCTATCACAGAACACTTTATTCCTTTGTTGATGATAATTTCATTGCAATGGGCGACACTGCTCTTCTGACAAAGCCCACCTGCGGTGAGGGCTGTACCTCCGCGCTTTATCAGGCAGAAATTGCCGTTGAGGTTATTTCAAAGCTTCTCAAGGAGGACAAGGAGCTTTCAAAGGAAAATATGTGGTCAATCAACAAAAGATATGTTGACATTCAGGGCAAGGAGTTTGATACACTCAGACCCATTCTTATCGGTGTTATCAAGGCAAGTCTTGATGAAGCCGAATATCTTTTCAAAAAGGACATCATCTTCAGCAGCAAAATTCTCGGCGGTATGGGTGAGCTTAACCTTACTGCAGGTGACATTGCTCAGATGCTTTCAGGCATTGCTTCGGGTGTTGTTACAGGAAAGCTCAAGGCTTCAACAGTCAAGGAGATTGCAAAGGGTCTTGTTCAGAATGTCAGTCTGACAAAGCTTTATGACGAATATCCCGAAACTCCCGCCGGTTACAGAGAGTGGAAGCTGAAGGCAGACAAGCTCTGGGATGATATCGGTAAAATGGCTGACATTTGCGACAGAGATGTTCTGAAAAGAATCGGAAAGGGTTAATTCTGCTGAAAAGTTAATAAGATGAGCAAAAGCCCCTCTGCATTGAGCCGAGGGGCTTTTATTTGATGTTTTGTGCTTGACCGGCTTCAGTAAAAACACTTTGAATAAAAAGAAAAAACCAAGTCAACCGACTTGGTTTTCTTTCTGGAGCGGATGACGAGGCTCGAACTCGCTACCTCCACCTTGGCAAGGTGGCGCTCTACCAGATGAGCTACATCCGCATATTTGGTGCCTCCGGTCGGAATCGAACCAACGACACGTGGATTTTCAGTCCACTGCTCTACCAACTGAGCTACAGAGGCATGTTGAGAATTCATTGAATTCTCAGTTAAATGGCGACCCGGAACGGGCTCGAACCGTCGACCTCTAGCGTGACAGGCTAGCGTTCTAACCAACTGAACTACCGGGCCATTTTGGTGGGAACAACAGGGCTCGAACCTGTGACCCTCTGCTTGTAAGGCAGATGCTCTCCCAGCTGAGCTATGCTCCCACATAGTCGCCGTTAAATCAGCGACTTACATACTATACAACATAAAAGTTTTTTTGTCAACACTTTTTTTAAAGTTTTTTGAAAAACTTTTTCAGTGCCCTTTATTCTTCCTTTGCGCTGCGGATGAGGCCGCGAAGGTCATCGGGTGTGAAGACATAAGTCTTGTCACAGAACTGACAGGAAACTTCAGTTTTTTCATCCTTTGCCATATCCTCAAGCTCCTCAACGCCTGTGCTGATGAGGGCTGCTTCAACTCTTTTTCTTGAGCAGTAGCATCTGTATTCGGGATTGCTGCTGTCAAGAATATCAAGGTCAAAATATTTCAGAGCGTGTCTGCAGATTTCCTCGGGAGACATGCCTCTGTCGATAAGAGATGAGATGGGCTCAAGACCCTCGATTGATTTTTCAACAAGGTCAATTGTGTCATCCATTGCCGTGGGAAGAAGCTGGATAATCAGACCGCCTGCCGCACGGATTGTCAGGTCGGGGTTGACAAGCACTCCGAGAGCGCATACGGTGGGTGTCTGCTCACTTGTTGAATAATAAGCGGTGACATCCTCTGCAATTTCACCTGAGATAATGGGGGAGCGTCCGACATAGGGCTCCTTAAGTCCCAGATCCTTGATAACTGTCAGGAAGCCGTCGGTGCCGACTGCGCCCGCAACATCAAGCTTGCCCTTTTGATTGAGGGGAATTTCAACAACACTCTGACCGACATATCCTCTGACGTTGCCGTCACTGTCTGAAACAGCAATGATGCTTCCTGCGGGGCCGCCGCCGTTAAGTCTGAGGGTGACGGTGTCGTCCTTTCCCTTGAGTGCACAGCCCATAAGGGATGCGGCTGTCATAAGTCTGCCCAGAGCGGCAGAGCAAACGGCTGAGGTTTTGTGAATTTCCTGAGCCGTGTTGATAATATCGGTGGAATTGATCGCCATAACGGTGATTGTTCCGTCCTTTGAAATACATCTTACGGATTTGCCCATAAATGATTTGTCCTTTCTGCTATAAGTTAAGTCGGCAAATGAACTCCGTTAAACCTTATCGGGTTTCTTAGGTTTATTGAGTGCCGTGCTTGAGAGCAACAAAAACTGCTCTTTGAGTGTCGGGGGTTATTTCTTCACGGGTGAGCTCCCTGTAAATTCCCTTAACCTCAAATTTGTTTTCTTCAAGCCACTGACTGATTTTTTCAAGGTCATAGGCTCTTTCGGAAAACTCTTCGGTATATCTGACATAGACATCCTCGTCCTCGCCGTCTTCACATTCGGCGGATTCAAAAATGTCAAGGCTTATTTTTGTCAGAAGGGAGCTGTCGGTTTTGTTCTGCCAGACACAGTAAACGCTGTCAAGGTCATAAACAAAGGTGTTGTCAGCAAGAATCTCTCTGTGCTTATAAGGGGTATTGACATCAAAGATAAAAATGCCCTTATCCTCCATAAACAGGGAAACTCTGCGGAAAATTTCTCTGACCTTTTCCTCCTGAGTGACGTGGTTGATGCTGTCGAGAGTACACACAGCGGCATTGATTGTGCCGTAAAGGTCAAGCTCCTCCATTTTCTGACAGAGGAAAACCACATCAGCACCGCTGAGCATCTTTTTCTCCTGCGCCTGAGAAAGCATATCCTCAGAGCCGTCAACACCGATAACGTCATAGCCTTTTTCCGAAAGGAGCATTGACATTGTGCCCGTTCCGCAGGCTAAATCAAGCAAAATCCCCTTGCTGACGGAATTTTCAGCAAGGAGAGAGCAGATATAGTCGCAGCGCTGCCGGTAATCAACGTTTTCGGTGAGTGCATCATAATAGTATGCAAAATTACCGTAGCCAGCCATGAATCAGTCCTCTTTGTTGAAGAGCTTGTCATAACCGCCTGCACCGAAGGCAAGGGAACGGTTGACACGGCTGATTGTTGCTGTGCTTGCACCTGTCTGAGCAACGATGTCACTGTAAACCTTTTTGTCACTGAGCATTTTTGCAACAACAAGTCTTTGTGAAATTGATGCAAGCTCTGTTTTTGTGCAAAGATCGTCAAAGAGAGCCTCACACTCTTCAAGGGTTTCAATTTTCAGAATTGTCTGATAAAGAAACTCAATGTTCTTGTTTATCTTGTCCATATTTCTGTCTGCCATTTTAACACAGCCTTTCATTGAAATGTAACGCATCTATTTTAGCACATTAAAACAAAAAAGTAAATAGGATTTCAGAAAAATATTTTTATACTTTAAACAGAAAAAGAATGCAGTTTCCCGGCGGTGTCAGGTTTATGAGAGTGTGAAAAAGAGTAAATATATGAAAAGAACCGACGGAGTTTGATGCTTCGTCGGTTTTTCTTCGGTTGTTTTATTATATTAATATCGGAAAAGCATTTGTATATGTTCCCGTGACATAACAAACAGTCTGAAATCAGTTCTTTTTGAACTGTTTTTTCATTCTCTGCTCCTTGGAAAGAATTGTCTTTCTGAGTCTGAGTGACTGGGGAGTAACCTCAAGAAGCTCGTCGTCCTTGATGAATTCCATGCTCTGTTCAAGAGACAGCACGGAATGGGGGACAAGTCTGAGGGCATCGTCAGAGCCTGATGCACGGGTGTTGGTAAGCTGCTTTTTCTTGCAGACGTTGCAGACAACATCCTCACTCTTTGAGCATTCACCCACAATCATACCCTCATAAACGGGTACGCCGGGTCCGATGAAGAGTCTGCCTCTGTCCTGGGTGTTGAAAAGACCGTAGCCTGTGCTTTCACCTGTTTCGTGAACAACAATGGAGCCTCTTTCTCTTGTCTGGATATCTCCTTTATAGGGCTCATAGCCTGCAAAAAGCTGATTCATAATACCGTTGCCGTTGGTGTCGGTCATAAATTCACTTCTGTAACCGATAAGACCTCTTGAAGGAATCTTGAATTCAAGGTGGGTTGCACCGCCGTCACGGGCACCCATATTTTCAAGCTCTGCCTTTCTTGAGCCGAGCTTTTCGATAACTGCACCGACATATTGATCGGGCACCTCAACAATAAGAAGCTCCATGGGCTCAAGAACAACACCGTTCTTTTCCTTGAGAATAACCTTGGGTCGTGAAACCTGAAATTCATAGCCCTGTCTTCTCATTGTTTCGATGAGGATTGAAAGGTGAAGCTCACCTCTGCCGCTGACCTTGAAGCTGTCCGTTGAGTCGGTTTCTTCAACGCGCATTGAAACGTTTGTTTCAACCTCCTTGAAAAGTCGGTCGCGGATGTTTCTGGTTGTGACAAACTTGCCCTCCTTGCCTGCAAAGGGGCTGTTGTTGACAATGAAGTTCATTGAAATTGTGGGCTCGTCAATTTTGACGAAGGGAAGGGGCTCAACGTGCTCGGGATCACAGGCTGTCTGGCCGATGTTAAGCTCTGCAATGCCTGAAACGCAGATGAGATCACCGAGTGCTGCGGTGGGCACCTCAACTCTTTTGAGACCTTCAAACTGATAAAGACGGGAAATTTTGACAGCCTTTCTTTCACCCTCATTGTCACAGAGAATAACCTGCTGACCCTGCTTGACGGAGCCTCTTTCAACTCTGCCGATACCGATTCTGCCAATGTAATCGTCATAATCAAGGGAGGAGAAGAGAATCTGAGTTGGGCCGTTAAGGTCACCTGAGGGTGCGTCAATGTTTTCAAGTATGGCATCAAGAAGGGGACGCATATCACCCTCACGGACGCTGTCGTCCTTTGACGCATAGCCGTCTCTTGCAGAAGCATAGATTACGGGGAATTCAAGCTGATCCTCATCGGCGCCAAGCTCAATGAAAAGGTCAAGCACCTCGTCAATAACCTGAGCAGGTCTTGCACCGGGACGGTCAATCTTGTTGACAACAACAAGAACCTTTTTCTTTAAGCCGAGAGCTTTTTTGAGAACAAATCTTGTCTGAGGCATACAGCCCTCAAAGGCATCAACAAGCAAAAGCACGCCGTCAACCATCATAAGAATACGTTCAACCTCACCGCCGAAGTCAGCGTGACCCGGGGTGTCAACAATGTTGATTTTCACTCCGTTATAATGGATAGCTGTATTTTTTGAAAGAATGGTGATTCCTCTTTCTCTTTCAAGGTCATTTGAGTCCATGACTCTGTCTGCAACCTGTTCGTTTGTTCTGAAGGTGCCGCTTTGCTTGAGCATTTCATCCACCATTGTTGTCTTGCCGTGGTCAACGTGAGCAATGATGGCAACATTTCTGATTTCGTTTCTGATATCCATTGTTTCACCTTTTTCAAATTATTTGATAACCTAATGATTTTATCACGGTTTTTCCAAGTTGGCAAGTATCTGACGGGAAAATTCTTTCACTTGCAAAAAAAGGAATAATCGTGTATAATGAAGGTCAACATTATCAGACTGCTTTGTTTTTAACCGGCAGTCAATATGAGGTAAGAAACGATGAAGATTCAACAGTCAGCAGAAAATTATCTTGAAACCATATATATGATCATTAACCGTGAAGGCTTCTGCCGTTCAATTGACATTGCAAATGAGCTTGGTTTTTCAAAGCCGAGTGTCAGCGTTGCAATGAAAAATCTCAGAGAAAACGGCTTCATTGAGGTTATGGGTGACGGAGGGATTATTCTTCTTGAGCCGGGCAGAGAGGTTGCGGAAAAGCTTTTTGAGCGCCACACCGTACTGACAAAGGCTCTTGTCTTTCTCGGAGTGGAAAGAGAAATTGCCGTTGAGGATGCCTGCAAAATTGAGCACATCATTTCTCAGCAGAGCTTTGAGGCAATCAAAAACCATTTTTCTGAATAAATGTGTACCGAAGAGTGAATTCATCCGGGTTTTCTCTTCGGTAATTTTTTTGACTAAAAAAATGGCTTTGGCCGGGGATTTTATTGTGCAGAAAATTCATTGACAAAACGGAAGGCGAATGTTAATATAAATTTAACAAATTATTACGGAGGTAAAAACATGAAAACTTTCAAAAAAGCATTCGCTCTTCTTATGACACTTGTTATTCTCTCAGGCACATTCGTATGCTTTGCAGCTGACAGTGAAAAGCAGTACCACAAGTATGAAAAATACGTGCTTCTCGGAGACAGTATTGCAAGCGGCTATACAGACTATACTTACAGAAACACAGAATTTACCTTAGCTCCCGATTCATATTCTGATTTTCTTGCAAGAGATCTGGGCGCAGAGCTTATCCCCATGGCTTGCCCCGGCTTCAGAACAGTTGAGCTGCGTCACATTTTTGACGATGAATATGAGGTAAAGGACGATTACCTTTTCAATGCAATTCCCAACACTCCCGGCTGGATGGTTGAGCTTATGATTCCCGACATCCGCAAGGCTGTTGCAGAAGCAGACCTTATCACTCTCGGCATCGGCGGCAATGACTGGGGAGCTTATGTCGGTTGGGTTATGACAGACATTCTTGAAGCAAATGTTCTTCCCGCTGAATACACAGAAGCTCTTACAAGTCTCCTTAAAACTGCAACCTTTGAGGATGACATCATTGGTAAAATTGTTGAGCTTGCAAACACAATGAACGCTCTTGACGAGCTTGCTCAGGTTCTTCCTCAGGCTCTTGCTTACGGCTATACCACATTCTTTGAAAACTGGGATTATCTGATTGAAGATATTTATGAGCTTAATCCCGACGTAACTCTTGTTGTTGTCGGTATGTATGCTTCAACCTACAAGACAGAGAAGGATGCTCCCGATGTTGTTATTGAATCCGATGAGCTCAAGGCTTCCGTTGAACAGCTTATCATTGATTTCGGTAACAAGCCCATGGTTGAATCACAGTCAAAGTACGGTTACATCTATGTTGATACAACAGGCACAATTGTTGAGGTTTCACATCCCACAGTTGCAGGTCACAGATTCATTGCTGACAGAATTCTTGAAGCTCTTCCCGATGCAAGATTCCCTTACGTTGACGTTGCAGTTACATCGCCCGCTTACAAGGCTGTTGAGTATATGTATTTCAACAATCTTATGAACGGTGTTGATGAAACAACCTTCGGCGCTGATGAGAAAATCACAATGGCAGAGCTTTCAGCAACCCTCAACAAGCTTTCCGACAGCTATGAAATCAAGGACAGCACCTCTCAGGTGACAATGCTCAAGCTTCTTTCTGCTGTACATAAGGCTTCAGGTGAAACAGGCTTCTCATCCTTTGTAAGCTATGTTGTAAGAATGTTCAAGCTCATTCTCAGCTTTGATGCATTCAAGGCTGCAACAAAGGCTGACGCTGCTGTTGAAATTTATAACGCTTTTGTTAAATAATTGCTGAATAAACAAAAAAATTGCACCTTCAGATTGAGGGTGCTTTTTTTATTGCCCGGGGGGTGTTGAGCTGTCCTGAGAAGAATAAGGCTGTGATTGAACAGGCTGCGAAGGGTGTTGATGAGTTCTTCCACGCTTTTGTGCACGGAACAATTCGGCTTCTTCTCGGCGGCTCGGCAGAAGCCTCTGAGGGCATAAGAGGGGATTAAAAAGAACAGCAAAAAGCGGCTGAAGGCTTTCACCTTCAACCGCTTTGCTTATTCTGATTTTATTGTTTTGCACCCTGGTCAAACTTTTCAAGCACCTTGACGCTTGCTGCAAAGCAATCTGCAAGACATTTCTCGTTGAGAGCGTCGGGAGTGTCAAGTCTTGTGTGATAGAAATCGGGGAGTGCGTGGTTAAGAGCTGTGATACCTGTTGAGCGCATGCCTGCCTGAGCAAAGGCTGCTGAATCTGTTGCACCGCCCAGAGGAGGAACCATACCCTTGCCGCAGGGAATGTCAAGCTCCTGACAAGCCTCGTAGAACAGGTCGCCGACATCTTTGTCTGTCTTGACTGTGCCGTTAAGGTCACGGTAATTGACGCTCAGATGCTCACTCTGAGTGATTGTGTCATAAGAATAAATGAAGGTGGGAACATCGTTGAAGATATCCTTGTGCTTTGCTGCCCAGGCCTTTGAGCCGCGCAGACCTGCTTCTTCTGAGCCGGTGTTTGCAACACAGATTTCAGTGTTTTCAAGCTCAATGCCTTCATCCTTGAGAGCCTTGAGAATAGCAATGCCCATATAACAGCCTGTAAGGTTGTCGTTTGCACCGTCAACGGTTCTCTTTTCATTCCACATGAAATAAAGACCGAACCAGAAGGGAACAAAAACAAGTGCACCGAGGCCGAGCTTTGTTGCAAGAGCATCGTCAACAGCACCTGCAGCGCGGGCAATTGAAATGCCGAGAAGATAGAAGGCACCGACAAAGCAGGTGAGCATGTGAATGTCAAAGCCGAGGTATGAGAACTTATACTTGAAGGGCCATTCCCAGGAAGCGTCCTGATGTCCGTTGAAAACGATTCTGCGCTTGACCTCACCTGTGGGCTTTTTGATGCCTGTCACGTTGTGGCCTGTTTTTTCCTTGAAAAACTTGTCAACAATTTTCTTATAAAGACCGAACTGAAGCACACAGAGAATCAGACCGAGAGCGATGAGCACGATTGAAACTGCGGGAACAAAGAAATATGCCGCATAAGCAAGAAGGCAGAAGGTGATTGTGAAATAAATCCAGCCGAGGAAGGCGTTGGGGTTTTCCTTGAAGGACTCAACATAAACCTCGTCACAGCCAAGCTCCTTGAGTGCCTCGCCCATATAATCCGTGGCCTGCTTTTCACCCTTTGAGCCGGGGGCGCGCTTTTCAAACTTGTTGCAGATATAGGTGATTTCATCAACCATATATTTTGCATACTCTGATTTTTTGTCAATGATTTTCTGAAGATTCATATGTATTTCTCCTTTTCAATTTTGATAGTAATACTTTAACACAATAAACGATTAAAATCAATAGGTATGTACCATTAAATTTAAAGTAACAGGGATAAAAAAAGGATTTTTACGGATGGGGAAGAAAAATGAGGTTGATTTTACTTTATAAGGATAAAATTTTTATCTAAATTGTATTTACATATTGAAAAATAAGTGTTAGAATATCAAGTGGTAATTTATTTGCTAACTTTAAAAATACAAGGAGGACAATTTAAATGGCCAGAAAAATGAAAACCATGGATGGTAACAATGCCGCCGCACATGTGTCATATGCTTTCACAGAGGTAGCAGGTATTTATCCCATCACACCTTCAAGCCCCATGGCAGACTATGTTGATCAGTGGTCAGCTCAGGGTCTTAAGAATATTTTCGGCACAAAAGTCAATGTTGTTGAAATGCAGTCAGAAGCAGGTGCAGCAGGTACTGTTCACGGCTCACTTGCAGCAGGTGCTCTCACAACAACCTACACAGCTTCACAGGGTCTTCTTCTTATGATCCCCAACATGTATAAAATTGCCGGTGAGCTTCTTCCCTGCGTTTTCCATGTTTCAGCACGTTGTGTAGCTTCACACGCTCTTAACATCTTCGGCGATCATTCAGACGTTTACGCTTGCCGTCAGACAGGCTTTGCAATGCTTGCTGAAACAAACACTCAGGAGGTTATGGACCTTGGTGCTGTTGCTCACCTTGCAACAATCAAGAGCCGTGTTCCCTTCCTTAACTTCTTCGACGGCTTCCGTACATCACACGAGCTTCAGAAGATTGAAGTATGGGATTTCGAAGACCTCAAGGAAATGTGCGACATGGATGCAGTTGAAGCATTCAGAAAACGCGCTCTCAACCCCGAACGCCCCGTAATGCGCGGTTCACATCAGAATGATGACATCTTCTTCCAGAACAGAGAAGCATGTAACAAATATTATGAAGAGGTTCCCGCAATTGTTGAAGAATACATGGGCAAGGTTAATGCTAAGCTCGGTACAGATTATCAGCTCTTCAACTATTACGGTGCTCCCGATGCTGAAAGAGTAATCGTTGCAATGGGTTCATTCAACGACGTTGCAGAAGAGGTTGTTGATTACCTCACAGCTGCAGGCGAAAAGGTTGGTCTTATCAAGGTTCGTCTTTACAGACCCTTCTCAGCCAAGCACCTCATCGCTGCTATCCCTGCAACTTGTAAGAAGATTGCTGTTCTTGACAGAACAAAGGAACCCGGCTCACTCGGTGAACCCCTTTATCTTGACGTTGTCACAGCTCTTGCAACAAACGGCAAGGCTGACATCGAGGTTATCGGCGGCCGTTACGGTCTCGGCTCAAAGGACACACCTCCCTCAAGCGTATTTGCAGTGTTCAACGAGCTCAGCAAGGATGAGCCCAAGAAGGAATTCACACTCGGCATTGTTGACGACGTGACAAACCTTTCACTTGAAGAAACAGAAGCTCCCAACACAGCAGCTGAAGGCACAATCGAATGCAAATTCTGGGGTCTCGGCGGCGACGGTACAGTTGGTGCTAACAAGAACTCAATCAAGATCATCGGTGACCACACTGACAAGTATGTTCAGGCATACTTCCAGTATGACTCAAAGAAGACCGGCGGTATCACAATTTCTCACCTTCGTTTCGGTGACAAGCCCATCAAGAGCCCCTATTACATCAACAAGGCAGACTTTGTTGCATGTCACAACCCCTCATACGTAATCAAGGGCTTCAAGATGGTTAACGACGTTAAGCCCGGCGGTGTTTATCTCATCAACTGCCAGTGGTCAGACGAAGAGCTCGATAAGCATATGCCCGCAGAAGCTAAGAGATATATTGCTAAGAACAATATCCAGCTTTACACAGTTAACGCTATCGACCTTGCTGAAAAGGTTGGTATGGGCAAGAGAACAAACACTGTTCTTCAGTCAGCATTCTTTGCTCTTGCAAATGTTATGCCCTCAGCTGAAGCTATCCAGTATATGAAGGATGCAGCAACAAAGTCCTACTCAAAGAAGGGTCAGGATATCGTTGATGCTAACCACAACGCTATTGATGCAGGCGCAACAGCTTTCCACAAGGTTGAAGTTCCCGCTTCATGGGCAGACGCAACAGATGACGCTGCAGCTGTTAAGAGCGAAGGCGCAGACAAGCTTGTCAAGATGGTTGACACAATCCTCAAGCCCGTTGGCGTTATGAACGGTTACTCACTTCCCGTTTCAGCATTCACAGATCACGCTGACGGTACCTTCGAGCACGGCGCATCAGCTTACGAAAAGAGAGGCGTTGCAGTTCTTGTTCCCGAATGGGATCCCGCAACCTGCGCAAAGTGTAACCGCTGCGCATATGTTTGCCCCCACGCAACAATCCGTCCCTTCGCAATGGATGAGGCTGAGGTTGCTGCAGCTCCCGCAAACATGAAGAAGGCTGAAAAGCCCATCGTTAAGACAAATTACACATACACTCTTGCTGTTTCTCCCCTCGACTGTATGGGATGCGGCGTATGTATCGGTGTATGTCCCACAAACTCACTGAAGATGGTTTCCCGTGAATCACAGGAGGATCAGCAGGCAGTATTCGATTACTGTGTTGCAAACGTAACAGAGAAGGCAGAAACAACTGCTTCAATGAACCTCGTTGCAAGCCAGTACAAGAAGCCTCTCCTCGAGTTCTCAGGCTCATGCGCAGGTTGTGCTGAAACATCCTATGCACGTCTTGTTACTCAGCTCTTCGGTGACAGAATGTATATTTCAAATGCAACAGGCTGTTCATCAATCTGGGGCGGCCCCGCAGCAACATCACCCTACACAGTTGACGCTAAGGGTCACGGTCCTGCTTGGGCAAACTCACTCTTCGAAGACAATGCTGAGCACGGTCTCGGCATGTACTACGGACAGAAGGCTCTCAGAGACAGACTTATCGACGACGTTAAGGGTATGGTAGCTTCCGATGCTTGTAAGGCAGAGGTTAAGGCTGCTGGTGAAGAATACCTTGCAACTCTTGATGACGGTGTTAAGAATGCAGCAGCAGCTAAGGCTCTCAGCGATGCTATCGAAGCAGCAGGTGCTGAATGTGCTCTTTGCAAGGACGTTCTTGACAACAAGGAATACCTTTCAAAGAAATCCGTATGGATCTTCGGTGGTGACGGCTGGGCATACGATATCGGTTACGGCGGTCTGGACCACGTTCTTGCTTCAGGCGAAAACGTTAACGTAATGGTATTCGATACAGAGGTTTACTCAAACACAGGCGGTCAGGCTTCAAAGGCTTCCAACATCGGTCAGGTTGCTCAGTTCGCAGCTGCCGGTAAGGAAATCAACAAGAAGAGCCTTGCTGAAATTGCAATGAGCTACGGTTATGTTTATGTTGCTCAGATTGCTATGGGTGCTGATATGAACCAGACTCTCAAGGCTATTCAGGAAGCTGAAGCTTACAACGGTCCCTCACTCATCATCGGTTACTCACCCTGTGAAATGCACTCAATCAAGGGCGGCATGAAGAACTGCCAGGAAGAAATGAAGAAGGCTGTTGCTTGCGGCTACTGGAACCTCTTCAGATACAATCCTGCTCTCAAGGCAGAAGGCAAGAATCCCTTCTCACTTGATTCAAAGGCTCCCAACGCTGAGTATCAGGCATTCATCCAGAATGAAGCTCGTTACACAAGACTTATGCGTGAATTCCCCGACAGAGCTGAAGCACTCTTTGCTAAGAATGAAAAGGTTGCTATGGACAGATATGCACACCTTCTTAAGCTTAAGGATCTTTACGCTCCTGACGCAGAATAAGGCTTACGATAACAGCACAGGAACAATAATAACGGCCCGCAGATTAAATTCTGCGGGCTTTATTATTTCGGACTTTTTTACTCCTCGGAGTATATGCATACGCCGTCGGAGCAGAAAAAGCCTGTCCTGCACCATTCTCGGAAGCCTTTGCTGTTTTAGAAAGGCTTAAGATAAAGCACAAGAACAATAACAATAGCTCGCAGATTAAATTCTGCGGGCTTTATTATTTCAGACTTTTTTACTCCTCGGAGTATATGCATACGCCATCGGAGCAGAAAAAGCCTGTCCTGCACCATTCTCGAAAGCCTTTGCTGTTTTGGAAAGGCTTAAGATAAAGCACAAGGACAATAACAACAGCTCACAGATTAAATTCTGCGGGCTTTATTATTTCAGACTTTTTTACTCCTCGGAGTATATGCATACGCCATCGGAGCAGAAAAAGCCTGTCCTGCACCATTCTCGGATTCTGAGGATTTTTGCTTTTTGTAAAAATAAAAAGCTGAACAGATGAAAAAAATCCGCCGCAGAATATCTGTGACGGATTTGTCTTAAATATCGACATTTTTTGCAGAGAAATTGTTTTATTATGAAGCTGACGGGAGCATTACAGCTAAATTTTTCCGTGTTTTTCTTCGTATTTTTCAATTGCATCTCTGATAAGAATCAGAATCTGACTGTTTGCGCTTCTGCCTTCATAGTCGGCAACAACGTGAAGTTTGTTGAGCATTTCCTCTTCAATTCTTATTGATAGGGTGACAAGTATAATCCGAATCCGCCCAAAAGCGTGAATTTTCACGGCTTTTCGGCGTTTCGGTCTTGAAAGGCGTCAGCCTGTCAGCTACCTCAACATCCAAAAATCCTGCAAAAATTCGCACTTTTGGGTCTTAAGATTTTTTGCGGAGAGGATTTTTGGCAAGACAAGGCACAAAACGCAGTAAATCCTTTCGGATTTACGAGTATTTTAACAAAGGATTGACGGGAATCCGCCCGTAAAAAACGGGTTCGGATTATATTTGTCACCCTAAGCTTTTAACAGACATAAAAAACACCTCATTATAACTTTATTATGTATTTATTTTAAAGCTGTTTTGTGTTACAATGTTATTGATAGATATACAATGTGCCTGAAATATGTTCACGGCTTTTCTGAGGGGTGTTTATGAAAATTGCTGTTATAGGCTCAAGAACCGTTGATAATTTTGAGCTTGATACTTATCTGCCCGAGGGCGTGACAGAGATTGTTTCAGGTGGGGCAAAGGGTGTTGACTTACTTGCAAAGGAATATGCCGGTGTCAACAATCTGAGATACAGAGAATTTTTACCTGAATATAATAAATACGGAAAAGGGGCACCCTTAAAGCGCAATGAACTGATTGCTGATTATGCTGACGCTGTTTATGCCTTCTGGGACGGAAAATCAAGGGGAACGAAATATGTTATTGATTATTGTAAAAGCACAGGGAGGGAAATAAAGATTTTTATATCGGAGAAAAAGTAAAGAGCAGTACACATCTGAAGTGAACTGCTCTTTTTTATTTTTTTATTATTTCATCTGAGACTTATAATAATTCATCAGACAGCCTTCAAGGATGATTGTTTTTTCTTCCTCGGTCAGACCCTTGACATAAAGGGTAATGTCTTCGACGGAATCCTTTGTGATAACCTTTGCGGGAATTTCTTCAATGCCCTTGCTGATTGCTTCTCTGATTGAGGGAACATAAACATAATCACCGTGTGAGTAATTGAATTCTCTGTCCTTATCAATTGTGAAGGGGAGGATGCCCCAGTTGATGCAGTTGCTGCGGTAACGCTTTGTTGCAAATTCATAGCAGATGTTACCGAAACCGCCGAGCACCTTCTGGCAGGAGGCAGCCTGCTCTCTTGCTGAGCCGTCACCGGGGCGGCAGGCAAAGACGCATGAGCCGAACTGAGTGTGCTTTGCAATATCCTCAGGGTTTTCTGTAACTCTGGAAAGAACATCGGTAACCTCGGCTGAAGAATTGTCGGCTCTTCTCTTGCTCTCCTCAGCGGCAACAGCCTTTGCTCTGGGAACATAATCGGGCTCACGGCGTGAGAGAGCAAATTCTGCAAGGCGCAGAGGATTTGAACGGTAAGAGGAGGTTTCACCTGAGGGGATAAGCTCGTCTGTTGTTGTGACATCGTCGTGAATTACGCAGGCAAGCTTGAGAAGAAGGTTGTCCTCAAGGGCATACATTTCGGGCCAGTCTGTGATGTTGGGACCGAATTTCAGCTCAGCTGTGGGATCAGCCTTGCCAAAGCCGTTGTAAACTCTCTTTTCGTAAATACCCTTTTCAAAGGTGTATGAGGTTTCATATTCGGGAATTTCAACGTCTGTTGCAGCGGTGAGAACACCCTTGTTGAGAGCTGTTGCGGCAATTGATCTTGAGTCAACAAGCGCAACGCAGGCAAGCTGACCGTCACCGGGCTTGCTGCCTTCTCTGTTGGGGAAGTTACGGGTTGTGTGTCTGATTGAAAGGCCGTTGTTTGCGGGCACGTCACCTGCACCGAAGCAGGGACCGCAGAAACAAGGCTTGAACACAGCGCCTGCTTCAAGAAGCTTTTCCTGGACACCGTTTCTGATAAGTGAAAGGTTTACGGGTACGCTTGAGGGATAAACGGAAAGGTTGAAGTAACCGTCACCTGTGCTCTTGCCGTCAAGGATTGCGGCAGCCTCACAGATATTTTCGTACATACCGCCCGCACAGCCGGCAATAACACCCTGGTCAATGAGAATTTTTCCGTCAACAACCTTGTCGGAAAGGCGGAAATCAACCTTGTCACCGAACTGAGCCTTAGCTGCCTTTTCAACCTCACGGAGAATTTCGGGATTTTCCTGAAGCTCGTGGATTGTGTAGCCGTTTGAGGGGTGGAAGGGAAGGGCAATCATGCTTTCAATTTTTGAAAGGTCAATTCTGATAGCCATATCGTAATAAGCAACATTTTCAGGGGAAAGCTTTTTGTAATCCTCTGTTCTGCCGTGGGCTGCATAAAACTCCTTAACCTTTTCATCGGTTTCCCAGATTGATGAAAGACAGGCTGTTTCTGTTGTCATAACGTCAATGCCGATTCTGAAATCCATTGAAAGATTTTCAACACCGGGGCCGACAAACTCAAGAACCTTGTTTGTGACAAGACCCTTTTTGAAAACAGCGGTGCAAAGAGCAATTGCAACGTCGTGGGGGCCGATGCCCTTGCGGGGAGCATTTTCAAGATAAACAAGAACAACCTCGGGAGGATTAACATCCCAGGTGTTTGAAAGAAGCTGCTTTACAAGCTCGGGACCGCCTTCACCCACACCCATTGTGCCCAGGGCACCGTATCTTGTGTGGCTGTCTGAGCCGAGAATCATTTTGCCGCAGCCTGACATCATTTCACGGGCATACTGATGAATAACAGCCTGATTTGCGGGCACATAGATACCACCGTATTTCTTGGCAGCGGAGAGACCGAAAACATGGTCATCCTCATTGATTGTTCCGCCGACTGCACAAAGGCTGTTGTGGCAGTTTGTCAGAGCATAGGGAATGGGGAATTCCTTGAGTCCGCTTGCTCTTGCGGTCTGAATAATGCCGACATAAGTGATGTCGTGGGAGATAAGAGAATCAAATTTGATTCTCATTTTTGCATCATCCTTCTTTGTGTTGTGAGCGTTAAGGATTGAATAAGCAATTGTGCCGTTTCTGTCGCTTACGGGCTCAAGACCCATTGCGGAAAGCTTTTCCTTCTGCTGCTGTTCGGTTCCGTCAACAAGTTGTCTGCCGCCGACAAGGTGAACTCCGTGGTTTATAATTTCGAGCATTTTAATCTTCCTTTCGTTATATCAGTAGGTTCTTCTGTAAATGTGATTTATTTCTCTGAAATATCCTTTGTCAATTCCTTCAAGAGCCTCACGGCTGATGCGGAAGAGCCAGTTCTTTTCACTTGTGCCGGGAGTGTTCATTCTTGCGTCGGCACCGAAGCCGCACATATCCTGAACGGCAACAATTGCCGTGTCAGAGCTGCTTCTCCACACCGCTTCAATGACGGCACGGCAGGAGCCGCTGTGATGTCCGCCGTCACCCCAGTTGCTTCCTCCGAAGCAGCAATATCTCAGAGCGTAGGCTCTTTCGGCCTCATTTGCCTCCCAGAGCCAGCCCAGGATGGTGTTGTTATCGTGAGTGCCCACATAAGCGATTGAATTCTGAGGATAATTGTGAGGCAGATGAGTGCTGTCACCGTTCGGGTCAAAGCCGAACTGAATGACTCTCATTCCCGGGAAGCCGCTGTCTTCAAGGAGTTTGACAACATCCTCACCGAAGGTGCCGAGATCCTCGGCAATGATTTCGGCTTCACCAAGCTCTTTTCTGACTGCATCAAAAAGCTTCATGCCCGGTCCGTCAATCCATTGGCCCACCTTTGCGGTTTTGCTTTCGGCTGGTACTGCCCAATAGGATGCAAAGGCTCTGAAATGGTCAATTCTGACCCTGTCATAAAGCTTGAGAGAAAAGCTCAGGCGCTTAATCCACCATTTATAGCCGTCCTTTTCCATTTTGTCCCAGTTATAAAGAGGATTGCCCCAAAGCTGACCCTCTTCGGAAAAATAGTCGGGAGGTACACCGGAGACGAGAGTGGGAGCAAGGCTTTTTTCGTTTATCTGAAAATTCTCTCTTTCACTCCATACGTCAGAGCTGTCACGGCTGACATAAATGGGCATATCACCCAGAATAAAGACATTGCTGCTGTTTGCATATTCCTTAAGCCTTCTCCATTGGGAATAAAAGACAAACTGAGTATAGATATAAAAATCTGTTTCTCCGCGGAAGGCGTCAGCATCCTTTTGAGCATTTTCATATCGGGAATGCTTTTCATCCCATTCCCACCAGGGCTTTCCCGAATAAAAATCCTTGAGGGCCATAAAGAAGGCATAATCCTTAACCCAGGGATTCTGCTTTGCAAAAACCTGTGTCAGCTCAAGCTCTTCGGCTGAGAGGTTTGAAAAGGCTTCTCTGAGGGCAAGAATTCTCTTTTGAGTTGAGAAGGAATAGTCAGCGCTGTAAACCGTGCCCGGATATTCGTTTTCTCTGAGAGTCTTTTCACTGATGAGCCCCTGACGGAAAAGCTCCTCGGGATCAATGAGATTCACTGAGCCGGCAAAGGCACTCAAAGAGCAGTAGGGTGAGCCGCCCGCATCAACGGGATTAAGGGGAAGAACCTGCCAGTATCGGAAGTTCATCTCCTTTAATTTATCAATAAATTTCTGTGCATCGCTGCCCATAACACCCACACCGTATTTGCCCGGCAGAGATGAAATGTGCATCAGTACGCCTGCACGTCTTTTGTGCTGCATAAAAAGTCCTCCGTATTGTTATTATATATAGTATGCCGAAAAAACGGAAAAACTATTTCGGATTTAAAATCCATTATACAATTAAAGCCGCAGTCTTTCAAGACTTTAAAAGAATAAAATTTTTCCTGAAAGCAATTTGTTGACTTTTACAGGATGAAAATGTATAATTTTTTAGAATCTTAAATCCGAAATAACCTGAAAGAGTTATTTATAAAGGCTTTTCGGTGTATCGCTCTTGAAAGGCTTAAAGAAGGGAGAAGGAAAAATGCTGGGTATTGTTGATGTCGGCGGCGGAACAAGAGGCGTTTATTCAAGCGGAATTTATGACTGCTTTCTTGACAGAGGCTTCAGAGCCGATTACTGTATCGGTGTTTCTGCGGGTGCGGCAAACCTTATAACCTATATTGCGGGTCAGAAGGGCAGAACATACCGCTTTTACAGAGAATATTTCAGCAGAAAGGAATGTGTGGGCCCTTCCTGCGCAATGAAAAACGGATCCTTCCTTTCTCTTGATTATCTTTATGAAACTCTTAGCAATCAGGGTGGAGAGGATCCTCTTGATTATCACGCCTTTTCACAGTCTGACATTGTTTTCAGAGCCGTTGCAACAAGGCAGGACTCGGGAGAGGCAGTTTATTTTTCAAGGGAGGATTTTGCCCTTGACAGCTATGCACCTCTGAAGGCGAGCTGCTGTCTGCCTGTGGTGTGCAAAAGCGTTGAAATTGACGGAATAAAATATTATGACGGAGGAATGGCTGATCCTATACCATATAAAAAAGCTCTTGAGGAGGGCTGTGACCAAATTCTTGTTATTCTCACAAAGCCCAGAAATGAATACTGCCTTCCCGTCAGATTTCTTCCTCTTCTTGAAAAATTTTATGACAACGAAAAGCTTTTTGACCTTGGACGCACCTTTCATCTCAGATGCAAGGCGGCTCTTGAGGAGCTTGAAGAGCTTGAAAAAGAAAAAAGAGCCTTCATTCTTGAGCCTGAAAACAGCTTCGGAATGAAAACTCTTACAAAGGATAAAAGGATAATTGATTTAATGTACCGTCAGGGATATCAGGACGGTGAAAAATTTCTCAGAGCCACAGGATTTTCCTCCTGTGAAAATCCGATTATTTCTGAGCAAGGGCAGTTATGATGTCAACACATCCGTCAATGCCGATGGCACTGCTGTCAAGGCAGAGATGGTAATTTCTCATATCTCCCCAGCTTTTGCCCGTGAAATATTTATAATTGACCTTTCTTCTTGTGTCCTTGTCGGCAATACGCTTTTCGGGGGAGTCCTCTCTTTCACCGTAAAGCTCAACAATTCTTCTCTGACGGAAGTCATCGTCGGCATAAATGAAAACATTCAGACAGTCAGCTCTGTCTCTGAGAATATAATTTGCGCATCTGCCCACGATTACACAGTTGCCTTTTTCGGCAATTTCACCGATGATGCGGCACTGGGTGCTCCAGAGAAAATCTGAGGCATTGAGATTGTGAGTGCCGGAATGTGACGAGGCAGAGGAAAGGGCATAAGAGAGAAGGCTCTTGCCCGGGGCATATTCACCTGCATCAACAATGTAAGAGGGATCAAAGCCCGTTTCCTTGGCAACTCTTTCAACAAGCTCTTCATCATAGTAGCTGTAACCTAATTTTTCGGCAACATTTTTTGCAATGCTTCTTCCGCCTGAGCCGAACTGACGGCTGAAGGTGATGACTTTTTTCATTGAATATTTCTCCTTTCGGAAGGATAAATGCTTTTTCATTTATATTATACATTCACCCGTAACATACTGCAAGATAAAAAATAAACAAATTAATAAGAAAAAATTTGTTAAAAAGCCTTTGCTTATAACCGACGGAACCTGATTTTTTTATATAATGCAATTTATCTGAGTTCGAAGAAGCATTGGAAATATGTGCAATATAACGAATTTATATAAATTTTAAAAAAAATTAACTTTCGGGTTGACATAGTAGGATTTTTGGTGTAAAATGGCTATGAACCATTAATGGAGGCTTGCCTCTTGTAGCAATTCATTATTTGTTGAAAGGAGAAAAACATTATGAATCTCGGAAAATTTCAAGAAGTATGGGATCACTTCCTTACTTTTATGGACAGAACATTCCAGTGGCTTATGTTCGTATTTGGCGTAACAGATAAATGGCCTCCCGAAGAGTTCCCCGACATCAACGCATAATTGTTTTACCGAAAGGAGATTTACTATGGAATGGGATTTAATGGAACAGCTTTATCTTATTTTTACAAGAATTTTTGATGGTTTCATCAACTTCATTGTAAAGGCTTTTGGTAGCGAAGAGTAATTAAAAACAAAGCTCTCTCAATCTGAGGGAGCTTTATTTTTTTTCTGACTGAAAAGAAAAAACGGTTGAAGTCTGAGGACTCAGCCGTTTTTTGTTGTGTGTGGGTGGGGAGAAACAATACAAAAAGCCCTCGGGATTTATCCCGAAGGCTTTCTTAATATTAAACTGTGTAGTTATATTTCTATGCAATTAATGTTTTAACAACTGCATTGTTGCTCTTGCTGTCTTGAGAAAAGATGCGGACTTTTGAGAAGGCTGCAAGATGGCCTTTTCTTTACCCCGAAGGTGTACAAGGGTACTCCGAGAGGGTAAAAAAAGGACAAAACAATGCAAAAGCCTTCAAGAGAAAATTCTTGAAGGCTTTCTTAAATTAAATTCTGCAATTAACTTTAAGCAATCATATTTTTTATAACTGCATTGTTGGTCTTGCGGTCTTATCAAAAGGACGATCACATTTTGGCGGCAAGGTTTTCAGCAATAGCCTTGATGAACTCGGCTGTTGTCATTGCCTGAGCCTTTGCTTCACCCTGCCAGAGTGAAACCAGATCCTTGGTCATTTTTCCGCTTTCGATTGTTTCAAGTGAAGCGGCTTCAAGCTTGTCGGCAAAAGCCATAAGCTCATTGTTGCCGTCAAGCTCACCTCTCTTGCGCAGAGCGCCTGACCATGCAAAGATTGTTGCAATGGGGTTTGTTGAGGTTTCCTCACCCTTGAGGTGACGGTAATAATGGCGGGTAACCGTGCCGTGAGCGGCTTCATATTCAAAGTTACCGTCGGGGCTGACGAGAACACTTGTCATCATTGCAAGTGAGCCGAAGGCTGTTGAAACCATGTCACTCATAACGTCACCGTCATAGTTTTTGCAGGCCCAGATGTAGCCGCCCTTTGAACGGATAACTCTTGCAACTGCGTCGTCAATAAGGGTATAGAAATATTCAATGCCCTTGCTTTCAAATTCTTCCTTGTAATTCTTGTTGTAGATATCTTCAAAGATAAGCTTGAAGGTCTGGTCATATTTCTTTGAGATGGTGTCCTTGGTTGAGAACCAGAGGTCCTGATTTGTTGAAAGAGCATAACGGAAGCAGGAATGAGCAAAGGACTCAATTGAGCTGTCCTTGTTATACATACCCTGAAGCACACCGCCGCACTCGAAATCATAAATTGTTGTTTTCTGTGTTTCACCGTCTTCAGCTGTGAAAAGAAGCTCAGCCTTGCCGGGCTTTGTGATGCGGAACTCAGATGCCTTGTAAATGTCACCGTAAGCGTGACGGGCAATTGTGATGGGCTTTTCCCAGTTTCTTACTGCGGGCTTGACACCGCTGAGAAGGATGGGCGTTCTGAAAACCGTGCCGTCAAGAATTGCACGGATGGTTGCGTTGGGACTCTTCCACATTTCCTTGAGGCTGTATTCCTCAACTCTCTGAGCGTTGGGAGTGATTGTGGCACACTTGACACCGACCTTGTATTTCTTGATGGCGTTGCCTGCGTCAATGCTTACCTGATCGTTTGTTTCGTCACGGTAAGGCAGACCCAGGTCATAGTATTCTGTGTTGAGCTCCACATAGGGAGAAAGAAGCTCGTCCTTGATCATCTTCCAGATGATTCTTGTCATTTCGTCGCCGTCCATTTCGACGATTTTGCCCATTTTGATTTTATCCATTTTGTTTATGCTCCTTTGAGAAAGTTATTTTGCTTCACCGTCAATAAGCTCCTTGAGCTCAATGGGGTGTCTTGTGGTGATGTTATCAGGTGAAAGACTCATACATTTCAACATCTGAGATTTTTTGTTTGCTGTCCAGAGTGAAACAAGAAGACCTCTTTCACGGAAAATTTTAACAAGCTTCGGTGAGCACTGTCTGAAATTGAGGTTAATGCCGACAGCACCGAGCTGCTGAACCTTGTCGGCAATTGAGTTGATATATTTTTCATTGCTGACAGCCGACTTTTTGAGCTTTATGTTCAGATAATAAGGGATAAGGGGAGTTTCCTTCGCGGCGGGAACATCCTTTTCCTCAATGCCTGTGTAAAAAACTCTGCCTGAAAGACCGTAAGAAAGCATAAGCTCCTGAACAATCTGAAGGTTGTCAACGGTTTTGCAGTCAACGTTCATTTTCAGCTTTTCGTGTCCGATCAGCTCCTTGAAGGCGCTTTCAAGATCAGGCTCTCCGCCCTTGAGCTCGTCGTGAGAAAGGAAAGGCTTGCCCTGAGAATCAAAACGAAGGTCAATTTCAACAACATCGGCACCCGCAGCTGCACCGACTCTGATTGAGTCAAGGGAGTTGTCGGGCGTGTCCTCACAGCCTGTGTGAGCAGTGAGGGTGAAGCCGTCAGGCTTTATGAAGGAAGCGTTTGCTGAAGATGAAAAAAGAGCCTTGATTGAGGAAATGAGATTTGATTTCATAATAAACACCACCTGATATATTTATTGACTTTAGCAATATGAAGCATTATAGCAAATTATTGCTCATCGGTCAATAAAAAAATCATTATTACTGAAGTTTGTGTACCTGCTCTTCAATCATTGCCGTAATCTCGTCAACATCAAGAACGATGCCCTTGGACAGAAGAAAGGAGACTACATAATCCTTTTTCTGCTGTCCCGTCTTGCTGCCGTAAAGCTGCTCTGCCGCATTGACGGCTGTGCTGACCCATTTTCTGATGTTTTCATATCTTTCTGCCGTGAGCTTTTCCTTGAGCCAGGGAATAAGAAAGCAGGTGACTGTCGCAGCTGCAAGGGAAATGAGTGCCTTTAAAAGCTCTGTAAGCTCAAGGGTAAGGCCTTCTGTCTGAATTGTCATAAAAAAATCAATCCTTTCTGTCAGTTTTTTCTTTTGTTATGTTCCTCAAGGTCGTCGATTCTGTGATTGATAACCTTGATTTTTTCTTCTTCAAGCTTTTGCTCCTCTTCCAGCTTATAAATACGCTCAACAAGGCGGTTGTGCTTTTCAACCTTGCTTTCAAGCTGTCCGATTCTGTAATTGCTCAGCTTTCCCGAGGTGATGATTCCTCCGAAGGTTCCGCCGAGTGTGCCGATAAGGGAGATGAGGGCAACCAGAACTGTCTCACTCATTTTGTCTCCCTTCTGCAGTAATCAAGACAGATCCAGCTGTCCTGAGCTGTTTTGCCCCAGTTGTCCTGCACGGATTTCACGGTGACTTTTTTGCCTTTGAGATAAACTCCCTTTTTATCATACTGGGTGCCTGGACCCTTTCTGATGTTGAGAACAGCGGTGTTTACGGTATAGCTGCCCTTTTCATATCCGGCGGGAAGGTCCTTGAATTTCAGCCCCGCCGATGAAACAACATTTGTGAAGGCTCTGTCAATGAAAAAGAGCTTTTCGGGAGGCATGGTCTTGCCCGTGACTGTCAGAACATATTTTTTTCTGCTGTTGCTTATCCAGCCGTTGCCCGAAAATCTGCCCTTTCCCGCTGAAATGTGAAAGTGGTAAGCTGTTGCTCCGTCCTTGCCCTCACGGCAGATTTTTTCTTTTCTTGTGAAGGTCTGACCCACGGAAAGTTTTTTCAGGTCACTGTCATCGGGATGGGTGAGGAGAAGAGTGCAGTAATCACTCGTGCCGTCGGCAAAGGTGACCTTTGAGGTGCTTTCAAGCCAGATGGTGTTTATGCCCTTTGTGCCCACACCGTAAATGCGGCGGATTTTCATTTTGTCACAGGGGCAGTAAAAGTAATCTCTGCCGCTGTCCTTGCAGCCCTCGTCAACGGGATAATCCGAGGGAGCGCCCGTTGTGTGAGGAAGGTGAGAGGTTTTGCCCTTGTAGGTCTGGGTTATGCGCATTGTTGTACACGGATAAATAAGATAATTTGTGCTCATTGAAATTACTCCTTTCTGAAAATAAAAAAAACTGATTTCTCCGTGGAAAAATCAGCAGCATAAAATCCCATAGCTTCCTATGGCTTTAATATTGAATTTTTAAAAGGCGGCTTGCGGAACCGCTGTAATAATTTTAGAGAGAAAAATGATTTTTGTCAAGATTTCTCAGGGATTATATCGGGACTGAGCTTTTTGCGGTTTGACAAAATCAGTTAAAATTCGTATAATACGATGTTGGTGTGACGGAAATCCGTCTGTAAAAACGGAGCAGGATTTATTTTGAACAAGGAAGTCAGAAAATGGAAAGATTTTTAAACCTTAAAATTGTCAAGGATATTCTGTTTTATGTCAGATATTACACGGGCAGGGTAATTGCTCTGGGCATCTTTGCCGTTATTGCGGCAATCGGCGGAATTGTTATGCTTTGCAATACTGTTGTGACCGATGTTTACAGTGACAATGAAATGAAAAGAGTATATACTCTCAGCACCGATGCGGAAAAAATCATTGCCGCATCCGGCTTCGGCGTGGGAGAAAAGCAGAGGGTTGTTCTTGATTATTTCAACCCGGAACAGCAGGAAAGCATAATTGTGATTGCGAATCCTCACGATGCTCTTGTCTATGACGGAGAAAGGCTTGTGAAGATTGTCACCGTCACGGGTACTGTTGCCGATGCCGTTGAAGCGGCGGGTCTCACTCTCGGTGAGGGTGACGAGCTGAATTTTCCCGAATCAATGGGACTGACGGAAAATCTGCAGATTAAGGTCAGCAGAGTCTTCCCCGTTGTTATTCTTGCTGACGGAAAAAGCTTTGAGGTTTCTGTCACGGGAGGTACGGTGAGAGAGGCCCTTTTGAAGGCCGGGCTTGAAATCGGAAAGGATGACGAGGCAAGTCTTGGCTTTTCCGAAATCCTTAAGGGAAAAACAGAGCTTCAGCTTTACAGAGTCTATTATGAGACTTACAAAGAAACGGTGACCGTCAGTCACGAGCTTGAAATTGAATATGACGACAGCATGTATGTGGGAAAAACCAAGACAAAGACCAAGGGTGTTGACGGCAAAACCGTAAACAGCTACCGTAAAAAGTATGTTGACGGAGTTTATGTTGGCACAGAGCTTGTTGCCACAAAGGTAAAAAAAGAGGTTGTCAATGAGGTTGTTGTCAGAGGTACCAAGCAAAGAGACGGCTATACAGGTGCTTATGTGGGCTCGGGCAAGGTGATTTCAGAGTTGACTCCTCCCTTTACAATTGCCCTTGACGCAAATGGCAGACCTGAAAATTACCTGAAAATCATCACGGGCAAGGCAACGGCTTATTGCACGGGTACTGTGACCTCCACAGGCGCAAGAGCAATGGCGGGCAGAGTTGCCGTTGACCCGAGAGAGATTCCCTACGGAACAAAAATGTATATCGTCTCTTCTGACGGAAGGTATAATTACGGATATTGTGTTGCGGCTGACACCGGCGGCTTCATTTACACAAGCAGCACCGTTGTTGACCTTTATATGAACACTTATAACGAATGCATCACCTTCGGCAGAAGAAATGTTGACATTTATATTCTTGAATGGGGCAACGGTAAAAGATAAATTTCACAAAACTCTTTATATTCGGCAGATAATATAGTATAATAAATTGATACACCTTATAAAAGGAGGTTGAACCAATGTTTGTAGATAAAGCCAAAATACTTATCAAGGCAGGTGACGGCGGCAACGGAGCAATTGCCTTTCACCGTGAAAAATTTGTCAATGCAGGCGGCCCCGACGGCGGTGACGGCGGTAAGGGCGGTGACGTTGTTTTTGTTGTTGACGATAATCTGTCAACTCTCAACGATTTCAAATACAAAAGAAAATACAAGGCCCCAAACGGAAATGACGGTCAGGGCGGCAGAAGAAACGGAAGAAAAGCGGAAGACCTTATCATCCGTGTGCCCAGAGGCACTGTCATCAGAGAAAACGAAAGCGGCGCCGTGATGGCTGACATGTCAACTGATGAGCGCTTCATTGCCGCCAAGGGCGGAAAGGGAGGATGGGGCAACAGCCATTTTGCAACAGCAACAAGACAGACTCCCCGTTTTGCCAAGGGCGGAAATCCCGGCGAGGAGTGGGAGGTTACCCTTGAGCTGAAGCTTCTTGCCGATGTGGGACTTCTCGGCTTCCCCAACGTTGGAAAATCAAGCTTTATTTCCGTTGTAAGTCAGGCAAAGCCCATTATTGCCGATTATCATTTCACAACCATCACTCCCGTGCTCGGTGTTGTTTCAATGGGTGAGGGCTCATCCTTTGTCATTGCGGACATCCCCGGTCTTATCGAGGGGGCAAGTGAGGGTGTGGGTCTCGGACACGATTTTCTCAGACACGTTGACCGCTGCCGTATGCTTTTACACATTGTTGACGTTTCCGGCAGTGAGGGCAGAGATCCCGTTGAGGATTTTGAAAAAATCAATCTTGAGCTTGAACGCTTCAATCCCGACCTTGCGGGACGTCCTCAGATTGTTGCTGGTAACAAAATAGACCTTGCAACCGATGAGCAGAGAGAAGCATTCAGAAAATATATCGAAGACAAGGGCTATCAGTACTTTGAAATGTGCGCTCCCATTGTTGAGGGCACAAAGGAGGTTATTGATGCCGTTGCCGCAAAGCTGTCAACCCTTCCTCCCGTTGTGCAGTATGAAAAGGAAGAGATTCCCCTTGAAACTCTGCTTAAAAAACAGAATTCAGGCTTCAGCATCAGCGTTGAGGATGATGTTTACATTGTTGAAGCACCCTGGCTTATCAAGATTATCTGCAGATCAGACCTTGATGATTATGAGTCACTTCAGTATTTCCAGAGAGTACTTAACTCAAGCGGCATCATTGATGCTCTGAGAGAAAAGGGTATTCAGGAGGGTGACATTGTAAGCATTTACGATTATGAATTTGAATTTATGAATTGAGTTGAAAATGAACAGATTTATTGAAAAAGATTGTGATGTGAATATGCTCAGTCCCCTTAACCTTGCTTTTGTGGGTGACACGGTTTTTGACCTTTTTGTCAGAGAGACTCTTGTTTGTCAGGGTAACAGACCCGTCAACAAGCTGCACAAAAATGCAACGGGACTTGTGAAGGCTTCGGCTCAGGCTCAGGCCTTCAAAAGAATCAGAGAAAATCTGACAGAGGAGGAGCTTTCCGTTGTCAGAAGGGGAAGAAATGCCCATTCAAATCACAAGGCAAAAAATGCAAGTGAAAGCGATTACCATTACGCAACGGGCCTTGAAGCTCTTTTCGGTTATCTTTACCTCAAGGGCAGAATTGAAAGGCTCAGAGAAATATTTATGATGATTTCACAGGAGGAAGACCGATGAATTTTACAACAAGCACCTCTGCAGGCGCAAAGGATGCCTTCTGGCTGGTTAAGACCGTTGAAAAAAAGGTCAACGTCAAGGGCGCGGCTTATCTTGATATGATTCTTTGTGATAAGGAAGGTGAGATTTCCGCAAAGCTCTGGGATTACAGTGAGGCTGCTCACGGAGAATACGCTCCCGGCGACCTTGTTAAAATCAGAGGCACAGTGACTCAGTTCAACGGCAACGATCAGCTGAGAATTGACCGCATCAGACCCGTCAGTGAAAATGACGGAGTCAATGTTTCGGATTTTGTACCCACTGCCGAATATTCCGGTGAGCAGATGCTGGGCGCGGTGATGAACATTGTTGCTCAGTTCAAGGATGAGGAGCTGAAAAAGCTGACCTATGCACTGCTCAAGGACAGAGAGAAGGAGCTTCTTTTCTGGCCCGCAGCCTTCAAGCTTCATCACGCAATCAGAGGCGGTCTGCTTTATCATACCCTTTCAATCATCAGACTTGCCGAGGGTGTGTGCAGACTTTATCCCTCCGTTGACAGAGACCTTCTCATGTGCGGCATCATTGTTCACGACCTTTGCAAGATTGATGAGTTTGAAATCAGCTCAGCAGGTCTTGTCACAGGCTATTCCGTCAAGGGTGAGCTTCTGGGCCATCTTGTGATGGGTGCGGTTAAAATTGAAGAAAAGGCAAGAGAGCTTGGCATTTCTGCCGAAAAAGCAATTCTTGTTGAACATATGGTTATTTCACATCACGGTCAGCCCGATTTCGGTGCAGCCGTAAGACCCATGTTCCTTGAGGCTGAAATTCTTTCTCAGCTTGACACTCTTGATGCAACGGTTTATGAAATCACAAGCGCTGTTTCAGAGGTTGCAGAGGGTGAGTTTTCCGCAAGACAGTGGGCTCTGGACAACAGAAAGCTCTTTAACCACGGAAGAAAAGAGGTCAGAGTTAAGGCTGAGCTCGATTAAAAAAATTGTTTACCTGAAGCAAAAAAAACACTTTCTTTCAAGGAAAATTAAGTAAAATAGTAGAAAATAAGAAAATAGTGTTGCATTTTAAGCTGAAAAGTGTGATAATAAACTGTCAGGTTATAGCCATTTAATCAATCGCAGTAAGGAGGAGTTAAGATGAGAGTTATAACAGGTTCGGCAAGAGGCAGACGTCTCATCACCCTCGAAGGCGATGATGTCAGACCCACAACAGACATTGTGAAGGAAGCTCTTTTTTCAATCATTCAGTTTGAAATTGAAGGAAGAAGGGTCCTTGACCTTTTCG
This sequence comes from Acutalibacteraceae bacterium, assembly GCA_045652105.1. GTDB lineage: Bacteria > Bacillota > Clostridia > Oscillospirales > Acutalibacteraceae > UBA6857. Next base: position 66,168 of record JAZRTP010000036.1, read on the forward strand.
GAGGCTGCGGTCAGCTTGCAATTGAGGCTCTTTCAAGAGGGGCCGAAAGCGCAGCAATTGTTGACAAAAGCAAAAAGTCTGTTGAGGTCATCAGAAAAAACCTTGAAACCACAGGGATGACAAGAAAAGCCGTTGTTGTCAACAGTGATGCAATTTCCTTTCTGTCCTCAAGAAATGACAAATATGACATTGCATTTCTCGATCCGCCTTATTCAAGAGGTATTCTTCAGCAGGCTCTTGAAAAGGTTCCCCGTGTGATGAATGAGGGCGGTGTGATTATCTGTGAGGCACCCTTCAATGAGGAGCTTCCCGAAAGGGCGGATAATTTTGTCCTGATGAAAAAGTACAGGTACGGAAAAACAGGTCTTTTCCTTTACCGTGCTCAGAGGGAAGGAGATGAGCTGTGACGGATGGAACGAATTGCAATTTATCCCGGTTCCTTTGATCCGCTGACAATCGGCCATCTCGATATTATCAGAAGAAGCTCAAAGCTCTTTGATAAAATAATTGTTGTCGTTATGTCAAATTACAGAAAAATCGGCTCCTATGCTTTTACCGTTGAGGAAAGAACTCAGCTTATCAGAAAGTGTACAGCCGACCTTGACAACGTCAGCGTTGATTCATATATGGGTCTTCTTGCTGAATATGCAAGACAGCACAATGCCGTTGCTGTCATCAAGGGTCTTCGTGCCGTATCGGATTTCGAGGACGAGTTTCAGCAGGCCCTGACCAACAAAAAGCTCAATGAAAATATCGAAACGGTATTTATGGCAGCCAGCGCAGAACACATGTTCCTGAGCTCGAGTATGATTAAACAGGTCTGTATGCTCGGCGGGGACATCACCCATTTTGTTCCGGGTGAAATTTCAGAAGATATAATTGAAAAATTAAAGAAAGGGTAAGATGGATATGTCAAATATTTATGATCTCGAAACAGATATCGAAGTTGAAGATGTGGCTTCAGAGGAAGAAGAGGATGTAGGCTACACCTATCAGAGTCAGGAGGATGAGCTGGAGGACACCGAATTCGGCAGATATGATCCCGAAGAAGCTGCTGCAAGATGGGGCGGTATGGAATTTGACCAGCTTATTTCCGAAATGGAAGGCTATGTATCAAGAAGCAAAAAGTATTTCTTCTCAAAGAAGAGAATTGTTGTTGACGGTAAGGAAATCAACACTCTTGTAAAGCACATCCAGGGCCGTTTCCCCCAGGAAATTATGGAAGCAAATGCAATTCTTGACAAGGAAACAACAATTATCAACGATGCAATCACAAAGTCAAGAGAAATTATTGCAACTGCAAAGAAGACTGAAACAGAAACAGTTGACAATGCAAAAAAATATTATATGGAAACCTATCAGAGAGCTAACGAGGACAAGGAAAAGCTCATCGCTGAGGGTAAGGCTGAACAGCGCCGTCTTGTTCAGGAGCACGAAATCACAAGAAATGCAAGAATCGAGGCTGAAAGAATCAGAGTTGAAGCTCAGAGACAGCTTGACGAATACAAGGCAAGTGTCATCGAGGACTGTGAAAATGCCAAGAGACAGGCAACTGAATACTGCAACCAGTACTGTGACTGGGTTGAAAGAACAATGGCTGCAGCTCACAATTTTATTCTCACAAGCCTCAAGACAACTCAGGATGCTCAGCTTAATCACCTTGCTGCAATTGAACAGATCAGCGGTGAATTCTGTGATCAGTATCAGCAGACTCTTAACAAGTTCCTCAGCGAAAAACAGTAATTTAATAAAAATAAAAACAGGTCGTTGCTGATTTCCGGCTAAGACCTGTTTTTGACAATTATGTCATTTTTTTGCAACACAAAGGTTGTATAATCAGAATTCACAGAAAGGGCGGTGCAACATGATTGAGAAAATTAAAAAGCTTCTTCTCAGTGAAGGGGTAAGATATATTTTCATCGGCGGATGTACAACGGCAGTCAATTTCATCTGCTATGCCGCCTTGTGTTATCTGACACCTCTTGGTGAAACCGATATGGGAATCACCGTAAGCAATGTTGTTTCCGTTTCTGCGGCAATCATCTTTGCTTATTTCGCAAACAAGATTATTGTTTTCCGTTCAAAAACCGAAACTGCAAAGCAGCTGATAACGGAAATGGCAAAGTTTGTGGGCGCAAGACTCAGCACAATGGCAATTGAGGTTGCGGGAGTCTGGCTGACGGTGAGTGTTCTCGGTCAGAATGAAATGGTGGGTAAGCTTGAAACTCAGTTTCTTGTTCTTGCAGGAAATTATGTTATAAGCAAATTCTTTGTTTTCACCGGCAGGATAAAGGAAAAGGAGGCAGCAAAGGAAAATGAATAAGGAAAAGAAAATTTCAATTGTTGTTTCTGTTTATAACGAGCAGCAGTCTCTTGAAAGCTTTTACAAAACTGCACGTTCCGTTGCCGAGGAGTGCAGCTGGGATTATGAGCTGATTTTTGTCAATGACGGAAGCTCTGACAAAAGCGGGGAAATTCTCAGAGCCTTTGCTCAGGAAAACCCAAAGGTCAGAGTTATCAATTTTGCCCGCAACTTCGGTCACGAGGCGGCAATGATTGCAGGCATCGATCACGCTCAGGGTGACGGCATTGTCTGTATGGATGCAGACCTTCAGCATCCTCCCGAATATATCAATCAGATCATCGGAAAGTTTGAAGAGGGCTTTCAGGTCATCACAATGGTCAGAACGGAAAATGAAGACACGGGCTTTTTCAGAAAGTCCGCTGCGGGAATTTTCTATAAGACCCTTAACCTTCTTTCTGATGTTAATTTTTCTGAAAATGCCTCAGACTTTTTTGCTGTGTCTGCTGATGCGGCAAGGGTGCTCAAGGAGGATTACCGTGAAAAGGTCCGTTATCTCAGAGGCTATGTTCAGTCTCTCGGCTTTGAGAAAACCTCTCTGGAATTCCGTGCGGCAAAGCGTGTTGCAGGTGAAAGCAAATACAGCATTCTCAAGCTTATCAGATTTTCCTTTGACACAATGTGTTCCTTCTCTCTGTCACCGCTGAAGGTGGGCTTTCTCTTTGCTCTTGTCACAGCTGCGGCAGGTATCATCTGCGGCGTCTTCGGAATTCTGACTGCCCTTAACGGCGGCAGCTATCTTTTCCTCGCCCTGACAGCAGTTATCTGTGTTCTTTTTGCGGTGCTGTTTGCTGTCCTCGGAATTATCGGACAGTATCTGGGAATAATTCTCAGAGAAATCAAGGACAGACCTGTCTATATTGTCAAGGATATAATCAACTGAATTTCTATAAAAACATTAAGGCGCTGTAAAAAAAGCGCAGACCGCATAAACCAAGATGAACAAAGGGTTTCTTTGGATTGAAATGTCCGAAGAAGCCCTTTAAAACGTATAAAACAAAAAAACTATTGCAAAAACTCAGTTTTTGCGGTTTATGCTATAAACAAACTTCGGCTCTCGACGTATCTATGTACGCCTTCGGGGAAAGAAAACCGCATTTTGCACCTTATTGTTATTTGTCTCAGAGTTTATTTCAAAACAGGTGTTTTCTTTTGACTGCAATTGTTGACATTTGTCTGATTTGAGTTATAATTAAAACACAATCAAAATCGGAAAGGATTGACAAAAAATGAAAAAAGAAAAAACAACAAAAAGACGTACATTTTCAACACTCCTCGGCTTTGCTCTCGGTGTTGCAACAATTGTTATGGGCGTGATGGTTCTTGATTGTTCAACCGGCAGCTATGCTGACAGCGCATCCTTCGGTGCAGACTTTTATACCTATATGTATAAAGCCGGCCGTTATGCAGCAAACAACATAATCTACCTTGCAGAAATTGTCAAGCTCGGCTTCGGTGCTCTTCTGATTTCTCTTGGCGGCTTTGAAATCATTTTCTTCACCTCACGCGGAAGAAAGGACATAAGAGACGCAGCACCCGTTGCTCCCGCTTACACCGCACCCGTTGCACCCGCTTATGCTGCTCCCACATATTCAGCACCTGCTGCACCCGAAGCTACCGCTGCACCCAAGGCACCCGAGGCACCCGTTGCCTTTGAGGCTCCCTCAGAATTCTGATTTTCAGAAAAGGCTGATATATGAAAGTAATCCGACGGAATTGAATTTTTTCGTCGGATTTTTTCTTTTTTATCATATTGAGCCGTGCAAGAGGCTGCGAAAGTTCTGAAATTAATTTTAATTAATATTAAGTTCACATATGGTAATAATTTATATGATAAGATATTTGACAGTGCAAAGCACAAAAAATAATATTTTTGGAGGATTCAAAAATGAAAAAAATCACAGCAATCGTTCTCGCTCTCGTTATGCTCTTTGCTTTTGCAGCATGCGGCGGTGAAAAGGCTCCCGAAGCAACATCTTCATATGCAGATGCAACAGAAGTACTTACAACCATTTTTGCTGCATACGCTGAAGACAACAAGTTCCCCGTTGGCGGCGGCGACGAAGCAAACCAGTCATTCGAAGCTCCCGCAAAGTATGACCACACTCTCACAGATGAGCTCAATGTTGTTGCAAAGCTTCCTGCTTCTCAGGGCGCTAACATCACAGAGGCTGCAACAGGAATGCACATGATGAACGCAAACAGCTTCACAGGTGCTGCTTACAAGCTTGCTGACGGTGCAGATGCAACAGCTTTTGCTGAGGACTTCAAGGCTGAGCTTGACAATGCTCAGTGGATGTGCGGCTTCCCCGAGAAGTTCGTTGTTATCAAGACAGGAAACTTCATCGTAACAGCTTTCGGCGTTGCTGACATTATGGATTATTTCAAGACAACTGCAACTGCAGCTCTTGAAGGCGCTGAAATCGTTCTTGAGGGCGACATCGCAGGCTAAAATATGGTTTTTTCATCGATTGAGTTTTTATATGCATTTCTGCCCGTAACTCTGCTGTGTTATTTCATAGCACCGAAAAAGGCAAAGAATCCCGTGCTTCTTTTCTTCTCCCTTCTTTTTTACTGGTGGGGTGAGCCTAAGTATATGATTCTTATGCTTTTCACAATTACCTTCTGTTACGTGGCAGGCAGACTCGTCGAAAACAGGAACGGCACCCGGGCGGGCAAGGCTTTACTGAGCGTATCAGTGGCAGTGCCCCTCGGGCTTCTTGCTATCTTTAAGTATGCCGACTTTTTCCTCGGGTCCTTCAATTCCCTTACGGGAGCGGATATTCCTCTTTTGAAGCTGGCTTTGCCCATCGGTATCAGCTTTTATACCTTCCAGGCTCTGAGCTATGTTGTTGACGTTTACAGAGGGGACACCCCGGCACAGAAAAGCTGGATAAATCTTGCAACCTATGTTGTGCTTTTCCCTCAGCTTATTGCCGGCCCCATTGTCAGATACACCACAGTTGCGCAGGATCTTTCCTCACGTAAGCACAGCCTTGAAAATGCTGCCGAGGGTATCAGACGCTTTGTCATCGGTCTTGGCAAAAAGGTGCTTATTGCCAACCTTCTCGGATCCCTTTGCTCCGCTTACCGTGACAGCAGTGACCCCTCCGTGCTTTTCAGCTGGGTTTATGCCGTGTCATTCTCTTTGCAGATTTATTTTGATTTCTCTGCTTACAGTGATATGGCCATCGGCATCGGTAAGCTTCTCGGCTTCCGCTTCCTTGAAAATTTCAATTATCCCTTTATCTCAAAGAGTATCACAGAATTCTGGAGAAGATGGCACATCAGTCTGGGCTCCTGGTTCAGAGATTATGTTTATATTCCCCTTGGAGGAAACAGAGTTGCACCTGCCCGTCAGATTTTCAACATTATGGTTGTCTGGTGTCTGACAGGCTTTTGGCACGGTGCGGGCTGGACCTTTATGAGCTGGGGCCTTTATTTCGGTGTTCTGCTTATTGTTGAGAAGCTTTTCCTCAAAAAGCATCTTGAAAAGGCTCCCGCGGTGCTTCAGCACATTTATGTTTTGTTCATTGTGCTCATTTCCTTTGTGCTTTTCAATGCGGAAACCTTCCCCGTGGCATTTTCAGATCTGAAAATTATGTTCGGTGCGGCAGGTCTGCCTCTTTGCACCGAAGAGACGGTTTATACTCTGCGTTCTTACGGTGTGCTGCTGATTATGGCATTAATCGGAGCAACGCCTCTTGTAAGAAACCTTGCACAAAAGGCGGAAAAGACAAAAATCAGCGCCGTTCTTGAGCCCGTTGCCGTTGTGGTTATTCTCATTGTTTCAACGGCATACCTTGTTGACGGCTCCTTCAATCCTTTCCTTTATTTCAGATTCTGAGGAGGTGCACTGAATGAAAAAAGCAAAATTTATATCAATAATTCTCGTTTTTTCGCTTATCATCGGCGGTGCATCTGTGTGGCTTTTTGCAAAGTCTGACAATGAAATCTCAGAATGGGAAAGAAGAAAGCTTCAGCAGTTCCCCGATATCACTGTTGAAAGAGTTATGGACGGCAGATTTATGAAGGAATTTGTCTCCTATATGGCAGATCAGTTCCCTCTGAGAAATGAGCTGCGCAGACTCAAGGCCAACGTGCTTTTCAGTCTTTATCAGCAAAAGGACAACGGCGGAGTTTATATTCAGGACGGCTTTGTCAGTAAGCTTGACAAAAAAATCGATCAGGAAAGCGTTGAGCATTTCATCGGCAGAATAGATAATATTTATAACACATATATAAAAGGCACTGACTGCAAGGCTTATTTCACCGCAGTACCCGATAAAAATTATTTTCTTGCCGAAAAGGGCGGATATCCCCACCTGGATTATCCTGAGCTTTACGGCATACTCGGTGATCGCCTTTCATATATGACACAGCTTGACATCAGAGATTATCTTGAGATTTCCGATTATTACACCACAGACACTCACTGGAAGCAGGAGTGCATCACCGATGTTGCAAATTATATCCGCGGTCAGCTCGGAATGGAGCCCGTCGACGATTATCTCAGCACAAGCGCAGGTGATTTTTACGGTGTATATTTCGGTCAGTCGGCACTTGATCTTGAGCCTGATGAAATAATCTATCTTGAAAATGAACAGACAAAGGCTTCTGAGGTTTACATTTATGAAAACGGCAGAACAGTACCTGTTTATAATCTTGAAAAGCTTGAGGCTATGGATCATTATGACATCTTCCTTTCCGGTGCGGTTTCTCTCATTGAGATAAAAAATCCCATGGGAGAAAAGGGCAGAGAGCTGATTGTTTTCCGTGATTCCTTTGCAAGCAGTCTGACTCCTCTTCTTCTCAGCGGCTATGAGAAGGTTACCCTTGTTGACACAAGATATATCTCATCGGCTCTGCTTGGTGAGTATATTGATTTTGACAGTCAGGATGTGCTCTTCATTTACAGCACCCTGGTTATCAACAGCAGCAGCACCGTCAAATAAGCTCTGAGGGCTTATTTATCAAGGCTCACGGGCGTTACAGGTTCTTTTTGAAGCTTGTTTTTTGGTGAGATTTTCACAGTTTTATCGGCAGTCAAGGCAGTTTTTGTTTAGAATAACAAAAACTTGAGTGCTGTAAGAAAAATTATCAAAAAAAGGTTGAAAAAATCTTTTAAATGGTTTAATATTATAAAGGTGAAAAAAATTATTTTTCAATAAAATACTGGAGGTAATTATTATGTCAGTAAAAGTTGCTATTAACGGTTTCGGTCGTATCGGTCGTCTTGCTTTCAGACAGATGTTCGGTGCTGAAGGTTATGAAGTTGTTGCAATCAACGACCTCACAAGCCCCAAAATGCTCGCTCACCTTCTCAAGTACGATACAGCTCAGGGCAGATATGACGGTCACGAAGTTGTTGCAGGCGAAAACTCAATCACAGTTGACGGCAAAGAAATCATTATCTATGCTAATCCCAATCCCGCTGAACTCCCCTGGGGTGAAATCGGTGTAGACGTTGTTCTTGAATGCACAGGTTTCTTCTGCTCAAAGGCAAAGGCTCAGGCTCACATCGATGCAGGTGCTAAGAAAGTTGTTATTTCAGCTCCCGCAGGTAATGACCTTCCCACAATCGTTTACAGCGTTAACGAAAACACACTTACAGCTGAAGACACAATCATTTCAGCTGCATCATGCACAACAAACTGCCTTGCTCCCATGGCAAAGGCTCTCAACGATTACGCAGCTATCCAGAGCGGTATCATGACAACTGTTCACGCTTACACAGGTGATCAGATGGTTCTTGACGGTCCTCACAGAAAGGGTGACCTCAGAAGAGCTCGTGCAGCTGCTGCAAACATCGTTCCCAACTCAACAGGTGCTGCTAAGGCTATCGGTCTTGTTATCCCCGAACTCAACGGCAAGCTTATCGGCTCAGCTCAGAGAGTTCCCACTCCCACAGGCTCAACAACAATCCTTGTTGCAGTTGTTAAGGGTGACGACGTTACTAAGGAAGGCATCAACGCTGCTATGAAGGCTGCTGCTTCCGACAGCTTCGGCTACACAGAAGAAGAACTCGTTTCATCAGATATCGTTGGTATTAGATACGGTTCACTCTTCGATGCAACACAGACAATGGTAACAAAGATCGAAGACGGTCTCTATCAGGTTCAGGTTGTTGCTTGGTACGACAACGAAAACTCATACACAAGCCAGATGGTTCGTACAATCAAGTACTCCGCAGAGCTTGCATAAGTGTTCAGACTGCCGATAACGTCTGAAGATACGATGGGTTCTTCGTTGTAACCGAATGAATCGTTAGCAGCAGCTTTCATAGCAGCGTTGATACCGTCAACTGTGATGTCGCTACCTTGAGCAACAGCAACAAGGATTGTTGTTGAACCTGTGGGAGTGGGAACTCTCTGAGCTGAACCGATGAGTTTGCCGTTGAGTTCGGGGATAACAAGGCCGATAGCCTTAGCAGCACCTGTTGAGTTGGGAACGATGTTTGCAGCAGCTGCACGAGCTCTTCTGAGGTCACCCTTCTTGTGAGGACCGTCAAGAACCATCTGGTCACCTGTGTAAGCGTGAACAGTTGTCATGATACCGCTCTGGATAGCAGCGTAATCGTTGAGAGCCTTAGCCATAGGAGCAAGGCAGTTTGTTGTGCATGATGCAGCTGAGATGATTGTATCTTCTGCTGTAAGAGTATCTTCGTTTACGCTGTAAACGATTGTGGGAAGGTCGTTACCGGCGGGAGCTGAAATAACAACTTTCTTTGCACCTGCAGCGATGTGAGCAGCAGCCTTATCCTTTGAGCAGAAGAAACCTGTGCATTCGAGAACTACGTCTACACCGATTTCGCCCCAGGGAAGTTCTGCGGGGTTGGGCTTAGCATAGATGATGATTTCTTTGCCGTCAACTGTGATTGAGTTTTCACCAGCTTCTACAGTGTGACCGTCGTATCTGCCCTGAGCTGTATCGTACTTAAGAAGGTGAGCAAGCATCTTGGGGCTTGTGAGGTCGTTGATAGCAACAACTTCATAACCTTCAGCGTCGAACATCTGACGGAAAGCGAGACGACCGATACGGCCGAAACCATTAATAGCAACTTTTACTGACATAATAAATACCTCCAATGTTTCATTGAATAATATAATTTTACCTTTATTATATTAACCGATTTA
>JAZRTP010000037.1:0-64209 GCA_045652105.1 Acutalibacteraceae bacterium
ATCTGACCGAGACTTGCCAGTATTTCGTTTGTACAAAGATAGTAATTCTCGGTGATATGATTCTGCAGCATTTTTACAAGGTTTTGTGCTTCAGCGGAATCAGGACTTTCGTCCTTTCTCATGCAGAGTGCAAACTCTGCCATAATATGGTCCATTCCCTCGGCAAGGTCATTCCACTTCTGCTTGGAGTAGTTCTTAGTCCGTTCTGCATGTTCCTTGTATGCATCCGTTTTGCCCCATTTTTCTCTGGCTTCAGCCTTATATTTTTCAAATTCGCTGTTATCGAATGCTGTCATAACGTTTTCTCCTTTCACGGCACCGTCAATAGCAGAAATCAACCGCTCTAACCGCTCTTTTTTGAGTATGAGAAGTTGTTTTTGCTCGTTCAGTGCCTTGCTTTTGTCATAATTCGGGGATGACAAAATCTCTTCAATGCGCTTTAAGGAAAAGTCAAGTTCACGGTAAAAGAGAATCTCTTGCATACGAAGAAAAGATTTTTCGTCGTAAAAGCGATAGCCTGTAGTTTTGTCAACAAAGGCTGGCATCAACAATCCTATTTCATCGTAATAATGCAGTGTGCGCACACTTACACCCGTAAAATCGGCAAATTCTTTAATCTGCATTTTCAATTTTATCACCTCACAACAAGAGCATACACTATGACGGAGCGTGAGAGTCAATACCCTTTTGAAAAAATATGGATTGATGTTCGAAAAATTCTTATTTATCAATCAGTTGTATTATAACATACTTGACCTCAAAAATAAAGAAGCAATTAAAACACCCATGGTTTCCAAAAACCACGGGTGCAATTCATTTTTTCGTCAGGCATTTTCCTCTTCAATAATCTGACAGAGAATTTCAACAGCATCCTCAACAACCTTAAGGCAAGGACGCTTCTGATAATATTCCTGAGTTCTGTCATCAGGCTTTGCCGTCGTGTCAGTTATGACAGCACTTTTTTGCAGAAGCTCACGGCAGATTATTGAGCCGTGAAGCTGAATAAATCTTTCGGAAAACTCTCTGACAAGCTCATAATTTCTTTTCTTGGAGCTGTCATCGTCTCCCTCTGTTGCGGCGCAAACTGAGCCGAGAACCATTGCTGAAGCAGAAACTGCTCCGCAGACCTCACGCTGTCTGCCAACACCTCCGCCAAGACCTGCAGAAAGCTTTTTTGCCGTCTGCTCATCAATGCCGAAGCGGTCACAGAAGGCGCAGAAAACAGACTGTGAGCAGTTGATGCCCTCAAGGAAAAGCTCACGGGCTTTTTCTTTTTGTGTCATAATCAATTATACTCCTTTAATAAAATCAACGAGTGCCTGAGGTGAATTTTCCTCAAGCTCAATGAAAAACTCAGGCTCTCTCATATTTTCAAGATAATGTGCATCTGAGCTGCGGAAAAGCAGCTTGCCCTTGATTGCGGGATATTTTTCAAGAAAGGTCTGTTCATCACCCTTCGGTGTAAGCTCAAAGGCAGTCACCTCAAGCTCACAGGGAAAATCACCCAATGAAGAAATAATGCTGTAAGAGCTTCTGTCAATATGGGCAGGATAGCACACTCCCCCGTATTCTCCGCAGATTCCGGGAAGCTCATCAATGCTGATTCCCGAAGCAACAGTCAGAAGAAGCTCCTCCTTGCCGAGCACACCGTCACGGCTGTCCGTGACAAGCTGATTTCCGAACACCTTTTCCTTGTTCCTGACAGGTGGCATTGTTGTGCGGACAAAGTCACTGAAGCTTTCCGCTTTTTCAACATCGGGAAAAAGGCAGACACAGTGAATTTCCTCACTTGTGCACAGCTCCATACCCGGAACAACGGTTATTCCCGCCTCCTTGCCTGCCTCAACGGCACTTCTGCAGTTTTTGCAGCTGTTGTGGTCAGTGAGAGCAATTATATCATAACCGAAAAGCTTTGCAAGATTGACAAGATTATAAGGTGTCATTTCATCGTCACCGCAAGGAGACAGACAGGAGTGCAGATGCAGATCGTAATAAAGCTTCATATCAGTTCTGAAATCTCAACGGCAAGCTTATAAGCGTTTTTTTCACTCTGCAGAAAAATCACGCCCTGCTGCTGAGCCTTCACTTGTGCTTCTTTGTCAAGAGGGGCATTTTCTGTCAGAATTATGCATGCACAGTCAGACAGCACCCCAACGGCAACTGCATTGACATTACCCATAACCGTCAGCCACGCATCGCCCTCTCTTGCTCTTGACATAACCCAGGAAAGCAGATCACCGCAATAACAGCCCGTGACCTCTCTTTCCATATCACCGTCGGTAAGAATTTTAAGATTAAGCTTTTCGGCAAATTCACTCAGCTTCATTTTGTTTCCTCACTTGTCTGTTCACTTATTATCTTGCTTCTGAAGGGTGCGGGAAGCAGCTCCTCACTCTTTCCCTGAGAAAGATTTTCAACGCTTTTGAAAATGCAGTCGGTTTCCTGTGCATAGCCTCTCACAATGTCATCGGCAAGAGCGCGGCAAGTGGGTGCACCGCAGATACCGCAGTCAAGACCGGGAAGAGACGCCTGGATGCTGCGAAGCTCAGACATCATTCTCATTGCTTTGACAACATTGTCCGCAAGCTTCATTGCGGGAGAGGGAGTCAGCTCCCTTGTCCAGCTCATACTGTCAACATCAATACCGAGCTCTGCAACCTGCTTAAGGCTGTTGCAGGACACGGGCATAAACTTTCTCAGGCTCTGAATTCTTGCTCTTGCCACAAAGGGATTTTCAACGGTCAGAACACCGCCCACACATCCCGAGGTGCAGCAGTTAAGCTCAATGAAATCCAGAGAATCAAGCTTCTCATCCTCAAGCTCCTCAAGCACCTTGATAACATTTTCAATTCCGTCGGCAGCAAGATATCTGTCCTTGAGAAGACCTGCAGCCTCTCCGCCGCTTCTAGCCCAGCCGATACCGATGATACCCGAATCACTGATGCTTTCAATTTCATCAGCTTTGAGCTTATCCATTGTCTGAACAAGCACGGCATAAATATCCTTGATTGCAATTGCTCCGTTTATACCCGAATCATCGTGACAAAGAGGAGATTTGATTGCCGTTCTTTTTGCAGGGCAGGGTGAAATGAAAAACACACCGATTTCCTCGTCAGAAAGGCCTGTTTCTGCCTTTGCCTGTTTTCTTGCAATTGTGGCAGCGCAGTCAATGGGCGCATAAAAGGGAAGCAGCTTGGGAATAAGATTGGGAAATCTTGTTCTGATAAGTCTCACAACAGCGGGACAGGCCGTTGAAATCACAGGCTTTTTAAGCTCTCCCGTTTCCATCATAATTCTTGTTGCATCACTGAGAAGCTCAGCGCCCTTACTCACCTCGACAACCTTGTCAAAGCCCATTTTTTTCAGTCCTGTCAGCACATAATCAATGTTTTCAAGATTGTTGAACTGACCGTAAAGAGCGGGAGCGGGCAAAGCAATTCTGTATTTATATTTGATTAATTCATTGAAGTGCTCACTGACAGCGTATTTTGCGTGATGGGGACAAAGTCTGATGCATTCACCGCAATCGATACATCTGTCTGAAATTATGTAAGCCTTTTTGTTTCTGATTCTGATTGCCTCTGTGGGACAGCGCTTGACGCAGTTGGTACAGCCCTGACACTTTGTGTCATCAAGACGCACAGAGTGAAAAACTGTGGTAGCCATAATGTTCTCCTTATAATTCAGAAAGCGGCGGAACTCTTACTGAATATAAACCTTGAGATATAAGGTTGTTCCGACATCAACTGTTGATTCGATTCTGAATTCATCTGTATATTTTTTTATGTTCGGAAGGCCCATACCCGCACCGAAGCCGAGGTTTCTGATTGTGTCAGGGGCAGTTGAATAGCCTTCCTTCATTGCAAGCTCAATGTTGGGGATACCGGGTCCGTGGTCACTGAGAATCATTGAAATTTCATTTTCCGTTATTTCAACATCAATCTCACCGCCGCCGGCGTGGATAACCATATTGATTTCTCCCTCATACATTGCAATTGATACATTTCTGATAATTGACGGGGAAATTCCGAGCTCCTTGAGAGTACGCTTGACATCACTTGAAGCGGCGCCCGCTCTTGTGAAATCGTCACCGGAAACGTCATATCTAAGCCTGATACTGTCACTCATTATTTTCCGCTGCCTCCCATCAGACCCGCCGCGTAAAGCTTTCCGCAGGAGGTAAACATTTCAAGACCGGTGCAGATAATAACCATATCTCTTTCCTTTGCCATTTCAATCATTTCATCACTGGGACGCTTGCCTCTGACAAAAACCACACAGTGCATATCCATCATTTCTGCCGTTCTGATAACCTGAGGATTGACAAGACCCGTCAGAAGAACTGCCTGCTCCTTCACAAAAGCAAGCACGTCACTCATCATATCGCTTCCGCAGGCCGTGTTGACCTGAAGATCACCGAACTGCTCACAGCAGAGAATTTCTCCGCAAAGAATTTCACTGATTTTTTTAACTGTCATAATGTTTATTCCTCCGTAAATAATCAAAGATTATTAATTTAAAAGGCATAGGAATCCCCTATGCCTTGATTTTTTTATAAGATATATTTGAATTCTGCATTTTCGATTTCCTTGACAATGATGTCAACGGCAATGTTCCACACGGTTTTACCCGCTTCAATGAAGCCGTCCTTGTTCTGAACAGAGCAGAGCATTGCAAAGGCCTCACCGATGTTCTTGCTGATATCTCCGCCCTTCTGAACGGCAAGGTAATAAAAGGTGTAAGCCGCACCGTTGGAGATATTCTTGTAAAATGCAGGTGAATTCTTTTCCATTTCACTGTGCATTGCAGCAATTGCGGTTGTTGTGATGGTGGGAACGGGAATTTCAATCTGAAGAAGTGTCTCACAGGCAAAAACAAGAAGCACCTTTATCTGATAAAGAATATCCTGAGCAAAATATTTCTGCGCAAGATGGTCTCTGAGATTGATAACAAGACCCTCTTCACCTGTGGGAGTTATTGTGCCTAAAAGCTCACCGAGCTTTTTTGCCTTGTCAAGATTTCCGTTTGCACGATGAACAAGAATGTTGTCCAGAGCTGACATAGCCTCACTGTTGGGGGCGTTGACAGACTTTTTGCTCACATAAATCTTTACATCATTTTCTTCCATAATAAAACCTCACATTAATCTTTTTGTGCAGCGGCTGCTTCCTTTTTCTGCTTTCTGCGTTTTTTGGCTTTATAAGCATAAAGCTGAGCAAGGGCTTCCTCATCCACGCCGTAATCTCCGAGCTTGATTGCTTTTTCATTGTAGCCGCCATGGAAATCACTTCCGCCCGTTGTCAGAAGGCCGTGTTTTTTGGCAAGAGCAATGAGCTTTTCCTGCTGTGCCTCATCATTTGCGGGGTGCCAGACCTCAACGCCGTCGATGCCGCCTTCAATCAGCTCTTCAAAAAGCTCAAAATTATCATAAAGACCGGGATGGGCAAGAATTGCAATTCCTCCCGCCTCATGAATGGCATCAACAATTGCCTGGGGCTCGGGATACTGAGCATCGCTGAGAACATTCAAGGGTGAGCTTTTAAGGAAAAGCTTGTTATAAAGCTCACCGAAAATCGTAATTGAAAAACCGCTTTCAACAAGAGCCTTCATAATATGCTGCTTATAAATATTGGTTGAGCCCTGGCAGCACTTACCAATAAACTCCGGTGTCAGAGGATAGCGTCTGATGATTTTTGCCACCATCATCTGACCTGCTTTTTTTCTGATGTTTGAATTATCTTTACAAAGTCCTTCAAGTCTTCCGGGAGCATCGGGCAAATAACAGAGTATATGAGCTTCGGAATTTCTTTTTGAATCCGTTGCAGTGAATTCCGCACCCGCAATAACCTCAACACCGTATCTCTTTCCGATCATCTCACCTCTTACGGTGCCGGCAAGGCAATCATGGTCTGTAATTGCAATTGCAGACAAGCCGCTTTTTTTGGCAAGAATAACAAGATCATCAATTCCCAACGTACCGTCAGAAAGTCGGGTGTGACAATGTAAATCTACCTTCATTATTATTTACGCCTCTTTCTTTTCCGCTTTGACCTGAATTTTCACTCAATTGATTTTATCCGCAAAAAAGGTCAAAAATCCGCTATGTTAACATTCTTTAATAATTATACTATATTTAAAATATTTTTCAAGTTTTTATTTCAAAAAAATTCACATTTTACGGTGTTTTTACAGCCATTGGCTGTCGTCGGCAAGAAGTCTTGACAACACATTTACAACAAGCTCAGTCAGACAGCTTTCTTGTCTTTCGTTCATTTCGCGGTAATCCTCAACGGAAGCATCATCGGCATCATCACTTATCTTTCTCAAAGAAAGCACGGGGATTTTGCATTTGTCGCAGGCGCCCGCAATTGCTGCAGTTTCCATATCAAAGGCTTCAACGCCGAAGGTTTCAAAAAACAGCTTCTTTTTTCCGCTGTCTGTAAGGAAAATATCTCCCGTGCCTGTGACAGCCTTTTTGATGCCCTTGCTTTCAAGAGCATAGGAAAGAAGCTTTTCGTCAGCCTTGTAAATATAATTCTGTCCGTCTGGCTTTACTCCCAGACCGTAACCGATTGCAGTCAGATCATAGTCACATTCAACATAGCTTTCTCCTGCAACCATATCCTCTCTTTTAAGTCCGTGAACTGCACCTGAGAGACCTGCATTGAGAATAAAATGAGCATTTTTATCAGCAATAAGAAAAGCCGTTGCCGAAGCTGCATTCACCTTTCCGATTCCGCACTTGACGGCGGTGATGCGGAGATTTCTGCCACCTCTGCTGAGAGTCACCTCAACTGCATCGTTTCCTCTTAAAGTGATTTGATTTGCATTTTCTGTTTCCGCCCAATTGAGAAAGGGCAGATATTCCATTGTGTCCGCAAAGACAATTCCCACGTTTTTAACCATAGCTTTCGACTCCTTTGTTTTTTTATCAACCTTTATATTATAGCTCATTTTTGCCATCTATGTCAAATTTCACGTTACAGCATAAGATATATAGGATATCTCAGGCCAATACAGCACGGGTTATCGGTGGCTGAAAGAGAATTTCAGCCCGCAGAGCTGCCGATGAAGCTTCACGCCCCGTCTGTTTTATTATACAGGAGCCGCCGGAAAGCATTGCTTCCGACGGCTCCTCTCCGCTTTATGAAACATATAAAGATAAAAAAATAAATTACTGTTGCATATATTATTTTTTTCTGATATAATTGTTCCGTAAAATTTACAAGGAGGAAAAATATTATGACACGTAAAGCACTTGCATTATTGCTGGCAATCATTGCCGTTATGACAATAGCCTTCACCGCTGCGGCAGAGGATTATGTTCCCGTGCCCGAAGAAACAACAGTTCCCGTTGTACTTCCGGAGCCCACATCAATTGCTCCCACCACAACAGAAGCTGATTTCGTTGACGGTATTCTCAACGGCTCACTGGGAGATCAGCTCGGCGGCTCATCAGACACCGTTGTCAACGGCATGTTCTCAATACAGAACATCCTTCAGGCAATTGTCACCGCAATTGAAAGCATCAAGCAGTCAATTGTCTCCCTTCTCAGCTCAATAACAAACATTGACATCGGAAGCATTTTCTGATTTTACCAAAAGCATTAACAGCACATTTGGGGCGATGCCCTGCAAGAAGGTCAGCTCCTGGCAGAATTCACGGCTCAGGCGTTACACAGTTGTGTTCTGACTCTCTTGCAGAGCACCGCCTTTTATGTTTTTTCAAGGCGCATTAAAGAAAGGAAAATTATGAGAAGCTTTATCAAAACCGGAATTCCCTTTTTCAAAAGAATGATGCTCATTGCACTGCCCATTATGATTCAGTCGGGCGTCACCAATTTTGTCAGCCTTCTTGACAACATTATGATCGGACAGGTGGGCACCCTTCAGATGACCAGCGTTTCAATCATCAATCAGCTGATGTTTGTTTTCAACCTTTGTCTTTTCGGCGCCATGTCAGGCGTGGGCATTTTCACGGCTCAGTTTTACGGAAAAAAGGACAATGAGGGTGTCAGAAACACCCTTCAGTTCAAAATTATCTTTTCTCTTATCATAACTGCTGTCGGACTTCTCATCTTTCTGACCGCAGACGATATGCTTATCAGAGCTTATCTTCAGGGTGAGGGCACCGCTGAGGACATTGCCGCTGTTGAAGCCTTCGGAAAGGAATATCTTAAAATTATGCTTTGGGGCACCCTTCCCTTTGCTGTTTCACAGGCTTATGCAAGCACACTCCGAGAAACAAACGACAGAATAATCCCAATGGTTTCAACTGTCACTGCGGTGTTTGTCAATCTCATTCTCAATTACACTCTTATTTTCGGTCATTTCGGCGCTCCCGCTCTGAGAGTGAACGGTGCCGCAATTGCAACGGTTATTTCAAGATATGCAGAATTTTTAATTCTCATCATCTGGTCACACACCCACAAAAACAAATATCCTTACATCAAAAAGCTTTTCACCGCTTCAACGCTGACAAAGGCTCAGATAAAAAAGATGCTTATAGTTTCCTCTCCCCTTCTCATCAACGAAACCTTATGGTCAGCAGGTATGGCAATTCTCAACCAATGCTATTCTGTCAGAGGTCTTGACATCATTGCCGCAATCAATATTTCCTCAACCATCAGCAACGTTTTCAATGTTTCCTTCATTGCCTGCGGCTCTGCTATCGGAATAATCCTCAGTCAGATGCTCGGAGCGGGAGAAAAAGAAAAAGCAAAGCTTGCTTCAACAAGACTTCTGTTTTTTGCTGTTTTCATTGTTATCTTTATCGGTGCAGTTATGGCGGCTTTTGCCCCCATCTTCCCCACAATTTACAACACCACCGACGAAATCAGAGAGTGTGCAAAAAATCTGATTCTTATCGTTGCCGCCTTTATGCCCGTTCAAGCCTTTGCAAATGCCTGTTATTTCACTCTGCGCTCAGGCGGAAAAACCTTCATCACCTTCCTTTTTGACAGCGGCTTTGTCTGGACGGTGTCCGTGCCTCTTGCGTTTGTGCTCAGCCGCTTCACAGGAATCCCCATTCTTCAGCTTTTTGCAATAATAAACTTTACAGATATCATAAAATGCATCCTCGGTTATATCTTTATGAAAAAAGGCTTATGGCTTAACATTGTTGTTTAAAAAATCCACTCCGACGGATTAATTATAAGGAGAAATTTATATGAAGAAAATTTATGTTTCACCCCAGAACCTTTCCGCCACGGGAGACGGAATATTCAAGGGCTGGGGCACAAGTCTGTGCTGGTGGGCAAACCGTGTGGGTCACAGTGAAGCTCTCACAGAAAAAGCAGCAAAGCTCTTTTTCTCAGCCGAAGGGCTGAACCTCAACATTATGAGATACAACATCGGCGGAGGAGACGACCCTGACCACAGCCACATCACCCGAACCGATTCAATGATGCCCGGCTTTCTTGAAAAAGACAAGGAAACAGGTGAGCTTTGCTGGAATTACACCGCTGACGAACGTCAGCTGCGTGTTCTCAGAGCCTGCTATGACGCATCGGGCAACGACGCTTTTGTTGAAGCCTTTTCCAACTCACCGCCATATTTTATGACAGTCAGCGGCTGCTCCTCGGGACACAAAAGAGCATGCTGCAACAACATCAGAGAAAGTGAAATGCAAAGCTTTGCCGAATACCTTACCCATGTCTGTGCTTATATACAAACAGAGCTCGGCATAAAAATCAGCAGTCTTGCACCCATGAATGAGCCTTACACGCCTTATTGGCACGCATACAGCAACAAGCAGGAGGGATGTCACGTTTCTCCCGGCAGAGTTCAGAGCAGACTGCTCACCGAAACTGCCGAAGCAATGAAAAAATATAACCTTAATGATATTGACCTTACGGCAAGTGACGAAACAAATTCCACCCTTGCCCTCACGGCTTTGAAAAAGCTTTCACCCGAGGCTCTTTCAAAAATTGACCGAATCAGTACCCACACCTATTCAAAAGCAACTCCTGCTCTCAGAAAGCTTTGTCAGAAGCTTCGTCTTCCCCTTTGGATGACAGAGACAGACTGGAGCAACACCGACGGAGAAAACCCCGAGGAAATGGGTGCAGGTATATGGCTTGCAAAAAAAATCATTGAGGATATGAACACCCTTGAGCCTCAGGCCTGGGTGATATGGCAGATTGTTGCAAGCTACATTTCAAAGGACGGATATCTGGGAAGAAAGGATATGAGTGAGCTCTTCGATCTGAACAATGGCTATTGGGGCTGCAGTGTTGCGGAAATTGACAAAGAAGAGTATATCCTCACTCAGAAATACTATGCCTTCGGTCAGTTCACAAGATACATAAGACCCGGGATGAAAATAATAAAAACCGACAAAAAATCCCTTGCCGCCTATGACGAAAAAAACGAAAAGCTTGTCATAGCTGCCGTCAATGACCTTGACCGTAAAGAAGAACTGATTTTTGAATTTTCAGCCTTCGGAAAGGATTTCTCCCGTGCAGAAATTATCCGCACCTCAGGAAATTCAGAAGGCGGAGAAAAATGGGCTGAGCTTGACAGCATTTCCGTCACAGACGGTCAGCTTGCTGTCACCCTTGCGCCAAACTCAGTCACAACCTTCATTATCAAAAAATAAAATTATAAAAGGATGATAAATTATGCTCGAAGAACTTAAAGAAATTGTACTCAAGGCTAACCTCAGCCTTCCCCGTCACAACCTTGTCACCTTCACCTGGGGCAATGTCAGCGGTATCGACAGAGAAAAGGGTCTCGTTGTTATCAAGCCCAGCGGTGTTGAATATGACGTTATGACAGCCGAGGATATGGTTGTTGTTGACCTTGAAGGAAACGTTGTTGAGGGCAGACTCAACCCCTCCTCAGACACACCGACACACATTGAGCTTTACAAGGCTTTCCCTCACATCGGCGGAGTTATCCACACCCATTCAACCTGGGCAACCTCCTGGGCTCAGGCAGGCAGAGCAATCCCCGCTTACGGAACAACCCACGCTGATTATTTCTACGGACCCATCCCCTGCACCAGACAGCTCACACCGGAAGAGGTTGAAAGAGCCTATGAAAAGGAAACAGGCACCGTCATCATCGAAGCCTTCAAAGACATCGATCCCATGGCAGTACCCGGTGTTGTTGTTTACAAGCACGGCCCCTTTGCCTGGGGAAAAACTCCTGACGAAGCAGTCCACAATGCCGTTGTTATGGAAACTGTTGCAAATATGGCTTACCACAGAGAGCAGATTAATCCCGACTGTGAGCCTATCGAGCAGTATCTTCTTGACAAGCATTATATGAGAAAGCACGGGCCCAATGCTTATTACGGACAGAAATAAATAAACAAAAAGCAAACAGATGTATGCAAGCCACTACTTACATACATCTGTTTTTTATTACTTAATTTTATATCCTGCCTGAGAAACAGCCTTTTTCATAATCCTGTAATCCGCCTCTCCCTGAGTGCGTATTTCAACGCTACCCTTGTTGAAATCGGGCACAGCACTTATCACAAAGGGGAGATTTTCAAGAGCTTCTTTCACTCTTTTTTCACAGTGTCCGCACATCATTCCCAAAACTCTGATAACAAGCAACTCTTTTTCCGAAGAAGTCTCCGTTATCGGAGCTTTCTTTTTCTTGTTCTTTTTTTCGCCGTAAACGTCAATGAGATTAAGTCTCAGTGCATTTGAAACGACACAGAAGCTTGAAAGACTCATTGCCGCAGCGGAAAACATCGGACTCAGACCGATGCCGAAAAGATTAATAAAGGCACCCGCCGCAAGAGGAATACCGAGAGCATTATAGAAAAATGCCCAGAAAAGATTTTCTTTGATGTTTCTCAGCGCACTCCGACTGATTCTAATGCTTGCCGCAACGTCACGAAGGCTGTTTTTCATCAGAACAATGTCAGCCGCATCAATGGCAATATCCGTACCCGCACCGATTGCAACACCCACATCGGCCCTTGTAAGAGCAGGAGCATCGTTGATTCCGTCACCCACCATTGCGGTAAAGCCCTTTTTCTGAAGCTGACGGATAATTTTTTCCTTTTCACCGGGAAGAATACCTGCAAAAACCTCATCAACTCCGCTTTGTCTGCCGATTTCTCTTGCTGTTTTCTCATTGTCGCCTGTGAGCATAACAACGCGAATCTGCATTTTTTTCAGCATCTCCACAGCTTCACGGCTGTCATCTTTAAGCTTATCAGCAACAGCAATAATGCCGAGAAATTTCTCCGAATTCCCAAAATACATCGGTGTCATTCCCTTTTCGGCAAGAAAATCAGCTGTTTTTACCGCAGAGGAATCAATTTCACAGTGAACTGAAACAAAATCATAGTTTCCAGCAAAGCATTTTTTATTTTTGCAAATGCCTTCAACGCCCTTGCCTGAAACGGCAAGGAATTCCTCTGCACCTTCGGCAGTTATCTGCTCCGCACGGCATCTGCTCACAATTGCCTTTGCAAGAGGATGCTCACTTTTATATTCAAGAGCATAAGCGGTTTCAAGAAGCTCAGTTTTTTCAACGCCCTCAGCCGTAATAATCTCTGTCACCTCAGGCTCACCCTTTGTCAGAGTGCCGGTTTTATCAAGGGCAACAATACGCACCTTACCCATATTTTCCATTGCCTGAGCATTTTTGAAAAGAATTGAATTTCTTGCTCCCACACCGTTACTGACCATAACCGCAACGGGAGTTGCAAGTCCGAGCGCACAGGGACAGCTTATAACAAGCACGGAAATTCCCCTTTCAAGAGCATAACCGAAATCTGCACCCGACAAAAGCCAACAGACAAAGGTGACCGCTGAAATTGCAACAACAACGGGCACAAAAATTCCCGAAACCTTGTCTGCAATACGGGCAATTTTCGGCTTGCTTGCCGCCGCCTGACTGACAATGCGGATTATTCCCGAAAGTGCCGTTTCTTCACCGACGGCAACCGCCTCACACACAAGATATCCCGAAAGATTCACCGTTGCTGCAGAAACTCTGTCGCCTGCGTTTTTATCCTGTGGAATGCTTTCTCCCGTCAGCGCCGATTCATTGACTGAGCCTGAGCCCTCTCTTACAACTGCATCACAGGGAAAGCTTTCACCGGGTCTGACAACAAAAACATCACCTTTTTTAAGCTGAGAAACAGGGATTGTTTCCTCCTTGCCGTCTCTCAGAACATTAGCTGTATCGGGATTAAGCTTCATCAGCGCCTTGAGTGCAGTGGTTGTTTTACCCTTGCTTCTTGCTTCAAGAGCCTTGCCGACGGTAATCAGCGTCAGAATCATCGCCGCAGCTTCAAAGCAAAGCTGATGCAGAAGCTCCATTGCCTGAGATGCATCTGAAGCTGTCATTCTGAAAAGCAGAATTATACTCCAGACAAGTGCGGCACCTGAGCCTGTGGCAACAAGCGTATCCATATTTGGAGCCTTGTTCAGCACTCCCTTTATTCCGCTGATGAAAAACCTTCTGTTAATGAAAATCACGGGGATTGTCAGAAGCAGCTGAGCAAGCCCCACCGCCATCGGATTTCCGTGAAAGAAAGCAGGCAACGGAAAATCCCACATAATATGACCCATGGAAAAATACATAAGAACCAGAAGAAAAACAGCTGAATATAAGAGTCTTTTTTTCAGCGGTGCATTTTCATCATCAATCTCAGTTTTGCTGCCTTTTGCAGCTTCACCCTTGGCAAGAGCCGAATAACCGGCCTTTTCTACCGCTTCAATAATTTCTCTTTCTGAAGCACTCCCCGTGGTTGTCATTGAATTTGTCAAAAGATTAACTGAGCATTTTTCAACACCGTCAACAGAAGAAACCGCCTTTTCAACTCTGGCACTGCAGGCGGCACAGCTCATACCTCTGACCTCAAACTCCTTCATTTTTTCACCTCATTTCATCAGCTTTTCCAAAAGTGTAACCAGCTCGTCAACACTTTCCTGCTTACCCTGCTTTATATCATTCAGAACACAGGAATTAATATGATTGGAAAGAAGAACCTTGTTAAAGGAGGTAAGAGCGGAATTCACGGCTGCAACCTGAACAATTATATCCGTGCAGTACGCCTCGTTTTCAAGCATTCCCTTTATTCCTCTTATCTGGCCTTCAATGCGGCTGAGTCTGTTGACAAGAGCCTTCATTTCCTCGTCAGATCTCTTCTTTTGCTTTTTTGTGCAATTACATTCCATAATACCGCCTCCGAGTCAATATTATACCCCAATGGGGTATTTTGTCAAGAAAAAAATAAACGGACACATTCTGTTAAAACATGTCCGTTTGCTGTAAAATTACAGATTAAGAAATTACATCAGAGCTTCAAGCCAGCTGAGGTTAATGTAGCTGTAATC
Organism: Acutalibacteraceae bacterium; assembly: GCA_045652105.1. Taxonomy (GTDB): domain Bacteria; phylum Bacillota; class Clostridia; order Oscillospirales; family Acutalibacteraceae; genus UBA6857. The sequence continues at coordinate 14,313 of JAZRTP010000037.1, forward strand.
CTGAGGAATTTCAAAATAACTGTCAGGAACATCCGTTGTGAAGCTTGTAAACTCCATTGTGTCAATCACACCTGCTGTGCTGATGCAGTCGCGTCTGACAAGAACATCGCCTTCAAAATAATAATTCATTGTTGAGCCGTCAGCGCTGCTTATGTAGCTTTCAAGAATCAGCTTTCTGCCGTCAACCTCAACCTCTGAAACAGTGATGTCACCAACATCAGAGAAGTTAACGCTTGATGTCATTGAGCCAAGGTCAAAATCTTCACCGAAAAGCTCCTCTGAAAGCTCACAGTATTTCTTCCAGTCATCAAGAAGAAGGTACATTGTGTCCTCTCTCTTGATGTAAAGCATTGTGCAGCTGAGGCCCTCAATTGAGGTCTTGACATACATATTGCCGCCCTTGACAGCCATCTTGACAGGTGTGTCACCGAAATCAGCATCACTTGAAATGAATTCCATTGCGTAATTTCCGCCCTCAAGAATCTGCTGATACATATTGACTCTGTAAGGCTCGTTTGTGGGCACCTGAGTTGTGGGCTCAGCAGTAGGCTGAGTGGGAGCCTGAGTCACGGTGGGCTGAGTGGGATCTGTTGAAGGAACAATAATTGTGGGCTCTGCTCCCTGAGTTGTGGCCTGTGAGCCGCCTTGAGTTGTGGGCTGTGAGCCGTTCTGCGTTGTGGGCTCAGAAAGACCCGGCTGAGTGGTTGCAACGGGAGCTGTTGTTGAGCTGTTGATTGTGGGGCCGGTATAATTTGAGGGAATGCTGTCAATGGGAATCTGATCATTGACCTGAGCAACTGTGCTTCCCACCTGATAATTATTGAACTCGGCAGCATATCTGTTTCCGGCCTGATCAGTCACAATTGCATAGGTTGTGCCCCCTTCGTCAATTGCAGCAAGGAAGGTTGAGCCGTAAACGTCAACGACTGTGGGATCCTGTGAAACGGGAGTCTTTCTTTCAGGCTGTCTGAAAAGAAGATACCAGCACATACCCACAACAACGAGCACGAAAACAAGCAGACAAACCAAAGCTCTGAGAATAATTTTTTTCATCTGTGTACTCCTTAAAAATTAAATATCTTACCTGTTTACAGATTACAGTAACACACAATGAATTTCAAGTATTTTACTGTAAATCTTATGTTAAAGCTTAATTGCAAACTTTAACAGATTTTGTTAACAATGTTCATTCTTTCAAAAGCTTTTCAACAACAGGCATAACTGCATCCATGTCAGCGAGCTCAATTGCACCCTTATCCTCAAGAGAAGGTGTTCTGGGGTCAATGGGAAGCTTTGCAAGAACGGGAAGTCCGAATTTTGCGGCAACCTCATCTGTTGCGCCCTTGCCGAAAATATAATGCTTCTCTTCACAATTGTGGCAAATGAAATAGCTCATATTTTCAATAAGTCCGACAATAGGAACATTCATCATTTCAGCCATCTTGATTGCCTTTGTGACAATAAGACCCACAAGATCCTGAGGAGTTGTGACAACAATGATTCCGTCAACCTTCAGGCTCTGGAAAACCGTGAGAGGAACATCACCTGTTCCCGGAGGCATATCAACAAACATATAATCAACATCACCCCAGGCAACCTCAGTGAAAAACTGCTGGATTGCACCGCTGATAACGGGGCCTCTCCACAAAACAGGAGACTCCTGATCGGGAAGAAGAAGGTTTACTGACATAACTCTGATGCCTGTGCTTGTCACACGGGGAACAAGACCTGTTGCATCAGCCTCCGCCTGACCTTTGATGCCGAAAACCTTGGGAATTGAAGGACCGGTGATATCGGCGTCGAGGACGGCAGTCTGCACACCCCTGCTTTGCATTGCAGATGCAAGAAGAGCTGTTACTGAGGATTTTCCGACACCGCCCTTACCACTTACAACTGCATATATTTTTTTAATGTTACTGTATTCATTCTGCTTGAGATGCATATCTCTTTCTGCGCAATCTCCTGATGAACAGCTTGAGCAATTACCTGAGCAAGAACCCATTTCTGAACACTACCTTTCTTATCATCAATTATTAAGCATACACTATATAATAATACAAATAAACCGATATGTCAAACAATTGATTGTTTTTTATTATTTTTTATTTTTAGGAACAACCTTTGTCACGCTTTTATTTCACAGACCCAAAATTTTCCCTCTTTAGTATTGATATTATTAACATTAAGACGTATAATGATTCTGAATTCATTCAAAACACAAAGGAGCAGGAATTTATGCTGAAAATAATTTGTTTCACAGATAAAACCGAAAACATAAAACCGCAGACTCTTGTTCTGATTTCCGAGCTTATAAAGACGGAAGACTGTGAGGTTATTTTTGCCTGTTCTGACACAGAAAGCCTTTCTTCAAACGAATTCGACTCTCCCTTTCTTTTGAATACACACACTGCAGTATCAGACAAGGATGTATTCTCATCCGATTTTTTAAATGAAGACGACATCATTCTGCCCGTTTTCAGCGGCGACATCTTCAGCGCCCGTGAAATCCGCAAGGCTTATGAGCTTTTTTCAGACAACGCCGCCGCTATCATTTCAAACAGAGCAACAGAAGAAAAATCCGTTACCCCCTTCAAAACAGGCGCGGCCTTTGCCCGCATCTGTTTTGACATTGTCCTGATCCGTTTCAGTGAAATAAAAACAAGGTCTCTTGCGCAAATCTGCTTTGAGCATCCCGATGAAGCAAGAGCAATCCTTTTAAGCTATGCCTGTCTCAGCGGCAAAGAGGTTGCAATTCATCCTTGCTCATCCGGAATCTCTCTTTCAGAAACTGATATGCAGAAATTATCCGCATACACCGAAGCTTTTTTTGCCGGATATGAGGCTCTCGGCAGCTGCTGTCTTGATGCTGTGGGTTATGTACCCAATTTTATTCAGCATATTATCGGATATCAGCTTTTAAAAAGATTCAATCTTAACCGCAAAGGCAACGTTGCCTGTCCCGAGCTTTGTGAAGCTCAGCAGCTGAAAATTTTTCTGACAAACTGCCAAAGAATTCTCACCTTTGTTGACAGCAGCATTTTTATGCACCTTGACAAAACGAATTATATGAAATTCCCCAAGACAGGTATATCCCTGCTCTGCAACCTGAAAAAAGGCAGCGGAGATATGTCCGTCAGCTTTGATGCTCTGAAAGCAAACAACAACATTTATTGCTGCATTGATAACTTTGCAATCACCTCAATACACAGCAATCCCGCTGTCATCCGACGTGCAGCACTCATATCCAAGGGATATCTTCATTTCAGAATTTTTACAAACGGCATTTTCGAAGCAATGGGCTGTGAGCTTGAAGCCTTCTGTGACGGCAAAAAGGTTTCCGTCAAGGCACAGAAAAGTGAACCCGTTTACTTTTTCAATGCTCCCGTTTTTGACAGAACGTTGTACGCAATCAACATCCCCGAAAAGCTGATTCACCGCGGAAGCAGAATTGAGCTTAAATACAGCTTCGAGTCAAAGAAATATCCTCTCACCATTGATACCTCATGCATTCCCGAGGGTGAAAACATTCAGTTCACCGCAACCGAAGAAAGCATTATTATCACAGACAGACAGTTCCCTGATAATCATCAAAGTTCTCAGGAGCCGTCGGATGAATATTCCTGCCTTCTTTTCCTCAGACAAAACAACAAATGTGAAAAGACCGTCTCTGAGGCAATCGAGGACATCATAGCCTCCAACACCTTATACTCAGAAGGAAGGCTTCACATCGCTTATGTTGCCGATGACGATGAGGCCGCTGCCGCCTTTTCAACGGCCGAAAAGAATATTTACTGCTACACCGCAAAAAAGCTGTGCAGCTTAAGAGTTCTGCGTAATATTATTCTCAGACACAACTGTGACCTTGTCACCTCCCTTACGGTCGGAGATGTGATTGATGACCATTATTTTGACGATGCGGTAAGCTATGCCGCCACCAATGACGTCTGTGCCGTTCTTCCCTTTGTCACCCACGATGAAGAGTATATCGGCTGTGAAAATTATTGCATCAGTCTTTCTGACAAACCCTCACTCACACCCGTTGAATTTGCAGGCGCCTTCTTTAAAAAGGATTTGTTTCTGCGTAAAAGTCTGACTCCTGAGCAGTGGAGCAGCATTGTCAGAATCAGCTTTGATGATGAACGTCAGATTGCAGCCTTCTGCCTTCTGACACTGAAAAACAAAAAGGTCTTCATTCTCAATCAGCACTCAGTGCGCCCCTTTGAGCCTCTTGCAGAGGAAGGCAAGGCTTACACCGCCGCTTCCGACAAAAACTGGTATTTCAAGTCTGCAGAGGACTTTTTCCTGATGCTTCAAAATCTTTATCAGAACACGGAAATTCCCCTTTCCGTACAGTATATTCTCTTCAAGCGTCTGCTTTACAGACTGAGACAGAATGAAAACCTTCAGGACAGACACGTAATCACCTCAGAACTGCTTCCCGCCTGGGAAGAAAAGCTTGCTAAAATCTGTCAAAGAATTGACGATGAGATAATTGCCGACGTGGCACGAATTTCAAAATTCCACGCCCCCGCTCATATTGCAAGGCATCTTCTTCAGTTAAAGCACAAGGATGATTTCACTGAGAGCATCATTGCCGCTTCTCAGAAGCTTATTTACGAAGCCTGCGGCTGTCAGCTTTTCACTCTTAATAACCAAAAAATTAAAATTGAGGTTATGGATTACGATGCCGACGGTGTAATCCTTGACTGCTCCACAACAGGCTTTTTCGAAAGGCTCAACCTCTTCCCACAGGCAGAGCTGAACAACGAGAAGCTCGAAACAGAATCGGCCTTCCGTTACACCCACTCAAGACTCTTTTCAAAGCCCTTCTGGAGCCGTTACACCTTCCGTGTCAGACTTCCCTTTTCACAGCTTAACAAGGGAAGCATAAACTTCTTTTATTCAGTTCACGGCCGCAAATATCCCATTATGATTACCACCGGACGTTACACCTCAAAGCTGTGCGCATCGGTGCCCGGATCATATTGGATATGCAAGGATTTCATCTTCTCTCTGGACAAGAAGCATGCCGCGGTGACAGTTGAAAATTACAGCAAAGCCCTTGCAAAAATGAAAGAAGAAAAATTGCAGACCCTTTGCGTAAAAAATGCACCTTATTATGAGCAGAAAAACATCAAGGCTCTTATGAAAATAAGATCCGAATATTTCGCCTCACGTAAAAAGTACAAAGGCAGAAATATCTGGATAACATATGACAAGCTTTACAAAGCAGGAGATAATGCTGATTACTTTTTCAGATATGCAACCTCACGAAACTCCGAGGCTGAGGTTCATTATGTTGTGAACAAGGGTTATCCCGATGCAAAGAAGCTGGTTGCCGACAAGCTTGATCCTCTCTATTTCCAGAGCACAAAACACATTCTTCATTTTCTCAACAGCAGCATTGTTGCAACAACCCACGCAAACATTCCCGTTTTCAGCGGAGTGGCAACAAACAATTTCAAATATATCCAAGATCTTTTCAATGCCGATGCAGTCTGCATTCAGCACGGTCTTGCAGTTCAGTGGATGCCTCACAACCTTCATTCAGGCTTTGACAACATCAAACGCTTCTACTGTGCAACTCAGAGTGAGCTTGACAATCTCAGCAATCCCGAATATGATTATCCTCCCCGTGCACTTCGTATGACGGGACTTGCACGCTACGACGGACTTATAAACCGTTCAAAGCGTCAGATTCTCATTTCACCCACCTGGCGTTCATATATTGCAATGCCCTCAAGTGCGGGTAACACCCGTCCATACTCTGAGACCTTCAGGGAAACCGAGTATTACAGAATTTATAACAGTCTGATAAACAATGCAAAGCTCTCAGAAACTGCAAAACGCTGCAATTATCACATTATTTATCTTCTTCACCCCACTCTCAGCAATCAGGCAGAGGATTTCACTCCCGCTGAAAACATTGAGGTCCGTTCACCCGTGGGAGAAAGCTATGAAAAAATAATGACTGAATCCGACCTTATGATAACTGACTTTTCAGGCATTCAGTTTGACTTTGCTTATATGAGAAAGCCTTTGGTATATTACCACCCTGACGAGCTTCCTGCAGGCTATGACGAGGGCGGCTTCAGTTATGAGGAGCAAGCCTTCGGCCCCATCTGCAAAAAAGAGGACGAGCTTGTTGACACCGTATGCAGATATATGGAAAATGAATGTCAGACCGAAGAATTTTATCTTCAGAGACAAAACAGCTTTTTCACCTTCAGCGACCACAGCAACTGTGAGCGTATTTATAACGACCTTCTTGAATTTTCAAGACAGCAGAAAGGGAAAAACAGAGAGGTTATCGGCACAAGATTCAGCGGTGCCCCCTCAATTTCTAAGGATGCCGAAAACAGCTTACTTATAAAATGGACTGCTCCGGATAATGCATCAGCCTTTGAAATTTTATATTCCCGCGAAAGAGAAGGCTTTTATAAAAAGCTTGCCGAAACAGATGCTGACGCCCGTCACATCGTCATTGCCGAAGAATATAAAGGCTGTTACATCAAAATCCGTGCTCTGTTTGCAGAAAACAAGGTCATCGGAAATTGCTCAGACATTGTCCGCATATAAATCCCCAAACAAAAAAAGGATGAAACTTCCGTTTCATCCTTTTTTATTTCAGAAATTATTTTTTGGGCTTTTTAACCTTGTTGAGAATTGCATTAATCTCAAGAATCTGCTCCTTGGTGAACTTTCCGCCGCCAATCATTGAGAATATACGTTTAACAGTGAAGGCTGATACCATTGCATAAAGGCTCTTGATCAACACCTTATTAATCTTGATTCCTGATGCATCAAAGCCTGCAACCTCTGCCTTGCCATCCTTACCGGAAGAAAGAGCCTTCTTTGCCTTGAGGATGATTTTTACAGCGGCAAGCTTACCGCCGAATGTTGACATAATATCTCCGATTGTATCGTTGATTGAATAATATCCCTCGGGGGTATTGATTTCAAACCAGTTGATTACACCGCCTTCTTCTTTCATGATGTAATCCTCGTTGGGAGTGTCAACCTTTCTGATGTTTGCAGAATCAGTAAGCTCTCCGGCCTTTGCTTCAAGAACTGTTTCGCCTTCATTCTTGACTGAGAAATAGAAGAAGGGATATTTGCCCTTAGTCTGCTTGCCGACGCTTACACCGTTTGCAAAGAGCTCAACCTCATCGAGATTTGAATAAACAGTTACCTTTGTGATATCTTCGGTTCTGTCAATATATCTCTTTGCACAGATGTGAAGAACAGGCTCATCTGAAAGCCATGCCTTATAAGCATAGAAGGAGTCCTTCTTATATTTTCTGTCAAAGGTCACAAGTCCCTTGTGGTTCATACCGTTTTCGCCACCCTCAGCACGGGCATCGGCAGCAAAGTCGAACATATTCCATACGTGAGTTGCCCAGAGATAAGGTCTTTCAGCAATCTGCTTGATAAGCTCCTCGTGGTAATACGCCTGATATTCTTCGGTGTAGTCACCCTGAGTGGGAGTTGATGTGTGCCAGTTGAGAGCTTCACAGCCATACTCACTCAGACCGATGGGCTTGTTGGGATATTTCTTGTGGAAATCATCAAACCAAGGGCCGTTCATCTCTGTTGAGCCACCGTACCAGCCGAAGTAGTGGTTATATGAAAGAACATCACTGATGTGAGCATATTCTGCATCCATTGAGCACATTGAAACTGCAGCAACAACTGTGGGACGGGTTTTGTCCATTTCGTGACAGAGGTTGTTGAGCTTCTTGTGGTTTCTTACAAGGTCGGGATCTGCTTCACCGGCAATTGTGATTTCGTTTGAAAGACCCCATACAACAATTGAAGGATGGTTATAGTTCTGAACGATGAGCTCCTTCATCTGAGAAATTGTGTTGTCATTACCGCCTGACATATGTCTTGAGATGTAAGGAATTTCAGCCCAGATAACAAGACCTGCTTCGTCACAAAGGTCATAGAAAACCTGTGAGTGCTGATAATGAGCAAGACGGATTGTGGTTGCGCCCATTTCAAGAATGAGGTCAATGTCTTCCTTATGATGCTCGGGAAGAAGCGCATTACCGATGTCAGGTCTGTCCTGATGACGTGAAACACCGCGGAGAGGATACTCCTTGCCGTTGAGGATGAAGCCCTTCTGAGCGTCAATTCTGAAGCTGCGGCAACCGAAGCGAGTTGAAATCTCATCAATTTCTTCACCGTTTTCAACAAGAACAGCCTTTGCAGTGTAAAGGTAAGGATCCTTGACACCGTTCCAAAGGTGAACATTTTCAATTTTAAGAGTAACCTTGTCGTCACCCTTTCCCTCGGCTGAAGCAATAACCTTGCCGTCATCAATAATTTCGTATTTAACGATGCAGTCATCATCATCGTCAATGAAGGTTTTGATTTCAACAACAGCGTCATCACCCTTGATTTCGGGAGTTACCATAATTGAGGGTGAGCCGTAATATTCAAGATCAAAGTGATTTTTGCCGACACCGATAACACTTACATCTCTGTAAATACCGCCGTAGAAGGTAAAGTCGGCATTCTGAGGATAAACTCTGTTATTTGAGCTGTTGTCAACAGCAACAACAAGAAGGTTTTCGTCCTTGATGTCATTGATTCTTGCGCGGAAGGTTGAATAACCGCCGTCGTGCTTACAGATGCTCTTTCCGTTCCAGAACACCTCACTGGATGAGTTTACGCCGTCAAACTGAAGATATTTCTTCTCGCCCTCGGGAAGCTCATCAGCCTTGATGCTCTTTGCAAAATAGCAGGTACCTCTGTAATAATCGTTGCCGCCGTCCTGACCGTCCTTACCGTTCCAGGTGAAGGGCAGATCAAGAGCAGTCCAATCAGCAGGAACACTGACAGGTGCTTTTTCGGCTTCCTTTGAAAAAAGCCATCCTTTGTTTATAACTGTGATGTTTCTCATTATAATCCTCCTTTTAGAATTACATATTATTCTAATTATAACTGTAAAATATATTTTTTTCAATAGAATTAATTAATTTTAAAATATTCAATCTGTTGTAATAATTCATCTGTGGTGATATAATATCAAAAAAAGTAAAACGAAGTGATAAAATGAACAAAACAAAGAAAAACATTGATATGCTGGGCGGCAGCATTCTGAAAAACATCGCCCGTTATACCGTGCCCATCATTCTCACGGGCATACTTCAGCTTCTGTTCAATGCCGCTGACCTGATTGTTGTGGGTCAGTTCTGCGGAAGCATTTCCGTTGCGGCAGTCGGAGCAACGGGCTCAATCACAAGTCTGCTTGTCAATTTCTTCGTCGGTCTTTCCGTGGGAACGGGCGTCTGCGTGGCTCATTCTCTCGGTGCGGGAGACGATGAGAAGGTTCACCGCACGGTGCACACCGCAATTCCCACCGCCCTCATCAGCGGTGCTCTCATCACAGTTGTGGGTATCAGCTTTTCGGAAACCTTCCTTGAAATGATGAACACCCCCGACAATGTGCTGCCCCTTTCGGCAACATATATGAAGATTTACTTCGGCGGCGTTATTTTTATGATGCTTTATAATTTTTCGGCATCAATTCTCAGAGCGGCTGGAGACACAAAATCCCCTCTTATCTTCCTCACTCTTTCGGGAGTTGTCAATGTTATTCTCAATTTTATTTTTGTTGTTTATTTTCATCTTGACGTTGCCGGTGTTGCTCTTGCAACAACAATCTCACAGGCAATTTCGGCAATCCTTGTAACTGTCACTCTTGTCAGACGCACCGATGCCTGCAAGCTTTATTTCAAAAAGCTGAAATTTTATAAAGCTGAATTTCTCCGCATCCTTTCCATCGGTCTGCCTGCAGGCATTCAGAGTGCACTTTTCTCAATCTCTAACGTGCTCATTCAGTCCTCTGTCAACTCCTTCGGTGACATCTTTATGTCAGGCAATGCAGCCGCATCAAACATTGAAGCATTTGTTTTTGTTATTCTTAACTCCTTCCATCAGACTGCGCTCAACTTCATCGGTCAGAATATGGGCGCAAACAAGGTGCGCCGTATCAAAAAGATTCTTTACGGCTGCCTCGGTCTTGTAACGGTAATCGGTGTCATTTCAACAACGGCGCTTTATCTTCTCGGCCCGAAGCTTCTTACCTTTTACATCACCGACTCCCCGGAAGCAATCCGGTGGGGTATGGTGAGAATAACCACTCTTTTCCTGCCCTATACTATCCTCGGACTTATGGATGTTATGACAGGTGCACTGAGAGGAATGGGAGTTTCCGTTGCGCCCATGATCATCTCCGTGCTCGGTATCTGCGGAATAAGAATCCTCTGGATATACACCATTTTTCAAATTCCCGAATATCACACACCTGAATGTCTCTTTTCTTCATACACAATATCCTGGATTGTTACCTTTACTGTTCAGTTTGCCGCCTTTCTTATTGTGTACCGAAAAAAGAAAAAATCCTCGGACACTTGAAAAATTCATAAAAATTGATTATATTATAAACAGAAAAATACAAAGGAGATTTTTATATGAGCTTTTTAAAAGGAAAAACAGCAATCATCACAGGTGCCGGCTACGCCAAGCTTTCTGACGGCAGATGCGGCTCCATCGGCTACGGCATCGCAACCGCTTATGCAAAAGAAGGTGCAAACCTTGTTATAACAGGAAGAAATGTTGAAAAGCTTGAAAAAGCAAAGCAGGAGCTTGAACAGCTTTATTCAATCAAGGTTCTTGCTCTTGCAGCTGACATTTCTGCTGATGCAGACAACGAAGCAACCGTCAGAGACGTTGTTGAAAAAACCATTGCAGAATTCGGCAGAATCGACGTTCTCATCAACAACGCTCAGGCATCAGCTTCAGGTGTTGCCATTCAGGATCACACAACCGAGCAGTTCAATCTTGCAATGTACTCAGGTCTTTATGCCGCTTTCTACTACATGAAAGCCTGCTACCCCTATCTCAAGGAAACTCAGGGAAGCATCATCAACTTTGCTTCAGGTGCCGGTCTCTTCGGCAATTACGGGCAGTGCTCTTATGCAGCTGCAAAGGAAGGCATCAGAGGTCTTTCAAGAGTTGCCGCAACAGAATGGGCAAAGGACGGCATCAACACAAACATCATCTGCCCTCTTGCCTGGACAAGCCAGCTTGAAAACTTCGAAAAAGCATATCCCGAAGCCTTCAAGGCAAATGTCAAAACTCCCCCCGCAGGCCACTTCGGTGATCCTGAAACAGAAATCGGCAGAGTATGTGTTCAGCTTGCTTCACCCGATTTCAAATATATGAACGGTGAAACTCTCACCCTTGAGGGCGGAATGGGTCTCAGACCGTAAAACAAAAACACAAAAGCACGGCATACGCCGTGCTTTTTTCTTTCAGCATCCCTTTTCTCTTTGTATTTTTTCAAGAATATCCTTGTCTGCGGGACAGAAATTATAATCGGGAATTTCCTTAGCTGTTATCCATTTGATATCATTATGCTCAAGTTTTTTTACCTCACCCTGAACAATAACCGCATTAAACAGGGTCAGATGTATGAAAATATCCGGATAATCGTGGTCAACCTCGAAGAATATATCCTCTGCTTTTATTCTGACTCCAAGCTCCTCCATACACTCTCTTTCGAGAGCCTGAATCAGAGTCTCTCCCTCTTCAGCCTTACCGCCGACAAATTCCCATTGGAATGCTCTTGTTTTGTTTGCAGGTCTCTGACAAATCATAAATCTGTCTGCATCCCATATGAGTGCTGCAACGACCTGAACAACTTTTCTTTTATCTGACATAAAACCGCCTCCCTGTAAATATTAACACAATGTCTGTCTCTTTTTCAACAAAACTTTTAAATCTCTTGATAAAGCCACTGCAAATAATATATAATGTTATAAAACAAACGGAGGTGTTCACTTTGTCTGATAAACTGAAAAAAATACTCAAGGGGATTCTTGCCTTCATTCTTTTTGCGGCGGCAGCTCTCGGAGTGGGACTTTCCCACGAGCTTTTTGAGACTCTGCCCTCCTCTCTTGCCATCTCGTCTCACACTTCAAAAGCACCCGTAATGGTTGCTCACAGAGGTCTTTCCTCTCTTTATCCCGAAAATTCACTTCCCGCCTTTTATGGTGCAGCTGAATACGGATTTGACGGTTATGAATTTGATGTTCACACCACAAAGGACGGCAAATGGGTTGTTATCCACGACGACGTTGTTGACAATATGACTGCCGCATCAGGTGATGTTAACTCCTTCACCTTCAAAGAAATCAGAGCACTCACCCTTGACAGCGGAAGCGGTATTGAAAATTATGAAAATCTGCGCATCCCCACCTTTGAGGAAGCTCTTGATGTTTATAAGGAAACGGGCATCACACCCGTTATTGAAATCAAAAAATGTGACACACAGTATCTTCCTGATTTCATTGAAATCCTTGACAGCTACGAACTCATCGGCAAGGCCATTATTATCTCCTTTGAGAAAGAATATCTTGAGCAGTTCAGAAAGCTTGACAAGAATTCGGAAATAATGCTTTTAAAGGGCACACCCTCAACCGAAGACGTTGACTGGTGCATAAAAAACAATGCAGGTCTCAATATGGGATTTTATAACTATTACAAGTGCTTCAGGGCAGTGAGTTACGCCAAAGAAAACAACATAAAGCTTGCCGCCTGGACAGTTGACAATACCGCCTATATGGATGTTATGGTTATGGCAGGCGTTGAGGTTATTACCACAAATAAAATTCTTCCCTGACAACAAAGCTTTCTTTTAATTCTTGACAAGAAAAATTCTTCGGGATATAATCAAGAAAGAAAATACAAACATTTTCACAAAGGAGAATTTTTATGTCAAATTTTGTAAAAACCTTTGCCAATATCCTTGTTGTTATTCTTACCTTTCTGGGAATCTCAGTTGCATCCGACCTTGATTCACCCATCGACCTTAACAACGGCGGTGATCCCTTTATTGTTGAAGATTCAGGCAACACCTATTACACCTTCACCAACGGCGGAAGCGTTGAAATCAGAAAAATCGTAAGCTATCAGAACACAGAGGTCATTGAAAAGAAAACCGTTTTCACAGCCGGTCAGAACAACACAACAGGAGCCATCTGGGCGCCTGAAATTCACAAAATCGGCAACCGATGGTATATCATTGCCTGTGCAGGCTTCGACAAAAACACCGTTGACCGCGGTGCAATGCCCGACGCAAAGCAGTTCAATGATCACGATGATTATTACCGTTACAGCTTTGTCCTTGAAAGCAACACGGAAGACATCTTCGGTGATTACACCTTCAAGGGAATTCTTGCTCCCGACGGTCTCAACAACATTGACGGCACTTATCTTCACAAGGACGGCAGACTTTATTATGTCTTTTCGGGATACACCGACGTTGCAAACCAGTCAATTTTCATCTGTGAAATGGAAAATCCTTACACTCTGAAGGCTGACGAAAAGGGAAGAAACAATGCGGTCAGAATCTCCGCCCCTGTTTATCTCTGGGAAAGAAGAGGCTGGCCCGTAAACGAAGGCCCCGCAGTCCTTTATAACGGTGACGATATTTATATTTTCTATTCTGCAAGCGGTTACAGCTCAGGCAATTACTGTATGGGTATGCTGACGCTCAAGGGAAACGATGTGCTCAGCAAAAAAAGCTGGAGCAAGAGTCCCGTCAGTGTCTTCAATCATCAGCCCCTCAAAAACATCTATAATCCCGGTCACTGCAGCTTCCTTTACAGAGAAAACGGTGACATATTCATGGTTTATCACGCAAACAGTGAAATGGACTTTTTCACAAATCCCCGCCTTACATACATCCGCAAGGTTGAGTTCAAGCTCGGAGTTCCCTGCGTCAGTAAATAAGCTTTAAGCAAATAAAAACAGCCGTCGTTCTGACGGCTGTTTCAGACTGTCGATAAAGTCACAAGAGCATATATGATGTGACAACAAGATAAAACACAGCATTAAATGTAACAAATAAAGCAAAGAAAATCCGACGAAGCATTGAATTCCGTCGGATTTTTTCATATATTTGCCCTTTTTTCTCCCTCTCAGAGTATCATCATACGCCTTCGGAGCGAAGAAAAAAAGGGCATCTTGCAACATTCTCAACAGTCTGCCAGCTTGTCGAAAAATATTTTTCAACAAGCTGAAACAGCCGTCGTTCTGACGGCTGTTTTTTTCTGTTTTTATTTAATTTCGGGAAGGCTTGCTGCAGCAACTGACTGTCCCACACGGCGTGATTTTTCATCGGGAATGTGAAGCTTGATTTTCTTTGCAAGCTCGGGGAATTCTGTGTCAAGAACATCCTGCGCTCTTTCAAGAAGAATTGCTCCGCCCTCACCTGAGGTTACTCTGCCCATAATCAGCACGTGCTTGATGTCATAGAATTCTGCATAATATGCAATTGCATAACCGAAATACGCACCGATTGTGTCATAAATATCGGCAGCTCTCTGATCCCCTTCAGCCATAAGGCTCTGAACAACCTTAAGCTTTTCAGCGGGTGAAAGGCTTTCGTCAATTTCAATACCTGCCCAGGGAGCAACCTTGATTACGCCGTCCTGAGAGAAATACTTAACGCCGCAGCCGTAGTCACCTGACCATTCATCAACCATTGCTTCTTCACAGAAATCAACAGGTACAAAAGCAAGCTCATTGAGCCAGCCTGTGATGTTACCCTGAGGATCAACATAGCCGCCGGCTTCACTTGTACCCATTGCAATGCCGAGAACAGAATCGTCATTGAGATCCATTGCGCCTGCAAGAGCGGTAACGTCACCGTCATTTGCAACCTCAACAGGAATGTTTTCACCGATTTCCTTTGCAACATCAAGATACATATTCTTGACCTTTTTGTCGAAATCCTCATCACTTACCTTAAGGAAAAGTGAAGCTGCCATAATTCTGTTATCGATATAAACACCTGCAGAGGAAACGCCGATTGCATCAACTCTGGGCATCTTTGAAGCAGCGGTTTTCATAGCCTCAAGAATTCCGTTGTAATGATAATCGGGGTCAGAGTTTGTTTTCGGGAACCATACAACCTCTTCGGAATAAACGCTTTCACCGTCAATAACTGCGCTGACCTTTCTGTCGCTTCCGCCGGCATCAAAGCCGATTCTGCAGCCTTCAAGATGTCTGCCAATGGGAGAAGCGGAGGATTTATCCTTGGGAGCATCCTCCAAAGCACAGACAGCAACCTCAAACTTTTCCTCATAAACCTTTTCCATAAATTTTACGTCGAAATCACGAAGACCGCCATAGGAGAAGGCTTCCTTGATTTTTTCGCCCACTGTCTCACTGCCCGCAATGATAACCTTGTAGCCGCCTGCAATCCACAAAAGAGATTTAGCAATACGCTCAACAAAGCGGAAGTTTTCTTCATCGTGACCTGCGCCGTCAGCATAGATGCGTGTTTTATATGTAGTTGTGTAGCCCTTATTTCTTTCAACTGCAATAACAATATCCTGACCGTTATCCTTTGTTGCTTCACGCATTTCACGGACAACAAGTGAAAGGGGCTGGAATTTGGGATCTAATTTTGCATTAACCTTAAGCTTCATATTTTACCACTCCTGAAATTATAGTTTTCTTTATTTCAAAATTACTGTCAGTAATAATGATATCTGCATCCTTGCCTGTTTCAATTGAGCCCTTTGTCTTTTCAAGACCGATGACAGAGGCGGGATTAAGGGAAGCACAGTTGACACATTCATAAAGAGGAATGTCGGAATTTGTGAACACATTCCATACGCCCTTGTTAAGACGAAGAACACTGCCCGCAACAGTTCCGTCTTCAAGACGGCAGACAATTCCCTTATAAATAATCTTCTGACCGCCGAGAGTATATTCACCCTCAGGAAGTCCGCCTGCGGGAAGGCAGTCGGTTATAAAGCAGAGCTTTCTTTTCTTGAGCGTCCAGAGCATATTATAAAAAGCTGCATCCACGTGGAAGGTGTCAACAATAACCTCTGCGCTTACATCGGAATTAAGAGCCGCACCCACAACTCCCGGAGCGCGGTGAACAAGAGGAGTCATTGCATTGAAAAGGTGTGTTGTGTGTCTTACTCCGGCATCAACGCCCTTCATTGCAGTTTCATAATCCGCTGAGGTGTGTCCCATTGAAATTACAACATCAGTATCACGGCAGATTTCACGGATTGCCGCAAAGTCCTCTGTATCCTCCTCAGGAGCAAGAGTGATTGTTTTGATTATATCTGCATATTCCTTCACAAATGCGGCATCGGGCTTAAGGATATATTTGGGATCCTGAGCGCCTTTTTTGCTTTCACTGATAAAGGGACCCTCAGCGTGACAGCCGAGAATTGCACTTCCGTCCCAGCTTTTACTTTCTTCCTTAAGCTCTCTGCAGACCTCAAGAGCCTTTCTGATAACAGACATATCCTCTGTCATGGTGGTGGGCAGATAACCCGTAACACCGTTTACAAGAAGACCCTTTGAAATTGTTCTTATGCTTTCAGCCTCTCCGTCACAGACATCCTTGCCGAGATAGCCGTGAATGTGCAGGTCAATAAGACCGGGAGCAATATATCCGCCCTTTGCATCAATAATTTCCGCATCCTCGGGCACAAGAGTCTCAGACACAATGCCTTCAATTTTTTCGTTGAAGAGCACAGCGCTGTTTTCAATAATTCTGTCCTTGAGAATAATTTTACCGCCAATGATAGCTTTCATTTTTTCACGCCCCAACACTAAAATATTTCATTATAATTTTAGCAAGAAAAAAGATAAGTTTCAAGAGGTTTTTTAAAAGAAAACAAACTCAATCTCCTCTTTGCCATAAAAATGACCCCGTGTAATACGGGGTCATTGCTGTTTTCACAGTGAGTTGATCATATCAAGGTGAGTCAGATAAAATTCCCTTATCTGAACATTGGTTTTCATCATTCCGCCCTGAAGAGACATATGATCACCTCTGTAAGTGGGCATTACGTTCCAGATGCCCGGCTCAACAGAGCCCTCTTCATAATTCTTAAAAGGAGCAGATGATGGAGCCATTGCAGAAACAGTGTTTACAAGCCCGTCATTTTCAAGCCAGCTTTCATCAAAGACAAAGCCGCCCTCAGTTACACCTGTATAAGAGCCCATTGAGTCAGCACTTTCACGGAACATTTGCTCCATAATTTTCTTGTCTGCCTTATAAGTGCCGTCTGTCTGCTGTGTTGTTGCAGAGCAAGGAACCGCAAAATAATAAGTCTGCTTGTCAGTAACCATTCTTTCATTCAGAGCCAGCGCATTATCAATATACATATCAAATGCGGCGGTATCCTTTTCTTCAGGGGGTGCAGTGTAAGCCGTTGTTCCGTTACTGGGAGCCGCAAGAGTTGTAAGAGAATATATATAATCTGACTTTCCGCCTGTAAAAAGAGGTGAAATGTCATTTCCGTCAGTTGCAGCTTTCTCTTTTTCGTCACCCTGAGCCATAAGAGTTGCAAAAACTCTTATTGTTGCACCGCCGAAGGAGTGACCGAGAAGATTGATTTTATTGGTTTCATCAAACTTATCAATAAGAGCCTTACCGGTAAAATCAGGGCCGAAGCGATCGTGACCGTATTCTTCACTGTGTGCTTTGCCGTAATCGGTCACAGTGCCTGTAAGCTGAGCATACAGCTCACATGCTCTGTCCCATGCACTTGCCGTTGCAGCAACAGATGCAGCACGGCAGTCAAATCCGCTTTTGTTCAGCTTTTTCATCAGCTCTCCGCCGAACATACCCCAATAAGGCATAAGCTTATACTGTGAATCGTATTCACCCCAGCCCATAAGACCGTGAACAAAAACATAAGTATAATTTGTTTTCCATTTTTCTTCATCAACTGTTATATCCGTCTTCGGAAAATAAAGACCGAATAATGAAAAGAACGCAAGAATAAGAGATAAGGGAAATGCAACAATCTTTGCCATAATATCACTCCTTTTTTATTATAAAGAAATATTAACTCAAAAACCACACCTTGTCAATAACACTCAAAAAAATTCACAATAAATGCACAACAAAGTTCATTTGTGTACGTAAGAGAAAACGATGTATTCGCTTTGGTAAGGTATTTATTGAGTTTTACTATTCTTGCGGCGAATAACAAGGATTTATCTAATAAGGGATTATCTTTCTGCATATCGTTATTCTCCTTTTTAAAGAATAAATAAAAAATAATAAAGAATAAAGAATAATACAGAAGCGGCACCGAAAACGGAAACATTTTTATTTCTTATTTATTCTTTATTCTTTTGGGCGAGCTTGTCTCGCCGCATCTGGCACCCCCTGCGAGAATCGAACCCACATCTAATCCTTAGGAGTTTGGGAGGCGCATAGTGTTTTAATCGCATAAAATCCCTGCAACTCCCATCGTTTCTTGCTTCTTCATTTATTGCTATGTTATTCTTTTCTCAATAATAATCATAGAATATCATTTGATTTAAACTGTTCATTTTAGCAAACAATTAGCAAAGGGCTAAAAAAAGGAAAACGACAGTGTGTTATCGTAGTAACATACTGTCGTAATTATTCTAATAATTGATGTATCCGTCCTTGAAAAACATTTTTACAACTTTTTTGCTGAATTTATTGGGATTTCTGCCAACGATAACAGAAGCTGCAATATATGCTACCCAGATAAGAAGCAGAATCAAAAACAAAAGAGCAACACCTCTGCCTTCCTGCCTGTTCAGTCTGTTTGTTTCTTCAAAGCTCAAAAGGTAATCATTATTATACTTAATGGCTTTTACCGAATAAAAATCTTCTCCGTCATCAGGTGTGACCTCTTTGTAGTATACAGTTATGGATGTTTTTCCGTCACAGACAGACTTTATTTCCTCAATATTAATCTTTTCGGCATCAAAAAGAATTTTGTAATTTTCTTTATCCGCAGAGATCAGAATAACATTATCACTTTCAATTTGACAAGCATCAAAGCATACGGTCTTTTCAATTGTATTTTTTTCAGTAATCGGCATAAACAGCAAAATCATCATACCGATAAGAACAACAGATACTATAGTGTATGCCGCTATGAACCCCGACACATCCTTTACATTTCCGTTGAATATATCGCGCTTGTTCGTCAGAGGAAGATTTTTTCCGCCGTTGAATGTTCTGTATTTCTTTTTGACGAGTTTTATAAAATCTCTTCCGTTTATTGAAAACTCATCAACCATCACTCTGCGTTTACCTATATAAATATATGTTTCGTGCGTGTTCTCTTTTATGGCAGTTACCTGATCATAGGTAACTTTTCTTTTTATGCCGAAAAAAGTTCTTGCAACAAAGCCCTCATCGTCATAGGTTATTCTGCAATTTGCAAAAGCCACAATCAGAACCACACCGACCAAAGCAATCACAAGAAAAACGACAGGCACCCATGTTTCTTCACCTGAGAAATAAGAAGCAGCAGCACAAGTCAAAAAGAGAGCAGCATCTATCACACCTATAATCGCAAACAATTTAGGTAAATGCACTTTTCCTTTTTCTGCTTTTTCAGGCTTACGCAAAAAAATTTCATATATACCGTCAGCAATACCTGATATAACTGCAAAAACGAGGCAACGGATTATAATTTCCACAGCTACACCGCCTTTACAAAATAAGATTTATTACAAATATTATATCACATTCAAAATATCGAAATCAAGTATTCTTCCCATTGATTGATAGCGTTTGATATATGGATACAACAACCGCCTTTTTCATTAGCAGGATTTCATCAAAAATCCCATTAGCAGGAAATTAGCAAAACGCCATTTTTCGTGCTAATTTTCATTAGCAAACCGTCCGCCTTGAAGGTGGATGTTATTTTATCGTAATTTTAGTTAATTTCATTAGCAAAAAAATTCTTGCTAATGGATTTTTGACCTTTTTACGAGAAACCCCAAAATGACAAAGAGCCGAAAACCCTTGTAAAATAAAGGTTTATCGACTCTTTTTTGGCACCCCCTGCGGGAATCGAACCCACAACTAACCCTTAGGAGGGGTTTATTATTACGAGCGCCAGCGAGTAACAAGGTTCTGATGCTCAGCATCAGGTTCTTATATCCATTTAACAAAAAGCACACGAACTAAATGTTCGCGTGCTTTTTTTCTGGCACCCCCTGCGAGAATCGAACTCACATCTAATCCTTAGGAGGGATTTATTCTATCCATTGAACTAAGGAGGCATAAGTGACAATATTAACTTTGTATCAATCGCTTTTAGAGGAAAATCGGTTGTTGTAACTAATTTTCAGGATGGGTTTATTATTACGAGCTGTGCGAGTAACAAGGTTCTTTTGCTTCTAAGCAAAAGGTTCTTATATCCATTTAACTAAGGAGGCATAATATTATATTTTTCAGTGCCCTAAAATTTTATCATTAAATTCCCTGCTTGTCAATAAAAAAAGGTCGGTGTGTGCCGACCTTTTCGTTTTTTATTAATAATATTCTCTGCCTGTGAGATATCTCCAGGCTGCCACATACTTTGTTGATGAACGGGGCACGTGGCTGCTGATGTCAAGGAAAACATTTCCGTCAACCACAAGAATGGAATCCTTTCTTGCAAGAGAGGTCTGCTTGATTTCATCCATTTTCATTGTGATTGTTTTGTCCTCCATTGTGACAACAAACTTATCTTTATAAAGGGTAATTGTTGCATTATCTGAAAGTGATTCCTCAAGCTCAAGGGCAACCTTTTTGACAATCTGACCGTCCTCTGAGAAAATCACTTCACCGTCCTGAGCGGAAAGCACCTTTTCCTTCCAGAACTTTCTCTGCCACATATCCCAGTCAAGAACATTGTTATAAACAACATCCTCACCGTAGAAAAGACCGTCATTCTTCATTGTGACAACGGCTCCGCAATCACATCTGAGATCATCACCCTTGCTGTGCATTGTGCCGATTTGCTTACATTTCGGACAGACAAAGAGCACTCTTTCAACACACTCTGCAAGATTTTCACCGCTGTATTCACGGGGATTATTTTTCTGCTCTTCATACACATTAACGTATGTATCACGGCGGATAAGCTCTGTGATTTCTTCAACGGACATCTTTGCAAGCTCCTCAGCAGAATACTCACCGACAACATGGCCGATGATGGGACCCTTTCTGCTGCTGTTTGCCCAACGGGGACTTCTCAGATAGCCGCCTATAAATTTATAGGTAATAAGGGCAACACCGGAATCCTTGACAAGCTTGCCTGTGTTTTCTGAAATGAAGCCTGTCTGACCGTTGATCGATATTGCACCCTCGGCAAAAAGGCCAACGGGAATTCCTGCCTGAAGGTTTTTGATAACCTTGCCGATAAGAATTGAAGAGGGCTTTTCTCTCTCCTTGACGATAACACCGCCGACATACTTGAAAACCCAGCCGAGACCGAGTCTTACAATGTGGTCACTTGCAATAAAGCGGATGTATCTGTTAAGAGCTGCCATCAGATAACCGGGGTCAGCTGCATCTGTGTGATTACAGATAATAAGGAAGCTCTTGTTCTTGGGCTTATAGTAATCAAGAATAACATTGTTTTCCTTGATAACCTTGTTCTTAAGAACATTGATTGCTGTCATTGTTGCAACACGGTTAAAGGTGTAACCGCGTCTGATTTTCATTCTTTCAAGCTTTTTCATTTTTTTGCCGCAGCATCCTCAAGTGCTGCCTCCTCCTCAAGAGTATGATATGCGACCTTGCCGACAAGAGTTTTGGGAAGCTCATCTCTGAAAATGATTTCCTTGGGTCTTTCAAACACGTCAAGATATTCTTTGCAGTAAGCAAAAAGCTTTGCCTTGGTTTCCTCACTTGCTTCAACGCCGTCTTTGAGTGAAATATAAGCTCTGACTCTCTGCATTTTGTAGGGATCCCTGACACCGATTACACAGGAGCAATCGACATCGGGGTGTCTGTCAATGATGTTTTCCACGTGGGAAGGATATACGTTATATCCGCTTGTAACAATAAGGCGCTTCATTCTCTGCTTGAAATAAACGAAGCCGTCCTCGTCCATTGAGCCCATATCTCCGGTGAAGAGCCACTTTATACCGTTCTCGTCATATCTGAGAGCGCCTGAGGTTTCTTCCTTAGCATCCTTATAGCCCATCATAACTGTGGGACCGGAAATAATGATTTCACCGATTGAGCCCGGGGTAAGCTCTTCAAAGGTGTTGGGCTGAACAATTTTGAAATTCATGTCACGAAGAGGAAGACCGATACTGCCTTCCTTTGCACGGTCAACGGGAGTCACGCAGGAAGCGGCAACACTTTCCGTAAGACCGTAGCCTTCTCTGATCTGAAGCTTTGCATTGTGAGCTCTGAAGAACTCGTCGGCTCTTCTTTTAAGCTCAGGGCTGAGAGCATCACCGCCGCTGAAAACACCGACGAGGAACGAAAGATCCTTGCCCTCAAAAACATCAACCTTAAGCAGAGCCTCAAAAAGAGTGGGCACACCTGCAATAAAGTTGGGCTTTTTCTGAACAACAGTCTTTGCATAGCTCTCTTTTGTGAACTGAGGAACAAGAATACACATTGCTCCGTTTTCAAGAACTGTGTGAATGCCGACACCGAGACCGAAGCCGTGGAAAATCGGCATAACTGAAAGGAACTTGCAGCCGTAAGTAAGATTACATCCGGCAATTTCGGCAACCTGCATACCGAGTGCATTGAAATTGTAATCGGTGAGCATAATGCCCTTGGGTGTTCCTGATGTACCGCCGCTGTAAAGAATGAGAGCTGTCTTATCCTTTTCAAAAACAACCTCGGGAAGCTCCACCCCTGCTCCGCTTTTCACAAAGTCGCTCCAGAGCAGATCTTTCTTGTCTGTGGGGTATTTCAGATTTTCTTTGTTCTTGAGATATTTGTAAGCGACTGCCTTGTAAGCGGGAAGCTCCTCGTGAATACGGGCAACAAGAACAGTTGCTTTTCTTTTTGATTCACCGACAGCCTTCTTGACCTTCTCATAAAATTGATCAAGGGTAAGAATCATTTTGCTGTCAGCATAATCAAGATAAAATGTGATATTCTTCTGAGAAGACAAGGGATGAACCATGTTTGCAACTGCTCCGATTCTGTTGAGAGCATAAAGGCAAACAAGAGCCTGCGGTGTGTTTGGCATACAGATTGTCACAACATCATCTCTGCCGATTCCGTATTTGATAAATGCACCGGCGGCAAGCTCAATTTTTTTTACAAAATCCTTGTAAGTTGTATATTTGCCCATAAAATCAAGGGCGGGTGCTTTGGGAAATTTCTCGGCTGACCCGGCTATCGCACCAAACATGGTGGTTTCGGGATAATCGTGGATCGCTTTTGTTGTTCTGTCTATTGCGGGAAATTTCATTTAATCCTCCTACAATTCATATATAATCACCAAATGATTTTTTATATATAAAAATGAATAAAATAAAGTCTGTTTTTTTCTGTGGCCGTAAAGCCTGTTTTTCATCGGATTTTTTTGATAATCACCCCTTTTTATATTTCGGTAAATTAAAACATCAAAACATATTGACATACAATCAGTATCAATGTTAAACTTACACGTGGTTACAAGTGTAACATCCTCGAATAATAATGTCAACTGAACTGGAATTTATACACAATTTTTTAACAAGTTCACAAAATTAAAGGTGTTTTCATATGGCAGATATCGGCAATTCTTTAAAAAAACTCTCCAATGAACAACTTAATAAGATAACGAAAGACAAAATCAAGAGTGCGCTCAAATCCCTTCTTGAAGAAAAAAGCTTCAAGAATGTGACCATAACCGAGCTTGTCAGAAAAGCAGGAGTTTCCCGCACAGCCTTTTACCGCAACTATGACTCAAAGGAAGCTCTTCTCAACGATGTGCTTGACACCCTTGTCACATCAATCAAAAAGCATCTGCTTTCAGGCATATCCTCCGGCGACAGATACGATCTTTTTCTTGATCTTTTTCAGAAAATCAAGGATGCAGAAGAGGAAATTCATCTGCTTTTCGGTGCACATCTTAAGCTTGAGGATCTTTTCCCCTCAGAAATCCGCAAGTTTATCCACGAAAAAAGTCTCCTTGATAAATATGACTTTTTAAGCATTTACGGAGCTGTCAAGGAAATCATTTCCTGCTGGATTTCAGAAGGAATGATTGAACCCGTTGAAGATATGGCAGAGCTTTGCTATAAGCTTTATACAAGCAGAACAAAAAAATAAAATCAAAAAGGACACGGAATTAAATCCGTGTCCTTTTCTTTTATAACTGATTTTCAAGCGGCTGCCGCAGCTGTTGAAATTTCTGCCGTTGTATCCTCAGCAGTCTCTCCGGAAAGAAAGGCATTGACCTTTTCAATCCCCTGTCCCACAAGATCCATTGTTCTTGCAAAGGATTCACGGGCAAGGGAAGCTCCGTTTGAAGAATTTGCAAGACCCAGCTCAGCACTGTTTAAGCTTTCACTCAGCGGAACAACGTTATATACCGTTTTGCCGCCCTTGTTATACATATGCACCCAGGTTGCAACAGCTTCAACGCTGTCAAAGGTAAAGCTTCCGTCACTGAAAACCGAGAAATTCATCAGGAAGGTCAGACCGTCCTCGGTATGACCCGTTTTCAGTCCCATATATGCTCTTCTCTGGTTTGAAACCATGTTGCCCATTGAATAAACACAAACAGTGCTGTGAGTTCCGTCAGTTGATGTGATGAGCTCAACGGGCTGAACAACGTGAGGATGACCGCCCACAATCACATCCACACCCATATCACAAAGCTTTTTGGCAATAGCCTTCTGGAAGGAATCGGTATAGGTCTGATATTCGTTGCCCCAATGAAGATAAACAACACTGAACTGAGCGCCCGAATTTTCCATCTGAGCAAGCTGAGAATCAAGTTCGGAATAAAATGCATCCAGCTTATTGTAATTGAAGGAGTTTATAAGCTTTGCAGCTTCAGCACCCACATTAATTCCGTTAAGCGCCTTGACCGCTGAGGTGGTGTCCGTTTCATAGGTAAAGCAGGCAAAGCCGATTTTAAGACCGCCGACATTTTTGACAAGATATTTCTTTTCAGTCTCATCGGGTCTTGTGCCGAGGGTGTCAAGACCTGCCCCCCTTACAACCTCAAGAGTTCTTGTCACACCTGCAGCCCTTGTGTCATAGGTATGATTGTTTGCGGTGAGAAGGCAGTCAACACCCGCCTTTTTAAGAGCCGAAACAATTGAGTCAGGTGAATTAAAGCAAGGATAGCCCGTGTATTTTCTTCCGTTTTCAGTTCCTGCAAGAGTGGTTTCAAGGTTTGCAACAAAATAATCACAGGATCCTATAACCGAGGAATAATAAGTAAATATGCTGTCAAAGTTATATCCGCCCTTTCCGTCAGAAGCGGAATTGATTATAGGAAGATGCAGTAGCACATCACCCGCTGAGCCGACTGTTATCTCATCGACCTTGTAAATCTCAGGCTCTGTTGTCTGCTCAGCCTGCTGAGTTGTGCTGTTTCCCACGGGTACGGTGTTTTCAATTCTGCTGTCTGTCATCAGAAATGCAATTGCAAAAGATACAACAACAACGGCACACAGCACAGCCGTCATACACACCGCCAGCGGACTTTTGTTTTTCATTTTGTTTCTCCTTACGCTTCTTCAGGAAGCTGCTTTTTTAAGTCTGTGAAACATCAGCCCTCAAGCATACCGTGATATCTGCCCATCCAATAAGGCAGAGTATAGGTTGTTGAGCCTTCCATTTCATTGGGATTATAGTTATTGTCGATTTCATAGCTTGAGCCGTTATATTTGTGAAGCGCTCTTTCATCGGGAGCAGCAACAGCCCAGTCAAGCTCGTTGAGAGCAAAAACAATACCCGCCATCTTAAGAATGGTGTTGTCTGAGCTCCATGCCATCGGAAGCTTTCCTTCAAGGCTGAATGAAAGCTCGCCTGTTCCCTCAATGCCGAAATCATCAAGGTCAATTTCTGCAACATCGTCTCTGTTTGCATTGGTTGCAAAATACTTTCTTGTGTCAATGGGATGACGTGAAAGTGACCAGGCAGCAGTTTCAACAAGCTTGTTTCCGTACTGATCGGTTATGTCCTTTTCGGGATAAGCAAGCTGATATACATAATACCACAGCGGATTTTCACTGAAGCTCATTGAATACCACCAATCATCAACGGCACCTCTGTAATACTCAAGAAGCTCTTCGTCCTCTTCCATCTGGAAAAGAAGATAGAAGCCGAGCATTGCCATTTCCTCGTCAGAATAATTGAGAATCATTCTGTAAAGACTTCTGAAGGTTTCTGTTTTGACGATAGGTCTGAGAATAAAGCCGAGGACATTTGAAACACTGTTTACATATTCAAGAATGGCCATCTGATATCTTTCCCATTCCTGATTCATAATTTCAGCATACTGATACTGCTCATCAAGGGCAGCCATTCTGTATTCGTCCTCCCATTTCTGATTGCCGGTGATATAAGCGGCAACCTTGAAGGCGCAAAGGCAGACAAGTGTCTGCAGAGCTGCACCGCCGAGAACCTGACCGTTGTGAAGGTATGTTCTTGAGAATTTACCCCAGGTGGTAGGCTGACCTGTTCCGTCAACAAGACAGTAGCTGTTGTCAACAAGGTGCTGAGCAAAGCTTTCCATTGTTGTGGAAAGAAGCTGAGCGAGCTCGGGATCCTCGGGTCCGAGAATATCATATGCAAGCTTGTAAAGGAAAAGATGTCCGATGATTTCGTCGGAGCTTGTGTCACCCTTATAAACTATATCACTTATGTCATATTCAGAGCCGATAAGGTTATCCCAGAGACGCTGAGGAATCTCTCTTGTTGCGTCAATTTCCTGACCTCTGATGTTTTCATTGTGAAGAAGGAAATCCTCTCCGTTGGAATAAGTCTTGGTTGAAGCGCCCGTTGCGGTGCCGTCACCGTTCATATCCCAGTAAGCATATCCGTCATAATCACCGTAAAGGGCCTTTTCATCCTTGAAGGAGTAAGTTCTTGCCCAGAAGCCTGTGAGAAGGCGGGTTCTCTTTGCATATTCGGTGTCACCCTCCTGAGCGGTGTTGCTCCAGCTTGAAGGATCCTCAAGAGAAAGATTGTCGTCCTTCTGAAGATAGCTTCTGACACCTGTGAACAGATATTTGACTCTCATCTGATCAAATTTGGTTGCAGGGCTTTCAAAGGGAACATTCTGACCGAAATTTCCGCCTGCAACAAGAGCCTCATCGGTGTAATATTTACCCTTTTCAGGGTTTGTTACGCTGCCGCTTCTCTGAGCTCTGACATAGCTGTCAACAGTGCCCTGACGCATTGAAATGTAAGTCAGAAGCAAAACAGCTTCAACGCTTCTTGTTGCGGTAATTCTTGCAGCCTCAACCTCTTCAGCCGTTGCCTGCGGATCTTCTCTGAGAACAGCATATCTCATAAGCTCACCGCCGCCGTACATTGAGGTCCATAAGCCGTCGTTGTCGCTTTCACTGCCGATCCACTGACCGTCTATGTAATAAGCCTCGGATACCATTCCGCGTCTTGAAACGAACTGCTGAGTTGTGTCACTCATCATGGCAGCCTTGTCGGTGCCGTTGATTTCAAGCATCTCAATGTGAGAATAGCCTTCCTCCATAACGGTCCAGATGCCGTTTTTGCCGTCAGCAAAAATTGCAAGCACCTTTCCGTCACCTGTATCCTTTGAATAGAAATATCTGTCGCCCATAAAGCGCTGATATTTATCTCTTTCATTTGTTGCATTTTCATCTGTACGAAGCACACCGTAATCGGTTATCTGCCACTGAGCTCCGTCCTTTGTTGTGAGTGACTGAGCCTCGGCATACTTGCTTTCGTCGGTGATTTCATCGGGAACATCCTTGCTGCCCTTTTCGTATCTTGTGACTACTTTCTGAAGCACGTCGTTTTCCGCCACAGCCTGACCCTGATAGTCAACCTTTGAAGGAACGATTTTGCCTTGATTTTCAAGATGTTTTGCAGTTTTTGTTGAGGATGTCACAACCTTGAGCTCAACACTGTCGGTGTAGCCCTCTCCGTTCTGAGCTGTTACTGTTGCAACGCCCTGCTTGAGAGCGGTAACTCTGCCGAATTCATCAACAGCTGCAACGTCCTCAGGCTCAACGGACCATTTGACAAAGCTGCTTGTGTTTGAAGCTGCACAGTCAACGCTTCTGCTGTCACCAACAAGCATCTCCCAGTTTTCAGGCACCACAAGGCGCAGGGTTTTGGTTTTGTCTGAAAAGTCAACACTGCCAACGGCATAAGCGCCTGTTGAAGCAATGATAATGACTGCCAGAACGATTGCGATTATTTTCTTCATTATACTCTCTCCTTTCAGAGCTTTATCATTAATATGATAGCATTATGACTTTTTTTCGTCAATATTTTTTACAGAAAAGTCATTTTTGACAACACCTGTTACTCTAAGTTGGCAAATATAATTCGAAATAGCCTGAAAGAGTTATTTATAAAGGCTTTTCGGCGGCTTCAGATTATGCTTGTCACCCTAGCCTCATCTCCGTCAACACAGAAATCAATTTCAAACTCCCCGAAACTCAGATGATAAACCCTTTCGGGATCATTCTGATAAGAGGGTCTCGGATCATGAGCAATTATTTTAATAACCGCAGCTCTTTTATCCTCGGGGATTTTTTCAACAAGCTCCTCGGGGCAGCTGACCTTAAGCTGTCTTTCCTTCAGATTTTCCGTAAATCCGCCCACGGCATCTGTATGACAGTCGGTATAAGGAAGGTAGGGCTTGATGTCATAAACAGGCGTGCCGTTGAGCATATCACAGCCGCTGACAATCAAAGTTACTCCCTTTTCACCGTCAGCTTCAACTCTTTCAAGCTTCAACGAAGAAAGACCGATATTGTTGGGTCTGAAGGGGGAACGGGTTGCAAAAACACCAACCCTTTTGTTTCCGCCCAGAAGGGGAGGTCTGACAGTGGGACTCCAGGACTCTCTTACACTTTCGGAAAACTGCCACAGAACCCATATATGTGAAAACTCCTCAAGACCTCTTACAGCCTCAGCAACGGAAAACTCAGGCTCAAAAACAATTCTGCCCTCAGCCTCACTGACAAGTCCGCTCTGTCTGGGAATGCCGAACTTTTCGTTGAAATCCGTGTAAATGTGTGCAATAACCTTCATTCTATCAGTCCTCCGTCTCAAAGCTGATCATTTCGGTAATTTTTCTGCGAAGACGGAAATTTTTCTGCTTGACTGCGCCCTCACTGATACCCAGCTTTTCTGCTATATCCTTATATTTCATTTTGTTGTCATATATCATTTCAAAAAGCTCACGTTCTTTTCCACTGAGCCTTCCGAGAATTTTCTCCTTAATTTCTTCCGTATCAGACCCAAGGCTTATTCCTTCATAAGAATATTCCCTGTAAACACCGCTGTCTGACAAACCTGAATAAAGGCTGATTTCATATCTGTTTTTTCTTTTCAGCTCCGTCAGCTTTCTTTTCACGGCGTGGTCAGCAATTTCAACACTTCGTCTGCCCCAGCTTTTTTCCTTGTCACTGCGGCTGATTTCATCCCACAGCTGATGTGCCGTCACGGAAAGAACATCATCAACCTCCCAGGACTCATTCCCCAGCCTTTCACGGCAAAGCCGAGTGATTATTTCTTCTTTTGACTGCCACACCCTCAGAAAAAGCTGTTCTTTTCTTATATCGATCACCTTACTCCGCCTTTCTCTTCAAAGTCATATTATGTATAAATTATAATATACAGCCTTCCAAAAAGCAATAAATCTCTTCTTATATAAAACCCGGAGTACAAAAATCAGTACTTCAACAAAAAAGACCTGAGGTTTTTCCTCAGGTCTTCAATTTATTCTCAGAATCAGAAATAGAATATGTTTGACAGATTGTAAATGAAATCTGAAATTTTAGCAATTGCCTTATAAATGAAATTGATAATGTCTGCATAAGGAGCAAGCTCTTCAGCATAGGGATTTGCCAGTTCATATTCGTCACTGATCACTTTGTCATATCCGACGGACACATTAACCTTGATTTTTTCAAGATCAATTGTCATTGCTTCATCGTCAATTTCAAACATCGTATAGCTCATACTCACATAAAAGCCCTTGAGTCTGCCGATGTTACCGAAGGTGAAAATCTCCTGATCTCCGGTAGCTTCGGGAGCTGTGTAATTGTATGACTTTGTTGTTCCGTTTGTGAAGGTAACCTTATAGGTCAGAGATTTTACCGAAAGAGTTTCTTCGTCAAAAGCACATTCCGTAATCTCAATTTTCTTGAAGGGCTCTGCCTTGTATTTTACCTTCTTTTCAATTTCTGCATCAAGAAAATCAATGTAAAGGGCATTGTCATAAGAGTAAACATAAGCTCTTTTGCCGTCAATGGTGTAAACAGGAGCGCCTGTTTCATCAAAGCTAAGCTTAATTTTAAAGGTCTTAGCGTCCTTGCCCTTATACTTGACCTTTAAAACTGCATCGCTCAGGTTATAATAATCAGCAAATTCATAAATCTCTGAGGGAACGCCGGAAACAATTTCAAAGCTTTCAACAAACTTTGAAACAGCCTTCTTGGTTGCGGTGAAGGTCTTATCCTTGCCTGTCAGATAAATGCTTGTTGCTGAAATATTGATCTGAATTTCACTCTTCTTGCCGTTGACAACGTCAAGATATTCCTCATATGTTATGTAAGCATCAATCATAGCAACGGGAGTTTCATCATCACCGTAAGCTACATAAAAGTCATCATTTGAGATGCTTGTCACCGTGCCGTCGGTGAATTTGACATCCATTTCGTATTCGATATTGCTTGTTGCAAGAGAAAAGGTCATGGGACCGAAATCAAAATCCTCACCGAGAATTTCAGACATTTCATCAATATAGGACTGAATTTCATCAAAATAAGTCTTCAGCTCCTTTTTGGAAACGGGGTTGCTGTCGGTGAAGGTCACGCTTTCAATTTCGGGTGTTTTAAAAAAGTCGATTGCAAAGCTGTTAACAGAAAAGACCGACATAATCATAAGCACCGCAAGAACAACACCTAAAAGCTTCTTTGTTTTCTTCATTTTAATCTCTCCTTATTAAAAATTTTGAAGAACAATTCTCCTTAATAAAAGCATACATCCTTATGCTGTTAAAGTCAACAAAATTTACACACATTTAATTTTGTTGTAATAAGATCAGCTGTCATATTTCTCAAGAAGCATATAAGCCGCCATTGAGACCTTTGCGCTGTCAGCATTATAAAGGGGATATTTATGTTCATTTATCAGAGTGCAGTATGATCATTAACAGCCTTTGATTTTTCAACATATTTTCACTTGAATGTTGATAACCTTCATCCTTTAGAGCGGATTCTGACTGCAATTTTTTCCTCACTTTTTAGCTCGGTGCTTTTTTCAAGGACTCTGTGCAGACTCTGCCGATGTTACAGCTTTCATATCCGCATCGGGGACAGCGCTGCAGAAACAAATTCCTTTCAGCTTTTTCCTTTTCCGAAGCCTTTCCGCTCTGACCTTTCCCTGTCAGACAAACTGAAGCAAGGACTCTTTGTCTTGAAAGTGCTGAGCAGACTGCACATTTTTTTATTTTTGTTATCGCACGTGACATTTTAAGTCCTCCTTATATTTCCTCTTCATCCCTTGATGAATTATCAACGCTGAGAACATCGAAATCCTCAAACATAAACTGAATACGGTCAATTCTTTTTTCCGTATGGAAATGTCCGCAGTACCATTTTTTATAATCGGTATTTTCTTCAATTTCATCAAGCCATTTTTCTGTTGATTTGTCAACCTCAAGCTGATTTATCCAACTCAAAAAGACCTCTCTCGGCTCATATTTGTAAGGACAGGTGTGAGAAAGAATGATGTCAACACTGCCGCCCAGCTTTGCAAGCTTAGACTCAACATCAGCCTTGATTTCATCAGAGGGCTGTTCATTTACAAACCAATGCATACCCCTCAGCAATCTGTAAGCCTTGTCAACACTGTAAGCTCCCCCGATAACAAGACATTTGTATCCGTCAAAATCATAAACCTCTCCGTCTTTGGCAAAAAGTATATTAGGATATTCCTGCTCATACCAGACGGTGCCGCCTCTGTACTCTCTTGTCTGATATGAATCAACGTCTGTCGGTCTCATTTCGTGATTTCCGTGAATGCAGAAAATGTCAAAGGGCAATGTGCTGACAAGCTTTTTGAGCTTTTTATCTCTTTCGTCAGCAAAATAATTCAACGCGGCATCGCCCAGCACAATCAAAACATCGTCAGCTGAAAGCTTTTTTTCTTCGCCGAAAACGGCAACACGTCTGAATTTTCCGTGGGTGTCACCTGTTATATAAACCACAAAAAAGCACCTCCTTGTCTGTGCCGTGTATTTTAATCTTTTATGTTATTATATATTCAAAGTTTCATTTCGTCTATATTCAGATTGACTGTTTTCGTATTTTTTGAACGAAAACATCACATCTCAATATATTTAACTTGTTGCAAAAAGCAATTTAATTTTATATAATTAAACCGTAGCCCTTCTCGCAAGGAAGGATGCTTCAAATAGCAAAGGAGAAAGCTTATGGAGAAATACTTAATTAACCCCAATCAGAAAATTTCAAAAATCAGCAAGGATATTTACGGCCATTTTTCAGAACACTTAGGCAGATGCATTTACGAGGGACTTTATGTCGGTGAGGACTCCCCCATCCCCAATGTCAAGGGAATGAGAAAGGATGTTGTTGACGCCCTCAGAGAGATGGGAATACCTGTGCTCCGCTGGCCCGGCGGCTGCTTTGCCGATGAATACCATTGGAAAGACGGCATCGGTGAAAAATCAAAAAGAAAAAAGATGATCAACACTCACTGGGGCGGCGTTGTGGAGGATAACTCCTTCGGCACCCACGAATTCTTTGAGCTTTGCAGTCAGCTTGGCTGTGACGCTTATGTCAACGGAAATCTGGGCTCGGGCACCGTTCAGGAAATGAGTGAATGGGTTGAATATATGACCTTCGACGGAGTTTCTCCCATGGCAGAGCTGCGCAAGGAAAACGGAAGTGAAAAGCCTTGGAAGGTAAAATATTTCGGTGTGGGAAATGAAAACTGGGGCTGCGGCGGAAATATGCATCCCGAATTTTATGCCGATGAATACCGACGCTATGAAACCTATGTCAGAGATTATGACAGCAGCAACCGCATTTACAGAATTGCATGCGGAGCCAACTCCTTTGACTTTAACTGGACAGACGTGCTTATGAGAAAGGCCTCAGGCAGAATGAACGGTCTGTCACTGCATTATTACACCGTCACTCACGACTGGAATCACAAGGGAAAAGCACTTGAATTCACAAAGGATGAATATTATCTCACAATTGAAAAGGCATACAAAATGGAAGAGCTTGTCCGCCGTCACGGTGACATTATGAACCGCTATGACCCGGATAAAAGAGTCGGTATGATTGTTGACGAATGGGGCACCTGGCACGATGTTGAGGAGGGAACAAATCCCGGCTTCCTTTATCAGCAGAACACTCTCAGGGATGCCGTTGTTGCAGGTCTTACTCTTAATATTTTCAACAAACACTCCGACAGAATAAAAATGGCAAACCTTGCTCAGACGGTCAATGTCCTTCAGTCCGTTGCCCTCACTGACGGTGAGGATATGCTTCTGACTCCCACCTATCACATTTTCAGAATGTATAAGGACCATCAGGAAAACACTCTTCTCGGCTCATACATCACTACTGCTAACCTTGCTGAAAAGGGCAATATTCCTCAGCTTATTGAAAGTGCTTCCGTCAAGGAGGACGGCACTATAATTGCAACCGTTGTCAACACCTCAGCTGATGACAGCGCAGAGATACACTGCCAGATAGCAGACTTTACCCTTAAAGAGCTTTCAGCAGAAATTCTTACAGGTGATATCCACGGTTACAACAGCTTCGAAAACAAAACAGCTGTGAGCACAAAGGTGTTCACTGATTTCAATACTCTCACCGACGGCTTCACCGCAACCCTTCCTCCCTGCTCCGTTGTCAAGTTTGTGATTAAATAATATGGCAGAATGTAAAAGATGTCTGCTTCACGAAGCAGCAGAGGAATCCACTCTTCAAAGCATAAAAGAGCGGATTGAAAAGCTTTCAGAAAACGAAAAAGCCGACAGTGAGCTTTACACCCGCCGACTTGCCGAATGTCAGAAATGTGACAATCTGATTTCCGGGGTCTGTATGAAATGCGGCTGCTATGTTGAATTCAGAGCCGCATTTATAAAAAACAAATGCCCCGACACAAAGAACCGCAGATGGCAGTTCTGAACCGGCACAAAAAAACAAAAGCAATCCTCATTAATCAGGATTGCTTTTTTTCATTAATATAAATCACATCAGCTCTTCGTTGTAAACCGCTCTTTCACCGCCGATAAACTTTGGTCTGCTTCGTGCGGCAAGAACTGTAGCCCCACCGATTCTGTTGTTTTCGAGTCTGACGGGCACCGCCACCTTTTTAAGATGCATACCGATAAGAGTAAAGCCGATATCCATTCCCGCATCCGCCTTGATTTCCTCAAGCACCACGGGATTTTTAAAATTATTATAAGCCTGAACAGCCATTGAGCCGCCCGCCTTGGGCTGAGGAACAACATTAACCGCTTCTGCAAAGGGTACAGCCTCTCTTTCAGTTATGATTGCACGGTTAAGATGCTCACAGCACTGCACCGCAAGGTAAATCCCCTTTTCAAGAGTGTATTCGTATATTGCTCTGAATACAGTTTCGGCTGTCTCGGGGCTTGAATTTGTGCCGATTTTCGCTCCCGTTATTTCACTCGTTGAGCAGCCGAGAACAAGAATATTCCCTTTCTTAAGCTTTGTTTTTTCTATAAGCTCTTCCATTACCGCTCTGGTCTGTAAATAAAGTGTGTTTTCCATTTATATTCACCGCCTTTTTTACAGCTATAATTATTTCTCATAGCCGCTGCCGCCGCACGAACCGCACTGTCCGTACCAGGAAGCTTCGTGTCCGTCCAGATAAGCCTGAAGGTCGCTGTCACCGTAATAATATTTAACCATACCCGTGCCATTACAAAGACTGCACTTTTTACCGGGATTCTTGTTTCGGTTTATGCAATTGCTGCATCTGTAACCGCTGTCAGGAGCAATTATTACTCCGCAGAAAATGCAGTAAGGGCAATTCGGACAGAATCTGCTTCCGGGATTGATAAAAATCCTGCAGAACTCGCAGGCACCCGTATGCTCAGGGCAGTACATAGTATTACCTGAAGGAGCAATATATCTTACGCAGCCCTCCTGAGCGCAGATTGTTGTGAATGTGCCGTAGGCATTACTGAAATCCAACACCTGAACAGAGTCAACAAGACAGGTATAAGGCTGATAATAAAACAGATAATTATCGTTGATATAATAAGTTGCAGGTTGAGGACCATTATCCTCATAATCTTCAGAATCGACATAAACTTCTTCCAGAGTAAAGTCAATCTGTGTGGCAGTGGAATTTGTCACTCTGACAACATAGCGGTAATAGTGGTGTCCGAAAGCACCGTCATAATCATAGGTTGCATAACCGTCCTCATAAAAGGTAATGCACTGACCCTCACTTGCCTGAAAGGTTTTACCTGCTATACAGGAAAGATAAGCATCGTTTATTTTCGGCTTACTGCCATCATCACCGATACTGCAACCCGCCAGAATAAAAGCCATCAGAACAAGGCAGATTGCCGCTATTTTCTTTAACATAAAATCACTCCGTTTTTGTTTGATACTTTGATTATACAACAGCTGAATAAAAAAAACAAGTTTTCCGCTTATTCGAATAAGAAATATTACTCTTCAGCTATCTGACGATATAGGATCTGAAAAATTGTTTCAGAGTTATACTCCCTTCAGAATAGATATATCTTGTTTTTCAGTCCGGATATTAACGAGATAGTGCCGTAAGGCAACCTCGTTTTATGTCCTCTAAAATGAAGTTCAAATAAATTTGAAATGAAGTTTGCGCCACAGGCGACGCAAAACAGAGTTATGTCCTGCGGACATAAACAAAAAGCACTTCCTAAGAAGTGCTTTTTTCCGGTGCGAGTGTTCATAAGGGATTTACTCAAAGTATAAATAAAACCGGCTTCAAACATAGTATTCTACATATTCTCCCTTGCTTGTTGTTTTTCTTTAAGAATTTTATTGAGCTGCTTTGTATTTCTTCTGATTATGGAATAAATAATTGCCCAAATCACCAAGTAAGCAACAATAAAAATTCCGGTAAAAACTAAAAGCGGTGTCAATCCCCCTTCAAGCCAATCATTGAGAATATAAGTGACTAAATAGCTGACATATAAGACAACGCCATGAATAAGAATTGCAATCATCAAGGGCAATCGTTCAATTTGATAAACAGCATTCATACCGCCTGCAATAAAGCTGAGTAAGGTTATCGAGAAGATGCCAATACAAACTTGACTTACAGTCAGAGTTTGAACATTTGCGGTCTGATGCAATATCATATATACAATTGCTAAAACTATTGGTCCAAAGCCACAGGCCACTAAACCTCGTCGAAAGAATTCTGAAACAAACTTTTTCATATTCCTTCATACCTCCTTCTTATCTGTGAAAAACAACGTCTTGAAACATAATCACGATAGCCACATTGAAATACAGCATCAACACCGCCGCTGAATACCGCATCAAATTGCAGAATGCGGTGTTCGTTTGCGAGGGTGGATTTGTTAATACGTATAAAATAAGAGGGCAAAATATTTTCCAACTCATAGAGCCTTTCCTTGAGTGTATAGTTGTTGCAGTTAGTATCAATAGCAATTACCTTCTTTTCAATAACAGTAATGCATTCTATTTCTGAAAATGTCAATTTTCTCTTCTTATTATCTCTGTATCCCATAATGCTGTCTGTACCCGAATAACTGCATATAAGATTTTCTATCTGCTCGGTCAGAGAAGAGGGAGCGTGAACCTTTGCAATTATCTCTTCATCCGCATCTTTATCTATAATGAGTTTGTATTTCATCACTTCAAATCCTTATTGTTTTTTCATTTGTTTGAGGAAGCAGGACACGCTTGCCGCAGTAATAAATACACTGTAAAGAAAAATGGGAAGAATATGACTAAAAGTAAGTTCATAGCTTCCGCTGAACAAAGCTTTTTCCATTTCTACTGCGTGAAAAAATGGCAAAGCTCCTGCTAATTTTTCAAAAAAGCCTCCCACAAGCTTCAAATCAAACCACACTCCTGAAAGCCAAGCGGAGAGGTTGGTAAGCAATGCACCGCAAATACCGCCAACTTGCTTAACACCTAATATACTACCGCATAAAAGGCCCAAAGCAATGTTGAATATTGCCATAGGTATTATCCCGATTATGGCACAGATAATATTTATGCTCACAGACAATCCCAAAGGTATTGCAAAAAGATAGCATATAACTGTCTGTCCGACAGCAATAGGCAAAAGCGGCAGCATATAGCCAAGTATAAAGTCAAAGCCTGTAAGCGGAGTTGTGTATAATCTCTGCAGCAAAGCGCTTTCACGGTCTTTTGCCACAAGCGTTGCGGAAAAAAGTGTCATAAAGGACAAACCGAACACGGTAATTCCCGGAGTAAGTGTGTCAATTTCAAAAAGATTCACCGGTACATTTGCCTGTATGGCACTTAAAAGAAGCAGTAAAATCAAGGGAAACCCTAAACCAAAACCAAGATTGATAGGGTCACGTAAAATCTCCTTTATGTTTCTTTTGGCAAAAG
Organism: Acutalibacteraceae bacterium; assembly: GCA_045652105.1. Classification (GTDB taxonomy): domain Bacteria; phylum Bacillota; class Clostridia; order Oscillospirales; family Acutalibacteraceae; genus UBA6857. The sequence goes on from JAZRTP010000037.1 coordinate 51,948, forward strand.
TCAACATTCTCATACCACGCCCTCCTTCACAACAGAAAGGAAGGCTGATTCAAAATCAGTTGTTCCTGCTTTTTCTTTTAATTCTTCTATGGTTCCCACCACAAGAATATTACCGTCTTTCATAATACCTATTCGGTCAGAAAGAGCCTCAGCTTCTTCCATATAATGTGTAGTCAGGATAATGGTCGATTTACCTTTCAAAGAACGAATCTCATCCCAAAGCTCGTGTCTTGCAATAACATCCAAGCCAAGGGTAGGTTCATCCAAAAAGAGAATTTCAGGTTCACTGATAAGAGCCATAGCAATGCTGACACGACGCTTATAACCACCGGATAACTTGCCGGCCTTTCTGTTTAAAACAGAGCCTAAAGAGAATTGTTCAGAAAGTTCTTTGATTCTTGTTTTCGTTTTTTCTTTAGAAAAGCTATGAACACCGCATATCAGTTCAAAATTTTCTTTAACGGAAAGATTTGGTGCTACTGCGGTTTCTTGCGGAGATACCCCAATTAACTGCTTTACCTTTTCAGGTTCCTTAATTACGCTGTATCCACCTACTAAAGCATCGCCATCCGTAGGTTTTGTTATGCAGGTCAACATCTTTATTGTTGTGGTTTTTCCTGCACCGTTAACACCTAACAAAGAAAACAATTCGCCCTGATAAATTTCTAAATTGAGTTTATCAACAGCAGTAAGATTTTTATACCGTTTGACAAGTTCTATTGTCTTTATTTTTGGCATTTGTGTTGTCCTCCTTTTAGCTTACAGTACAATAATAACAAATTAAAAGGAAGAATTGTTAATTTCTATCTGTTCGGTCGTTTTTTGCATCTCATCGGTCACGAAGATTCTTTTTCTACCGATTTGCAACTTGTGATAATGTTTTTGTTAGAATCATTATATCATACTAACACTATGTATTTCAAACTACATACACTTGTTGCTTTAGCTGTATCTGGTGCTTTTTTTATGAAAAAATTAAAGCAAAGGAAGTGAAAAAAGGCTTTAGCAAACCAACCGAAAAAGCAGTAAAAAAGCATGGGATTAAGTCTTAGCAAGCATTGAATTTGTGCATACAAATTCCACTTGTTAGGGACAAACCTAAAACTCATAAAAAAAGTCGCACTCCGAAAGGAATGCGACGATACATAAAAACTATGAAATCATATATAAAACTCTATTTTAAACAAAAAAATTGAGTATTCACAGGTCAAACCCCTTATGAATACTCAATATGGTGGGCAGGGATGGATTCGAACCATCGAAGTCGTTGACGGCAGATTTACAGTCTGCTCCCTTTGGCCACTCGGGAACCTACCCTTATAAAAAAACTGGAGCTGGTGGACGGACTCGAACCCCCGACCTGCTGATTACAAATCAGCTGCTCTACCAACTGAGCTACACCAGCTTATTTGCTTTTAAACGTCTGTCACGTTTAACGCTCAGTAATCTTACCACAAAAAACGTCTCTAGTCAATAGTTTTTTACTAATTTTTTTAATTTTTTTCAGATTATTTTTCCTATCAGCCCTCAGGAGCTGTTTTTATTATATTCTGCTCTTTTTTACTCTGTGATTTCATAAAAAACTTTCGGCAAAACTATTGTATAAGCGTTGTTTTTTTGTTATTATGCAGATAATGGTGATATATTGCTTTTTATTGCCATTAAAAATCTATATTTATACGGAGATGAAATAATATGACATTTTTTGATGCCTTATCTCTCGTCGGCGGACTTGCTCTCTTCCTTTTCGGCATGAAGCTTATGGGTGATGCTCTTGAAAAGAAAGCAGGCGGACAGCTCAAGTCTGTTCTCGGCAAAATGACTGAAAATCCCTTCAAGGGCTTTATGCTCGGAATGATTGTTACTGCAATTATTCAGTCATCCTCTGCCACAACGGTTATGGTTGTCGGTTTTGTCAACTCGGGTATTATGACACTCCATCAGTCTGTCGGTATCATTATGGGCGCCAATGTCGGTACAACCATCACCGGCTGGATTCTTTCTCTGACAGCCATTGAAGGCGGCGGCATTATGAATCTTTTCAAGCCTGACTCCTTCGTCCCCGTTCTTGCCCTTTACGGTATTTATCTTCTTATGTTCAGTAAAAAGAACAAAAGCAAGGATACAGCAATGATTCTCCTGGGCTTTGCAACTCTTATGACAGGTATGTCAACCATGTCTGATGCCGTTGCAGGTCTTAAAGAAGTTCCTGAATTCACCAATATCCTCACTCTGTTCTCAAATCCCGTGCTCGGTGTTGTTGCAGGCGCTGTTCTCACAGCAATCATTCAGTCCTCTTCAGCTGCCGTCGGTATTCTTCAGGCACTTTCAACAACAGGTGCCGTCACTCTCGGCACTGCTATCCCCATTGTTATGGGTATGGCTATCGGTACCTGTATCACAGCGGTGCTTTCATCCATCGGTGCAAATAAAAACGCAAAGAGAGCTACTCTCGTTCATCTTTATTTCAACATCTTCGGTACAATTGCCGCTCTTGTTCTCTTCTATGCCGCAAACTTTATTTTCAAATTCGACTTTGTCAACGGCACAGCTTCAGAGCTCAGCATTGCTGTGGTCAACACCGCATACAAAATGTTCTGCGTTCTTATGTGGGCTCCCATGATCAAGGTACTTGAAAAGATTGCAACAATCAGCATCAAGGATACAGATGAAAAAGAAAAATATGAGGTGCTTGACGAGCGTCTTTTCACAACTCCCACAGTTGCTGTTGAAAGATGTAAGGATGTCACTCAGAACATGGCAGACATTGCCGTCAATGCCCTTCTTAAATCTCTTGACACAATTCTCGGCGATCTTGACGACGAAACCCGCGACCTCATCATTGACAGTGAAAATAAAACCGATAAATATGAGGACAAGCTGGGCAGCTATCTTGTTAAGCTTTCATCTCACTCTCTTACCATTGAGGACAGCATGGAAACCTCAAAGCTGCTTCATGTCATCAGTGACTTTGAAAGAATTTCCGACCACGCTGCAAGCATTCTCAAATCCTCAGAGGAAATCAAGGAAAAGAGCATTGTTTTTTCAGGCACTGCAAAGCGAGAGCTTGAAACCATCACCGCTGCAATCACTGAAATTCTTGCAGTTTCACAAAAGGTGTTCAGAGAAAACGATTTCGATGGCGCCCTTAGAGTTGAAGCTCTTGAACAGATTGTTGATGACCTCAAGGAAACTCTTCTGCGCAATCACACAAAACGTCTGCAGAAGGGTGACTGCACAATTGAACAAGGCTTTGTCTTCAAGGACATCATCACAAACCTTGAAAGAGTTGCAGACCACTGTTCAAATATTTCAGGCTGTGTTACAGAAATGGCACACGATGAAATGGATCTTCACTCATATGTCCGTCATCTCAAAAAGGACAAGGAAAGCAGATACTGGAAGCTTTATGAGGATTATCAGAAAAAATACGCTGTGTAAATCCGGCAAGTCGGCAGGCTGAAACGGTTGAACAGGCGTTGAACTATTGAGTATAGTAATTTGAAAGGCAGAAACGAACTTTCGTTTCTGCCTTTTTCTATTTTCCGCTGTATTTAACGACCAGTCGAAGCAACAATATCGATATTGCAAAACCCAGAGTACATCCCAAAAGAATCAATAACCACTTTAAAACCAAGAATAAAATATTTAATCCGATGATTCCTCCGATCAAAACAACTACCGGATCACTTTTGCTATAACGATAATAATATCTCATATCAATTACTTGAATGAAACATAACCATAATGGAACTGACCAACTGAAATCACTTGTTTCAAATCGTTACCGGTACTAGTGATTTTCAGCATTGATGCGCGCACGTTTGGCTCTATCCTAGGATTTTTTAATTTCAACCAAATTCTTGCACGTTCACCTAGGAATGTAGCAGGAACTGCGTTGGGTTCGGGGCAATCAACCGGTACCTTTTGGGAATAAATCTCTATTACTTCCGCAGCATATCCAATGTCATTGATTCCTTCTTGACCCAAAATGGTATTGCCGGCAAAAAATACCGTTACAGGTTTTCCGTTGCGTATTTTATCATTAAAATATTTTACTTTCTCGGCGCTCATTCCAAAAAAGAGAGATTGAGTGGAAAACCAAGTATAATCACGATTAGAACAATCCGTCAGATATTCCTGCATCGTTTGATCTTCGGTAAATTTCCTGCCTCCCCATTCTTTGGTGCCTAATTTCATAAAAATAATATTTTCTTCATCGCGCAAAGGCGCATTTTGAGAAACAATCATATCTTTAACCTCCTCACTATAAAGATATTTCTTTTTCAACTCAAGATAAAGCTCTTCATCTCTAGCCAACATATACATTTCTAAAACATCGGTTAAAGCGGCTGTTTTGGGAATCTCTTTGATTTTTATAAATTCATTAAAGATTTCTTGAGTAGTATCGGGAACAGAAACAGTCATGTAATTTTGACGTGGCATTTTAACTTCCTCCTTTTTGTTTGTACCATACTGCCGTTCGAGCACCTATAGTGTACCATATTGCCGTTCGACTGTCAAGCCTTTTTTTATAAAAAATAGAATTTTACAAAAAAATCAAACGGAAAGATTGTACCGATAAGAATAATTTTCATTCGCATCATAGACTTTAATGAGATATGAGCAAAGTAAAGGGTTTTGGGCTTTTCTAACAAGTGAAAAAATGTGCAGTACTTTTCCTACTTGTTACGGAATAAGACTAAATTAAAAGGAAACACGAAAAAATTTCGTGTTTCCTTTTTTACTGCTCTTTAGAATATAACACCTATCATCCAACCGTTTTTCATTATGTCTGAAGCTTCAGTTCGCTCTTTTCTTCCATTTTCTTGAACTGCTTCATTTTCACAATATAAATTATAATCAGCGGAATATCGGCAAGAAGCCAGGCTGCAGGCCCGGCATAACAGACGGCTGAGAATCCGATTATGGGTGTGAAAAGAAAAGCAATTGAAAGTCTTCCGAAAAATTCTCCCACACCTGCAATTGAATTTGCATAAGTAAAGCCGAGGCCCTGCAATGTGTTGCGCATCACGAAAAGCACAGCAACAAGGCTGTAACATTGAGCAATTGCCAGTATATACCTTTGGGCAGCGGCCATAATCTCAGGACTTTCCTCCTTGAGAAAAAGTGAAACCGCAGGCTCTCCGATGCTGTAAAGCACAATGCTCATCAGCACCGATACGCCAAGGTCAAGAAAGAATATCTGTTTGACGCTCTTTCTTATTCTTTTATAGTTTTTGGCGCCGTAATTCTGTCCTACAAAGGTCTGATTGGCAACGCCGAGTCCTGACATCGGAATGTTTGTAAGTCCCTCCACACGTCCTGCAGCGGTAAATCCGGCAATGACAGATGTGCCGAAAGAATTGACAACACTCTGAAGACACATTGAGCCGATTGATGTCATTGTAAACTGCAGAGAAACGGGAATTCCAAGTCCGATCTGTCTTAATACCGTTGCCTTTTCAAGCTTCAGATCCTCCTTTTTTATATTCACAGTTTTATTGAATTTTAAAACATAAAGGCCGTTAAGGACACAAGCAACACAATGAGAAATCAGTGTTGCAACTGCCGCCCCCTCAACACCCCATTGAAACTCTTTGACAAACAGCATATCAAGAATAAAATTCACAATAACGCTGACGGTAAAAAACTGAAGCGGCTTTTTGCTTTCACCTACCGCTCTTGAAATTGCAGTGAAATTGTTTGAAAGCATCTGAATGGGCACACCGTAATAAAGAATATTGACATAAGATGCCGACAGGTCAATGATTTCATCCGGTGTTCCGATAAGCCTGAGTAGCGGAGTTGAAAGAATATGAGCCACAATAACAATAGCTACACCGATAAGAAAAGCAAGAGATATGCTTGATCCCGCATAATGAGAAAGCTTTTTTCTGTTTCCTTCACCGAAGGCATGAGAAACAGGAATTGAAAAGCCGCTTGTGAGTCCGAGCGCCGTGCCGATGATGAATGAATTTATGGATCCCACAGAGCCAACGGCAGCAAGAGCCTCGGAGCTGACATATCTGCCCACGATAATATTATCGACAAGACTGTAATTATACTGAAGCATCGACGAAGCCATTATGGGAAGCGCAAAAAGAATTATACTTTTAAGCGGATTTCCCGTCAGCATATCAATTTTATTTCTTTTCATTTACCTCACCCGCCTTTTCCGTTCAATTATACATATAAACTCTCTATTGTCAATAAAAAAATAAGACCTCCGAAGAGGTCTTGATTTTTTTGTGATTATATACCCTTGAAGATATTTGTGATGTTGTTGAAGAATTCAACTAATCTTGCAACGACTGCTTCGATAGCTGTCATTACACTTGAAAAAGTCTGTGAAAAAGTATCCATTTTATAAACCTCCTTAGTATTTTGGTATAATAATGATAACAAACCGATAAACATATGTCAATACTTTTAATATCTATATCTAAAAATTTAATTTTTAATAATAAAAGGTTGAACTTGTATTCATAAAACAAGCTCAACCTTTCGTTTTTATTTAACTGATTCAGCAGCAATAAGCTTTGATTCCTGCTTTTCGAAGGTTATCTCCGCTGTGTCGCCAACGTTCATTATAACCACCATGGGAGCATCTGCAGCCTCGATGAAATAATAAACACCCTTGCTGTCAAGCTCAATGTAATAAACGCTTTCTCCGCCCATTACGGCAGCTCTGATATCTGTTACAACGCCCTTGGCTTTAAGAAGCTCTGTCTTTTCAGCTTCAGCCTCACCGCTGTTCTGTGTGGCATCCTCAATCTTGTCAATGTCAACGTTGATGTTGATGTTATTCTGCTTAAGGCTGTTGACATAAGCCTCAGTACATTCAGAAATCTTTTCACCTGTTACAACAACCTGATAATTCTGAACATTTACCATTGCATAACGCTTAACAAGATTACCTGAGTCCTTAAGAGTCATGAAATATGTGGGCTGACCGCTGATGTTGAGAAGAATGGGGAAGGTTGCCTTATAGTTATAATCCTGAACAGCACCCTGAGCTGAAATCTGAGCTGAGTTCTCAGTTGCACCTGACACATCATAGAAGGAAGCATCCTTTGTTCTCATGTTGATAAGAACAAAACCGATAATAGCCTGGTCGTTACCTGCTGAGGTAACACCTGTGTACATATAAACGTCATCACCCTGAGCAAGGAAATTATTGCCGAGTGTTGCCATTCTTACACCGTCCTGACCGATAACAGAGTTGATGAAGCCCTTCTGATACTGGCCGTAGTAATTGAACTGCTCAACAAGGAGTGATTCGGAATAAATACCGTCAATCCACTGAAGCTCTTCACTTGCCTTGACCTCTTCAACGCTGTATTCCTTCATTTCACCTGTGATTGCATCAACGATAACAACACCCATTACATCTGTGCCGCCGAAAAGACCGATTGTCTTGTCAAGAACAGGGCAAAGCCAGAAGGGTCTTCCGCTTTCGTCAATTTCGAATCTGGGAGAATCAAAAATATACGTGGGATATGCAAAACGGACGTGTCTCATAAGATATTTGCCGAAATGCTCGTTAGTTGAATATCTGATATATTCACCTTCGGGAAGAGTAACAAGCTCAGCCTTCTGAGTTACCATGTTAACAACAACATAGCCGGGAAGACCTGTTGAGGTATTCTTAAGCCATTTGAAAACGTCACCGTAGGCAAGAGTTGTTACCTTGACAGGATTGTTTTTGTAATTAATCTGAGTAAACTGAGTTGAAACCTCAAACTGTGAAACCTTGCCGATCGCTGCAAGATCACCGAGAGTACGGTTTGCAAGCACGCTTGCCGCATCGTTATCAAGAACGGGAACAGTTGAGAAATCAGCATCCTGGATATTTTCTTCAAAGCTGACGTTCTCTGTTACGTCAATAATCTTGCTGTAAGTCTTTGCTCTGAAAAATACAGATGAAATAACCATACCCACACCGACAACTACAACAAGAAGAGCAATGAAAGCACCGGGAATAATTGATTTTCTCTTGACATACTCTGTGTACTCAGGCTTGATGTAAGCGCCTGAGGTTACCATCATAAGTCCGATAAAAATTGCGGCAACAGTGCCCAGATACATATAAGTGTCTGTGCTTTTGAAATTAAGAGGAGGAAGCATAAAATAATATGCAATTGCAGCACCGATAACAGTGCCTATTATGCTTATAATAAGCTTAACCCCTGCTTTTTTAGGAGCAAGATATGCAGTTTTTCCGCTGCCCTTGCCTGCTCCGTCTTTTCCTGTGAAATCAACCTTGATAGGATCCATTTCTTCAGCTCCTTTTAAATAAACTTACCTTTCCTTTTATCATTTCGGAAAAGATATTTTATATAGTATTATACACTTTAATAGGTTAAAAAGCAATAGTAATAAATTATTATTTATAAAAGCTAAGCAGCAAATCAATTTCAGCCGAGGTTTCAGCAAGAAATTTTCTGCATTCTTCATCTCTTTTAAGATGTCTTCCCAATCTTGCAACTCTGCGTCTGAAAGCCATATCGATATGAGCTTCATTTTCACCGGCAATTAAGGGGCAGGTTCTTATTCCTCTTATATCAGCCACAGCGGTTATTCTCCCCTTTTTATCCATATAAGGAAAAAGCGGAAAAATCATACAGGAGAGCGGGCGTTCTTCGCGTTTGCACACTCCGACGCAGACAGCAAGGCGCACTCCGTCTTTTTCAGTAACATTAAAATTTGTTTCTTCTCCCGGAAAAAGGAGCATCCCCGTGCCGTCATCACCCTTGCAGCAGCGACGGTCGCAAATCAGACCGCAATCAGCCTTGAGAGGAGTTCTTTCTCCGATTATTTCTTTGGCAGCTTTATAAAATTCAGAATACATATTTTTATTTTTCATCTTTTCATCCTTCCCGATATAAGCTATAAACAGTATATATTAAAATAAGCATAAAAGCAAATGCCCCTATGAAAATACGGGCATTACAGCTTGTCGAAAAAGATTTTCGACAAGCTGGCAGACTGTAGAGAATGTTACAAGATGCCCTTTTCTTTGCTCCGAAGGCGTACAGTGGTACTCCGAGAGGGCAAAAAAAGGGCAAATATATGAAAAAATCCGTCGAAATTCAATGTTTCGACGGATTTTCTATGCTTTATTTTTTTATAATTTACTTTTATATTTTTTCTTATTCTTAATTCATATATGTTCTTGTGACTTTATCGACAGTCTGAAATGCCCGTATGAAAATACGGGCACTCAATGATTATTTAATTATTTTAACTGCTTTAACACTGCTCCAGGAGCCGTAAATTACCTTGCCGTCAACCTTTTTGAAGGCTCTGACCTTGAAATAATAGGTTTTTCCTACAGTAAGACCTGACTTTGCACCCTTGACAACATCAGCACCGTAGCTTTTGACCTTCTTGAATTCTCCGTCCTTCTTTGTTGCATAATAAAGCTGATATCCGCTTTCACCGCTGACATTTGTCCAGTTTGCAACAGCCTTGCCGTTTTTACTTGTAAGCTTGAGAGTGGGTGTTGCGGGCTTTGTTGCAGTTGTTAACACAGTGCTATCTTTACCCCAGATTGTACCGTCATCCTTTTTATAGGCTTTGATTTTGAACTTATAAACAGTACCTGACTTAAGACCGCTTACCTTATAGCTTACAGCTGAGCCTGAGGTTATTGTTTTTACAGTATCCCACTTTTTTGTTTTAGTATTGTACTGATAAATTCTGTAGCCGTCAGCACCTGTTACCTTTTTCCAGGTGAGCTTGATTGCAGATGTTGACTGAACTGCAGTAAGCTTGCTCGTTGCTTTTGGAGCGATGGTGAATTTAAGGGTTTTTTCTCCGCTATAATCACCCTTGAAAATGATTTTCACATTATATCTGCCTGTATCTTTTCTGCCTTTTTCATACTTGACAGTGTAATTCTTGCCCTTTTCCAAAGGAGCATAACTCCAATCTAATACTGTAACCTCGGGATTTTTAACAGTGCCGTCATATACATACTCCGGTTGTAACAAAGTGAAAACAAAGGGGCGGTAAATACTCTGCACAAAATACTCAAAATCACATTTATCACATTTGATTATGTGACGTCCGTTTTCTTCAAGAGTAGCTTTGACAACAACATGTCCGACATTATGATCATCAGTATAATCAAAATGCACCTTATCCAAGGATATATTGGTTCCGATCTTTTTCCATTGAGCCTCTGTGCCTCGGTAACAGAAATAAATAACACCTCCATCTGCAACAAATGCACCTTTGTAAATTTTTTTCAAAGAAGTTCCCGCAATAATCTGAAGGTATTTATTATGAGCCTTAAAAGCGCATAAGCCTACGGTAGTAACATTATTTAAATCAACTTTTTCAAGCACGGGGCAACCCTCAAAGGCATATGCTCCGATTTTTTCAACTTTGTCAGGAAAAATTATTTCTTCTGCTAAGCTCCAGCAATTTCTAAATGCATACTTGCTGACGGTTTTAAGATTTGCCGGCAATTTTGAAAGCTTTAATTTGTTGCACTGTTCAAAGGCGCTCTCCCCGATTGCAGTCACACTGTCAGGTATGTTTATCACTTCTAAAGTATGGCAGTTGTTAAAGGTCCTGTCAGCTATTTTCTCAATATCCCCTAAAAAAGATACTTTCTTTAAGTATATACAATTGGAAAAGGCACCGCTTTGTATTTCTTTTACCGTTTCAGGTATGGTAATTTCTTTAAGATTTGATTCTGCAAAGCAATCAGACGGAATTATTTCCACTACGGACGGAATATTGATTGCTTTGATTGAGCTTTTTGCAAAAGCACCAACCGCAAATTCTGCAAGTGAATCAGGTAAAGTAATTTTTTTAAGACTTCCGCAATAAGCAAAAACCTCTGAACCGATGTATCCGAGGTTACTTGAAAGCTCGACGCTTTTCAAAGACATACACCTTAAAAAGGCCTGATTGCCGATATATGTAACTGAATCAGGCAACGCTATAGCTGTCAGTTCCGTCTCATAAAAAGCCATATCATCTATTTTTTCAACACCGTCAGAAACAGTAACTTCTTCGAGACTTGACTCTCTGAAACACTCAACTGGGATTGTTTTCACCCCGGACGGAATAATGATTGTTTTGATTGAGCTTCTTTCAAAAGCTAAGCTTCCAATTTCTTCCAGCGAATCAGGCAATATGATTGTTTCCAGACTGTTGGTAAAAGCAAAAGCACATGAACCGATATATTTGAGATTATTTGAAAGCTTTACATTTTTCAAATAACGACATGAACTGAAAGCTCCGTCACCAATATATGTAACTGAATCAGGTAAGATTATATCTGTTATCTCCGTCGAATAAAAGGCATCATCACCTATTTTTTCAATGCCGTCGGAAATAGTTATTTCAGTAAGCCTGTAACCAATAGAAAAAGCTCGATATCCTATTGATTTAACAGGAATTCCATCAACTTCAGCAGGAATAACAATGCTTTCCTGCTCTTCAATGATACCTGTTATTTCAGCTGTACCGTCTTCAAGAATGTCATACATGAAATTCCCTGACTCTTCTGCAGCTGCATTAAAAATGAAGCACACAGCAAAAAGGCATACTGCTACAATGAACATTAAATGCTTCTTGATTTTTCTCTTCATAAATATAACCTCCTTAAATAATAAATAAACATATGAGCACTTTGCAAGTTTATTTTATATAAAAATAACGCACTTTTAGGACTCGTTCTAGTCCAATATTATCACGAAAATTTAGTAAAATCAAGTAGAATTTTGAAAAAACGGACTAAAATCAGTTCTAATTTAAGAAGGTGATTTCTATTGGCAGAGCAAAAAATCAAGCAGGATGAAATACAAATCGGTGAAAACATCCGTCAGATCAGGAAAGAAAAAGGCATCGGTCAGACACAGCTTGTAATTATGCTGCAGCTTCAAGGCATAGATATGACCAGAGAATGCCTTGTTAAAATTGAGCGCGGCATCCAGCATATTAAAGCAAGTCAGCTTCGTGCTATCCGTGATGCACTAGATACAAGCTATGATATACTGTTAAAATAAAAAACTCTGTATTGCCGGTGAGCAATACAGAGTTTTATTTTTTACAGCTGAAAATATGCAATAAAAAAATCCACTCAATCAGAGTGGATTTCATGTACCTTCAAAACTAAACAAAGGAAGCAAAGACAAGGATGTAGTACTTTGATTAAACCAAGCATATTGGTCAAGCCCTCGACCTATTAGTATTGCCTAGCTGAACGCGTCACCGCGCTTACACATGCAACCTATCAACC
>JAZRTP010000038.1:0-1593 GCA_045652105.1 Acutalibacteraceae bacterium
CGTCTTCTGAGACAAATGCCAAGTAGATGTGAACAGTGTCTCCTACCCAGTCTGAAGGGTATCTGAGGCTTGCGCCTTCGTCACCTCTGCATGCTGAACTGATGTCGTAGACTGCTTCTTGCTTGTTGGCGTTGTATGCCAAGACCATTGCGAAGTCGGTGTCTAATGCGTTTGCTGTTCCGCTGTTGTCTTGCCATGAGACTGCAATCTCGTTGTCGTTGCTCAACTTCTGGATGTTCAAAGGTTTTGCAAGACTTCCTCTTGAAACCATTGCTTGTGTGTAGTCAATGGTGAAGCTTGGGTAGGTGCCTTTGATGACGTTCTTTAATGTGTAAGACATTGCTGCGTTGAAGGCTGATTGTCTGTGTGCATAGGTTTTGAAACCTATCTGAATGAATGACTGGATTGGTCTGATGAAGGACAGTGCAAGCGAGAACTTGTCACGTTGTGCGACTTGCTTTGCTGTGCGAGGGTTCTTGACGTTTTGTGCTTGTCCTCTCATGTAGCTGATGCCTTTCCAGCTTGAACCGACTACGGTCCCGACTTTACCGGAGAAACCTCCGAGAATACCTTGTTTAATTGTACCCATTTTGTAAAAGTTTTTAGTTTGACAATAAATTGATTAGTGGACTTGGTATGGAGCAGGTACGGAGAAGGTATTGTCCGTGTATGCTCAACCTTATCACAGAAACAAAGGTAATATATATGTAAGTCGTTGTATTATATCGTGTTTTAAGTGCTTTTATTTGCTTTATTTTGCGTTTGGTGTCATCCACGTATCTCACGAATCAACACGTATTATTTCATAATTTTTCATCCGAATGAAAATTGGCAAGAAACAGAAAGCGGATTGGGTTTAGGAATAATCTATATTCAAAGATGAAGATTTTATTAATTCCTTCCCTTTAATAATTATTTTTTCGACAGAAGAAAAACCGAAAAAAAGAAATGAAAAGGAATGCTCATCAAGGCTAACGGAGTTGAGGGCCGTTTGTCAAGGTTTGCGCTGAAAATACTCTTTTTGCGGAGCGACAGCGGAGTCAAAAAGGAAGATTTTCAGATGCAACCCGCAGGGCTTGACCTTTACAAACAACTGAAACGGAGTTATCTTTGCATTTCATTTTTATTTCTTTTGACGAAAATATATGTCAACGGTCAACGGACTACAGTCAACAGATTTAAGGGATGAGTCTCCACGCATCTCGGGTATTGACACGAATTTTTTCTTGGTAAACATACAACATACTTTGTGTTATAGTCATCTGTTTTATGTTAAAATCCTAAATTTCCTCAATAACCTCAGGTGGGGTTTCTGAGGTTTTAGAGGTTTCTCGTGAGTCGGTCGATGGTTTGTTAAATAAATTGTGGTTTATCTAAAGTAGATGTAAATAGATAATATACCTTTGGTCGGGATTTTGTTTTTAGCAGATTTTTTAGTTTAGGGTCGAAACACCTCTTTCCCCAGCGTGAGGGAAAGCAGCCTTGAGCAACGAGGCGGTGGGAAAGCAGCGTAGCGATAGCGGAGTGTTTTCCCTGCCGCCGAAGTGTAAGGCGAAGCCGTTGCGAGTGGAGCGAGGGTGGCTGACAGGGAGT
>JAZRTP010000039.1:0-39808 GCA_045652105.1 Acutalibacteraceae bacterium
GGACTTCACTTCTTAAAAAAGGGAGAAAAATTCCCATCGTAGGCGGTAGTGATTACCATAATCCGAAAGGCTTTGCAAAGCTTGGCAGCCCCGTTACAGCAGTTTATTCCAAATCACGGGGAGCAGAGGATATTCTTGACTCAATAAAAAACGGTAATTCTTTTGTAACACAGAAAGTTAACGGAATAAGACTTAATCTCAGATATGCTGATACTGTAATGGGTGGCACAGCAGATTTTTCAAAAGAAATACCTCTTGAAATAAAAAGTACCGCTAAAAAAGTTATTCTTGTAACAGAATATGGTGAAAAAGAGATAACTGTTAATAATTGTGTTGCAGAAGTAAGGCTGCAAAAAACAAAATTTGCCTATGTCAAGGCTACTGAACGTATAGGCAAACTAAAAAGAGTATGCGCAATATCAAACCCTGTTTATTTTAATGACTCCGAGGAGGTAACAAAATGAAAACTGAAAGTTCATTAGTTAAAAAGACATCGCCATTCCGTTATGGTTTTGCTATGTTCGGTACATCACTGCCAATCAATATGTTCAAGTCCTTTGCTGCAATTTATTATGTAGATACATTAGGTCTTGATATGCAGAAGTATGCGCTTATTCCCTTGATCTACGCTTTTGTTGATGCAATCGACAACCCTGTTTACGGCTTCTTATCAGACAACACAAGAACAAAATGGGGCAGGAGAAGACCCTGGCTTTTAATCGGAACACCGCTTTTAGTGTTATTCTTTATTCTTTTCTATAACGTTCCCGGTTTTGTACAGTCAGATAAGGGTATGCTTTTTGTTTATATGCTTCTGATGTACATTCTGACAGGTACTCTAGACTCACTCGTAAACGCAAACTACGGCTCACTTTTCGTTGAGCTTTTCAAAAAGGACGAGGATCGTGCAAAGACAAACGGCTTCCGTCAGATATGTCAGCTTTTTGCAATGGCAATCAGCATTGCGCTTACTCCCATGATTACCGAAGCTATCGGATATCAGCTTACAGCTTTGATTTACGGCGTTATCGCTCTTGTGGTTATGATGTACTGCTTCTGGGGTTGCCGTGAAACTGAAATCAACTATGAAGAACATGAAAAGCCTAAGCTTTTAGACAGTATCAAGGCTCTTGCAACAAACCCGCGGTTTTGGATTTTCGGCTTTGCAGGCGCATTCTATTCCGCAGCTTTTTCACTTATTTCGCAGGCATTGCCTTTCTATGTCAAATACACCCTGGGACTCGGCGGAAGTACAACCACAATAATGCTCGGTATAGTTCTCGGTGTTGCGGTGCTCGGTATTGTTATATGGTCAAAGCTTGCTAAAAAAATTCCCATCATGACAGTCTGGCGTACAGGCTTCATCGTAATGGCAGTGGGATTTGTTCCTCTGTTTTTTGTCAAGACTTTACCTTTTGCAATAGCAATTGCGGCTGTAATGGGTGTGGGTATTGCAGCCTGTCTTACTACAATGGACTGCATCGGAGCAAAAATTGTTGACGATGATTACAGAAAATACGGCATAAAGCGTGAGGGTATTATCAACTCACTTATGGGTGTTATGAACAGACTAAACGGTCTTTATATTTCTTTGGCATTCTTTATGACATCGGAATTTTTCGGCTTTGTCAGCGGTGATGAGCCCGGCGATAATCCCGCTATGGCTTCAAGAGTATTACTTTGTGTATTCCCTGCAGTTGCAATGGCGGTTGCTTCGGTGGTTACATTCTTCCTTAAATTCCCTGAGGATAAAAAGGATGAGTAAGTATTTAATAATAAACGCCGATGATTTCGGGCTCAACAAAGAGCAAAATAAGGCAATAAAGGAACTGCTTGAAAACAGGCTTATAACCTCAACCTCACTTATGGCGGTAGCATCCGAGGCTATGGATGCTGCTGACTTTTCAAGGGACATTTCTTTTCCCGTCGGTGTGCATATCACTCTTAATTCCGACGGAAAAGACCTTTATCAGAGTCTTACAGGTGCGCCTTCACTCGGTAAAGACGGACTGTGGTATGAGAGCAAAAATCTCACCTTCAAAGCAAAGCGTGAAGATGTAAGAAAAGAGCTTGAGGCGCAGTATCAATACATTGTAGGCAAAGGAGCAAGGGTTGACCACGCAGACAGCCACTGCGGTACGGTTTACGGCATCAACGGCAGACGCTTTTTTCTTGATGCTTTTGATTTCTGCAGAGAACACAATCTGCCCTTCAGATTTCCGAAGACAGTCGGTTTTCTCGAAAGACAGATTGGTATGAAGATACCTGCTCCCGTTGCGAAAATTCAGCAGATGATAGTACGCTCTGCCGAAAAAAGAGGAGTGAAGCTTCTCGATGACCTTGTATCAAACCCTTGGTCAATGGACAAAATCAAGGATTATGACACCTTGAGAAAGTATTATCTTGATGCCGTTGACAACTGCATTGATGGTGTGACGGAAATTTTTCTTCATCCTGCATTGCCAAACGAAAAGTACGGCAAAGAGTGGCAGAAACGAGATTTTGAATATCAGCTTCTTAAAAGCGGAGATTTACTCACCCGTGCAAAAGAAAAGGATGTTCAGGTAGTTTCCTGGGATATATTCAGCAATAGATAGTTCCAATTTAACAGCTATAACACACCCCGCAATGAGAGCTTTAAACCAAACCTTGCTGGGGTGTGTTTTTGCGTGTATCGGGAGAGCGCTTGAATGGCATAGGTGAGGTCAGGGGTTCGACCCTCTCCGTCTTTACCACAGCATACTGAGCAATTATTTTTTTACCCTCTTTTAATGGGAATGTTTTTTTGTATATCATTTATGTTTTTTGAAAAAATTAATAAACATGGTATGATAGTTTAAAAGTAATGCTTGATATGAAATTTATTTTTTCTGATGATATATCCCGTCAGTTTTTTAATATAAAAATATTCATAGATACAGAATGAAAAAAGTTTCTGACATGACTGCTGATGATGCAAATAGATATTGTCATTTGTTTTGTGAAGAAAATAATTTAAAGGACGAATTTGGTGAGTTTATGTCAAAATAGAAGCTTAACATTATTACTGCTCGTTTTTGCATGGATATATTGAACATGGATATTGTTATGATATGCAAATGATTGAAGAAGGTTTGATTAAAAAGTCTGTTTTATCAGAAATACAAATTGATAAAAGGAAATTAGCTGAATGTTGTTCAGCCTTCCGCAATAGTTTATAAAGCACAAAAACCTGAGCAGAGCCTAAAAACTCTACTCGGGTTTCTACACTACGCCACCTTATCAATTCCCACCATAAACTGCTCAAAGTCAATATTAAACTCAACTTTCAGCTTATACCCTCTGCTAATCTCAACTCTTTTAATCAAGCAGTTCACAATCATTTTCTTCTTTTCAAAGCTCGCCTTTAATGTACGAAAAAAACATTTCCAAAACTTATCTGACCGCTTTGTTGAACCGGTTTCCCGGACGGATCTTTGTGTAAAAGATAAGTAGCTTAAGATGGAATAAGTAAAAAAACGCAGCACTCAGCAGTGCTGCGTTTTTTTATCAGAGTAATCTCAATAACCAAAATAAGTTTTTGCATAGTTAGCAATCGCGCCTACATATGCATCACTTACACTTTGATCGTTCATAAGGTCATGACCTGAATTCGGGAAATCATAGAAATCGCAGGGGACTCCCGCAGCCTTCAAAGTGTTATAGAGGTCTGTTCCGTTTGAGAATGGTACAAGAGTGTCCTTCTGACCGTACGCCATAAGGGTGGGAGGAACATCAGCTGTGACATAAGTAAGTGGGGATGCGGCACTGAGTGAGCCCGACATTGAAGCAAAATTATCTGCAGTTACGGTTTCACCGATAAGAGCAGAAATAAGAGCATATCTGTCAAAGGAATTATCCATGTTTTCGGCAAAGAAAGCAGTGTCCGTAAAGTTGGTCGGACCAACCTTACTTACGCAGAATTTAATAGGAATTCTTGTTTGATTATAATGAGTATAGGTGTAAAGTAAAGCAAGGTGTCCGCCTGCGGAAGCGCCCGCAATACCGATTTGTGTTATCTTGGTGCCTTTTTCTGCAGCAGTATTAATGATATAGTTGATTGCAGAATCAATGTCATCAAGCATTTCCTTATAGGTTACGTCACCCTTTGATGTAAGAAGACGGTAGTTCATAGTTGCAGATGCATATCCGTAGTTGCCGGTTGTGGTCTTACAGAAATCATTATAGGCAGACTTGTCGCCGCCTGTCCAGCTGCCGCCGTGAATGTAGAGCATCAACGCAACATCATCTTTGTCATCTTTCGGAAGGTACAAGTCAAGCACCTGGTTTTTATCACTGCCGTAAGTAAGATTGGTATAGTTGTCATACTTTACGGGTGTAATTCCGAAAAGGTTCATAAAGAAGGCAATAATCGCCATGAAAAATGCAACAATCTTATCCATAATAATCCTCCTGAAACATAAATTTTTTGTTTAGTGTATTTATTATATAGTGATCATCGAAAAAAATCAAGCAATTGTGTTTTGCTGAAAAATTTATTTATGATTTATAGTTATGAATATCAAAAATACTTTCAGATGGTTATGTTATGAATTTTAATATTATCAATCATCTTAAAGATATTATAGAAAAAGTAACATATAAAGCTTTGGAATTCTTGTTAAAAATAAAAATTGATATTATTCAAAACCAGGTAGAGCCATAAACTCTACACGGTTACTTTTATTCCGTCTTATCCAATCTGCACCGAAAGACTGCTCAAAGTCAGTGTTAAATTCAATTTTCAGTTTGTATCCTCTTCAGACCTCGATCTCATGTCTTAAAGAAATCCTCACAAGAAGTAAATTCCCGTGAGGATTTGTTTTTATTTGCTGTGCTTTGCTCGGATTTCCTCAAGCTCTTCAAGAATTATTGCGTGCTGCTTTTCATCAAGAGAGTACTTATGAATGGGAAGAGCCTGGAGGATACATCCTGCAGCCGGGATGAGAGTAATAAGTATAAGCATAGCTGATGTGATTTCAGGATATGTTGCAGCAAAATCAAGGGTATAATCCATTCCCTTTGCAGAGGCATTTGCAATATTTTCTGTAAGTGTATTGATGGTGTCTGTATAATTTACTGCAGAGAAAATAAGGTTTGTGATAATCGCAGTAATTGCTGCTGTAAGCTTTGCGGTAAAATTAAGTCCCGAGAAGAATACACCGTCATTTCTCCTTCCGACCTTATGCTCCATATAGTCAACGCTGTCTGCAATCATTGTGGTATTGTAAACAGTTGTAAGACCTGTAAGGAAGCCTCCGAAGAAGAGCATAATTGCCATAAATATAAGCTGCTGATAACCGATAAAGAAGATAAGAATGTAAGGTATTGCATTGAGATAAGATGAAATAAGATAAACCTTCTTTTTGCCGAATTTCTTTGCAAATGCAGTGCTGGAATTCATAGCAATTATCATACCGATAAGGAACGGGCCGCCGAGCTTTATCAGCCAGACTGTTTCATTACCGCCGTTACCAAGAACCCATTTGCAGAAATAGATACCTGCTGTGAGCATAATTGTTTTTGTGCAGCCGAGAATATTTGATGCGAGAGCACGCAGGAACAACTTGTTTTCCCGCATAAGTTTAAGATTTTCCTTAAGACCCGTGTCTTTTTCCTTGGGCGCCTGAACAATTCTTTCACGGATAAAGGCAAAGGGTAACCGGAAAAGAATTCCGCCGAAAACGGCAATTGCAATAACGGCGAGCAGGTAGCCCTGGGGCTCTGAAAAATAGGGAAGATCGGAGTTTGCTTTGCCCGTGTTTTCAAAGAGGCCAAGATCAATTGCTCCAAAAGCATCCTTTATAGGATAGAAGGCAACAACAATAATACTTCCGATGCTAGAAATAATTCTTGCGGCTGAAATAAGCTTTGCTCGTTTTTCCTCATCGGGTGTAATAAGAGAGGTGACGCCCCAAAGGGGAATATCACCGAGAGTGTAAAGGGTTTCCCACAGCAAGAAGCTAATTACAACATAAAGAATTTTAACGCCTGTCGGAACATTTGTAATCGGCAGAAACATTAAAATTGTTGTAATTGCTATGGGTAACGGTACAAATTTCAGATATGGCCTGCACTTACCCCAACGGGTATGTGTTTTATCAACAACCGTTCCCATAATAATATCATTAAGTCCGTCCCAGACTCTTGAAATACCCATAATAATGCTTACGGCAATAGTGGGAATAATCAGGATGTCCGTGTAGAACACCTGAAGTACCGAGCCGACAACGGCGTAGATAATATTCTGACCGAACATTCCGGCAAGGAAAAAATTACGTTCCTTGTTTGAGTAATCGCCGATATCCTTTGTGGCATCAGGATAGGATTTACATAAAAGCTCTTTTATTCCGTTTAACATAAAAAGCGCCTCCTATAGTTTTATATTAAAATATTATCACATCTTATGGGTGTTTTCAACAAAATAATTCAATTTAATAATGTTTTTTTGCGAAATATAATGAAAAATTATATTGTTTGTGATATAATATGAAAAATTAAAAACAATTGCAGAAAGGAAAGACCGCTTATGCTTTGGCATACGGATCGGGATTATTGCCATGAGTAAAATAAAGCATGTTCACACAATTGCAACAGCTCACCTTGATACAGTTTGGAATTGGGATTTTGAAACGACGGTGCGGAACTATATTCCGCATACACTCCGCTGGAATTTTGAGCTTTTTAAAAGATACCCTGAGTATGTTTTTAATTTTGAGGGTGCTTACAGATATGAGCTTATGGAGGAATATTATCCTGAGCAATTTGAAAAGCTGAAGGAATACGTTGCAAAAGGAAATTGGTACCCCTGCGGAGCCGGTTGGGAAAACGGTGATGTCAATGTGCCTTCGCCGGAGGCTCTTTTCAGAAACTTCCTTTTAGGAAACAACTATTTTGATGAAAAATTCGGTGTGCGAAGCAAAGATATATTTTTACCTGATTGCTTCGGCTTCGGTTATGCTCTGCCTTCAATTGCAAGGCACTCAAACCTCTACGGCTTTACAACCCAGAAGCTCACCTGGGGCAGTGCTTACGGGCAGCCCTTCGACATCGGTAAATGGTACGGGCCTGACGGAAAGTATATTATTGCAAGCATAAAAATGCACAACTATGTTGCTGTTCTCAGAAATTTACGAAAGAGTAAGGCAATCAAAGAAAAGCTTGCTGAAAATGAGACTCACGGAATAAACGCTACGGAAATTTTTCACGGTATCGGTGACAGAGGCGGCGGACCGATTCCTCCGTCAGTAAGAAGCCTTTACAGAAATATGAAGAAAAATGCGGCTTCTGATATCAAAGTTCATTCTTCTGCCTCTGATAAGGTTTTCAAGCAGATTATGACTGAAATGACAGAGAATGACAGAGATAAATTACCTTCATGGAACAATGAACTGCTTCTGACCGACCATGGTACGGCGGGCTACACCTCAAGAGCCTTAAGCAAACGTTGGAACAAGCGCGGTGAGGAGCTAGCCGATATGGCTGAAAGAGCTGCTGTAACGGCAGAATGGCTCGGTGTGGCAAAGTACCCGCAGGAACAGCTTAATACATCGTGGAAAAGGATTATCAACCATCAGTTCCACGATGATTTGCCGGGAACCTCAATTCAGAAGGCTTACCTTCGCTCGTGGAATGATTACGGACTTTCGCTTAATCAGTTAGCCCACGAATATGAAAAAAGTGTCTGTGCAATATCAGCTATGCTTGACACTTCTTTCTGTAAGGGTGTGCCTGTAATTGTAAATAACCCTGTTGAATGTGAAAGAACAGGCTGTGTAACTGCAACAGTCGACGGTAAATTAAGTAATATTGTCGTATATAATGCTTCTGGAAAGGAAGTGCCTTCACAGATTGTCAGTTCACAAGATAACAAGACGACTATCGCTTTTATTGCCTGTATGCCCGCAATTTCATATTCGGTTTTTGACATAAGGGAAAGTGATATACCCTGCAATATTGAAACCGAGATTAGGGTTACCGCTTCCACATTGGAAAATGAACGGTACAAAGTTACTCTTAATGAAAACGGAGATATCGGTTCAATCTATGATAAAGAGCTTGAAAAAGAGCTGCTTTCTGCTCCTGTCACCCTCGGAATTTTTGATAATTATGTAGGCGGTTGGCTTTATCCTGCCTGGGAAGTAAAATACAAGCAGTCCATCAGAAAGCCGGACAGAATTGCACAGCTTGTAAGTTCAAGGATAATTGAAAAAGGTCCTGCAAGATGTACTGTTCAGGTTGTTCAAAAGTCAGGTGAATCTGTTTTCACTAATAATATTTCATTGTCAGCAGGCTCAGATATGGTTGAGGTTCAATGTGAATTTGACTGGAACAGCCAGAGAACCTTATGTAAAAATGTGTTCAGCTTCACATGCTCCAATGAAAAGGCAACCTTTGACCTGGGGCTTGGTGCAATCAAGCGAGGCAACGCTACTGAAAAAATCTATGAGGTTCCTGCTCAGAAATGGGTTGATATTACTGACAAAAATGATGGATACGGTGTTTCTGTATTCAGCGATTGCAAATACGGTTGGGATAAGTACAGCGATAACACATTGAGACTTACCGTTATTCATACTCCGCTCAACAATTCACGTCCGCAGTCAATGCAGAGCATGATGGATTTAGGTCTTAACAGATACGGATATGCAATCAGTGCCCATAAGGGTACCGATATGTCAAGAGTGCAAACTGCCGCCCGTGAATTCAGTTCTCCTATGTCAGCCTTTGTCAGCGATAAGCACAGCGGCATTCTTGGCAGTACATACAGCTTTGCAAATATTTCTGATAAGGATATTATTATCCGCGCGATCAAAAAGGCAGAAAACAGTGATGAAATTGTTATAAGAGTAAACGAAGGCAATAACAAGCACCATAAGGATGTTAAATTGACTTTCGGTAACGGAATTACTGCCGCCCGTGAAATTTATGCTTCTGAGGAGCATATAGGTGATGCAGAGGTTAGAGATAACTGTCTTGTATTTGATATGAAGCCGTATGAGGTTCGAAGTTTTGCATTGACTCTTAATCCGCCGGCAGTAAAGGGTGAACATATTAGTCAGACAGATGTTATTCTGCCTTGTAACACAAATGCTTTCTCTGCGAACAATTCACCGTCAGGCAACGGTATTTATGGAAAGAGTTACACAATTCCCGCTGAGCTTATTCCGGAAATAATTACAAGCGGAGGAATAGATTTTGCCGTAAATAAAGGTGAACAGAATTGTCTGATTTCAGACGGACAAACAATCGCTCTTAACCCTGAATACAACAAACTTGCCATTGTCTGCGCAAGTCTCGGCGGGGATAAGGAATTCAGTTTAATGCTTGACGGAAAAGCTGTAAAACTCAAGGTCAGTGATATTGAAGAAAGACCTTTTGCGTGGGATTTATTTAGTCTCAAGCGTACTGCGAAAATCAAGACCGATGTTCTTGCTTGGGAATGTACTCATACGCACTCTGCAAAGGGTGATGATTATGCACATCAGCTTTTCTTCTTCAAATATGAAATTGACCTTGGCGGTGCACAAACGCTTGCCTTACCTAAGGATAAGGAGCTTTTCATTCTTGCTGCTACTCAGTTTAAGAGCGAGTTTGGATGCAAATGTGCTACAGAGCTTTATGATACTGTCAAGCCGAGAGAGTTTAATTTTAAAATCAAGACTTTAAAAGACAAACTCAATTATGCTTACAGAAAGGTGACCAGCTACGTGTGGAAAATAGATGATTTGGGAAGGATAATTTATGTATATTTTAGGCATTGACATCGGTGGCACAAAGTGTGCGGTAATAACTGCTGAATATGCTGACGGCAATATTACCCTCATAAAAAAAGAAAGGTGTACTACTGACCTTAAAATACCACCTGAGCAAATGATTGACAGGCTTATAGATCTTGCTGACGGTATTATTGATAAAAAGCCCGAGGGGATCGGCATTTCCTGCGGTGGCCCGCTTGATTCAAAAAATGGGATTATTATGAGTCCGCCAAACCTTCCCGGATGGGATAATGTTGAGATTGTAAAACAGATAGAGGAGCATTTTGGTGTAAAACCGAAGCTACAGAACGATGCAAATGCCTGTGCCATGGCTGAATGGAAATTCGGAGCAGGCAAGGGATATGACAATATGATTTTTCTCACCTTCGGCACGGGGCTTGGTGCAGGACTTATTCTTGACGGCAGGCTTTACAGCGGAACTAATGACAACGCAGGTGAGGCAGGGCATATCCGTCTTGATAAATTCGGTCCTGTGGGCTACGGAAAGTCAGGGTCTTTTGAGGGCTTTTGCAGTGGCGGCGGAATTGCACAGCTCGGCTACACAAAAGCTATTGAACGGATGCAGTCGGGAGAGTATCCTGCATACTTTAAAAAAGGTATGAGTGCCTGTGATATAACTGCAAAAGAAATTGCTGAAGCTGCGGATAACGGAGATAAAACAGCGATTGAGGTTTACGGAATCTGCGGAGAATATCTTGGCAGGGGTCTGTCAATTCTCATTGACATTCTCAATCCGCAGGTGATAGTAATAGGAAGCATTTTCGCCCGAGCGCATCATTTGTTATGGGAAAGTGCAAAAAAAATAATTGATAAAGAGGCTTTGCCGATTTCGGCAGAATGCTGTAGGGTTGTACCTGCAGTGTTGGGTGAAAGCATCGGTGATTATGCCTCAATAGCCACAGCTTTGGAGTGATAATATGTTAAATGAATTACTGACAAGATATCCTGTTTTAACTGAAATCAAAGATGAAATTGAAAAAGCTGCGAAAGAAATTATAAGATGCTATGAAAACGGTGGCAAGATTCTTCTTTGCGGCAACGGCGGAAGCTGTGCAGATTGCGAGCATATTGTCGGTGAGTTGATGAAAGGTTTTTTAAATAAACGATCTGTCAGTGACAAGAAAAAGGAAGAGATGAAAACAAATGCACCTTTTATTGAGGATGAAATTATTTCAAAGCTTCAATGTGGTTTGCCTGCAATTTCATTGCCGTCAATGGTTGCACTCAATTCTGCTTTCTGTAACGATGTTGACCCTGAACTGATTTATGCACAGCCTCTTATGGCACTGGGTGATAAGGATGATATTTTAATTGCAATCAGCACATCGGGGAATTCAAAAAATGTTTTTGCCGCTGCCAAGGTTGCAAAAGCTCTTGGTTGCAGAGTTATCGGACTTACAGGTGCCTCAGGTGGTAAACTGAAAGAGATAGCAGATATCTGCATTTGTGCTCCTGAGGAGGAGACTTTTAAAATACAGGAGCTTCATCTGCCTGTCTATCACTATCTTTGCGCTGAGACAGAAGCACACTTTTTTGATTAAGGAAAGAGAGCGAAAAGAAAATTGCTTTATTAAAACGCATCCTGAGCATACTTGTACGGGGTGCGTTTTTTGATGAACCCCGAGAGTGCTTGAATGGCATGGGGAAGGTCAAAAGTTAGAACCTCTCCGTCTCCGCCAAAAAAATCCATACACGGTTGTGTGCGGATTTTTTGTGGTATAAATTAGTTGAAATGTTTCCGTAAATATGATATAATTAATTGAACAGATATTGACATTTTTATGTTAATATCACTATATCGAAAACAAAAAGAGGGGTTTTTCTTATGAAAAAGTTTTTGTCAGTTTTTCTTTGTCTAACTTTGATTTTTACGATGGCGATTCCCGTTTTTGCGGTATATGAAACGCCCTATGAGGACAGCGAATTCTTTGAATACGAGGGATATTCGATTCATTACAGAAAAATGGAAGCCGAAAACCAAAAAGGTCAGATATTAATGATTCACGGCTTTGCTCATACTACATACTGTTGGACAGATATTGCAACTCAGCTTGTAAGTGAAGGCTACACTTGCGTTTTGGTAGACCTTCCTGACTTCGGTTATTCCTCAAGAGAAACCGCAGATATGAAAAAGTTACCGCGTGAAGATATTATGCATGCACTTATGGTTCATCTTTCCGATGACCCCTGGTATGTGGCAGGTCATTCAATGGGTGGCTTTGTGGCAGAGTCAATTTATGACAAATACCCCGAATCAGTAAACAACATGCTTCTGTATGGTACATCGGGAAATATCAATTCACCCCAAACAGCAAAATTGGCAGGCAACGAAACTTTTATAAAGCTAATTGTTCCGTTTCTGAAGTTAATAGTAAAATTCGATAAGGTTATTGAAATAGCAATCAAGTGGTGTTTCTTTGACAATGAGTATGCCGAAACCTATGATTATACTGAAATCTTAAAGTCCCTCAGAGTTCCGGGTACAGGTGAAGGTGTTATGTACTCCTTCTCTATGCTTTCAGACACAAACTATGAAGCTATTAAAAACGGACCTCCCGTGCTTTATATGAACGGTAGCAAAGATGCTGTAATCAAGAAAAGTGCTGTAAAAACCTTAAAAGATAATCTTCCCGAAAACAGTGTATACTACGAAGTACAGGGCGGTGGCCATTTGTTTATAGAAAACTATGCTGATGAAGCTGCTGAGGTAACATTGGAATTTCTTAAAAATAATCCGTCAAGATAATGAATAAAAACAAGGGGAAAGCTATGAGCTTTCTCCTTGTTTTTTTGTCCTCGAAAAATCGGGGTGCGTTTTTTGATGAACCCCGAGAGCGCTTGAATGGCATGGGGAAGGTCAAGAGTTATATCCTCTCCGTCTCCACCAACAGTATACTGAGTAATTATTTCTTGCCCGCTTTTTAAGTGGGTGTTTTTTATGGAGATGTTGACAATGATTTCATTGAGTAGTATGATGTTTGTAAAGAGGTGATAATATGAATAAGAAAAAATCAAGCGGAATCCAATTCGTTTTTGGATTTGGAGTTGTAATGCTTTTATGGGGTATAGGTTTGTTGGCAAATGACCCGTTTGATTGGTTTGCCAATATTTTCATGGAGAGCGATATTGACGTTTATCTAATACTCGACATTGTATTGACAGGTATACCGTTTTTGATTTGTTTATATTTAATCTTATTATCAGTTTCAGGTAAACGTAATAATTATAAAGTTATGTACTATTCTGCTTTGGCAGCTGTTTGCTTACCTATTATAGCATACCTTTTTAATGAGCTTTCATTAAATGATTCAAGCATCATAACATGGATTCTCGGACTCACTATTGGTTGGATATTATATCCCTTCGGACTTATCGGATTGGCAATTTTTGACAACGTTGATATTGGTTTCGGCTATTATGAAGGAATGTATATAGTGCTTATAATGGCTTCAGCTGCAATTTTATCAATGGTACTATATAAAACAATAAAAATAAAGAACTGATTTTGTTGAAAGGCGCCCCGTAGCAGACTACGGGGTGCTTTTCTCTATTTACGCCACCTTATCAATTCCCACCATAAACTGCTCAAAATCAAAATTAAACTCAACCTTCAGCGCCACCCTCTGCTTATCCCGCAATATTCATCAACATATTTCTGAATAAATAAACTTTAAAAGCCAATGCTAAAAAGGAAGTATAAATATTCTCGGAGGTGCATTTTGAGTAACAGATTAAATAATGAAAAAAGCCCCTATCTGCTGCAGCATAAGGACAATCCGGTTGATTGGTATCCGTGGTGTGATGAAGCTTTTGAGAAAGCCGCACAAGAAGAAAAGCCTGTTTTTCTGAGTATCGGATACAGCTCCTGTCATTGGTGTCACGTGTTTGCCCATGAAAGCTTTGAAGACAAGGAAATAGCTGATATCCTCAATAAATATTTTATATCCGTAAAGGTTGACAGAGAAGAAAGACCTGACATCGACAGTGTGTATATGTCAGTTTGTCAGGCGTTTACGGGGAGCGGTGGTTGGCCTACTTCGATTTTTATGACAGCGGATAAAAAGCCCTTTTTTGCAGGCACCTATTTTCCGAAAACTTCCCGTGGCGGAATGATTGGTTTTAAGGAGCTGCTTTTGTCAATACAGGCTAAATGGGACAGTGACCGTAACTTTCTTTTTAGACAAGCAGATGAAATCATTGAACATCTAAAAAAAGACACTTTTTTCTCTGAAAATGCCGACAAAAGCCTGATTGAGGATGCAATAAAACAGTTTTCTGTACTGTATGATGAAAAATATGGCGGATTCGGAAAAGCTCCGAAGTTCCCGACGCCCCATAACATTATATTTTTACTTTCTTATTACGAACAATATAAAAATCCTCACTGTCTTGCTATGGCGGAGCATACACTTATGCAAATGTACCGCGGAGGTATTTTTGATCATATAGGCTATGGCTTTTGCCGATACTCAACGGACAAAAAATTTCTTGTGCCGCATTTTGAAAAAATGCTGTATGATAATGCTCTTTTAATTATGGCATACTGCAAAGCATATGCGGTAACTGAAAACCGGTTATATCTTGAAATTGCAGAAAAAACTGCAGAATATGTTACCCGTGAAATGACCTCTCCCGAAGGCGGATTTTACAGTGCCCAGGATGCCGACAGTGAAGGCGAAGAAGGTAAGTACTATTTACTTTCCCCTGACGAGATAATCGAACAGCTCGGCAAAGAACAAGGTGAATTGTTCAACCGTCATTTTGATATAAGTGTCAGCGGTAATTTTGAAGGAAAAAATATTCCTAATCTGCTTCAAAGCAGTTCTGTGGAGCGTTCATTTGAAGATTGCCTTCCGACGCTTCGCGATTACAGAAAGAACAGATACCCTCTTCATCTTGACGATAAAATTTTAACGGTGTGGAACAGTCTGATGATTGCCGCCTTGAGCGAGCTTTATTTGTACAGCCGTAATGAAAAGTTTCTTGATGCGGCTAAAAGAGCTGATGATTTTATAAGAAAAAATTTGTGTGAAAAGGAAACTCTTTTTGTAAGCTTCAGAGAGGGAAAACGCGGTGTGCAGGGCTTTATTGATGACTACGCGGCTTATATTTTTGCTCAGCTTCATCTTTATAAGGCAACATCAGATTGCGGATATATTGAATCAGCAAAACTCTTTAGCAATAAGGCCGTTAAGGATTTCGCAGATAAGCACGGTGGATTTTATTTATACAGTGAAGACAGTGAGAAGCTTATTCTTCGACCCAAAGAAACCTATGACGGTGCCATACCCAGCGGAAATTCAATGATGGCATATAATCTTGTGCGCCTGTCCGTTCTTACGGCTGATGATGAATTCACAGAGCTTGCAGAAAGTCAATTGAATTACATCGCTTCCGATGCATTTGACTATCCCGCCGTACACGGGATGTATTTAACTGCTCTTTTAGAATATTATGAGCCTCCGATGAAAATTACTGTTGTAAGGGGAGGGGGTACGGATTCAAGCGGTTCAATGGAATCACTGCCGAAGGATGCTGTTATAATTCATTTGTCTGAACCGACTGAAGAATATCCTCTCAAAAACGGAAAAACGACTTATTATGTTTGTAAAAAACACAGCTGTTTGCCGCCTGTGAACAATTTGAGCGAATTGAAATGAATATATTCTTATAACAAAAAGCGAGTGATTTTATTATCACTCGCTTTATCAGTTAATTCCGCCACACAATTTCACCGTTTATAATAGTGGCTTTAACAGAGGAGTTTATTTCCAGCGGATTACCCTCAAAAATAACAATATCTGCATCTTTGCCTTCTTTAAGGCTGCCTAATCTGTGATCGACTCTGCATATTCGTGCCGCATCAATGGTAATTGAACGGAGCGCAGCTGTTTCACCAAGTCCTTCTTTTGCTGCAATACCTGCACATAAAGGCAAATACTGTATTCTGGAAACAGGGTGGTCGGTGGTTATTGCTACCTTAACTCCTGCATTGCGGAGAATACCTGCGGTTTTAAAATCCGACTGACTGACTTCGTCTTTATTGCGTGATGCAAGAGATGGACCCACAATGGCAGGATAACCGCTTTTGGCAATTTCCTCGGCAATCAGATGCCCCTCAGTACAGTGATCAAGTGTCAACTCAAGGTCAAATTCTTTAGCTATTCTTATTGCGGTGAAAATGTCATCGGTGCGGTGAACGTGGGCTTTAAGCGGGATTTTCTTTTCAAAAAGTTCTTTGTAACATTCCAGTCTGAAATCACGGTTTCCTGATTGGTTTTGTGAAAAATATTGTCTTGCACAAAAAAGCTCTTCTCTTATAAGCGAAGCAATTCCCATACGGCTTGACGGCATATTTCCGTTAAGACCGTAACAGTTCATCGGGTTTTCACCGAAAGCAATTTTAATTGCGGCAGGAGCAAGAACAACCATATCATCAACGCATCTGCCGTAGGTTTTTATAAAGGCAAATTGTCCGCCGACAGCATTAGAACTTCCCGGCCCTGCCATGACACCGGTAATACCGGCGGCGATAGCATTATGAAAAGCACTGTCCATAGGATTTATACTGTCCAGACCTCTTATGAAAGGGGTTACCGGGTTGGTATTCTCGTTACTTGTATCGTTTTGTGATGAAATTTTATCCTCTGCAATACCGATATGACTGTGTGCATCGATAAATCCGGGATAAATATTCAAATTTTCAGCGTCAAAAACTTCTGCTCCCTCCGGCGGAACAATATTTTCTTTGATTTTTAAAATTTTTCCTTCTTTTAACAGGATATCTGCTCGTAATGGTGTATCTCTTTCCATTGTGTGCAAAAGACCGTTTATAATCAAAAGCATATTTTGTCTCCCTTCAGATTTTATATATATGTATAGTTTGCCGCCAACGAGGTAAACTATCCTTGTAACTATTCAGGAGGTGAGATCATGAACAACAATAACAACAGAAACAACCAGAACAACAAAAACAACAAAAACAACCAGAACAATCAGAACAACCAGAACAACAAGAACAATCAGAACACCAAAAACAATCAGAACAAATAAAGATTTTAACTTTTGTCTTTTGCAAATTTGACTATCTGATTTTTGGTTGAATACTGTTTGTTCAGCCCTTTTAATTTTTAGTAAACAAACACTGAATAAGCTTGCTGCTGATATTCAATTTATAGATTGACACTATATGTATATCCGCACTAAGCCGATATAATCTGAACCTGTTTTCTTAAGAAGAGAGGTTCAGATTTATTGTTTTTTGAGGTGTGATTATTTAAGTAACAATGTTAAGGCTCGTTTTTGACTGAATAAAAAAATATAGTCATAAACACCAAACCCGAGCAGAGCAAAAAAACTCTACCCGGGTTATTTATATTACGCCACATTATCTGAGTTTCACCATAAACTGCTTAAAGTCAAAATTATTATATTTTGTTGAAAATATAATTAAAATGTGATATTATTATTGAGCAAAGGAGCTGTGAATAATGAGACGAGAAAAATCTGTATGGTATAGTTATCAGAACCCTGATAAATGGATTCCTGAATATCCTGAGTGTTCATTTTACGAGCATCTCAGAAAAGGATCGTTAAATTATCCGGACTTATGTGCAGTTGAATTTCAAGGGAAGAAATATTCTTATAAACAACTTATGGAAAATATTGATAAGGTGGCACATTCTCTTGTCAGCTGTGGGATAAAAAAAGATGATATTGTTTCGATAATCACACCGAATACACCGCAGGCTCTTTTTATGATATATGCACTTAACCGTATAGGTGCAATAGCTAATATGATTCATCCCCTTCTTTCTGCAAAAGAGATTCAAGAGTTTGTAGAAAATACCGATAGTATTGCAATTCTTACCCTTGACATGATTTATCCGAAGTTTGCAAAAATCAAGTGGAATACAACTAAAGAACCTAAAATAATTCTCGCAAAAATAGCGGATGCGCTGCCTTGGTATGCAAAGCCTGTTTATTCAGCTAAAAATAAATTGAAGCTTAATTTTAATCCGGAACACGATGTGATATATTGGAACGATTTTATATCACTGGGAGAAAAAGAAAAAACATTATTACCTGCTGATGAGGGCAAGGCCGATGATACTGCTGTTATTCTTTACAGCGGTGGCTCTTCGGGTTCTCCCAAAGGCGTGATGATAACCAATCTTAATATGAACAGCCTTGCTATGCATACATATGATATCGGCGGGATAGAAGATGTAGTGGGAAAGAAATCTCTTGCTGTTATGCCTCTTTTTCATGGCTTTGGTTTGGTAATTTGTGTACATGCTATGTTGAGTCTGGGATTTCATATTTACCTCTTACCAAAGTATGACTTTAACGAGTGCAGCAAACTTATTTTCAAGAAAAGAATCAACTGCATTTATGGCGTGCCCGGTTTATATGAGGCATTGATAAGAAGTGAGTATATTGATAAAACGGATTTATCTTTTATGGAGCTGCTTGTTTGCGGCGGAGATAAGCTTTCTGAAAAATTACAGAAAAGAGTTAACAGACTCCTGAAAAAAGGCGGGGCTGATGTCGTGCTTAGGGAGGCCTACGGTCAGACGGAGTGTGTGGCGGGTTGTTCCATAAATCCCAAATTTGATACTCGAATCGGCAGTGCAGGTATAGCATATCCTGACGTATATTTTAAAATTGTTAAGCCTGATTCTCAGGAGGAATTGCCTGATGGAGAGGATGGCGAGCTTTGTGTATCGGGTCCTCTCTTAATGAAAGGATATTATAAAAATGAAGAAGCAACCGCTAAAGCACTTCAGAAACACGCTGACGGCAGACTCTGGCTTCATACAGGTGATATATTTTCAAAAGATAAGGACGGTTATATATATTTCCGCCAGCGCAACTCAAGAATGATTATCTGCGGCGGATATAATGTTTATGCAACTCAGGTCGAGGAAGCAATTGATTCTTGTCCGGCGGTGGCTCAAAGCTGTGTAGTCGGTTTGGCAGACAGGGTTTACGGGCAGAAGATAATTGCATTTGTTGTGCTTAACAGTGCAGATGCGGATAAAGCTGTAATTAAAGAAAAAATACTTGAATGTTGCAGAGACAATCTTTCTGAATATTCTATGCCGCATGAGATTATATTCAGGGATGAACTTCCTGTTACAAATATGGGGAAGATAAATTATCTGTCTTTAGAAAAAGAAATAAACGGTATAAAGGAGTAACTAAGATGCTTACAGAACTTCAGAAGCTTTTTAACGGTGTTGTGGGGCGTGAAGACATTGAATTAACACTCAAAACAAAATTGAATGAGTTACCGCTTTCTTCTTTGGGTCTTGTTCAGCTTATTTGCGCTATTGAGGATGAGTATGATATTGAAATTTCAAATGCAGATATGAAGAAGTTCAAGACTGTAAATGATGTTGTGCATTATCTTGAAAGAGCAGTCGGTTAAATGTTTTTTAAAGAAGGATTATATATGAGTTTACTAATAATAAATACATTGCCGGAAGATGATGAGGATGCTGTCAGGGCAATAGAAAAACTTTCAAAAAAAGCAGAAGACATAAAAGTTATCAATGCTGCAACAATGAACATAAAGCATTGTTGCGGGTGCTATTCATGTGTTTTAAAAACTCCTGGGGTTTGTGCTTTGAAGGATGATTATGAAGAAATCTTGATAGATATGTTGCATTATGAAAATATAGTTTTCATTTCAGATACTGCTTTTGGTTTTGTCAACTCTTCTACTAAAAAAGTTGTTGATCGCATATTGCCTTTGATTACCTTTTTCACTGAATACAGAGATGGAGAAATACGACACGTTGTAAGATACAAAAAGGAATTCAAGTTTGGTTTAATATATAAAGGCAATGCCGAAAACGCCTATATGAATCATTGGATCAAACGATTAGCCATCAACATAAATGGTTCTTCTATGGGTGCATATTCTATTCATAGTGTAAAGGAGTTAATATAATGCATCTTGTTATCATAAATGGTTCACCACGTTCAAACTCAAACAGCAATTCTGAATTGATAATTAACAGTTTTTTAGATGGTTACTGTAATGTCGATAACACATATGAATTATTTAATGTTTCAAACAAAAGCACATGGAAAAAAGCAAAAATTTCTTTTGAAACAAATTTCAATATTATTATTGTTCTACCTTTATATGCTGAATCCCTTCCAAGTATTCTGCTTGAGTTTTTAGAAACATTATCAGACACATCTTATGACGAAAAAAGGAATATTTCTTTCATATTGCATAGTGGATTTATAGAGGCTTGTCAGCGACGTTGTTGCGAAACTATATTGAAACAAATTCCTGGTTATATTGGCGGCAATTTTGCCGGAATACTCAGCAAGGGTGATACTTTCCCTCTTTGGTTGTATCCTGAAGATAAATTAAAAGATTTACTCATAGATTTTGAAAAAATGGGAGTATACTATGCGGTTAACAACAACTTTTTTGGCAAAGAAGTTGAAAGAATAACAGGTTCAGAGTATATTGCCGAATCCGAAGCTAAAATTATCAATAGAGTTATTAAATTTGTACTTTACGATTTAGCCGAAAAATTTGATGCCAAAACAGATTTAATGTTTGCACCTTACGAATAATACACTTATTTTGTTACTCATAGTTTGAAAAGGATAAAAAAAATGTACTATAAAATCACATCTTCGCAATATAATTTTTACCCGGTAAATATTAATAGCAGGGTATGGAACCAAAGTGGCATTATACAGATTAAAAAGGTGTTTTCATATGAACAGTTAAACCACTCTTTAAATTCTGTAATAAAAGATAATGACTTCCTCCGTTGTTGTTTTAAAGAGGTTAACAATTATCCTGCTACTTATATAGATGAGTTCAAATCAATAGATTTTCCTTATTATGATTTTTCATCAGAAGAAGAATTATACAAAGTTATAGCAGAATACAAAAACATCACGTTGAAAAACGGTTTGTTTGAAGCATTTGTTTTTAATTTGGGAGAAAATTCGGGCTTTTTTGCAAATTTTCACCATTTGCTAATAGATGGCTATAGCATGTTAATAATGGCTAAGCATTTAAATAAATATTTAAACAACGAGTTCATCTGTGTAAGCAATAATATATCTTATTATGAATATATACAAAACGAAGAAATATATATAAACTCGAAACGTTACCAAAAAGACCGGAATTTCTGGTTACAGCAATTTTCTGATAATCCCCAATGCTCAATATTTGAAGAAAAGAAAACCTCATTTGATTATGCATCTGATGAGGTTAATTTTCGTATTGATCCTGAATTGTTTAATAAAATAAAAGCATTCTGTGAAATCAACAACATATCCGTACAAAGTTATTTCAATACTGTTTATTCTACGTATATTTTCAGAACACTGGGAACAGATTTTTTTACTGTCGGTGTTCCCGTACTCAACAGAACAACTGAGGCAGAGCTTAACACGATAGGCTTATATATGCACATTGTTCCGTTGCTTGTAAAACTTAAGGACGATTCTTTTTTGCAAAATGCCATCAGGGTCGAAGATGCACAGATGAACCTGTTCAGACATCAGAAGTTCACACAGCATGATATAAAAGAGCTTTTAAAAGAGGAAGGAAGACCTCAAAACAACCTGTTTGATATAGCTACCGACTATCAGGAGTTCGAAGAAAATGAGGATTATGAATTTGAGTTTGTTTACAGCAACGCTCTTTCTCTGCCCCTTGAAATTCATATGCAGTCTTTTGGTCCTGAAAAACATAATCTGAAAATCCGATACAGAACATCTATGTTCAGTGAAAAAGAAATTCAGACTATGTTGAACTCTTTTATCGCTATAATTGAAGATACACTTGATAATCCTGAGAAAAAAATCACAGAGCTCAGTATGATTTTGAGCGAAGAAAAAAACAAAGTGCTTTATGAGTTCAATGATACAGCATCAGAGTACCGTAAAGATAAATGCATTCACGAGCTTTTTGAAGAACAGGCTGAAAAGACACCTGATAAGGTGGCAGTAGTTGCAGCTGACAAAACACTGACCTACAGAGAGCTCAATGAAGAAGCTAACAGAATAGCGCACAGCCTTATTGAAGCAGGTATAGGAAAAGGGGATATAGTAGGCATTAAGCTGCCGAGAAAGAGTTGTTTTATGGCGGCTTTATTCGGTGTGCTCAAAACAGGCGCGGCATATCTACCTTTGGATCCTGATCATCCGGAGGAAAGAATAAAAGGTATTCTTATTGACAGTAAGGCAAAGCTGTGTATTTCAGAGGATAATTTTTTCAGCTTGCTTGACAACAGTACTGCAGAAAACCCGGATAATTCGGCAAAGCCTGATGATCTTTGTTATTGCATATATACCTCAGGTTCTACAGGCAGTCCTAAAGGTACACTTTTGTATCATCGGAATCTGGTGTGGTATATGTCTGTTCTTAAAAAGCTTTACGGAACGGAGAACATAAATATGCCGTTCTTTACGTCTCAAAGTGTAGATTTAACTGTACCATCTATCTATTTTCCTTTGATTACCGGCGGTACGACATATATGTATAACGGTGAATTGAAAAATGATCTTGTCGAGATTTTTGATAATGAAAAGCTTAACATTATCAAATTTACCCCTACACACATCGGCATTGTCAATAAGGTGGTTCCTGCTAAAAGCTGCTCTAACATCCGCTGTGTGATTGTTGGCGGTGAAAGTTTTTATAAAGACACTTGCATCGAATTTTTGAACAAGTTTGGTAAGCACATTGAAATTCATAACGAATACGGGCCGACAGAGGCTACCGTAAGCTGCACGGATTATATCGTCAGACCTCATGAAAATACATGCGGGGCATATTTCTCTATTGGCGGTCCCGTAAATAATGCACAGATATACATTACAGATAATTATCTTAAGCCCGTACCTGTCGGTGTGACGGGTGAGCTTTGCATTGCCGGTGACGGTGTTGGCGCAGGTTACCTCAATGATCCTGAGCTAACTGCCGAAAGGTTCATTGACAATCCCTTCGGTGAAGGAAAGCTTTACAGAACAGGAGACCTTGCATATTGGCAAGAGGACGGAAATATAGTTTTTGCAGGACGAAAGGATTTTCAGGTGAAAATCAGAGGTCTGCGTGTAGAGCTCGGTGAAATTGAAAATGCTGTTTCGGGAATTGACGGAATAAATATGTCTGCCGCTGTTGTCAGAAATGATGCACAGGACAGACCGGTTATCTGTGCCTTCTATACAGGAGCGGAAAAAGAAGCAAATCAGCTCAGACAGATGCTTGGAGATAGACTTCCGAAATATATGATTCCTCATATATTTGCTCATCTTGAAGAAATGCCGCTGACGGTAAGCGGTAAGGTTGACAGGAACGCACTGCCTGAAATTGAACTCGAAAGCATCTGCACACAAGCAGAATATATCGCACCGAAAACACTTAAAGAAAAAGCCCTCTATGATGCGGTTTGTGCTGTTATGAAGCTTAGCAGCATCAGCATGCAGGAAAATTTCTTTAATGCAGGCGGAGATTCAATCAAGGCTATATATATAGTTTCACAGCTTGAAGAACAGGGTTACGAGCTTCGAGTTTCAGATGTGATGCAGAAGGAAACCTTTTCGGAAATGGCACAGGCTATGGAATTGATATCTGAAAAGGTAGTGTATAATCAAAATGAGGAGAACGGATTCATTCCCTTCAGCCCGATTATGCACACTTACCTTAAAGAGAACGGTAAGGTGTCAAATGACTTCGTTCATTCTTGTACTGTTTCTGTTGATTGTGATGAAGAAACAGCAAGAAAAGCTTTTGATATACTTGTTTCTCATCACGACATTTTAAGAGGTACCATTTGTGAAAATGGTATTAACATTCATTCTTCCGAGGAAAGAGCTGTATATTCATTTGAGCATATTATCACTGATAATTCAGACGATCTGAAGGAATATCCGGTGAAAAAGACTCTTGATGACGGCAATCTTGTTCATGTTACGTTATGTGAAACTGATAAAGAAAAACTTCTCAGTATCAGCATACATCATTTCCTGGTTGATTTGATATCTTGGGAAATTCTGATAATGGATTTTATGACTGTCGTTGAACAGCTGAAGAAAAAAGAGCCGATTTCTTTGCCGGCTAAAACTGCATCATTTAAGCTGTGGAACGAGCAGCTGCAGAAATATGCAGAAACAATAAGTGAAGAGAGCAAATCATATTGGAAAAGTGTTAATGAAAAGCTTGATGATGTAAAAGTGCTTTCTTCAGATGCTGCGGATTGCGAAAAAACAGAAAAAATCAGCTTTGTTTTAGATGAAAGCCTTACAGCTAAATTACTCAATGATGCCAATTACAAATACGGAACAAAACCCAATGAAGTGCTTTTAACTGCTTTGGGTCTTGCTGCTGCTGAAATGGCTGAGGGTTCAGTCGGTATAATCATTGAAGGGCACGGCAGAGCTGAGCTTGATAAGCCGATTGCACTTGACCGTACTGTCGGCTGGTTTACAGTTTGTTATCCTGTTGCGGTTAATAACAATTCAAATATAACCGATGAACTCATCAACATTAAAGAAACATTGAGAAGAATACCGAGAAGCGGAATAGATTATCTTCTTTTGACACAGGATTTTCATAAAAACGCGGAGATAAAATTTAATTTTTATCAAGCTGCCAACAACGAGGAAAGCAGTTTTGTGGGATTTAACTTTAACGGTTCGGTTTTCCGCAATAAAATCAATGTTGATTGCTCTGTTGCAGACGGTATTCTGTCGGTAAGCATATCTGTTCCGGGACAGAAATACGAAGCTCAGTTTGGTGAACAGCTCGGAAGGGTATTCAGAGAGTATATTGAAAAGCTTGTTGCAGCATGTACTGAAAATGACATAATTATAAAAACACGTTCGGATTTTTCTGATGACGAGCTTACGGAAACTGAACTTGATGAATTAAAAGATTTATTTGATTGGACAGATGATTATGAACAATAATATTAAAGATGTCTATGGTTTAACACCGGCGCAGGAGGGTATATATATTCAGCATTTTCAAAGCGGAGATGCAAAAATTTACCATTTTAATTCCTTGTGTGAAATCAATAAAGAAGCTGATCTGAACCTGATAAAAAAGAGTGCGGAGCTGCTTTTTCTTCGACATCCGGTTTTAAAAACTGCATTTGCTCTTTTAAAGTCTACAAATTCAATTAAACAGGTTATTCTTGAAAACAGGACAGCTGAAGTAGTTGTTTTGTCGCATAATGAGCTTTTCTCTCAAAATGTTCTGGATGAAATTGTTGAATCGGCTATAAAAGAGCCTTTGAATTTACAGAAAGACCTTCTTTTCAAGGTTGTTATTGTCGAATTTACTGATAAATGCTTTATGCTTATTCGTTCTCATCATATTATTCTTGACGGTTGGTGCTTTCCGATAATCATTAATGATTTGCAGAAATATTATGAAGCACTTTCGACGGGAAAGGATATAAATGAATTAACGGATGAAATCAAAAAAGAGGTGTTGACTGAAACCTCTTATGCTCAATATGTGAGCTGGCTGAAAAAACAGGATAAATCACAGGCATCGGAATATTGGCTTAATTTGCTTGGCAGCTGTAATTATTCACACATTTTCGGCAAAGAGAATGATGAAATAAACAAAGATATCACAACATACAGAACATTTCTGGGTAAAGAATTATCGCAAAATATAGAGGCCTATGCAAAGAAAAACAAGGTGTCAAATAATACGGTTTTTGAAACTGCATTCGGTATTTCTTTGCAAAAATTTTCAGGCAGTGATGATGTTATATTTGATAAGGTAATATCAGGCAGAAGCATTCCCCTTAAAAACATAGAAAATACACTCGGTCTGTTTGTAAATACTGTTCCTGTTAGATTTCAGAGTAACGAAAATACTACTTTAGCAGAGTTGATAACAGAAACACAAAATCAGACAATTAATGCCAACAAATACGGTTTACTGTCACTTTCTGAAATTTATAAAACGTGTAATATTAACGGCAGACAAGTTGATGCTTTGTTCGCGTTCGAAAATTATTATATAGGTGAAGATATCATTGATGATATGGAAAAAGGATTTCTGTCCATTAAGTCTGTTTCCTTCAATGAACAAACCGAATTCAATTTGTCTGTTGCAGTTTTCAAAGAAAAGAAAGAATATGTTATCAGAACATCTTATTCTAAAGATACATATACGGACAATGAGATAACAGCCTTTGTCAACGGATATGTGTCTGTTCTTGAATCATGCTTTTCCGGTGAAAAACAAATCAAGGACATATCTGTTACTGATATGAAGATGCTTGAGGGCTTCAATGATACGGCTCATACTTACGATATACCGGAAAACTCAACCTTATACAGTCTGTTCGAAAAGACTGCTGCAGAAAATGAAAATAAAATCTGCATAAAAACCGCAGAAAAAGAACTGACCTTCGGTGAGCTGATTTCCGCAGCGGAAAAGCTTGATGCGCAAATCAGAAGGATTACGGAAAATGAAAAATCGGTAATTGCCGTAATAGCCGAGCGCTCGGCTGAAATGTATGCTGCTGTTTACGGCATTATCCGTGGCGGTAATGCTTATCTGCCCATAGATCCGGAGTATCCCGCGGAGAGAATAGAATATATGCT
The DNA here is from genome assembly GCA_045652105.1 of Acutalibacteraceae bacterium. Lineage (GTDB taxonomy): Bacteria > Bacillota > Clostridia > Oscillospirales > Acutalibacteraceae > UBA6857. Next base: position 26,418 of record JAZRTP010000039.1, read on the forward strand.
CAGAAACGGTGGGGTAAAGGCTGTTGCCGCACAGGGCAAGTTTATGTCTCTTGCCGGAAAAACACCCTGCATTGATGTGACTGAGCTGATGAAAAAAACGTCAGACAAGAATGCAGTTATACCTGAATGCAATGCAAAGGCAGAGGACACTGCTTATGTGATTTACACCTCAGGCTCAACGGGAAATCCAAAGGGAGCAATGGTGAGTCATAAATCTGCGGTGAACCGTATATTGTGGATGCATGATAAATATCCTTTGGATAAAAATGATGTAATTCTGCAGAAAACGCCATATACCTTTGATGTTTCTGTTTGGGAGCATTTCTGGTGGGGAATATGCGGAGGCGTTCTTGCTGTATCAAGGCCCGGAGAGCATTTCCTCCCTGCAAAAATTCTTGAAGAGGTAAGCAGAAACAAGGTCACACACATTCATTTTGTGCCTTCTGTATTTGAGCTGTTTCTTAATTATCTTGAAGCGCACAAGGAAGAAACGGTAAAATTTGATACGGTGAAACATGTGTTTCTTTCAGGTGAGGCATTGACTGCAAATCTGACAGAGCGGTTTTACAGGATATATGATTGCAAAAAGGTTAGTCTGCACAATCTGTACGGACCTACCGAGTGCGCAGTTGACGTAACTTATTATGACTGTATATCCGGTGAGGCTGATCCTGTACCCATAGGTAAGCCCATAGCAAACACTCAGATATATATTCTTGACAAGCACCTTCGGGCTGTGCCTGTCGGAGTAACAGGTGAGCTTTGTATAGCAGGCACAAATGTAGGACAGGGTTATCTTAATAATCCTGAGCTTACGGCAGAAAAGTTCATTGATAATCCCTACGGAGAAGGAAAGCTTTACACAACGGGGGATCTTGCTTATTGGCGTGAGGACGGAAACATTGTTTTCGCAGGCAGAAAGGATTTTCAGGTGAAGCTTAACGGCCAGCGTATTGAAATCGGAGAAATAGAAGCTGTAATATCTTCTCTGGAAGAGGTCGAGTCTGTCGCAGTTATTCTGAAAAAGGAGAACGGAAGAGATTTCCTTGTTGCTTTTTATAGCGGTAAGGTTGTTAATGAGGTAACCGTAAAAGAACTCTGCCGTAATAAGCTGCCTAAATATATGGTGCCGTCTTTTGTCGTTCATCTTGATTCTATACCTCTTAACAGCAACGGTAAGCTTGACAGAAAAGCACTGGCTGAAACAGATTTCAGCATATCAGAAGAAGAAACAGCGGAGCCTGTCAATGATACGGAAAAATACATCTGCCGTGTCTTTGAGAAAATTCTGGGTGAAAAGAATGTTGGAAGAAACAGCGATTTCTTTGAATTGGGCGGAACAAGCTATTCTATGATTTCTCTTTTGAGTGAAGATGGATTTGAAAATGTTTCCGCTGCTGAGTTTATGAGAAATTCTACTCCCGCTATGCTCGCTTGTGTGCTTAGAGAAGCTCCGTTAAGAGAGGCAAAATACCTTGAAGCCTTATATGAGCCGCGAGAAGCCAAAAAGATGCTTGTTATTCTGCCTTTTGCAGGCGGCAGTTCAGAGGCCTTCGGTAATTTTGTTGTTTCTCTTAAAAAGACCAGAAACGATGTTGCTGTTTATTTCATCAGGTATTTGCATTCTCTTGAGGAATGTGAAAATGCAGCAAGTGAAATAGAGCAGTTTTCAAAAGATAAGAAAATAATGTTTTACTCACATTGCGTAGGGTCGGCTGTGGCTTTACAGATTATTTCTTGTCTTGAAAGCAAATCAATATCTGTTGAGCATTATTTTGCGGCAGCAAGTATTCCTCCTGCCAAAGCGGGAAAACGAAATTTCTGGAATTATGTGCCGGATTTAATTCTTAAAAATATATTGGTCAGTGCCGGAGTGAACTTCAGCAACCTTTCGGAAAAGAAAATTGAAAAAATATTAAAAGACTTCAGAAAAGATACCGATTTTGCAAGGGTTGCATTTTCTGCATTGGTTAACAGAATAAAAGCTCCGACATGTATAGTTTTGAGTAAAAATGATAGGTTTACCCAAAAATATGAAAGCGCCGAAATTCTGTGGAGAAATTATTCGGAGTTCGTGGAAAAGGTCAGATTTATTGACTCGGAAAGTCATTATTTCCAGAGTGATGACAGTGATGAACTCATACGTATTATAATGAAGGATATATAAAAAACAGAGTCAGTTGTCAAAGACAACTGACTCTGTTTTACATTATCAGATAAGAAGGTATTTTTTTAAAATAAATACAATACCTATATTTTGCAAAAGCCCCGAAAGGGTGAGCGCTTTTAATTTTTTTCTGCTTGAGTAGCATTTATTCTTTTGGCGGCATATTTTTTTGCAATAATTATGGGAATAAAGCTGAACATAGAAATTATTGCACCGACTAAAAATACTTTTCCGTTGGGAATATACTCATATCTTTGGGTGACGCTGTTGAACAAGGTTTCTCCGCTGGTTTTAACAATCCACTCACCGACATATGAACCTATGATTGAGGGTATGAGGGCAAAAGAGATTGCCCATATACCTTCGAACTGTCCTTTTGTCTCCTGCGGATGCAGATTTTTTGTCCAGGTCTTTGTTGTCTGAAGCATAATAATGTAACTGACACCTACAAGGAATATCGCAAAAAACAGTTTGAAATTGAATGTTTTACTCGTATCGATATTTTCCGGAGTAGTTTTGAAAACACTTAAAATTCCGATTAATCCGGTTATAACAGAAACCAGAGTAACCTCGATAAATTTGTTTTTGTTAATGAATTTTGAAATCGGCATCGTCGCAAGCATAGCAAAAATCATGGGAACAGCCTTGATGATACCCATTTGAGTGGCTGAGTAACCGATGTATTGAGTCAACATATTACCAAGGTGGGGAAAATAAGTATTATATCCCGTGAAGAATATGGCAACTGCTAAATTGACCCACATGAATTCTTTGTTTTTTAATATTATTTTGAAATTAAAGATACTTGCAAGCTGCTCAGAAAAGCTTCCTCTGACAGATGGTTTGACGTCATCCTTTTTGTCAAAAAGAAAGACGGAAATCATTCCGAGGACAGCAAATAAGGAACCGACTACAATAAACAGTCTGAGATAATTATTTTCTTTACCGACTATATATCCGCCGAGAATGTTGCCCAACAGAGAGCCTAATACAACCTGGGCAGCAATTGCGCCGCCTATTTGACCTCGGTTTTTACTGTTCATTATATCTGTAAGCCAGGTGCTGTAACCTACATCTGTGCTCATTGAACCGAAAAAGCTTATGAGCATATCCATTATAAGTATTGATACAACACCGACAGCAAGATTTTTTCTTGATATAAACTGAGTTGCTCCGAAGCAAATGAAAAGCAGACCCCAACCGATGAAACCTGAGCTTACAAGATTTCTTCGTTTGCCTGTTCGGTCCGTTAAGGTTCCGAAGAGAAAAATTGAAACTGTTGTAGCCAGAGCACTGAGAATAAGCATAGGAGTGATAATGGAAGGTGTTTTATCAATTTTTTCATATACAAAGGTATTGAACCAGGTGCCTTCAATATTCCATCCTATTTGTCCGATAAGGCCGAGTGTCCAGATTATTATCCACCTTTTCATATCGGAAACCTTTGATGATTTTTCGTTTTCCCGTGCGTATGTGTTTTTCTTCTTCTTTTTGTTTTTGTGATGTACGATTTTATTCTTGCTTTTAATTCCGAGTCTTACAGCAATCTCGTTTAAAATCTCTTCAACCGAATCAAAGAAAATACTGTAAAACTGGCGGATTTTCTCTTTCTTGTTTTTTACAACAAACAGCAGAAAAATGCCTGCGGCCACACCTAAAAGACACAGTATGTGATAGGTTTTAAAGAAAAGAAAAACATTTTCTTCCGCTCTGAGAAATTCACTGAAAAATCGAGTGGAGCTGAAAAGGATAACATAAACCGGATACACAGTTCCTTCTTTGGCTTTTTTTCGCCACAGCATAAGAAAAATAAAAATGCATATTGCCAGAGTCATTTCAACCAATTGAACAGGGAATTCTGTCTGCTCGGTTTTATAATTATAAAGTCCGAAAGAGCACGCAATTCCGCGGCAGCATCCTGTGCAAAAACAGCCGAACTTTGAAACAGCAAGAGCCAGAGGCAAAGCGGGGGTTATGATATCCATTTGTTTAAAGACATCTATACCTAATAAAAGACAGAAAAAAGAAACTAAAATCGGAGAAAAAATCAGCTTGCCGAAATAATTGGCTTCTGTTCCAACAAGCTCTCCGAAGATGGAGTTAATACCGCTGAGCTGGTATTGAGCAAATGAAATAATAACAATTTCGCCTAATATAAGAAGAGTTGTTACAAAACGTTTTTCAGCTTTATTACTGATTGGTTTTGTGAAAAATATTGTACCTCTGCCGATTACCTCTGATTTAGCTTTAAAGTTCAAAATATTAAAAACATAAACTAAAACACGTGCGGCAAGATTCAGAGAAGTGTATAATCCGAAAATATTAAACATACAATCACCTGCCTTTGAAGCAAAATTATATCATATATTTTTGCATTTTTCAAGTTCGTAACTGCTATTTAAATTTGTATAATATAATGTTTCAGAAAAAGCTGATCTTTTTGTCTGAGGGGATTACATCTGAAGCTTTGATGCGGTTTTGTTTGTTTTTTTAGGCTGTTTGTTGAAATAACACTTTGTTTATGATAAAATATTTACATTGATGAAACGCTAAATTGACGGTGCAGAAAGGATTCTTCATGTATGTTGGAGGCTTTGATATCGGTGGAACCAAGTGTGCAGTGGTAACTGCTGAAAGTAAAGAGGGCAATATTACATTCTTGAAAAGAAGACCCGTCAGTGATGCCGTAAGGGCAGAAATGAAGGCAAGCTGTCCTTGTCTTACGAAATCATTTCAAAGCTTCAATGCGGCTTGCCTGCGGTTTCACTGACATCAATGACTGCTCTGAACTCTGCCTTTTGCAATGATGTTGATTCCTGAGCTGATTTATGCTCAGTCACTTATGGCTTCGGGGCTGTACGGAAAAAGCCGCGGATATATAATTTTCCGTCCGCAGGTTTATGATGTGGAGATTTCCGGAAACTGTTTTATTGTACCTGAGAGCTGTGAATCACCCAATCTGAGCATTGTACTTGAAAATCCAGATAAATCATCCTTTGTGCAAAGAGATAATGTGTTCAGAGGCTGTTTTGATGAGCAGATTTAAATAGCGGGAGGATGAAAATATGAAAAAGAAAAAAATACGGAGAGTATTAAAGGTAGGCTTTGCGGTGCTTGTATGTATAGCAGGCTTTTTCGGTATGCTTTACGGCTCAATGTATGTTGCGGGATTTTTACAGATCAATAAAAACATTGAATATCAGAACAATCATCTTCAGTACTTGAAAACCGAATATTACACAGAAGCTTATGTTCCTTGTGATGAGCAGAAATTTGCTGATTTTGACATTGAAAAAGCCTTTGAGCAAGGTGTTAAAATTAATGAAATTGCCGTTCTCGGCACACATAACAGTTATCAGCTGCTTGCAACTCCGAGCAAGCGTGCCCTTGAAAAAGTGCGCAGCATCCTGTCCTTCGGCAAGAATGGCGGAAACAGAAACTTTGAAATGGACACCTTTACCCAACAGCTTGAGATGGGAGTAAGAAATCTTGAAATTGATATTGAAACCGTTGATGACGGAGAAAATGTCAGCTTCATTGTTACCCATAATCCGATAACAGACAATGTTTCAAGTGCCTATGATTTTGCAAAAGGCCTTGAAGAAATTGCGCTGTGGTCTGATAATAATCCGGAGCATATGCCCGTTTATATACTTGTTGAGCCTAAGGGTGAGGTTGATTCCGTAAACAATATGAAGAATTTTTCACTTGAGTATGCCCTTGAGCTTGATAATATAATCAGACAGGTTCTCGGTGACAGACTGCTTACACCTGAGCTTGTCAAGGGTGACTTTGAAAGCTTTGAAGAAATGCGAATGGCGGATGCCTGGCCGCTTATTGAAGATTCTGCAGGAAAAATCATTGTCCTTCTGCATCCGTGTGATGTTACTCAGGAGTATATAAATACTGAAATATCCGTTTCTTCTCAGGCGATGTTTCCAATGCTTAGATTTGATGATATTGATAAATCCTATGCATCCTTCATTCTTGATAACGAGCCTGAAAATGCAGCTGTGAACAACAGTATAACAGTTGATGAAAAGAAGCTTATGGTAAGAAGCCGAGCTGACAATTATCCTTCCTTCAGCAGTGAAAAATACAGCTTTGCTGATATTTGCGGATCACATATTATTACCACTGATTATCCGCCCCGTTTTGTAAGAGATCAGGAGCATACATATGACTTTGACGGATATACAATCAAGCTTCTTAAGTGATAACGCCGAATAAAAAAACAAAAGCCGAAGGCTTTACGCCGACGCCCCATAAGGCAGTATTTCTTTTAAAAGTGAAATAGCATCACAATAATTCGTTAAAAACCACCGATATGCGTCAGCATTATCGGTGGTTTTAGCCTTTTCTTGCAACACTATTTTGCATTTTAAAGTGCTTCGCAGTTTCGTAAGAACTGAAAATTTCTTGTATTGAAGCCATAAAACGCAGCAAGGCTGTCGCCTTGCGAGGCTTTTGGCAAAAATACAGGGAATTTTGTTCGAGAAACAAATACTTCCTCATGTGGTGTCAGCGAAATCCTTTCGGCTTTTTCTTTGCTGACTTATGCCTGCTCTTTTTCAATAAAGCTTATAACATCCTTGACGGTTTTGAATTTTTTAATCTGTGAATTGGGAATTTCAACATCAAATTCATCTTCAATGGCACAAATGAGCTGAATCAAAGAGTATGATGAAATGGCAAAATCCTTGTTTTTAAGCTTTGTGTTAGGTGTGATTTCAATTGATTTACCGGTTATATCATTGAAAATTTCCTGTAATCTTTCCAGCATGGTGCAACTCCTTTTATCTGTTGTTGATTTTATCTTCAAGGCTTTTGAAGCTTGTTTTGCCCATTTTTGTTTTGGGAAATTCATCTGTGAAAATGATTTTTCTTGGCATTGAATATTCGGCAAGATTCTTTTTGCAGTGAGCCATTATTATATCTCTAGCCTGAGCTTCGTCAAGTTCTTTCTGAAGAATGACATAAAGGCCGACAGTCTGACCGGCAGCAGTGTCATCGATTCCGACAGCACACGCCTGGCTGACAATCTCACATCCGGAAACAACATCCTCAACGTGAGACAGATAGATATTATAGCCTGCAGAAATTATCATTCTCTTGATTCTCTGACGGAAGAAAAGATAATCATTTTCGTCTTTACAGAAAATATCACCGGTATGAAGCCAGATTTTTCCGTCATCGTGTTTTTTGAGAATCTGCTTTGTTGCTTCCTCGTCCTTGTAATATCCGAGGGTAAGAATAGGACCGGTGAGACAGAGCTCTCCGTCTGTGCCTGCAGGCACCTCGTTGCAGGTGCCGAGCTCAACAATTTTTGCATGAATATCAGGACAGGGGAGACCGACACTGCCGATGACATTTTTGAAAATGGGATTAATACAGCAGCCTGTTAAGCTTTCTGTCTGGCCGTATGCATTTCTGATCGGTGCGGTTGCTCCGCCCGCTTTAAGCTGCTTGTTGATTCTGTTCTGAAGCTTTTCACTGAGAACATCACCGCCGGATACAAGAGCTTCCATGAATGAAAGATCGTTGTTTTCCATCTTCGGATGTCTGCTGAGAGCTTCAAAGAAGGTGGGAACACCGAAAAGGAAGTTAAGCTTTTCTTTGAATATAAGCGCATTGCACTTATTGAAATCATAAACAGGCATAAGATACAGACAGGCACCGCCTGCAATCATTGCATGAACATTGAAGGCAAGTCCGAAACCGTGGAACAAGGGCAAAACCGCAAGGCAGCGTTTGCCTTTAAGGTCAAGTCCGCTTGCTTCAAGAGTTTCAATGGCATAGCAGGTGAAGCTGTAATTGTTGAACATGGCTCCCTTCTGCTTTCCTGTTGTTCCGCCGGTATAAATTATGGCGGCAAGGTCTTCGGCTTTTCCGCTGTCTTCCGGCAGCTTGCGGCCAGAGTCGGCAAGCTTTAAAAGGTCGTTCCAGAGAATGTTGTCATGAGTGCTGTTAAGAACAAGCTTTTTTCTGTTTTTGAGGGCATAAAGGGGTTTCATCCATAAAGGAAGAGCATCTGCCACCTTTCCGACAATGATTTTAGGCTTTTTGGAGATATTCCATCTGATGTTTGATATCTTTTCATAAACTGCATCAAGAATATAAACCGCAGCACTTTCTGTGTTTTCGATGTAATACTGAATCTCGTCTTCGGCAAGAAGAGGATGAATCATATTTGCTGTTGCTCCGATGCGGTTAAGGGCATAAAACATAAACACTGCCTGAGGAGTGTTGGGAGAAACAATTGAAACAATATCTCCTCTTTTGAGACCGATTGAAGTCAAGGCAGCTGCAAGCTTTTCAACAGTTTCAATAAATTCTCTGAAGGAACAGCTTTTATTCTGAAATTTAATTGCCGGCAGGTTCGGATATTTTTCAGCGTTCTTTTTTACCTGGGCAAAAACAGAGCAATCGGGATATTCACTTATCCATTCTTTATTAATTCTGTTTTCATACCATATGCCTTTTTCTCTTTCCATTTCTTACCAATCCTTATATAGTAATTCATTATAATTATATATTAACATAATCTTTTTGTCAATCTTGCAAAGGATTTGCATAAGCTTTTACCGTCTTTTATAGGCGTAACTTTGTTGACTATCAGAAAGAAGTATTGTATAATTAATCTGAATATCAAAAAAGTACGGAAGGTTATTTTATGAAGCTGACAAAACCTCAAATATTGATATATAATATGATGAAGACGGCGGGAAATGTAATCGCTAATAACTGCTCAAGTATGCTTATTGCAGGTGAAAAAGGCGAGGATGAATTACAGTCGGCTTTAAACGAGCTTTTCCGAATCAACGATGCTTTGCGTCTGAGAGTCAGTAATGACGGCGCAGAGGTGTCACAGGAGCTTACAGACTTCAAAGCCCGTGTTTTTGATGTGTTGCATTTCCGTGACAAGCAGGAGCTTACGGAATATGCTGAAGCTTATTCAAAACAGCTTTTGGATACGGCAGATGTTCTTTGCGATTTCAAAATTGTGATTCTTCCCGGCCATTTCGGCCTTCTTGTGAAACTGCATCATTTCATTTCTGATGCGTGGACCTTCGGCCTTCTGTACACACAATTCAACGCTCTGTTAAATAAAGAGGAGGTTTCCGCTTATTCCTATGTTGATTATCTTGAAACAGAGGAAGCTTACAGCCGCAGCAAGAGATTTTTAAAGGACAGAGATTTTTTTCTGAATAAGATTAAAAATATTGATAATATTACCTTTTTGAATGATAAAGAAACAACAACCTTTAATGCAAGAAGAAAGGTGTTCATTCTTGATGCCGAAAGAGCAAAAAAAATAACTGATTTTGCTTCTGAGCGTAACTGTTCCGTGTTTTCTGTGTTTTCCTTGGCATTTGCTCTTTATATCAGCAAGGTTAAATTGAACGAAGAACGTTTTTTTGTGGGCACCACAATTCTTAACCGTCATAATGACCGTGAACTTAATACGGCTGGCATTTTTGTCAACACAGTACCTCTTCTTTTTGACATTGATTCAGACGGATCGTTTTTATCAAATCTGGAAAAAACGGAAGATTCACTGATGTCTGTTTTTCGACATCAGAAGTATAATTATAATGATTTGCTGTCTGATCTGAGAAAAGAAAACAAGGGCTTCGGAAAGCTTTATGATGTTATGATCAATTATATGAATGCAGCCATTGATTTTAATGACGAAAGCATTCACAGTTCCTGGTATCATAACGGGGTTCAGGCGGAATCTTTGCAGATTCACATTGATGACCGTGACCGTGAGGGGATTTTCAAAATTCACTACGATTACCAGACGGAAAAATTTACTCAGGAAGATATTGACCGTCTTCATTCACATATTTTTACTCTTCTTGAGGATGCGCTCAGTAATCCCGACAAAAAAATTACTGAGCTTGAGATGCTTTCTTCACAGGAGAAGAAAGAACTCCTTTGCGAATTTAATGATACTGCTGCCGAATATGAAAAAGAAAAAAGCTTTCATTCTCTTTTTGAACAGCAGGCTTTGGAAAATCCCGAAAAAACAGCTGTTGTTGCCGCTGACAAAGCTCTGACATACAAACAGCTGAATGATGAAGCAAACTCAGTTGCTCACGTTCTTATTGAAAAGGGCATCGACAAGGGTGATATAGTCGGTATAAAGCTGCCCAGAAGATCTTTTCTTTTGTCAGCTTTGCTTGGCGTGCTCAAAAGCGGTGCGGCATATCTTCCCATTGATCCCGAGCAGCCCTGTGACAGAATTGAATATATGCTTTCCGACAGCGGTGCAAGGCTGTGTATAAGTGAAGAAAATATTGCTGAGCTTCTCAGCGGTGAAAACAAAGAAAATCCCGATTCTGAGATTAACGGCTCAGATTTTTGCTATTGTATTTATACCTCAGGTTCCACGGGTAAACCCAAGGGCGCTATGATTCAGCATAAAAATCTTAACTGGTATCTTTCAACTCTCAAAACAACTTACGGCTGTAAGAAAATCAATATGCCTTTCTTTACCTCACAGAGTGTTGATCTGAGTGTGACGTCAATTTGTCTGCCTTTGATCACGGCAGGTACGGTTTATATGTATGACGGTCATCTGCTTGACAGCTTCGGAAAAATATCAGCCAACAATGAGCTGAATGTTATGAAGCTTACTCCGACTCATATCGATATACTGTGTGAAAGCATTGACAGTATTACTATGAAAGGCCTCAGACATCTGATTGTGGGCGGAGAAAATTTATATGCTCATACATGCAGAAAAGTTTTGGGAAAATTGGGCAGAGATATAAAAATACACAATGAATACGGTCCGACGGAAACTACTGTCGGCTGTGCAGATTATGTTTTTAATCCCGCAGAGACTGAAGGCTCGGTGTCAATCGGAATGCCGCTTCCGAATGTTCAGATGTATATCCTCGACAAGTACCTGAATCCGGTTCCCTTGGGAGTAACGGGTGAAATATGCATTGCAGGAGACGGTGTCGGCGGAGGCTACCTTAACCGCGCTGACCTTACAGCCGAAAAATTTGCAGAAAATCCCTTCGGAAAAGGCAATCTTTACCGCACGGGAGACCTCGGGTTTCGACGTGAAGACGGAAACATAATGTTTGTCGGCAGAAACGATTTTCAGGTTAAGGTGCACGGTCTCCGTATTGAGCTTGGAGAAATTGAAAATGCAATCACACAAATCAAGGGCATCAAGATGGCTGCTGCCGTTGTCAGAAAGGACAGCCGTGACAAACAGCTTATCTGTGCTTATTATACGGGAGAAGAAAGGAGCTTAAAAGAGCTCAGAGCCGAAATCGGAAAAATTCTTCCCCGATATATGGTTCCAAATATTTTTATCCGTCTTGAAGAAATGCCCATGACCTCAAGCGGCAAAATCAACAGAAAAGAGCTTCCTGAAGCTGAGCTGATCAGCATCTCAGAGGAAGCCGATTTCCGTGTGCCCGAAACAGCTGAGGAAAAAGCTCTTTCAAAGGCCGTATGCTCAGCTTTGAAGCTTGACAGCATTAATATGCTTGATAATTTCTTTAATATCGGCGGAGATTCAATAAGTGCCATTTATATAGTTTCAGAGCTTGAAGAAAAGGGATACAGGCTTCACGTTTCCGACATTATGCAGAAGGACACTTTTGCTGATGTTGCTGCTGTGATGAAATCAGATTCCTGCAAAGAGTTGTACGAACAGGAAGAAGCAAACGGCTTCATTCCCTTCAGCCCGATTATGAGGGCATATATTAATGAGAATAACGAAATAGCAGAAGACTTTATTCACAACTGCATTGTTTGTGCTGACTGTGATGCTGAAACAGCAGAAAGGGCAGTTGATGCTCTGGTCCGCCATCACGATATGTTAAGAGGCACCTTCGGTGATGAAGGCATTGAGATTCATCCCGCAGAGGAAAGAAGGGCTTATTTCTTTGAGACGGTGAACATTGCGGACTTAAACAATGCTGAAGAATATTTATATAATCTCAGCCTCAGTGCAGGCAAGCTTTTCAGTGCTGTTTTCTGCAGCACCGAAAAAGGAAATCTCATCAGCTTTGCTGTGCATCACTTCCTTGTTGACCTTGTGTCCTGGGATATTATTGTCAGGGACTTTGAGTCTGCTCTTGAACAGCTTAAAAGGGGAGACAAGGTTTCCTTTGCTTCAAAAACAGCTTCATTCAGACTTTGGTCTGAGGAGCTTGAAAATTATTCTGAGAGTATTTCTGCTGAAAGCAAAGAGTATTGGGATGAGATCAACAGAAAGCTTGACAATGCAAAACCGCTTCTTTCTGACATTGACAGAGAAACAGAAGAAGAAGCTTACAGCTTTGCTCTGGAAGAGAAGCTTTCAAAGAAGCTTTTGAATCAGGCAAACATGGCTTACGGCACAAAGCCCGACGAGCTGCTTCTGACAGCACTCGGTCTTGCTGCGGGAAAAATTGCAGGCGGCAGTGTCGGCATATCCGTTGAAGGTCACGGCAGATCGGAGCTTAACAAGAATATATCCGTAAATCGTACAGTCGGTTGGTTTACATCGTGTTATCCCGTTGTGCTTAACAGTGGCAGCAGTATTGCTTCTGAATTAATCGGCACAAAGGAAGCAATAAGAAAAGCAGCCCGAAACGGTATAGATTATCTTCTTCTGAACCGTAAGCTGCACGGTAATGCAGATATTATATTTAATTTTTATAAGAAAAATAACAGAGCTGATAAGATTTCGGCATTTAATTTCGACAGCTCTCTTTTCCCTTCAAAAATCAATGTCAACTGCATTGCTTCTGATGATGGGGTGAGTGTGAATCTTGCTGTCCCGAAATGCAGACACATTGAAGGAATCTGCAGAATGCTCGGCAAGGAATTTGAAAATCAGATCAGGGCTGTTGTTGATTTTTGTGCTGAAGCAGATTCTGTTACAAAAACCTGCTCCGATTTCTCTGACACAGAGCTTGAAGAGGCTGAGCTTGAAGAGCTGAAGAAAGCCTTCGGTGAAGGCAATATTGAAGACATATATTCTCTGACTCCCGTGCAGGAGGGTATCTATGCTCAGTATTTCAGAAATTCAGACACAAAAACATATCAGCTGAGAAATCTTATCCGAATCAGAAAGGATTCAGATAAGGATATTCTCAGAAAGAGCATTGAACTGCTTTCTCTTCGTCACAAGGTTATTAAAACCGCATTTGCAGTTTTAAAATCAACGGGGTCAATCAAGCAGATTATCCTTTCAGACAGAAAGGCTCAG
>JAZRTP010000040.1:0-10813 GCA_045652105.1 Acutalibacteraceae bacterium
GTATAAGGGGTTATAAAAATAAGCGTTGCAGTTGGGGTAATGTGTGCCCTTTCTGCAACGCTGTTTTTGTGTGGTTAGGTATGTAATTGTGGTTTGGTATGGGTTGGTAATCGTTAAATTATGGGGGTATCGTTAAAAGGTTGAACACTTGCATTGAGATTAATTGAATTTTCATTTTGCTTATGATATAATAAACAAAAAGTGTATAAGGAGTGATATTCCTTGAAAAAATTCTTTAGTATAAAAGAACATAGAAAAGAAAGTGTATGTCCTATTTGTGGAGAAAATCTCATTGACGATTTTTGTTGTACATGCAATAAGTATAGTTCAGCTGAAATTGCTCATAAAAGGTTGAAAGAGAAATATCCACATGTTAGATGTAAATGTAAATCAAAGAGAATTGAATTTAGCATAGAAGAATCAAAAGCTCCCACACCAAAGAATTTTTTAGACAAAACGGCATTAGTGTTAATTGAAAAATACAACCAAAAATACCCTCAGGATGTACCCCCATACAGAGAAGTTGCCAAATGTAAGAAATGTGGTCACAAATGGTGCGTGGATGGTTATAGGGATGACAATAAAATAATGGTTTCTATGCGATGGGGATTTCTTATTTTTATTGCTATCATACTATTCGCATTGATTATAACAATTGGTTGTATTTCCGAAAACAATCAGGTAGATTTTGAAGCAGATGACATTGAAGCAACTACACAAATCACTCAAAATGATATAGAAGAACTCGCAAACGATTTAATTGAAAGCACCACGATATCTGAAATTACAACTACAGAAAGCGTTTCTATAACAGGCGCCATAATCGATGATGAGTATGATGAAATAGGTAGCGATATAGAAATAATAACCAAAGCAAATCATCCTAGATATTTAGATGATGTCAATATTGCAATCGATATTTGGGAATATGAAATTGATGAAAACAAAGTAGTAGTCAATGGTTTAGATAATTCAATTCACAACAGAAACCATATTATTGAAATTGATATAACCGAAGATGAACAAAAAGAAAAATATATTTCCTATATCGAGATATATTTTTCTCGTTTCGATGACATTATATCTTTTAGTGATGCGTTAAACATCGTTTCAACATACCTTCCTAAGGAAATAATACAGCAGTACTACACTGAAGATTTATCGTACTCAGAGTTAAGAGATTCTGGCAACGGAACTTTATATTCTAAGTCTTATATACTTAAAAGTGACAAAAACAATAATGAACCTAAACTGGAACCTTGTTTTGAAATTATGATTTGGGTTGATGAAAGTGGAAATGCAGAACAGGCTAGAATTGATTCGTATGCATTTTCTGAGTTTGATGATGAAACCATGGATATATGGAATTATGACTTCTTTTCCTCAAACAACGAAAATAATACAATTGAAACAACTGAAAAAATTACGACAACTGAAGCAACAACCGAAGAAATCACTACTACTAAAAGCGGGAGAATTGTTTACATAACACCTTACGGCGAAAAATACCATTGTTCTGCAAGTTGTGCAGGCAAAAATGCAATAGAAGAATATTACAACGATATTGAAGGCATTTACGATCCTTGCAAAAAATGTGCATATTAAAACTCAACCGAGCAGAACATAAACTCTGCCCGGTTTTATTCATTCCACCTCCCTCCCATTCCTAAACCTCCACACCATCCTTCCATCACCATACACCGTCATGCACTCAACTGTCATCTGCCACAGCTTTTCATTAAACTCAAGGTTCAGCAGGTCAAGTTCTTGCACTGTAAATAATAAGACTTTCCGATGCAACGCTCACAAAATATCGTTGCACTTTCATAATTTGTATTATATAGTGTAGTATATCCAAAAAAATGAAAGGTAGTACCAACGGTGCTACCTTTTATTTTTTCAATGAAATCAATAGCAAGAGATTCAAACCCTGAGAGGATGAGGAGCGTTAAGAAAACAGTTCGGCGGACTGTTTTTAGCTTCTAAGCGTTAGACGGGTACTGTTGCGAAGCAACGGTCGCCGAGGGCGGTGGACGCGAAGCGGACATATCCTCCTCTGCCTTCCGCAAAAATATGATGCCGATACCCCTGTGGTATCATTATTCTTTACTCCAGTATGATCTCTACTTTGTGAGACATATCATCCCACTCTATAAAGGGTTCACACTCCTTGCCATCAAGAATAAACTTTTTAATTTTGTTGCCGTAACCCTTTGTTTTTATCGAAAAAACCTGTCCGCGAATTTTAAGATTTCTCAGTTCGGAACCCCTGAGCTCCTCAGGTACACAAGGAGCAAAGCGAAGACCTTTTTCCTCGGGCTTTATTCCGAAAATGCCGTGAATTACAGCACCTATATAACAGCTTGCAGACCAGGTCTGATCACGGCAGGAGTCCCACACACGACCAACCTGCCAACCACCGAAAGCTTTTTGGGTGTAAGGTGAGTAAATTTCGAAAAACTTAAATTTACTGCCTTTAATAAGGCCTGTTATTTTTTTGAGTTCTGCGCCTGCGAAAGAGTCAAGACCGCATTTTGTCGCAGCTTCAATTATCATCCCGTTGAGGAAAGGCCATACTACATTGTTATGGCGTCCCGGTTTGTCATCACTGTAAAGACGTTCAAAAGGCGGCCAGATTGAAACAGTTCCACCTTCAGAACTCACAAGATTTTCAAAAAGTAATGCTTGTTTTTCTTTTGGGCAGATATCAAAGAGAGCTGCAAAAGCATGTCCGCTCAACTCTTGAGATTCATTTGTCTTGCCGTCAGGAAAAATAATATATCTGTAACGCCCGGATTCATCACTCCAGAACAGACGGTTAATTGCAGCTTTGATTTCATCGTGATATACACGGGCTGTTTCTGCCTCTTCGGGCAAGCTCAAACGGTCAGAAATCTCTGCGTAAATCCTATAAGCTTCACAATAAAGACAGTTTGTGCTAAGACACATTATTGTTTCTACAACGGGGTGTGCCGGCGCAAAAGATTCATAAAGGTTCTCCTGATGGCAAGAAACAGGATAACCTGCAATGCCGTCATTAAAAAATGACCCTCCGACAAAAAGTCCGTATTTTGTATTAAATCGGTTTTTACGGTGAGTTTCAAGAGCCCGTCGGATTACACCGTGAGCAATCATAAGAAACTCTTCGTCACCCGTTGTGAGATAGTAATTATAAGCACCTATTACCCACACAATCTGATCCCAGGTCTGCACATCAGGCTGAATTACAGGTTTCCCCTCTTTGTTTAAATCACAGACAGCAAAAAGAGTGGTGCGGGATACATCGGGGTTTAAAAAATTCATTGCCTGCCAGGTATTGATTGAAGCATCGCGGGTCCAGGGAGTTTTATAGTTCCTTCCTGCTCGGAGCATATAACGATGTTTTAATAAGCCCGTCTTGTTATACTGTTTGTATCTGCACCGCACGGTGTTGATTTTTGTGACATTGTGCAAGGCAGCATCAAAGCAGCGTACAATATCAGAATCAGACGATACAAGTTTCAGTGCTGATTTGTTTCTCATAAATATTCTCCTTACAGATAAAAACAAAGCTTGCCCTTTGACGCTATAATCTTTCTTAGTTCTGATACAGAATATCATAAAATTAAAAACAAGTAAATAGGAAGCCTGTCTTTTGCAAATTCAAACTCCACTAAAATGTTTGTCTCATTGTTTTATTTATCGCAGCCGTTTCAAACCGCGACAAAGTAACAGAACTTAAACCCTCAAGGGTGCTATAATGCAACTCTCGACCTTTTGCGTTGCGCCTAAAGAATTATATCAAAATATGCGTGGAACCACAAATCAATTACCACCATTGATGCAATCGTGTCAATGGTGGTATTGTTATTTTATAGTAGTTTTCTCTTGTGGCATAAGGGGTTATAAAAATAAGGCTGCAGTTGTGGTTAGGTGTGCCCTTTCTGCAACGGTTATTTTTGTGTGATTTGGGGTGAAATTATGGTGAGTTATGCAAGATTATGAGTGGGCAATCGTTATAAATGTGGGTATCGTTAAAAGGCTATTATTCTTTATACTGATATAGGTCGGTTTGGTATTTGTTTTATTAAAACTTTACAGTAACAATTGTCCCTTTACCCACCTCACTGTCAAGAGTAACCTTGGCGTTATGAAACTGAACAGCATGCTTAACAATTGAAAGGCCGAGACCTGTACCACCTGTTTCTTTTGAATGGCTTTTATCGACTCTGTAAAATCTTTCAAAAATACGACCCTGATGCTCGGGTGCAATACCGATTCCCGTGTCTGCAACTGAAATTACAGCACTTCCAGTTTCCTTTGAAATTTTTATTGTAACCTTTCCACAATCAACATTGTAACGGATAGCATTGTCACAAAGGTTATAAACAATCTCATAAATATAACGGCGGACACCTGTTATTGTGCAAGGTTCACCTTCTACACTCATATTAACATTTTTCTTTGATGCCGATGCAGTAAGCACCTCAACAACCTCATTGGCAACACTCATAAGCTCTACGGTTTCAGTAGCAACTTCATTGTTTTCATCAAGCTGAGAAAGACGGATAATATCATTGATAAGATTTACAAGTCTTGAAGCTTCTTTTCGGATGTTGCAGATAAACTTGCTTTTATCCTCTTGCTTTACAAGATCCGTTTCAAGAAGCTCTGCACTACCGATTATTGACTGTAAAGGTGTTTTCAGCTCGTGACTGACGTTTGCTGTGAACTCCTGACGGTTACGCTCTGCAAAAGCTCGGTCTGTAATATCAAAAACGAGTATGATTACACCCTTTACAATACCTGAAGACTCGACAGGATTGACTGTAAACTGATACTCCGAACCGTTTCTCTGCTCTGTATATTCACAATGTTTTCCCTCAAGGGCTTCCCATATAGCCTTGCTCATTTTTGCCCCACGGTCATATAAAAGAAAATCGTTACCGTTTACATCATTGTTTATACAAAAAATCTTCTTTGCCGCCTGATTCATACTCAGAACCATAGCATGTTCATCGAGCAGAACAAGACCTTCGTTCATAGAAGCCACAATTTGCTCGAATTCATCGGATTTTCTGCGGATTGACTCCATCTGCTTTTTGATTTGCTTATGCTGCTTGTGTAATTTTGTAAGTATAGGAGTAAGCTCCTCATAAGCTATATTATCGGCAGGGTGTTCCAGGTCAAGCTTCATAAGAGGATCTGTAACCTGTTTTGCCATTGCAAGTGAAAGTATAATCGCAACAACAGTTGCAATAAGGATAATGGCAAAAATTGCAGGTATCATTCCGAAAACAAGAGCACCTATTGTCAGCTGACTTACAGAGATACGAAGAACATCGCCGTTTTCAAGCAGCACCGCTTCATAATAAGTTTTCTTTGTCATGGTTTCTGAGTTTCTCACACTGCTGCCATTACCTGTTTCAAGAGTTTCAACAATTTCTTCTCTGTCAGCGTGATTTTCCATTTCATCGGCATTGGCTTCGGTATCATAAAGCACAGTTCCGTCAGCATCAACAATAGTAAAGCGGAATACGGTAGAGTCAAAATTATCAAAATATTCAACCCCAACCTCATTAACTGTATCAGCAACAAGGGAAAGCTCCGCTTTTAATTGCCTGATTTGCGATTCATTGAAATAGTCATAGAGAAAACTTGTTGCAATACCTATACTTGCAAGAAGTACAACTAAAGCTACTGTAAAAATAGAACGGAATATTTTTTTAGTCATACCTCATTCTCCAATCTGTAGCCCACACCGATAACAGTCTTAATCTGGCCTCCGGCCTTACCGAGCTTCTGACGAAGAGTTTTGATATGCATATCAACAGTACGGGTTTCACCTATATAATCCGATCCCCATATTTCACTCATAAGCTTATCTCTTGAAAATACCATGCCCGGATTCTTCACAAACAGTTTAAGCATTTCAAATTCCTTATGAGTAAGCTCAACCTTTTCACCGTCTGCGATTACCTTATGCTCTTTTTCTTTCAGAACAATACGGCCAACGGTAATATCATCCGAGGCAGATTCTCTGACCGAGCGGCGAAGCACTGCCTTTACGCGGGCTACCATTTCCATAACACCGAAGGGCTTAACAAGATAATCATCTGCACCTGAATTAAGACCGCTGATTTTATCCATTTCCGTCCCTTTTGCTGTTGCCATAATAACAGGGATGTCTTTATAGTTTGACTCTGAACGAAGTCTTTTCAAAACTTCAATACCGTCCAATTCAGGCATCATAATATCAAGAATGATAAGCTCGGGAATTTCGGTTTTAAGAGCTTCAAGCATTGAAATGCCGTCCGCAAATCCGCGGGCCTTAAAGCCTGTCTGCTCCAATGTGTACACCTCAATTTCGCGTATCGTATTGTCGTCGTCAACACACCATATCATAATTCACCCTCCTTTATGGCCATTTTTTATGATTATATTATATATTTCCTTCAAATTCAATCAGATAATCTTTTATTATACAAATGAAAGATACTTTTTGGTATATTCGGTATATTTCGTTCTGTAAACAGGGCTGTCGCTGCGAAGAGATTTAAGAGATTCGTGGAGATTCATATTCTGTTGTTTTGAATCAATAACACAACCTGCAATATTTGAACAGTGGTCAGACACTCTTTCCATATTGGTAATAAGGTCACTCCATACAAAACCTGCTTCAATACTGCATTCTCCGAGACGAAGACGGTCAATATGTCTTGTACGAAGAAGCTCCTTCATTCTGTCAATAACCTGTTCGAGGGGCTCAACAAGAGTTGCCTGCTGTGTATCTTCTCTCAGGAAAGACAGATAAGCCATATCAACGATTTCAGCTGTTGCCCTTGAAAGTGAGTCCATTTCTGCTTTTGCTTCTGCAGAGAAAACTATATCCTTGTCCCGCATTTCTTCTGCAGATTCAAGAATATTCACAGCATGATCAGAAATTCTTTCAAAGTCTCCGATTGCTTTAAGAAGCATTGAAGCTAAAACGCCTTCCTTTTCATTGAGCTGCTTTGTACTGAGCTTAATAAGATAAGTTCCGATAACATCTTCAAGATGGTCTGTTTTATCTTCAATTTCACGGATAGATTTTGCTTTTGATTTGTCATATTCAGAAAGGCATTCCATACTGCTTTTAAGTGCCTTTGTTGCAATTTCTGCCATATCGCAGGTGAGCTTATGAGCACACTCAAGAGCAATTGCGGGTGTAACTAACAGTCTGTCATCAATCTCAGCAGTTTTTACATCCTTATCGTTATCGGGAATAAGCATATATGCAAGCTTTTCAAGAAGTCCTGACATAGGAAGTAAAAGAAGTGTACAAACAACATTAAACAGTGAGTGAGCAGTTGCAATACCTGCATAGGTTGCCGACTCATCAAGTAAAGCAGGAGCAAATATAGCTTTGACAACAGAGAAAGCACTAAGACATGCTACCGTACCTATCGCATTAAAGGATAAGTGAACAAGAGCTGCTCTTCTTGCATTTTTAGCTGTACCTACTGAAGAAAGCAGAGCTGTAATACAAGTACCGATGTTCTGACCCATAATAATAGGTATTGCCGCACCGAAAGAAACTGCACCTGTTGCCGCAAGAGCCTGAAGAATACCGACGGAAGCAGAACTTGACTGAATAACCGCTGTAAGAACTGCACCGACAAGCACACCAAGAATGGGATTTTTGAACATAATGAACATTTCCTGGAATGCAGGAATATCCTTAAGACCCGAAACAGCATCAGTCATGGTATCCATACCGAACATCAATGTTGCAAATCCGAGAAGAATTACACCGATATCCTTTTTCTTATTGCTTTTAGTAAACATAGCAAAAACAATGCCTATGAGAGCAAGAACGGGTGTAAATGAAGTGGGCTTGAGTAATTTGAGGAACATATTACTGCCCGAAATACCGCTGAGACTTAAAATCCACGCGGTAACGGTTGTACCGATATTGGCACCCATAATAACGTGAATTGCCTGCTTGAGAGTCATAAGCTTTGAGTTTACAAAGCCTACAACCATAACTGTTGTTGCTGATGAGCTCTGAATAACGGCAGTTACACCAAGACCTGTAAGCAAGCCTGCAAGTTTACCGCTTGTGAGCTTACCGATCATCATTTCGAGCTTACTGCCTGCACTTCTTTCAAGAGCGTCACCCATAAGATTCATTCCAAAAAGGAACAGACACAAACCGCCTATGAGAGTTAATACGTCAAAAATATCCATTTGATACATCCTCCGATTTATTAATATTTCAATTGTATCTAAAGTTTACAGTTCACAGGTAAAATCCAAAAGCATACTGATGTAAAATCCGTGTAAAATCACAAAAAAATTCAAAATAAACTCTCTTACATGTTCCAAAATATTCTTCAAACAACCGCTCCATTCCTAAATCTCCACACCAACCTCTCATCTGCATACACCGTCACACGCTAAATGGTTATCTTGCATTATAATTCGAGGGGTCTGACGCCATTTCAAAAAGTGCCTAAACAGACCTTTCTGCAACGCTTATTTTTGTGTGGTTGAATCTTAAATTGTGGTGGATTATGGATAGGTAATCGTTAAAAGGTTGAAGTTCATTTTTCATCATTGTTTTTTGACGAATATTATGCTATCTTCCAATAAAGAACAGCGAATATGACGGTCTCAAAACACCATCCTCCCCGAAGGCATTGAAACCGCACCCAAACGCTTTGCCATATCTTACAGAAATAAGTGGATGATAAAGCAGTCGGATGCGGTGTGACTTATGTTACCCACACCTACGGCGGAGCGTGGCAGTTTAAGACTTTGGCTGAAAGGCAAGGGAAATTGTAACGTTTCTGCTTTTATCCTGAAAATTAAATGGTCAGACCCTACATTCATTTTAAATTGTATTGAATTTATTTTAGCATAGAGGTTGAAACTTACAAGATTATTCGTAATACTGTAATGAATATCTGCCTCTCAGACCATTATCCAATTATTGATGATGTGATAATTAAAAAACGAAACTCTCACTAACAATCAGTCTTTACTAAAAAATAAAGCCACTGAAACAACTGAAAATGTTGTTCAGTGGCTTTATAAATTTAAATAACTCTGCTTTAATTAAATTGAACTGTTACATTGTCATCGTCAAGACCGCTATTATAAAGAAGAGGTTCAACAAATTCCGATAATGTATATCCGCTGAGCATTTTTTTAATATCTATATGTAAGGTCAAAAGGAGTTTCTCAATTTTCTTAAAACTACCCATTGTTATTTTGTACTCTACGGTGTCAGGTGAATAAGGGGCATTACCGCGATAAAGGTTAGCTACCAATTCAATAATAAGGTCTACAAATTTTCTGTCTTTCTTATCTTCAAAGTCACATTCTTTCAAGTCGTGATATTTCCTTGAAAATTTTGCAATCTTGCTGTAGGTAAGACCGTTAAGCTTTCTGCCGAGGAACCTTACAATTCGCGGATGCTTCATAATCAAATCCTTGGGAAGTGAAATACCGCCCTCGGTGTTTGCAAAAGCTTCAACATCATGCTCCATATTGTAGGGAATTCCTTCAATTATACCGAGAAAACCTTTTCTTGCATATTCGCTGAAGGTCATGCCAAGATCAGGAAGCTCAATATCTATTGTGCGTATATCCGCAGTGCCTTTTTCAGTGTCAATTGTAATTTTTCTCATCTTCGGCGGAAAACCGGAAAGAGATGAGGTCTGTACACTGTAAATCCTGTTGCCCTTTTCAGTTGTGATTTCTTTCATACACTGAATATGTGAATGTCCGCTGAAAAAGAGTCTTACGCCCATATCGGCGAGCTCTTTTATTCTTTTTTCACCGTCTGAGAAGGTGTGTCCCTTACCCATTATCCTGTAAGCAGGAGATGGAGTTACTATGGGTCGATGGGTGCTGCAGATAACTGTTGCACCTTTTTCTTTTGCTTTTTCGGTGTGTCCCTTAACCCAGGCCATAAGCTCATCAGAAAAAACGGGTCCGTTATCAGTGGAGTCATAGCCCATAGCTATATGATAAAGTCCGGGTAAAATTTCAGCGATAAATGTGGTATCATCACCCTCATATACATCGAAGCCTTTATCTCTGCCAAAAGGGTAGTACATCTTTTTTACTTCTTCTTCAGGCAGATGCTCTACGGGAATTTTTTCACCATTTTCATCAAAGCTATAGATATAAAAATGGGGATAATCATGACTGTCAGGGTAAGCAAAAGGCCTTCCGCCTTTTTCAGTGAAATCCTTAAGTAAATCTCTTACCTCTTCGTGGCTGTACGACTCTCCGTGGTTTGTAAGGTCTCCTGTGATAATGACAGTGTTTGTGTCCTCGTCTTTTTCTATTATTTCCAGAGCTTTTTTGAAAGCTTCTTCGCTTTTTAGAATGCATATCTGTGTGCTTGGCTGAGGAAAGGTCCGCCAATCACATTTGAAGTTCCTTTTGCTGTAATAATGCACGTCAGTAATGTGATAAAAATTGTAAACCATACTATTTCTCCTTTGAAAGCACTTGTTCTTTGAATAACCTATATACTCGAAAGTCTGAATTTGATTTTAAACTTAAAATCGAAATCAATTATAAGTTGGCAAATATAATCCGAAATAGCCTGAAAGAGTTATTTATAAAGGCTTTTCGGCGTATCGCTCTCGAAAGGCGTCAGCCTTTCATCGTGCTCAGCCACCGAAAATCCAATTAGAAATCTTCTCTTTCAGGTCGAAGATTTTTTGAATAAGGGATTTTTGTCAAGCTGCGGCACAAAACGCAGTAAATCCTTTCGGATTTACGAGTATTTTAACAATAGATTGGCAGAAATCCATATTCAAAAAACTGTTTCGGA
>JAZRTP010000041.1:0-108830 GCA_045652105.1 Acutalibacteraceae bacterium
CGTCACTCTATGATATTTTAGAGGGAAAAAGTGTTGGTACACTATTTGTAAGAAAATAGAAAAAAGCACCTGCTATGCAGGTGGGTTTTATATTATATAAAAAATCGCAAGCGATTTTCAATCATATTGGGGTTTCCAAAGGGGGACCAGTGTCCCCCTTTCGGTCGTTTCAAGGGTAGCGTAGCGGCGGCGAAGAAGTGAATGACAGTCTTGTAGACTGTCAGAGCTGAGTCGTGTCCGAACCGCAGTGAGTATGCGGGGGAAATCGAATCCCCCGATGCTTTTGCTTCTTTTGGCACCAAAAGAAGATATAAACCTTTATTTATTTTTATAGAAAGCTTTATAAGCCTTATATGGCATATACACATCGGCTTTGGCAACGATTTCAAAGGGTGAGTGCATTGAGAATACAGGTACTCCGCAGTCAACAACATCCATATTGAGATTTCCAACATACATAGCGATTGTTCCGCCGCCGCCTTCGTCAACCTTGCCAAGCTCACCGATCTGCCAGGAAACATTTGCAGCATCAAGAATTCTGCGGATTTTGCCCATAAATTCTGCGCTTGCATCTGATGTGCCTGATTTACCTCTTGCACCTGTGTATTTTGTGATAACTGCGCCGCAGTTAAGGTTGCAGCAGTTGTATTTGTCGTGCACTGAGGGGAAGGTGGGATCGAAGCCTGCGTTAACGTCGGCTGAAAGACACTCAGACTTATTGAGCACATCTCTGCCGTCTTCACCCTCAAGCTTTGCAAGATCCTGAACAAAATATTTAAGGTAAGAAGCGTTAAGACCTGTGTTGCCGTCTGAACCGATTTCTTCCTTGTCAGCAAGAACAGTTACAATTGTACGCTCGGGAACGTCAATATCGAAAGCAGCCTCAGCTGCGGGATATGCGCAGACTCTGTCGTCGTGACCGTAAGCACCGATAAGGCTTCTGTCAAAGCCTACATCTGCAACGGGGAATGCGGGAACAAGCTCAAGCTCTGCGGAAATGAAATCCTTTTCAATAATATCGTACTTTTCGTTAAGAAGACGAAGGATGTTAAGCTTGACAAGCTCACTGCCTGAGTCAGCTCTGAAGGGTCTTGAGCCGATAAGAATGTTCAGCTCCTCACCCTTAATGCCTTCACCGAGAGGTCTCTTTTCCTGCTCCTTGTCAAGATGGGGAAGAAGGTCTGTGATAACAAACTTGGGCTCGTCATCCTTTTCACCGATGTTGACCTTAACAGTTGTTCCGTCACCTCTGACAAGCACACCGTGAAGAGCAAGAGGGATTGCAACCCACTGATACTTCTTGATGCCGCCATAATAATGAGTCTTGAAATAAGCAAGATCACTGTCCTCATAAAGAGGGGTGGGCTTAAGGTCAAGACGGGGTGAGTCAATGTGAGCGGCAACAATCTTAACACCGTTTTTGGCGCCCTGCTTACCCATAACAGCAAGGATAACTGCCTTGCCTCTGTTGTTGAGGTAAACCTTGTCTCCCGCCTTGTACTGAGCATTTTTGTCAAAGGGTACAAAGCCAAGCTTTTCAGCCTTAGCAATCACAAGCTCTGTGCATTCTCTTTCTGTTTTTCCGTTTCTGAGGAAATCCATATAACCGACGCAGAAATCATCTGCCTTCTTCACTTCCTCATCACACTTTGCAACAGAAAAATGATCTTTTTTGAGCATAAGCTTCTCGCTGAGAAGCTCTGCCTGAGTTTTTTCTTTTTCCATATTATTCTTCCTTTCTGTAAAATCCTTGTCAAATGACAATTATTATACACCTTAATTAAATTCGACAGAAACGGCGCTTACCCTCATTTATACTTACTCAGGACGGCAGCAACGCCTCTGTCATTACTCTATTATAACAGCTCTGACAGCTGTTTGTAAAGGTCATAAGGGGGGTAGTTTTTAATTATTATGTCAGCCTGAGATAAATAATATTCATCCTCACGCTGTGCAGACATACGCCTGAGTGCATCTTCCTTGCTGATTGTGTCTCTTTTGAGGATTCTTTCAAGCCTTATATCCTCGGGGGCAGTGACAACAACCATTTTACTGCAAAGATTTCGGCATTCAGACTCAAGCAGGGCAGCCGCATCGAAAAGCACCTTTTCATATCCCTGCTGCTGCGCTTTTTTTATTTCTCTGACCGCTTCGTCATAAATTGCGGGGTGAGTTATATTATTGAGCTTTTCCGTGTTTTCCTTTGAAGCAAAGGCTTTTCCTGCCAGAGCCCGTCTGTCAAGGGATCCGTCTTCAAAAAGAATATCATCACCGAAGGTCTCAGCAAGAATTCTGAGAGCGGGCTTTCCCTTTTCCGTGATAACCCTTGCCAGCAAATCTCCGTCAATGAGATAAAAACCTTTTTCCTTCAGAAAAGCGGCAACCGTGCTTTTGCCGGCTCCGGTTTTTCCTGTCAATCCGTAAACTGTCATATCACACCTCAATAATGTTAAAGGCTGCGGCTCGGACAAGTCTGTTGAAAACTGCAAGACCCACTCCGTCTTCATCGGGGAATCTTGCATAAACCTTTTGTGCTCCCAGAGTGTCGACTTTTCTCAGAGCATCAAAAATGTTTTTTGCCTGACTGAGAGAATCATTTTTCCTGCCGTAGGTCACACAGCCGACAGTAAGCTCCTTTTCTTCACCCTCAAAGCAGAGAGCAAAGGTTTTTTCATCGGCATTTTTTTCAACAAAGCTTTTGTAAGCCTCAAAATCACCTTTAACAAGAATAACCTTTGCTTCGGGTGAATAATGCTTATACTTTGTTCCCGGTGAAACGGGAGACACACCCTCAGCAAGCTTGTGGTAAACGGCATCATCAATTTCAACCTCACCCACAACCTGAGCAATCATTTCGGGGGTGACGGCGCCGGGTCTGAGAATACGGGGCACATCAAAGCAGAAGGAAATTACCGTTGACTCCACTCCGAAATCACATTCTCCCCCGTCAACAACGGCATCAATTTTGCCCATAAGGTCTCCGATAACATGCTGAGCGCTTGTTGGGCTGGGCTTTCCCGAAGAGTTTGCCGACGGTGCGGCAAGAGGCACGCCAGCCTTTTCAATGATTGAAAGGGCAATTTTATGATCGGGCATTCTGACTGCAACGGTGTTCAGATTTCCGCTGACGGCATCAGGAATTTTTTCACTCTTGGGAAGAATAATCGTCAGCGGTCCGGGCCAATACTTTTCACTGAGAGCCCGGGCACTTTCAGGCACATCCGTGACCAGCTCATCCCACTCATCAAAGGCGCTTATGTGAACAATCAACGGATTGTCAGAGGGTCTGCCCTTTGCGGTATATATTTTTTCTGCAACGCTTTTGTCCAAGGCGTTACCCGCAAGGCCGTAAACTGTTTCTGTGGGAATGGCAACAATTCCTCCTTCACGAAGGATTTTTGCCGACTCCAGAGCACTCAGCTCAGGCTCCTGCAGAGCGTTAAAAATCTTTGTTTCCATTTTATGTGTTCATCTCCTGTGCTGATTCGGCGGCAGCTTTTCTGAGAATATCCGTCACCTCATCGAGATCTCCGTCAAGAATATTTTTGAGATTATATACAGTATAGTTGACACGGTGGTCGGTGAATCTGTTCTGATGAAAGTTATAGGTTCGGATTCTTTCACTTCTGTCACCTGAGCCCACCTGGTTTTTTCTGTCAGAATCTATATCGGTTTTCTGCTTTTCTTTTTCTGCCTGAAGAATACGTGAGCGCAGAACCTTCATTGCCTTGTCCTTGTTTTTATGCTGGCTTCTTTCGTCCTGACATTCAACAACCGTGCCCGTGGGAATGTGTGTTATACGGATTGCGGATTCGGTTTTGTTGACGTGCTGACCTCCTGCACCGCTTGAACGGAAGGTGTCAATCATCAGATCTGCAGGGTTGATTTCAATGTCAATCTCCTGAGCCTCGGGAAGCACGGCAACAGTAACTGCCGAGGTCTGCTTTCTGCCCGAGGATTCAGTTTCGGGAACGCGCTGAACTCTGTGTGTGCCGCTTTCAAAACGGAATTTTCCGAAGGCACCCTTTCCGCTGACAAGAAAAACAATTTCCTTGAAGCCGCCAAGCTCCGTTTCGTTGCAGGAAAGAATTTCGGTTGAAAAGCCTTTTTTCTGAGAAAACATTGAATACATTCTGAAAAGGTCATAGACAAAAAGGGCAGCCTCTTCCCCTCCTGTGCCGCTTCTGATTTCGACAATAACATTTCTTTTGTCATCGGGATGCTCGGGAATGAGAAGAAGGGAAAGCTCATTTTCAGCTTTTTCCTTTTCCTTCACCGCAGTGTCATAATCAGCCTGAGCCATTTCAAAAAGCTCTGCATCCTCATCCCTTGCCTGTCTGAGAAATTCAGCGGCCTGATTTTCGGCATCAAGGCAGACCTCATACCGTTCAATCTTTTCCTTCAGAGGAAGAAGGGAATAATATTCCTCAGATATTCTGTTGTATTTCTCTTTATCCTCAAAGCTGTTTTCAAGAGAAAAGAATTCCTGTATTTCTTTGATACGGGATTTAACTGAGTCGATTTGTCTGAGCATAATAACCTCTTGTAAAGCCGTTATATTTTTTTGATTTCAACTGAGTCACGGATTATTTTTTTGATGTTTTTTTCCGCCTTGACTCTGGGTACCATAACAACATGTCCGCATTTTCTGCATTCCAGCTTAAAATCCATACCCGTTCTGGTAACGTTGAATTCATTGTTTCCGCAGGGATGATTTTTCTTCATCACAAGCACATCTCCAAGCTGTATATCCATGGGACACCTCCATAAATTGATTCTTTACAGAATATTATACCATATTTATAACAACAATATCAATGATTAATAAAGATAAAATTTCGAGCATATATTAACAATAATAAAAACAATAAAAATGAAAGGGTTTTTAAAATGAAAAAGTACTATCCTGAAAACTGTCTGATTCACACTCAAGAAAACAAAAATGTTCTCCTTTCCGTAGCAGGCATCAAGGACGCCTGCTACACCTCAAGAACAATAGAGGCAAGAGCAACCGTTTGTGACAAGGATCACAACCTCCACGTTGACCTGGGAGTTATGAAGGGAATCATACCCCGCGATGAAGGCGCAATCGGAATTGACGACGGAAGCACAAGAGATATTGCAATCATTTCAAGGGTAAACAAGCCCGTACTTTGCAAAATAACAGGCTTTGCAACAAACGAAAAGGGTGAAACCTATGCCCTGCTTTCACGAAAGGCTGTTCAGCAGGAATACATGCGTGATTATATATCCACGCTTACTCCCGGCTGCATAATTGATGCCGTGGTCACCCATATGGAGCCCTTCGGTGTTTTTGCCGACATCGGTGCAGGCATCTGTGCCCTGATGCCCATTGACAGCATCTCTGTTTCCCGCATCCCCCATCCTTCAGCAAGGTTTTCAGCCGGAGACAAAATCAAAGCCGTTGTCAAATCCGTTGATGAAAACGGAAGAATAACCCTCAGCTATAAGGAGCTTCTGGGCACCTGGGAGGAAAATGCAGCTGCCTTCAGGGCAGGTGAAACTGTTCCCGGCATTGTCAGAAGTGTGGAGCGCTACGGAATTTTTGTTGAGCTCAAGCCGAATCTTGCAGGTCTTGCCGAATATGTGCCCGGAGTTATGCCCGGTCAGCATGCTAGCGTATATATAAAAAATCTCATTCCCGAAAGAATGAAAATAAAGCTTATTATCGTTGATTCCTTTGAAGCCGAATACCCGAAGGAAAACGTCACCTATTACAACAACGGAGACTTCATTGACAGATGGGTATATTCACCCGAATGCAGTGAAAAAAGAATTGAAACAGTTTTTTCCGACTTTGAGTTGACTCAGAATGTTATTTAAGATAAAATAATATAAAAGAACATTATAAGGCTTAACAGGTTCAATTACCCTTACCGCAGGAGAAAAAACAGGAGGTTAAAGATATGAAGATTAAAAATTTCATGAAGGACAGAAACAAAAGCATCCGCTTTGCCGCAACAAAAACTCTTGTCAAAGCGGCAACCGCTGCAGGAGATATGATCTGCTCTCCACCCGACTTATCAAAGGCAAAAAAGGTTCTTTTCGTTCAGCCTCATCCCGATGACAATCAGATTGGTGCGGGCGGAACAATTGCATGGCTTCGTTCCCTTGGCGTTGAGGTTTATGAGCTGACTGTCACCGATGACAGATATGCAGTGCCCGAATATATCGGCAAGGAAAATGAGGTTCAGACCCTCAGACAAAAGGAAGCTCTTTCAGCGCAGCAATTCCTCGGAATGAAAAATGCCGGCTTTCTGGGTTTTGCTGACAAAACCGATGCTTCCGAAAGAGAAATCTCTCTTAAAATTGTTGAGGTTATCAGAAAAATTCAGCCCGATTATGTTATCACCGCTGATCCCGCTCTTGCAAATGAATGCCACTCAGATCACATAAAGGTCGGCAATGCGGTCAAATATGCTGCAATGGATGCTCTTTGCAATTTCTATCCCGAATTCAAGGACGGTCAGCTTCGTGACGATGTCTGGAGGGTCAAGGGCGTAGGCTTTTATTACACCGACTGTCCCAACACTCTTGTTGACATCACCGATTTTGAGCAGACAAAAATGCAGGCAATCAAATGCCACGAATCACAGTGTGAGCCCGCACTTCTTGCGGCAATTATGCTCCAGCAGCAGATCTTTGCCGAGGGTACCGAATTCAAGGCAGCTGAGCCTCTCAGACTCCTCAGTGACCTTCAGATGCACTGCTTCAATCTGCCCGTAGGCTAAAACACAAAATTGAAAAGCGGTTGAAATCTCAATGATTTTCAACCGCTTTTTTGTTATTGTCAGATGTTGCTGATTGTACGCTTATAAATTCTTCTGAAAAGAATCAGCGAAATTGCCAGAGACATTACCTCGGCAACGGGGAAAGCAATCCACACATTGTTAAGCACACCTGTTTTTGAAAGAAGATATGCAACAGGCAGCAGAACAACAATCTGTCTTGCAAAGGAGACAATCATTGAATAATGGCTTTTGCCCAACGCCTGGAAGGATGCACCGAGATTGATTGAAATACCCGCAAAAATGAAATGAGTGCAGATAATTCTTAAGGCAGCAACGCCCATTTCCATCATACCCTCACTTGCATCAAAAAGTCTGAGCATCTGCTCGGGCAGAATGAGCATCAAAAGCATACCGAAGCTCATAATGCCGACTGCAAGCAAACAGCTGAAGCGCAGGGTTGCTGTTATTCTTTCCCTTTTCCTTGCACCATAATTGAAAGCAATTATGGGAATGACACCGTTGTTCAGACCGAAAATCGGCATAAAAATGAAGGACTGCAGCTTGAAATAAATGCCGAAAACTGCTGCCGCAGTTGAAGAGAAGGAAAGAAGAATCTTGTTAAGACAGAAAGTCATAACAGAACCAATTGCCATCATAATGATTGAGGGCACAGCTATTTTATAAATATCTCCGATGAGTCTGAAATCAGGCTTCATATCCCTGAGAGTAAACCGGACTTCCTTGTTTGCCTTTTTGTTGAGAACAAATCCCACGGCAAAAGCCAGAATCTGACCGATAACAGTTGCAATGGCAGCACCCTTTGCCTCAAGCCTGGGGAATGGTCCGATGCCGAGAATAAGCAGTGGGTCAAGAATGATGTTTGTGATTGCACCCACAAGCTGAGTTGCCATTGAAAGAGTTGTCTTGCCAACGGACTGAAGAAGTCTTTCCATCATAACCTGACCGAAAACTCCGACAGAAACAACACAAATAATCGAAAGATAATCCACGCCGTACTGATAAATGGGAGATTCTGTGCCAACCTGAGAAGAAAAGAAAAGTCTGACACCGAAAAGACCGAAGAAAACAAAGAGCACCGAGCTTGCAAGGGCAAGCAGAACACCCTGAGATGCAATTTTGTCAGCTCTTTTAAAATCCTTTTCACCAAGGCTTCTTGAAAGCAGAGCATTGATACCGACACCCGTACCCGTTGCAACACCGATCATAAGATTCTGAGCGGGAAAAGCAAGAGAAACCGCTGTCAGCGCATCCTCACACACCTTTGAGACGAAAATACTGTCAACAACATTGTAAAGTGCCTGAGCCAGCATTGACACCATCATTGGCAGAGCCATTGAAATAACCAGCTTTTTTACAGGCATAACGCCCATTTTATTTTCCTTTTGCAATTTTTTATCCTCCAAGCCCAAAATTAGATTTTTACTAAAGTACATTCTATCACACACTCCCCCTCTTGTCTACTTTAAAATTAAAATATTTTAAAAGTTTATTATCACCGACTTTAATCAATACTGCAGATTGAAAATTACTCCGAGCTGTGATATACTCAGCTCAGAATACAAGAAGGCTTAACAGAGTATATTTTTACTGCAACTGCATTTTTTGCCTTGTTGGAGCAAAAATCTCCGGCTGTAAAAAAACAGATTCGGATTGCTCTCTTCACCCTGTCGGTTTGTATTTGCCAACTTAAAACAAAGGAGAAAAATATGGCTTACTTATTTGTTCATTTCAAAGAAAAAATCACCGTTGACGGTGAGCAGGTTTATTTTTCGGTCAGTCAAAACGGCTGTAACTGGGAAATGCTCAACGGCGGAAACCCCGTTCTCACAAGCACATTAAGCACGGGCGGCTGCCGTGATATTGAAATTGTCCGTCTTAAAGAGGGCGGATTTGTCATCATCTCAACAGACGAATGTATTGCAAAGCGTTATGACGAAAATCTGAACATCAACTGGAAAATTGTCAACCGTACGGGCAGTCACGGTTTCTGCTTCTGGAAAAGTGATGATCTGATTAATTTTTCACAGCAGAAAATCATTGAAATCGGAAGAGATGATTTCGGCTGTATGTGGGCTCCCGAAATTTTCTATGATGAAAAAGAAGAAGAATATCTCATTCATTGGGGCTCAACGGTAAAGCAGGACGATTACAGCCATATGTCAATTTATTACTCTGTCACCAAGGATTTTGAAACCTTTTCAACACCGAAGCTCTTTTTCACAAAGGCAAACGAAATCCTTGACACCCACATTGTAAAAGACGGAAGCACCTATCACCTCTTTTACAAAAACGCTGAAAACCCGGGAATGAATATGCACGCAACCTCTGAGGATTTATACGGACCCTATATCCACGATGAAAAATTCCAGGAATATATGACCTCCATTGCCAATCCCGGCTGCTATGAAGCCCCCACCTCACTTGTTCTTCCCGACGGAAGATGGTGTGTTCTGTTTGACTTTTTCGGCTGTGAAAAAGAAAAAATGGGTTATGTCCCCTTTGTCAGCAGCGCACTCGGTGACACAAATTTTGAAATGAGAAAGGATCTTTTCTCTTTCCCTTACGGCTTCAAGCACGGAAGAGTAATTGAAATCACCGATGAGGAGTATTCACGCCTTAAAAATCATTATGTAAACTAAAAAAGAAAAAAGTCTCTGACATCTTCAGAAAGAGTCGGAGACTTTTGTTTTCAAATCAGTTTGCTGTCTGGGCTGAGGTGATTGTTGTTGAATCCTTGGAGATAATACCGATGTAGCTGTTACCGGGATTGACTTCAAGCTCGTTTCCGTTTGCATCAAAGACCTCAATTGTTGAATCCTCAGTCGCCTTCTGCCAGGTAATCTTCTGAGCCTTGCCCATTGAAATGTAATAACCTGTGCCGCCCTTGAGTTCAACTGTCATAATGTAATTGTCCTTATAGGGAGCTACCGCTGTTTCAAGAACAAAGACATTCACATAATTGAGCTGCTCACCTGTTGAGCTGTCCTTGTGTGCATTGCCGTTATGCTGCTTGTAATAAACCTTATTTTCAGCATCATAGGTAAAGGTGCTGAAATATGAATTTGAGAAAGCAAGCTTAGCCTTATCACAAGCAATATCACCTGAAGCAAGAGCATTTCCTTCCTCACGGAATTTGAATATGGGCACATCCTTGCCCTCACTGTAGTCACTTCTGACCTTCTGCTCTTCAAGAACCTGAGGAATATTCTGACCCTTTACATAAGCGGTATGCTCTGTGCTGTAGGTCTTCTGTCTCTGAGCATCTCTGCCAAAAAGGTTTTTGATAAAGTTTGCCGCACCGTTGAAATAGTCAATACCAAGCCTTTCAAGGGTGGGTGTACCGAGAGTTTCATTACTGCCGAAGCAGATGTAAACTGCATCAAGACCGTAAGCAAGAATGGGGTAATAATAACGGCAGCTTCTGACAGAGCAGACATTGGGAATCTTTGTGTAGTCACCGTAAACAGCCATCATTCTTGTGATACCGCCTTCAACCACAACCTCAAACATAATGTCAGCTGCAGCAATACCGTACTGAGGGAGAGAGGCCTTGACGTTGTTTATCATAATTGCAACGGGTCTTTTGCCTTTAGCTTCCTCGCTGAGAGTCTTTTCACCTGTCAGACGGTTCATCAGAGGATCATAAGTCGCAGCGGCAGTTGTGGGCTCCGTTGTTTCAGTTGTTGTTTCAGTTGTTTCTGTTGTGGGCTCAGGTTCTTCTTTTCCGCAAGCTCCAAGGCTGAAAAGCATTAAAGCTGCAAGAAATAAAGCAAGAGCTGATTTTAAGAGTTTCTTGTTGTTCATGTAAATCACGTCCCTTAAATTGTTTGAATCGATTATAACACTATTCTTTCCCGATTTCAACAAATTATCCAATTTTAAACAAAAAAATATATAAGAAAGCTGTGATTTTAGCAATATTACCAAAAATCACAGCTTAATTTCTACATCAATATTTTGCTTTCAGCAACAACTTAACCGCCGAGATAAGCCTTTCTGATTTCATCACTGGAAGCGAGCTCTTTACCTGTTCCGGTAAGAGTAACCTTACCTGTTTCAAGAACATAAGCCCTGTCGGCAATTGAAAGAGCCATCTGTGCATTCTGTTCAACAAGAAGAATTGTTGTGCCTGCCTTGTGAAGCTCCTTGATGATGTCAAAAATCTGATCAACAAGAATGGGAGCAAGACCCATTGAGGGCTCGTCAAGCATCAGAAGCTTGGGGTGGCTCATCAGCGCTCTGCCCATTGCAAGCATCTGCTGCTCACCGCCGGAAAGAGTACCTGCAATCTGCTTTCTTCTTTCCTTAAGACGAGGGAACTGCTGATAAACGGAAGCAATGTCATCTGAAATGCCCTTTTTTGACTGGGTGAAAGCACCCATTTCAAGATTCTCCTCAACTGTCATTGAAAGGAAAATTCTTCTTCCCTCGGGAACCTGTGCGAGACCCTCGGAAACAATTTTGTGAGCGGGAATTGTCTGAATGTTTTTGCCGAGGAATTCAACAGAACCCGTCTTGCTTCTCAGAAGACCTGAAACTGTTTTAAGAATTGTGCTTTTACCCGCACCGTTGGCACCGATAAGAGTTACGATTTCGCCCTCATTAACATCAAAGGAAACACCCTTGATTGCGTGAATACCGCCATAGTAAACGTTAATGTCATTGACCTTGAGCATTATTCGTCACTCTCCTTTCTTGTGCCCAGATAAGCCTCGATAACCTCGGGGTTATTCTGAATTTCTTCAGGTGTACCCTTTGCAATGATTTTACCGAAGTTGAGAACACAGATACCTTCACACACACCCATAACAAGATTCATATCGTGTTCGATGAGCATAATTGCAATCTGGAATTCATCACGGATTTTTCTGATATTGTTCATAAGCTCAGCAGTTTCTGAAGGGTTCATACCTGCTGCGGGCTCATCAAGAAGGAGAAGCTTGGGCTCGGTTGCAAGAGCGCGGACAATTTCAAGTCTTCTCTGTGCACCGTAGGGAAGTGAGCCTGCCTGAGCCTTTCTCATATCCTGCATATCGAAAATTGAAAGAAGCTCACCAACTCTTTCATTCATCTTCTTTTCCTTTGACCAATAGGAAGGAAGTCTGAGAATACTGCTTGCCATACCGTATTTCTGAGCATTATGAAGACCGATTTTAACATTATCCTCAACAGAAAGATTTGAGAAAAGACGGATATTCTGGAAGGTTCTTGCAATACCGCTTTTGTTGACCTGGTAGGTTGACATGTTGTGAGTATCCTTGCCGTCAAGGAGAATTGTGCCGTGAGTGGGCTGATAAACCTTTGTCAGAAGGTTGAAAACTGTGGTTTTACCCGCACCGTTGGGGCCGATAAGACCTGCAATTTCAGTTCTTCCGATTGTGATGTTGAAATCATCAACTGCCTTCAGACCACCGAACTCAATACCAAGGTGCTTTGCCTCAAGAATGGGGCATTTGCCAAGGTCTCTTTCGGGAATGATTGAATCTGAAGGAACGGGGACCATTTTGGTTCTTTTATTGTATTCCATTTATTCGTCCCCCTTTTTCTTTGAAAATTTTGAAAGGAAATTCTTGATCTTATGGTTGTTTCTGACAAGCATAACAATAATAAGAACAATTGCATAAATAAGCATACGGTAATCCTGAAGTGAACGAAGAGCTTCGGGAAGAATGTAAAGCAGAGCAGCTGCAATAATTGAACCGAAGATGTTACCCATACCGCCGAGAACAACGAACACCAGAACAAGAATTGATGTGTTGAAGTCAAACTTTGAGGGAGCAACTGTTGAATAGTTAAGAGCATAAACAACACCTGCCGCACCTGCAAGAGCTGCCGCTGTTGCAAAAGCAATGAGTCTGTATTTTGTTGTGTTGATACCGACTGACTCAGCTGCAATTGAGTTATCTCTGACCGCCATGATTGCACGGCCTGTACGGCTGTTGCAAAGATTGTAAACAATAATAAGAGTAACAAAAACAAGAACAACACCGATGTTAAAGGTTGAAAGCTTTGTCACACCTGTTGCGCCCATGGGACCGGAAAGAATCATCTTTCCGCCTTCAGCAAGTTTGATGCCTGAGGCATCACTGAAAGCAAACTGAAGACCGTTTTCATCAATACCGCAGTAAATGCAGTTAATAAGGTCCTTGATGATTTCACCGAAGGCAAGAGTAACAATTGCAAGATAGTCACCCTTGAGTCTGAGAACGGGAACGCCAATCACAATGCCGAGGATTCCTGCAAAAATTGCGCCGACAACAATTGAGATTACAAGGCAGATAACGGGAGATTCAATAATCTGACCAAAATATGTTGCTGCAACAACACCGCTGAAGGCACCAACACTCATAAAGCCTGCGTGACCGAGGCTGAGCTCACCGGAAATGCCGACAACAAGGTTAAGAGAAACAGCCATCACGATATAAACGCAAATAGGAACAAGCTGACCCTTAAGGGAGCTTGAGATGTTTCCTCCGCTCAGAAGCACCTGCATAATAACATAAGCTATTATTATAACACCGTAAGATAAAAAGCTGTTTTTGGTGAAGGAATTGATGTTCTTTAACTTTTTCATAGCCGCCACCTCACACTTTCTCTCTGACGCTCTTGCCGAGAAGACCGGCAGGCTTAACAAGAAGAATGATAATCAGAACTGCAAAAACAAGTGCATTGGCGGGAATTGCGGGGATATATGCCTTAGCAAAGGTTTCAATTATGCCAAGAAGAACACCGCCGAGCATTGCTCCGGGAATTGAACCGATACCGCCGAAAACAGCAGCTGTGAATGCCTTGATACCGGGCATTGAGCCGACTGTGGGTGAGAAGGTGGGATACATTGAGCAAAGCAGAACACTTGCAATTGCTGCAAGAGCGGCACCGATTGCAAAGGTGATTGAGATTGTTCCGTTCACGTTGATACCCATAAGCTGAGCGGCTGATTTATCCTCTGAAACCGCTCTCATTGCCTTGCCCATTTTGGTCTTGTTTGTGAAAATTGTAAGGGCAATCATAATAACCACACAGACAACAATTGTTGTCAGCGCCTCGGCAGTGATTGTGAGTCTGCCGTCAAAAAGCTTGATGGGATCGAAGGATACGATTGAAGAATAAATCTTCGGAGTTGAGCCCCAGATAAGAAGAGCTGAGTTCTGAAGAAAATAGCTGACACCGATTGCTGTGATAAGAACGGCAAGAGACGGTGCTGAGCGCAAGGGCTTATAAGCAAGACCCTCAATGAGAACACCGAGAACGGTGCACACCACCATTGCACAAACAATTGAAACAATTGCGGGAAGCCCCATATATGCTGTTGCACAGTAGGAAATGTATGCGCCGATCATAATAACGTCACCGTGGGCGAAATTAAGCATCTTTGCAATACCGTAAACCATTGTGTAACCCAGCGCAATAATGGCATAAATACTGCCGAGACTTATACCGCTGATAAGATAAGCTAAAAAGCTGACCAATTTTAACACCCCTTTTATTTTTTTGTCTTTTTATAGCAGAAACATTACCGACAAAAACACTCTGTTGAAAATGTTTCTGCCATAAACACATCAGAACTGTCCGTTTTTTCCGAACTTATCCGTTGCCCTTTTCAGACTTTTAAAATCCCAAGAGAAGCTATCCGGAAAAACGGACAGCTTCTCTTCAGAAAAATTATTTTTTATCTGTTGAATTTACAATTAAAGCTTATTCAGCCTTGAAACCAACATATACGCCGTTTTCGATAACAACAGCCTTGGGAGCCTTTGAAACTTCACCGGTTGCCTTCCATGTCATACCAACACCGGTAAGACCGTCAACCTTGAGCTCGGGCATAACTGCGATAAGAGCTTCACAGATAGTTGCAGCGTCCATATCAGCTGTAACTTTAGCAGCCTTGATAGCTTCATAAATTACATAGATGCTGTCATAAGCGTCAGCAGCGAACTGGTTGGGAACCTCATTGTAGAGTTCCTTATACTTCTTAACGAAGTTAACTGTAAGATCATCTGTTGCGTCAGCTGAGAAGGGAGTAAGAAGAAGAACGCCTTCTGCAAGTGATGTGTCAAAGCCGTCAAGAGTAAGGATACCGTCCATACCGTCAACGCCGAAGAATGTGGGATCATAGCCGAGTGAATCAGCCTGCATAAGAATTGTTGAAGCGTTTTCGAAGTAGATGGGAAGGAACATAAGAGTTGCGCCTGCCTTCTGAGCTTCACCGATCTGAACTGAGAAATCAGTTGCTGTATCCTTTGTGAAGGTACCTGCATAAACGATTTCAAGACCCTGAGCTTCTGCTTCCTTAGCAAATGTATCATAGATACCCTTTGAGTAAGCGTCATCGTTCTTATAGATAACTGCTACCTTTTCAGCAAGGTTGTTTTCCTTGATGTACTGAGCTGAAGCTGTACCCTGGTTGGGGTCAGTGAAGCAAGCCTGGAAAACGTTGTCTTTGCCTGTAAGGATGTCTACTGATGAGCCGGAGGGAGTGATTTCGAAGATACGGTCAGCAAAGGTTTCTGTTGCAACAGCAATACAGGGAGTTGATGTAACAGTACCCATAAGGATCTGCATACCCCAGTCCTTGAGGTTGTTGTAAGCATTTACTGCCTTTTCTGCATCGTGCTCGTCATCCTGGAAATTGAGCTCGAACTGGATGTCGCCGCCGAGAGCGTTGATTTCATCAACTGCAATCTGAGCACCGTTCTTAACAGCAATACCGTATGTAGCTGCGCCGCCGGTTGTGGGACCGATACCACCGATTTTGAATACGGCTGCTGTATCGTCTGCTTTTGTTGTGTCGTCTGCTGCTGCAGTTGTATCATCAGCAGCTGTGGTTGTTGTGTCTTCGTTGCCGCCGCCACATGCTGCAAATGTGAAGAGCATAAGAGCTGCAAGAAGAACTGCGAGAATCTTTTTCATAAAAATTCGTCTCCTTTATATTTTTTTATTTGGGTTGCCCCGAATTTTATACAAAAAGGTATATTCAAACCTTTTAAGTATACCAAATTTTATGTAGTTAATAGTTTAACCTTTTAAAAGCTTAAAGTCAATATAAATATTGCACATATTTCAGCTAAAAAAATTATTAACTATGCTCAAAAATCACTTAACCTGTTCCTGATAAAGATATTTCTCAAGAAAAGCATCAACAACACCCCAGTATTCCTCATGGAACCAATGAGAAGACAGGGCGTGCTCTGCACCCTTGACAATATATTTCTCCTTCGGAGCGGCACAGGCATTGAACACAGGCTCAAGGTTGTCGATGGTAACAAAATTATCCTTGTCACCGTGAATAAACAAAGTGGGTGTGACGGATTTTTTCACCTGCTGAACGCTTGAAGCCTTGCCGAAGAAAAAGCCGTTTACCAGTCTGTTTATCAATGTTGCCTGAGGAATAACAATTGCGGGAGGAAGATGATATTTTCTTTTGCAGCGGTCAACAAAAATATCCTTGACGCAGGTGAAGCCGCAGTCCTCAATTGCAAGAACAACGTTTTCGGGAAGCTTTTCACCTGTTGTCATCATTGTTGTTGCTCCGCCCATTGATGCACCGTGAAGAATTATCTTTGCCTTGGGATTTTCTTTAACAATGCTTTCAATCCAGTCCACAACGTCAAGACGGTCATTCCAGCCCATTGTCACAAATTTATGCTCACTGTTGTTGTGTCCTCTCAGGTCGGGCATAAGCACGTTGAAGCCTCTTGCATAAAATTCCATTGCATAGCTTGACATTTCTCTGTGCACATTTGTCCAGCCGTGAAGAACAATTGCCCAGACATTGCTGTTTGAAGGGTTGCGGAATTCCGCACCGTGAAGGTTTTCACCCTTTCTGTTTTTGATGATAACCTCCTGATGATATGTGGTGTCATACCATTTATAGCCCTTGATAAGAAAAGGATTGTCCTTATTCTTGTCAAAAAGACTGTCCTTGAGGGGCTTGGTGTTATCCTTTCTCTTTTTATTGCCCAGAGCAATAAAGAAAAATGCAATGCCGAGACCTATCCAGGCAATAAAGATAACCCCGACAATAATACCGATTACCGTAAGAGTAACCTTTGTCTCATAAGTCATATTCATCATCCTTTCTTCTTTTCCTTAAAATATTATACACCTTTCAGGAAAAAAATCAATAATATGAAGGATTTATCAATCTGAAATTTTGCTCAGGAAGGCCTTGAGTCTTTCGGTTTTCGGGTTACTGATAACCTCTTCGGCATCACCCTCTTCGGCAATAACACCGTCATCCATAAAGACGATATAATCCGAAACCTCTTTGGCAAAATTCATTTCGTGAGTAACAATGACCATTGTCATATTTTTCTTGGCAAGCTCTCTGATAACCTTGAGAATTTCACCCGTAAGCTCGGGATCAAGAGCAGATGTGGGCTCGTCGAAGAAAAGGATCTTCGGCTCAAGAGCCATTGCTCTTGCAATTGAAACTCTCTGCTGCTGTCCGCCCGAAAGCTCACAGGGATAATTGTGAATCTTGTCGGAAAGTCCCATATCGTCAAGAAGCTTGAGAGCCTTCTGCTCAATTTCCTCATAAATAAGCTTCTTGTTCTTTTTAAAATCAGGTCTTTCCTTTGCTTTAAGCTTTACGGCAAGAGTGACGTTGTCAAGAACGTTATACTGAGGGAACAGATTAAACTGCTGAAAAACAAGACCGATTTTCAGCTGCTTATCCTTCATTTCCTGAGCTTTAAGAGTATCGGCAATTTTCTTACTATGGAAAAATCTGAATCTGTTAAGAAAAAGGGCTCTGCTTAATTTCTTTTCCACCTTCTTCTGAGACTGACTCTTTTCTTTGTCACTGCTGTCAAAAATCACCTCTGAATCAACGGTAATTTTTCCTTCATCGGCAGTTTCAAGATAATTTATGCAGCGAAGTAAAGTTGTTTTGCCGCTTCCTGAGGAGCCGATGATTGACATGACCTGACCCTGCTCAAGAGAAAAGGAAACGCCCTTGAGTACCTCGGTTTTACCGAAGCTCTTTTTAAGTGAACTGACTTCAAGTATAGCCATAACCCTTCCTCCTTAAGCTTTAAAGTAATCCAGCTTCTTTTCAAGCTTGCCGAAAAGAACTGTAAGCAGACCGTTGAACAGCAGATAAAAGACACCTGTGTAGAAAAGCGGCCACAGAAGACCGTCACTCTTGATGAATGCCTGACCGTTCCAGATGATTTCATAAACGGAAATGATTCTTGCAAGTGAGGTATCCTTGACAAGAGTGATGATTTCGTTGCTCATGGGCGGTATTATACGCTTGATAACCTGCAGAAGAACAACCTTGAAGAAAATCTGACTTCTTGTCATACCGAGCACCTGTCCTGCCTCGTACTGACCCTTGGGAATGCTTTCAATTCCGCCGCGGTAAATTTCGGAGAAATAACAGGCATAATTGATAACGAAAGAAAGAATAACCGCAGGGAAGCGGTCAAGTCCCTGCCAGGAAGCAACCCACTGAATCAATCCACTGTCCGATGAGAGACCCTGAGCCCAGG
The DNA here is from genome assembly GCA_045652105.1 of Acutalibacteraceae bacterium. GTDB lineage: Bacteria > Bacillota > Clostridia > Oscillospirales > Acutalibacteraceae > UBA6857. The sequence continues at coordinate 18,269 of JAZRTP010000041.1, forward strand.
CAGCTATAAGACCGGGGCCGTAAAATATAACAATAATCTGAAGCATCAGAGGAGTTCCTCGGATTACCCAGACAAGAAACTTTGAAAGATACTTAACCGGTGCAAATCTGCTCATGGAGCCGAATGCAATCACGAGACCCAGGGGAAGAGAGAACACAAGAGTGAGCGCAAAGATGTCAAGTGTTGAACCGAAGCCCTTGAGCAGACTCAATGTTACATTCCAAAACATTGTAAAATCCATACTGTTTTCCTTTAATTTTTATTTCCCATACTGACCGAAAGACAGAGGGCGTTCAGCCTTCTGTCTTTCAGGGATATATCAACAAAATATTTATGCAAGAACAAGCTCGTATTTGTCAGCAAGAGCCTGAAGTGTACCGTCAGCGATGAGCTCTGCAATGATAGCATCAACCTCTGCGGTAATGTCTGAATCTGCACGGAATGCGATACCGTATTCTTCCTTGGAAAGCTCAACTGCAAAACCGAGGTCTGTGTATGAGCCGCCTTCCTTTGTGATGGCTGCTGCCATTGTAAGGTCGATTACACAAGCATCTGCTTTGCCTGCTTCAACCTGAAGAACTGCGTCTGTCTGAGTTTCAACTGCAATGTAATTTTCAAATCCGGCAGCCTGAATTTCCTTTTCACCTGCTGAACCTGCCTCTGCAACGAAGGTGAGATCCTTCATGCTTTCAGCATCAGCATAGCTGTCAACCTTGTCCTTCTTCATAACAACAACCTGAGCGTTCTTGACATAAGGAACTGAAATGCTTGCATTTTCTTTTGCTTCGTCTGTGATTGTCAGACCGTTCCAGATGCAGTCGATGTCCTTAGCCTTGAGCTCGATGTACTTGTTATCCCAGGAAATTTCAATGAATTCAACCTCAACGCCAAGCTTTTCAGCAACTGCATAAGCAAATTCTGTGTCAAAGCCTGTCCACTCGCCGTTTTCATCCTTGAAGTTCATGGGAGGATATTCTGTCATACCGATTACGAGCTTGCCTTTTTCTTTTACATAAGCAAGATCTGAATCAGCAGCTGCGGTTGTGTCAGCAGCAGTTGTTGTTGTCATCAGTTTTGTCTCCGCCGCAGGCTGCAAGACAGCCACACATAACAACGGCAAGAACTGCCATGATTAAAGCAATAAGTTTCTTTTTCATAATAATACTCCTTTTGGGTCTGTGCCCGTTTTAATTTCCTCGGTAAGCTTTACCGATTTAGCGTGATAACATATTAGCACAATAAAACAACACTGTCAATACCTTTTCAGTGAAATTTTTATTTTTTTGCAGGACTCTGAAAAACAAAGAAAAAAATCTGACGGAGCAAACAAAAAAAGAGCGGCAATCCTTATCCGGATACCGCCCGTATGTCTGTGAAAAAAGCGGAAGACCGCTTCCGATTTTTATTTGCGGGTGCTCTGCTGAACATAACCGTCCATATTGATATTTTTAATCTTTTCGTTTTTGGGGATAAGTGAATAAACCGTCATAGCAACTGTTGCAACTGTTGAGAGGATTTTTATTCCCTTAATAATTTTTTTCACCTTTGCGGGAAGAGTAATTATAAGCTCTCTGTTCATTTTGTTTTTTCTCCTTTTTATTAATCGAATGAAATGGTAAAACCGCGTTCCTCAAGATATCTGACGAGGAACTTTTTGTTCTCTTTTTTGCTGAGCCAAAGAGTGGGGACCTTGCCGGTGTTCAAAATTTCTTCAAGCAGATTTTTGTTTTCATTGACCCAAGCTCTGTATTCTATATCCGGCAAAAAAATTATATTTCCCGCCATCATATCACTCCTTGCAAATTCGTCATAAACAGTATTGTCTTATATTATTATATTATATACCCCTGCACAATAGCAATAGGTAAAAGAATTTTTGTTAAATTTATATTTTGCTGTTTATCCCAAACAGTTGACAAAAAAGTTATATTAAGTTATACTACCTAGGCAGTCAATTCGAATGCTCAGCAAGGCTTTCTGAATTTACTGTTTCATTTTTATCGAGGCGTGGCGCAGTTTGGTAGCTTTGAGCCCGACCGCCGCCGGTGGCGGATGAAGGAAGGGCGAAAAGGCGCAGCGGTCAAAATTCATAGGCGCCCCAAGCCGTAATGAATTTTGGGTACCGCAAGAGTCAGCTTGCTTTGGGCACCGCAAGGCGGTAACAAAGCTTTGAAAAATTCACCGTTTCAAATTAATTAAATATTTTATCGAGGCGTGGCGCAGTTTGGTAGCGCGCTTGCTTTGGGAGCAAGATGCCGCAGGTTCGAATCCTGTCGCCTCGACCAAATAGAACAAATCCGAACCCTTATCTTATTGGTGAAGCGTTCGGATTTGTTGTTTGTATTTAAAATATGTTATACCACATCTTTTACTATATCGTTCAGTTTATTCATGGCTTTCAAATAATCTTCATCAGTTGAACCTATTGCTTCAAATCTGTAAGCATAACCACACTTCCTATCGTAAATATTCACAAGGTCCACATCAACAAAATCATATAATGTATCGTAAATGCTTAAATCACGAAGATAGAAAAACTCTTTTTGAAGTCTCATACCAATCTTGCGAATTTCAGTATCAGCAAACTCATATATGGTGCTTTCTATCAGGTTTTTCGGAACACCGTCATCTGCATATTTCATCCATAAGTCATTAAAACCGAAAGTTTCCGAAAAACAAAATAAAAACTCAATAATTTCATCATATATTCTCTTTATGGACTGGATCTGTAAATCTGTATACCTTTCTTTCATAACAACCTCTCTGCTTTCTTCTAAAAGAACCATATAATCGATATTAAATAAACCCGCAAGTTTTTTAATGGTCTCTAAATCTGCTATGCCGTTCTTTTGGTGGCACCAATTATGAACGGCAGAACTGCTGACATATAATTCGTCGGCAATTTTCTGTTCAGCCTCAGCTACTTTCAACTTTTCCGTTTTACGATATTTAGTAAATGCATATTTGAAAGATAAAAAATTGAAACAATAATCCTTATCTTCTATCCTAAATTTTCTTGTGCTCATAATCGAACTCCTTTTGTTTTGTTACTTGAATTATATCACAGAAATATGCAAAGTTAAAGTTAGAAAAATACATCTAACTAAAACTAACTATTCTGTATATGGTTTTTCGTTTGTTTTACAGTTGATATATCTCTGCTATTGAAAACGGGTATGGGATTGATTTTTGCTTTTTCATAGGTAACATTGTTAGCTCCGCCAATCACAAGTCAAACTAACACCTATTATTTATTCACAGGCGGATTTGCCGTGAGAGTAGACATCTGAAAAAAGACAAGAACCAAGGTTAGAAATGACTGCATTGAACTCACACTTAATTACAAGGACGGTACAAAAAGAATACCATTTAAAAAAGAGAATAATTTTTTTAGTAAAGGTTCGGATTCATCTCCACCCGCTCGACCATACAGAGCAGTAACCAAAAGGTTGCTGCTTTTTTTATTTAACAGATAAAGCAAGCGCTTGCTTTGGGCATACTCACCGAAGCGCTCCCTGTGGGAGATTAAGCGAGGTGAGTATGGCGCAGCGGTCAAAGTTTTGGCGCCGCTCCAAGGCGTAACAAAACTTTGGGAACCGCAAGAGGGAAGATGCCGCAGGTTCGAAGTCTCGGCTGCCGCCTCGGTCGGTGCTTCTGTGCTTTGCACAGAGGTGTCCACCGGACACCCGCACCCTGTCGCCTCGACCATAATCAGTACCACTGTTGATACAATCATATCTATGGTGGTATCGTTATTTTGTAGTAATTTACCCCTGCTGTATAAGAAATATAAAAAAGCGTTGCAGTTAAGGCGGTATATGACCTTTCTGCAACGCACATTTATTCATCAAATATAAAAATTTCTTCAACAGTTTTTCCAAATACTTTGGCTATATCCATAGCTAATTTTAAAGAGGGATTATATTTTCCGTTTTCTAATTTGCCAATCGTTTCTCTTCTAACACCAACAAGTTCAGCAAGTTCAGCTTGTTGAATATTTTTCTCTTTTCGGCATTCGTGTATTCTTGTTTTGAACTCAGGCATATTATTCAGCCTCCAATTTTCTGAATATAATACCCGTAAGAATGTTTTGTATTCCGACAACACTATAAAAAATAGAGCCTACTATAATTGGTAAACTAATATCCGATGTATCGATTTTACTTAAAATAATTGGTACAATAACAGCTATTGCAAGTAATAAAAGGTGCATAATATCGGAAACCTTGGACTTAGCTTCTTTGTAATTGAAAAGAGACATTTCATCATCTTCTTCTGATTTCATTTTTGATAATGCTGTAAGAATTCCCGCTACAACTACAAGGAACAAAATCGAAACAATATCCCAAATCAGTCCATCAAACATATTAGTAATAGCAATTGCTATCATCAAAAAACCAAGAACGATTTTACCTAAAAAAGCTTTTGTTGAAATTGAAAGTGTTTTCATAAATAATACTCCTTTGTGAGATTTATTTGTCATATATGAGATATATATGTATCTTATGTGATAAATATATCACATCGCTTCCGAAATGTCAATAATAATTTTAATTTTATTACAATGCGCTCTATTTATTAAATAATAAAGTTATACCCCATATATTGTTTCATTCCAATCATACAACCATTCAACTATACCACCACTCATAACCGCCCTTACACCCCTGCGTTAAATAAGGGTTAACGGTATCAACTTATGAGTCATATGCCATAAAAGAACAATGGTTTTAATACAAACTATTGTTCTTTTTTTGTTTTAGTGATAAAATGCTTCTAATAACAATGATAAAGGTTTGATATTTTATGTTAAAAGAGTTTTATGGAAAACAAGTCCTGATCATAACCGAAGATAGTAAAATTTTTCACGGTGAAGTAGATGATTATATATTTCCTGAAGATAACGAAGATAATAAAGAAAGTATTATTTTATCAACATCTAATCATCAACTTATTGAATTTAAAGAATCTGAAATTGCAAACATCATAATATTGTGATTACTAATAACAAAACTGTAAACAAATACAACAATTCAACGATACCTCCACTCTCACTCACCCTTGCACCCCTGCGTTAAATAGGGATTAATGGTATCAACTTATGAGTTATATGCCAAAAAAGCACTTCATCACGAAGTGCTTTTTTATTAAATCTGTTTTATTCAGATTACCTCACGGACATTGCTTTCACCTGAATCAAGGTTGAGAGTAAGTGTCTTGTCAACACCGTTTTCTGTGAAATCAAGACGGATATCATCCTTACCGACAAATTCAGCAAAATTAACCTTGTAATTTTTGTCTTTGAAGAATTCCTTTAAGTATCCGATTCTCTCATCATCAAAATCACCTGCATTGTCAGAAACGAAAAGAACATTGCCGCAAATTGAATTAACCTTTCCGTGAAGGAGCTTTTGCTCCATATTGTAACCAATGTTTATATCACGCAGGAAGAATACGTCGGGGTCATTACAGAAAGCTCTTCCGTCAAGATGGTTACGGAAAATTGTGTTTGTAATTGCATTCTGTGATGAGGGCATTTCAGCATTAGTTCTGACACATGTAACGATGGAGTTAATGTTAAGACTCTTCCTGAGCTCAAATTTCCAGTTCTTGTTAACATCACAGGAAATACGGCAGGCGTCAAAGATGCCCATACATGTACCAAGAGGCACGCCACAGCCGAGAATCCATTTATCACCGCAGACCTCACGAAGAAAATCTACGCCATCACACATAATTTCACCGCGGGTTTTGCCGTTTCTGGGCTCAATACACTGGCTGTAAAGGAAATCGAGCTTAACCATATCAAAGCCCCATACGTTGAGAATTGTGTCGAAAACCTTTCTTAAATATTCACGGACCTCGGGATTATAAATATCAAGAGTATATGCACCGCCCCAGCCTTGACATCCGAGCATTTTTTTGCCGTTGCGATTGTGTCTTAAAAGCCATTCAGGGTGTTCCTTTGCAATAGTTGATGATACCTGTGCAGAGAAGGGTGCAAGCCAGATGCCTGCTTTATATCCTTTTTCATGGATTTTGTCTGCAATATATTTCATTCCGTGAGGGAACTTTTTGTGATCTGTAACAAGCCAGTCACCAACTGCAGCCTGATATCCGTCGTCAACCTGGAAGATATTGACCTCTTCACTTGCTCTGTCAAGACCGTTAAGGTCACGAAGGATAATATCTTCATTGATATTCTGGAAATAATTATACCAGGAGGTGTAACCTGAAAGATGGTCGATGGCGGGCTTTTTGCATCCGACAAAGTCAAAGAAATATTTATCCATTACTTCATCCATTTCACCCTTGATGATTGCAATGTCAAACATTTCATATTCCTGACCTGCCTTGAGAGCAAGACCTTCAACATCTTTTTTAATGTTAAAATCATCATCCTTCATATCAACCTCAAAGATTGTGTATCCCTTTCTTTCACTCTTCGAGCCGTAAAGTGTGATTTCTTTTTTACCTTTTTCACGGAAATAGCAATATGTATAGCCGTGGAACTTGCCTTCTTCACCGTATTTTTCAAAATGGTAGTCACCTGAAAGACCTACAAAATGAGCAGTAAATTTTGAAACTTTTGCAACTTTAATAAGGCCGTCAAATTTATCGTGTTTAGAGAATTCTCTTGAAGTTGTCCAGGCCTGGTAGCCGTTTGCATAGAATAAATCGTCATCATCAAAATCTCTTTCACCCTTAAGAATGAGTTTTGACATTGTCATATCCTTTTTGGCGGTAAAAACACCTTTTATGCTGTCCTTTGTTTCTTCAAGCTTGAAAGAAAAACTCTCATTGTCGAAATCCTTGTGTACTGCCTTTGAGCCGCCTACCGTTATTTCCGAATAGAGTTTAAACATTTTAAATTCCTCCTGATTACATAATTTTATGTGACTTATAAATTTTATCATAGAGAGCTGATAAAATCAATAGAATTTTAGCTTTATAGACCTTGCTTAAAATAACTGTCGTTTTTACTTTTTCCAAAAGTCAATTTGAAAAAAGCGCTCTCCTGTGCTACAATCAGAATATCATTATAATATGAGGATGTGTTTGTTTTGAAAAAAAAGACCGCCCTGTTAATTGTTTCAATTATTTTTATAATCTCCGTCGGGCTGTGGACCTTATGGGGAAACACAGCATTGGAATTAAACAGCTACACTGCAGAAAATGAGCTTATTCCCGATTCCTTTGACGGCTTTCGGATAGTGCAGATTTCAGATTTACATAACGCTCAGTTCGGCACTGATAACGAAAAGCTTCTGAATCTGCTCAAAGAAGCAAAGCCTGATATTATTGCAATAACAGGCGATATGGTTGACTCCCGCAGAACAGAAGTTGATGTTGCAATTGATTTTGCTCGTGAGGCTGTAAAGATTGCCCCGTGCTACTATGTAACCGGTAACCATGAGCAGCGTATTTCATCAGAATATGAAAATCTTAAAGAAGGCCTTGAGAGTCTGAACGTCAATGTTCTCGATAATGAAAAAACTTATATAGAGCTTGACGGTCAGATTATCTCTTTGACAGGTATTAACGACCCCAGCTTTGCCGCTGACACTCTTTTTGAAAGCGAGGCTGAGGTTGTAAGCAGTCTGCTGAACAGCTTCTCTGCCGAAGAAAACACCTTTTCTGTTCTTCTTTCTCACCGTCCTGAGCTTTTTGATGTGTATGCGGAAAACGGATTCAATCTGATTCTCAGCGGTCACGCTCACGGCGGTCAGTTCAGAATTCCCTTTTTGGGCGGACTCATTGCGCCTCATCAGGGACTTTTCCCCGAATATGACGGCGGATTATATGAAAAAGACAAAACTGCGATGATTGTCAGCCGAGGAATCGGTAACAGCATCATTCCGATCAGATTCAATAACCGGCCCGAAGTAATTCTCATAGAGTTGAAAAGGGGCTGATGTGACTCCGGCTTGACAAGCATTCTCATTATGCTATAATCAAAATATAAACACACGGGAGGAATATGTATGAATAAAATTATATCCCTGGCAATTTCCCTTTATATGATGGTAATGAGCTTTTTCGGTGTAACCGTAACCCCGCCCGATCTTAAGGACGGTGAAATGTATCAGGGCACAGCTTCTCAGAAGCAGCTTGAGCTCTTCACCGAAATTTTCGAAAAAGAAACGGCTTTTCTTGCTTCTATGCAGCTTGAAAACGGAGCTCTTCCCATGACTTATGCAAAAAACGGAGAGCTTACGGTGAACCCCTATTTTGCTGATTTTGCGGCACTTGCCCTTCTTGACAAGGCAGAGCTTTATGCCGATAACGTGGTGAAATATATGGATTGGCACTTTGCTCACCTTAACACCGCAGAAGAAGACTTCAACGGTCTCGACGGCACGATATACGATTACAAAATCACAATGAAGGACGGCAGTATTGCAGATGAAAGAGTATCCACTCCCGAAAACGCAGATTCCTATGACACAACGGACTCCTATGCCGCAACCTTTCTTACCGTGTTATACAAGTATTTTCAGAAAACAGGTGACGGTGATTATCTTGTAAAGCATTCGGCAGATATTAAACGTATTGCCGATGTAATGTTTGCCACTTTTCAGAACGGACTCACCTATGCCAAGCACAACCACCGTGTAAAATATCTTATGGACAACTGTGAGGTTTATGAGGGTGCTGTTGCCGCTGAAAAGATTTTTGAAGAAATCGTCCGCAAAGGTAAAACAGAATACGCAGATATGCAGACCGACTGCGGTAAGATGGCCGTCACAGTCAGAAACAGCATCAACAATAAGCTCTGGAATTATATCGGCGGCTTTTATTCCCCCGGAATAACCGCTTATGTTACCGTACCCACAAAGATTTTCTCCTGGAATATTTATTATCCCCAGGCAACATCTCAGCTGTTCCCCATCATCTGCGGTGTTATTGATCCCGGCACAAACAGAGCAAAGGCTCTTTATGAGAAATTCTCTGAGACATACCATTGGGAAGCCTTTGATTATCCCGATGACTTCTACTGGGGAGCAAACGTTTATGCCGCAGCGGTTATGAATGACCTTGACAGTGTAACCGAATATATGGAGAATTATCTGCCTCTGACACAAACACACAGCTGGCCTCTTTACAATATGGATATTGCAAGAGCCTCCATGGCGGCAAAAATTATGATTGACAGAAACACTGCACAGCTGTCGGCATAATCTGATAAAGAAAAACAAACTTAAAATATCCGCTCTTAATTGCAAATGCAAAAGAAAGCTGATACTATTTAAAAGTAATAAACGGAATTTTGAAAGGAGTCATTATGTCAGCAGAAATTTTTGTAAAAAAATATATAGCTCAGTTTAAGGCTATGTCACCCAAATATGATATTATTTATGAGGTTTCAAAGGATTCACCCATTGAGTTTGAAAACAGTGAAAATGTGAAGCTGTCCATGGCAATCATTGCCGACACTCACCTCCCCAACAGAGAAAGCGCCGAAAAGAACCTCGGCAACGTCTTCACCGACCTTGCCAACTCAAAAGAAAAATTCGATGCCTTCCTTCTTGCAGGCGACCTTGCCGACTACGGAACAAAAAACGAATACAAGCGCATTTTTACCGTTCTTGACAAACAGACTCAGGTATCAAACATTTTTCTGACAATGGGAAACCACGATGCCCGCTTCTTCTTCAGACAAAATGAGCGCATTATCCGAAAGAAAACTGAAGAATACCTGGATCTTAATCTTAACGGCAAACCCTTCTACTCCTATGATGTAAACGGTTATACCTTCATTGTTCTGTGCACGGAAAAGAGAATCCTTGAAAAAGCTTACATCTCACCCGAGCAGATTGAATTTCTTGACAGAGAGCTTGCCCGAGGCACAGCTGACGGCAAACCGGTGTTTGTAATGTGCCATCAGCCCTTTGCAGAAACTCACGGTCTTCCCGAGGTCTGGAAAACAGGTGATATGGGTGAACAGAATGACCTTGTCAGAGCTGTTATGGAAAAATATAAAAACGTATTTTTCATCAACGGACACCTTCACGGCGGTATTTTTGAAAAGGTGGCAGAAACCATCAACGCAGAAAAAGGCGTTTATTCAGTCAGCATCCCCGGTTACCGCAAGCCCAACAATTTCGGCATCACAGACTGCGGTGTGGGTTATTACTGCACCGTATATCCCGACAAGGTTGTTTTCAAGGCACGAAACTTCCTCAAGGGCGAGGATGTTACGGGAGATTATACCCGTCTTGAATACCCCATAAAATAAGAGAGTAAATGAATCCGCAGAAAAGCAGTATATAAATAAAAATCCTTCAAGCATCAAGCCTGAAGGATTTTTTGTTTTTGGTTATTTATAGGCAAACTGTAACTGTTTATGAGTTCAGACAGGATGCAAGAGAGGTATCGCCGAGAAGTGTGTTGAGATTATAAAGGAAAAGCACATGGCTGAATTCTGTTTCCTCAATGATTTTTTCAAGACCTTCTGTCAGATAACGGGGATCAATGACAACAATCTTGTTAAAATAAGGTGTCAGCATGGGAACCATACAGTTTGCATAAGAATCCTTGATGAGCAGAAGTGTATCCTTGCTCTGAGAAACTGTTGTGATTGTAATCTTATCAAAGTTACCGCCCAGAAAAACCTCGTATTTATTTCTTTCGTCAAGCTTGGCCTTTTCAAAAAATGTTGCTGTCTTTTTCTGAAGAGAATCATAAAAGACCACATAAGAATTTTCATTTTTGGCAGGCACACAGATTTCAACTGTATCTGCACTGTTTTCAATTCCCGTACGGGAGGAAAGAGTGCCCATAAAATCATCCGCCACGGGATAAAATTTATATTTGACATCTTCTGTGTTCAGCTTCCATTTTTTTGCAAGAACCTTGAAAGCCTCATAGGCTCCCCTTGTTGTCCAATGGTGGTCGGTTTTATAATAAAGCTGAGCACCGTCTGCATCCGAGAAGGCTGAAAGAAGATTTATCCACTGCACAGATTCATTTGTTATGCTGTTTTTTATCTGCTTGAGCTGTGCCTTCTGATCGGGATATTCAGCAAAGGACGGCAGCTTGTCGGCATAGGTATAGCCCGAATCGGGAGCAATCATCACCGCATGCTTCATTTCATCATGCTTTTCGGCAAACTCCGAAACAGCAGAGGTTATTTCCTGAATAAGCTTTTTGTTATACTGCTCAGGCTCTGCAAAAAGATAACCGTCAGCACCCGCATAAACTCCGTTGATTTCTTTTTTTCCCAGCACTCTTTCCGTGAGTGTTTTCAGAGACATCAGCTGATCTCTGAAAACAAACTGATCCATAAGATAAGTTTCAAACTCTTTCATAAAAGAGCCTTCAAAAACCGTTGCCGAAGAAAAGACGGGGAATGACGAAAGAACTCGGTTTTCCTTTTCCGAATACTCTTTATCCTCAGCAAAAATGTTCAACAGGGAAATTGCAAAAATCAGACAAAGAAAAGCACAGATAAAAACATTGAGAATAACCTTGCCCTTATTTTTTCTTTCGGAGATTATAATATCTATTTCGTTGTTGTTTTCAATGTTATTTTCGTTGTTGCTGTTTTTCATTTATAGCACCTTAAAATCTGAAGTATAAGAATGGGTTGTAGGTTTCACTGATGAGATAAGCTATACAGAAAAGGAAAATCAGAAGATAGCCTATACTCATAACAATGATATTTAATCTGAATTTTTTGGGTCTGGGGAATTTTGCAAAAAGACCGAAAGCACTCAGACACATGACAGCGATTGAAAATCCGTTGTTTGAAAGAAGGAATTTTGCCGTTTCATCAATGAACACATTGCCCGACAGAGCAAACATACTTTTGAGATATGTTACGGCATCTGTCATATTTTCGTTTGAGAACAGCACCCAACCAACCATAACAATAACAAGTGTCACAATGTGGCGGATGACACCGGGAACCTTCTCAATGACCTTTGCAAAAATATACTTTTCCGAAATCAGCAGTATGCCGTAAAATGCACCCCAGGCAACAAAGTTCCAGGAGGCTCCGTGCCACATACCTGTCAATGACCAGACAACAAGAAGATTGAGAATTGTTCTTGCTGTTCCCTTTCTGTTACCGCCGAGAGGGATATAAACATAATCTCTGAACCAGCTGCTGAGACTGATATGCCATCTTCGCCAGAAATCAGTCAGACTCTTTGCGACATAAGGGAAGTTGAAGTTCTGCAAGAACTCGAAGCCAAGCATTTTTCCAAGACCGATTGCCATATCCGAATAACCGCTGAAATCAAAATAAATCTGAAGAGAATAACAGATTATACCGATCCAGGCACTTGCAACAGAAAGAGCTGCAATGTCCATTTCAAGAACCTGAGTATAGACAGCACCCACCGTGTTGGCAAAAAGCACCTTTTTACCCAGACCCTTTATGAAAATCATAATGCCTGCTGCAAATTTATCCCTTGTGACCGTTCTTTCAGTAAGCTGCTTTTCAACATCATAATACTGAACAATGGGGCCTGCAATAAGCTGAGGAAACATTGTGATATATGTTGCAAAGGGAAGAAGCTTGTTCTGAGCATAAACCTCTCCTCTGTAAACATCAACAACATAAGAAAGAATCTGGAAGGTATAAAAGGATATACCGACGGGAAGAGGCAGATTTCTCTGTTCAAGAGAAAGACCGAAAACACTGTTTGCCGTCTGAATAAAAAAGTCTGTATATTTGAAAAAGCCGAGAATAAAAATGTTGAAAACAACAGCAATAATCAGAAAGAGCTTTTTCCTCCTGTTGTTTCCCACACTTTCCTCAATATCAATTGCTATATTATGATTGAAAATAATACTGATGAGCATAAGGACGATATACACGGGCTCTCCCCACGCATAAAAAAGAAGGCTCATCATACAAAGAACAAAATTCTTTTTCGTCAGCTCACTGTTTCTGTCTTCAAACAGCGGCAGATAATATAAAATCAAAGTTACAGGCAGAAAAGCAAACAAAAACGTTGCGCTGCTGAAAACCATCAGTTCACCTCCGGAAAATTGTTTTTATAGCGGGAACAGCTGCATTATCATCCCGCGCACTCATAAAACGCCGCAAGAGCTTTGTCGGCATCCTCACCCACGGCGAAGAAAATCACGCCGTTTTTTTCTGTCAGAATGCATTTGTCAAGCAAAGAAAAGGCCTCAGGAGAATAAGCTTCAAAAATGTTCTTTTTCTCCTCAATTCTTTTTTCAAGAGCAGTCATTATTTTTTCCCTGCTCACCTCTCCCGGCTTTATAATTATCAGCTCACGGACATTCATAATGTCCTCACTGCCGAAATAAATCCAGGATTCAAAGTTTTTAGGGTTAAGTGACGTCTGGTCTCTGAATCTTTCCTTGCCGAATTTTTCCAGCTCAGAAAAGCCCGTTTCTGCTGTTACGGTCTGAGAAATTTCCTCAGCAGAAAGAATCACCTGCTTTTCCTCTGCCGTCACAAAAGCAATAAAGAAGACCAGAAGCACAACACATATTATTTCAAGAAATCTTGTTTTTCGCATTTAAACAATCTCCATTTTTTCAATAACATATCTGAGCCATTGCTTATAAAAAGATTTGGAAAGATGAATTCCGTCTCCTCCGTAGGAATATTCAATTTCACGGAAAAGAGCAGCATTGCTCAAAAATTCAATGCCAAGCTTTTTTGTCATATCCTTGAGAGCAAGGTTATAATTTTTGATGTTGCCGAAGCGGTCAGCCTTGGCAATTGTTCTGTCAACGGGGAAAAGAGCACTGACAATGATTCTCGTGTCGGGAAGACTCTTTTTGATCTCCTTGACAAGACGGGAATACATATTGATGAAATTCTTCAGATTTTCACCGTTGTCCCCAATCATATTCACACCGTAATGCAGAATAAGAACGGGCGGATTAAGCTGCTTTATTGTCTCCATATTGTCAGCAAGATGATAAAGACTTGCACTGACCTGAGTTATAAGCTTGTTGGGATTGAGAATTTCATAGGACTCAAGACCGTTCATCAGAGAGTCTCCCATTATATAAACCTTTCTGAAGGCCTGACGGTAAGAAATCTTTTCCGCATCAAGCTTTTTCAAAAGCTTTCTCACCTGCTCCGCTTTGGATTCGGGAATATAATTTCTGATTTTTTCAGCCTTGTCAACAGCCTTCTGAGCAGCCTTGACATCTGCATTTTCAAGCTCGCTGATGTATGAAACGCCTTGCTGTGTTTTCATCTTTTCCGGGAAATAGCTTTCCTTTGTTTCAAGAAAATTGTTGATCGGATAAATCATCAGCAAAGCAAAAATTATAACAAGAATTGCTTTTTTCAATGTTGTTCACCTATAATACTTATTTTAATATAACAATATCTAACCATTATATTAGTTTACATCTTTTTATCATTTAAATCAATAGAAAATCTGCTCAATAATGTAAAAAATTACAAAATACCCCCAAATTTTTTCCCTTCATTTTTCAAATTACAACACAAAAAAGAGCTTCCCCCGGCAGTATATTCCGAAGGAAGCTATGAGCTTTCAAAATTTTTATTTTTTTCTGAATCTGATAACGTTGAAGGACAAGGGCTTCAGCGCCGCTGTTGTAACCTTTCCGTCCTCAACGGGAAGTGTATTGGAATGCATTCTGACCTTTTCATTTCCGAAATCGTTGACCTCAAGCACATTGTAGCCGTCCATTGAATCAAAGGCAACAGGCTTGTAGCCGTCAAAATCAAGAAGAGAAATGTCAAGCTCCATTGTTTCCGTGAGAGAACGGTTCACACAGAAAACAGCAACCTCCTGCTTTTCCTCATCCCAGGAGGCAACAGCCTCAAGATAAGGCACGTCGGTGTAATCCTTGCAGTCATATTTGTCGCAGGAAATTATGGGTGTGAGTGCACTGCCGGTGCAATGCTTTGACATCTGCATAAAGGGATAGAAAATTGTCTGACGGAAGGAGCCGCCGCCCGTCTTTGTGAAAATGGGAGCAATAACATTCACAAGCTGTGCAAGGCAGGCAATTTTCACTCTGTCGGCATGTCTGAGAAGAGTAATGAGCATACAGGCAACGACAAGAGCATCCTCAAAATTATAAATGTCTTCAAGCTGATTAGGAGCAGTTGACCATCTTTCAACGGGAGCTCCGTTTGAATGGTACCACACATTCCACTCATCAAAGGAGAGATTGATTTTTTTCTTGGTGCGCTTTTTAGCCTTCACATAATCGCAGACACAAATCACGCTGTAAATGAAATCGTCAAGCTCAAGACTTTTTGCAAGGAATGAAGCTGTGTCAGAGGCGTGATTGTCATAATACTGATGAAGAGAAATATAATCAACATTATCGTAAGCAATCTCAAGAGCTGTCTGCTCCCACTGACCGAAGGAATTCATATATCTTGAGGAGGAGCCGCAAAGCACGGTTTTGATTGAAGGGTCAACCCATTTCATCAGCTTTGAAGCCTCATTCGCAGTTCTTCCGTATTCCTGAGCGGTCTTTGAGCCCATCTGCCAGGGACCGTCCATTTCATTGCCGAGGCACCACACCTTTACATCCCAGGGCTTTTCATAGCCGTGGTCACGGCGCATCTGAGCATATTTTGTCTTTGTGTCAAGATTGCAGTATTCAACAAGAGCTCTTGCCTCGTCGGGTCCTCTTGTGCCGAGATTCACCGCCATCATCGGTGATGTTCCCGCCTTTTTGCACCATTTCATAAATTCGTTTGTGCCGAATTTATTCGGCTCCGTCACTCCCCAGGCAAGATCAAGTCTTGCAGGGCGCTGCTCAACGGGGCCGACACCGTCCTCCCAGTTATAGCCAGAAACAAAGTTTCCTCCGGGATAGCGTACAATGGGAACGTTAAGCTCATTGATCATTTCAATAACATCCTTACGGAAGCCGTCCTCGTCTGCAAGAGGATGTCCCGGCTCATAAATACCGCCGTAAACGGCTCTGCCGAGATGCTCAATGAATGAGCCGTAAATATTTCTGTCAATCTCACCGATTTTCATTTCACTTGCAATTGTAATTTTTGCCTTCATAATCTTTCTCCTTTTGTCCGCTGTGATTTTATATAAGATGCGGCGGAACTGATATCCTGAGTGAAGGATATTCCGTATATGACTTTACCACAATTCTCTTTGTTTGTAAATACCGAACACACCTCAGGGATAATTTCAAAAGACTTGACAAAGAGGCCTTTCGGTGCTAAAATCTTTCTTAACAAAAAACAATATAACCCGACAAAT
Source organism: Acutalibacteraceae bacterium (assembly GCA_045652105.1). GTDB lineage: Bacteria > Bacillota > Clostridia > Oscillospirales > Acutalibacteraceae > UBA6857. The sequence continues at coordinate 34,477 of JAZRTP010000041.1, forward strand.
CGTTGAAGGAGAAGGCTTTTGTCACAATGAGCTTTCAGAGAGTCCGCGCCCCAGGCTGTAAGCACGGATAAGCACAGCACAGAATGCTACCACTCCCGAGAGTATATCGAACAAGATATGCCGTATAACTGCGTTAAAGTTAATGAGTGCCGTTCAATGAACGGAATTTGGGTGGAACCGTGGAGTAATTATCACTTCATCCCTTGCAGAAAAGCTGCCGGGGATGGAGTTTTTTGTTTATATAAGCCGGTCATTACGGCTGAAATCAGAAAGGAAGAAAAACCATGATCAACGTAACACTTAAAGGCGGCGTTGTTAAGGAATTTGAGGCAGGCACTCAGGTTCTTGACGTTGCAAAAAATCTTGGCGCAGGTCTTTATAAGGCAGCCTGCCTTTGCAGAATTGACGGAGAAATCTGTGACCTGAGAACAGCTCTTGTCAAGGACTGTGAGGTTGAAATTCTCACCTTTGACGAGCCCGAAGCAAAAAAGACCTTCTGGCACACCTGCTCACACATTCTTGCTCAGGCGGTAAAAAGACTTTATCCTCAGGTGAAGCTTGCCATCGGCCCCGCTGTTGACAACGGATTTTACTATGATTTTGACAGTGAAATCAGCTTCACACCCGAAATTCTTGAAAAAATTGAGGGTGAAATGAAAAAGATTGTCAAGGAAGGTCTTTTCCTTGAAAAAATTGAAATGAATCCCGAAGAAGCAATTGCACTTATGGAAGAAAAGGGCGAAAGCTATAAGGTTGAGCTTATTAAAGAGCACGCTGACAAGGGTGAAAAAATTTCCTTCTACCGTCAGGGTGAATTCCTTGAGCTTTGCGCAGGCCCTCACATTCCCGACACCTCAAGAGTGAAGGCATTCAAGCTCACCTCCTGCACAGGCGCTTACTGGAGAGGAGACAGCAAAAACAAGATGCTTCAGAGAATCTACGGCACAGCCTTCACAAAGGCAAGTGACCTTGAGGCTCACCTTCTTCAGATTGAAGAGGCAAAAAAGCGTGACCACAACAAGCTCGGCAGAGAGCTTGAAATCTTCACAACCGTTGACTGCATCGGTCAGGGTCTTCCCGTTATGCTTCCCAAGGGAACTCACATTGTTCAGACTCTTCAGCGCTTTGTTGAAGACGAAGAAAAGAAGAGGGGCTGGCTTCGCACAAAGACTCCCCTTATGGCAAAGAGCGACCTTTACAAAATCTCAGGCCACTGGGATCATTATAAAGACGGTATGTTTGTTATGGGTGATGAAGAAACCGATGATGAGGTTTTTGCTCTTCGTCCCATGACCTGTCCCTTCCAGTACCAGGCATATCTCAACAGAGCACGTTCATACCGTGATCTTCCCATGAGACTTGCCGAAACCTCAACCCTTTTCAGAAATGAATCCTCAGGTGAAATGCACGGCCTTATCCGTGTCCGTCAGTTCACAATTTCTGAAGGTCACCTTATGTGTACCCCCGAGCAGCTTGAAGATGAATTCAAGCGCTGCCTTGAGCTTTGTGTGTTTATGCTCAAGACTCTCGGTCTTTATGACGACGTTTCATACCGCTTCTCACAGTGGGATCCCGCAGACACCGAAAAATACATCGGCACTGCAGAGCAGTGGGATGAGGCTCAGGGTATTATGTATAAAATCCTTGACAATCTCGGCATTGATTATAAAATCGGTGTCGGTGAAGCTGCCTTCTACGGTCCCAAGCTTGATATCCAGATCAAGAATGTTCACGGCAAGGAAGACACCCTCATCACAATTCAGATTGACCAGATGCTTGCTGAAAAGTTCGGTATGGAATATGTTGACAAGGACGGCTCAAAGAAGAATCCTTACATCATCCACAGAACATCCATCGGCTGCTATGAAAGAACTCTTGCTCTTCTCATCGAAAAATATGCAGGCGCATTCCCCGTTTGGCTCGCTCCCGAAAAAGTACGCATTATGCCCATTGCTGACCGTCATCAGGATGCTGCTTACGAGGTCAAGAAGGCTCTTGAAGCTGCAGGCATCGACGATGTGACCGTTGACACAAGAAGTGAAAAGCTCGGCTACAAGCTTCGTGAGGCTCAGCTTGAAAAGATTCCCTATATGCTTGTTATCGGTGACAAAGAGGCTGAGGAGGGCTCCGTTTCCGTCAGAAAGAGAAGCCACGGTGACCAGGGATCAATGTCTGTTGATATGTTCATCAACCTCATCAATGAAGACATTGCAACAAGAGCAATCTGGTAATTCAGTCAAAAAATTTATATTACAGGCATTTTCCGTTTTCACTGACGGAGAATGCCTGTTTTTTTATATATATAATATGTATGGACCGAGCTCTGTACCTTACTGTTTTTATCGGAATAAAAAATTATATTTTTTTCAAAAAAACTGTTGACAAAGCCTATATAGGTGTGTATAATAGAGCCATAACGAAAACAATAATCGTTATCATTATTAAATCGATTGGAGTGATGCCAGTGTCAGTAACAAAAAACAGCAAGCAAAGAGATGCAATTCTGACAAACCTGCAATCGAGATATGACCACCCTTCAGCCGAAGAAATTTTCCTGGATGTCAAGAAGCTCATCCCTTCACTGAGTCTTGCAACGGTTTACCGAAATCTCAGACTCCTTGAGAGCGAGGGTCTGATTATCAAAATCAGAATGGATGACAGTGACAGATTTGACGGTCACACTCACGACCACAATCATTTCACCTGTCAGAAATGCTCCGGAGTTCTGGATCTTGAGCTCAATGAAGATGTGAACATCAACTCACTTCCTAAAAATTTTGACGGATTGGTAAGAGGCCATCATCTGATGTTTTACGGTATCTGTCCCAATTGCAACAAATGAAAAAAATTTTAATTTAATCGGAGGAAACAAAAATGAAAAAGTATTATTGCCCCGTATGCGGATGGGAAAGCGACGAAAAGGTTGAAAAGTGTGCTATCTGTAAGGCACCCATGAAGGAAAGAGAAGAAGGCGCAGGCATGACCTGGGCAGCAGAACACATTGTTGGTGTAGGCAAGGAAGCAAACGTACCCGAAGAAATCATCATGGGTCTTCGTGACAACTTCAACGGTGAATGCTCAGAGGTTGGTATGTATCTTGCAATGGCACGTGTTGCTCACAGAGAAGGCTACCCCGAAATCGGTCTTTATTGGGAAAAGGCAGCTTACGAAGAAGCAGAGCATGCTGCAAAGTTTGCTGAGCTTCTCGGTGAGGTTGTAACAACAAGCACAAAGAAGAACCTTGAAATGAGAGTTGCTGCTGAAAACGGCGCAACACAGGGCAAGTTTGACCTTGCAAAGATGGCTAAAGAGCATGGTCTTGACGCTATCCACGACACCGTTCATGAAATGGCTCGTGACGAAGCAAGACACGGCAAGGCATTCGAAGGTCTTCTTAACAGATATTTTGGTTAAAATCAACAATCCCGAAGCCCTCAGGACTTCGGGATTAATTTAAATTTTCAGATTTAAACAAGGAGGGTTATTTTATGGTAAACTACACAATCTGTAACTGCAAAAAAGTAACTTACTTTGACGTTGAAGATGCTCTGAGTAAGTTCAAAAGATTCGAGGATGTTGAAAAGAATTTTGAAGAGGTACAGAAAATCACCCTTTGTTCAACAGGCTGCGGTGGCTGCCACAATAAAATCCTTGAAGCAATTTCAGAGATTATGAGTAAATAACCCCTCCGCTGTCAATATTAAACACAAATTATTTACGAGGTGAATTTTATGGCTAAATATGTTTGTCCCTGCGGATATGTTTACGACCCCGAAATCGGAGATGAGGAAAACGGTATTGCTCCCGGCACAGCCTGGGAGGATGTTCCTGAGGATTGGGTCTGCCCCGTTTGCTCCTTGGGCAAAGAGGTTTTTGAAGAAGAATAAAAGTTTCTCAACAAAAAATTACACTATAATACAGAAAGCAGAGGGCTGTAAATCCCCTCTGCTTTTTTGTTAGATTTTTGTAATTTTAATTTATGCATTTTTTAATTCTTCTGTGCTTAAATAAAGAAAAAGCAAAGGAGCAAAAAAATGAACAAGATTACCTGTCTAATACTTTTAATCTTTCTTTCACCCGTTTTTCTGATTTCTTCAATTATGCTCACTAATAATTTTATTGCAAATCAGACGGAAAATGAGCTTGTCTCCCTTCCCTTGCCCGAAGACACTGAGCTTGCCGACTCACTTTCAGTTGCCAACAAGATTTACGGTAACGGCAACGGTATGCAGTATATCGGTGAGCTTCTGATTGTCAGTGAGCTTACCGAAGAGGAGCTAACAGAATATTATCAGAGCCTCAATGAAAACATAACGGTGAAAAGGCAATTATCTCCTCAGGTCTTTGATTCGGAATATTACAAAAGATACAAATTCAAAAGCTTTGATGCAGATAAAAGCAGCTTTGCCGTTGAGCTGATTTATTACAATCCATATACATATTCCGCTGAATATAATCTGTTCTGGAATATGCTTGATTTAGACCTGAGAGCCAATTGAAAAAAGCAGCAGATGCTTTCTGCTGCTTTTTTGCATTGAAATCAAGCTTTTTTGCCTGTCATTTTCTTCACTATCACGCTCATCACCACAACAAAAACAGGAATGGGCAGAATGTAAAGCAGGCTGTAAGGATTTGAAAGGTCACCCTTGTTTGCAAGAAGAGTAAAAAGAATGTTGAAGGGCAGCATACCGAGATTTGAAGCAATGAAGAATTTCCAGAAATTAACATTCATTGCACCGTAAATCACATTCATCAGGTCTGAGGGAACAACACCCGATGCCTTGACAACATAAACCACCATAAACTCATTTTTACCCGCAAAATCGTCAAGCTTTTTGATTTTCGGGAAACGCTCCTTCAAGGTGTCAAGCATATCCTTGCCCGTGAATTTGCCGAGATAATAAGGAAGAACCATTCCGATTGCCACACCGATGAAATTGACAAGAACCGCAACCCACATGTTTTCGAAAAGGATTCCCGAAATTGCAAAAATTACTGCAGGCGGAAAAATCAGCGCAAAGGATTTTATGGTTGTGAAAGCAATGATAATCAGCGCAACAGTCAGAGTTCCTCCTGAGATATACTCTGAAATCTTGTCAGCGTTTTCAATGCTGATGTCAAACCTGTTCATCAGCACGAGCATTGTTGCCACCATTGCCACCATAAAAACTGCTGACAGAATTTGTAATACTCTTATAATTTTTTCATTTTTATTTTTTTCCATTTTCAGTCCTCCTGTTTTATTGTATAAAGCGCTGTTTTTCCGTAAGCTCCGTAATGCCTTGTGCCGTCTGCGGTTTTGTAAGCCCTCATTCTGAAATAATATGTCTTGCCCGCAGGCAGTCCCTTGATGTCTCTTGATGTTGCCGAAGCAGAGGAAACCGTCACCGTCTGCTTTTGTGAAAAATCGGCAGACAGAGAATATTCAATCTCATAACCGCTGACATTTTCCGCTGAAATCCACCGAATTTTCAAAGCCTTGTTTTGCTGTGAAAAAGAAAGGATGTTCACCGCAGCAGGTTTTGTAACCGTTTTCAGAACATTGCTGTATTTGCCGTAAACTCTGGTCTTTCCAATATCCTTATATGCTCTGATACGGATATAATATTTCTGACCTCTGATAAGCTTTTCAAGACGGAAGCTGTTCTTTTTTCCGCCCTTAACGTTCACTGTCACGCTGTCAGAAAAGTTACTTCTCAAAGAGTATGAAATCTGATATCCGTCGGCATCTGAAACTGTCTTCCATAAAAGCTCAGCTGCTCCCTCAAAGGCAGTTACAGAGCTTAGAGAAACCGTCTGAGGCAGAACCCTCACCTTAACAATTTCACTGTATTTTCCCGTCACTCTGCTTTTACCGACAGCCTTATAGCTTCTGATTCTGAAATAATAAACCTTGCCTACGCTCAGAGCTTTAAAGGTTTTTCTCAGAGAATTTCCGCCCTTGACCGTAAGCCTTTTGCTGTTTTTCATATTTTTGTTTTCGGAAAAATAAATTTCATAACCGTCTGCGGAATCAGCTTTCTTCCAGCTAAGAATAACCTTTCCGTTGTCGGATACCGCTGAGGTGAAGCTGACACCTCCGGGCAGAGTTGTGATTCTTTTCACAGAGCTGAAGGCTCCGTAATAAGTTTTTCCGTCAAGCTTTTTATAGGCTCTTATCTTAAAATAATAGCTTTTGCCCGACTTCAGAGCGCTTATTGTTCTTTTAAGCTTTGAATAAGAAACATCAATGACCTTCTTATTTGAAAAATCCTTGCTTCCCGAGTAAATTAACTGATAACCCGAGGCTCCCGTGACACCTTTCCATTTAAGCGTTATCTGTGTTGTTTTTCTTGAAAAGCCGCTCAGCTTTACGGCTGAGGGAAGAGTTGTTGCTGCAAGAGTCTCACTGTATTGACCGTAAATTCTTTTACCGTCAACAATTTTATATGCTCTGACTCTCAGATAATATTTCTGACCCGAGACAAGCTTTTTCAATGTTGCGGTAACTGCTGTCCCGTCTTTGATTCCAAGGGTCTTTTTATCAGAAAAATCCGATTTGAGAGAGAAGTCAATCTGATATCCGGAAATATTCTTCTGTCCCTTCCAGCTGACAGCAATCTGATTTTCCTTAGCAGAAGCTTTAAGAGAGCTCACCCTCTTCGGCCCGGTAACAGTTTTTGAAACCTCACTGAAATAACCGCAAAGCTTCTCCTCACCGACGTTGTTATAGGCTCTGATTTTCACATAATATTCCGTGGCATAAGAAAGGGAATCAATTTCACAGCTGTTGATTGCACCGTTGACAATTGTCACTTTTCTGTATTTTGAAAAGTCCGCTCTGTCAGATATCAATATCTGATAACCGTCTGCTCCCTTGGCCTTCGTCCAGCTGAGGCTGACAACATTGCTCTCAGTGCTGATTTTTGTAAATGAAGCGGATGAGGGTCGAGTCTTCTGGGAAAGAGTTGCTCCGTCGTCACCTTCAACGCTGCCTGCAACCGCTCTGACTCTGAAGCTGTAATCAGTTGACGGCTGAGCGTCGGTAAGAACAAAATAATTATTGAAGGTTGTCTGCACCTTCCAGCTTCCGCCCTCTGCCTTATATGAAACCCTGTAACACTCGGCGCCCTTTGTTTTGCTCCATTTAATTTTGATTTTTTTGTCAGAAACATAAGCAACCGTCAGATTCTCAGGCTCACCGAGAGGTATAATCTCCTCGGTCACAACGGTTTTGACATCCTTGCACCTTGAACAGACAAATATCTTACAGCCCTCAGAGGTATAAGTTGCCTTTATCTCTTCTGTCAGCTCATAATTATGACCGAGAGCAGGTGTCTTCTTCTCTGTGATTTCAAGGCAGTAAATACACCCGTAAAGTGAAAGTCCGTCGCTCAGACATGTGGCTTTGTCAGATGTCATCAGAAGTGGCTTGTGGTCTGTTTTTTCAATAACACTCTGAGCTGTAAGCCATTGCTGACAGTCATCACAAAAAAGTCCGTCTGTCAGCCCTTGTTCAAGACAGGTTGCCGCCTCTCCGTCAACCTTGCGGGGATTCGGATGATTTGTGGCAGGAATTGTCTGCGCGGGGACAGCCACAGAATAACAGTCATTGCAGTAAAGTGACTCTGTGTATCCCTCCGTCGTGCAGTCGGGAGCTTTTCCCTCAATAACGGTTGTATTGCTGTGGACACAGTCCTCGGGAGGTCTGTCAAAGCTGACAAGAAAGCTTACCGTGCCGCTTTCGGAGATTGCGCTGAATTTCATTGCCCAGTAATATACTTTGTCCTTTTCCAGAAAAATGTTAATCAGGAAGTTATAATCCTCCCCCGAATCATCATCCTCTGCAAGACAGGTGCCTTTGTCCGAGGAATACAGATAGCCTCGGGTGTCCGCATCGGAAAAGCTTGTGAAGGTATAAAATCCCGATTTTTCGGGAACAAATTTAAAATAATTTATGCTGAAGCTTTCAATATCAAGGGTAAGCCTCTGCTCTGCCTCGATATCAAAGCTGTAATCCGTTGCTCCTGCCGCATTAAAAAGACAGCAATAAATCAACGTCACCGTCAGCAAAATAAAAAGAATCCGCCTAACTCCCCTGCGGGAATCCCTGTTTTTCATTTTGTCCTCCGTTTTTTAACGTCCCTCTTTTGCTTTGAAAGGTAATCCTGTAAGCAAAAAAACAAGAACCAAAGAAATACCCTACGGTTCTTGTTTCAGATTAATTAACCTTAAAGATAATCTCTTCCTGCAGAATTAAATTTTTTTGCAATTGCCGATCAGCCTTCAAAGGTTTCAGCCTCAATTGCCATAATCTGATCAACACGTCTCTGATGTCTGCCGCCCTCAAACTCTGTGTCAAGGAAAACATCCACCATTTCAATTGCAAGTCCTGCACCGAGAACTCTGCCGCCCATACAAAGAGTATTGGCATCGTTATGAAGTCTTGTGAATTTTGCGCTGAACCAGTCGGAACAGCAGGCCGCTCTGATGCCCTTGACCTTGTTTGCGGCCATTGAAATGCCGATGCCTGTGCCGCAGCAAAGAATTGCCTTTTCACTTTCTCCGCTTGTTACGCTTTTGCAAACTTTGTATGCAATTGCAGCATAATCAATTGATTCCGGTGTGTAAGTACCGAAATCCTTATATTCAATTCCTCTTTCCTCGAGGTGCTTTTTGATTTCCTCTTTAAGTTCAAATCCGCCGTGGTCTGCACCGATTGCTATCATTTTTCTGTCTCCTTTATCAGTTGTTTTTATTTTTTGCCTTCAGTTCTCTTTCCGCCTGGGGAAGTCTGAGATATGAGGGCATTATTTCCTTTGCCGAAAGCAGCTTTTCGGGGCTGTAATTCTTTTCAGCCGCCAGAGCCACACTTGAGCCCTTCTGATAAACATAGAGTGCTCCTGCCTTTTTATAACCGAGAGCCTTATGGCAAAGCTCAGCTCCGTCTCCGACAAAAATGATGTCACCCTGAATTTCTCTGAGCCTTTCACCCAGAGCCTCAATCATAAGGGCATCATCGTCAGAAAGCCTTGTGACTGTTCCCTTTTCATTGCGGAAGATTCCGCAGTAAACCTGATTGCATCTTGCATCCATAACGCTGACTGCAACACAGTCTCTGTCGGCAAGATTGTAAGCAAGAGCCTCAAGGGTTGAAACAGGCATACATTTTTTGTCAAGACCGTCACAGATTCCCTTCACTGCAGCAACGCCGATTCTGACACCCGTAAAGGAGCCGGGACCGACACTGCAGGCAAGAAAATCAATGTCTGACATATTTATTTCTGCATTTTCAAGAGTGCTGTCTATCATAGGCATAAGCGTTCTTGAGTGGGTAAGCCCCGTATTGACAGAGCTTTCGGAAAGAATTTTTCCGTTTTCAACAACTGCAACACCCGCACAAACGGCACTTGTGTCAATTGCAAGTATTTTCATTTTTTCACCCTACCGTAATAAACCTTTCATTTTCCGTCTGACCCTTTTCAATGGTTATTCTGACTGTGTTTTCAGGCAAAGCGTTTTCGATATTTTCGCTCCATTCAACTGCAAGAATTGCTCCCATATCACAATAATCAAAAAAACCGCTTGAATAAAGATCATCCCAGGATTCAACCTTATACATATCAAAATGAACAAGGGGCGGATTTCCGCCGTAATCATTGACAATGGCAAAGGTGGGGCTTGAAACATCACAGTCAATGCCGAGACCCTTTGCAAGTCCTCTTGTGAAAGCGGTTTTGCCCGCTCCCAGGTCTCCGTAAAAAGCAATCACCGTTCCGCCCGTGAGCCTTTTTGCAAATTCACAGGCAAAGCTCTCAGTTTCTGCGGTGCTGTGAGTAACGATTCTTTCCATTTTTTCACCTCTGCTGTCTTTTGAACAATTATATCACGAAATGACAATAAGTCAACTATATCACGAAATGATAATAAGTAAACTTTTTACTTGAAATATTATTTAATACATAATATAATAAACTTATCAGGTTATGCTCTGTACTGTCCTTTGGGATTTATGATATATATTTTCTCCGTAAAAGCTGTCAAAGCTTATCGGATTATTTTAATTATACGGGATGTGATAAATTGTTAGCAAAAAAAATAAAAAAGGCTGTTGCCGAAACGGATATTTTTCTTATGCTGATCTGCTTTTGCCTTTCAGCAGTGGGTGTCATTGCCGTCAGTAGTGCCACTTACAGCGCCACAGCGGAAACCTTCCTTTCCCGAGATGCAAAGGTCATGATTCTTGCTGTCTGCCTCGGCACTGTTGCAGCAATAATAATTTCCGCAATTGATTATGATATTATTCTTAAGCTGTGGCCCCTTGTTGCCGCCGTCTGCATCGCTCTGATGCTTGCGCTGTTTCCCTTCGGTGCATCACCTGAGGGCAGAAGCGATGCAATTTCCTGGCTTAAAATCACAAACAGTCTTTATTTTCAGCCCTCTGAAATTGTTAAAATCGGATTTATCATCACCTTTGCTTTTCATCTGAGCAAGGTAAAATCCCGCATTTCAGAATTCAAAACCGTTTTCTTTCTGTGTGTTCACGCGGCAATTCCCATCTGCCTTGTTGTTATGACAGGTGACCTGGGCTCCGCCCTTATCTTCTGTGTTATGTTTGTCGGTCTTATGTTTGTTGCAGGTATCCACTGGCTTTATTTCCCCGCCGCAGGACTTATGATTGCCGCAGCATCACCCATTATCTGGTATAAGGTTTTTGACGACATTCAGAGAAACCGTATCCTTGCCCTTTTTGACCCCGATGCTTATCCCACTCAGATTTATCAGCAAAATCAGGCGCTCAAGGCAATAAGAAACGGCGGCTTCACGGGAATGGGACTTTTCAAGGGTGAACTGACTCACAGCACCCTTCTTCCCGAAAAGCAGAATGATATGATTTTTCCCGTTATATGTGAGGAAGCAGGCTTTATCGGAGCCCTTGTTCTTATTCTGCTTTTCATCATTCTTTCGCTGAAAATAATCTCCGTGGGCAAGCGCTCAGGTAATTTCGCAGCTCAGATAATGTGCTATGGTGTTGCCTTCATGATTCTTGCCCAGGCATTTGTAAACATCGGAATGTGTACACGGCTTCTTCCGGTTATCGGCATCACCCTGCCCTTCATAAGTGCGGGCGGTTCCTCGGCAGTTTGTCTTTATCTTGCAATCGGAATTGTGATGAGTATCTACCGCTCCTCCAAGGGTCTGAGCAACCGTGATTACAGATATGCCCGAATTGAAAAGTACAATATCTCTTATGAATAATTATAAAGTCGGCTTTCTTTGTTTTGTCTCTCAGATAAAGAAAGCCTCTTTTATTGAGTGAATAAAAATTTAATATTTTCTGCAAATTCAATGTAAAACAAAAAGCTTTACAGCAAAATACACACTGTAAAGCTTTTTTCTTGTTTTTGCGGAAAACTCCGTCAGAAACGCGGAAAACTCGCATTTTATTGCCGATATAGAATATTAATCGTAAAGTTATCAACTTTACTGACGGAGTTTTCCACATAATTATTGTTAAATGTCTGAGGATTATTCATTATACATCGGGTTTTTGCATATACATTTTATGCATAACCGTCAATTTTTACAAATTTTTACAAATATCCGCAAGCTCCTGCATTGAAAGCTTTTCGGCACGGATATTGACATCGAGCCCGGCTTCCTCAATTGCCGAAGCAACCTGCTGCTTTGAAAGCCCCATGCCCGAGCTGATGGAGTTGACAGCAGTTTTTCTTCTTTGAGAAAAGGCTGCTCTGACCATGGTGAAAAACTTCTTTTCATCCTCAACAACAACGGGAGGCTCCTTTCGGATGTCAAGTCTGATGACGGTGCTGTCAACATTGGGAGCGGGCATAAACGAGCCCCTTGAAACATTGAAAAGAGTTTTTGCCTGAGCAAAATAATTGGTACAGACAGTGATTGCCCCCGAATCCCTTGAGCCCACGGGAGTGCAGAGTCTTTCTGCCGCCTCCTTCTGAATCATTACGGTGACAGCCTCAATGGGCAGTCTGCTTTCAAGAAGCATGGTGATTACGGGAGATGTTATATAATAAGGAAGGTTTGCACAGACAACAACCTTCATACCGGAAAACTTTTCCTCAATGAGCTTATGAAGATCAACCTTCATAACATCGGCATTGACAATTTCAACATTGTCAAATTCCCCGAGAGTTTCATCAAGCACAGGCAAAAGCCTTGAGTCAAGCTCAACACACACAACCTTTTTTGCAACCTTTGCAAGCTCAGCCGTCAGAACACCCACACCGGCACCGACCTCGATTACACCCGTATTTTCATCGGCTCCGCACATCTGAGCCATCCTGGGACAAACAGTGGGATTAATCAGAAAATTCTGACCGAGAGCCTTTGAAAAGCTGAAGCCGTGTTTTTCCATTACCCTTCTGATTACGCCTATATCAGATAAATTTTCCATTTATTGCCTCTCCTTGAATCAAAACTATTGCATTTTTCTGTTTTTAATGTATAATCTTTCTGTAAGACATAAGATTCTTATATATTATAAACGAGGTGAACAAATATGTCAATTCTTGTAACAGGCGGCGCAGGCTACATCGGCTCACACACTTGCATTGAGCTTATCAAGGCAGGCTACGATGTTGTTGTTGTCGACAACTTCTACAACAGTAAAAAGGAATCTCTCAAAAGAATCGCTGAGCTCAGCGGTAAGCCCATCACCTTCTATGAATGTGATATCAGAAACAAAAAGGGTCTTGATGAAATTTTCAAGGCTGAATCCATTGATGCCGTAATTCACTTTGCAGGTCTCAAGGCTGTCGGCGAATCCTGCAGCAAGCCTCTTGAATATTATGACAACAACGTTGAAGGCACTCTTGTTCTTTGTGACGTTATGAAGGACAACGGCTGCAAAAAGCTTGTTTTCAGCTCATCTGCAACAGTTTACGGCATGCACAATGTTTCTCCCCTCAAGGAAACAATGCCCACAGGCGGTACAACAAACCCCTACGGCACAACAAAGTTCATGATTGAAATCATTCTTTCCGACCTTTTCAAGTCAGACAATGAATGGTCAATTTCACTTCTTCGTTACTTCAATCCCATCGGTGCTCACGAAAGCGGCAGAATCGGTGAGGATCCCAACGGAATTCCCAACAACCTTATGCCCTATATCACTCAGGTTGCAATCGGCAAGAGAGACTGCCTGAGCATTTACGGTGACGATTATGATACCCACGACGGCACAGGTGTCAGAGACTATATCCACGTTGTTGACCTTGCAGCAGGTCACGTTAAGGCTCTTGCCCGAGTTCTTGGCCGTTCAGGTCTTGACGTTTACAACCTCGGCACAGGCACAGGATACAGTGTTCTTGACGTTGTGAAGGCTTTTGAAAAAGCAAGCGGAATCAAGCTCAACTATAAAATCGTTGAACGCCGCCCCGGTGACATTGCAACCTGCTATTCAGATCCCACAAAGGCCTTTGAGGAGCTTGGCTGGAAGGCTGAAAGAGGAATTGAGCAGATGTGCGCTGACTCCTGGAGATGGCAGAGCATGAATCCCAACGGCTTCCCCGACTGATAAAATCAAATCGGACGCCTTAATTCCCGATATGAAAAACACGGTTTTTTAACCGTGTTTTTTTGTTCGCCGCGGAAATGCCGTACATATTAAAGAAAAATACAGATATCTATTGAAAAAATCCTCGCTTTTTGATATTGTTAAAGTAGTAATAATGTGTTTAATTATCATTATAATAAATAAAAGGAGAACATAACCATGGCAGAAAGAAATTATGAGGAAATCCTTTCTCAGCTTACTCTTGAAGAAAAAGCTTCACTTTGCTCAGGTCTGACCAACTGGCTTACAAAGCCCGTTGAACGTCTTGGCATCCCTTCAGTCTGGATGAGTGACGGTCCCAACGGAATGAGAAAAGAAAAACAGACCGGCGGCACAAATATTATGCAGGAATCAGAAAAATCAACCTGCTTCCCCACCGCTGTAACAACAGCAAGCAGCTGGGACACAGAGCTTCTTGAAAAGGTTGGTGAAACCCTCGCCGACGAAGCAAAGGCTCTTCAGGTCACAACCGTACTCGGCCCCGGCATCAACATCAAAAGAAGTCCTCTTTGCGGCAGAAACTTTGAATATATGTCTGAAGACCCCTTCCTCACAGGAAGACTCGGTGCAGCCTTTGTCAAGGGTGTGCAGAAGGAAGGCATCGGTGTCAGCCTCAAGCATTTCTGCGCAAACAATCAGGAATTCAACAGAATGTGCATTGACACAATTGTTGATGAAAGAGCCTTCAGAGAAATTTATATGTCAGCCTTTGAGCACATTGTCAAAACCGAGCAGCCCAAAACCGTTATGTCCTCATACAACAAGGTTATGGGTGAATATACCGGCGAAAGCAAGAGACTCGTTCAGGACATTCTCCGTGACGAATGGGACTTCGAGGGTATTGTTATTTCAGACTGGGGTGCAGTCAACAACAGAGTCAAGGGTATCAAGGCCGGTATGGACCTTGAAATGCCCGGCAACAACGGTATGAATGACAAGCATATCGTTGAAGCTGTAAAAAACGGTGAGCTCGACGAAAAGGATCTTGACAAATGCGTTCTCAGAATGATTAAATTTGCTTTCGAATGCAAAGAAAACGAGGGCAAGGGATATGCAATTGATTTTGACGAGCATCACAAAATTGCCCGCAAGGCAGCTGAGGAATCAGCAGTTCTTCTCAAAAACAACGATTCACTTCTTCCTTTGGACAAGAAGCAGAACATTGCCGTTATCGGAGCTCTTGCAAAGAAGCTTCGTTACCAGGGCGCAGGCTCAAGCCACATCAATCCTCCCAAAACCGTTTCATTTGTTGAAGCAATGAAAAAAGCAGGGCAGTCCTTCACTTATGCTGATGGTTACACTCTCAAGGGTGACGGATACAACAAAAAGCTCATTGACGAGGCCTGCAAGGCAGCAAAGGGCAAGAATGCAGTTGTTGTTTTTGTCGGTCTTACCGATGCTTTTGAAAGTGAAGGCTTTGACAGAAGACACATGGATATGCCCAAGAGCCACGGAATTCTCATTGACAAGCTTTCAAAGGTCAACGAAAACATCATTGTTGTTCTTTCCTGCGGCTCACCCGTAAAAATGGATGCCTGGGAATTCAAGGCAAAGTCAATCCTCAACCTTTACCTTGGCGGTCAGGCAGGCGGTGAGGCTGCTTATAACCTTATCTACGGTAAAGTAAATCCCTCAGGTAAGCTTGCCGAAACCTTCCCCTTCAACAATGAAGACAACGTTGTTCACAAGTATTTCCCCATGGGCCCCAGAAATGTTGAATACAGAGAAAGCATTTTTGTCGGCTACCGTTATTTTGACAAGGCAAAGAAAACCGTTCAGTATCCCTTCGGACACGGTCTCTCATATACTAAATTCGAATACAGCGACATCAAGCTCAACAAGAAAAAAATCAAGGGCGGAGACAAGCTCACCGTTTCCTTCAAGCTGAAAAACATCGGTGACAGAGACGGTGCCGAGGTTGCTCAGGTTTATGTCTGCGCTCCCGAAAGCAACATTTTCAAGGCAGACAGAGAGCTCAAGGGCTTTAGGAAGGTATTCCTTGAAAAAGGCGAAGAAAAGAAGGTTTCAATTGAGCTTGACGAAAAGGCATTTGCTTTCTATAACGTCAACATCAATGACTGGCACACAGAAAGCGGTGAATACAAAATCATCGTTGCCGCCTCCTCAAGAGACAGCAGACTTTATGCCGCAGTTACCGTTGAAACCGACAAGCCCGACGCTATTGTACCCGATTACAGAAGCACCGCTCCCATTTACTATAATGTTGACTCAATGTCAAGCATCCCTGACAAGCAGTTCGAGGCAGTTCTCGGCTCAGCTATTCCCTTCAACGGTGAATACAAAAAGGGCGACCTTGACCTCAACTGCACTCTCAAGCAGGTTTCATGCTCACCCTTCGGCAAGGTGCTTTACGGTGTTCTTACCACAGGTGCAAAGGTTGTTGCTCTTGCAGCAGAAAACCCCGAAATGATTACCGAATCAATCAAAACTATGCCCCTTCGTTCCTTCAGCGGCTTCACAGGCGGTCTTGTTTCACAGAAATCCGTTGACGGTCTTGTTGACCTTTGCAACGGCACAAAGGGCGGTCTGAAAAAGGTTATTGACGGCCTGAAAAAAGACTGAGGTGACAACCGATGAAAAAAGTAATTTCCATTATTCTTGCAATATTAATGCTGCTGACTCTCACTGCCTGCTCTGATAAACAGGATGAGCCGACACAGACTCAGGTTTCCTCAAATGAGGTCAGCACCGATGAAAGCAAGGAGCACAGCGGGGTTTTATCAAGCTTCACCTCCGTTGACCTTGATGGCAAGCCCGTCAGTGAAAAAATTTTCAAGGGTCACAAAATAACAATGGTCAACATCTGGGCAACCTTCTGCGGACCTTGTGTTTACGAAATGCCCTTTATCCAGGAGATTTCTGAAAGCTATGCCGACAAAGGCGTTCAGGTTGTGGGAATTGTCTGTGACGTAACTCTCCTTCCCGACGGAAGCTATTCCCAATCTCTTCTTCAGTCAGCAAAGGACATTGTTGAGGAAACAGGAGTAAAATACACCAATATTCTCCCCTCTGAAGACCTTAACAGAGCAAAGCTCGATCAGGTCTATTCCGTACCTGAAACAATTTTTGTTGATGAATACGGCAATCAGATAGGCACAGCTTATGTCGGCTCAAAAAGCTATGAGGACTGGGCAGCAATAATCGACAGTCTGCTTGAAGTGGAATAAAGGATTAACCGCATTAAAAACAAACAATAATATAAAAAAAGATTGGAGGTATCATTATGAACTTAAAAGGCACAAAAACCGAAAAAAATCTTATGGAGGCTTTTGCAGGTGAATCACAGGCAAGAAACAAATACACCTATTTTGCTTCCGTAGCAAAGAAGGAAGGCTATCAGCAGATTGCCGCCATCTTTGAAGCAACTGCAAACAATGAAAAGGAACACGCAAAAATGTGGTTCAAGGCTCTCGGTGAGCTTGGCAACACAGCCGCAAACCTCAAATCAGCAGCTGACGGTGAAAACTACGAATGGACAGATATGTACAGCCGCTTTGCTGATGAAGCTGAAGAAGAAGGCTTCACAGACCTTGCAAACAAATTCAGAATGGTTGCAGAAATTGAAAAGAGCCACGAAGAGCGCTACCGTGCACTTCTGAACAATGTTGAAATGCAGAAGGTCTTTGAAAAGAGCGAAGAAATCATGTGGGAATGCCGCAACTGCGGTCATCTTGTCATCGGCAAGAAGGCTCCCGAAATCTGCCCCGTGTGCGCACATCCTCAGAGCTATTTCGAGGTCAGAAAAGAAAATTATTAATCACAATGAAAAAGGAGGAACCTCGGTTCCTCCTTTCATTTATAAATCGTCGGCATCCTGAATGGGCTTTTCATTTTTATCCTCGGGAACACCCGTGTAGCTTCCCTGAACATCACTTTTAATGCCTTCGTCCTTCACCCTTGCTCTGACAACCTTCATTGCCTTTGCCATGGGAGAGGCTTTTTTTCTTTTGTTTTCCGTAAAAAATCCCCCTTTCTTTTTCTTATAAAGAAAGTATGTGTAAAAGAAAAAAATAAAATCAAATTTTTTCAAAAAAAGTATTGACATTTGTTTCATTACGTGTTATATTATACAAGCACTTGCGAGGAACGCAAGTCTCCCTCTTAAAAAATTCAATAAATGCGAGAGTGGCGGAATCGGCAGACGCGCACGTTTGAGGGGCGTGTGGGGCAGCTCGTACGGGTTCAAGTCCCGTCTCTCGCACCAGACTCAGTAACTGAAAGGTTACTGAGTTTTTTTATTATCCGATTAAATCTGAACATCCCTCTGTTATGCTTTTGATTTTAAAACCAAAGGTATTATATCGAGATTTTTTATTTATATATTGAAATTAAGCAAATTATTATGATATACTGTTTATGCCAAACTAACTGAATATGTAATACTATGGGTGTAATTTATCTTTTATGGGATAAGTTTATCTTTTCATGCCCACAATCGTTATATGAATTTGTCAAAAATGCAGATTCCATTTATACGATTGTGGTTACACCTATTTCATATAAAGTTAGTTTGGCGACTATCGGAGTTTGCGTTTTCTGTGCGTTTACTTCGGTAGGCGCACTTTTTTATTTGCGGAGATAAAAAAGTGAACTGTTTTATGGGTGTTCATAAAATTCCGTAAATAAATAAAAAAGGATGATGATAATGAAAAAAATTATTGCATTAATTTTAGCCGCTGTTTTATGTTTCTCTTTTGCGGCTTGCGGAAAGTCGGGCGATAATACAACCTATTACAAATTAGGTGATACTGTTTCATCAGATATTCTTGAATTTACATTGGATAAAGCTACATTAGCAATTGCATTAAATAACATTATTGATAATGCTTATTGTTCGCCAAAAGAATATAATCCGCAAACCGATAATGACAATCCTTTCGTTTGTGCTAAAGGTCATACATATGCTGCATTCACATATACAATAAAAAATGTCGACAGAACAAATTATAGCGGCGTTCTCCCTCTTGTAGAAGCAGAATATAAAGATGTTAAATCTGACAAGCAAGTTGACGGTGCTCAATATTTCAGCGCAAATGATGAATGGAAATCTACGGGCAACAATGCGAATCCTCCTGTTTATAGTTGGCGCTTTGTTTTGGAACCTGAATTGCCTGAAACTTATCGATCATATATTGATATCCCTGTTGACGCAGATAATTTAACGGATGATTTTATACTTACTGTTAATTTACCTGCATCAGATGGTTCAATATCAAGCTTTTCATATTTGATTACTCAAGGATAATTTTTGTTTCAAACGTAATCCCTTATGAGCACCCGCACCAGACTCAGTAACTGAAAGGTTACTGAGTTTTTCTTTTTCTCCCAAAAAACTTAACGGCGGTGAAGCCTTTGCCACACCGCCGTTATTGTCATTTTCCTTAAGCTTATTTGCCGCTCTTTTGAGCGTAATAGATGAACTGACCGAGAGAGTCGGGTCTTGCAAGCATCTTTGCCCTTGCGGCAAAATCGTTAAGCTTACTCTTTACAGGCACAACATTGTTTGCACACATCAGTGAGAAGCCTTCAAGCTGCTGAGCAAGGTCAAGATTTTTGTCAATTTTGGTTGTAACAGTTCTGCTTTCACCGGGAAGAAGATCAAAGTAGTTTTCTGAAAGAGGCTGCATTGAAACACTGCTTTCAACACGGACAAGTCTTGCAAAGCGGTCACTTGTGACAGTAATTTCAATCACATCACCCTTAGCCGCTGCATTAAGGCTCATATCGGGCTTTGTAAGCTGAAGCTTCTTTTCAGGCTTGAACAGATAGGTCTTTTCATTTATAAGAACGCCGTTCTGATAAAGTTCTGCCTTGACACCCACACGGCTGAGATCGTAATACTTTCCGAGCAGACTTTCAGAAATCTCAAAGCATTTAAGATTTTCAAGAGCATCAATCTTATACTCACGGATTTTTTCCTGAATAACACCTTTTTCAAAATCAAAAATCTGACATTTGAGAGTGAGGTCTGTTCTTTCGGGTCTGTCATTGAGAACATAAACGCTCACCTTATCATCAGCATCCTCAATTGAAACAGAAATGGGAGCGAAGAAGTGCTTTGCACGGTACTGAAGAGCCTTGTAGTTGCCGTAATAGTCCATGCTTGCCCAGGAGCATACACCCCAGCAATCATTAAACTGCCAGTAAATTGAGCCGTTACATCTGCCCTTGTTTCTGCGCCAATGCTCAGTTGCATCACTGATGCATTCAAGCTGAGTTACCTGTGAAAGATAAATCAGATCCTCAAACTTTTCGGGCAGACGGAAGCGTGAAGCTATGTAATAAAGCATCTTATCATTACCCGTGTTGCACTTCTGATGTGCCATAAAAACGGGAGAATGAATGTCATAATCCTTCTCTTCGGCAAAGGTGCGGATTGTTTTGATGTCGGGAAGAGACTCAAAGCCGAACTCACTGCAAAAACGTGTCATACGCTTACGGTAATATTTCATATTCTGAAGGCCGTGCCATACTGCCCAGAGATGAGTGTCACCGTAATTGTCACTGTCAACATCCTTCATATGTCCCGTTCCGCAGGGTGAGCCGGGAATGAAGGGTGTGTCTTCATCAAATTTTCTTACCTCTTCAGGAAGAATGTTATGGAAGAATTTTTCTGTCCATTTGATATATTTCGGGAAATTCAGCCATGCCATTGACATTGTCTCAATTTCATTGTTGCCGCACCAGAGAGCAAGTGAAGCGTGATGACGAAGGCGCTTGATGTTATATTCAGCCTCCTTCTTTACATTTGCAAGGAAGGCGTCATCAAAGAAGGGATAAGCCTGACAGGCAAACATAAAGTCCTGCCACACAAGAATACCCTTTTTATCACAAAGCTCATAGAAATCGTCGCTTTCATAATAACCGCCGCCCCACACTCTGAGCATATTCATATTTGAATAAAGAGCTGTGTCAAGAAGGTATTCAATTTTATCCTTTGTGAAGCGTGTGGGAATTGAGTCACCGGGAATAAAGTTTGCACCCTTGATGAAAAGAGGCACTCCGTTGAGAATGAAGCGGAAGGTTTCACCGTATTCGTCGGGGCTTCTGTCAAGCTCAAGAGTACGAAGACCAATCTGCTTTTCAACGCTGTGAGAAATTTTTCTGCCTTTTTTGAGCTTTGCTCTGACAGTATAAAGGGCCTGCTCTGTCTTGCCGTTCATTTCATAAGTCCACCAGAGCTCAGGCTTTTCAACAACAAATTCAGCCTCGGTGCCCTTGCTTTTCATTTCTTCACCGTCGGGTGAAACAATGCTGATTTCAGCACTCTCACCCTCATAAAAATCACCGTCAAGCTTCACGGTAACAGTAAAGCTTCCGTCGTCGTTTCTGCGCTGACGGATTTTCATATCCTCGATTCTGCCCTCATTACGCATTTCAAGATAAATCTCATCACCGATTCCGCTGACAGGAAGCACGGGACCCCAGTCCCAGCCGAAATGGCACTGCGGCTTTCTGATTCTTACAATACCGTTCTGACCGTTACTGTTGGGAGGTGTTTTTTCTTTTACATAACGCTCTTTAACATAATTAACGGGAGATTCGAAAATAATTTCAAGGCTGTTTTCACCCTCTTTAAGCTGATTTTTCACATCAAACTCATAAGCAAGATGACAGTTTTCACCCTCACCGATTTTTTCTCCGTTAAGATAAAGCGTGCAGATTGTATCAAGACGCTTACAGACAAGGGTAATTTTTTCACTCTCAAGCTCCTTGGCTGAAAGAGTGAAGCTCTTTTTGTATTTCCAGTCACGCTCAGCTACCCAATAAACATCTTTTTCATTTTCACCGTAAAAGGGATCCTTGATAATATCGGCATTCATCAGGTCAAGATAATTACAGCCGGGAACAGCTGCAGAGAGAGAATACTCCCCTTTTGTGTCACAAAGCTCCCAACTTCCGCAAAGTGATTTAATAACCATAACACACCTCTTTCTTTAGTTTTTATCATCATAACATTTTAATATCTTCAAGTCAATAAAAATACATCCTTATGCACAGCTGTACCAAAAGATGCATCCGCATACCAACCGATACCAAAAATGCGGATAGTGATAGTGTTAGTGATAGTGATAGTGATAGTGTTAGTGTATATGTTAGTGATAATGTGTGTAAAACAAAAATATGCGTCCGCATAAAAATAAGCCTTCGGCCCTTCTTCAGCATCAACGGCGCCAACACACTCCCCGGCTCAGGCTATACCCTTGAGGTTTACAAGACAAAGGTTATAATCAGAGCAAGAAACTATGCTTCAGGAAAATGGCTTCCCGAGTATGACTACACAGTCAAGCTTAAATAAAAATCAACAGAAAGCGGCGGTAAACTCAGGTTTATCACCGCTTTTTTACTTTAAAGTGTTGACATAACGGTTTTTCCGTGCTATCATTCATATTACTTAAGCCGGCAAAAGCCAATAAACATTCAGTGAGGTATATTATGAGACGTGGTAATTTGATGAGTGTCAGAGATGACATCAAGGTTCTTGACGCAACAATAAGAGACGGCGGACTTTGCAACAATTTTGATTTTTCCGATGAGTTCGTCAGAGAGCTTTACAAAACAAACATCGCAAGCGGTGTTGATTATATGGAATTCGGTTACAAGGCAAGCAAAAAGCTTTTCAATCCCGAAGAGCACGGCAAATGGAAATTCTGTGAGGAAAAGGATCTCAGAGCAATTGTCGGTGACAACATTTCAGATATGAAAATCTCCGTTATGGCTGATGTAGGAAGATGTGATTACAAAACCGATTTTCTTCCTAAGTCCGAAAGCGTAATTGATATGGTACGTGTGGCCTGCTACATTCACCAGATTCCCGCAGCAATTGAAATGATTGAGCATTTTCACGCCCTGGGCTATGAAACGGCCTGCAACATTATGGCTGTTTCCCAGGCAGGCTCCGATCAGATCAAGGATGCTCTTGATATGCTGATTCAGACAAATGTTGACGTCATTTATCTTGTTGACAGCTACGGCTCACTTTTCCCTGAAAATGCAACTGAGCTCACAAAAGCATACATCAAGGCTGCCGATCAGACAGGCAAAAAGGTCGGCTTTCACGCACACAACAACCTTAACCTTGCTTTTGCAAACACAATTGAAACCCTTTCATACGGTGTTTCCTTCCTTGATGCAACAGCTCAGGGAATGGGCAGAGGCGCAGGCAACTGCTCAATGGAGCTTCTCATCGGCTTCTTGAAAAATCCCAAGTATAACATTTATCCCCTCATCAGATTCATCGAAAAATATATGTTCCCCCTCAGAGAGCAGGGTATCACCTGGGGCTTTGATATGCAGTATATGTTCACCGGTCAGTTCAATCTTCACCCGCGTGAAGCAATGGCCTTCACCGACAGCGGCAGAAAGGATTACTGCGAATTTTACAAATCTCTGCTTGACAATATCTGATAAGAGCATCTGCTTCTTCTTTTTAACGGAAGGAGCAGATTTTAATTTTTAACAAAAAAACTGTTTATAATTTATACACATAATACAATTGACACTTGTTGCTAAATATTGTATAATTATTATGCATATTGGGTGAGCAGTGACTCACCAATAAATTTTAATTCAGGAGATGTAAAGATGGACACAAGATTCGCAATTTCAAACTACCCCGATGCAAAAGCTGTCTGCGAAAAACTTGACAAGCTTATTGCTCAGCCTATCCACTCAATCAAACCCGAAGTACTCAAAGCTTACGAAGAAAACTACTTTGAAAAGAAGTGTCAGAAGTCAAAGGAAATGATTGCAGAAGCAAAGCAGATTATCCCCGGCGGCGTTCAGCACAACCTTGCTTTCAACTATCCGTTCCCCCTTGTTTTCACAAAGGCAGACGGTGCAAAGCTTTATGACATCGACGGCAACGAATACTACGATTTCCTTCAGGCAGGCGGCCCCACAGTTCTCGGCTCAAATCCCAAAATCGTTCGTGACCAGGTTATTGACCTTCTCAACACCTGCGGTCCTTCAACAGGTCTTTTCCACGAATTCGAATATAAGCTTGCAAAGAAGATCTCCGATTCAATGCCCACAGTTGACATGTTCCGTATGCTCGGTTCAGGTACAGAGGCTTGTATGGTAGCTTGCCGTGTTGCAAGACTTGCCACAAAGAAAAAGTACATCCTTAAAATGGGCGGCGCATACCACGGCTGGTCAGATCAGCTCGGTTACGGTATCCGCGTTCCCGGTTCAAAGTTCACTCAGGCAAGCGGTGTTCCCATCCGTCTTATGAGAGACACTCAGGAATTCTTCCCCGGAGACCTCAATGACCTTGAGAAGAAGCTCAGAAGAAATCAGCTCTGCGGCGGTACAGCAGCAGTATTCATGGAGCCCATCGGTCCCGAAAGCGGTACACGTCCCCTTGACAAGGACTTCAACAAGGGCGTTGAAAGACTTTGCCGTAAATACGGTGCTCTTCTTGTATTCGATGAGGTTGTTACAGGCTTCCGTATCGGTATGTCAGGTGCTCAGGGCTACTACGGTGTAGAACCCGACCTCACAATCTTCGGTAAAGTTATCGCAGGCGGATATCCCGGCGCAGGCGGTATCGGCGGTAAGAAAGAATATATGAAATATATGGGTGCAGGTCTTGATGCAAGCGGCATGAAGATCAAGAAAGCATTCTGCGGCGGTACAATGGCTGCAACTCCCATCTCCTGTGTTGCCGGTTACTACACACTTGAAGAAATCGACAAGCAGAACGCTTGCCAGAAGGCAGGTATCATGGGTGACAGAATCACTGCCGGTCTCAATCAGATCATTGACAAGTACAATCTTCCCTTCGTTGCTTTCAACCAGGGTTCAGTCTGCCATCTTGAAACTGTTGGTACAATGCACTTCTCAATTGACTGGTCTAAGCCCTGGGGCATCCCCAACGTTCTCAAGGAAACAAGCGCTCGTAAGACTGCAATGACTCACATGGGTGCTGCTTACATGGCTGAAGGTCTTGTTACTCTTGCAGGCTCAAGACTTTACACATCAGCTGCTTACACAGAGGAAATGATTGACGATGCTCTTGTTCGTTTCGACAAGGTTCTCGCAAACATCACTGTTACAGAATAATCAAAAACTTAACAAGGCAGGCTCCTTTGCCTGCCTTGAATCAACTTATGAATGCAGAGGTACAATAAATGGATATCTTACAGGCAAAAGAAATTGTTGTCCGTGCCGGTAAAGAGCTTATCGAGGCAGGACTTATTGTCCGCACCTGGGGTAACATCAGCTGCCGTATCAGCGACACTCAGTTTGTTATCACTCCCAGCGGACGTGCTTATGAGACACTTACTCCCGATGATATCGTAACTGTCAACATGGAAGACCTTTCCTATGACGGTGATATCAAGCCCTCAAGTGAAAAGGGAATCCACGCTCAGTGTTACCTTCTCCGTCCCGATGTGAACTTTGTTATCCACACACATCAGGCAAACGCTTCCGTTGTTTCAGCAATCGGCTGTGACATCAACAACATTGAAGGCTACAGTAAGGAGCTCATCGGTGACAACATCCCCGTTGCTTCCTACGGTCTTCCCGGCACAGGAAAGCTCAGAAAGGGCGTTGTTTCAGCTCTTGAGCGATCAAATTCAAAGGCTGTCATCATGAAGCACCACGGTGCAGTCTGCCTCGGTGCTGATTATGACGATGCTTTCAAGGTTGCAAATGAGGTTGAAAAGGTTTGCGCTCAGTTTGTTACAAACAAGTGCGCTCAGCTCACTGGCAAGGTTGCTGAAACCTTTGCTGACGTTTACAATTATGTTGTTGACGCTCAGAACAGAGCAGACTCAGCAGCAAAGCTTACCGCTTATGACAGCATCAGAATTGACGATGCAGTTGTTCTTTCAGACAAGGAAGGAAACATTGTTTCAACAGTTGATCTCAAGATGGGCTGTGATGATATACTTGTCGGTGACAAGTATCCCTCAGAGGCAGATATGCACAAGGCTATCTACAACAAGAGAGAAGACATCGGTGCAATCATCCACTCTCAGCAGGAAGCAATCACTGCGATGTCAAAGCTCGGCAAGACAGTTAAGCCTATGCTTGACGACTTTGCTCAGATTGTCGGCGTAACAGTCAAGAACGCTGAATTTGATCCCAACAACACTCTCAAGTCTTCCAAAAAGATTGCAAAGGCCATCAGCGGCAAAAACAGAAATGCTGTTCTTCTCAAGGACAACGGCGCAGTTTGCTGCGGTCCTAACAAGGATGAAGCTCTTGCAACCGAAATGGTTATGGAAAAGAACTGCAAGACAGCTCTTGCAAGTGAAATCTTTGGTGCTGTTAAGCCCATCGGCAAGCTTGATTCTGTTGTTATGAACTTTGTTTACAGAGTAAAATACTCAAAGCAGAAATAAGATTTCAGGCAATAAAAAGGAGATGCAAAACCGCATCTCCTTTTTTGTTGGTTAAGTACCCATTTTGTTTCGTTGAAGAAATCAATAAAAAAAACTGTCAGAAACAAATTTTTCTGACAGCTTTTTCTTTTTATGTATCAAACCTTTTTCTCGTCAAAATCAATGATAACGCTTTTTGTTACACTGTCCATTTTTGTCAGCTTGACACCCGCGGCATTGAACATTCTTTTTGACGCTCTTGTTCCCATTGTGTCTGCATATTTATCTGAAAGATAAACAACCTCTTTTATGCCGCTTTGGATGATTGCCTTGGCACATTCATTGCAAGGGAAAAGCGCAACATAAATTCTGCAGCCCTCAAGGTTTGCACCCCTGTTATTCAATATTGCATTGAGCTCAGCGTGACAGACATAAGGATATTTTGTTTCATAATCGTCACCGCTTCTCTCCCAGGGAAATTCATCATCACTGCAGCCGGCAGGAAAGCCGTTATAACCAACAGACATAATTCTGTTTTTATCGTTGACAATGCAGGCTCCGACCTGTGTGTTGGGGTCCTTACTTCTGTAAGAAGAAAGCATTGCAATGCCCATAAAGTATTCGTCCCAGCTTAAATAATTTTCTCTCTTTGCCATATTTTTTCTCCCTTTCTTATTCTACTCCGCGATAATACAAGCCTCGGGTATAATCTCCCTCAAAGGCTGTTTTTTCTTTGTATGCATTCATAACCTTCTGCACCTCCTGCTTGCTTTCGTTGGTGAAAAAGAAGGTTATAAACTCCAGGTTTTCAATTTCATTCAGACGGTCCCCGAGATAAATCGGCTGAGAGTTGAAAATCTCAGAGCAACCGAAGGAACACATAACGGGGAATCTGAAATTTTTTCTATCCGTCAGAAAGCCTGTGGATTTGCATTCCTTGCAGCTTCTTCCGTTGCCCACGGGACAGTTTCTTGTCAGCATCAGCGGCAGTCTGCCATAGCCAATAATACCCCTTTGTGCACCGCCGCCGACAGCGGCAGCCTCCTTGAGTGTAAGCTCAGGTGACAAGGTGATATCCTTTACACCCAAAGACTCAAGAACAGCCACAGAATGACTGTTGAAAACATTCATTGAAAAGCCTGAATGAATCTCAAAGCCATGCTTTTTTGCAAGAGCCACAGCGTCAATTGTTGAGCAGTAAGCGATGTTTATTCCGCCTTCTTTTGCCTTAAGGAGATAATTTTCCACAACCTTTTCTCCGCCAAAAATGCCTCTGGGAAGCTCAATTCCCGCTTTTATGGGGAGTTTTTTCACTTTTTCCACGAGGTTTTCAACATTTTTAACAGGGAAATATAAATATTCCACATTGCTCAGATCCTCAGGAATCTGCTGTTCATCAACCACACGAACACGGTATTTAACAGGTGCCTTTGCCTTGTGGGCGGGAAGTTTCAGCTGAGGAGCTGTAAAGTCAGGTGCCTTTACAGCTTTGAGCTTGTTTTCAAGCTCGGCAAGAGCATTTCTTCTCAGATTATTGATCACACTTGCAGGAACAATCAGACCTTCATCAAGATCAATTTCAATCTTTCCGGCAACGAACTGAGTTCCGCCGCATTTTGAAATTCTTTCCGCAAGTCCTTCTTTGGTGAGAGGCTTGTTGATTGCCCTTTCGGGAACAAATTCATCCTCAACAAAGCACATTCTTCCGAGAGCCGAAGCCGAAAGGGACACATTCTCCCCTTCAATGACCGTCAGATAAAAATCAACGGGAATATGCGCTCTTTCTTTTTCATATAATTTTCTTAAATCGGAAAGCACCGTGCTTGTTGCAGCGGTGACATCCTCTCTCTGTCTTATGCCGAACATCTGTCTGCCGCGCTGATTTTCAAAGTAACCGTCAGAAAAGCCCGAGCGTGAGAAAACAGCCCTCAGATTATTTTTAACCTGACTGTCAGCTTTGCCCTCTCTTGAAGCAAGAACGCTTGTCACGGCAGCGGCAACATATTCAGGCCTTTTCATTCTGCCCTCAATTTTATAAGAATCAATGCCGATTTCTTCAAGCTCGGCAATTTTTTCAATCAAAGATAAATCCTTGAGGCTCAGGTCGTACCCTGTGCCGCCCTCAACTCTGAAGGGAAGTCTGCAGGGCTGGGCACAGTGTCCTCTGTTTCCGCTTCTTGAACCGAACATCGCACTCATATAGCACTGACCCGAAACGGACATACAGTGAGCACCGTGAACGAAAATTTCGATTTCACAATCGGTATTGCTTTTGATGTTCTTTATTTCTTCCCTTGTCATTTCTCTGGGAAGCACAACTCTGCAATATCCCAGCTTTTCAAGGAGTCTGACACCCTCAACGGTCTGAACAGACATCTGTGTTGAAGCGTGACGCTCCATATCGGGAGCAGCCCTTCTGACAAGAGAGGCAAGACCGAGATCCTGCAGAATCAGAGCATCCGCACCCCAGCGGCAAAGCTTCTCAACGGTTTCAAGCGCTTCGGGAAGCTCCTTGTCGGAAATGAGAGTGTTCATGGTTATGTTGACCTTAACGTTGCGGGCATGGCAATATTCAATAGCCTGTCTGAGCTCATCGTCGCTGAAATTGTCAGCCTTGATTCGTGCATTAAAATTTTTCGCTCCCATATAAACTGCATCGGCGCCCGCTCTGACTGCAGCATAAAGAGACTCGGCAGAGCCGACGGGAGCAAGTATTTCACCTTGTTTTTTCATTTTATCCGGCATTTTCCTTGTTTTCTGAATTTAATTCTGACCTTCGGCAAGAATTGAATTAAGCTCACTTTTGAGTCTGATGTTTTCACTCGTAAGCTCTTCAAGCTGCTTTCTGACAATTTCAAGCTCGTGTCTTGCCCAGTCAGCCTTGTTTTTTGAATTTCTTGCATCGTCAAGATAATCCTTTATCTGATCACGAAGACGGTCGGCTGTGATGTTTGCCTTCTTGCTGTCATCGGCGTAATCAAGAGCAACAAGAATTGCCGCCTGAGTGGCTGAAATTCTGTTGTTTGAAGCAATAATGCTTTTAAAGGCTCTGTCGATTTCTCTGCCCAGCTGCTGAACGTAAGCAACGTCATCCTCAGCAAGAACAGAAAGCTCAGTTGATCCAACGGTAATTTTGACTTTATTCACTGCCATAAGCGCAAACCTCTTTTCTTCGTAATCATTTCGTAATTATAATTATTATACAGTATAGTCTTTTGATAATCAAGAATATTTTATTCTGAATTTTCTTTGCTTTTACAGTGATTTTGTGCTATAATGAAAGCACACCCAAAGGAGATATCAACAATGGACACAATCAACGAATTTTTCGACTCTTTCATCAACAATCCTTCCGTTCAGCAAACCCTGAGTGCAATATTCAAAATTTTCCTCTCGGTTGTTTTCGGAGGTATTATCGGCTATGAAAGACAGCACACCCATCGACCTGCAGGTCTGAGAACACATATCCTTGTTTCAATCGGTTCAACTCTGATTATGATGACCTCGGATTTTATTTTTTATAACTACGAAGGTCTGACAAACTTTGACCCCACCCGTCTCGGTGCTCAGGTTATCAGCGGCATCGGCTTCCTTGGTGCAGGCACAATCATCCGTGAGGGCTTCAGCGTCAAGGGTCTGACAACTGCGGCTTCCCTCTGGGCAGTTTCCTGTGTCGGTCTTGCAATTGGCTCTGAATATTATGTCGGTGCAACCGTTGCAACTGTTGCAATATATGTTGTTCTGAACACCCTTAAAAGATATGTTATCAGAAAGCATCCTCCTCAGAACATCTTTATTGAGGTTGAAAACCTTTCTCTGCACACAGCGGAAATTCCCGAAATCATCGCCCGTTACGGAGCAAACCTCATCTCCCTTGAAATTGTCACAAAAGAAACCGTAAGCCACACAAAAGAAAACACCATCACCATCAAGGCAATCATTGCCCCTCAGGATGAAAGCCATCTGAATATAATTATGGCATCAATCAGAAGCATCCCCGAGGTTGTCAATCTTTATGTCAAATAACAAAACAGGACACAGCCGGATAAGTCTCCGCTGTGTCTTTTTTTATTCATCCATAATCCGTGTTTTTTCTCATTGAAGGGATAATATAATCTTCAAAAAAGAAAGGACAGGCCATTATGAATTCCGCATCTGTTGAAAATAAAAAAGAAAATATTTCCGCTTTGCCCGAAAACGAAATCAAAAGCAATCTGCCCCTTAATCTTATCAGCTTTCTCCCTCATTTTTTCCTCGGCTTTATTCTCAGCACCCCCGTTTTTTATGAAAGCTTTTCACCCGTGGCTGCCGCCTTCATTTCTGCGGCAAAATATAAAAACTGTGTTGCCGTTTTTACCGGAGGCTGTGTCGGTTATCTGATTTATTATCCGCCCGAAAACGCTCTGAAGTACATCGGAGCCTTGTCCCTTGCAGTTATATTCAGACTCCTTCTTCACAAAAGGCCCTCCCCGCCCTCAGACGTGAGTCTTTGCTGTGTCAGCTTTTTCAGCCTTCTTCTTGCGGGAACAGTCAGCTCACTTGTGTCAGGCACATCCCTTCTTCTTTGGCTGAACATTTTTGCTGAGGCTCTGATTTCTGCTGCTCTGACCTTTTTTTACCGCACCGCAATTGAATCCTCCGCCCCCAAAAGAGGAATACAGGCCGCTGAAACCAAGGATAAAATCTGCCTTTGTCTGAGCATCTGCACTGTCATTGTCTGCTCAGCCTATGTGACAATTGAAGGCATCTCTCCCGCAAGAGTGTTTTTCTGCCTTGTGCTGATGTTTATTTCTCTTTATAAGGCAACAGCCTTCTCCTGTGTTGCAGGTATCATTGCAGGAGCCTGCCTGAGCCTTTCAGCTTCAAACCCTGATCTTTTCCCTGCTTTTGCTCTTGGTGCTCTTATAAGCGGCTTATTTTCCTCTTACGGACAGATTACCGTGGGGTTGACGTTCATCCTTCCTTATGCATTCAGCCTTGTTACAGGGCAAAATACACGAGAATTATGGCCGTTATATCTTGAGCCGGCCATTGCTTGTCTGATTTTCATTGTCATTCCCGCCGAAAAGCTCTCACAGCTTCAGGAGAGGATTGATACTCTTGCCTTTTTCAAGGAAAGCCGCATCAATCATACCGTTTCCGAAAAGCTTGATTATGCTTGTGAAAAAATGAAGGAGACGGCAGAAGTAATAAATTCCGTCAGCGATAAGCTTGATAATATCATCAACCCCGAGGTCAACAGACTTTTTTCTTCCCTTCAGCAAAACATCTGTGCAAGCTGTGAAAACAAGCAGCTTTGCTGGAAGAAAAGCTTTGCATCAACAGCAAGGGATATTCTTCATCTGACAAACATTGAAAAAAAGGGCAATGAAGCCCTTCTGCTGTCCGCCCGATGCAAAAACTTTGATTCTCTTCTTGCTGCCGCCCGTGAAT
Organism: Acutalibacteraceae bacterium; assembly: GCA_045652105.1. Lineage (GTDB taxonomy): Bacteria > Bacillota > Clostridia > Oscillospirales > Acutalibacteraceae > UBA6857. The sequence continues at coordinate 65,836 of JAZRTP010000041.1, forward strand.
TTTATCCCTCATACACAAAGGCACTTGCCGCAAAGCACAAAAACAGCCGCCTCAGACAGCTCCTTTCCGATGAGCTTATTGTCCTTGGAGATTATCTTTCAGACCTTTCCGACGAGCTTGCGGGAGAGCGGTATAAGGACAAGGCAAAATCCGCTTATCTGAAAACCGCCCTCAGAGACAACGGAATAACGGCAGACGCCCTGAGCTGCTTTGTTTACAAGGACAGAGTGCGGGTTGAGATTTATTTTTATGAGCTGCCTTCAGAAGCGGTGTTCAAAAAAATCAGACCCATAATTGAATTCATCACGGGCCGCAGATTTTTTGAAGGCAAGGCCGTCAGACAGGAGCTGAGATTTCTTGCAACCTTTGACGAAAAGCCGATGTTTGCCGTTTCCTCGGGTTATTCCCGGCACGCCGTAAAGCCCGGTTATCTCTGCGGTGACAGTGTAAGTGTTTTTTCCTGCGCCGGCGGAGACACCGTTGCGGTAATAAGTGACGGAATGGGCACAGGCACCTCTGCGGCAGTCAACAGCAACATGGCGGTTGCCCTGACGGAAAAGCTCATTTCCTGCGGATTTTCCGTTGAAAGCACCGTCAGAACGGTCAACTCCTCACTTATTATAAAATCAACGGACGAATCCCTTTCAACTCTTGACATTGTCAGCGTTGACACCTTTTCGGCAAAGGCACGCTTTTATAAATCGGGTGCCGCCGTAAGCTTCATAAGACACAAGGACGAAATCACCGTCATTGAAAAGGAATCTTTGCCCCTTGGGATAATCAGAGAGGTCAGCTGTGCCACTGAGGAAAGACAGCTTTCAAAGGGCGACATTATTCTGATGGTATCCGACGGAGTGACTGCAACCGACTGCGGATGGATTAACGACGAGCTTCTTGCATGGAGCACAAGCAATATGAATGACCTTGCAGCTCACATCTCTTCACTTGCAAGGCTGCGCAATCAGGAAAGCGCAAGAGATGATATAACCGTTTCCGCACTGAAGATTGAAGCCAACAAGTAATTAAATGTTGACAAAATGTAAACATAGGTATATAATCAAAATATAAATTTTAAGGAGGAAATGCAAATGGACGTAAACACAAAAGCAGCAACCACAGCTCCCGAAGAGCCCGATTGGTCACTTCTTATGTTCTGGGAGGACATCACAGCAATTCTTGCTAAGCTCTTTGACCTTTTCAAGTCATTCTTTGCATAATTTAACAGCTTAATAATCCCTGAAGCCTTACTTAACCGTAAGGCTTTTTTCTTTTTCAGCCTGCAAAAAAACGGTTCACGAGTCTTTGCCGAAGCGCTCCCGTAAACCGTCTGAAGATTTTATTATTTATGATACCGTGTGCCCAGAGAAATCTGAGTGCATCTGTAAATCTGTTCAAGAAGCATTATTCTTGCAACCTGATGAGGAAAGGTCATCTTGCTCATTGACAGCTTGCCGCTGCTGAGAGCCTTGACCTTTTCAGAAATTCCGAAGGATCCTCCGATTATAAAAACAATACTGCTGAAGCCTCTGACTCCCAGAGAGTCAAGCTCTGCACTGAGCTGTTCACTTGTTCTTTGTGTGCCTTCAATGCACATTGTGTAAACATAGGCACCTTTTGGGATTTTCTCAAGAATCTTTTTCCCTTCATTTTCAAGAGCAATTTCAATCTCCTTTTCCGAAGGATTTTCTCTGAGCTTTTCGGGACCCAGCTCAATTATGTTAAGCTTCACCGCACCCGAAAGCCTTTTTTCATATTCCTTTGAAGCCTCACGGAGATACTGCTCCTTGAGCTTGCCGACACAAATAATTGTAATGTTCTGCATAACTCTCACCTCAAAATCTTATGAAGTCTTCTTTGTTTTCCTTGGCATTGACCTGAAGAATATAATCTCTGCCATTGACCGCGCCGATTTGTGTGATGGCGGCAAGAGAGGACTGAAAAGCAAGCTCGGGAAAATTGTTTTCCGTGCTCAGATGTCCGAGAAAGAGACGGGTTGTGCCCTTTTCAATGAGCTTTGCACTCATCTGTGCACAGGCCTCATTTGAAAGGTGTCCGCAGTCAGAAAGAATTCTTCTTTTCAGATAATAAGGATAAGGACCGTTCTGAAGCATTCCCACATCGTGATTTGATTCAAGCATAACAAGGTCACAGCCGAGAAGATTTTCTTCAACAAGGGGAGTTATTTTGCCCAGGTCCGTTGCAACGGCAGCTGTTCTTCCGTCGGGAAGATAAATTTTGTAACCGCAGCTTTCACGGCTGTCGTGAGGTGTTGTAAAGCTTTTGATGAGCATATCTCCCACCTGAACACCCTTGTCACCGATTACCTCGTGAACAAATTTGCCAGCCAGCTCTCCGCACTCTTCAAGAGCAGCCATTGTTCCCTCTGTGGCATAAACGGGAATGTTGTAGGTTGCGGCAATGATTCTCAGACCCTTGATGTGATCCTTGTGCTCGTGGGTGACAAAAATACCCCCGATGCTTTTTGGGTCAATGCATCTTCCGATGAGAGCCTCTTTGATTTTTTTTGCACTCACACCAACGTCAATGAGAATACCTTTTTCTCCGCAGCTGATATAAGTTGAATTGCCTGAGCTCGATGAAAAAAGCGAGCAGAATTTTGCCATATTTATTCCCCCATTGTGATTTCTCAAAGGATTTTTTAAACGAAAAAATCCCGCATTGTAAAAACGGGATTTTTATCTGTTTTGCTGTGCAGTTTTTGTATGTCTGAATCAGACCTCTATACACTTGATATCCGCACCGATATTAGTGAATTTTTCAAGGAAGTTCTCATATCCTCTGTGGATATATTCGACATTTCCGATTTCTGTTGTGCCCTCAGCGATAAGACCTGCAATGATCATTGCCGCACCTGCTCTCAGGTCATCAGCTTTAACCTGTGCACCCTTAAGACCTTCAACACCGCGGAAAACTGCAGTTGTGCCGTCAATATCAATGTCGGCACCCATTTTCTTAAGCTGCTCGGCATACTTAAATCTGTTATCCCACACACCCTCGGTAACAACACTCATACCGTCCGCAACGGTGAAAAGAATTGCCATCTGAGGCTGCATATCTGTGGGGAAGCCGGGATGAGGCATTGTTTTGAGATTGCAGGAAGTAAGCTTGCCCTCTGCCTTGACTCTGACAGAGGTACCGTCACCCTCTTCTTCAACAGAAACACCGCATTCTCTGAGCTTTGCAGTGATTGATTCAAGGTGCTTGGGAATGACGTTCTTAATCTGAACATCACCGCCCGTTGCAGCAGCTGCAACCATATAAGTGCCGGCCTCAATCTGATCGGGAATGATTGAATGAGTGCAACCGTGAAGCTCTGAAACTCCGTAAATCTTGATTGTATCGGTACCTGCACCTCTGACATCTGCACCCATTGCATTCAGGAAGTTTGCAAGATCAACAATGTGCGGCTCCTTTGCAGCGTTTTCAATGATGGTAAGACCCTTTGCCTTGACCGCTGCAAGCATAATGTTGATTGTTGCACCGACGGAAACCTTGTCCATGAAAATCGGACTGCCTGAAAGCTGGTCAGCCTCCGTATTGATATAAGTATCATTTACAGTAGCCTTTGCTCCCAGAAGCTCAAAGCCCTTGATGTGAAGATCAATGGGTCTGACTCCGAAATTACATCCGCCGGGAAGAGCAACCTTTGCTCTGCCGTATCTTCCGAGAAATGCTCCGATGAAATAATATGACGCTCTGAGCATCTTGGAAAGTTCAGGTGTAACGATATATGAATTAATTGTACTGGTATCGATTTCAACGGTGGTTTTGTTGACGTATTTGACCTTAGCTCCCATTTCACTGAGAATTTTTATCATACAGGAAACGTCGCTGATATTCGGTATATTTTCAATTCGGCACAGACCCTGAGCAAGAATCGTTGCAGGAATAATTGCAACGGCGGCATTCTTTGCGCCTCCGATTTCAACCTCTCCGGATAATCTGTTACCGCCTTGGATAACAATTTTTTCCAAAATCAGTTCCTCTTTTCGTTATTTTTTCAGGATTTTATGTAACAATCATATCAATAGACATAGTAATTCAATATTAACAAACGGATTATAACATTTTTCAAGGCTTTTGAAAAGACCTTTTATGGCTTTTTGTGAAAAATATACTAAATATATTTTTGACTTTGTCTTTTTTAGTCAATTGACTTTATAAAAGCAGCCCCTCACCGCCGTAAGACCCTTGCTCCGCCGGATTGCTCCAAAGACTTTTTTCACAAATCCGCTCACTGATAAAAAGCTTTTCTTTACTTTCCCCTCTGTCTGTGATAAAATTAAAAAATAACATTTAAAGAAAGCAGGTGACGGTATGAAATCACCCCTTGCAGACAGAATACGTCCGATTCAGGTTGATGACATTGTCGGACAAAAGCATCTTCTCGGCAAAGGCAGAGCTCTGCGTAATATAATCGATTCAGGTGAAATTGTCAACCTTATTTTTTACGGTCCCTCGGGAATCGGCAAAACCACTCTTGCATCAATTATCGCCCGTAACACCAAAAGAAAATTCCACAAGCTTAACTGCACAACAGCTTCAACGGCTGACATCAAGGCAATTGTTGCCGAGCTTGACACTCTTGCCGCGCCCAACGGAATTCTTCTTTATCTGGATGAAATCCAGTATTTCAACAAAAAGCAGCAGCAGACTCTTCTTGACTACATTGAAAGAGGAGAAATCACTCTTATTGCTTCAACAACGGAAAATCCCTATTTCTATATTCACGGAGCTATTCTCAGCAGATGCACCGTCTTTGAATTCAAGAGCGTGACTGCCGAGGAGATTTTTCCTGCCGTTCAGAAGGCCTTCACCCTTCTTTCAGAAGAAAAAGGCATTGAAATCGAAGCTGATGACAAGGTGTGCCGCATTATTGCGCAGTCCTGCGGCGGAGATGTGAGAAAAGCAATGAACTCCGCTGAGCTTTGTGTTCTCAGCAGCTTTGAAAAGGACGGAAAAATAACCGTCACTGAAGAAAAAGCCCGTGAGCTGACTCAGAAAAGCTCAATGAAATATGACAGAGAGGGCGACGAGCATTACGACATTCTTTCTGCCTTTCAGAAAAGCATGCGCGGCTCAGATCCCGATGCCGCTTTACATTATCTGGCAAGACTCCTTGAAGCAGGAGATCTGCCCTCAGCCTGCCGAAGACTTCTTGTCTGTGCCAATGAGGATGTGGGACTTGCCTACCCGATGATAATTCCCATTGTTAAAGCTGCCGTTGACACCGCTCTTATGGTGGGTCTGCCCGAGGCAAGAATCCCCCTTGCAAATGCAGTTGTTCTTGTTGCAAGCTCACCCAAGTCAAATTCCGCTTATATGGGAATCAACCTTGCAATGAATGACCTTGCCCGCGGATGCAGCGGCCCCATTCCCCGTCAGCTTCAGAATAAGCATTTTGACGGAGAGGATAACCAAAACAAGGGTCAGTTTTATATTTATCCCCACGATTATCCCAACAATTATGCTCCTCAGCAGTATCTTCCCGACGCGATCAAAAACAAAAAATATTATACACCGGGAAACAACAAAAATGAACAAGCTTTCAAAGATTACTGGGAGAAAATAAAAGGAGGAAAAAACTGATATGGAATATTCAGCCACCGCAAAAAGTCTTTACGGCAGATATCTCTTTGCTTATTTCGTCGGAAACGGAGAAGGTCAGGAGCGAATTCATTTTGCCGTGAGCAAGGACGGCTATAATTTCACCGCACTTAATAACAATCAGGCGGTCATCACTCAGACCAAAGGAAAAAAGTGTGTCCGCGATCCTTATATCTTCAAGGACGAAGAGGGATTTTACCGCATAATCGGAACAGATATGAAATGTGAAGAGGGCTGGGAATCAAACCACGCTCTTGTCACCTGGCGTTCAGCTGACCTTGTTGAATGGACAGATGAAACAATCATTGACATAAAGGATCTTGGCGGTGAATTTGCCGACACAACAAGAGCCTGGGCTCCTCAGGCAATGTGGCACAAAGAAAAGGGAAGCTATATGCTTTACTGGTCTCACTCAACAAAGCAGCATAACACAGCGGGGCTTTATTATGCCTTCACCGATGATTTCAAAACAATCACAAAGCCCGAAAAGATGTATTGCCGTCACCTTCAGACTATTGACGGAGACATTGCCTTCAACAAATCAACAGGCAAATACCACCTTTATTTCAAATATGAAGAAAATCAGACCATCGGCTGTGTTGTTTCGGACAAGCCCGAGGGTCCTTATGAGGACCGCCCCGAGATTGTCTCCTGTGCTCCCAGCGGAGTTGAAGGCAGTCAGATGTATCAGATTAACGGAACGGACACTTGGGTTATGATTATGGATGAATACAGCAAAGGCAGATTCTTCATGCAGCAGACCGAAGACTTCATTAATTATCTTCCCGTGGCGCCTGAAAATTATTCAATGAATTTCGGCCCCCGTCACGGAAGCATCTGCACAATAACCGAAGAGGAATATGACCGTCTCATCAGCCGTTTCGGATGAGTCTCAATCAACTCAACAAACAAAGCAAAAGGGGGTTCTTCTTAACCGAAGAAACCCCTTGTTTTTTTATTTTTCAAAAAGATTTACACTCATATATCTTTCGCCCGAGTCGGGAAGAAGAACAACAATATTTTTACCCTTGTTTTCCTCACGCCCCGCAATCTCACAAGCGGCAGCAAGAGCCGCACCCGAAGAAATGCCCACAAGAAGACCTTCCCTTTCGGCAAAGCTTCTGCATTTTTCAAAGGCGTCCTGAGTTTTCACCGTGACAATCTCATCGGGAACGGAGGAATCGAAATTATCGGGAATGAAGTTTGCACCGATTCCCTGAATTCCGTGAGGTCCCGCCTTGCCCTGAGTAATCAAAGGAGAGTCAAATGGCTCAACACCGATAACCTTAATTTCTCTGTTCATTTCCTTGAGATATCTGCCCGTACCCGACAGAGTTCCTCCGGTGCCGATGCAGGCAATGAAAATGTCAATTTTCCCCTGTGTATCCCTCCAGATTTCAGGACCCGTTGAAAGAAGGTGGCTTTCGGGATTGTGAGGATTTTCAAACTGAGATGGAATGAAGCTGTTGGGAATTTCCTTCATAAGCTCATTTGCCTTTTTGATTGAGCCGAGCATACCCTCACTTCCGTCAGTCAGCACAATCTGCGCACCGTAGGCTCTGAGAAGCTGCTGTCTTTCAACACTCATTGTGTCGGGCATAACAAGCACAGCCTTAAAGCCCATTGAGGCAGCCGCTGCCGCAAGACCGATTCCCGTGTTCCCGCTTGTGGGCTCAATAATTGTTGCACCTTTTGTTATTTTTCCCTGCTTCACGGCATTTTCAAGCATATTGACAGCCACTCTGTCCTTGACAGAGCCCGCAGGATTAAAATATTCAAGCTTTGCAAGAATCCTTGCATTGATGCCCTGGGCTTCGGCAAAGCCGTCCGCCTGAAGAATGGGAGTTTCACCCACAAGAGCGGAGAAATTTTTATAAATCATTCAATCACCTTGTTAAAATTTCTTTTCTCCGAGAAGCTTGGATAACTCATTCATAAAGCTTGTGATATCCTTAAACTCACGGTAAACTGAAGCAAAACGCACATAAGCAACCTCATCAAGCTCCTTAAGCTTTTCCATAACAAGCTCACCGATATGCACGGAGGTAACCTCTCTGTCAAGAGAATTCTGAAGCTCAGCCTCAATTTCACTGACAACTCTGTCAAGCTGTTCAGTTGAAACGGGTCTCTTTTCACAGGCTCTGATCATGCCGCTGAAAAGCTTTTCACGGTCAAAGCCTTCACGGTTTTTGTCCTTCTTGACAACAACAATGGGTACAGTTTCGATGATTTCGTAAGTAGTGAATCTTTTACCGCAGGAGATACACTCACGGCGGCGGCGTATTTTCTCACCCTCGTCGGTAGGTCTTGAGTCAATAACCTTGCTTTCTTCAAAGCTGCAAAACGGACACTTCATTTTCTTTACCTCTTTACTTATTTATTACTTTGCCGACAGTGTTTTTATAAATACCGTCAACATATTTAACCGAATCAAAAAGCTGCTGCTCATTTTTCAGAGACTGTGAATAAAGCTCAACAATATATTCACCCTCATAACCGGCCTTTTCCATAAGATTGAAAAGCTCGGCAAAATCAAAGCTGCCTTTTTCACAAGGAGCGATACAGTCATTTTCACTGTCAAAGTCACTCATATGAATATGAACAATGTTCTTTCCCATTATTTCAATGAATTTACGGTAATCCTCACCGCTTCTTCTTGCCTGCTTGACATCCAGCACCATTTTGAATTTGTCACCGAGGGTGTTCTTCATAAACTCTGCAAACTCAGGCCGCTGACACACAAAGTCAACAACATTTTCGTGAGCAACACAGCAGCCGAAGCTTTCAGCTGTCTCGTTCAGGAGGAAATACCTTTCGGCGTATTCCTCCCCGGGAATTCTCAGACCGAATTTGTTTCCGTGAAGAACAAAATATTTTGCCCCCAGGATATTCATTGCTTCAAAATATCTTTTTGCTACCTCAAGGGCATCGGTGTATCGTCTTTTATATTCGGAAAACAGATCATAGCCCTCCGAAAAGGAGCGAAAGGGATGAACCGAAGGGACCTTAACGCCATAGCTTTCTTTGATTCTGCAAAGCTGACGGACAAAGGCTTTATCCAGCTCCGAGGGTGAATTGAAAAATATTTCCGCACAAGGCACTTCCATAGCCGCAACCTTCTCAAAGGACTTTTCCGTCTCAAGAGGATAAAAGCAGGCCGATGAAGCTCCTATTTTCATTTCCGATCACCCTTTACTTTAAAATATTATACCAACTATTATTCTCAAATACAACATCAAAGACCTATTTCATTGCATTTTCTTTTGTGCTGCTCATAGGTCTCTGAGAAATAATAATTCCAGTCCTTGTCTGTCACAAAGAAATAATAATCTGACTCCTCGGGATAAAGAGCCGCTTCAATGCAATCAATACCGGGGCAGCAGATGGGACCCTGAGGGATGCCCTCGCATTTATAGGTATTATAAAGCTCTCTGAACTTTTCAACATCACCTGTCAGATAAGGAGAATTGAGAATATAATCCTCAACATAATTTATTGTCACGTCACACTGAAGCTTACCGTATGAGCTGCTGTTGATACGGTTGTAAAGCACCGAGGAAATCAGCTTCATTGACTCAGAGGTGTATGCCTCCTCCTGAATAATTGAAGCAAGAGTAATTATCTCATCAAGAGTATAACCCATTTCCTGTGCACGCATTATATAATCCTGAGTTAATTTGCTTGCTGTGTTATTGAGAAATTTTACAATAACATTTTCAGCCTTGTCATTGATATAAAATTCATATGTGTCAGGGAAAATATAGCCTTCGAGATAAAAGGCTCTTTCTTTCTCAAAAAGTCCCTGTGTGAAATCATAGCCGAGAGAGGCAATGAACTGCTCACTGTTCACAAGAGCAATGAAATCTGCGGCACTGCACACAGAGCTCTGCTCAAGCTTTTCGGCAATCTGAACAACAGTCATTCCCTCAGGGAAGGTTACCGTTGCCGTGGGTCTTGCCGTTGTGGGCTCAGTGGGCTTGACGATATCCCTGACCTCGCTTTTTATCTGCTGAAAGCTGCATGCGCAAAGCATAAACAGACTTACAAGAGCAATAATAACAACAGTTGCAATTTTTTTCATTGTCTCACATCCTTTGTTTTTTCAGCAATTATTGTACCATAACCGCGGAGAAAATAAAAGAGAATTAAAATTATTTTATGAAATTTGTAAAAATCTTTCTCTGTTATTGATATTATTCACGTGTATTTTCAAAAAAACACTTGCAATAAATTGACTTTTGTTATAGAATGTTAAAGTAAAAAATAATATTTTTTCGGAGGAAAATAAAATGGTTTCAGCAGGCGATTTCAGAAATGGAGTTACATTTGAAATGGACGGCAATGTTCTTCAGATCATTGAGTTCCAGCATGTTAAGCCCGGCAAAGGCGCTGCTTTTGTTCGTGCAAAGGTAAAGAACGTTATCACAGGATCAGTTGTTGAACGTACATTCAACCCAAGTGAAAAGTTCCCCACAGCTTTCGTTGAAAGAAAGGAAATGTCCTATTCCTACACAGACGGTGATCTTTATTACTTCATGGATCCCGAAAGCTATGAGCTCATCCCCATCAACGAAAGTGAGCTTTCAGACAACTTCAAGTTTGTCAAGGAAGAAATGGTTTGTCGTATCCTTTCCTACAAAGGCAAGGTATTCGGCGTTGAGCCTCCCAACTTTGTTGAGCTTCAGGTAACAAAGACAGATCCCGGCTTCAAGGGTGACACAGCAACCAACACAACTAAGCCCGCTACACTTGAAACAGGTGCAGAAATCAAGGTTCCCCTTTTCATTGACGAGGGTGAAATGGTTCAGGTTGACACAAGAACAGGCGAATATTTAGGTCGTGCATAATTTTTCCTCAGGAAGAAATTAAATCCAATATTTCAAGAAAGGAATTTACTATTATGTCAGTTTCAGAAAAAGTTGCATATTTAAAGGGTCTTATGGAAGGCCTTGACCTCGACGAGGACAAGAAGGAAACAAAGCTCTTCAACGCAATTATCGACACTCTTGATGAAATCACATCAGAGCTCAGCGATATTGATGAAGACATCGAAGACATCTCAGATGATCTTGACGAGCTTCAGGATTACATTGAGGAAATCGACGAAGACCTCGGTGATATCGAAGAGTTCGTTTATGATTGCGAAGACGATTGTGATTGCTGCTGCGATGACGATTGTGACTGCTGTGACGATGAAGATTGCATCGAAACAGTTTGCCCCGCTTGCGGTGAAGCTATCTGCATTGATCTTGATGAAATCAACGATGATGCAGAGGTTGAATGCCCCTGCTGCGGTGAAACTCTTGAATTCGAAATCGAAGAAGAAATCGAAGAATAATTTCATTCAAGCACACTGCACCCGTAATGCCTTTAGCATTGCGGGTGTTTTTTTGTTATAAAAGCAAGGGATTTATTATATACATATAAAGAAATCTTTTTGGAGAGTGTTTATATGGATAAATCAAACCTTGAAAGCATGATTAAAAAATACACCGAGGAGCTGCTGCGCTTCAGCGCTCAGAGCCCACCTTCTCCCGAGCCTCTGACTGACACCGCTGAGGAAGCTAATGCTCCCGCGGATGAAGGTCCTCTTCAGCAGACCCCCTTGTCCGAAGAAATAACCGATGAAGAAACAGAAAATTATTTTTCCTTCTTCACGGCAAATGTTTATTCGGGAAACAATGTTTATCCCGTCAAAAATGCCGCAGTCAAAATTTACCGCAACGGAGAGCTTATACGTTTTCTCACCACCGACGAAAACGGAAAAACAAAAACCGTCACTCTCCCCTCTTATTCAAAGGAAAACTCCCTTGATCCCGAAAGCAGCCGTCAGAGTCTTGATTATTATGCTGACATTTCCGCTGAGGGCTTTTCTCCCGCGGAAAAGCTTCTTGTGAGTGCTGTCGGCGGAGCTGAAATTGTCCTTAACACAAGTCTTATTCCCTTATCTGCGGAGGTGACATAAAAAATGGCAACCCTTCCCTTCATCCCCTCTGAAATCACGGTGCATCTGGGAGCACCTTCATCAGCAAGTGAAAACGTCACCCTGCCCTTCCCCGAGTATATCAAAAATGTTGCCTCCTCTGAAATTTATTCCACCTGGCCCGAGCAGGCAATTAAAGCCAATATTCTTGCACAGATAACCTTTGCTCTCAACAGAATTTATACCGAATGGTACAGAGCAATGGGTTATGATTTTGACATCACAAACAACACCGCCTTTGACCAGAAATTCATCAAAGGCAGAAACATTTATGAAAACATCAGCCGTATCACCGATGAAATCTTCAATGATTATGCAAGACAGCAGAACACCGTCAATCCCTATTTCACCCAATACTGCAACGGCACAACCGTGACCTGTGAGGGTCTTTCCCAATGGGGCACCGTTGACCTTGCAAATGACGGACTGACAGCAATTGACATCCTGAGATATTACTACGGCAACAGCCTTGAGCTTGTTGTCAATGCACCGATTTCCGATAATATCCCCTCGTATCCCGACACGGCTTTGAGACGGGGAGACCTTAACGAAAACGTCAGACGGATGCAGATTTATCTCAACCGCATTTCCGTCAATTATCCTGCCATCCCGAAAATCCCCGTCATAAACGGAGCCTTTGAAGAAAGCACCGAAAATGCCGTTAAAAGCTTTCAGAAAATTTTCGGTCTTTCAGCAGACGGAATTGTGGGCAAGGCAACCTGGTACAGAATTATTTATATCTATGATGCAGTCACCCGACTTGCCGAGCTTAACTCCGAGGGAGTGGGTTACAGCAATCTGCCAAGGCAATTCAAGGAGAAGCTTGAAATCGGCTCTGTGGGCGGTCAGGTTGTGACTCTCCAGTATTTTCTTTCTCTCATCAGTCAGTTTGTATCCTTTGTTGCTCCCGTCACACCCGACGGAATTTACGGTCAGAACACTGCAAATCAGGTCAGAGCCTTTCAGAATTACAAGGGGCTTGAGGCAACGGGAGAAACCGACGAAAAAACCTGGAACAGCATTTATGATGCCTATAAAGGAATTATTGATTATCTTTCTTCGGAAAATCAGATTTCTGCCGTCAGCACTGAGGTTTTTCCCGGTGTTACTCTGCGCATGGGAGATGTGGGACCCTCGGTGCGCACCTTCAAAGCTTATCTTTCTTACATAGCAAAGGTGTTTTTTGACATCCCTCCCGTTGCGGAAAATAATATTTTTGACCAGCGGACTCAAAATGCCGTCAGAGAGTTTCAGCGGATTTTTTCACTTCCGCAAACAGGCAATGTTGACAAAAAAACCTGGGATACAATAAGAGATGTTTATTCCGTTGTGAGAGCGGGACAACAGCGTCTTTCAAGGCAATACCCGGGTTATGAGTTATCTCAGGAGGATTAACTATGAGCAAAGAAACCTTAGAAATTCAGGAATATCTGAGATTTATTTCCGCCTTTGACGAAGAGATTCCCTCTGTTGTTCCTGACGGAAAATTCGGTGCCGAAACAGCCGCGGCTGTACAGAGCTTTCAGAAAAAGCACGGACTTGAGGCAAACGGAAGAGTTGACCTTCTGACCTGGGAAAAAATCCTTTCAGAATATGACAGAGCTCTTTTTGAACAGTCCGAGCCTGTTCAGATTGCTCCCATAAAAAAAGAAGACCTGCCCTTGAAAATTAACAAGGCAAGCCCTTTTAATCACACACTGAAGCTTATGCTCAACTCTCTTGCCGAAAGCTACAGCAATTTCCGTTTTCTTGAAATCAACGAAAGCTTTGATGCCGAAACAAAAAGTCAGATTGAAAGCTTTCAGCAGGTTATAAGCGTCACTCCCGACGGAGAGGTTGACAAGGAAACCTGGAATAAGCTTGCTTATCTTTATTTAAATTAAAACAAAAAGAGCTGATATACCCGACGGTATATCAGCTCTTCAATTTTAATTTAGTTTGGTGTATATGCAAGAAGTGAACCGATGTTTGCATACATATCATAGCAGCAGGTGTACTTGATATTGAACAGTCTGTAAAGGATATTGTAAATCTTTACAATGATGCCCTTGAACAGTGCGTTATGACAGATACATCCGCATGATGAATAGTGGTCTGTGTCATAATCGGGGTTTCTTGAGGGACGGACTGTGTATTGGATTTTATCGAGTGAATCCTCATAAATAGGAGCTGCAATGAACTGCTCTGCAAGATACTTGTTATCTGCGGAAACAGCTGTGATTGTGTAGCCCTGGCTGTAATAAAGGGTACGTTCAAGAACACCCTTTGCATCAGTTTTACCTGTTGCAACAAGCTGTCCGCTTGCATCCTTGATCTGAATTGAGAAGTTTTCAAGAGTGTGGTTCTTGTTGTCATCATCAAAGAATGTGTTGACAATCTGGAACTTATAGGTATAAACAACCTTCTTTGAATTATAAAGAGGAATCAGAGTGAACTTGTCACCGTTTTTGGTCTTGACATAATTGCCCTCAGCATCGTAATAATAATCGGGCACCTTCACACTTGAAAGAGTTGTTCTGAAGCCTGAGTTTTCAAGGAAGGTCCATTCACCTGAATGAACATAAATGTTTTCTCTATCGGGATTCTTTGCAAGAACCTCTTCTGTCATATCGTTTTGAGCCTGAGCCTTTGCACCGTACTGAACAGTTTCTTCAAGCATAAGCTCATTGGTGATATCATTCTTGAAGGTAAGCTCGTTTTTATAATAATCAAGATATGAAATTGTGTATTCACAGGGAGTTGCCTCAAACTTTGCAGTAAGAGTTATGCTTGCATAAATCTTATCAAGGTTGACAGGCTTGTTGTTACTTGTCCAGCATACAAAGTTATAAATGTTTTCAACATCAGCTTCTTTTGTGGGCTCAGCTGCATCATAGGTAACACCGTGACCGTGAACAACAGAAATGTTGCTTGAAAGGGGCACACCGTTATAATTATAGAAATTAACTGTATAAGCCTCTGATTTGCCGAAGAAGCGTGCATAGAAGGTTGTGTTTGCATTGATTACAGTTGTATCAAGATCAACAACACCTGAGGGATCAACATTTGTTGAGCTGACAGTATAAGCTGTTGACCAGCCTGCAAAGTTATACTTTTCGTAATTATAGTCCTTGTCACGTCTGGGAACATTGCCGTCGAAGTCAGCAGCATTACCCTCTCTTACAAACAGAATAATTTCAGAACCATTGTTAAAGTATTCTCTGATGGGATCCATTCTGTTTTCATCAAATTCAGCTTCTGCCTTTCCTGAAACGGTAACGGCTTCTGATTTGAGAGTTTTTGTAACAAGAGTATATGTAATTTCGGGATCGGTTTCTGCAGTTACGCAGGGGTTGACAAAATCAACCGTATAATATTTAAAGGCTGATGTGTAAACGTAATCACAGGCTGCATCCTCGTAAACAGCATTACCTTCAGCATCAAAGACGATTTCTCCGTCAGCGTCACGGACAAGGCTCTTATGGATTTTGCCGCAATCACGGGTAAGCTGATAATAATCACCTTCAGCTGTGTAAACTCTGTCAAGAAGACCGTGTCCTACGGGATCGGTATAGTCCGAAATTGTAACCTCCTCACCGCAGTAAAGACAAACTGAAATTGTGTGACCTTTTTCTGTACAGGTGGGATAAACTATGACATCAGTTGAATAATGCTCACAGTCTGCCGCCATTGCAAAAACAGCAGCTGTCATCATAACGGCAACAACTGTCACAAGCAGCAATGCTCTTTTGATTGTTTTGTTCATACGGGTACCTCCTTATATTTTTAACTGTCAAAACAAAGTTACGGCAAGTTTAAAGACAACTCACCTATCATACATAATAACTATATATTTTTTCAAGTAAAAAGTCAATGGTATTTCTATATAAAAATTATAATTCTTCATTCTGTCAGCACGACAATCAGTCCGCAGGCTTTATTGAACGCACAAAAAATGTTCCGTCACTGTTTTTTGCAAGAGTTATCGTCACATATTTATTCGGCTCGGGAGGAACAATGTTGCCCTCAGAATCCTGAACCCAGTCTTCAGAAGCAAGATAGCCTACCTTGAGAATAACCGTGCTGCTTTTTTCCTGAACATCAATAACCCTGGGTGTGTAAATGGGAGTGATGCCCGTGATGGGAATTACATAGCATTTCTTTTTTTCGCTGTATTTGAATTCGACACCCTCACCGCCGTCAACGGTATTGTGCTTGATTTTAACCTCTGTGCCGAAAAGGCTGCGGAACATTTCTTCAATTTCACCTTCGGGAACAAGCATTCCGCCGTCAGCATATTCGTACTTTTCGGGGTCTGCGGCGCTGTTGAGCACAGACCAGATGGAAATTGAAAGAAGCTGCTGCATATTTGCCTTTGTTATATCGTCAAAGGAATCGGGGTCATTCATCACAACGGGAGCAATGAAGCTTTCATAAACTTCAAACTCCTGAGCGTTTCTGTCGTTTATGCCCTGCTGAATTTTATCTGTGAAAAAATTGACAACTGTTGCAAGACCGACAATCACAAGTGCCGCAACAACAAGTCCCACGATAAAATTCAAAGGTGATTTTTTTCTGTTTTCTTCCATACCGCTCCCCCGTTATCTTATCTGACCGTTGCCGCTGATAATGTATTTGAAGGATGTAAGCTCGGGCAGTCCGAGAGGTCCTCTTGCATGAAGCTTCTGAGTTGAAATGCCGATTTCCGCACCGAAGCCGAATTCACCACCGTCTGTGAATCTTGTTGATGCATTCACATAAACTGCCGCCGCATCAATGCCCTGAGTGAACTGATTGACCGCGGTATAATCCTCGGAAACGATACATTCACTGTGTCCGCTTGAATATTTCATAATGTGATCAATTGCCTGAGCGATATCATCAACGGTCTTCACACTGATTTCATAACCGAGATATTCCTTGCCGTAATCCTCTTCTTCAGCGGGCAGAGCACCGGGAATAAGCTTTGCTGAATAATCGTCCGCATGGAAGACCACATTTTTTGCACTGAGACTTTCATGGATAAGAGGCAGTATCTTCTGCGCAATATCCTTGTGGATAACAAGACTTTCACAAGCGTTGCAGACGGAAGGTCTTGAGGTTTTTGCATTATAAATTATGCTGACAGCCTTTTCAATATCAGCTGCCCTGTCAACATAAATATGGCAGTTTCCCGTGCCTGTTTCAATCACGGGAACGCTTGAGTTTTCAACGCAGGCCTTGATCAAACCCGCTCCGCCCCTGGGAATAAGAACATCGACAAATTCGTTAAGCTTCATAAGAGCGGTTGCTGATTCTCTGTCTGTGTTTTCAATGAGCTGTATGCAGTCCTCGGGGAAATCCGCTTTTCTGAGTGCCTCTCTCATTGCTCCCGCAAGAGCCTTGTTTGAGTTGATGGCTTCCTTGCCGCCTCTGAGAATGACTGTGTTTCCCGATTTAAGACAAAGAGCTGCCGCATCAACGGTAACATTGGGTCTTGCTTCAAAAATAACACCAATAACACCAAGAGGAACGGTGACCTTCTGAATCTTCAGACCGTTGGGTCTGACACTGCCGGAAAGCACCTTTCCGCAGGGATCGTCAAGAGAAATAATCTGCCTGACCGCATCACTGATGGCTTCAATTCTTTCCTTTGAAAGCATAAGTCTGTCAATGAGTGACTCACTCATACCTCTTTCACGGCCGTTTTTTATGTCAATTTCATTCTGTGAAATTATGTAATCGCTTTTTTCAACAAGCTCTCTTGCAATGCTGTCAAGAGCCTTGTTTTTTTCTGAAGCTGAAGCTGTCATAAGAAAGCGCTCCGCCTTCTTTGCCTTCATACCGATTTCTCTGAGCATAAAACCACTCCTTCAATTTGCTGTAAAAAGTGTTCCGAGATTGTGACCGTCAACTAGCTTGTAAATATCCTGAGGCAAGCTGCCGTTCATAATAACGGTGGGGATTCCTGCCTGAGTTGCAATCTGTGCGGCGTGAATTTTTGTGATCATACCGCCCGTTCCTCTGTCTGTTCCCGCGCCCTTGCAAACAGACATAAGCTGTTCGTCAATGACCTTGACAACGGGAATAAGCTGAGCATCAGGGTTTTCAGAGGGGTTGTCATCAAACAGACCGTCAATGTCTGAAAGAATGATCAGACCCTGAGCGTGAATGAGTCTTGCAACAATTGCTGACAGACTGTCATTGTCTCCGTAAACAATTTCCTCTGTTGCAACACTGTCGTTTTCGTTGACAATGGGAAGAGCGCCGTATTCGAAAAGCTTTTCAAAGGTGTTTTCAAGGTTTTCTCTTCTCTGATCATTTTCAATGTCGCTTTTGGTGATAAGAAGCTGACCTGTCTTGACTCCGTTTTCACCGAAGTGCTTGTCATACATAAACATCAGCTCACACTGTCCGACTGTTGCTGCGGCCTGTCTGCCGGGGATATCCTTCGGCTTTTCCTTAAGACCGAGCTTTCCTACGCCTACGCCGATTGCCCCTGAGGTAACAAGAACAACGTCCAGGCCTGAATTATGTAAATCCGCAAGAACAGAACAAAGCTTGACCATTCTGCGAATGTTTATTTTTCCTGTTTCGTGAGTCAAAGTGGATGTGCCCACCTTGACAACAATTCTTTTTGCTTTTGCAATGGGATTCATCTTTGCTCCCCCTTATTTATAAACTCTCCGATAATTTTTCGGTATTTCTCTTTGTCTGACACATCTCCGACAGCTGTAAAGTTCATTTTTGAAATGTCAAGATATTTTTCCGCCATCTGTCTCACAGCATCAACAGTAACCTTTTTCACACCGTCAATTATCTCGTCATCTTCAACGGTTCTGCCCAGAAGCAGAAGATGATAACCCGCTGAGGAGAATTTTGACTGAGGCTGCTCTCTTGACATAATCAGACTTGAAATCAGCTTTTCCTTCGCAATGCTCACCTGACGCTCGGTGACCCTTTGTGAAAATTCCGAGATAATTGAAAGGGTTTCTCTGATTGCCTTTTCTTCAGAGGAGGGCACAAGACTCATTGAAACGTCAATGTAACCGCCTTTTGAAAATCTGACAAGAAAGGAATCAATTCCGTAAACAAGCCCAAGTTCCTCGCGGATTCTCCTGCCAAGCATTGACGAGGAACCCATTCCGAGAATGAAGCTCATCACGTGCAGAGAATAAAGATCTCTGTGCTCAATTCCCACGCCCTCAAAGGCCATTGAAATATGAGTCTGCTCAATATCCTTGACGTGAGTGATAATATCCGCAATAAATTCCATTTCGGGAATTTCCGGAGCAGCCGTCCCTTCACCCTCAAAGGAAAAGTATTCAAGGATTTTTTCCTCCATCTGCTTTTCATCAAAATTTCCGCTGACGCCGATTATCATTCCCGAGGGAACATAAAAACGGCTGAGATATTCGGTGAAATCCTCTTTCTTCATTGCTGAAACCGACTCCTTTGAGCCGAGAATCTGAAGAGCAAAGGGTGAGCCTGTGTATATTTTGCTTTCAGCAAGCTCAAAGCACTTGTCAGAGGGATCATCCTCACACATTGAAATTTCTTCAAGAATTACTCCCTTTTCCGTTTCAATATCTTTTTCATCAAGACGGGGATTTCTGACAAGATCAAAAAGAATGTCAGCAGCCTTGATTATCTGATAATCAAGAGCTTTTGTATAAAAATATGTGTATTCCTTTGTTGTATATGCATTGTAATTGGCACCGATTTCATCCATTGATTCGGCAATTTCGAAGCCTGTTCTTTTTTCGGAGCCCTTGAAGACAATATGCTCAATGAAATGAGAAATTCCGTTGTTCCTTTCATTCTCATATTTTGAGCCGCTTGCAACCCAGACTCCGACAGTTGCGGAGCGGAGATCTTCTCTTTTGTCAAAAAACACTCTTAATCCGTTTTCATATGTTTTTAATTCCACAGAAAAAATCTCCTTCCGTTAAATTCTGTTTATCAGACCTCTGTGAACTGTGAATTATAAAGCTCAGCATAGAAGCCGTTCTTTGCAAGAAGCTCCTTGTGATTGCCTGTTTCTATAATTCTGCCCTCATTCATAACAATTATTGCATCTGCACCAACAATTGTTGAAAGTCTGTGGGCAATAACAAAATTTGTTCTGCCCTTCATAAGATTATTCATTGCAGTCTGAATCTGCACCTCTGTTCTTGTGTCAACAGATGATGTCGCTTCGTCAAGAATGAGAATGTCGGGAGAGGTGAGAATTGCTCTTGCAATTGTTATAAGCTGTCTCTGACCGACGGAAAGGTTTGAGCCCTCTTCCTCAAGAAGAGTGTCATAACCGTCTGAAAGAGTGTTGATGAAGCTGTCAACCTGAGCTGCTCTGACAGCATTTTCAAATTCCTCTTTGCTTGCATCCTCTCTGCCGTAAAGGATGTTTTCTCTCACCGTGCCCTTGAACAGCCAGGTGTCCTGAAGCACCATACCGAGAATATTTCTGAGATTCTTTCTTGAAATATCCTGAATGTCAACTCCGTCAATTTCAATTTTACCGCCCTGGATTTCATAAAAGCGCATAAGCAGATTGACAATTGTTGTCTTGCCTGCTCCTGTCGGGCCCACAATTGCAACAAGCTGACCCTTTTTCACGTCAAGGTTGAAGCCTTCAATCAGAGGCTTTTCGGGAAGGTATGAGAAGGAAACATCCTTGAAGGAAATTGATGAACCGCCTTCAAGATAAGTCTTTGAGTCTGCGTCAGGCTCTTCCTCCTCGGCTTCAAGAATTTCAAAAACTCTTTCTGCACTTGCAAGGGAGGACTGAAGACTGTTTGCAATGTTACTCAGATCAACAATGGGCTGCATAAGCATTTTTGAATAAGCAATAAATACGGTTATATCGCCCACTGACTGTTGCTGATTAATAATAAGATAACCGCCTATTACACAAATAATTACATAACCTGCATTATTGGCAAAATTTATCAGAGGACTGAGTATGCCAGAAAGGAACTGCGCCTTTCTGCTGACCTGACAAAGCTCCTCATTGATGATGTCAAACTCCTCAATTGCAATTTTTTCGTGTCCGAAGGCTTTGACAATTCTGTGACCTGTGTACATTTCCTCGATGTGTCCGTTGACATCACCCGTAACCTGCCACTGTCTTCTGAAATATCTTTTTGAAAAGCGGAGAATAACCATCGCAATAAGAAAGCAGATGGGGAAGGGAGACAGACTTGTTGCAGAAAGCATCTGGCTTTTTCTGAACATAATCACAAAAACACCGACGAAGGTAACCGTTGAGTTTATGATCTGAATAAAGCTGTGCTGAAGGGTGTTGTTGATGTTGTCAACGTCATTGATCATTCGGCTGAGAATGTCACCCTTTGTGTGTCCGTCAAAATATGAAAGCGGCAACCTTGAAAGCTTTGCATTGAGCTTTCTTCTGATGTCTGTGATAAGCTTCTGCACAAGACCTGCCATTATGTAATGCTGGAAAAAGCTCATAACGGAGCTTATTGTATATACAACAAAAATTGTGAGAAGAATCTCAATTATGGGAGCAAAATCAAACATATTGCCCTCAAGCTTGCTTTTGACCTGCTCATCAAGAACATTGATTATCTCGCCGAGATATTCGGGACCGAGAACACTCAGATAAGCACTCAGGGCGGTGAAGATGATTGTGAGAACAACAAGCAGCTCCTTACCCCTGAGAAGACTCATAAGCTTTACGGCAGTTTTTGAAAAATTCTGAGGCTTTTCCTTTTTCTTTGCACCGACTTCTCGGTATGCCTCATATCTGCCGATGCTGTACTTTTGTTTTTCGGAGGAATTGTTTTTCTTTTTCATTATTCTTCCCCTTTTGTAATCTGTGATGAATAAATTTCCTTGTAAACCTCGTTTGTTTCAATCAGCTCACTGTGTGTGCCCATTCCGCAAACCGCACCCTTGTCAAGAACAACGATGTTATCGGCGTCAAGAATTGTTCCCACTCTCTGAGCAACGATAATAACCGTAGCAGAAAGATTTTCCTTGATTGCTTTTCTGAGCTTTGCATCTGTTGCAAAGTCAAGAGCAGAAAAGCTGTCGTCAAAAATATAAACCTCAGCCTCTCTTGTCAGAGCTCTTGCAATTGAAAGACGCTGCTTCTGTCCGCCTGAAAGGTTGGTGCCGTTCTGACTGACAAAGGACTTTGCACCGTTTTCAAGCTTGTCAACAAATTCACTGCTCTGAGAAATGTCAAGAGCAAGTCTGATGCGTTCATCCGTTGCATTTTCACATGCATATCTGAGATTTTCCTCGATTGTGCCGCTGAAAAGGTGAGCCTTCTGGAAAACCATACCGATTCTTGAACGAAGATCCTTTTGTCTGAGCTGACGCACGTCAACGCCGTCAAAGAGCACCTGACCCTCGTCAACATCATAAAATCTCGGAATCAGATTCACAATTGATGACTTGCCCGAGCCTGTGCCGCCGATGAAAGCGGTGACCTGACCCGGCTTTGCGGTGAAGGAAACATTCTTGAGAATATAATCTCCCGAGTTTTCGTATTTGAAGGAAACGTTTCTGAATTCAACCGTACCCTTCTTGTCCGGCTGCACCTCAAGGGGATTTTCACAGTCAACAATTGAAGCCTCAATGTCAAGCACCTCAATGATTCTTGCTGCTGAAATTTTTGCTCGGGGAATAATAACGAACATAGCCGCTGCCATTGTAACTGCGGCAACAATCATAATCATGTAAATAACAAAAGCCTGAAGGTCACCGATTGAGCTCATAAGCTTTTCTGCATCCTTGATGTAATCAAGACTGTCAAGGTTTTTTGCAGCAATCATAATAAGAAGATCAAGGGCAATGATTATCAGAACAATGCAGGTTGGAATAAGCACAGCCATTATTCTCTGGAAACGGAGAGTGAGAGCGGAAAGGTCATTGTTTTTACCTTCAAACTTTTCATCCTCCTGCTCACTTTTGTTGAAAGCACGGATAACTCTGATGCCGTTGAGCTTTTCTCTGATGAAGCTGTTGATTGAGTCAACGAGCTTCTGTCTTTTTCTGAAAAGAGGAATAACATTTTTAACAACAAAGAATGCAATAAGTGCAATAACGGGAATTACCGCAAAAATAACTGTTGCAAGCTTTGCGTTAAGAATAAAAGCCATCAGAATTCCGCCCACAAGCATAATGGGTGCGGAAATGATCATTCTCAGACTCTGAAGAATAAAGTCCTGCATAACACGGACATCGTTGATTGAACGGGTTATGAGTGAGGGTGTGCCGATGATATCAATGTCATTCTGTGCCAGAGACTCAACCTTGACAAAAATTTCTCTTCTGAGAATCTTGCCGAAATTTGCTGAGGTTTTACTTGAAAAATAACTGTTGAGAACGGCAACAAAAACAGCCACAGCCGAAACACACATCATAAGACTGCCGACTCTGATGATGTAATCCACATCCTTGTTTTTAATTCCGTTGTTGATTATATCTGACATCATAACAGGCAAAACAAGACTGCCGAGCTGAGAAATAACGGCAAATATCATGGCTGCTGTTACAGATTTTTTTATGGGTTTCAATTTTTTCAAAAGCTTGAACATTAGTTTATCCTCCGGGAAGATTTTATATTATATAACAGTTTTTTGCATAAATTGGCAATTATAAAACAGTATATCATCTTAATATGAATAATGTGTAAACTGAGGACGCAAATATTGAAATATTAAATTAAAAATTATTGTTTTTGCATTGCTCTGATGCTATAATTAAACAAAAAAATTGCGGAGGTGTCTCTGTGAAAAAGCATAAAGAATTATCTGTGCTTTCCTTTGTACCCGACAAAAATGAATTCATCGGAAAATATCAGACTCTTATCAAAGAAAAGGTTCTTCCCTATCAGTATAAGGTGCTCAACGATCAGGTTGAGGGTGCTGAAAAAAGCCACGTAATCACAAACTTCATCAATGCAGCCAAGGCTCTCAGAGGTGAGGACACAGGTGACGGATTTTACGGAATGGTTTTTCAGGACAGCGATGCGGCAAAATGGCTTGAAGCTGCCGCCTTTTCTCTTGCTGTTTTTCCCGATGCCGAGCTTGAAAAGCTCTGCGACGGGCTCATCGGAATTATTGCCGCGGCCCAGGATTCCGACGGATATCTGAACACCTTCTTCACCGTCAAGGACAGAGAAAAGCGCTGGAGCAACATCTTTGAAGCCCATGAGCTTTACTGCAGCGGTCACTTTATGGAGGCCGCAGTGGCTTATTTCAACGCCACGGGTAAGGACTCTCTTCTCAGAATTATGGAAAAGAATGTTGAGCACATTTACAACATTTTTATCGTCGGCGGACACAAGGGCTATCCCGGTCACCCCGAAATTGAGCTTGCCCTTTTAAAAATGTACGATGCAACAAAAAATGAAAAGTGCCTTGAGCTTGCAAAGCACTTTATCCTCACCCGAGGAGAAGATCCCTTCTATTATGAAAAAGAATGTCAGAGCCGTTCCTGGTCCGTCTGGGGAGGCAACGGCAAGGATCACGAATATCAGCAGAGCATGATGCCCGTCAAAAAGCAGAGTGATGCCGTGGGACACGCCGTGCGAGCAGTTTATCTTTACACCGCCATGGCCGACCTTGCCGCAAGAACAGATGACAAAGAGCTTTTTGATGCCTGCAAAAGACTCTGGCACAGCATCACAAGAAAGAGAATGTATATCACGGGGGCAATCGGATCCACCTGTCACGGAGAAGCCTTCTCAAATGATTTTGATCTGCCGGGTGACACCGCATATGCCGAAACCTGTGCATCAATCGGACTGATGTTTTTTGCCCGTCAGATGCTCGGCAATGAAATCAAAGCTGAATATGCCGATGTTATGGAAAGAGCCTTTTATAACACCGTCCTTGCAAGTATGGAGTTAAACGGTGAGCGCTTCTTTTATGTGAATCCCCTTGAGGTGATTCCCGGAATCTCAGCCAAGGCACCCACTCACAGACACGTGCTCACTCAGCGTCCTCCCTGGCACAACTGTGCCTGCTGTCCGCCGAACGCGGCAAGACTCATTTCCTCCTTTGGCTCTTATGCTTACGGAGAAAATGAAAGCACCGCCTTCTGCCACCTTTTTGCAGCAGGAAAGGTCACCTTTAAAAGCGGAGTTGAGCTCATCTGCAAAACCTCTTATCCCTTTGATTTCAGCATCAGATATGAAATCATTAAGGGCGGAAGCCTTGCGGTAAGAATCCCCGGCTGGTGCAAAGACTTTTCTCTTTCATCGGAATCAGACAGTCTCACTTACACCGAAAGAGACGGATATATTTATTTCACCGCTAGGGATTCAGACACTGTAACTCTGAGTCTTGATGCAAAAGCAAAATATATTTATGCTGACCTGAAGGTGCCTGCCCTCAGCTCAATGACGGCAATCACAAGAGGTCCTCTTGTTTATTGCTTTGAAGGCACGGACAACGAAGGAGATATTCTCTCTCTCAGACTCAAAAGCAAAGGCAGCATAAAAGAAGTCCGCCTTGAAAATCAGCTTCTCGGTGAGTATGTCACTCTTGAAGCCGAAGCAATGAAGGGTCAGTGTGAGGACACCCTTTATTCCGATAAGGAGCCCCTTTTTACCGACTTCACCGCAAAAGCCATCCCATATTTTATGTGGGGCAATTCAGGTGAAACCCAGATGAGAGTCTGGATGAACAAGATATAAAAAAAGCCCGTCAGAATAATTTTCTGACGGGTATTTTTTAAAATTATGCCTTTTTCTTTGTGACAGCCTTGACAACAAAGAGTGTTGCAATCATAAGCACAATTGAAATGGGAAGAGAAATCATCCAATTGGGAACAAAGCCTGCGATAACATAGCTTACGAATGAAACGCCTGCAACTGTCAGAGCGTAAGGAAGCTGTGTTGAAACGTGGTTGAGGTGATCACTCTGTGCACCTGCAGAAGCCATAATGGTTGTGTCTGAAATGGGTGAGCAGTGGTCACCGCAGACAGCACCTGCCATACAAGCTGAGATTGCAACGATTGTGAGAGGATTGCTTGCATCGAACACGCTCAGTACAATGGGGATAAGGATACCGAAGGTGCCCCATGATGTACCGGTTGAGAAGGAAAGACCGACAGCAATAACAAAGATGATTGCGGGAAGGAAGCTCTGAAGAGTTTCAGCGCTGCCGCTTACCATCTGTGAAATATAAATCTTTGCACCGAGGCTGTCTGTCATAGCCTTAAGAGTCCATGCACAGGTAAGAATAAGGATTGCGGGAACCATTGCCTTGAAGCCCTCGGGAAGTGATGCCATTGCATCCTTGAAAGAAATAACACGTCTGATAAGAAGGTAAGCAATTGTGAAAATGATGGCAATTGCTGAACCGATAACAAGACCAACTGAAGCATCGGAATTTGAGAAAGCGTCGATGAAGGATTCGCCTGAGAAGAAGCCGCCTGAATAAATCATACCGATTACACAGCAGATAATGAGCACAACAACGGGAAGAATAAGGTCGATAACCTTGCCCTTGGGGTTTGCTGCAACATCATCTTCACTGACTCTGTCACCTGTTGTGAAAAGGTCACCGTTTTCAACTGCATTTTTCTCGTGAAGCTTCATGGGGCCGTAATCGAATCTTGCAATTGCAATGACAACCATCATGATGATTGTGAGGATTGCATAGAAGTTATAGGGAATAGCCTGAACGAAAAGGCTGATACCGCTTTCAGCGCCTGCGCCTCTTGCGAAGCCTGCAACAGCTGCAGCCCAGGATGAAATGGGAGCAATGATGCAGATGGGAGCTGCTGTGGCGTCAATGATGTAAGCAAGCTTTGCTCTTGAAATCTTCTGCTGGTCAGCAACAGGTCTCATAACTGAGCCGACTGTAAGACAGTTGAAATAGTCATCAATAAAAATAAGACAGCCGAGAACAATTGTTGCAAGCTGAGCGCCCACTCTTGATTTGATGTGCTTTGAAGCCCAACGTCCGAATGCTGCGCTGCCGCCCGCCTTGTTCATCAGTGAAACAAGTGCACCGAGAAGCACAAGGAAGATGATGATACCCATGTTGTAGCTGTCTGAAAGGCTTGCAACAAATCCGTCAAAAAGAACGTGATTGATTGCTGTTTCAAAGTTGCCGCCTGCAAAGATGAAGCCGCCCACAACAATACCGATAACAAGTGAGGAATAAACCTCCTTTGTGATGAGCGCAAGAACAATCGCAATTACAGGCGGAAGCAGTGAAAGAACTGTTGCATAGGATTTGATTCCCTCTCTGATTTTTTCAAGCGCTGTGTTGATGTGAGCCTTGAAGCCCTCATCGTTTGTGAGATTGTCTGCATAAGAATCAACATAAGCATGTGCTGATTCCTCGTCGGAAAGGTCATATTCAACAGCCTCTCCGTCAACGTCAACTGTGAAAGCTGTTTCAGCAGCACCGATTGTGAGCACCTCTGCCTCGTCAGCAAAAACAGTTGTTGATGCGGGAATTACAAAAGCAATAACGAGCATCACAGCAAGAATAATTCTTGCAAAAGTTTTTGACTTTTTCATTTTTCAAGTCCTCCGTAATAAAATTTTTACCCTCCCGGGAAATAAAAAAGAGATTGCAGAAGGCAATCTCACATCAAAGCAAGTGATAGCCCTCCGCCAAAAGCGACAGTTGCAGAAATGTTATTTCTGTAACCAACCGCAAGGAAGCTGACATTCCACGCAGTTTCGGCGCAAAACCCTTTCTCAGCTTCATCACTGTCCGTCAGCGGACTCAGAAGCGGTACTGATTTTTTGCGCTCCTCTATCTTTTCCACTATTATACATTATTATTTCAAAAAATCAATACTTTAGCGATTTTTTCCGCTAAAACAATAAAGACGCCCCTCAGGACGTCCTTATTGCTCATATATTTTCTCGTTTTAAAAGCTGTCTTACAAGCTTTGAATGTTTCATCTTGCTGTCAGTCACAGTGACCGAGTCCCATTCTATCACTATACTGCTCTTTAATCAATATTAAAACTCACCAAATAAACTCTGATTATTTTGTATGCTTTGTCCTATTAAGGCTTTATCCTGCTTTTTTTATAAAAAAAGCTTGTCAAACTGTGGAAATCTCAAAAAACTTATGTTATAATCATTGGCAGTAACAAAACGTTATAAAACTTTTTTAAAAGAGGTGCGAATATGAGCTTCAAACAGTTAATCATCAACGCAGGTTCTTCATCACTGAAATATCAGATTTTTGAAATGCCCGAAGCAAACGTTCTTGCAAAGGGTATTTTCCAGCAGATCGGATCAGCCTGCACATTCACTCACAAAATCAACAAGGACGGAAAGGAAGTCAAGATCTTTGACGAAAAAGAGGTTGTTGCAAACGACCATCACGATGCAATCACCATTCTCCTTGACACTCTTACCGATAAGGAAATCGGCATTCTTTCTTCAATGCAGGACATTTCCGCTGTGGGTCACCGTGTTCTTCACGGCGGTGAAGAATTCAGCGGCAGTGTTGTTGTAACAGAAGACGTCAAGGCTGCAATCAGAAAGTGCATTCCCCTTGGCCCTCTCCACAACCCTGCAAACCTTATGGGCATTGAGGTATGCGAAGAAATCATGAAGGGTATTCCTCAGGTTGCTGTTTTTGACACAGCCTTCCACCAGACAATTCCCGATTTTGCATATATGTATGCTCTCCCCTACAAGTATTATCTCAAGCACGGAATCAGACGTTACGGTTTCCACGGCACAAGCCACAGATATGTTTCAGCCCGCACAACTGATTTCCTTATGAACAAATATCCCGGCAAGTACAACAAGGACGAGCTCAGAGTTATCACCTGCCACCTTGGCAACGGTTCATCAATTTCTGCAATCAAGGGCGGCAAGTGCTTTGACACAACAATGGGTCTGACTCCCCTTGAAGGCATTATGATGGGCACACGTTCAGGCTCAATTGATCCCGCAATCATTGCTGTTCTTTGCGAAAAAGAAAACCTCACAGCTAAAGAGGTTGACAACATCCTCAACAAAAAGTCAGGTATGCTCGGTCTTACCGCTGAATATGACGAAAACTTCAACGAAATTCCCGACACAGCAACAAGCGACAACAGAACAATTGAAGGCCGCTCAAGAAACGGTGACAAGAGAGCTCAGCTTGTTGAAAAGATGCTCTGCCACCAGCTTGTAAAATACATCGGCGGCTTTGCAGCAGCTATGGGCGGCGTTGATGCAGTTGTATTCACAGGCGGTATCGGTGAAAACAATCCCCACTACCGTACAGCTGTTGCTGAAAAGCTCGGCTTCCTCGGCACAACAATCTGTGAAGAGGCAAACTCTGTACGCGGCAAGGAAATTGAAATTTCAACCGACGATTCAGCTCTCAAGCTTCTTGTTATCCCCACCGACGAAGAGCTTCTCATTGCTCAGGATACTTACGAGCTTACAAAATAAGTCTTATAATCAGAAATCCCTGCACAAGAATGTGCAGGGATTTTTTTATTATTCAGCAAGCTTATAAACAAACCTGCAGATTTTTCTTTCCTCATCCTGATAAATGCCCGCGCCTTCAAATTCTTTTATAAATCCCGCTTTCTCCAGCACCTTTATTGAAGCAATGTTCTCAGTAATACAGATTCCGAGAATTTCCTTTATGCCGAGCTTTTTCATTATTTCGGGAAGAAAAGCCTCTACTGCCTCCGTTGCATAACCCTTGCAGGTATAAGCCTTTGCAATATGATATCCGATTTCCCATTTTCCATCCTCCATCGGAACAGCCTGAACATAACCGATGCCTGTGCCGTCAGAGAGCAAGACGGGGTACACCAAGGGTCCGTCACCCGTTTTATAAACACCCATAAGAAATTCCACCGTTTCCCGAGCTGCTTCAACGGTTTCAAAAACCTCGTCGGGATTAAACCTTCTGTTATCCTCATCAAGAGAGTTAAGATGCACCGTCTCAGCCATATCAGCTGTAAACTCTGTTATATAAACTCTTTCTGTTTTTATCATTTTTCTCACCTCAGGATTTCTTTGGGACAATTATATCATATTAAAAGCAAGAAAGGAAGAGCATAAAAAAACACACTCCCGATTTCTCGGAAGTGTGCTGAAAAGCATACAAAGTAATTATCTCTTTGAGAACTGTCGTGGCGTTAAGAAAACACTCCGGTGGAGTGTTTTCAGCTGCGACCGCAACGGCTATGCCGTGAGGACCCGAAGTGGTGTCCACAAAAAAACACACTCCCGATTTCTCGGAAGTGTGTTGAAAAGCATACAAAGCAATTATCTCTTTGAGAACTGAGGAGCACGACGAGCGCCCTTGAGACCATACTTCTTTCTTTCCTTCATTCTGGGGTCACGAGTAAGGAAGCCTGCCTTCTTGAGTGTTGAACGAAGTTCTTCGTCATACTGAAGGAGAGCTCTTGAAAGACCGTGACGGATTGCACCTGCCTGGCCTGTTACGCCACCGCCTGTTACACGGCAAACGATGTCAAACTTTTCAGTTGTGCCTGTAAGATTGAGAGGCTGACGAACGATGAGCTTTAATGTTTCAAGACCGAAATAATCGTCGATTTCTCTGTCATTGATGATGATTTTACCTGTACCTGCATATACACGTACTCTTGCGATTGACTTCTTTCTACGGCCTGTACCATAGAAGAACGGTGTTGTTTCGTACATTTAAGTTTCCTCCCTTTCTATTAAAGTTCAATAACTTCGGGCTTCTGAGCTGCGTGTGCGTGTTCTGCACCTGCATATACGCGAAGTCTTGTGAGAGCCTCACGGCCGATAACTGTGTCGGGAACCATACCCTTAACAGCCTTGGTCATTGCGAATTCGGGCTTTGTCTTCATAAGTGTGGAATACTTAACCTTCTTCATGTTACCGATGTAACCTGTGTGATGATAGTAAACCTTCTGATCGAGCTTCTTACCTGTGAGAACAACCTTATCAGCATTGATGATGATAACGTGATCGCCGCAGTCAGCGTGGGGTGCGAATGTGGGCTTGTGCTTGCCGCGAAGAAGTTCAGCAGCTTTTGCAGCAACGTGGCCGAGATGCTTTCCTTCAGCATCAATAACATACCACTTGCGAGTGATGTCGCCAGCTTTGGGCATATAAGTTGACATAACTTTTTCCTCCATAGTATTTTTATTTTTTTGCTCAGTAATATTAACACACAGAAGGACTTTTGTCAACACCTTTTTTGCAATTTTTTAATTTACATTTCAAGAGCTTCGTTTTTCTTCGTTTTTCTTCGTTTTTCATATCATTTGCTCACTTATGATTTTTAAAAAAATCATAACCTGCCCCCCGTTTGTTGTTCAAACACACGAAAAAGCAGGTTTCTGTTTGTGCTATTTAACTGAAAATCTCAGCTTAAGGATAAGCTTACCGTTTCTGTAATCACTGTCAAGGACATAGCCGTGAAGCTCAAAAATCTTTCTGCAGACAGATAATCCGAGACCGATTGAGTCTCCGTCTCTTTGCCTTGAGCGGTCTCCCTTGCTTAAGATTTCCGCACTGCTTTCAACTATCTCCACATCCTCGGTAAAGGCGGGATTTGAAATTGAGAGCACAGGATATTCCCTTTCTTTTTTCAGCCTTACAGTCACAGTCTTCGGTGAAGCCGAATGTCTGACCGCATTTGAAATAAGGTTATCAACAGCCATTTCAAGCATCTCGGTGTTACAGGTAATCAAAATATCCTTTTCAATATCCGATTTAATTTCTGCACCCTTACTTTCGGCAAAGGCGAGGTATTTTTCCGTCTCCCTTGACACAAGGTCACTGAGATTGCATTCTTCTTTTTTAACAGATGTCAGCTGAGAAATTCTGTTATAGCTGAGAAGGTTCTGAACAATGGTGTTCATTCTCAGAGATTCCTCATAAATCGACCTGACATACTCATCATTCTTTTCGGGTGCAATGTTTTCCATTATACATTCACACTGATTCTGTATGACGGCAACAGGTGTTTTCAGCTCGTGAGAAGCGGCGGAAATGAAGGTTTTTCTTGCGTCGTTGAGACGCTGGCTCTTTTTGAACAATCTCAAACAAAGAACGAGGAAAACTCCGCCCGCAATGCTGAACATAACAGCCAGATATGATGTCAGATAAATGAATTCATCAGAAAAGAGGACGGCAAGAAACTGATTATATTTCATTGCATAATATATCTTGAACTCTTCACCGAAAAACTCATATACATTGTTTCCTTCACTTTCCTCACTGCTGATAAAGGCTCCGCCGCCGTTCCAGCAGTTTTCATCGGCTGTGTCCCGCTGATATTCCTCCCATATATCCTCCTTTAACAAATCATAATATTTTCTGTCATAGGATGGGGATTCGATATGATTGAAGCTGTGATATACTGTCCATTTCTCACCGAGAACGTGAGTTACGGGATAATCGGAAAAGGTGAAGCTTCGTTCATAATCCGTTCCCCAGATAATGAAGGTTGCTGATACGGGAATATAGGTGTTGCCGCTTTTATAAACGGAAAGATCTTTGACTCCGATGTTATGATACTTGTCTGAAAGCTTTTTAAACTCATTGAATTCACTGATGAATTCATCGGTCACATATTCGTCAAGTCTGACAAAAACCCGCACAAGAAGATCCCCTGCCTCCTCATAGGTATAAAAGTAATCCTGCGCAGCAAATGTCAAATTTCCTTGCTTGTCCATCATCGCAATGGCATAAGGATAATCCGTTGAGGTGCATCTCCAGGTAAGCTCATTCAAGAAAACCTCACCCACGCTCATTCCCAGATACTCGGCATTTTTATCATAATTTTCAGTGCTTTCAAATTCCATACGGAAATAATAGGGCGAATATAAGTTATTGGAGACATCATTGAAATCCTCGGCAATGCTGCTTAATGCCGCATTATAATTCAAGGTGGATGCAAGAAGAAAGAATATCAGCATAGCTGAAATAACAATTGAAATTAATTTTTTCTTGGTCATAATCATTCCTCCTTAAGTTGACTTAAAGGAATAGCCGACTCTGTTAACCGTTACAACGAGCTCCGCCTTTTCTCCCAAAGCCTTCCTCAGACGCTTGATGTGAGTATCAACGGCTCTTTCCTCTCCGTCATAGCCGTAGCCCCAGACCTTGTTGAGAATTTCCTCACGGCTGAGAACTGCATTTTTGTTCAGCATAAGCACCTTCAGTAAGTCATAATCCTTGTTAGAAAGACGAATTTCCTTCTCTCCGCAGAACACCTGTCGGGATGTTAATTTCAATGTAATTCCCGAAAGAGTCAGCTCCTTTGCATCATTGATGCGGTTGTGCCTTTTGATAAGAGTGTTGATTTTCTCTGTCAGCACAGAAAGAGGAAAAGGCTTGACAATGTAATCATCTGCTCCGTTTTTATATCCGCTGAGCAGATTTTCCTCCTCTCCCAGAGCAGAAAGAAAAATTATCGGCATATCTGAGAATTTTCTGATTTGACGGCAGGCGTCAAGACCGTTCATCACAGGCATCAGCACATCAAGAACAGCCAGGTCAAATTCCCTGTTTTCCGCAAGCTCAAGAGCTTCCCTTCCGTCCTTTGCCGCCGATACCTCAAAGTCCTTTGCCGAAAGATAATCCGTGAGTGTTTCTCTGATTTTCTTTTCATCATCAGCAATCAATATTCTGAACATAT
The DNA here is from genome assembly GCA_045652105.1 of Acutalibacteraceae bacterium. GTDB lineage: Bacteria > Bacillota > Clostridia > Oscillospirales > Acutalibacteraceae > UBA6857. The sequence continues at coordinate 99,011 of JAZRTP010000041.1, forward strand.
GCATCCCTCCTTGTGTTTTTGTGTAACATTATCTTAAAGCATTGTTGTGTATTTTCTGTGTCATATAAGCGTATTAATGAAAATGGCTCTGCTTTTTTCTTGGTTCTTTATTTCTCCCGAATTCCCCCTCAAAAAAAGCTTTTCTTTCCGTTGCGTTTCTTCTCAGACATTCACAACTAAGCTTATTAAAGGTCAATTCTGAGAGATTTAACAATGTTTATACCAATGTTCTTCACCATCAGTTTATCATATCAGATAATTTAAGACAATAAAAAAAGCACCCGAATTTTCGGGTGCCTTTTGTTTCATTCAGCTGTACTATCAAACAAGCTCAATGATGCACATTTCAGCTGCATCGCCACGACGGGGGCCTGTCTTGATAATACGGCAGTAACCGCCGTTTACGTCCTTGTACTTGGGGCCGATTTCGTCAAAGAGCTTCTTAACAACGTCTTCCTTTGTAACGTATGCGAGAGCCTGACGCTTGTTGTGAAGTGTTGCGTCCTTACCGAGAGTAATCATTTTCTCAGTCATAGCGCGTACTTCTTTTGCCCTAGTAACGGTGGTTTCAATGCTGCCTTTCTCTAAGAGATAAGTTACCATACCTCTGAGCATTGCATTTCTGTGATCAGTTGCTCTACCAAGTTTTCTGGTACCTGCCATTTGAAATCACTCCTTTACCGTTGAATAGATAAATTATTAATTATTCGTCTTCACTGCGAAGATCAAGACCGAATGAATGAAGCTTGTTGATAACCTCATCAAGAGACTTCTTACCGAGGTTACGAACCTTCATCATATCTTCCTCAGTCTTGTTTGTTAAATCTTCAACATTGTTGATGCCTGCACGCTTCAGACAGTTGAATGAGCGCACTGACAAGTCAAGTTCCTCAATAGTCATCTCGAGAACTTTTGTCTTGGTATCTTCACCTTTGTCTACCATAATCTCTGTATCATATGCCTCACCGGAGAGGTCACCGAACAAAGCGAGATGTTCGTTGAGAAACTTGGCGCCGAGGGAAACAGCTTCAGTAGCTGAGATTGTACCGTCTGTCCACACTTCAAGTGTGAGCTTATCAAAGCCAATTTCATTGCCGACACGGAAGTCGTCAATTGTGTAATTAGCCTTGGTGATAGGTGTATAGATTGAGTCAATCGCAATTACACCGATTGCAGGCTGCATAAGCTTTTTATTCTGCTCAGCTGATACATATCCACGACCTTTGTTTACAGTAAGTTCCATGCTTATGCTTGCGTCCTTAGCGAGTGTGCAGATTTTCTGCTCGGGATAAATGATCTCAACTTCTGAGTCACATTTGATATCACCGGCTCTAACAACACCCTCACCGCTAGCTTCGATGTACACTGTTTTAGGTCCTTCACCGTGAAGTTTAAGAGTGACGTTCTTGAGATTGAGAATGATCTCTGTTACATCTTCAGTAACTCCGGGAATTGTTGAGAATTCGTGGAGCACTCCGTCAATCTTAACGCTGGTGATTGCATAGCCGGGGAGTGACGAGAGAAGGATTCTTCTCAGGCTGTTACCTAAGGTCACGCCATAGCCACGCTCTAACGGTTCTACGATAATCTTGCCATAAGTACCGTCAGCGGTTAATTCTGCGGTTTCGATTCTGGGCTTTTCGATGCCTATCATGCAAAAACCTCCTTTTCAATTTGTGGATTATGTTTTGGGTTTGCTTATAGGATTCTATTATTTAGAATAGAACTCGACAATAAGATGTTCTTCAACGGGAGTGCCGATCTGTTCACGTGAAGGAAGGTTTACAACCTTTGCTTCATATTCACCGTTGAGCTCAAGCCATGTGGGAACGGGTCTGCCTGCATTAGCTTCAAGAACAGTCTTAATCTTTACGCTTTCACGGCTCTTTGCTTTGATAGCAACTACATCACCAGCCTTGAGAAGGTATGAGGGAATGTCAACCTTCTGACCGTTTACGGTGAAGTGAGCATGTGTAACGAGCTGTCTTGCTTCTGCACGAGATGAAGCCCAGCCGAGTGTGTAAACAACGTTATCAAGACGGCTTTCACAAATTCTGAGAAGGTTGTCACCGGTAACGCCGGTTTTCTTTTCAGCCATAATGAAGTACTTATGGAACTGACCTTCCTGAATACCGTAATAACGTCTGGCCTGCTGCTTAGCACGAAGCTGGAGACCATATTCAGAATTCTTTTTGCGGTTCTGGCCATGCTGACCGGGAGCGTAAGAACGACGCTCAAAAGCACACTTACCAGTGTAGCATCTGTCACCCTTTAAAAAGAGTTTCTTACCCTCGCGGCGGCACATTTTACATACCGCACCTGTATATCTTGCCATACGTTTGTACCTCCGTTATACGCGTCTTCTTTTCGGGGGACGGCAGCCATTGTGAGGAATGGGTGTAACGTCTTTGATAAGAGTTACATCAAGACCTGCTGTCTGTAAAGCTCTGATTGCAGCTTCACGACCTGCACCGGGTCCCTTAACATATACTTCAACGGTTTTCATTCCGTGTTCAATTGCAGCCTTGGCAGCTGTTTCAGCAGCTGTCTGAGCAGCGAAGGGAGTGGATTTTCTTGAGCCTCTGAAGCCCATTTCACCAGCACTTGCCCATGACACGGCGTTACCCTGTAAATCAGTGATGGTAACGATTGTGTTGTTGAAGGTGGATTGGATATGGGCCGCACCGCGATCGATATTCTTGCGCTCACGGCGACGGCGAACGTTGGTAGCTTTCTTTGCGACCTTAGCCATAAATAGATCCTCCTATGATTACTTTTTCTTGTTTGCGATGGTCTTCTTGGGTCCCTTACGTGTACGAGCGTTTGTCTTTGAACGCTGACCTCTTACGGGAAGGCCCTTTCTGTGGCGAACACCACGATAGCAACCAATTTCAATAAGTCTTTTGATATCAAATGCTGTTTCTCTTCTGAGATCACCTTCAACCTTTACGTTGTGGTCAATGTACTCACGAAGTTTTGAAACATCGTCTTCGGTAAGATCCTTAACTCTTGTGTCGGGATTAATACCTGTTGCAGCAATGATGTCGCTTGCAGTTTTACGACCAATACCAAAGATATAAGTAAGAGCGATTTCAACTCTCTTATCTCTGGGCAGGTCAACACCTGAAATACGAGCCATTTTTCAGTTGCACCTCCTAATTTGTTTACGTCAATTAGCCTTGACGCTGTTTGTGTTTCGGATTTTCGCAGATAACCATAATCTTGCCTTTACGCTTGATTACCTTGCATTTTTCACATATTTTCTTTACAGAAGGTCTGACTTTCATAATAGGATTGCCTCCTTTAAATTCAAAAATGTCAGGTTATTTTGATCTCCATGTTATACGTCCACGGGTCAGGTCATATGGAGACATTTCGACCGTGACCTTGTCACCGGGAAGAATTCGAATGTAATTCATTCTGAGCTTTCCGGAAATGTGTGCTAAAATTTTGTGACCGTTTTCGAGTTCGACTTGGAAAGTTGCATTGGGAAGAGCCTCAACAACAGTTCCTTCGATTTCGATCATATCCTGTTTTGACATAACTTAACCCCCCGGGTTCGCTATTTTGTTAAGAGTTTTTCTAAGCTTACGATTTGTTGCCATTGAGTCCTCGTCAAGTGTGATTTCTGTCATTGCAACGTGTCTGACATTCTTTGCCTTGGGCTTTTCAAGCTTGCGGCTTTTTCCGTCACACAAAAAGACTTTGTTTTCTGCAATATCCGTTATCACAAGAAGCTCACCTTTATCGTGACCTCTGAGTGAACGGACCAACTGCCCTCTTTCAAGCTTCATGGCGTCCTCACTCTCTTGTGAGAATGACGGGGCCGTCCTTGGTGATTGCCACCGTATGCTCGAAATGTGCAGACAGCTTTGAGTCAAGGGTTTTAACAGTCCAACCGTCAGGAAGAACTTTGACTCGCGCTGTTCCTTGGTTAATCATTGGCTCAATAGCGAGTGTCATGCCCGGTAACAGGCGTACGCCTCGGCCGGGTGTGCCGTAATTCGGTACACTTGGATCCTCATGTAATTCCTTGCCGATGCCGTGTCCCGTATATTCACGGACAACGCCGTAACCGCGTTCCTCGCAGTAGCGCTGAACAGCTGACCCTATATCGCCGAGCTTGCCGCCGGGAACAGCAAATTTGATTGCCTCATAAAGACTCTCTCTTGTTGTATCCACCAGCCGCTTTGCCTCGTCACTTATTGTGCCGCAGGCAAAAGTGGCAGCATTGTCGCCGTTATAACCGCCGATCTTTGCGCCCAGATCAATGGAGACGATGTCCCCTTCTCTGAGGATACGCTTTTTGCTGGGAATGCCATGAATGACCTCATCATTTATGGAAATGCATGCAGTAGCCGGAAAACCGTACAGGTGCAGGAAGTTGGGTTCCGCACCCTGACTGATTATATAGTCATAGGCTATCTTATCAATCTCCCAGGTACTGATACCCGGTCTGACAGCCTCACCGGCCACTCTTAATGCTCCTGCCGAAATTCTGCAAGCCTCTCTCATCAGAGAAAGCTCGCGGGTGGTCTTGAGCACAATCATGCTTATTCCTCCAGAGCTTTGAGCACAAGAGCTGAAGTGTCTGCCACTTCCTCCTGTCCTTCAACAATGAAAAGTTTTCCTTTCTTTTCATAGAAATCCTTGAGAGGTTCGGTCTGACTGTGATAAACATCAAGTCTTTCCTTAACCGTGTCAGGATGGTCGTCAGCTCTGAGAACAAGTGCCTCACCGCAGCTGTTGCAGGTGTTTTCAACCTTGGGCTGCTTGTAAATCAGGTGGTAGGAGTTGCCGCACTTGGGGCAAACACGTCTGCCGGACATTCTCTGAACGATTTTTTCATCGGGAACCTCAATGTCGATAACCTTATCGATTTCGATGCCCATTTCGTCGAGTGCCTCTGCCTGAGGGATTGTTCTGGGGAAGCCGTCAAGGATGAAGCCGTTTGCACAGTCATCCTCTGCAAGACGCTCCTTGATGATGCCGATAACGACATCATCGGGAACGAGCTGACCGTTATTGATGAATTCCTTGGCTTTTAAGCCCATTTCTGTTTCAGCCTTGAGAGCTGCACGGATAATGTTACCTGTGGAAATTGCAGGTATTGAAAGCTTTTCGCAGATAAATTCTGCCTGAGTGCCTTTGCCGGCACCGGGAGCACCTAAAAGAATTAATTTCATCTTCTGTCTCTCCTTTATCAATTAGTCAAGGAAGCCTTTGTAATGTCTCATCATCATCTGGCTTTCGAGCTGCTTAACAGTTTCAAGAGCAACACCGACAACGATGATAAGTGATGTACCGCCCAGTGAGATGCTCATGGGTGAGCCGATAAGATTTGTGAACAGAGTTACAATGTTCGGGAAAAGAGCAACTACTGAAAGCAGTAATGCACCGAGAAGAGTAATTCTGTTGAGAATCTTCTTAATGTAATCAGATGTCGGCTTACCGGGACGCAGACCGGGGATCATACCACTGTTCTTTCTGATGTTATTAGCCATTTCAACGGGATTATACTGAATGCTTGCATAGAAGTAAGCAAAGAACAGAATAAGGAAGAAATAGAGAACTGCATAGAACCAATGACTTGTTGAGAACAGACCGAAGAATGTTTTCCAACCGTCTGAAAGGGTCTTGTTCTGCAGGAACATCTCAACAGTGGGAGGAAGTGAGAGGATTGAAGAAGCGAAGATAACGGGAAGAACACCTGACATATTAACCTTGATGGGAATATGAGTGCTCTGACCGCCGTACATCTTACGGCCTACAACTCTCTTTGCATACTGAACGGGGATACGTCTTTCTGCGTTGTCCATCCATACGATGAAAGCAATCATCGCAAGGAGACATACTGCAACAATGGGAACAAGTGCGTAGTAAGCACCACCCTTGATGATGTCATAATAAAGGGTTGTGATGAGGTAGGGAATTCTTGAAACGATACCTGCAAAGAGAATGATTGAGATACCGTTGCCGACACCCTTTTCGTTGACCTGCTCACCAAGCCACATAACAAGTGATGAACCGGCTGTCAGGCAAAGGATGATAACAAGTGCCTGAATAACTGCGGGGAAGCCTGTGAAAAGCTCGCCGTTAGCATCGGTAAGAATGAGTCTTCCGATTGAGCCGTCAGCATTTTCAATCTTCTGAGCTCTCAGATAGATGAAGTAAGCTGTACTCTGTAAAAGAGCAAGAGCAATTGTTGTGTATCTTGTGATTGTTGCAATCTTCTTTCTGCCTTCTTCACCTTCCTTTGAGAGTTTCTCAAGGGCGGGAATTGCAACTGAAAGAAGCTGGATGATAATCGAGCTGTTGATGTAGGGTGTGATTGAAAGGGCAAAGATTGTACCCATTGAGAATGCACTACCGTTCATCATAGCAAGATAATTCATAAATGTTTCACCGTTGGGATCAACGATACCGTTTGTGATATCGGTGAAGGGAACGGGAATTGCTGAACCGATTCTGAAAATCAGTACTATAAGTGCTGTGAAAAGAAGCTTTTTACGAATGTCTGCAATCTTCCATGCATTTATAAAAGTACTAATCATGTCAGATCACCTCGGTCTTTCCGCCAGCAGCTTCAATCTTCTGCTTCGCTGATTCGCTGAAAGCATTAGCCTGAACTGTGAGAGCCTTTGAAAGCTCGCCATGACCGAGAACTTTTACACCATCAAGAACCTTCTTAACAAGGCCCTTTTCGATAAGTGATTCGATTGTTACTGTTTCACCGGCATTGTATGCCTTATCAAGTGAAGCAAGATTAACGATTGCCATTTCTGTTCCGAAGATGTTTACAAAACCTCTCTTGGGAACACGTCTCTGAAGGGGCATCTGACCGCCTTCAAAACCGGGACGCATGCCACGGCCTGCTCTTGCCTTCTGGCCTTTATGACCTTTACCTGCAGTTTTGCCCTGACCGGAACCTGCGCCACGACCGATACGCTTACGTTCTTTAGTTGAACCTGCAGCGGGTGAAAGTTCGTGTAATTTCATAATTGCGCACCTCCTCTATTAAGCTTCGGCGATCTCGATAAGGTGAGAAACTTTCTTAACCTTACCCTGAGTCTGAGCGTTGTTCGGCTGAACAACAACATCACCGATTTTCTTGAGGCCAAGAGACTGAACTGTTGCAATCTGATCCTTTTTGCAACCGATAAGGCTTCTTTTGAGAGTAATCTTAATGTCTGCCATTTTCAAGTCCTCCTTAACCTAAGATTTCTTTTGCGGACTTACCACGTACTTCAGCAACTTCTTCAACATTGCGAAGCTTTGAAAGACCGTCAATAGTAGCTCTTACAACGTTACAGGGGTTGTTTGAACGCAGAGCCTTTGTACGAATATCCTTGATACCGACTGTTTCAACAACGGCACGAACGGGGCCGCCTGCGATAACACCGGTACCGGGAGCAGCAGGCTTAAGAAGAACTACGCCTGCACCGAACTTACCGATAATCTCATGGGGAATTGTTGTACCCTTGAGAGAAACCTTGATAAGATTCTTCTTAGCATCTTCGATACCCTTGCGGATAGCGTCAGGAACTTCACCTGATTTGCCAAGACCGAATCCGATGATGCCGTTACCGTCACCAACAACTACGAGTGCTGCGAATTTGAAAATTCTACCACCCTTAACTGTCTTTGAAACACGGTTAATAGCAACAACACGTTCTGTAAGTTCATAAGCTGATGCATCAATTTTTAACATAATTAATTTCCTCCTTGCTTAGAACTTCAGGCCGCCGGCACGAGCGCCTTCTGCAAGCTCCTGTACACGACCGTGATAGATATAACCGCCTCTGTCGAATACGCATTCTTCAATGCCCTTCTCCAGTGCGCGCTTTGCTAATGTTTCGCCCACTTTGTGAGCTGCTTCTTTGTTACCGCCGTACTCTGTAAATTCCTTCTCTACAGTTGATGCTGACGCAAGGGTAACACCGTTTACGTCGTCGATTAACTGTGCGTAGATGTGGCTGAGTGAACGGTAAACATTAAGACGAGGACATGCAGCAGTACCGCTAATCTTAGCACGTACTCTCTTCTGTCTCTTCTGTCTGGCTTTGTTACTGTCCTGTTTACTAACCATTGAATTGTCACTCCTTTACCAATCTTATTTACCCTTACCGGCTTTACCTTCTTTGCGGCGGATGTATTCGTCAACATACTTGATACCCTTGCCCTTGTAAGGTTCGGGGAGTCTCTTTTCACGAATCTCTGCTGCAAACTGACCAACCTTTTCCTTATCAGCGCCTGTGATAATGATCTTGTTGGGAGAGGGAACTTCAGCTGTTACGCCTTCGGGCTCAGTCATGATAACATCATGTGAGTAACCGATCTTGAGAACAAGGTCGTTGCCCTTCTTTTCAGCACGGTAACCGATACCGTTGATTTCAAGCTCTTTCTTGTAACCGTTTGCAACACCTTCAATCATGTTTGCAATAAGTGTACGAGTAAGGCCGTGAAGTGATCTGTTTTCTTTGTCATCGTTGGGACGTGTAACTGTGATTACGTTTTCTTCCTTAACGATGGTAATGTTGCTGTGCATAGTTCTGGTAAGTGTACCTTTGGGGCCCTTAGCTGTAACTGTGCTGCCGTCAACAACAACTTCAACTCCTGCAGGAATTGCAATGGGAGCTCTACCTATTCTTGACATATGGGAACCTCCTTCTTACCAGATGAAGCAAAGAACTTCGCCGCCAACGTTAGCCTTGCGAGCTTCTTTGTCTGTCATGATACCCTTGGGTGTTGAAAGGATAGCGATACCGAGACCCTTCATAACCTTGGGCATATCTTCACAATTTGTGTAAATTCTCAAGCCGGGCTTTGAAACACGTCTGAGGCCTGTGATAACCTGTGACTTGTTGGGACCATACTTGAGCTGTACTTCCATCATACCCTGCTTACCGTCTTCTTCAACGGTGAAGCTCTTGATGTAACCTTCATCAACAAGAATCTGAGCAATTGCCTTCTTCATGTTGGATGCAGGAATTTTAACTGAATCGTGCTTTGCTGAGTTAGCATTACGAATTCTTGTAAGCATATCTGCGATTGCGTCTGTTACTTGCATTATTCCTTTACCTCCTTAAAATTTTGCAATTGCTTACCAGCTTGCTTTCTTAACGCCGGGAATCTGTCCTGCGTGAGCCAGCTCTCTGAAGCAGATACGGCACACTCCGTACTTACGGAGATAAGCGTGAGGTCTGCCGCAGATTTTGCATCTGTTGTATGCTCTTGTTGAGTACTTAGCTGTTCTCTGCTGTTTAACTTTCATAGAAGTCTTAGCCATTATTACTTACCTCCTTAATTATTTCTCGAAGGGAGCGCCCATAAGTGTGAGGAGCTCTCTTGCTTCTTCGTCTGTGTTAGCTGTGGTAACGAAGCAGATGTCCATACCACGAACCTTGTCAATCTTATCGTAGTCGATTTCGGGGAAAATAAGCTGTTCCTTGATACCGACTGAGTAGTTACCTCTGCCGTCAAAAGCGTTGGGGTTGATTCCTCTGAAGTCACGAACTCTGGGGAGTGCGAGGTTGAAGAATCTGTCGATGAATTCGTACATCTTTTCGCCACGGAGAGTAACCTTAACGCCGATTACCATGCCCTCACGAAGCTTGAAGTTAGCAACTGACTTTTTAGCCTTACAGAGTACAGGCTGCTGACCTGTGATTGTTCTGATATCAGTAACGATAGCGTCAAGAACCTTTGAGTTCTGAATTGCTTCGCCACAAGCTACGTTGATAACTACCTTATCAAGCTTAGGGATTTGCATAACGCTTTTGTAACCGAACTTTTTCATCATCTGAGGTGCAACCTCATT
>JAZRTP010000042.1:0-33320 GCA_045652105.1 Acutalibacteraceae bacterium
CTTCGAAGTTTAACGGCTGAAGATTTTTGCTGCAGCAAGGCAAAAAACGCAGAAAGGCTGCCGCCTTTCGAGGCTTTTTAACAATGTTGCAGTGAAAATATACTCCGTTAAACCTTATCGGGTTCGACTGCCGTTACCTTATATTAACATAAAAACGAAATAATAGCAATATGAAGAAAAAGAAAACCTTGATATTATACATATTTTTTGCTGTTCAAGCACAATTAACGTATATTGCTGTTGATTTTTATCCGTTCGGATGATATAATGGCTGAAGAGGTGATTTCAAAATGGCAGATACATTAATAATTTCTCACAGAGGTGCCAACAAATATGCGCCCCAGAACACCCTTCCTGCATTCCGCCGCTCAACTGAAATCGGCGTTGACGGTTTTGAAACAGATGTTCATCTGACAAAGGACGGAAAGGTTGTGCTTTGTCACAATTACACAATTGACGAAACCTCCAACGGAAAGGGCAACGTCTGTGACCTCACCCTTGAAGAGCTCAAGAGCTATGATTTCGGCTCATACTTCAGCCCGAAATTCAAGGACACTCCCCTTCCCACGCTTGACGAGTTTCTTGAGTTTGTTGCCACAACAGACATCAAGGTGCTTAACATTGAAATCAAAAGCCCCAAGCAGCCCGGCACTCCCATTGTCAAGGAAACAATTGCAGCCGCCAAAAAGTTTGAGCTTTTTGACAGACTTCTCATTTCATCCTTCGATCCCAAGCTTCTTGTTGAAGCAAAGGAAATTGATCCCGCCTGCAAAACCGGCTTCCTTTATGCCCCCAACCACACCACAATGTACACAATGGGCTGGCGTGCGCCTCAGTTTGCAAAATCAATCAAGGCTGATGCCCTTCATCCTCATTACGGCTTTGTCAATGAGGAATATGTCAAGAAGGCTCACGACAGAGGTCTGATGGTCAATCCCTGGACCGTCAACAACCCCGACATCATCGACAAGCTCATAAAAATGGGCTGTGACGGTATCATCACCGACCTTCCCGATGTTGTTGGCGGTATTCTTGAAAAATATAAATTCTGATAAAACTGAAAGACGGTCTTTGAATGACCGTCTTTTTCTTTTGGCTTGAAGGATAATTTTTATTTTTGAAAGAGTCTTGACAAACCAGTCTACAATGTGTAGAATATAGTTGTCTACAAATCGTAGACCAAAAAGGAGGTAATACTATGAGTGAATATCAGCTTGGGGCAATTGAATCAAAATTTGCCGCCATAATCTGGGAAAGGGAGCCCCTTTCGTCCAATGAGCTTGTCAAACTCAGTCTGCAGGAGCTGGGCTGGAAAAAATCCACCACCTACACCGTGCTTAAAAGACTTTGTGACAAGGGAATTTTTCAGAACGAAAAGGGTACGGTAACCTCTCTGATTTCAAGAGATGAGTTTTATTCCCTTCAGAGTGAAAAGTTTGTTGAGGAAAATTTCAAAGGCTCTCTTCCCGCCTTCCTTGCAGCCTTCACCGCAAAAAAGAAGCTTACAAAAAATGAGGTTGAACAGCTCAGGAAAATGGTTGAAGAATTTGAGGAGGAGTGACAATGGGCCAGCTTTTAGATTTTTTGGTAGATTTTTTGGGTGAGCTGTTTACAAATGTGCTGAACATCAGCATTACTGCCGCCTGGATTATTCCCGCAATTCTTCTTTTAAGGCTGCTTATGAAAAAGGCGCCTAAAAAAATCACCTGTATGCTTTGGGCAATTCTTGCGCTGAGGCTTGTTCTGCCCTTTTCCTTTGAAAGTGCACTCAGCCTTCTGCCAAGCGGTGAGACTATTCCCGTTGAAAACATTTACAATGCTGACAGCACAATTTCCGACAACAGATTTTATTTTGAAATTGACAGCGGTGTTGACTTCATTGACGACATAGCCTCTCCGATTATTATGGACACCTCCCCTTCAGCTTTAAGAGGGAACTTATCAATTTTTGCTTTTGTGTGGCTTCTGGGCGTGGCTGTGATGGCGGCTTATATGCTCATCAGTTACAGAAAAGTTTACCGTGACATAAAAGAAGCGGTGCTATTGAAGGATAATATTTATCTTTGCGACAAAGTTGCTTCTCCTTTTATTATCGGCATTATCAGACCGAAAATCATTCTCCCCTTCAATCTTCCGGACGAGGACAGAGAGATTGTTCTTGATCACGAAAAAGCTCATCTCAAAAGAGGAGACCACCTCTGGAAGCCTCTTGCTTTTCTGCTTTTGTCTGTGCATTGGTTCAATCCGCTGATGTGGCTGGGATATGTTATGCTTTGCCGTGACATTGAGCTTGCCTGTGATGAAAAGGTTATCAGAGAAAAAGGCAGAGACATCAAAAAAAGCTATGCCGGTGCTCTTATCAACTGCAGTGTTTCAAGCAAAGCGGTCAGAGCCTGTCCCCTTGCCTTCGGTGAGGATGATGTGAAAAGAAGAATAAAGTCTGTTCTCAGTTATAAAAAGCCGGCAGTATGGCTTGTTCTTATTTCACTTTTGCTTTGCACAGCTGCTCTTGTGGGATTTCTCACCAATCCCCTGACGGAAATTCCCGACGGAATGCTCAATCTGATTGATACTGCCGTTGGTGAAAGAAACAGCTCCGGCAGAGGTGAATTTTCTGCTCTCTCCTATGAAATTCTCGGCACGGAAAAAACACGGGGCGTTTCAGAGCTCACGGTTTATATGTGGGTGCATTATGAGGATTACAGCTTTGACGGTGAGCTTATCACCGAATCATCGTCACATATTCTCACCGCAATCACGGGACGCAAAAACGACGGAATTTATGCCCTTGTTGAATACTGGGTTCCCGAAGACGGCGCAGAATACAAAAAAAGCCTTGAAGAAAGGCTTCCTTATGCCGTGAGACTAAAAGCAATGTACGGCAAGGATTTTTCTCAGGAGCTTCAGGCTCAGTGCCGTCAGATGGCTGAGGAGTATTTCGGACTGAGCACTCAGAGCAGCACATCAGCATCCGCACCTTATTATCCCTATTCATTTATGGGCAAGCAATATAAGGGAGAAAAGCTTGTTTACGATGCAGGGATGTTTTCCTCTGTTTTTTATGATGACACAAACATTCCGCAGTTTTTCTTCAAGGATATGAAGCTGTTGACCACCTCTTATTCTGAAGATAAATTCAGCTCAACCTGGTACAGTCTGGGAACAATTGAGGAGCTTGAGCTGACAAAGGAAAACTTTGACAACGCCTTCACTGGCGAAATCTGGGATGAGGGATACAGTGCGCAGAAGCTTCGTGAGGAAAACCTCAGAGCCTTTAAGGTTGAGGACGAAAAAAGCAACTCCGTGCACATTGTCCTTGAACAGAAAAATTCAGATATTTATATCGTCAAGGGCTATTACAGTCTTGAGGGTGTGCTTCGTTGGATATTCAAAATGCAGCAGGTAAATACAGCCGCCGTGCCCGAGGAAAATCAGATAATCTCTGCCGAAAAACCTTATCCCTATTATCTTGCAGTTGAAACCCGAGTCAATGACGGAGTCAGAGTTGACTCATCAACAGACGTAATCAGCATTGCACCCGTGGATTTTATTTCACTTTATTCTCCCGACGGTTATTTCCACGGCTTCAGAGTCGAGGAGATTCAGGCGGATTACATTACCGTTTCTTTTGCTGCACCGATGATTGTTGAGGGAAGCACTGTGAATTACTGCAGAGTAAACTATTCCGAAACCGTCAGAATAAAAAGCGCTGCTGACGAAAGAATTGAATACATTCTTTATATAACAAGCGTCACCTCTCAACCCGCCAATCCCGTTACAACAATTCCCGAGCCTGTCACATCGGAACCCACAACCTCACCCTCTGAGGAGCTTCAGGCTGAGCTTTACGGCACCGTTATCAAAACGGAAACCGGAAGAATTTATATCAGCGTTGACGAGGGTGAAGACGAATACAGAAGCCATCCGAAGCTTTATGTCAGCAAAGGTGTTACCTCTGACCTTCCCGTGCCCGAGCTCAAAAAGGGAGACAGAGTGAAGGTTATTTATGACGGTATGATTCAGGAAATCTATCCTTCTGTAATTGCAAAGCCCTATTCTATCACAAAAATTGAAGAGGAAGAAAAGGAGATGTTTCATCTTTCTCTGAAAAGTATTCTCGTTAAGGAAAAGGGTGCTGAGGGTGAAAAGCTTTACAGCTATGACGTTGAAAAGGAAAAAATCTTCACCATGGGCTCAAACGCCTTCACAGTCACCGACGAGGGTGAGGATTTTATTGAGCTGACCTTTGCAGCCGTTGTTTTCGGCAGCAAGATTTTCAAGCCTGTAGCTTCATCGGTAAAGCTTAACCTCAACGAAACAACAACTGTTTATTGTTCTGACGGCAGCGAATATGAGCTGACTTACAGAATAACCGTTGCCGACGGCTACAGATAAACAATTATATATGCAAAAAACAGACGGAAAAATCCGTCTGTTTTTTTGTCTTTATTTTATGTCTTGGTTTTCTTTGCGTATATAACCGGAGCATATCTGTTTGTTAAAAGAACAAACACTGCGCTGAAAATCAATGAGGTTATAATTATTGCAAGCTTCTCAACCGTTTCCGATTCAAATAAGCTTAATTTCTGATAAAAGACCATCATCGGAATAACGGAGCATACAAACACAAACGGATATTTCGCAAATTCAACAAGCTTATTATCCGAAAATTTTCCGCAGACATAAGGGAAGAATTTGTTGAACACCATACAGATCGCTGCCATTACGACATAAACTCCGACTGCCAATAATACATTGTTCAGAGAGCTTTCCAGATAATCCGGGAGAGCCTTTTGAAAAAATCTGATTAAAGGAACGTGCACACCCACATAAAGCAAGGTGTTTTTGCCCACATATTCGAAGAAGGAGATTCTCGGAAGCATTATGACTATCATAATTGCCGCCAGAGAAAATGCAAGAGCTGTCACATAAAAGGATACCACCGAATTACCGAATTTGTTGGCGGTAACAGAAATTCTGCCGTTGAATTTATGTGAACAATACCACACAGCCAGTAACAACACAATCAACAGGTATTTACTCTTACAGCATTTGCTGTCAAACCACTCCTTGTTGTTTTTGTAGGCATTCATTATACACTTACCGATGTAAATAAACACAACCGCAGTGAATGCAACATTATAATGCCATATCTGAGCAATTCCCTTATCCAGATATCCGATAATACCGCAAGCAATAACAAGCAAAGCCTTTTTACATTCATCATTCTTTGACAGCTTTACAATCAAAGTGTAAAGTATGTCAGCAAAAAACAAAACTAACAAAAACCACAATGCATTGGATGTGCCTGAATAATAATCAACATTATTTCCGTAAAAAATTCCTTTGATTACCTGTTCAAGAGTTGTAGATATTTTATCAAGCTTATGATATGTAATAAACCACAGCGGGAACATCATAAAGCTCATCCAGAAATACGGAATAATTAACTTACTCGCTTTATCTTTTATGTGTTTTACAACATCTGCATTCAAAAGCTTTCCGTCATTTACCGTCATCCCTGAAATGATAAAAAACAAAGGCATATGAAAAGAATAAATAAGAGATATTGTTTCCTTCGGCAATGCCACATGTCCTATGACGACGCTGAACATTGCAATACCTCTGAGCTGATCCAGCCATGTTATTCTTTGTTTAATCATTTATAAAAAATCCTTCCGTTTTTCAGCCGTTTAAAGCTTCCTTATAAAGTCGGTCAATGATGGCATTCATCTCATCCATATGCTCTTCCATATCAGCAACAAGACGGAACTGATTTCTTGCTCTGTCAATGTTGTGATTTTCGTGCTTGGTTTTGAAATAAACGTCACCGTCAAGATAATCGGTCAGGAAACGGATGCCGCATTCAAAGGTCATCAGCTTTGCTGAGAAGGCAAGCATTTTCACCTCTGTTTCGGTCAAAGCCTGAGCGCAGGCACCGAGGAAGCCTCTTGCAAAGCTTTCAAAAAGCTCAAGGGAAACCCTGACGTTGTCAAGGTTGGGGTCATCCTCTGTTGTGGTGTTTGCACCGAAGCGGATTGCATCACCGAAATCATAAAGTGAAAGACCGGGCATAATTGTGTCAAGGTCAATAACACAGATGCTGTCCTTTGTGACATTGTCAAAAAGAATGTTGTTAAGCTTTGTGTCATTGTGAGTAACTCTCAGGGGAATAAGTCCCTCTCTGTGAAGACGAAGGGCAATTTCCGTGTCTTCCTTGCGGCTGAGCGCAAAGTCGATTTCCTTCTGAACATCCTTTGCTCTGCCCTTCACGTCAGCCTCAATTGAAGCAATGAGATTTTCCATTCTTCTGGGTGTGTTATGGAAATCCTTGATGGTTTCAAAAAGCTCGTGGCTGGGATAGCCGGCAAGATTTTTCTGGAAGGTACCGAAGCCCTTGCCCGCATTTTCAAAGCATTTGCTGTCTTCAATTTTGCTGAGAGTGTGGGTGCCGTCAACAAATTTGTAAATACGCCACTGCTTATTCTCAACAAGTGCATAATATTTTCCGTCATTTGCTGCAAGGAAATTGAGGGTGCCTCTTTCTGAGTTTTCACCCTGAGCCTCCAGCTTTTCACGAAGAAACTGTGTGACACCCACAATGTTTCCCATCAGACCGTCAAGATCCTTGAAAACATTGGTGTTAATGCTCTGTACGAGATACTTTTTCTCCTGACCGTCACAGTCATAAAGAACAAGATAGCTTGCGTTGATAAGGCCCTCTGTAAAGGTGCTGTATGACTTATACTCCCCTTCAATGCCGAAGGTTCGGCAGACGAGGTCGAGCAGTTGATTAATTTCCATCTTTTTTCCTCCGATTAATCCTTGGTTTTTTCGAGATAATACATTCTTGAATCGTTGTCAAAGAGCATTCTTGAATTTGAGAAATTGAAGCCGCTGTAACAGAAGGGCTGTTTGGGCTTGAAGCCTGAATTCATCAGTGCATCGCCGCCGATTGTGTAATCCTCTTTTTCATTTCTGAGCTTGACTGTTTTGCAAAGGAAATCAAAGACCTTGCCGTCTTCAAGATCCATTTTCTTGGGAAGGGGAACATTGATGATTTCACCGAAATTCTTGAATTCAAGAATCTGTGTGCGTACGCTCATATTGTAGTCGAAGCTTTCATCAAGATCAATGAACTTGATGACATCGTTGCCCCAGTTGGGCTTGACTCTGTCAACAAAGTAACCGAGCATTGACTCCGTCTTGTCCTTGCTTGTGATCTGCCACTGAATCTTATCCTCAAGGGCAATGTCACCTGTTCTTGAGTATGTACCGAACTGAAGGAGTCTTCTGTGCTTTTTATAATATTCAATCTGCTTTTTAACCTTTGCTCTGTCCATATCGGAAAGCATTGTCACATCAAGCTCATAGCCGAGAACACCGAAGGCTGAAACGTTAAATCTGTGCTCAATATTCTGAGCTCTGAAGTTGGCAAAGCTGATTGAAGCGGCAACGTGCATTGTCATAACTGACTGAGGATAACCGTAAGAGGTGCCGCTCTGAATATAAAGTCTGTCGAGAACGTCTGTGTTGTCACTTGTCCAGCACTGAGGCATATAACAGAAGGTACCAAGGTCAAATCTGTTGCCGCCGCTTGAGCAGGCTTCAAAAAGAATTTCGGGGAATTTGCCTGTCAGGGCATCCCAGATTTTATAAAGACCGAGAATATATCTGTGGAAATATTCACCGCTCTTTGCACCCTCACGTCTTGAGAAGACATCGGAGAACTGACGGTTGTTATCCCATTTGATATATTCGATGTTACCGTATCTGAAAACATCTGTCATTGAGTTGATGATGTATTCAACAACCTCATCTCTTGTCAGGTCAAGGGTGAGCTGATTTCTGCCCTGGCTGGGAGTGTAAACATCAGTTGTCATTGCCCAATCGGGATGTGCTCTGTAAAGGTCGCTGTCGGGATTGACCATTTCCGGCTCAACCCAGAGACCGAATTTGAGACCCATATCGTTGACCTTTTTTGCAAGGCCGCCGATGCCGCTGGGCAGCTTTTTAGTGTTTACATACCAGTCTCCGAGGCCTGCCTTGTCGTTGTTTCTTTTGCCGAACCAGCCGTCATCAAGAACAAACATTTCAGCGCCGATATTCTTTGTTGCCTTTGCAATTTCAAGAATCTTCTTTTCATTGAAATTGAAGGTTGTTGCTTCCCAGTTATTGACAAGAACAGGTCTTTCTCTGTTTTTCCAATAACCTCTGACGATGTGCTCATTGACAAAATCATGCATATTGTGGCTCATGCCGTTGAGACCCTCATGTGAGAAGGTCATAACGCTTTCAGGAGCATCGAAGGACTCACCTGCTCCAAGGTGCCATTCAAATTCAAAGGGGTTAAGACCGTTCTGAATTCTGAGAAGGCCGTGAGTTGAAACCTCTGCTCTTGCAATGTGGTTACCTGAATAAACAAGGTTGAAGCCGTAGCAATTGCCGTTGTGCTCGGTGCAGTCAGCCTCTCTGATTGCAAAGAAGGGGTTGTGTCTGTTTGAGGAATAACCGGCAATTGAGCCGATTTCACAGCAGCCTGCAGTGAGTGCTCTTTCGTGCTTATATCTTTCTCTTGCCCAAGCACCGTCAAAGGAGAGCAT
The DNA here is from genome assembly GCA_045652105.1 of Acutalibacteraceae bacterium. Lineage (GTDB taxonomy): Bacteria > Bacillota > Clostridia > Oscillospirales > Acutalibacteraceae > UBA6857. The sequence goes on from JAZRTP010000042.1 coordinate 8,604, forward strand.
GATGTAATCTCCTCTCTGAAGGTCAAGCTGCATACTCATAAGTGAGTGGATTTTGATAAGTTTGTCACTCTTGTTGATGAGCCTTGCACTTCTTGCAATAACATTACAGGCCTCAAAAACGGAATAAAACAGATGAAGCTCGGCACCGAGAACGCTGTCTTCAAGAACAACGGTGAGGGTTTCACTCGCATTGTAGCTTGAGGGAAGACCTCTGAGCTCGGGCTTTACCTTTGTTACTGCGTGAGACTTATATTTGAAATCTGTTGTGAAGTTGTCATCTGCTGAAAGAAGCTGCATTGCAGGCTTGCGGTAATCACCCTTGCCGTATGCTGAATATTCAAGAGCAATGTGATCAAGTGAAAGAGAGGTATCCTCCTGACAATAAGGAGTTGAATTGCTATAGCCTGAAGCGTGTTTGTCGTAAAGATAAGTGAAATCGTCAACGTTTCTGATACGTCTGCCGAAATACATACCCTCAAGCTGACCTGTGGGTAGTGCTCTGAAAACATAACTTGTTTTCTCAGTCTGAAGATGGAAAACATTTTCTTTGTTAATGTAGATCATGTTATTTCTCCTTTGGCTTTCTGCCATTATTTTACACCTATTAATTCTATATCATTTTACACATTATGTCAACATAATAACAATTAACAATTGCGGGTCTTTGTTAAAAATTACAAAATCATTAAAGGGAATGTAACATTTATGTATTGTATGCAGCCTATACTTATGCTATCATAGAGCCATAAAAGGCAAAAAGGAGAAAAAAGCCATGACGAAAATTATTGTTGCTGATGATGAAGCCAGAATCCGCAGTCTTGTTTCGGAATTTCTCAAAAAAGCCGGGCACGAGGTTCTTGAGGCTGAGGACGGAGATGCAGCCTTTAAGCTTTTCAATGAAAACAAAGGCAGCATCAGTCTGCTGATTCTTGACATTATGATGCCCGGACTCAACGGCTGGGAGGTTACAAGAAAAATCAGGGAAAGCTCTGATGTTCCCATCATCATCCTTTCTGCAAGAAGTGAGGAATTTGATGAGCTGACGGGATATGAATCAGGTGCTGACGATTATGTCACAAAGCCATTCAGCCCCTCCGTGCTTGTGAAAAAGGTTGAAGCAATGCTCAGAAGAAGCCGCACAGCCAATGTTGAAGCTGACGAAAAGCGCTTCAGCTCTCTGAGCTTCAATGACAGCGCCCACGAGGTCACCCTTGACGGTGCTGAGGTTGAGCTGACTCTCAAGGAATACAACATTCTCAAAAAATTTCTCGACTCCCCCGGCAGAGTTTTCAGCCGTGAGCAGCTCCTTGATTCAATCTGGGGCTATGATTATCACGGAGATGTGAGAACCGTTGACTCCCACGTTGCAAGGCTGAGAACAAAGCTCGGCTCCTGGGGTGCAAAGCATCTCAAAACAGTTTACGGCATCGGATATAAGATTGAGGAAGACTAATGAACAAATTCAATAAGTTCAACAGATCGGAAAGACACATCTCCCTGAGAAGACATCAGTTCTTCAGACGGGCAGCAACAGCTATGCTCTGCATTGTTTTCATTGCAGCGTGTCAGTTCTTTGTTATGGATGATATTTTCCAGAAATTTGAAAGATACATAATGCAGCACAGTGCCGAAAACATTGCAAAGCTTGATTTTTATGACCCGGATTATCAAGCAATCCTTTCGGACATTGAGGCAAATCATAACTTTTATATCGAAATCTATTCTCCGAGAGACCGTCTGATTTACACAACGGAAAGCAACACCGTTGTTTTTGAGCCCTCTCCCGAGCAGGAGCAGGAGCTCAAGCCCAAGATTATGAAATTCATTTCAAGAAAGGAATTTGACGACGGCTCTTACCTTGAGATACGCCAGGAGTATTATGCAACTGCCCTTTACCTTGTTTACGGAAGCTTTTTCGATGAGGACTGTGTTGTTGAAATTTATTCAAGCATTGACGCCCTCGATGAGCACTCGTTGATTGCAAGCTATGTCATTCTTGCCTTTGCAATTTTCCTTTCAATTGCAATCTGCATCATTGCCGAGGTATATATCCGTATGTTCACAAAGCCTCTTCTGATAATCAGTGACACGGCAAAAGAAATTGCTCAGATGAATTTCACAAACAGCTGTCCCCGCTTCAAAACAAAGGAAATGAATGACCTGGGCAAAAACATCAACAACCTTTCCAACTCTCTTGAAACAGCTCTGAGAAAGCTTAAAAGTGAAAACATCCAGCTTGAAAGAGACATTGAAATTGAAAGAAGAATGGAAAAGGTTATGCGCACCTTTGTTGCCAACGCCTCTCACGAGCTGAAAACCCCCATTTCCGTCATTCAGGCATATGCCGAGGGAATGAAATTCGGCATTGGCTGTGACTCAACAGAGCAGTTCTGTGACATCATCATTGATGAAACCCAGAAGATGAATGCACTTGTTCTCAGACTGATGGAATATCTTCATTATGACTCTGAGGCTTATAAGCCTCAGCGCAGCATCTTCAATCTCAGAGAGCTTATCTGTGACAGCCTTGAGCTTCAGAATAAAAAGATTGACAAGGCCCGTGCCATCGTCACCGTGAACATCGGCGAAAACATTTTTGTTGACGCTGACTCAGAAATGGTGCTGACGGTTTTCAACAATTATTTTTCAAATGCAATCAGCCATCTGGACTTTGACAGAAACATCATCATTTCTGCAGAGGAAGAGGATGACCGATACACACTGAGTGTTTTCAATTCAGGCAAGCCCATTGCCGATCAGGACATTGAAAACATCTGGCAAAGCTTTTACAGAGGCGACAAGTCTCATTCAAGAGCCGAGGGAAGATTCGGTCTGGGACTTTCAATTGTTGCAACAATCCAGAAGCTCAGTGAACAGAAATACGGTGTTGTCAACCTGGGCAACGGAGTCAAATTCTGGTTTGATATTAAAAAGGGACACCGTTCAGAATAAAATCCACACACATAAAAACAAAAAAACAGATGTATTCAGGTCATCAGACCTTCAATACATCTGTTATTTTTTTAAAACACAAACTGAACCAGGAGCATATAGCTGATTGTACCGCAGGCAATTGAAATAAGCATCTGCTTTTTCCACAGATGAGCGGCAGCCGTAATCACAATTGCAATTGCCTCGGGAATGCCGTGACTGCCATCAAGAAGGCTCACGTTTTTCAGCGCATAAACCACAAGAAAGCCGAAAACGGCAGCGGGAAGCACCTTGCCGAGATATTGAATAAAGGCAGGCGTGGGCTTGTTATCGGGAAAAATCACAAAAGGCAGAAAACGCATAATCAGCGTTGCAAGAATAACCATGCCGATTGTGATAAGCTGCTGAGTAAAGGTCATATTTCAGCACCGCCCTTTCTTTCAAGATAGCTCCTTGAAAATGTCAGAGCAAGGAAAATGCCGATCATTGCGGGGATAATAAAATTGTCCGCCCCGAAGATAATCAGTGATGCCACGGAAATCACAACTCCGTAAAAGGCACTCAGATGCACCTTGTCCTTCTGCCACTGATCAATGAAAATAACAACAAACATTGAGGTCATAACAAACTCAATGCCCTCTGTGCTGAAGTTGATGAGGGTGCCGAAGATTGCACCCATTGTTGAGCCGAAAATCCAGTAAATATGGTCAAAAAGGGTGACAAAGAACATAAACCAGCCGCGGTCAACCTCCTTGTCAGGCTCAGCGGAAAAGTTGATTGAAAAGGTTTCATCAACCATTCCGAAAATCATATAAAGCTTTTTCAGACCGAGACCCTTGTATTTTTCAAGCATGGAAATACCGTAAAAGATATGCCTTGCACAAAGCACAAAGGTGATGATGAAGGAGTTCAGCGGATCAAAGGCCGCTGTGAGAAGGCTTACGGCAACAATCTGAGTTGAACCGCCGTAAACAAAAATTGACATCAGAAAGGTATAAAGAGGATGAAATCCGTTGACGCTCATACAGATTCCGTATGTAAGACCGAGAAAGCCGTAACCCGCAAGAATGGGCAGAGAAAAAGGAAACGCCGCTTTTGCCGCCTTTGAAAGAACGGCGGTCTTGCTGTTTTTCATTTTTATACCTCCTTTATTTTTTCATAACCCGCATATTATAACCCTCTGTATCTGCATTTTATTTCTAAATCAGAAACAAATCAAGGCTTTTCTCTTTTTTTCTCAAGTTTTTTGAAAAAAGGTGTAATTTTAGGGTGACTTTTATGCCTTGTCTTGCAAAAAATCCTCTCCGCAAAAAATCTTAAGACCCAAAAATGCGAATTTTTCCGGGATTTTCGGATGTTGAGGCAGCCGACAGGCTGACACCTTTCAAGACCGAAACGCCGTAAAAATTCACGCTTTTGGGCAGATTCGGATTATACTTGTCACCCTAACCTTTTTGTGCTACAATTAAGCAAGTACAATCAGATGAGGAAGGTATTTGTTATGAAAGGCAGAATCGGAAAAGGCTTCATCGGTCTTTTGGCCGCATCGGCGGGACTGGTTATGATTCTTTTTGGCACTCAGACGGGAGGCGCCGAATCAGTTATGGCAAAAGCAATAAGAATATGTCTGGAGTGTATCGGTATTGGATAAGAAAAACAAAACCGCCGCAGGAGAAAAAATCCGTCTTACCTTTCAGTCTGTCTGGGCATTTCTTTCAAACAGTTACATTCTCGGCTTTGTTCAGGGCAGAATTTATCAGGGAAAGCTTAAAAGCCTTTGCATCCCAGGTCTCAACTGTTATTCCTGCCCCGGTGCTCTCGGAAGCTGTCCCGTGGGTTCTCTTCAGGCCTCCCTGGGCAAAAACGGAACAAATGCTCTGATATATGTTCTGGGCTTTCTGTTTTTCTTCGGCGGAATCCTCGGCAGATATGTCTGCGGATGGCTCTGCCCCTTCGGTCTGATTCAGGAGCTGCTTCACAAAATCCCCTTCCCTAAAAAAATCGGAAGCTTCACAGGTGACAAAATTCTCAGAAAGCTGAAATATGTTATTCTTCTGCTTTTTGTCATTCTTCTTCCCCTTGTGACAGCTGACGCCTTCGGCATCACTGATCCTTGGTTCTGCAAGTATATCTGCCCCGCGGGTACTCTTGAAGGCGGTGTTCCCCTTGCAGCCGTCAACAGCGCAATCAGAGCAAGTGTGGCTTTTCTTTACACCTACAAGGTTACACTTCTCATTATCACGGCACTTGCAAGCTTGATTATATTCCGCCCCTTCTGCAAATATATCTGTCCCCTTGGTGCGATTTATTCCTTCTTCAATAAAATTTCTTTTGCAAAAATCAACCTTGATGAAGAAAAATGTGTCAGCTGCGGCGGCTGTGCAAAGGCATGCCCGATGAACATTGACCCCGTCAAAAACATCAACGGCGCAGAATGTATCCGCTGTCGGAAATGTATAAGCTGCTGTCCCACCGACGCGCTCAGTGACCCATTCAAAAGAAAAAGCGGGAAAAAAGACAGTTAAAAATGAAAAAAGTTGCAAATTCTTATTAAAAAAATTTCACAATACCATTGTTTTATTTTTGGATTTGGTATATAATAGCTATGAATTATTAATTTTTATAAAGGAGGAACGGATATGACTGAGAAGACAATTCAGTTCAACATTAGTCCTGATACACCTGAAGGAATGAAGGAAATCGTTGTTTCGGTTTATAATGCTCTCAAAGAGAAGGGTTATAACCCCATCAATCAGCTGGTCGGTTATATTCTTTCTGAGGATCCGACTTATATCACAACCCACAACAATGCTCGAAGCCTTATCAGGAAAATCGACAGAGATGAACTTCTGCAGGTAATTCTGAAGGACTACCTGGGCAAATAATCAGGAGGAAAGAAAATGGCACCCAAAAAGAAAAAAGAGTTCCTCACCTACAAAGGCAAGCCCCTTGTCAGAGTCGGTGACACTATCTATTACGGTGAAATGAGTGAAAAGTTTGTAATTATGTTCAAAATCCTTTCAACAAAGGATGTCAACGGCACCCCCGTTGCAGATGACGTGAAGGTCAGCCTTATCAACACTGATCCCGACGTCAGACCCCATGAAAGAATTGCAAACCAGACTCAGAAAAGAGGCCTCTATTCAGCAATGGATATCGGTTCAATCTGGCTTGAAAGAGCTCTGATATGACAGATTAAGGCGATGCTTAATGCATCGCCTGATTATTTCCGCCCGTGGCGCAGCCGGATAACGCAGCAGATTCCGATTCTGAAGAACGGGGGTTCGAATCCCTTCGGGCGGGCCAAAAAAAATGACAGTACCTTCAGGTGCTGTTATTTTTTTCAGTTTCAATCAAAACGAAGGGATTCGAACCAGGAGGGAGCGAAGCGGAAGAAAACAGTCCGGTGGACTGTTTTTGCCGACGCGGCAACGAGCAAAGCGAGGCGATAGTGCGGCAGCACGGGACAAAATCCCTTCGGGCGGGCCAAAAATCGACGAATTTCGACATAAGTTCGTCGATTTTTACTTATTACTTCTTCACTATTCACTCTTCACTAATCCTTTGGGTCGATTTTTGGCGAGGTAATAAGAACCTCACGAAACAAGACGAAATCAAAGATTTCTTTGTTTCGGAGAACCTTGTTACTCGCAAGCTCGTAATAAGTAAGAAGTAATAGTGAATAAGTGTAGGCGGGACACCCGCACCCGATTGTAATTTCATATTATCTGTGATATAATCATTTCGACAAATAAGAATTTGACAAAGGAGTGTGAATGTGTGAAAAGAATGCTCAAATCTTTTACATTTTGGTTTGCTGTTATTGGTTTTGTTGGTATTGTTCTGAATTTGGTTGGAATTGACGATATCAACCTTTTCATTGGTTTCAATCCTATTCTTAATATTTTGAGCAGTTCCGAGGTTTGTAATGTTATCAATACTGTTCCTTATCTTTGGTACATTTTAAGTATCGTTACAATGATATGCTATGGATTAGTAATTGATGGCATTAGAGTTTGGGTAAATAAAGGCAAGGACGGTGGAAAGCAATGAAATGCCCATATTGTAATAAAGAAATGGAAAAAGGAGTTATCCAAAGTCCAAATGAAATAGCGTGGCAAAAAGAAAAACGCTTGTTTAATCGTGCTGATATGTATGATGGTGCAATATGTTTATCGCAACATTCATTTCTGAAAGGTTCCACGGTTGATGCTTGGCTGTGTAGGGATTGTAATAAAGTAATAATTGATTATACCGTAGTTTCTGAATAATGCTGTGCAAGGAGTGTGATTGTATGAGAAAATGTTTAAGATGTGAAACTGCCATGGTTGAAGATTTGGCTGTCATGGTCACAAATGGTGGTTATGGTGTAGATGTAAGAGAAAAGGGTATGTTCAAAGGTTCCTTTGGCAAAATCAAGTGTGCTGTATGTCCTGAGTGCGGATATACTGAAACTTACATTGATAATCCCGAAAGTATCAAAAAGTTGGCAGAGAAAAACAAGTAAACAAATTCCAATTTATCTAGTTGTTGCTATTTTTTAGATTCAATATAACGAAGGGACTGCCGAAACTGATACATTGCAAATTGGCATTTTGTGAGATATAATCAGACTGATCAAATTGAATCCGACAAAGGAGTGTGTTGTATGAAAAAGTTTATAGCATTAGTTTTAGCGTCAGTCTGTGTGTTTGGTTTGGTTGGCTGCAGCTCCGAGTCTTCTTCCATCGGGATTGTTGGCGGTGCAGACGGCCCTACCGCTATATTTGTTTCTTCTAATATAAACCGGCTATATATTTGCGGGGTCATCGCCATTATAGTAGTAGCTGTTTTGGTTGCACTTTTTATCTACCGTAATAAGAAAAAGAAATAATAAACTCCCAATTTACCGAGCGTATCTAATAAAAAAGCAAACCAAAAGGACAAGCCAAAGCTTGTCCTTTTCTTTTCGTTCTAATTAAATCAGCCCTTTGCAGAAATAACCTTTTCATAAAGAGCCTCGATTTCCCCGAATCTGCCGTAGTTCTTTTCCTGAATGATAAGGTTGCTTGCATCATAATAAGGCTTGGTAATTCTGCGGTAAACGGATACAGCCTTGGTGTATTCCTTCAGCTCACGCTTTGCCGCACGGCGCTGCTTTTCATTTTCAAAGCTTCTGCTTTTGATTTCCGCAGGAATTCTTTCATCAGGTACGGTAAGATTATCGGCACCGTATTTTGTAAGAAGCCTGAAGGATCGTTTTTTGTCATTTGCCGTCTGAATTGCATCAGCACGGATTTCACGTTCCTGCTTTGTTGCCTTGCTGAGAGCTTTTGCAGCTCTCAGTTCATCCTGCCAGTCAGAATAAAGATATAACTCACCCAATGCGGCTGTGCGCCTTGCTCTCTGAAGCTGTGCCTTGAATCTGTCAGTGCTGAATTTGCTCAGCTCCTCGTTGACAATGGGAAGGCTTGAAACAAGTCTGTTGTGATTTTTGATTTCACGGATTTCTGCTTTTGCCTTTTCTGTCATAGCAGCTCTTTCAGCCTTGTCCTCAAGCTTCTTTGCGGCTTTGAGCTGAGATTTGTCAACGGTCTTTTTCTGAAGATTGCTTCTTGCGGCACAGATAATTTCCATTGCTTCAATAAGCTGACTGTCTTCAAGCTCATTATTTCCGTAATCCTCAAACATTGCACGGATTTTAAGCACATTGACATAACCTCTGTGCTTATCCTCTGTAAGATCATAAAACAGATAAGGAATAAGATTAAGTATTGCACCAATGATTGATGCAATGATAAGCACCTCAAAAAGATTACTGCGCATTTCATCATTGTAAAGCACGTCATAATCCCTTTTAAGACCCATATATTCATAAATTGCAGGCAGAACAAGTCCCGTACCGAAGCCGATTACCGTTCCGATAAGTCCAAGAGGTATGAAAAGTCCGTCGATACGTACACCCGTTTTCCATTGATGATAGTCTCTCATATCTGCCTGTATGTTGGGCATATAATTGTTCTGGAAGGTGTTAATGAAGGTGTTGATGTAAAAAATTACACAGACAAGGAAAAGATTTTTATAGCACGGAAGCAGAAGCAGAAGCAAAACAACGTTGATAATGTTGTGAGCAATGAGAAGATTTCTTTTTCCGAGCCACTGCATAACAAAGGGCGTGGCAATCATTGACCACAAGGCAGCATTGCTGATTATTGTTGACGCAAGACCGTAATATGCCTGCTTTTCACCGTTGAAGGCATAAACAAAGGACCAGCTGAGAACCACCCCGTAGGCGCTTTCAAGAAAACCGACCCATCCTGCTGAGTTGATAATCCAGAAATATTTGTTCTTTGCAACCTCACGCAGAGCATCAATGATGCTTATGTATTCAACCTTGCGCTTGGGAAGAACGATGCGCTCCTTGAGCTTCGGGAAGAAGACAAACAGCACCACAACACCGATAAGGGTGAAGGGCGGATAAATCATACGGTAGGTTCTGATGTCATTGAGTCCGAAAGTAAAGCCCGCCACGGTGGGAATAACAAGACCCGTAATTGTGGGTGCAAAGGAATAAAGAATCTGAGAAATGCTCATTACAAAAGCACGTTCCTGTGAATTCGGTGTGACCACCTGCTGAAAAAAGGACCATGCTTCACCGTAAAAGCACATAAAAAACTGAATAATCATATAAAAGCACCAGACAACCGCCACCTTTGTCCAATACTGCATATTTTCAAAGGGCAGCCAGACAAAGAGGGTTGAAATTGCCACAATGGGCACCGGTGTGCGCAGCATAAAGGGAATAAACTTTCCCCCCGGCATTTTGTGATTGTCAAAAAACCAACCTCTGAAAAATGCAAGAGGCATACCGCAAAGATTTGCAATAATCAGCATCACCGAAAGATGCAGCGGCTGAAGACCGATGCTTGCGCCCATAAGGAAGTTTGACGCATCAAGACCGATTGTTGAGGCAAGAGTGCTTGTCCAATGAACTCCGAAGCCTGCCAAGCCGATGTTCACAACCTCTTTATAAGGAACATAATTGCCCGCAGCGGGCTCATTCCAGTTTTGTCTGACTTTTCCGAGAAGGGATTTAAAAAAACTCATTACCGCACCTCTGTTCAAAAAGATAATTCAATTATAGCCCTTATTGACATCTGTTGCAATGATAAATTAAAAAAATAATAAAAAATAAATCCGATGCAGAAAAATTAACAGCTGCATCGGATTTTGATTTTCAAGTGAACTCAATAAGGCTTAAGTTAGCGAATGTATTTTAACTGAGACTTTCCCAGAAGCTGACTGCTTTGTCAAACCAGCCTTCAGCGGCAGTGTTTTCCGCAAGTCCCACTCCGTGACCGATTCCCTCATATTCTGCTGACCGGTGAACAACGCCTGCCTTTTCCAGCGCATCACACAGCGCCTTTGCATTGACAGGGTCAACTGTGCCGTCAGCCGTGCCGTACCAGACAAATGTCGGCGGATAATCAGAGCCGATATTTTTTTCAACGGAAAGCTTTTTTATCATTTCAGCCTTAGCCTTCCGTCCGAGGTGATTTCTTCTTGAGCCCTTATGGGTGCTTTCCCCCATTGTAATCACGGGATAACAGAGAATGAGTGCAGAGGGCTTCGGTGTACCCCACTGCTCAGTGCAGAAGCTTGCAGCAAGGTGACCGCCTGCAGAGCTGCCCCAGAGCGACCAGCTGCTTTTGTCAAGCCTCCATTCTTCTGCGTGAGCAAAAATTTCCTCAACGGCTCTTTTCACATCCAGCTGAGGCTGAGGATAACGTGCCTTCTTTTTTGTGCCGTAAGTGAGAACAAAGGCGTGGTATCCCCTTTTGTTAAGCTCCGCGGCAAATGGATCGCCCTCTCCCGAGCAGCAGACCATGCTGTAACCGCCGCCGGGACAGATAAGAGCAAAGGGATGCTCCTGTGCGTCTTCAACAAGAAAGGGTCTGAGTGAATACTCATCGACCTTGAAGGAGTCACGGATTCCTCTTAATATCTGAATAATTTTCATATCTGTACCTCCTCTTTTCATCCTTGATATTATACCACGGTTTAAAGAAATTTACAATCATATTAAAGCAAAACCGCCCGGCTTCACTTAATGTGACCGAGCGGATTGCTTCCGATTTATCAGGTATAAATACAAGAGGAATTTTCCTGCTTATTTTGTTTTGCTTTTGTTTACCTTTTTGACAACAAGTCCTGAAAGCACTGCAAGAGCAAGCACGTTGGGAATAACCATAAGCTGATTGAACATATCGGTAAGCTCCCAGACAAGATCGTTTGAAAGACATGAGCCGAGGAAGGTGAACACAACGGCAATAACAGCATAAATCTTTTCTGACTTTTTGCCGAAGAGATAAATCATATTGATTTTGCCGAAAAGGTTCCAGCCGATGATTGTTGAGAAGGCAAAGAAGAGAAGGCAGATTGCAACAAAGATGTTGCCGCCCTTTTCACCGAAGACACTGCCGAAAGCAAGCTGTGCCATGTTTGCCTTTGTCACGCCCTCAGCAGAGCCTGAAGCAAGAATGCCGCCGTTTGCATAAAGAGTTGAAATAACAACAAGTGCTGTCATTGTGAGAACAACAAAGGTGTCAATGAACACACCTGCCATTGCAACAACACCCTGATCCTCGGGCTTTTCAACCTTTGCAAGAGCGTGAGCGTGAGGAGTTGAACCCATACCGGCCTCATTTGAGAAGAGACCTCTTTTTGCACCCTGGCTGATTGCCTGCTTAAGAGCCATACCGACACCGCCGCCGATGATTGCCTGAGGATTGAAGGCATATTTGAAGATCATTGCAAATGCTTCGGGAATGTGCTTGATGTTAACGGCAAGAATGATAATGCCGCCGCCGATGTAAAGAAGAGCCATAACGGGAACCATTTTTTCAGCAACAGCAGCAATTCTGTCTGCACCGCCGATGAAAATGAAGCCTGCTGCAACAGCAACAAAGAGACCTACAGCCCAGCCGGGTACACCGAAAGCAGTGTTGAAGGTTTCTGCAATTGAGTTTGACTGAACCATTGCGCCCATAAAGCCGAGAGCAAGAGTTGAAGCAACAGCAAAGAAGGCTGCAAGGAATTTACCGCCCTTACCCTTGAAGGCCTTTGTGATGTAATAAACGGGACCGCCGTCAACAGAGCCGTCCTCGTTGACCTTACGGGTTTTCTGAGCAAGCACTGCTTCTGCATAAATTGTTGCCATACCGAAGAAGGCAATGACCCACATCCAGAAGATTGCACCGGGGCCGCCAAGAAGAATTGCACCGCAGGCACCCACGATGTTACCTGTGCCGACCTGAGCGGCAATTGCAGTTGCAAGAGCCTGGAAGGAGCTCAGACCGCCCTTCTGCTTTCCGCCCTTGAAGGAAAGACCGCCGAAGGTCATCTTCATTGCATCACCGAAGCGTCTGATCTGAACAAATCTTGTCTTGACGGTATAGAAAAGACCGATACCGATGAGAAGAACGATCAGAATGTAGTCTGACAGATACATGTTGATTGTTTGAACGATTTTGAGAATTGAATCCATTGCTAATACCTCTTTTTTCAAAAAATATAACCGCTCCTTGTGAAAAGAGCGGTCTGAAAAATTGCAAAATATACACCTGAAAAAAGGGTTATATTCTGCTCTGTCCTTTTGCCTGAGAGATTCAGCGGAAAATCCGCCTTGCACCTTGGGCACCCAATTTAATGGACTTCTCCAGAGCCTCCTCCACAATCGGTCTTTGAACAATTCCGAAAGCTTCACAGGGAACTTTTGCATGAGTATAGCACACACTGATAAATATGTCAATAAAAATTTTAATATTCATCACTTTGACGCTTTAAGGGATTAAATTTTGTGAATATTTCATAAAAATTCACAAAATAAAATTGTTAAAATCACCTCAAAAACAGTATATATACACAAGAATAAGGTGAACTCAAAAGACAGCAACTTAGTTTCTTGCCTTAAGCTGAGAGAAAATTATGTGACCAATTGCTCTTGAGCCCTTGGTGATGTAATTCCCGAGATTGCCTGCAATACCCGTCATAACGGGACTTTTGAGATCCTTTTCATTTATGCCGTCTGCATTACCCTCACGGACGGTGATATTGTCTCTGACAAAGGGAGCGGCAACGGCATTTTCGGGTGCAGCAACAACGGCACCGTCAGAAAAAGCACAGATCTCCTTTCTCTCCTGCTCGGAAAGTCCTTTGTCAGAAAGAGGATAAATGCCGAGCACCGCAGTTTCACTGCTGCCGTTATAAGAGGGTGCAATGCTCTTTCCCTGAGAGGCAACAAGGGTATAGACATCAAGAATCTCATCCCTTGCTCTGCCGAAATGATGCCTCTGCTTTCCGTAATAGGTGCCGAAGGGATTCATACGGACAGTTTTATCCTTTTCAAGACGCATCGGACAGTGGGCCATTGAGTTAAGCACCTGACGGGAATTTGCAACGATTATACCGCCCTGCTCATCGAAAAGTCCCACAAAGCCGCCCGTCAGCTGATGATTGAAGGAGGCAAGCTCATTATTTTTTTTGTCACATTCAGGGAAGGACTGAGTTCTGAAGGAGGAAACATCGTCCATAAAATTTCTCTTGATAACAGAGATATCACCCTTTAAATCGGGGGTTATCTGGAACGGAACAGCCTCAATCCATTTCATATCACTGAATCTGCCGAGGGCTGAGTTTTCCGTTGAAATTGAGGTCGTTTCAGCGGTATAAGGATAATTGACCGTTGTTCTGACAAAGACCGCATCGGAAAAATCTGTTTTGAAAAAGTCAAAGGTAAAGCTTCCCCCGCTGATTTCTCCGGGAAGGTGAATTTCACCGCAGATTCGTATGCCCTCTCCTTCGCCGCCGAGAGCAAGTCTGGAGACACCTGTGTTTTCGAAGGCATATTTATTTTTGCCGTAGGTGATGAAGGACTGAAGAAAATCGTCGGTGCCGATAACTCTGTCATCACATCTGACAAATTTTATTTTGCCCTCAGGTGAAAACATTATTGAAAGGCGGTCTGTCTTAAGAAGATTGCCGAAGGTTGCAGGCTCCTTGTCTGCATCGAAGCTGATTTCAAGCTCATATTTTTCTCTGATTTCACTGAATTTCATCATCAGAAAGACAGAGCCGACCTCATTGTCTGTGGGTGCGGCGGTGAAGCTGACAAGACCGTCCGCTCTGACACAAAGACATGATGCATCGGCAATTTTTTCCTTAAGCTGAAGCTGGACACACTGGAAAAGAGAATTGCTTGTGTTATAAACGGTTATTTTTTCACACTTTTTCAAAGCGGAAAGCTCACTGCTGATAACCTCATCACTTAATTCGAGAGCGGTTTTCTCTCTCTGAATATTAAGCACGGGAGTTGCAAGACCGAAATGGGTTGTTGAAAGCAGAAGTATTCTTGAAGCAAAGGAGGCGGACTCTCGGTCGTTTTTTCCGTTAGCCATTGCCATTGCTCTTGCTCTTTCAATTCTTGTCCAGATTTTTCTGTTGAAGGGCTTTTCCGCCCAGGAGGCGTAGCCCGTAAAGTTACCGTCAGCGGTATCGTGGGTAAAGCTGATATCCTGAACACAGCCGTGATTTTTCAGATATCCCCCCGGAGTGTCAAAAACAATGTAAGGAAGGTCTGCAATTTCCTCAACAAGACCGTGTATTCCGTCGGTGTTGGCAATTTTGCCCGTAAGCACACCCAGGTCAAGAGTCTCCCAGAAAACCGCATCTGCATCCATATTTATGAAAAGAAAGAGGTCTCTGTTTATCTCCCCCTTCAGCTGCTTTTCTCTGAGCTGCTTCACCCAGGCACGAAGACAGCCTGCATCACAGACATCTGAATTGCTGTAAGTGGGAATAACCGTCAGGGACTCACCCTTATAGGTGTATCTGACAGGGTTGAAGGCGGCTTCATCGGAAAGGCGGGGTATGATTGTACGGAAGGCATCAAAAGGCACACAGCTGTAATAAAGGCAAAGAGCCTTGATGCCAAGCTTGTTATAGAGTCTTACCTGAGAGGGAGTGAACATAACCTCCTGAGGTCTGACAATTTTTTCACACTCACCGAAAATATCAACAAGTCCGCTGCCGTTTTCATTTGTGATTGCAAGCTCAATGCTTTCACAGAATTCGTCCTCGTTCATAGCCGAAAGGGCGCCGTTGTTAAAGCCCATAATGATGTTTTCGTCGCCGTATTTTCTGACCCGCTCCTTCATCTTTTCGATGATATCGGGAGCATATTCGGGCAGAATTTTTTCAAGAGAAAAGAAGTTTTCCGTGTCCCAGGTGCCTTTGACGGGAATCCCCTTTTCGTTAAGCTCTGTGAGGGTGTCAAGAATTTTTCTGATGATTCTTATATCCGAGCCGAAGCCCAGATTGTCATTGGTGTCCCCTCGGTAAGAATGATAGCAGTTGACGTGAAAGCCGTATGCCACGTGAATTTTGTTTTCTTTCATTAAGCTCAGCTCCTTTATTCCTTGTTTTCTGCGGTATGTTGCCAGCTGAACTGCTCATTGAAAACCTCAATGCCGAGATTATCAACAGCCTTAAGCTCAAAGCCCTCTTCGGTCACCGTAAGCAAAGAAGCCACATATCCGCCCTTCATATTGCCTCCGTCGATATAAGCTGTAATTCCGGGATAATTTTCTGTTCGCTCATTTTCAACAAGACCGCATCTGTGCTCGTGGCCTGAAAGCATAAGCCTTGCACCCAGTCTGTCAAGCTGAGCCCAACCCTCTTCAGAAAGCTCAGGCTCAACACTGCTTATCTGCCAGGCGTGAGAAATTGCAATAACCTTTTCATTTTTGACCTCAACGCCCTTAAGCCATTCAATCATATCGGCTCTGTAAGTGTTATAATCATTCATTCCGCCGTATTCAATGTGAGAGTCCTCCTTGTCCTCACCGCTGTCAAGAACAACAAAGGAGTAATCACCGAAATCTGCAGTGTAATAAAGCTTTTCAAGACCGAGGGCGTCGGGAAGCTCATTTGCATAATCTCCCCTTGTTTCGTGATTGCCGCGGACATAAAGCACAGGCTTTGTTCCCCCTGAAACCTGTCCGCCGAATTCAACAATTGTTGTGACGGCCTGCTGCTCAAAATCCATTGAGGGTGCTGCATCACCGAGAAGGATAACACCGTCATAATCTGCCTGAAGATATCCGATTGCCGAATATGCTTTGCCGAGCATTGAATGCCAGTCGGAAACAACAAGCCAGCTCTGATTTTCCGACTCATTGACGGTAAGCTTATATTCCTTTGAGACAACCTCTGCTCCCAGTCTGCTTCCGTAGCCGTATTCCTCAATAACTCTTGTTGCACCCACCTTATATGTATTGCCGCGAAGATGCTCATAGGGCACGGTTATGCTGTGAATCAGACTGTCGCCGTTGAGTCTTCCGCCTTCGTTATCAAAAACACGGTACTCTCTGCCCTCATAGGTGTATTCGGCATAAGCGGAGCCCTCATCATTTGTTGCAAAAACAATACTGTAGCCTGAGCCGTTGTCAATAACCACAGGATCACCCATGATTTCAAAGGGAGTGAGAGGATAATAAGCGTTGACGGTGCAAAGAGCAAGAACAGAAAGACTGACAGCCGCAACCGCCTTTTTCATTTTGCCTGAAAGCTTCGGGTAAAACAGAGTAAAGAAGGGAATTATCAGAAGAAATGCACATTCGCTGACAGACTTTTTGAAATAAAGGAAGACTACCTCTCTTGCCTCCTCGTTTGCACAGCCGATTATATAACACAGAGAAAAAATGAACAAAAAGACCGAAAGGAAGCCGAAAGCACCGCTGAGAAGCCTGTATGCTTTTTTTTCGCAAAACTCATTGCCGTCAAGCCTGAGTCTGAAAAACACGGTGAAAAGCACCGAGCAGACAATCATCAGTGCAAAAAGAACTGACGGCAGATTGAAGCCGACGGTTGTGGTGACAAAAATTGTGTTCTGACGGCAAGATCTGAAAAGAATTGCCGCAGCAACGGACAAAACCATAAACACGGCGGGATAAGCTTTTGATTTTGTGAATTTTTTAATCATAAGTTTTTTCTCCTTTTGTTTCAATTTTCTTCATTTAAAAGTCCTGACAGGCAGAACCGAAAATTCAACTTTCTGTAAGCTGAGCTTTTATTTTATTGTACCACAGCAAAATTTAAAACACAAGAAAGAGTCTTGATCAGATATGACCGGAAAACTGACTGAAAGGCTCTGTTGAAAAACCACAGATATTTCATTGTGTCTATACCCTGACAGAAGGTCATTGAAAAATTGATTATGCAGGATGCCGCAAGGGCATACCGGGTGATATATTTTTCAGAAAGCAAACCGCCCCGAACATCCTTTTATTTTTTGCCGAGCTGATAAAATGCCACTGCAGATGCGGCGGCAACATTCAGCGAATCAACGCCGTGATGCATGGGTATTTTCACCGTGTAATCACAGCTCCCGATGGTTACATCGGAAAGACCGTCACCCTCTGTTCCCATGATGACGGCAAGCTTTTCCTCTGCGGCAAGTCTCGGGTCATCAATTGAAAGAGAATTATCCTTAAGTGCCATTGCCACGGTTTTAAAGCCCAGTGCTTTGATTTGCTCAAGGCTGTCATCGGCTGAAAAAGTCCAGTCAATCTGAAACACCGTGCCCATACTGACCCTTGCCGCACGTCTGTAAAGAGGGTCTGAGCATCCGGGAGTGAGAATCACTCCGTCCATTCCCAACGCCGCTGCAGAGCGGATTATTGCACCCACATTTGTCGGATTCATAACCTTGTCAAGAACAACAATTCTTCTTTTGTTTTCACAAAGGGCACTCACATCAGTCAGAGCCTTGCGCTTCATTGCACAGAGCATACCTCTTGTGAGCTTGAAGCCCGTCAGCTGAGTGAGCACGTCAAACTCAGCACAGAAAACGGGAACATCCTTCAATCTTTCAAGAATCGGTCTGCCCTCACCCTCAATGTGACCCTTTTCCATCAAACAGGAAACCGCCTCATAGCCCGCATCAAGAGCACGTTCAATGACCTTAGGGCTTTCAGCAATAAACAGTCCCTTTTCGGGAAACTCTCTGTTGAGAAGCTGTCCCTCCGTCAGCCGTGCATATACATCAAGCTCATCAGCAAGAAAATCTGTTATTTCAATAATTTTATTCATATCACATCACCGCTTAAAATTTATGGAAAGATTATAGCACAGCACAAAATCAATTACAAGCAATTATATCTCAGCCTCTGATAACAAAACTTTTTGCCAAGCAAAATAAGGGATAGTATTTTAAATCCGGATGTGATACAATGAATAAAATCTGCTTTATGCAGGTGAAAAAATATGCAGATTAAGGAGTATATTAATCCGAATCTGATAATATCCCATAAAAAACATTTGTGAGGTTATTGTATGAATAAAATAATTTTAAATAAAGACAGCAGAATTCTCTTTTTGGGTGACAGCATAACAGACGTAAAATTCAACCGCAGAAAAATGCTTTCAATCAAAGGCAAAAATATTTATGCCCTTCAGCTGAAAAAAAGATTCAAAAAATACAGCAAGGACACAGATATAAAAATAAAAGGCATTGCAAGCAACCGTACATATCACGTTTATGACAGACTGACAGCCGATTGCATCAACCTGAAGCCTGACATTATCATTATGTTGATCGGTGTCAATGATGCCTGGGAAAATTATGTGCCCGAGCAGTATCCTCCTCTTTTAAGACCGATGGAGCCGCACATTCGTGAGATTTACAGAAGAATCAAAACAGAATTGCCTGACACTCAGATTCTTTATCTGATGCCCTTTATGATTGATGCCGTGGAGGAAAAGCTGCCCTTTCACAAAAAGCTTGACGAATTCAGAGAAGCTCTCAGAACTGCCGCAGTTGAAAACGGTGCAGCTGTTATTGATCTGCAGGCTGTGTTCAATGAGGCACAAAAAACAATCAGCCCTGAAAAGCTGGCAATTGACGGAATTCATCCCACCAATCTCGGCCACAAAATAATTGCCGATGCAATTGAAAAGGTTATTGAATTCAGATAACAGCCCCTTCGGCTGAGCAACAAAACCGACACACAGCAAAAAGCTCCCTGAATCAGCATCAGCTGAAGCAGGGGGCTTGATTTTTTCACCGTTTTTTGACCATATTTTTTCAAATGCCTCTCCGTCGGGCTCAAGACAGTTGTTGAGACAATGTGTGTCTGTTACAAGTTAAAAACTGATGGCTTCATATTCTTTTCATCAGCACTTCCTGTTCATATTTTTTTATTTCTGCAAGATAATCAGCAGAGATGAAATTTTGTCACTGACTGTTTCTGCGCAATGGCAATGTCCGTTGTCCATAAGCGAAGTAATTCCCTTGTAATCAGAATAAGAAAGACAGAATTCGGCTGAGACCGCAGTGCAGCTTTCAAAACCGATGCCGAAAAACTCTGATTCAAGGGTAACATAAACCTTTTCTTTATCATAATGTGTATCAAGAATTTAATCATGGCTCTTTCTGAATCTTGTTCCGTGAGAAAGGCATTCAGCGGGAATGTCCTTGCATGACTTTATATCAAAGCTTTACTTTAAAAGTGTACTCATTTGTATTGATTTTTATATTATAAAATTATATAATCAAACCAAGGTGGTTATATGATAAACCGTGTGATAATCAAGGAGCTCATTTGCGTAACCGATGAAGAGCAGGCATCCTTGACGGAATAAGCACCGTGGGCAGCAACATTTACACAGACAGTTGTATTTCCCGTTTAAATTTGATATAATGAAAAAAATAAATAAAAGGATGTAAGGATATGAATAACACATTTACTGTAAAGGGCAGCGAATTTTATCTCAACGATAAGCCCTTTAAGATTTATTCAGGCGCAATTCACTATTTCCGCAGTCTGCCTGAATACTGGGAGGACAGATTAAATAAGCTCAAGCTTGCAGGCTTCAACACCGTTGAAACCTATGTCTGCTGGAATCTTCATGAGCCTGAGAAGGGCGTTTATGATTTCACAGGTATGCTTGATATTATAAAATTCATTGAAACAGCTCAGAAGCTCGGCTTATATGCAATTGTAAGACCCGGCCCCTATATTTGTGCAGAATGGGATTTCGGCGGTTTTCCCGCCTGGTTGCTCAAGGACAAAAACATTGAGCTTCGCTGCAACAATGAGGTTTATCTTTCCCATGTCAGAGATTTCTTTGAAAAGCTTTTCTCTCTGCTGAAGCCCTTGCTCATCACCAACGGCGGCAACATCATTGCAATGCAGATTGAAAATGAATACGGAAGCTATTCCAATGACAAGAAATATCTCAAGGCTCTTTCAGATATGTATGATGAGCTCGGGATGGATGTGCTGAAATTCACATCTGACGGAACCTGGTGCAATATGCTTTCAGGCGGCACCCTTGAGGGAGTTTTGCCCACACTTAATTTCGGTTCCCGCACAGCAACGGCATTTTCAGCTCTTGAGCCCTTCGGTGAGGTTCCCAGAATGTGCACGGAATTCTGGTGCGGCTGGTTTGACCACTGGGGCGAAAAGCATCACACAAGAAAGCCCGACGAAATGGTCAAGGAGCTTGAGGAGTTTCTCAAGCAGGGCTCTTCCTTCAATATGTATATGTT
Organism: Acutalibacteraceae bacterium; assembly: GCA_045652105.1. Taxonomy (GTDB): domain Bacteria; phylum Bacillota; class Clostridia; order Oscillospirales; family Acutalibacteraceae; genus UBA6857. The sequence goes on from JAZRTP010000042.1 coordinate 29,125, forward strand.
CCACGGCGGAACAAATTTCGGCTTCACGGCAGGTGCAAACCATCAGAAAGGCTATGAGCCCACAGTAACAAGCTATGACTATTGTGCGCCCATCAACGAATGGGGTGATTACACAGAAGGCTACCACAAAATAAGAAAGCTGCTTTGTGAAAAGCAGAACATTCCCATGACGGAGCTTCCCCCCTCACCCGTAAAGCAGAGCATCGGCACAGTGGAGCTTACTGAGAGTGCAAAATTATTTGACAACCTTGATGCAATTGCTCAGAAGCATTATTCTCCCCTTCCGAGAAGCATGGAGGCATACGGTCAGAATTTCGGTCTGATTTATTATGTAACAAAGCTCAAGGGCAAATACGATCCCGGATTTTTAAAAATCGACGACGTTCACGATTATGCTCACGTTTATTTTGAAAAGAAAAAAATTGCCACAATAAACAGATGCAAGGAAAAATCCCTTCTTAACAAGCTGAAATTAAAAAAGCAGCTGTTAATAAAAGGTGTCACCTCTGAAAGTGAAATCGGTGTACTCGTTGAAGGAATGGGCAGAGTCAATTACGGCTTCAAGGTCTATGACAGAAAGGGTATCTCCGCAGTGACACTTGCAAATCAGGTGCTCACAGATTTTGATGTTTATACCATCCCCCTGAACAACCTTGAAAATCTCAGCTTTGAAAGCATTGACAAAGAAAACAAAACAGGCCCCGTTTTCCTCAAGGGTACCTTCAAGGCAGGCAAGGGTGAATGCTTTGTCAACATGGACGGCTTCACAAAGGGTTATGTGTTTGTCAACGGCTTCAACCTCGGCAGATATTGGAACATCGGACCGCAGAAGTCTCTGTATTTACCCGGTGCGCTTCTCAAAGAAAACAACGAAATCATTGTTTTTGAAATGGAAAAATATAACAACAGCCGAATCAGTATTGAGGCTGAATCAAAAATATAACCGTCCATTGACTTAAAAATAAATCAGTCACGGTATATATGAATCAGCTGCGGTGAATTGCATTATAAATTCACCGCGGTCTGCTTTAAAAAGATAATTTTACGGAGAGTGTTGATATGAAATATGATGTTATAATCATCGGTGCCGGACCCGGCGGTATTTTCACCGCTTATGAGCTTATGCAGCAGAAGCCTGAGCTGAAGGTTGCCGTGTTTGAGGCAGGTCACCCTTTGAACAAAAGACATTGTCCCATTGACGGAAAGAAAATCAAAACCTGTATCGGCTGCAAAAGCTGTTCAATTATGAGCGGATTCGGCGGTGCGGGTGCCTTCTCTGACGGAAAATATAATATTACAAACGATTTCGGCGGAACATTATATGAGTATATCGGCAAGAAGCAGGCCATTGATCTGATGCATTATGTTGATCAAATCAATCTCAGCTTCGGCGGAGAAGGAACAAAGCTGTATTCAACAGCGGGTACCCGATTTAAAACAATGTGTATTCAGAACGACCTTCATCTGCTGGACGCATCCGTCCGTCATCTCGGCACGGATATAAACTTTATCGTTCTTGAAAACATTTATGAATATTTAAAAGATAAGGTGGACTTTTTCTTTGACACACCTGCTCAGACCATTGAGGTTATTGACGGCGGTTATTCAGTTATATGCCCCGATGCTGCTTATGAATGTGAAAAGTGTGTTGTTTCCGTCGGCAGAATCGGAAGCAAGTGGATGGAGGCAGTCTGCAAAAGTCTGGACATTCCCACAAAATCCAACAGAGTTGACATCGGAGTCCGTGTTGAATTGCCCGCAGCGGTTTTTGCCCATCTGACAGATGAGCTTTATGAAAGCAAAATCGTTTACCGCACCGAAAAATACGGTGACAAGGTGAGAACCTTCTGCATGAATCCCAAGGGTGCTGTTGTAAACGAAAACACCAACGGCATCATCACTGTCAACGGACACAGCTATGAAGACCCGGCAAGGCAGACAGAAAACACAAACTTTGCTCTTTTGGTTGCAAAGCATTTTTCTGAGCCCTTCAAGGATTCCAACGGCTACGGTGAATCAATTGCACGTCTGAGCAATATGCTTGGCGGCGGAGTCATTGTTCAGCGTTTCGGTGATCTGATCCGCGGTCAGCGCTCAACTCCGAGCCGTATGAATGATGCATTCATCACACCCACCCTGAATGCAACACCCGGTGATTTGAGTCTGGTGCTTCCCAAGAGAATCCTGGACGGCATCATTGAAATGATATACGCTCTTGACAAGGTTGCCCCCGGCACCGCAAACGATGACACACTGCTTTACGGTGTGGAGGTCAAATTTTACAACATGGAAGTTGAAGTGAATGAAAACTTAGAATCCCGTTTCAAAGGTCTGTATATCATCGGTGACGGAAGCGGAATCACTCATTCTCTTTCACACGCCTCTGCAAGCGGCGTTCATGTTGCAAGAGACATTGCAAAATAATCAGCTCGGCTTATTCCTTTTGTTTTGCAAGGCTGTTTTTCTCAGAAAAGAATAATGAATGAAAAAAGTCACACTTTGATGAAAGTGTGACTTTTAATTTTGTGCTTACAGCTTGTTTTTGTCAAAAATTAAAAGGACTCGGCAAATCGGAAGTTGATTAATCCTTTTCAGCAATCCATTTCTTCGACCAAGTGAACAATGTTTCGGACATTGAATCGAACTCTACCGTTCCGCCATTTTTTAAATTCATAAAGGTTTCCGTAATTGCCCGTTCATCAGAAGCCACAACTTGAAGCAAATCCTTTTGATGTCTGATATAGGTTTCAGTTTGCTTAAAAGCAATTGCCTGCACAACAAAAGAAGCTGATTTATATAATCCTCTTAAAACATCTTCGCTCTTTTCATAGAGCATATTGTGAATACATCCGTGAAATATATTGCAAACACCTGTTTTAATTGCTCTGTTCACAGCACTTTCGTCAACAACAGCCAACACCTCGTCAAGGCTTCCCGTAATTGGCGTGGTATCATTGCAAAACTGGAACAAGTCTGATGGCTCCCAGTTCAAAATTTCACTCTTGCCTGAGAGAAAACCGCAAATCAACTCCCTGTGAGGAAGAGTATCCAACATTGCATTATAAGTTTGGATATCCATAGCAGACAATTCGTCGATAATTACAACAACATCAATGTCACTTGTTTCTGTTGCTTCGTCACGACCATAACTGCCTTGTAAACCAACAAACCAAACACGCTCTCTAAAAGTATCGTTCAAGACATTGAGAAATATATTCATAAAGTTTTCAATAGCAATCATTTTGCATTCTCCTTTGCTGTCTTGCAGGAAGCAATCAAAAGTCTGCGGATATTTCCGCATAATTTCTCGGTATATTGATAAGTAGTAATATCTATTCTTTTTGTTTCATACATCAATTTCAGCCAATAACTTGTTTCGTTAGACTCCTTGAGTGCAATCTCTAATTTTGAAACAAAATCCTTTTTGCTTTGTGCATACTGTGCCTCGTGGATATTCGCTCCGACAGAGGTGCCTGATCTTGCAAGCTGATCGGTCATATAAGAACTTTTGGGTGCAGTTACACCATCGACAAGATTTACAATAGCAACTGCAAATTCAAAAGACATATCCAATAATTTGTTTTCAGACATAAACGCACCTTCTTTCGAGTAAATTTTATCATTAAATGTTGCATTTTTCAATGATATATTGCTTTCGCAATATGATATACGGCTCTGCCGCATGATATACTTGCTTACCGCAAGTATGATATAATATCCGTTCTCTTCATACGCGAAGCGTATATCATCTGCAAAGCAGACATCATATCGAAGATATATCATCCGTTCTGCATAGAACGGATATCATTATAAAAAACCTCTCTTGTCTTGATAGACAAAAGAGGTTTTTTATGTGATCGGGGTAGAGGGACTCGAACCCCCGGCCTCATGGTCCCAAACCACGCGCGCTACCAAACTGCGCTATACCCCGAAAAGTATGCTAATTCATACGACTTGCCTATTATATCACAAAGAAAGCATAATTTCAAGTGTTAATTTTAATAATTTGACAATTCTTTTGTTAAATGATAAAATACACAGTGGAGGTGCTATATATGAACGACCTTTCTGCAATGATTCGTGATGAAATCAAAAAACAATACAAAAGCGTGCGCCAGTTTTCTATTGCCAGCGGCATCCCGCAAACCACTCTCATCAGCGCTGTCAAAAATGGCATCAACGGCACTGCCTATGAG